>NZ_FRBH01000004.1 GCF_900142565.1 Chishuiella changwenlii
AAGTTCTTAATTCTTAAGTTCTTAATTCTTAATTCTTAAGTTCTTAATTCTTAATTCTTAAGTTCTGATTAAAATTGGTAAACAATTGCATTAATATTCATTCCTGCACCAACAGAAGCAAATAATACAACGTCACCTTTCTTAATTTCATGATCGCATAACTCGTTATTCATAATCATTGCTAATAAAGAAGGTATTGTTGCCACACTACTGTTTCCTAATTTCTCAATTACCATTGGCATAATATCCTTTGGCATTGGAACATTATATAAATCGAAAAAGCGTTTTACAATTGCTTCGTCCATTTTCTCGTTTGCTTGATGAATAATAATTTTACTCAAATCTTTAATATCATATCCACTCTCATCAAAACATTTTTTCATTGCTGTTGGTACATTAGAAAGGGCAAATTCGTAAATTTTTCTTCCTATCATTTTAATGTACTTCACATCTGGACAACTTTCAGTATTGTATGATTTTCCAAAGAAAAGATAATCTTTTTCAGTTAATGTATAAGATGCAGATAAATGCGACTTAAGTCCTTCCTCACCATTATGTATTTCTAAAATTGCCGCTCCTGCTCCATCTGCATAAATCATGGTATCTCTATCATGCATGTCTACAACACGTGATAAAGTTTCTGCACCAATAACTAAACAGCGTTTTGCTATTCCAGCTTTTATAAATGCATTGGCTTGTATTACTCCTTCAACCCAACCAGGACATCCGAATAATAAATCATAAGCAACGCAGAAATTATTCTTTATTTGTAATAAATGTTTTACTCTAGAAGCAAGACTTGGCACCATATCCGATTGAATAGTATCGTGCTTTACGTCTCCAAAGTTATGCGCAAAAATAATGTAGTCTAATGTTTCAGGATCAATTCCAGCATTCTCAATCGCTCTTTGTGCAGCAATAAAAGCCAAATCAGATGCTGTTTGGTTTTTATTCGCATAACGTCTTTCTTCAATTCCTGTAATTTCTTTTAATTTTACAGCAATTGTTTCATTATTCTGTTTTAATGTAACTCCTCTTTCATCAAGAAAATGATGTTCTTCAAAGAATACATTGGTAATTGTTTCTGAAGGAATGTAATTTCCAACTCCTATAATTTTGCTTGTCATTTATCCGTACTTCTTATTATCCATCCTCATACAATAAAGGACTTTATTGAATTATGGCATAAATATAAAATTTATATACTTCTTTATTGCACAATTAAGTATTATTTCGTTGTAAAATTTATTTTTTAATAAATTAATAGAAACCATTTTTATAAATATTTAAAATTAAACATCATTTTTTATTGATTTAATTTACTTGATATTTTTAAATTCTTTAATGAAAATATTGAATCAGATTGTTTAAATTTGTTTAAAATAAAGCACAATGAAATACTTAATAATTGGATTTTTAGGTTTGTTTATGGCTTGTAATGGTCAAGAAACAAAAAAGACTGTTTCTAAAAAACAAACAACACAACAAACTAAAACACCGCAAAAAATGAAAACTATTTATAATTATACTTTTAAAGATATTAACGATGAAGATTTTAGCTTCGCAGATCTTAAAGGTAAAAAAATCTTAATTCTAAATACGGCTTCTAAATGTGGATATACACCACAATATGATGCGTTAGAAAAACTTTATCAAGAATACAAAGATCAAAACTTTGTTATTATTGGTTTTCCTTCTGATAATTTTGGAGGTCAGGAATTTGACAATAACGAAGAAATTGCAACTTTCTGTAAATTAAATTATGGTGTAACTTTCCCACTAATGTCGAAAAGTGATGTTATTGGAAATAATCAGAATGAAGTATTTAAGTTTTTAACAAAGAAAGCCATTAACGGAAAATCGGACAATGATGTAAAATGGAATTTCACAAAATTCTTAATTAATGAAGATGGAACATTAGAAGCTTCTTATCCTTCAAAAGTAACACCCGATTCAAAAGAAATTATAGATTGGTTAAATAAATAATAAGAATGAAATTAGATATTCTTGCAATTGGTGCACATCCTGATGATGTAGAATTAGGATGTTCTGGTACACTTGCAAAAGAAATAAAGAATGGGAAAACTATTGGTATTCTCGATTTAACAAAAGGTGAATTAGGTACTCGTGGAACAGACGAAACACGACGACTTGAAGCCGATGAGGCAAAAAATATTTTAGGTGTTGCTGTAAGAGAAAATCTTGGTATTCCTGATAGTTTTTTCTTAAATGATAAAGAAAATCAATTAAAAATAATTGAGGTTATACGTAAGTATCAACCAGATGTTATTTTGAGTAATGCTCCGCATGATCGTCATCCTGATCACGGAAAAGCTTCTGATTTGGTAAATAATGCTATTTTCTTATCTGGATTACCAAAAATAGAAAACGGTTTACCAGCTTGGCGACCAAAAAAACATTTCCATTATATACAATGGTTACCATTAGAACCGCACTTTGTTGTTGACATTTCTGGTTTTCTTGATGTAAAGGTTGAAGCTTGTATGGCGTATAAAACGCAATTCTTCGATCCAAATTCAAGTGAGCCTCAAACACCAATTTCATCTAAAAACTTCACAGATTCTATTCAATATAGAGCATATGATTTAGGAAGATTAATTGGAACTGAAGCCGGAGAAGGTTTTATCTCTAGAAGTTACATCGGCGTAAACAATTTAGATTCTTTAATTTAGAAATAAAGGTTGAAAAAACCTTTATTTTTTTATTAAATTTATTTGCAAGTACCGATTAATAGGCTATATTTGCAATCCAATTGAGAGATATTTAATTTATCTCTAAAAATGGTGATTGTAGCTCAGTTGGTTAGAGCGCCGGATTGTGGTTCCGGAGGTCGTGGGTTCGAGACCCATCATTCACCCCTAAAACTTTAGAATTTAGTTTTAAAAGAAAATTCACTTCAAATGGTGATTGTAGCTCAGTTGGTTAGAGCGCCGGATTGTGGTTCCGGAGGTCGTGGGTTCGAGACCCATCATTCACCCTAAAAACTTTAGAATTTAGTTTTAAAAGAAAATTCATTCCAAATGGTGATTGTAGCTCAGTTGGTTAGAGCGCCGGATTGTGGTTCCGGAGGTCGTGGGTTCGAAACCCATCATTCACCCAGAAATAAAAACTCTCAATGCAAATTGAGAGTTTTTTGTTTTATGTGTAAACCTATATTTTATATAAGCTTTGTTATTTCTTCTTTTGATAAACGTAATTTTGGATTTAAACTTGGTTGATTAAAATCGTCTTTATCTTTATATCCTACTGCAACAGCTACGACTGTTTTATATCCTTCTAAGTTTAAAGATTTGTCGTAATTCTCTTTTTCTAAACCTTCCATCGGAGTACTATCTAAATCTAAACTAGAACAAGCAGAAATAAAAAATCCTAATGCAATGTAAATTTGATTTTCGAACCAAGCTTTAATTTCAGCTTCGTCTTTATCCTTAATTTTTTGATTGTAATAATCTATATGTCCTTGCGATAAGTTTTCATGTAATTGCTTCTCAAATATTTTGATATCGTCTATTCTTGTAAAAACAACCAACAAACTTGCATCTTTTATTTTTTGAGTATTATGAAAAGAAATTTCAGCTAGTTTACTTTTAATTTCTTCATCTTCTATAAAAAGAAATTTCCAAGGTTGACTATTAATAGACGAAGGACTTAATCGTATAATTTCTCTTAATTCTTCTATTTTGTCTTGGCTAATTTTTTTTGTTGAATCGTAATTCTTTGTTGCGTATCTGCTTTGGGCTAAATCTAAAAAACTCATCTTCTTATATTTTGTTTTTATTAAAGATATAAATATTATTCAATTGATTGATAAGCAATTTTTAATTCTGTTCTTTCAAATTTTCTTAGTTAACTTTTATTAAAAAATAGTTTAAAAACCTTATTATGTTTCTACAATACAATTTAATATCTTTGATTTAAACATTTATTAATTATATAAATTATTGACAATGATAACTAAAAACTTAAATGTAATTCTTATTCTATTTTTTCAGATGATGAGTTTAACTGCATTCTCTCAGAAAAAAGCTGAATTAAACTCTTTATTGGATAAAAATAATGAATTTGTTTTTCCACAAACAGCAAGCAAAATCTCTAAAGCTTTAAACACTAAAACTGTTTATTATGAAGATGCAAATGATGAAAAATATGCAAAATGGCTTCCTAAATCTGGATTAGAAGTATACTGTAGTATAGGAAATGATGATGTAGTTAATGAGATATTTTTTGATGTAGCAGATGATAAAGTTTCAATAATCGAAGGATTACCTTACAATCTTGCATTAAATAAAACTACTTTACAAGAGAGTAAAACTAAATTTAAAAAATACAATGCTGAGCACGAAAAATTAGGAGAGGATACTTCTTTTTCTGGAGGTTCAAAATTAATTTTCAAAAATGGAAAGTATTACACAACATTAATTTTTGATAATAAAGATTTATTAAAATTTATTGGTATAACAACAGAACTTGTTCCTGCCGGAGCTGGTTAAAACTGAAAAATAAAATAGGGAATAAATTAAATATTTATTCCCTATTTGTTTCTATATACTTATAATACTATCTTACTTTAGGCGCAATATCTTTTCCAAAAATCTCGATAGATTTCATCATATCTAAATGGCTTGGCGCACCAACATCCATGTGAGCAGAAAAGCGTGTTAATCCAAATAATTCTTTGTATTTTAAAATCTTTTCTATTGCCAATTCTTTATCACCAACTACTAAGTGACCATTTGTTGAACGACCAAAATCAAATTGTGGACGAGAATATTTAGGCCATCCTCTACTCGCTCCTATTCTATTCATTTGTGCACCATAAATTGGGAAATAATCATCGGCTACTTTCTCATTATCATCACCAAAAAATGAATGCATGTGTACACCTATTTGCATTTTACTTTCATCATGCCCATTATCTACATAAGCTTGTTTATAAACTTCGAATAATGGAATAAAATTAGCTGGATCTCCACCTATAATCGCAAAAATAATAGGTAAACCTAATTTTCCTGCACGAATAACAGAAGAAGTTGTTCCGCCAACTGCTACCCAAATAGGAAGTTTATCTTGAACTGGTCTTGGATAAACAGTTTGATTGATTAATGGCATTTTAAAATTACCTTTCCAGTTTACAACCTCATCATTATTTAATGTTAATAATAAGCGAAGCTTTTCATCAAACAACGCATCATATTCACTTAAATCATACCCAAAAAGTGGAAAAGACTCAATAAAAGAACCTCTACCCGCCATAATTTCTGCACGACCATTTGAAAGATTATCAACAGAAGAAAAATCTTGAAACAATTTTACTGGATCTGCAGAACTGATAACAGAAACTGCACTTCCTAATTTTATATTTTTTGTTACTGTAGATAAAGCAGCTAAAATAATTTCTGGAGAAGAAACGGCATAATCTGGACGATGGTGTTCTCCTATTCCAAAGAAATCTAGACCTATTTCGTCCATTAATTTTACTTCTTCTATAATCTCAGCCATTCGTTGCTGAGGAGTTTGTACATATCCTGTTTTTTCGTTGATGTGAACATCTCCAAACATTCCTATTCCTAATTCCATACTGTAAAAGATTTAATTCAAAATTAGAGCTAATTATCTATAAAAATATTAACATAGGATATGAAAAAAAAGAAACCATCAAACGAAAAATTTCATTTGATGGTTTCCTATATCGATCAATAAAAATATTAATTATTTTTATCCGTGAATTGCTTCTTTATTTCCGTAAGATTGAATTAAATTTCCTTCAAAATCTAACCATTCTTTCCAGCGTTTATCAACATCAACATCTGTAGAAAGTTGACGTGCGAAATTTAAAAAAGTAGTATAATGATTCGCTTCAGAAACCATTAAATCATAATAGAATTTTGATAATTCCTCATCGTTAATATTCTGAGATAAAACTCTAAAACGTTCACAACTTCTTGCTTCTATCATAGCTGCAAATAGTAAACGATCTACAAAAGCCATATTACGAGAACCATCTTTACGACAGAATTTCATTAATTGACCAACATAATCATCTTTACGTTCGCGCCCCAAAGTATAACCACGCTGCTGAATAATTTCAACAACCATTTTAAAATGTTGCATTTCCTCAATCGCTATATCAGACATTTCCTGAATAAAAGCATCATGTTCAGAATTATAAGCAATCATTGTAATTGCATTGGTTGCAGCTTTTTGCTCGCACCAAGCATGATCCGTTAAAATTTCTTCTAAATTTCTTTCAGCAATATCTGCCCAACGTGGGTCTGTTAATAATTTTAATCCTAACATTTCTCAAAAATTCTAAAGTGTAAATTTACGAATTATAATTTGTTTAATGAAGTTGAATTATTTTCTTGCTATTCTTATAATGTATTAGAATTAACTTTAAAAACTATTAATTTTGCAAGATGAAAAAACTATTAATCATCGGACAAGTTTGGCCAGAACCAACTTCATCTGCTGCAGGTACAAGAATGATTCAGTTAATTGATTGTTTCAAAAAAACTGAATTTGAAATTACATTTGCTTGTGCTGCATCTAAATCTGATTTTAGTTTTGATTTAAAATCAAAAAATGTTAGTGAAGTAGAAATTAAACTAAACGATGAAAGTTTTAATCAGTTTATAAAAGACTTAAATCCAGCAATTGTTCTATTTGATCGTTTTATGATAGAAGAACAATACAGTTGGCGTGTTAACCAAGAATGTCCAAATGCTTTGAAAATATTGGATACGGAGGATCTACATTTTTTGAGAAATGCGCGACAGTCTGCTTCTAAAAAAGGAATTGATTTTACAAACGAATTATTATTTTCCGATTTAGCAAAGCGTGAAATTGCATCTATTCTACGTTCTGATTTATCTTTAATTATCTCTAAAAAAGAAATAGAAATACTTGAGAAGGAATTTAAAATAGACGAAAGCTTATTATATTATCTTCCATTTTTAGAGGAAAACATTTCTGAAGAAAAAGTAAAATCTTGGAAAAAATTTGAAGAAAGAAAACATTTTATGTTTATCGGAAATTTTATTCACGAGCCTAACTATAATTGTGTACAGGTTTTAAAAAGTGAAATATGGCCTATTCTTCGTAAAAAATTACCCAAAGCCGAATTACATATTTACGGGGCATATCCCACTCAAAAAGTTTTGCAATTAAATAATCCTACAGAACGTTTTTTTGTAAAAGGAAGAGCTGAAAATGCGCAAGAAACCATGAGCTTATATAAAGTTTTATTAGCTCCTATTCAATTTGGTGCTGGTGTAAAAGGAAAATTCGTAGACGCTATGCAAACAGGAACACCAAATATTACGACAAAAATTGGTGCAGAAGCAATGCAAGAAAATTTAAATTGGAATGGTTACATTGCAAATGACACAGAAGATTTTATAGAAAAAGCGTGTTTATTATATGAAAATGAAAAACAATGGGAAGATGCTCAAAATAATGGGATTGAAATTTTGAACAGTCATTATAATAGACATTTATTTGAAGATAAATTTCTAGAAAAAATTAATGATTTGGAACAAAATTTAATACCTCATCGAAACCATAACTTTATTGGTCAAATTTTGCAACATCATACAAATCAAAGTACAAAATACATGTCACTTTGGATAGAACAAAAGAATAAGATTAGTTGAACCTATATTTTAAGGAAATACTTTATAAATATCATTCCTTTTTACAAATCGTGCTAATTCAATCGTATTATCATCTTTATACATTCCTATTCTATAATCTCCTATTCTAAATCTATAAGCAGTAGAATATCCTTTTAATTTCTTAAGGTTAGGAATCTCATCTATATTTTCCGATTTTTCAATTTCTTCGATAAATTCCTTGATTTTTATTTTCAATTTTTTATCGTTGATTTTTTTTATATCGGTTAGAAAACTTCGTAAAAAAATTACTTCCATCAATCTAAAGCATTCATTATTTCTTCACGACTAACGACATCGTCTCTATCAGACTGCTGCATAAGAAGTAATAATCCTAAATCTTCTTTTTCGTCATCAGATAAAGACTTCAAACGTTCTTTTTCTTTATGTTCAACATAAAAAGATACGGCTTTTTCCATAACAGATTTTACACTTATTTCTTCAAAAGCAGATATTAATTTTAGTTTTGTTAGAAGCTTTTCATCTATATCTATATTTTTTCTCATTTCATAATGCTTTATATTACAAATATATAAAATTCACATATTACATACAATATACACAAAACACATTATATACATTACACGTAAAACTTGCACGTAATATTTAAAAAGAAAAAGATAGATGAAAAGTAATTGAGGTAATTAAATAACTTAGTTGTTACTGCGGTATGACAATGTTATTGATGATATAATCTGTATTTTCTTTTGAAACTTTAAGAAAGTCTTCATTTCCGAAATTCACAACTTGATAAATGAAGTTTTTAGATTTAAATACATTAAACTGTAAATATACTGTTGATTCTAACTCTTCGTTGTAATAACTAATTTGTTTTTGGAAATTCTCTTGTCCTTTTTTATTCTTAAACAATTTTGGAGCAAAAGATTTAAATTGTGGAAATCCTGAATAATTCGCTATACATATATCCATATACGATTGTAAATCACTTGACACATTTGATATCTTTAATTCGTCAAGATTTTCTATAATAACAAATCCATAAGAATGCATTTCTTCATTCTGCCATTGTACAGTAGCATAATCATTTGTTCCAACGGCACGACTATAACCTGCTGGCAAATTTACAGAGAAAGATTCTGCTCCAATTAAAGAAGATTGAGCATTTGTAATAGCTACTAATACAAAAGCAATAATTACTAAAAACTTGAATTTCATTTTAAATGTGTTAATTTATTATACAATTCTTATTCATCAACTTTAAAGCTGTTAACTATATTTACAAAATCGTTTTTCATGATTTCTTTTTCGTTAAAGCCACAATATTGAATAATTTGATAAATATAATCTTTTGTTTCTATTACGGTTTGTAAAAAGTAAATATGACCTAATTCTTCATCACTTGTTTCAAATTCTGTATACGCATAATTAAAACCTCTTTCGTAAGCTATATAGGGTTTTTTGATATACTTAAAACCTTCTCTTGCTGTGTAAGGCTCAATAGAATTTAATGTATAGTCGATTATATCTAAATTAGCTTGAGCTAGTTTTAATTCATCTTTATGCTCAAAAATTAAAAAACCGTAAGCGTTTGGTTTTGGCGATTTACTCTCAAATTGTAAAGTAGCGTAATCATTAAGACCTATTGTGCGTTCAAAATTTTGTGGCAATGTTACTCCAAAAGCCTCTGCACCATATACTTTATGTTGAGCAAAAACAGCTGAATACATTAAAACACAAAAGATGAATATTATTTTTTTCATGAACTAATTGTTTATTGGCGATAAAAAAAGCCTCGATTTCTCAAGGCTATAACGTTATTTATTGATTAAAATTGTTAGTTAGTTGAACAAGAATTTGGCTGTTCTGATTGACAAGCAGAAACACCTTCTTCTATCTTTACCCCTTCAACTTCTTTTATTTTACCAAAACCTCCAGCTACTTCAATTAAATTCTCGTAACCGCGTGCACGTAAAATAGATGTAAATATCATAGAACGGTATCCACCAGCACAATGTACAAGATATGTTTCTTCTGGATCGATTAATTTCATAGATTCATTAATAAAATCTAAAGGTGCAGAAGTTGCTCCAACTACGTGTGCAGATGAAAATTCTCCTGGTTTACGTACATCAAGTACTTTTAGTTCTGTTTCATCTACTAATTCAACAAACTCTTCTGGTGAAATAGAAACTATTTCATCAAAATCTTTTTCTGCATCTATCCAAGATTGGAATCCATTTGCTAAATAACCAATTACGTTATCATACCCTACTCGAGCTAAACGTGTTACTGCTTCATCTTCTGAACCAGCATCAGCAATTAATAAAATTGGTTGTTTAATATCTGTAATTAAAGTTCCTACCCATGGCGCAAAATTTCCTTTAATTCCTATGTTAATAGAACCAGGAATAAATCCTGCAGCAAAAGTTTGAGGATCCCTTACATCTAATATTAAAGCGCTTGTTTCTTCTACTACTTGTATAAATTCATCTGGTGATAATGCATGATTAGCACGTTCTTTTATAACGTCTAATGATTCTACTCCCATTTTATTCATCATTACATTTTCTGGAAAATAAAATGGTGGAGGTAATAATCCTGAAGTTAATTCTGTAATAAATTCCTCTTTTGTCATTTTAGGATTAAGAGCATAATTTACCTCTTTTTGATGTCCTAATGTATCAAAAGTTTCTTTACTCATATTCTTTCCACATGCAGAACCTGCTCCATGAGCTGGATACACAATAACATCATCTGCTAAAGGCATTATTTTTGAGTGTAAAGAATCGTATAAAAATCCTGCTAATTTTTCTTGAGTTAAATCTGAATTTAATTTTTGTGCTAAATCTGGACGCCCAACATCTCCAATAAACAAAGTATCTCCAGAGAAAATAGCATAATCTTTACCATTTTCATCTTTTAAAAGATAAGTTGTACTTTCCATTGTATGTCCTGGCGTATGTAAAGCAGTAATTGTAATATTTCCTAACTTAAAAACCTCATTATCTGTTGCAATGTGTGCATCGAAATTAGGTTCTGCCGTTGGTCCATACACAATTGTTGCACCAGTTTTCTTTGCCAAATCTACATGACCAGAAACGAAATCTGCATGAAAATGTGTTTCAAAAATATATTTGATTTTAGCATTATCTTTTTCTGCTTGATCAATGTAAGATTGTGTTTCTCTTAATGGATCTATAATTGCTACTTCTCCGTTGTTTTCTATATAATAAGCACCTTGCGCTAAGCATCCGGTGTAAATTTGTTCAATTTTCATAAAAATGAATTTAGGTTGTAAAAGTACAAATAATAAAATTTAGATTTTTCTGTAAAAGAATTAAACTGATATTTTTCTTCTATTTAAAGTCAAATAATATTGATAATTACAGTTTAATTTATGAATAAAATCATAGATTATTTGCTTTTCTTTTTTAAATTTATAAATAGTTCATTTCCTGCTCTTGGCGGGATAGAATTGTAACATTCTTCTATTGTTTTATAATCAAAATAATCTTTAAAATAGGTATCATATTCTGTTTTACTTCCTCCAAATGGAGGAGATTGGTTTTCAAAATCTCGATTAAATAAAACGCCAACTAACTTACCGTCATCAGAAAGTAATTCGTTTATTTTTTCGCTGTAATTATTTCTCAATTTTGGATCTAATGCGCAAAAAAAGGTTTGTTCTAGAATTAAATCAAATTCTCCTTCTAGTTTAAAAAAATCTTGGTGTATAACCTGTATATTAGGATTATTTTGAAATTTATTCTTGATATTATTTACGACAATTTCTGAAATATCAATTAATGTGACATTTGTAAATCCATTTGCTAAGAGGTATTCTGCTTCGTAAGCATTACCGCAACCTGGGATTAGAATTTTGATTGTTTTATTTTCGAGTTGATCAACATATTCTTTAAGAGGTGTTGAAGGTGATTTCAAATCCCAACCTGTCTCATTATTAATATATCTATCGTTCCAAAAGGCTTCGTCTAATTTCATATTTATTGAATAATAAATTCTTCTATAAACATAAATATAGCCATTAAAATAATAAAAATAGCAAAAGTTCTTTTTAAGAATTTTATAGGTAGAAATTTATTAATGTAAGTTCCTACTAAAATTCCTAACATAGATATTCCTATGAAAATACTTAAAAATGCCCAGTCTATTTTAATATGTAAAGCATCTCCTATAAAAAATCCGATTAAAGAGTTTATGGCAATAATAACAAGCGAAGTTGCAGAAGCCTCTCTCATATTTAATTTTGCAACCATCATTAAAGCAGGGACAATTAAAAAACCTCCACCTGCTCCTACCATTCCAGTAAGTCCGCCAATTAAAAACCCTTGAATTAGTAATACGGGGTTAAATTTTGAACTATTGTGTTCAATTTCTACTTCCTTCTTCCCTTTTAACATAGATATTGCTGCAAATACCATTAAGAAAGCAAATAAACCAAACATTGCCATTCGTCTAGTAACAAAGAAATCACCTATAGAAAATAACTCACTAGGTAGAGCGGGAATTAGAAATGCTCTTACCATAGTAATTCCGATAACTGCAGGAAAACCAAATTGAAAAACAACTTTCCAATCTACCATTTTTTGTAAAGCTTGTCTTATTCCTCCTATAAGACCAGTACTTCCTACGATACAAAGAGAATAAGCTGTTGCTATTTTTTCATCGAAGTGAAAGATATAAGCAAGAATAGGAACTGCTAATATAGAACCTCCTCCACCAAGAACTCCCATAATGAGTCCGATGAAAAAAGCACCTACAAAACCAAAAAACTCTATAATATCCATAACTTCTGCTTGCTACAAATCTATAAGAAAAATGATTCATTAAACAATTGAACTATTCTAAAAGAAAGTCGTATTTTATATAAAAGCCCACTAATTCAATAGACGAATTATTATTTAAATATTTTCTCCATAAAGTTCAAAAAAGAATCATCATTAAAATATTAAATTTTACAAATTATACAAAAATACCGTATCCTACTTTAAAAAAGAATGAATTTTAAGTTATTAAAATCTAAAGATTTAATTAAAAATATACAAAAAACTTACAAAAAGGTTTGTTAATTTAGTATTAAAGAACCTATATTTGCACTCGATTTAAGGAACTGACCTGGTAGCTCAGTTGGTAGAGCACAACACTTTTAATGTTGGGGTCCTGGGTTCGAGCCCCAGCCAGGTCACTTAGTCAAAACGTTCTTTTTTATAGAAAAAAAATAAAAACGTCTTTCGTTTTGTAAACTCAGATATAATCGTATATTTGCAGTCCGAAAAAACGGAGACCTGGTAGCTCAGTTGGTAGAGCACAACACTTTTAATGTTGGGGTCCTGGGTTCGAGCCCCAGCCAGGTCACAAACTTCAAGTTATTAAGAAGTATAAAAAAAATAACACTCCATAAACGGAGACCTGGTAGCTCAGTTGGTAGAGCACAACACTTTTAATGTTGGGGTCCTGGGTTCGAGCCCCAGCCAGGTCACAAACTTCAAGTTATTGAGAAGTATAAAAACGATAACACTCCATAAACGGAGACCTGGTAGCTCAGTTGGTAGAGCACAACACTTTTAATGTTGGGGTCCTGGGTTCGAGCCCCAGCCAGGTCACAAGAAGCCAAACAGAAATGTTTGGCTTTTTTTATGTTATAACATTTATTCGTTTTACCCGAATAAGCCTTTCGAATATTTTGAAATAAATTCTGTACGATAAACTTCACCCATAGGAATTTCGAATTCATTAATATAAATAGTATGATTATCAAAAGAGTTTACAAACTTTGAATTGATGATATAAGATTTACTAACTCTTAAAAAATCATCAGAAATAATCTTTTGGTGAATTGTTTTTAAATTCATTGCTGTAATCAACTTCTTTGTAGTTGTATAGATTACTACATAATCCTTTAAACCTTCGATGAATAAAATTTCTGAGAAACTTATTTTATAAAATTTTCTGTCAGCTTTTATCAATAAAAAATCTTCATCGTTTTCTTCAACAATACTCTTCTCTATTTTATTAGAAAGTAATCCATTATAAAATACAGCTTTATTTATTGCTTTTTCTAACCGTTTTTTATCAATTGGTTTTAATAAATAGTCGATTGCATCTAATTCATAACTATGTATCGCATATTGTGAATAAGCTGTTGTGAAAATTATTAAACTATTTTTAGATACACTTTGCGCAAATTCTAATCCATTAATTAAAGGCATTTCTATATCCAAAAAAATAATATTTGGTTCTGTTGTCTCTAAAAACTGGAGAGCTAAAGTTGCATTTGCAAATGTTCCTAGAATTTCTAAATCGGAAACTTCCTTTATTAAAGAAATCATTTCTTCTCTCGCCAAAGGCTCATCATCTATTATAATACAATTCATATTGGTATTATTAAACTAACAGTATATTCGGTATTTGTAAAGTTAATATCTAGTGTACACATTTTACCGTACAACAATTCTAACCTTCTTTTTATGTTAGGAAGTCCTAAACCTGCAAATTTCTTGTCAGAAACAATATAATTAGGATCTACAGAATTACGACAAATAAAATACAATTGCTTTTCTTTTATCGAAATATCTACATGCACAAAAGTTGGATCCCCTTGCACATTTACACTATGTTTTATTGCATTTTCCACAAATGTTGTAAATAAATTTGGAGGAATATAAGTAGAATTCAGAATCCTTGAATCTACTCCACTATCAATACTTACATTTAAGTTTTCTTGGCGAATTTTTTCTAAGTCTAAAAAGTTAGATAGAAATTTAATTTCAGATGACACAGAAGTTTTTTCTTCGTTGTTTTCATATAACTGATAACGTAAAAATTCTGAAAGTTTCATAATAACAACAGTTGCTATCTCAGGATCTTTTCTAATTAACGCTTTTACATTATTTAGCATATTAAACAAAAAATGAGGATTGATTTGATTTTTCAATTCATTTATCTCCATTAAAAATGTCAAATTCTTTAATTCTGAAATTTGTCGATTATCCTCCACCCATTTCTGAAATAACTTTAATGTTGTTGTCATCATAATAATAGGTGCAACAACAAGAAAAGCTTCATAATATCCTCTAATTTTATCTCTTATTTGTTCAGCATGTACAATTCTATGACTCTCAAAAAAATGTTTTAATGTTTCACCTATAATGTTTATTCCTAAAAAAACTAGAATCGTTAATAATAATAAATACAAAATATAATATCCTTTGAAGAAAAATTGAGGAACTAAAAAATAAATATTTATATAAACTTTTGCAACAAATATGACGAATAATAGAAAAATCGCATAATATCTATATACTCCATCATAACTTAAAGAGAAAGTAGAATTATAGACAATCAATAAAAAACCGAATAAAAATAATATATGTCGTAAAAATCTAAATTTCTTATCGACAAGAAAATTGATGATTTTTTGATTTTTTGACTGCAATAACGAATTCATTTTCCTTATAATCTATGTAATAAAACAAAGATAATTGATTAAGACAATACATATTTAAAGATTATACCAATCCTCATTTTTATTATACATATCCATTTTTACCATTTCGTATAAAAAAATATACCGTTGGTATAAAAAAAAGTTAGAACAGCTTTATAATACTTTTCTTAGCATATTATATATAAAGGTAAACCGCTATGAGTTTAAAAAATTTTAATGATTGGGTAACAAAATTAAACCTTCTCGATTTTTCATCGGTAGAGAAAGAAAATAAAATTATTCAAATAACAGATCTTAATCGTTTTATTGAATGTTATGATCCGTCATTGGAAATTATAGATTGTATCAATTACGATTTTTGTATTATCGGAAAGAATAATCTTGAAAAAGAAGTTATACTAACAGACATTTCTAATGTTAATAATACAATCGAAAAATCAAGAAATAAAAACAAAGAGTCGTGGTTTGTTTTGGTTAATGATAAATTAGATGCGGCATTAAAATCAATTATAAAAACTATTGAAGATCATCAGATCAATAAAAATTACGACAAGGTATTCGTATTTAATTTTTTCCAATCAAGTATTTACGAAATCAAATAAAAAGTAATGCATCATAACAAATACAAAGCAATTCCATTTCTATTGCTTTTACTATTTACGCAATCATTCGCGCAAAAGAAAGATAGTGTTCAGAAAAAAGCTGTTGCTTTTATTGCTGATAAATTTCCTTCAACACGCGTATTAAATGTAGAATATACAGGACTAACACCTTATAACTTTTCTCAAAAATTAGAAAATAACGATTATAATTTACCAGAAGGTAAGGTGAAAGATTTTCAACAAATAAAGGCAAATGCCAACTTGTATTTCTTTAAAAAAGATAAATGGACTATATCTACAGCGCTTAATTATAAATTTACGACTGCAAACATAGAAACAGTAAATTCATCTTTTCAAGATATAAAACAAAACTTTCATTATCATTCCGAAGCTATAACTGCTAGTCATATTTCTAAATTATGGAATAAAATGGCCATTTATACAGCTACAGTTTCTGTGGATGGAAATGAGAATAGTTTTGAAAGATTTCGAAGTTTACTAACTGGTAGTATAATGTTAAAAGCAAATGAGAGAACTAAATTACTTGTAGGATTAGCTGTTATTGTAGATCCAAGCGCACAAATACCAGCCGTTCCACTTATTTCTTATGAACATAAATTTAGAAATGGTTGGATAGCAGATATTATACTTCCTAAAAGAGTTATGATGAAGAAAGATATTTTTAATAACGGAAGAATTTCTCTTGGTAGTGAAATGGATGTGACTTCTTTTTACTTTAATCGCTCAAATAAAACATTTGAATATAGACAAACCGAAATTAATAGTGGCGCAATGTATGAGCATCGAATTGGCGCTTTCATTGGAACTGTAAAAACAGGATTACGTAGTATTCCCACAGCAAGAATTTTTGAAAAAGGTGAATCTTTTAATGATTATTTATATGAAGCAAAACCAAAATCGTCTTTCTATTTTAATTTCGGTATCTCATACAACCCTTTTGGTAATAAAAAACGATAAATAATCAGCGTTTGTTGCGATTTCATTAAATTAAATAAAATCTATAGTAATTAAAAATAATTTATCGTAAATTCGCACCCATAAATTTCAAGGATGCAAAACATTAGAAATATTGCGATTATCGCACACGTTGACCACGGAAAAACGACGTTGGTTGATAAAATTCTTCACTCAACAAACGTTTTCAGAGAAAACCAAGAGTCAGGTGAATTAATCATGGATAACAATGATATCGAACGTGAAAGAGGGATTACTATCTTCTCTAAAAATGCTTCGGTAGAGTACAAAGGTGTAAAAATCAATGTTATCGACACTCCTGGCCACGCCGATTTTGGTGGTGAAGTTGAGCGTGTGTTGAAAATGGCTGATGGTGTTATCTTATTAGTAGATGCTTTTGAGGGACCAATGCCTCAAACTCGTTTCGTATTAGGAAAAGCATTAGAATTAGGTTTAAAACCATTAGTAGTAATTAACAAAGTTGATAAAGAAAACTGTCGTCCTGACGAAGTTTACGATAAAGTATTCGAATTATTCTTCAACTTAGATGCTACAGAAGAGCAATTAGATTTCCCTGCATTCTACGGTTCTTCTAAACAAGGATGGTTTAATACAGAAAATGTTCCTACAGAAAATATCTTACCTTTAATGGATGGTATTTTAGAGCACGTTCCTGCTCCAGAAGCAAAAGAAGGTGATTTACAAATGCAAATTACTTCTTTAGATTATTCTAAATTCTTAGGACGTATTGCTGTAGGTAAAGTTACTCGTGGAGAAATTAAAGAAGGTGATTGGATTGCTTTAGCAAAACCAGACGGTTCTTTCAAAAAACATAAAGTAAAAGAATTATATACATTCACAGGTTTAGGAAAAGTAAAAGCTACAGAAGTAAAAGCTGGAGATATTTGTGCTGTTGTTGGTATTGACGGTTTCCAAATTGGAGATACTATTGCAGATGCAGAAAACCCAGAAGCGTTACCTGTAATGCATATTGACGAACCTACAATGAACATGTCTTTCGGAATTAACAACTCTCCATTCTTTGGTAAAGATGGTAAATTTGTTACTTCTCGTCACTTAGTAGATCGTTTAACAGACGAGTTAGAGCGTAACTTAGCTTTACGTGTAGAACCAACAGAAGATTCTAATACACAATTAGTTTACGGACGTGGTATTATGCACTTATCTGTATTAATTGAAACTATGCGTCGTGAAGGATATGAGTTAACTGTTGGGCAACCACAAGTTATCTTTAAAGAAATTGACGGTGAAAAATGTGAACCATACGAAACATTAGTAATTGATGTTCCTGATGATTATTCTTCTAAAGCGATCGATTTAGTAACTCAACGTAAAGGTGATTTATTAGTAATGGAAGCTAAAGAAGGAATGCAACATTTAGAATTCGAAATTCCATCTCGTGGATTAATCGGTTTACGTTCTTTAATGTTAACTTCTACTGCAGGTGAAGCTGTAATGGCTCATAACTTCTTAGCATACAAACCATTTAAAGGTGCTATTGCTGGACGTTCTGCTGGTGTTATCATTTCTAAAGATCAAGGTACATCGACTCCTTACTCTATTGATAAATTACAAGATCGTGGAAAATTCTTTATCGCTCCTGGTGAAGAGGTTTACGAAGGTATGATTATCGGAGAGCACTCTCGTAATAATGATTTAGTTGTAAACGTAGTTGAGGCTAAAAAATTAAATAACATTCGTGCAGCTGGTAAAGATGATTCATCTTCTATTGCTCCAAAAACAGAAATGACTTTGGAAGAATGTATGGAATATATCCAAGGTGATGAGTGTATTGAGGTTACTCCTAACTTCATCCGTCTACGTAAAATTCACTTAAAAGAGAATGACCGTAAACGTTACGAAAAAACAATGGGATAATTAAAATCGTTTTAGATTTTATTCTATATAATAAAAACCAGCAGCAAAATTATTTGTTGCTGGTTTTTTATTTACAATAGTTTCTTTCATTCCCAATAAAATATAGCTGATAGCGGGGATTGTTTTATTCTTCAACTCTTTTTAATATTGAGTGATATGATGAATAAGAATTCGGGGCATGAAAATAATAATATTTAGTTTCTTTTTTGTGTTAACTTCAATCACAGGTTGTACGCAAGAAAAGAAAGATAACTCCACATTAGTTTCTTCAAAAAACAAAATGGTAAATAGTATTCCTTTTCTAACAAAACAAAAGGATTTTATCTATGTTGATAAAACGAGTTTAAAACCTTTGACTTCTCAAAAGTTTATTAATGCATCAACATTCACTCCTACTGGTTTTGCAACTGTTGAGAATGAAAAAAATGAATATGCAATTATAGATGAAAACGGAAAAATAGTTTTAGATTTTTCTCCTCAAACAATTAGTTTAGATGTTGTAAATGGACTCACATTTTATAAAAAAGAAATAGAATATGAAAAGAAAATGCCAATTTGGAAATGGGATTGGAATATTTTAGGAGGTGATATCGAAAAAGAACAAACCTATCATAAAGTAGAAATTGGAGTTTTAGAAAGTAAACAAATTTTACTAAATGAAGATATCCCTTATTTAGATGATTATTTTTATCTAAACTTTATATCTGTAAATGAAAATCATGTTTATTGGAATGGAACGCTTTATGAAATTAAAAAATCCCGTTTAAATAAAATTGATAATGATATTGTAGAGTTATTAGAGAATAGTCGTTTTATTAAAGAATCAAATAAAACCTACTCTATATACGAACTGAATAATAAAAAAGCAATTCATAACGGATTAAATGGGATTGAAACACTTTCAATTCAATTCGGTAAAGAAACCATTACACTAAATGCTATTAATAAGGAGCGTTATGAACCAGAAGTTCCAAAATTATTAATAGACAATAAAACGAATAACATCTACGCTTTTCCTCAATATGAAAAGGTATTTCCTAAACAGATTAGGAAAGCAACATCTTCTCAAATTGATTTCATTAAAAAAACTTCTTTGATTTATTCTATCACTAATTCACCCTATTTTTTATTGGGCGTTTTTGATTACGATGATGATGTTTGGGCTTTTGATTGGTTATATATTGATACTAAAGGAAATGTTGTAGACAATATTGATACATATAATTTTAAAGTTTTAGATCAGATTGGCTATTTAGTATGGCCAGATGCTAAAATGATTATACCTCATCAATATATTGAGAAAAATTGGAAAGTTGGAAAAATAAATTCCTACGAAGGCATGAATAATTTATATATTATTCGTGTTGAAGATGTTTCAAAAAAATTAAGAATGAAAGGTTTATGGAACAAGGAAAAAAATACTTGGGAAATAAAACCCGAATATTATGCTATTACTGTCTTAGATGCAGAAAAAGAAATCTATGCTCTGCAGAAAGAAGAAAATAGCTTATACACACTTTATGATAATAAAAATAAAAAAAATATAGGATCAAAATCTTATAAATCTATTAATTCTGAAGGATTAGTAAATGTGAAACTCAATTCAGGAGAGGATATTTATTATTATATTGATATATATTCTGGAAAGGAATACAAAGAAAATTAACTGATAGAAATAGATTTAAAAGATGAAATTAAACAAAAAATAAATTTTGAAAAATCTAAGAATATTTAAAAAATTATTTAAAAATCACACGAAAATGAACATATTACAAGATTTAGAAGAAGAATTTGGTTTTGTTTATCCAGAAATTTATAAACAATTGTATCATCATAAAATGTTAGATTGGGGAGAAACATCTCTTAACTGGATTGGTAAAACATTTCCTAAGCTACAAGAGAATCCTCCTTTTTTACTATACAGCTATGATTTTGAGTTAATAAATCCAAAAGATATTCTGGAATCAATTAAAGAACTTAAAACAGATGCAGAAAATGGAGAGATAAAACTTGATTATAAATATATTCCTTTTGGAAAAACTGCTGGTGGTGATTTATATGTTTTTCAAATCGATTTAGAAATAAATAATGATATTCCTATCGTATTTCTTCCACATGATGAAGATAGCGCAGAGATTTTGGCAAAAAATTTACAAGACTTTACTTTTAGACAATTGCTAGAATCTTTAACAGAAATAGATGAGTATTCTACGTTTTATAATCAGGATGAAAAGCAGTTAAAAGCTAATTTAATTGCGCAATTAAAAACCCACGAATCATATTTAAAACCTCATTGGATAGGTATTTTAAAAGAAATATACTCCAAAGATATTTTTAAATATTCTTACGATTTACCAAATGGTTCTAAAGAAGAAGGAGAAGGTTTATTAACTTTTAATGAATTGGATAGTCTTTTAGAAAAAGAAATAGGGTTTAATAATTTAAATGAGAGTTATCAATTTAGACCATAAAAAAGTTGAAATTGATTGTTTACAAAAGAGATTAAATAGGGATTTGAATAAAAAGTTGAACAAGAAAATATGAAACAATTTTTTGTGCTTTCATCATTGATACTAATATTGCTGATAATTTTAAATTGTGAAAAAACAAAGTTTCCAAATAATTTAAAAAATACGCAATGGATTATTGATATGGGAGGACTTATTACTCCAGATGGAGAAAAAACTTATTATCTATCTAAAAGAGATAAGACTGCATTCATTTATAATTTTCATGCAATCGATTTTTTAGATGATAAAAACTTTAAAAGTTACGATAGTTGGGAATGTGGGAACGATTGTTTTACAGCAATATTTGGTACGTATTATTTTACCAAATCTAATCAAATCCAATTAAAGGTTGATAGCATTACATCATCTGGTACATGCATGTCACCTACTCAAATTTTTAAGCCATCTAAGGTGATAACTTTTAATTTATCAAAAGAAAAAACACAATTAAAGCTAACAAAAAAATAGCTTTATTGCGCACATAGTTCTGTCATCAATTAATTAACTATTTAATTATATTTACTTTCTTTAATACATTAAAAATAAAGTTTTGCTACACAGGTTATTATTTATATTTACTTTACTCATTTGTTCTGTTTTTGTTAAAGCACAAGATGTTTTAAGCAAATTAGAAAAGGAATATTATAATAACTCCAACAAAGTAACAGAGCAGTTAAACATAGCTCCTAAATACGCAAAAGCACTTTATTTTAATAATTTAAAATCAAAATCCTATCAAATATTAGCAACCAATATTTCTATAGCGACAAAAGAAACAGACGGAAAATACGCCACTATTTTATATGCTGTACAAGCGATGAATTATCGTCTTGATAATAAAGAAACCGAAGCTTTAAAAAGCTTGAACATGGCAAAAACCTATAGTTCAAAAACAAAAAACAATGAAGCAAAAGGATATTTTGAATATGCAAATGGTTGGATTTTAATACGAAATAATAAAACAGCAGATGCTGTTGCTTCTTATTTAAAAGCTATTAGATATTATGAAAATTCTCCTACGACTTCTACTCTATATGGTCGATTTGCAAATACCGTTAAAGAATTATCTACCATTTATTCTAACTTAAATGAATATGATTTAGAAGAAAAATATAGTAAACAATTTCTGTTATTAGCTTCTAAACAAAATGATCCAAACCTTATTTTTGATTCTTATATGAGAATGGGTTATATGTATGAACAAAAATATGTTCAAAATCCATCTAAGATCAATCTAAGAAACAAAGTAGAAAATTACTATTTACAAGCTATTACTACTTTTAATAGAAATGAAACTGCTATGCTTAGCAAAAGTAGTTTATCCTATGCAGCCATTAATCTAGCTAATTTATACAGTGATTTTGATAGGGATAAAGCGATGAAATATGCGCTCTTAGCAAATAATATTAGTTTAGAAACTGGCGAAGCTATTCATATCGCTTCCTCTTTTGGAATTTTAGCTGACTTGGCAATACAAAATAAAGAATATGATTTAGCTAAATCTTACTTTCTAAAAGCTGCAATGGAGATAGAAAAAAGTCCCGTAAGAGATCATAATATAGAATTATCAATTCTTGAATCTTTATCTCAAATTAGCGAAGAACAAGGTAATTATAAAGAAGCATTAGCTTACTACAAGAGTTATGTTGACAAATATAAAAGCCTCTATGATCAGGAAAAGTTAGATATTACCAAACGATTAGAGTCTCAATTTGAAAAAGAAAGACAAGAACAAAAATATATAAAACTGCAATTAGAAAGTGATAAAAAAGCACAACAAATTAAGTTAATAAATATACTTAGAACACAACGTGAACAGGTTTATAATAATCTGAAATTAGTTGAAGAAAATCAACGAGAGCGACTAAAATTCTCCGAACTTAACTCAGAGAAAAAAGAACAACAACTTCGTTTAGCTAAGTTAGAAACTCTACAAAAGAATAATGATATTGATAACTATAAAAAGTTATTAGCCTACAAAGAAAAAATAAGTAAATACTATATTGCTTTTATTGTTTTCTCTATTGCTCTTATCATTTTATTACTATATGCGTATAAACAACGTGCAAACTCTATGAGACAAAGAGATGAGTTACACGCATTAGCAATTGAGAAAGAAAAACAAAACTCAAAAATATCGACACTTACAGCATTACTCGAAGGGCAAGAGCAAGAACGTGGTCGCTTGGCACGTGATCTTCATGATGGTTTAGGAGGATTACTTTCGGGAACTAAATTGCAGTTGTCTTATTTAAATCCAACTAATTCAGAAAATATACAAGAAGGTATTTCAAAATCTATCAACCAAATAGACGGAGCTGTAGAAGAGTTAAGACGTGTTGCACATAATTTAATGCCCGATTTATTACTGAAATATAGTTTAGAAGTAGCCATCCAAGAATTTGCTTCTCGTATGTCTAATAATGCACTCGATATACACACGGAGTTTATTAATTATAGTAATTCTATATCAAAAGAAAAGCAATTGCTTTTGTATAGAATTATTCAAGAATTGGTTAATAATACGATAAAACACGCACAAGCTTCCGAAATTATTATCCAGATAAGTGAAGAAGAAAATACCTTAAACCTAATTATAGAAGATAATGGTAAAGGTTTTAATCAAGAAAATTTAGATGTAAGGAAAACTGCTGGTTTTCATAACATAGAATCAAGAGTACAATTTTTAAAAGGAACAATGAATATTATTTCCGAATTAAATATTGGTACAAGTATAGAACTTCAAATTCCTATTCAATAAACATGATAAAAGTAGCTATAACAGATGATCATCCTCTTTTATTAGAAGGATTAAAAAATATATTAGGAAATAGTGATACAATAGATGTCGTAGATTGTTTTAAAAATGTTTCTGAAATGAATGCTGGCTTATCAAAACAAGTAGTTGATATTTTATTGTTAGATATTAATTTAGTTGATATTAATAGTATAGAACTTATAAAACCTTTGAAGAAGAAATACAAAAACCTTCAAATAATTATGCTTAGCGTTCATAATGAATTTCCTGTAATTAATAGCACATTGGCAGAAGGAGCTTTAGGTTATATCCAGAAAAATGCATCTGTTTTCGAAATTTTAGAAGGCATTAATACCGTATACAAAGGAAAGCAATTTTTATGTTCACAAACTAAATCTGTTTTAGAAAAAAAATCTCCAAATGGATTAAATAAAGTTCCTAAATTAACAAGAAGAGAAAAGGAAATTTTAGCCGAAGCTGCAAAAGGTCTTACAACAAATCAGATGGCAGAAAAGCTTTTTATTAGTCCACATACCGTAGAAAGTCATCGAAAAAATTTAATCGAAAAATTTCAAACTTCTAATCTTAGTTCAGCTATAAAATTAGCAATAGAATATGGTTTAATTATACAATAAATAAAGTCCTGTTTTCATAATAGAATAACAGGACTTCGATATATAAAAATAGTTAGGGTGTAATAAATTAGTCTTTAAATTTTAATGTAGCATTGAAGAGGTTTTCCTTTCCAACCAAATCATATTCATCATTATAGATTGGGTTGTACATTAGCATATAAACACTTCCTTCAAAATTTTTCAAAGCAATTTCTTCAACAGCAATAATATCATAGAATTTTGAAATCGTACGTGTTCCCTTCCATTGATTTAAATTTCCTTTAGGATTTTTATCAAATCTATGATCTTTAGAATCTATGTAATACCAATATGATGGTGCCATATCCATCAGAAATAATTCTTTATCTGCATTGTATAATTCTTCTGCCATACCTGTATTCTGAAACCACCAAACATCTGGATTATAATCGCCTAAAGCAGCATTATAAATACTTTCGTCTGTTGTTGCACCAATTAAAAAACCTTCTAAACCAGTAGATGTAATTTCAAATACGAACGTAGATTTTTTCAATTCGTAAATATTATTTACTGGCTGTATTATTTTTCCATCTTGTTTAATAACAACTTTTAAGGATTGTGCAAAAGCTATAAGGCTGACAAACGAAAAAAGAATTGCTAAAGTTATTTTTCTCATTTTTTATCTTCAAAAATAATTTCATCAAAGGTATTCTACTTTTATGCGATATACACTGGCTGTTTTCAGGGGTTTTTATTTCGAAATAAAATCTTTATAAACGTTCTAAAAATCAGTCGTATACATTTTATCAACTATTTTTTTGTAACCTTTGTAAAAGGTTAATTCTCTATATCTGTACTTAATACATTGATAAATGAAATTAGAGCTAAATCCATTAGTAGACAAATACATGATAGATGGTTGTATGCGCTGTAAATATGGTGCAACGTTAGAATGTAAAGTAAATACTTGGAGAAAAGAGCTGGAAACATTACGACAAATAGTGTTGGAATCTGGATTAAAAGAAGAAATAAAATGGGGAATTCCTGTTTATACGCTTCATAACAAAAACATTGTTTCTATTTCTGCTTTTAAAGAATCTGCTAATCTTAGTTTCTTTAAAGGAGTTTTATTAAAAGATGAAGAAAAAATTCTTACACAACAAGGAAATATACAATCCGGACGAATTATAAAATTTACAAACGTAAAAGAGATAGAGAAGTTGAAGGATATCTTATCTTCTTATATTTCAGAAGCAATAACAATTGAGGAGAAAGGGAAAAAGGTTGAAATGAATAAAAACCCTGAACCTATTCCTGAAGAATTAACAGCATTTTTTGAGAAAGATCCTACATTCAAAAAAGCATTTTTTAATTTAACTCTAGGACGACAACGTGGTTATATTATTTATTTTTCTCAATCTAAAAATCCACAGACAAGAATAAATCGTATAGAAAAATATAAGCAACAAATTTTTGAGGGTATTGGATTCCACGACAATTACAAATCGAAAAAATAATACGCTCAAAAAGTAGCTTCTAAATTTTAGAATCTATTCAAAAAAAGGTTCAGTAATTTTATCTACTTGCATTAATTCGTTAGCTTCTTCCAAAACACTGTTTACTAAATCACTAGAAATATTTAAATCATTTAATATACTAGGATTTTTAATTAAATCTTTTACTAGAATACAGTCTTTTTCTAATAGTTTTTTCTCTTGTTCTTTGGTTAATGTTGTAAGACAAGTTATAGGATATAAAGCTGCATTATCAACTAAATCTTTAATATTATAGTTTTCTGGGTAATTCCAAGAAATTAATCCTACACCATAATAGTTGGCAAAATTTATAGAGTCTGTTGTTAAATAAGCATTCGTAACTAAAAATCCTTTACTCAATTTTAATTCTCGTCCAAAAAAACGATACGTATTTTCTTGTACGTCTTTTACACGAGATAAAAAGTACATGGGTGTTGTAACAGATATTTTTGCATCTTCATCGTTTCTAAATTTGCATTCGCAAAAAATCAATCGATTGTCTTTTACTGCAACAATATCTATTTCGTGCTTAACTGCATTTCCTTGTACAATTTGAGAATTTAAAGATTCGTAACCAAAAGATTGCATCACACGACCAATCCATCTTTCAAAGAAATATCCTTCTGGACCTAAATCTCTTAAGGCTCTTTTTAAACTGTAACGTGCAGCGTAAGAATTTCTATATTTTTTTAGATAATCAAAAGCAATTTTGTATAAATCCTTAGTCGGGATACCATCGTACAAATCATTAGAAACGCAAGTAAAAACTTCTTCTACTTCTTCTTTCTTTGCGCCAGATTTTGTTAACGATCTTTTTAATGCTTTAGGATCAAACGTAATAAGTTCTCCAGAATTTTTCTTAACTCGCATAATTTAGGTTGTTATTCTAAACGAATATAAATAATTTTAATAAAATAACCTTTAAACAATCTATTCTAAATAAAAGTTATCTTTGCAAAAATTGAAATCATCCGAAATGAAATTAGAAACATTTTTACAAGAAAGAAGCGGAAATCAGTGCGAATTAACTGGTGTTACAACAGATTTGGAAATTTATGAAGTTAATCCAGAAGCAAGTAGCAATCCAGATAGAAATGTATACATTACAGCAAAATGTATTAATCAAATTGAGAAAAGAGAAGAGTTAGATGCTGCTTTTTGGGAATCGTTTTTACTTTCTTCTATGTGGAGTGAAGTTCCTGCTATACAAGTTCTTTCTTGGCGAATGTTAAACCGTTTTCGTAATGAGTCTTGGGCAGCTGATGCTTTAGATATGATGTATTTAGATGATGATAACCTAGAATGGGCAAAAGCAAGCGGAGATCATGAAGGAGATGGTTCTGTAGATTTACATAAAGACAGCAACGGGAATATTTTAATAAACGGTGATACAGTTACATTAATTAAAGATTTAGATGTAAAAGGTTCTACAATTAATGCTAAAATAGGAACTGCTGTTCGTAACATTCGTTTGGTACATGATAATACAGATCAGATTGAGGGAAAAGTTGATGGACAATTAATTGTTATTTTGACAAAGTTTGTAAAGAAACAAGCTTAATTTCTACTCAAATTTTACATAAAATTTCAAAAATGGAAAACAATATAAATTGAAAATATTGTTTTCCATTTTTTATTTTATTTCTATTTAATTATCAATAAAATAAAAAATATCAATTAGGGTTTAACGCCTCTAAATATGTTATAAATATGATAAATATTGAGGCTAAATCATAATAAATAGTATATTTGCTAACAATGGTATCGGATTTCTAATAATAATCATTGCCGATGCGTAGTCGTTAATTTTGACTAAAATTTATAATGAAAAAGAAGTTATTTTATCTAGTTATTACCTTATTCTTAGTTGTTTCTTGTAAGAAATCAGATGATCCTGAAGCTAATGTTCCTGACTCTGAATATGCAAACACTTGTAATCAACAAACAAAAGATACACACTTATCTAATTTTACTTTAAAAGAATTAAAAGATTTAATAAAAGAACAACCACAAATTATTCATCAAAAATTGAATGACCGTTGTTTCAAAATCTCAAAACTTGGTAGAAATCTATATATTCAAAATACAGATCGATTGGATTCTTTAAAAATTAAAAAGAACAATCAAGGAACTATGTTTCTGAATAAAGTTACAGCTATCCAGATTTCTCAACAGATTGTTTACAAATTAACGTATTCTTTCCCTATTAAATTTCTTAATCAATACAGATCAGAAATTAAGAAAAGTGCTCCAAAATCTAAATATCATCATTCGAATGCTACAGTTACAAACGAAGAGTTTGATGTAACTTATAATGTAGAACGTTATGATGCAAAACGTTTAGAGAAAACATATTCTTATCAAATTGATACATTTGATGGTTTTGCAAGGTTAACAATTTTTTATTCTGAAGACTTACCAGTCGATTAATTTTTTTAGAAATGATTATCACTTTAGTTGGCTACATGGGTAGCGGTAAATCGACAGCAGGAAAAGATTTAGCCAAAGCAATTGGCTATGAATTTATCGATTTGGATCATTATATTGAAGATAAATTTCAATTAAAGATTAGTGAAATTTTTGAAAAAGAAGGCGAATTAGGTTTCAGAAAAAAAGAGCGTGCTGCTTTGTTAGAATTATTAACAAGTACAAATCTTGTACTTTCTTTAGGCGGTGGTACTCCAGTTTATTATAATAATATGGAAGAAATAACGAAAAATTCTATTTCGTTTTTTTTACGAGTACAACTACCACAATTAGTAAAACGCTTAGACGGAAAAAAAGAAACTCGTCCACTAATTGCTCATCTTACAAATGAAGAAATGATGGAATTTGTTGCGAAACATTTATTTGAAAGAAATCAGTTTTACGAAAAAGCAAAATACACAATTAGCATATCAGAGCAAAGTACTCTACAAGTTTTAGATGAGATTATGAATCATCTAAAACAGGAGAAGATTTGAATTTAATCCAAATCTTCTCCAATTATTAATTTTTCTTCTGATCCGTCGTCTAAATAATCGTCCAAATCTCGTCGATCTTTTTTCGTAGGTCTTCCCTCTCCTCTTTCTCTGTAGTAATCCTGAGAAAGTTTTCTTAGTTCTAACACTTCGTATTCTTCTTTTGGTGTTGTATCTATAATATGTAAAGTTAACAACTTAGCTCCTATTCTATTCTTAGGCACTTGTATTACTTTAAAAGACAAATTAATTTGATCTTTTTTTACCTCTATATTATCGCCTGCAATAATTTCTTTTGATGCTTTTGCTACATCTCCATTTACCTTTATTCGGTTCTTCTTACAAGCGTCAGAAGCTATGCTTCTAGTTTTGTAATAACGAACACTCCATAGGAATTTATCTAATCTCATCTTAAAAAATCAATATTTAATAGAATAAACTAATATTTTTTCTAAATTCGCAATATAAATCGAAATAACATGATAAAGAAATTCTTTGTGACATTTATTGCATCAGCAGCTTTTTTAGTAAGTTGTAATAATGATGACAATAATAATATTAGAATTGACGCAGAAACAAAAATTCCAATCGCAGAAAGAAATGCATTAGACGATAAAGCAATCAATCAATATTTAGAAGATTATTATTTTTCTCCTGGCGATACAGTAAATGGTAAAGTTATAAAATCTGGTGTTTTAACTAAATTTGATACTATAAAAGGTAATGCAGATGATAAATACCCTTCTTTAAAATCTTTAGCTAAACAAGATGCTGCTGGTTTTTGGTATGCAGAAAATCCTTATCAAAAAGGAAGTGCTACTGGTAAAACAATAAAATCTATCGACGAATCTAAGATTACTATTTCTTACAGTGCACAATATTTCTTAGCTACTAATAAAACAAAATTAGAAGATAATCCTTCACAGAAACCGTATGGTACAATAAATACATACATGAATCCAACTTATAATATTGGAGATGGTTCAGCTGTAAATGACCCTATTTTTTACCGTTATATACCTAGTGCTACTGAAGAAAAAAATGGTGTAAAAAGAGAACATTTAGAATTAAAATATTTTGCTGAAGGATTAAAACATTTTATTTCAACTGAACGTTCTAAACAGGATATTTATAGCTTTCAAGGTGTAATTATTTTACCATCTCGTTTAGCTTTTGCTCGTAATAGATATTTTACGGGAACTGCATTATCTGATCGTACTGCTTATAGAGATGCTTCTTTCATTTTCAATTTTGAACTTGTAGATGTAGAAGATCGTCCAAAAGAATAAATACAACACAATATAATTTTAAAAAGCCATCAGTAATTGATGGTTTTTTTTATCTTTATTATCAATATAAAACTTTTTTGTAAAAATGAGTATCATAAAATCTATCATAGACAACGACTTTTATAAGTTTACCATGCAATTTGGTGTAACCAAATTATACCCAGATGTTACTGCACGTTACAAATTTATAAACCGTGGCGAACATAAATTTCCCGAAGGTTTTGCAGAAGCTTTACAAAATGAAGTTGATGCCATGATAAATTTAGCTTTAACAAAATCTGAAAAAGATTTTTTTACAACTAAATGCCCATATTTAAGCCCAGCTTATCTCGATTTTTTACAAGGATATCGTTATGATCCTTCCGAAGTAAAAATTGTTCAGAATGGTACAGATGTAGAGGTTTCCGTAGAAGGTTACTGGTACCGTACTATTTTATGGGAAGTTCCTATTTTATGTTTAATTAGCGAATTATATTATAAACTAACTAATGCTCAACGTATTTCTAATGATGAAATTACAGCACGTACGAGTGATAAAGTAGATTTATATAACCGTCTTGATGTAACTGTTGCGGAATTTGGTACTCGCCGACGCCATAGTTATGAGGTACAAGATGTTGTTGTAAAAGAATTAACAAACCACAAAGGAAAAAGCTTTGTTGGAACTTCTAATGTTCATTTTGCTCATAAATATGGAATAAAACCTATCGGAACGCATGCTCACGAATGGTTTATGTTTCATGGTGCAAGATATGGTTTTAAAGTCGCTAATTCGATTAGTTTAGACAGATGGGTAAAAGTATATTATGGCGATTTAGGAATCGCATTAACTGATACATACACTTCTGATGTATTTTTTGGTCAGTTTGACAAGAAACTATCAAAGTTATTTGATGGTGTTCGTCATGATTCTGGAGATCCTTTAGAATTTGGTGAAAAAGTAATTGCTCATTATGAAAAAATGGGAATTAATCCTTTGTTTAAAACAATTATTTTTTCGGACGGATTAAACTCAGAAAAAGTAGAAATTATAACTAAAGCATTTAAAGGAAGAATTGGGTTATCTTTTGGTATTGGAACCGATTTAACCAATGATACAGATTTAAAACCTATGAATATCGTAATGAAATTGACAGAAATTTCTTCTATTGATATTCCTTGGACAGGTGTTGTAAAACTTTCCGATGAAAAGAATAAACACACTGGTACACATCGTATGATAGCTTTAGCGAAAGAAATGCTAGGATTAGAGGAAATCCCAAGTCAAGATGAATAAAACATAAAAAAGGAGCTTAAAAGCTCCTTTTTTATATTTTATTCTGTAATGAAATTTTATTTATTCATTAAGTTTTCTATTTCCTCAGCCTCTAATGGAATATTCTGCATCAAATTAAAAGGTTTTCCTTCTTTCTGAATTACATAATCATCTTCCAAGCGAATACCAAAACCTTCTGCTGGAATATAAAATCCTGGTTCGTTAGTAAATACCATACCAGCAGTAAAATCGTCCGTTAATAAACCATAATCGTGCGTATCTAATCCCATGTGGTGAGATGTTCCATGCATCATATATTTTTTATAAGCTGGCCAATTAGGATCCTCGTTTTGTACATCTGCTTTATCTAATAAGCCTAAACCTAATAACTCAGAAGTATAGACTTTTCCTAATTCTTCGTGGTATTTATACCAATTATTTCCTGTAACTAATAAATTTTCTGCTTCTTTTTTACAACGTAAAATAGCATCGTAAACTTCGCGTTGACGTTTTGTAAACTTTCCATTTACTGGAATTGTACGAGACATATCAGATGAATAGTTTGCATATTCTGCGGCAACATCAAACAAAATTAAATCTCCATCTTTACATTGTTGATTATTCTGAATGTAATGGAGTACATTCGCATTGTTTCCAGAAGCAATAATAGGTGTGTAAGCAAACCCTTTTGATCTGTTACGAATAAATTCATGTACAAACTCTGCTTCTATCTCGAATTCCCATACACCAGGTCTTACAAAATCTAAAATTCTACGAAAACCTTTTTCTGTAATATTACAAGCTTCCTGAATTAAATCGATTTCCTCTTGTTCTTTTACTGAACGTAAACGCTGTAAAATTGGATTAGAACGTAAATAAGTATGTCCTGGATAGTTTTCCTTTAATTGTTTTACAAATCTATCCTCGCGCGTTTCTACTTGTGGCGCTTCTGACACACGATAATGTTCATTTTTATTGATATAAACATTTTCTGCTTCTACCATTAGTTTATGAAGAACAGCTGGTAAATCTTGTAACCAAAGAACTGTTTTAACTCCAGAAACTTCTGTAGCTTGCTCTTTAGATAGCTTCTCTCCTTCCCAAACAGCAATGTGATCATTTGTTTCACGAACAAATAAAATCTCTCTGTGCTTCTCATTATAAGCATCTGGAAAAAGTAATAAAACAGATTCTTCTTGATCTACACCTGATAAATAAAATATATCTCTGTGCTGAGCAAATGGTAATGTAGAATCAGCAGATATTGGATAAATATCGTTTGAGTTAAAAATTGCTAAAGAACGAGGTTTCATCGCTTTTGCAAACTTTGATCTATTTTTAATAAATAGGGAATTTGGAATCTGATTGTATTTTGATGTCATAAGTATACATTAAATATTTATGACCAAATTTAAGAAGTAGTTTTTATATAAAAAAGGAAAACCCTCGTATAAACGAGAGTTTTAACCTTAACCAACCTAAACCTATGAAAAAGCCATTAGCCTTTTATGTTTACAAATGTATGATACTTTTTTTAATTAGCAAATTTTTGGTGTAAAATTTTGCATAATTTTATTAAAAAATTTTTCATTAAACATTAATAAACTGTATTATAAGCGTTTGTAATTTTAAAAATAAACGTTTTTTTTTCACTTTCCTTTGTGTAAACAGAAATCGATTACACTATTCATCCTATATTACTATAACGATTTCATTTTAGAAAGTAAATTTCTCTACTCTACTTTATCAAAATTTAAATTTCTAAAAAAATATTTAAATAAGTAGGTATTAGTTTTAAATGAATACCATCTAAAGTTATTTTACAAACTACTGTTCTATGTACACCATGTATTATAAATATGTGCAATAAATCTTTCTTTAAAGCAACGTTTGTTCCGATCTTTGTAAAAGTAGATTCTTATACTATTCTAGTTTATTTAATCAATGAAGTTGTTTAAACTAATTTTTATACTTTATACTTTATACTTTATACTTTATACTTTATACTTTATACTTTATACTTTATAATCTTGTTTTTAATACAATCTGTCATGTTGATTTCTATGGCAAAATAAACATTGTGTAATGATAAATTTAGTTTAAGTCTGGTATATCATCCTAAACTCAGTATCACAAAGCTTCACAAACTAGGTGAATTATATAAATTATATTTCGAAAGTCTCAGAAGGACGTGCAGAATTAATTATAAAGTATGTCCATTAAAAAAGTTTAAACAACTTCACAGATACTTATTGTTTTATTAAAATTATTCTTCCTATATTTGCACCTCGAATTTTTAGTATTAATAATAACTTTAAAAGTAGTTAAAAATGACACATTACGAAACTGTTTTCATTTTGACTCCCGTTCTATCTGATTCTCAGGTAGAGGAAGCAGTTAATAAATTCAATGATTTTGTTACAGCTAACGGAGGAGAAATCGTTACAAAAGAGAACTGGGGCTTAAAAAAATTAGCTTACCCAATTCAAAACAAAAGAAATGGATTCTACCACTTAGTAGAATTCAAAACAGAGAACAACGAATTAGTATCTCAATTAGAAGTAGGTTACAAACGTGATGAGCGTGTGATCCGTTTCTTAACTGTGAAATTAGACAAACACGGTATTGATTGGGCAGAAAAACGTAGAACAAAAATAAAGTCTAACTCTAACAAATAAGCAAAGCTATGGCAATCGACGATTTAGCAAAAAAAGCAGCTGGAGGTAGCGAATCAGAAATCCGTTATTTATCTCCTTTAGATATCGAAACACAATCAAATTCAAAATATTGTCGTTTCAAAAAATTTGGAATCAAGTATGTAGATTATAAAGATGCTGATTTCTTATTACAATTCGTGAATGAGCAAGGTAAAATTTTACCTCGTCGTTACACAGGAACTTCTTTAAAATACCAAAGAAAAGTTTCTAAAGCGATTAAAAGAGCTCGTCACTTAGCATTAATGCCATTTATTGGTGATCAATTAAAATAATAATTACCTAAAATTAGAAATATCATGAACGTAATTTTAAGACAAGATGTAGAAGGTTTAGGTTTTGAATTTGAAGTTGTTTCAGTAAAACCTGGATACGCACGTAACTTTTTAATCCCTCGTGGATTAGCTACAGTTGCTACACCAAATAATGTAAAAGCATTAAACGAAGTTTTAGAAGCTCGTAAAGCTGAAGAAGCTTCTTTAATCTCTGCAGCTAAAGAAAAAGCAGCTAAATTAGAAGGTTTAGTTGTTAAAATTGAAGCTAAAGTTGGTACTGGAGACAAATTATTTGGATCTGTTAACAATGGTGATTTAGCTGAAGCTTTAGTAAAAGCTGGTGTTGAGATTGAAAAGAAAAATATCAAAATCCCTGGAAATACTATCAAACGTTTAGGAAAATACGAAGCTAAAGTTCGTTTCCATAGAGAAGTTGAAGTAGATTACGGATTTGAAATTATTCCTGATGCTGCATCTATTAAAGCTGCTGAAGAAGCTGCTAAAACTAGAGCAGAATTAGCTAAATTAGACGCTGAAAAAGCTGCTAAAGCTAACACAGAAGAAGGTTCTTTCTTTAACTTTGATAACCCTATTTACGCTAACGATAAGAAAGCGAAAAAAGAGGAAGTATCTGAAGAAGTTACTACAGAAGAAACTCCATCTACAGAAGAATAATCAATTATTCTATATAACAAAAAACCTCGCAAATTGCGAGGTTTTTTTTATGCCTATATTTTCTCATTATTTACTTTAAATAATCCAATGTATTTACTTCTTTAAATTTTGGAGATCTGCGTAAGAAATCCTTGAAAAATGCTGTATGCGTAGCGCCCATTAAAATAAATATTCTATCACCTTTTGTAATAGGAATATTATTCATATTTGCAAACATCATTAGGTTTCTATTATAGAATTTTGATGCTTGTTCTGTTCCCAACGAATAACCATTTACAGATACTGTTGTCATTAAATCTGCATTTACATTAATTAAATAGTCTAAATATTCTGGTTGATTATTTAGCCATAATAAATCTTTAACGTTCATGTTATCTTCATCTATCTGATTAAGTTTTTCATTTTTAGTCATCAATTCTTCATATTTTTTATATGTTGTTACATCTTGTTGATCTTTCAAAGCATAATGTATTGCATAATAATAACCTTGTTGATAATCAATCCCATAAATTTGTTTTGTACCACTCAATCTACCTACTTCATAAGCTAGTAATTCTATTTCATCTGGATTGTCAAATTTCATTTTAGGATTGTCTAAATAACTTTGATAGGAAGCAGCAAGTTTTTTATTTCGATAAGGTTCCATTTCTACTAAAATAATAGTTGGTTTAAATGCAGCTATTTTTTTTGCTATTTCATGAACTTGACGGACATTTTCTTTATTATTTTCATCAAAATTAACTTTGTTTGCATCGGAAGTATATCCCATATGGAAAGTTCCTACGTTTAAAACAGGGACTACATCATCAAACTTTGTTTGAAATTGATAAGCTTTTTGTGCTTTAAGAGATGTACAAGAAAGAATTACTACGATTGTGATAAATAAATTTTTCATATTAATTTGTTTTATTTTTTATTCAAATTTGTATGTTTTAATGCAAATCGTATTTATTTAATCGACCAACCAAAGAGAATAATCGACGAATCGTTAAAAATCTCAAACAAAAAAAGACTTACAGTTTGTAAGTCTCTTTAAGGTCTATTAATATTATTACTTGATATAATCAAATGTGTTTACTTCTTTAAACTTTGGAGATCTGCGTAAAAAGTCTTTGAAAAAAGCTGTGTGTGTTGTTCCCATTAAAATAAAAATACGATCATCTTTAGTAACAGGAATATTATTCATATTAGAAAACATTGCTAAATTTCTGTGATAATATTTTGCAGCTTGTTCTGCGCCAATTGCATATTTACGATACGTAACTGTTGTTAATAAATCTGCATTAAAAGCTATGTTAGCATCTAAAACTTCTGGTTGATTATAATATAATAAGATGTCTTTTATTTTAACATTATCTCCAGAAATATTATTTTTCAGTTCATTATCTCTGTACAATTTTATATATTCATTATAAGATATAGAGTCATCTTGTTTTTTTAGTAAATCTCCTAACATATAGAAATAATCTTCTTGATAATTTATTCCGTATATTTTTTTTGTATTACTTAATCGTCCAACCTCATAAGCTAATAATTCTACTTCGTCTGGTTTTTCGAATTTCATTTTAGGATTTTTTATATATTCTTGAAAAGCAGTATTCATACTTTTATTTTGTGATGCATTTTTCTCTACTAAAATAATTGTTGGTTTGAATTCTGCTATTTGTTTAGCTATTTCATGAATTTGACGAATGTTTTCTTTATTGTGTTCATCAAAATCCATTTTATTAGCATCAGGCGTATATCCCATGTGGAAAGTTCCTACATTAAGTACAGGTATAGCATTATCAAACTTTGTTTTAATTTGATATGTTTGTGCATTTACACTTATAGAAGAAATAACTGTAGCAATAGTAAGTAATAAATTTTTCATATTAATTTGTTTTATTTTTATTCAAATTTGTACGATTTAACGCATATCGTATTTATTTAATCGACCAACCAAAGAGAATAATCGACGAACGGTTAAAAACCTCTAAACAAAAGCCTCTATTTTTACAAAAAATAAAAGTTAGATGAAGATTAATGATAAAACATTACTACTATCAAAGAAAAGCGAATGGTTAGTTATTTCAATATTTTGGTTGATTTATACATTTTTTGATTATACAGGAAACGGATTAATTCGTAGCGTTCAAGGAAAAACATTTTTTCATCTGCCAGATCTGTTTAGTATAACAATGTACTTTGTTCAAATTTTCACAATTTTTATTATCTATACTATTGTAGCTCCAAAATTTCTAAAAAAGATAAATTGGAAAACAATAGCTATAAGTTTAATACTCTCATTTGCGACATTTATTTTTATAAGATATGTAATAGAACAAGTGTTAACAGATATTTTGTTTGATAAAATAAATTACTTTGAAGGCACTCCATTATCATTCTATATTTACGATAATCTACATTATGGGACTTTCATTGTTTTTTCTTCTCTTTTTATTTGGATGGCAGTTCATTTAATAAAAACACTTCAGAAAACTAATTCTATAGAAAAAGAAAAAAAAGAAGCCGAAATAAAATTTCTTAAAGCTCAGATTAATCCCCATTTTCTTTTTAATACATTAAATAATATATACAGTTTAGTAAGTATTAATTCTGATCAATCGTTAAAAGCAATAGAAAATTTAAGTGCAATTATGCGCTTCACAACTTATGAAACACATAAAGAAAGTATAGAAATTGAACAAGAAATAAATTATATAAAACAATACTTGGCATTGGAGCAAATTAGATTTGGAGAAAAATTTTTCGTAAAAACAGCCTTTGATATTCAAAATTATAATACCTTAATTCCTCCTTACATTCTTTCTCCATTAGTAGAAAATGCTATAAAACACGGAAGTGTAAGAGAAAGTGAAAATCCTATTGTTATTGATTTAAATACAACTAAAGATTTTCTTGAAATTAGTGTGAAGAATAAAATAAATCAACATCAAAAAGATCAAGAAAAGGGAATTGGTTTAATGAATTTAAAACAGCGATTAAATCATTACTTTGAAAATCAATATCAGTTCGAAATACAGAATGATTATATAACATTTACTATTTATTTAAAATTTCCTTTGAATGCCGAAAATTAATTGTATTATCCTTGATGATGAACCACTTGCTGTTAAATTATTAAATAAACATGCTTCAGAGAATGAAAACCTCAACGTTTGTTTAGCAACAACTGAAGTTTTCGAAGTAATCGATTTCCTAAAAAAAGAGAAAATAGATTTAATATTCACAGATATCCAAATGCCTGAATTAACGGGTATTCAGTTGATGAAAATCATTAACGATCAACAGAAATTTATTGTTACAACGGCCTATTCTACTTATGCGTTAGAAAGTTTTAATTTTAATGTAATAGATTACTTATTAAAACCTATTACGAAAGAAAGATTCGATTTATCAGTGAAAAAATACTTAGATTTCTTTTCTCAACAACAAGCCAATCAATCTACTTTTTTATTTGTAAAAACAGACGGAAAACAAGTAAAAGTAAACTTTAGCGAATTAATTTATATAGAAAGTTTAAAAGACTATATCAGGATTCATACTAAAACAGAAAAAATAATTGTTTTAGAAACCATGAAATCTTTTGAAAGTAAGCTACCGAATAATTTTAAAAGAATACATCGTTCCTTTATCATTAATATTGATTATTTGACTTCTATAGATGGTAATTCTGTTTATTTAGGACAGAAAAATATACCAATTGGAGAAACTTATCGAAAAGAGATAAAAGAGTATTTTTAATAGCTTAATCTGCTTCTATTTTATAATCCATCGGAACCATGTTTGCTATTTTTTCATAACTAAAATAACCTTCTACAATTAAATTTCCAGGATGATAATACGTACCATTTTCTTCAATTTTAAGAAACTCTTCATCTTTTAAAGCAAAAATAGAAAGTTGATTTCCAATTAAAGATGAACCATTTTGTTTCGCATATTCAAGATCTTCTTTTTCTTTCTTATATTCAATAGAATAGAGTCCTTTAAAATTTAAATATTGTTGATTATTTTTTACAATTTTCAAACTATCATAAGGCACTTTCTGGTTAATTAAATAAGTAATAATTTTTGGTGGAACTTTCTCGTTTGTTATTCCACCAAAGGCAAGATTTTCTTTATATTTTATATAATCTGGATTATCTTTTCTTATTAAACGTTTTACATCATAACCATCTTCATCTAGTCTATTATAATAGATTGATTTCATGAAATGATTTACACTTCCTAAGTAAGATTTTAGTCTATTTTTTTTCCATTTTTTTTGTTGAGATGCGCTTGCTTTTAATTCTGTAAATAATGCCGTTCCTAATGTTAAAGCATAATTTGTTTTATAATTTACATTAAAATCAATTAAATCATATTCTATCTTATACCCTAAATATTTATTTGTGATAAGCAATGGTTTTCTAGAAGAAGCTGTTAACTCCTTTGTTTGTTTATCGTATTTAAATCGTAAATCTTTTGAGTTTTCTATTTTCGATTTAGAAGCTGCTTCATTCTCTCCTAAAAATAGTTTTAGAAAAACTTTATAATAATACAACCAATCTTCCTTAGACATTGCTTGTACAACAGTTTCTTGTAAAGAAATAACCTCTGGTTCTAATGTTATGGTATGATTTTTTTTATCGGTTGCATTAATGCCGAGTATAAAGTTTTCGAATAAATTTGCTTTAGCAATTAAGTTATACTGCCCATTAGGTAAATCCAATTCAAACTCTCCATTACTATTTGTCTTTGTATTTATCGTAGAATTATCAACATAAATAGATGCTCCACTAATTGGTTTAGAGTTTTCATCAATTACTTTCCCTTTTATTATATTTTGAGAAAAAACAATCTGTGAAAACAGAAAAAGTGATAGAAAAATTTGTTTTAAATTCATTTAAAGTAATTTAAAAACAATATACCAAAAAAAATCGCTCTTTTAGAGCGATTTTTAAATTATTTAAAGAAATAAATAAAACTTAAATTAAGTAAAGAAGTTCTATTTATACCATTATCATAGCTTACAAAATCATAAGTATCAATTAATCCATATTGATATCTAAGGTTTATCTCACTTTTACGATTAATAGAATAACCTAAACCAATATTAAATGCTAAGTCAAATGATTTTGGAACATTATTGCTTCTTTCAGGCTCACCTTCGTCAAATTTTTCTGAGACTTTAAATCCCAATTGAGGTCCACCTTCTATAAAAAAATCACTTCCTTGATTATCAAAATAATATTTATACATAATCGGAATGTTAATGTAATCTATAAAAGCTTTGTATTTTTTTCCTCCTTCTTGAAACAAAGAATACTCTCCTTGATTGCTGTAGAGAACTTCGGCTTGCAGATAATGTACATCATCTCTACCTAATTGATATTTTGCTACTGCTCCTCCAAGAAATCCAATACGTCCATTAGATACGCCATGAACTATTGTAGTATTACTTAATCCTATACCTCCTTTTGCTCCGAACTCAATTTGGGCATACGATAATGAAGATAGACCTAGTAGAAATAGGCCTATGAATTTAATTTTTATATTTTTCATAGTTTGGTTGTTCTTTACCAAAAATAAAAAATATTTTTTAATAAAAAACTTCATCCCATAAAAAAAGCTCTTCAATATGAAGAGCTTAACTATTTTTCTTATTCAAATTACTTTTTATCTTGTGGTGGAAATTTAGCTAAAATTTCCTGAATAGCTTTTGGTATTCTTTCTGCTTTTGCACTTACATTACTCAGATTAAAGTCTGCTCCTACACCTTGCCAAACCAAAACATTTTTCTTGTCATCTATAATATCAATAATTATAGTTCCAGATTGGTAAGAAGAAACATTATTACCACCGTAATATCCGCCTCCATAGAATCCACCATAATATCCTCCCCATCCGTAACCCCAGTTATCGTTGCGAACAGAAACTTGTTCTTTAGAACTTGTTAGGATATTAACGATTAAGTCTGCATCAGAAGTTACTTTCGTAAAACCTTTTGTTGCCATTTGTGCGTCAATAGCTTTGATTAATCTATTTTTATCTAAATCATTCACTTTTAATTTATCCAATCCCTTTTGATGAAGTGAATAAGTTTTATAAGTTGCAAAATTAGCTGATCTGTCATAATCTGTATTCACCTGCACCGTTCCACAGCTTGTTACAAACAAAGACAATAAAACTATAAAAGTAAAATGTATAATTTTCATGACTTTAATTTTTAATTGAATCTACAATATTTATTCGTTATGGTAAAGTTAATACAAAAAAAGAAGCTTAAATTAATTTTAAACTTCTTTTTAACTAATATTTTACAATGTTAATTAACTAATTCTAATTCATGTACTTTAACTTCGACAATACCATTGTGGTTAATACGAACTAAGTCAACTAATTGTGTTTGATTAACCAATTCTGGATGATAATCTGTCTGTACTTTTACATAATTTTCAGTAAACCCAAACATTTTCTCATTTTTATTCTCATGTTCCCACAATACTTTTTGTGTTGTACCTAGTTGAGATTGGTAAAATGCTTGACGTTTTTTCTCTGATAAAATACGTAACATTTTGTTTCTATTCTTACGCTCTCCTTGGTTTACAACTCCATCATATTCTATTGCTTCTGTATTATCTCTTTCAGAATATGTGAAAACGTGTAAATAACTAATTGGCAATTCGTTTAAGAAGTTATACGTTTCCATAAATAACTCTTCTGTTTCTCCAGGGAAACCAACAATTACATCAACACCAATACAAGCATTTGGCATTACTTCTCTAATTTTTGTTACACGATTAAGGTATAAATTAGATAAATAACGACGTTTCATTTTCTTTAAAATCTCGTCGCTACCAGATTGTAATGGAATATGAAAATGAGGAACAAAACGATTACTTGTAGAAACAAATTCAATTGTTTCGTCTTTTAAAAGATTTGGTTCTATAGAAGAAATTCTAATTCTTTCAATAGCATTTACTTGATCCAATTCTTTTACTAACTCTAAAAATGTATGTTCGTGTTTTTTGTTTCCAAATTCACCTTTTCCATAATCGCCAATATTAACTCCCGTTAATACAATTTCTCTAATTCCTTTTTCTGCAATTTCGTTTGCATTTTTAATTACGTTTTCAACCGTATCAGAACGAGAAATTCCACGTGCTAATGGAATTGTACAATATGTACATTTGTAATCGCACCCATCTTGCACTTTTAAAAATGCACGTGTGCGATCGCCAATAGAATAAGAACCAACATAAAAATCAGCTTCTTCTATTTCGCAAGAGTGTACAATTGTTTCATTATTTTTATTGATATCGTCTAAATATTCAGCAATATTAAATTTTTCTGCAGCTCCTAAAACTAAATCAACACCTTCCATTTCCGCAATTTCTTGCGGTTTCAATTGTGCATAACAACCAACAATAACAACAAATCCGTTTGGATTAGCTTTCATTGCATTTTTTACAATTGTTCTACATTCCTTATCTGCATTTGCTGTTACAGAACATGTATTTATTACATACACATTCGCTGCGTCTGTAAACTCAACCTTCTCATAACCACTATCTTTCAAGTTTCTTGCAATAGTAGAAGTTTCTGAAAAATTAAGCTTACATCCCAATGTATGAAATGCAACTGTTTTAGTTTGATTATTCATAGCTGCAAATTTAAGAAATTATCCATAGTTTTGAAACATAAAAAAATAACCTTTTTATGATTACTAAATACTTTATATACATAATGTTATTCGTTTCCGTATTTTCATGTTCAAAGAAGATCGAAATTGATGGTGACAAAGTATTTAAATTAAATAGATATGATAATATTTCTTCACTAGATCCAATAAATGCACGTACACAAGCAAATAACTGGGCTTGTAACTTAATTTATAATAGTTTAGTAAAGATTGATAATAAGCTAGAAATACAACCAGATGTTGCGAAATCTTGGGTTATTTCCGAAGATGGAAAAACATATTCTTTTACATTAAAGCGTGATTTATATTTTCATAAGCACGAAGCTTTTGGAAAAGATTCTACAAGAACCGTAAATGCAACAGATTTTGTTTTTAGTTTTGATAGATTAAATGATCCTAAAGCTGGTGGTTCTGGTGGTTGGATAATGAATAATATTGATTCGTATAAAGCTGTAAACGATACTATTTTTGAAATAAAATTAAAAGAAGCTTCACCTGCTTTTCTTGGACTTATCTCTATGAAATATGCTTCTGTTGTTCCAAGAGAATTATTTAAAAATGGAAATAAAGACTTTTTGAAACATCCGATTGGTACAGGTCCTTTTCAATTTAAAATTTGGGAGGATAATGTAAAAATGGTTTTTAGAAAAAATCCTCTTTATTTTGAATTTGATGAAAAAGGACAACGCTTGCCATATTTAGAAGCTGTTAATTTTTCTTTTTTACCTGAAAAAAATTCTGAGTTTTTAGAATTAATAAAAGGTAATATTGATATGATGGCAGATTTAGATCCATCGTATAAAGACGAGATTCTTGATCCAATTGGAAACTTAAATCCAAAATATAACGATAGATTATTAATTCAGAAAGTTCCTTACTTAAGTACTGTTTATTTGTGTTTTTATTTAGATGCCGAAAATGCTGTTGATTTAAAACTTCGTCAGGCGTTAAATTACGGAACCAACAAAGAGAAAATCATTAAGTACATGATGAAAGGTCAAGCTTTTGTTGCAGATGGTGGTTTTATACCAAAAGGTTTACCTGGTTATTCTGCACAAAGTGGCTACAAATATGATCCTACGAAAGCAAGAGAGTTGATTAATAGTTATAAGAAAGAAAAAGGAGCTATTACACCAATAGAATTAACAACTGTACAAGAATATGTAGATGTTTGCGAATATATTGCTGCTGAAATGGCAAAATTAGGTTTACCTATAAAAGTAAATGTTGTTCCTGGACCAACGATGAGAGATGGAAAATCGACTGGTAAATTTACTTTATTCCGCGCCAATTGGGGAGCAGATTATCCAGATGCAGAAAATTTCTTGTCTTTGTATTATTCAAAAAATTTCGCTCCAGAAGGACCAAACTATTCTCATTATAAAAACACTTCTTTTGATAAGTTATATGAACAATCGTTCTTGATAAACAATACTGATGAACGTGCTAAAATTTATCAAGAAATGGATGAATTAATGATGCAAAATGCACCTATTCTTCCTCTTTTTTACGATCAAACAACTTTGTTTTTAAATAAGCGAGTAAAGAATTTTTCTATGGGACCAATTAAATTGTTAGACTTAACAAGAGTTTATAAAAACTAACAATAAAATAACCGATAAAAAATATTTAATAAATTCTTAATACATCAAAAACCTCATCCATAATAATCCTTTATAATTTTATCTCAAATTTTATTGGAATAAGATATAATGGCTTTATTGGTTTCTAAATCTCTACATGAGACAGAATTTAATAAAATATATTCTCAATATCATCAAACCATCTTCAGAAACATAAAAAAACTAATTTATGATGATGATTTAGCGCTTGATATTTTGCAGGAGGTATTCATTACGCTTTGGAATAATAGAGAGCATAAATTATTCGATAAAAATGTTAGTGGTTGGTTATTTACTGTTAGCTATAATAAATCTATTGATTTTCTTCGTCGAAAAATAACAGAAGAATTACTTGAAGAAAGTAAAATAGCTAATTTGAAATCAAATTTTGATGAATCATTGGAATTTGAGAATCAATATGCTTTAAAATTAGAATTATTAGAAGAGGCTATTCAATCTCTTTCTCCTCGAAAAAAAGAAGTTTTTAAACTTTATCGCTACGAAGGTTTATCTAAAGAAGAAGTTGCAGAAAAATTAATGATTTCCAAGGAATCTGTTGGCGACTACTTAAAACAAGCAAATGCTTTTATAAGAGAATACGTACATAAAAAATCTCCTTCTATTACAAATCTATTTTTATTAGGGTGTTTTCTTAAATTTTTTAATTAATAATTCTTTTACGTTTTGTTAACCTAAAAAACCATCCCCTTTTTATCCCTACTGCGTTTTTAAAGTAGTTATGATAGAAAGATTATTAAAAAAATATTGGTTAGGTTTTAGTACAACTAAAGAAAAGGAATCACTTCTTAAGTTATTAGAGCATGAATCTGAAGTAGCTGAGCATTTAAAAGAAGACTCTACGGTTTCTTTGTCTCCAGAAAAAGCAGAAGAAACTTTAAAAAATATACACATCTATATCAATAAAAATAAAGTTGTAGAAAGAAAGAGCTATTCTCCTCGTTTTCTACTAAAAATTTCTGCGGCTGTAATTATTCTTTTATTCATGGCGATTGGCGTAACTAAATTTTATACGACGAATACCCAATCGAATTTTTCTGAAAGTGATTTAATGACAGTTCACAATTATGATAACACACATTCAAAAAATATAAAGCTATCTGATAACTCTACCATCATCCTTTATAGTGGTTCTAAAATTTCTTATCATAAAAATTATAACAAGAAAAATAGAACCATTTACTTATCTGGAAAAGCAAAATTTAATGTCGCTAAAAATAAAAATCTACCATTTATAGTTAATACTAAATTGTTTAGCACAACTGCTCTAGGAACTATTTTTATTGTGAATGAGCATTATGCTAAAAATCAATCTAGTGTAGAATTATTAGAAGGTAAAGTAGTTATAAAACCTTTAAAAGTGAATAGTAAAACTTTTAAACCAATTTATCTAACTCCAAAACAAAGCTTTACACTAGATACTTTAACTTATATAACTGATGTAAGAAAAGAGAAGATAGAAAAAATTAGCAAAGTGAAGTTACGAGAACAAGAACAGTTAATTGCTAAAACAACTACACAAAAAGAAACTATTAAAGAAAATACTACTACTGAAGAAGCTATAGTGTTTGATAAAACACCACTTAACGAAGTATTTAAAAAGTTAGCTACACTATATAATGTAGAAATTTTATACAAGGACTCTTCTGCTGGATTAACCTTTACTGGTCATCTAGATGGAAATATAGATATTGATCAACATCTAAAAATTATTTGTCAATTAAATGAACTGAAATTAACGCAACAACAAAAACAGTTTATTATTAGTAAATAAAATCATAAAAACAACATAACAAACATTGATACATAAGTAATTAACATTACTTACAGTTACCCTTTTGCCCAAAAACAAAAAATATTAACAAAACATGAAACGCTATTTAACATTACTTTCCTTATGTTTTGCCTCATTACAATTGATGGCACAAGAGAAATCTAAAATTAAAGGAATTGTACAAGATGAAGATGGAAAAGCTGTAGCAGGAGCACAAGTTCTTGTTATTGCAGAAACCAACGGAAAAACATCTTACTCTACTCAAACAAATGCAGACGGAACCTTTGTTGTAGAAGGTTTATTTTCAAATCAGACTTATGATATAGAGATTGAACATCTTAATTATAAATCATATTTCCTTGATGCTTACAGTATAAACTCTGGAGATAACAACTCTATTCTAGTTAAACTAGATTCTAATATAGATTTAGAAGGTGTTGTTGTTACTGCTTTAGGAATAAAAAGAGAAGAAAAGAAATTAGGTTATGCTCAACAAACAATCGATTCTGAATCATTGAATACAACAGAAAATAATAACTGGTCTTCTGGTTTAAAAGGTAAAGTAGCAGGACTTAATATTGTTTCTGCAGGATCTGGACCAATCAATTCTCAGAATATTATTTTAAGAGGGAATAGTTCTACCGAAATGGAAAAAAACTATGCTTTAATTGTAATTGATGGTATTCCTATGAACCCAGAGTTTACTTCTTCTGGTAATGATTCTTCTTATATGGGAGCTGATTCTCCTATCGATTTTGGTAATGCTTTATCAGATCTTAATCCAAATGATATAGAAAGTGTTTCTGTTTTAAAAGGACCTGCGGCTGCGGCTTTATATGGTTCTCGAGCAAGTGGAGGTGCATTAATGATTACAACTAAATCTGGTAAAAAATCTCAAAAAGTTGGTGTTGATTTTCGTTCTTCTGTATCAGTAGATTATATCAACAGATGGCCAGATTATCAATATGAATATGGACAAGGATCTTTACAAAAGAATAAGAATGGAGATTTCTATTATTCTTATGGGACAACAACAGATGGAAACTCTACTAGTGCTACGAGTAGTGCATTTGGTCCTAAGTTCGATGGTCAATATTACTATCAATACGATCCAACTGTACAAGGAAGAGGAGCAGAAAAAACTTTATGGAGACCATATAAAGATAACCGCAAAGCATTTTGGGATACTGGTGTAACTTACACAAATAATGTTACAGTTTCTGGAGGAAATGATAAAGGTTCTATTAGAGCATCTATTGGAAATGTAAACAATTCTTGGATAATGCCAAATACTGGTTTTAACAGTAATACAGCTTCCATTAATAGCCGTTATCAGATTTCAGATGCTATAAAATTAACTTCTGTTGTTAATTATGTCAACAAAACAAGTGACAATCTACCTGGAACAGGTTACAACAATGGGTCTATTGGTTACTTTATGATTTTTCAAAATCCAAATGTAGATCTTGATTGGTATAAACCTGGATGGCGAAAAGGAGAAGAATTAACAAGTCAAATTCAGCCATATAGTTCTTATATCGATAATCCATTTATTATTGCAAATGAGGCTACAAACCCTTTTAAAAGCAATCAAATTACAGGAAACTTACAAGCTGATATTAGATTAAATTCTAAACTTAGCTTAATGGTTCGTTCTGGTTTAAATATGTTCAATCAATTAAGAGAACAAAGAAGACCACATGACATGAATCGTTGGCTAAATGGACACTACAAACGCCAAGATATTCAGAAAAAAGAAATGAATAGTGATTTCTTATTCACGTATAATGATAAAATTGGAGACGATTTTACGATTACTGCAAACCTTGGTGGTAATAGAATGAATTATGAATATTATCGCGTAGATACACAAGTAGATGCATTGGTAACACCTGGAGTTTATAAAATAAGTAATGGTACAAATAGTCCTATTGTAAAAACCTTTGATCGATTTAAAAAAGTAAATAGTATTTACGGAATGTTATCGTTTGGTTTCAGAGATCAAATCTTTATAGATATTACTTCTCGTAATGATTGGTCTAGTACATTACCAAAAGAAAATAGATCTTACTTCTACCCTTCTGTATCATCTAGTTTTATTTTATCGGATATATTTAAAATGGCAAAACCTATTAACTATTTAAAATATAGATTAGCCTATGCAATGGTTGGTAATGACACAGATCCTTACAGAACAAGTAAATATTATGCTAGTAATGACTTCCCTGGTTCATCTACTACTCCAACGCAATTACATAATATAGATTTAAAACCTGAAATAACACGAAGCTGGGAAACAGGATTTGAATTATTAATGTTCAAAAAACGTTTTGGATTAGATTTTACAGTTTATCAAACCAATACAGAAAACCAAATTATTGTTGTGCCTACAGATCCTACAAGTGGTTATACGAGAGCTGTTGTAAACGGTGGTGAAGTTCGTAATAGAGGTATTGAGATTATGATGAATGTAAAACCAATTAAAACAGAAGATTTCCAGTGGGAAATGATTGCGAATTGGTATAAAAATGAAAATGAAATTTTATCTCTTACAGATGGTGTAGACGAAAAAGTATTGGCAACATCTGGTACAGTAAGTGTAATTGGTAAAATTGGAGGTTCTACTACAGCTATTTATGGTTATGGTTTTTTACGCGATCCGCAAGGAAATATTATCTACGAAAATGGTATTCCTGCTTACCCAAGCGAAATAGAATATATTGGTGATGCTACACCAAAATGGAGAGCTGGTTTAACAAATAATTTTAGATATAAAAACCTAAGCTTATCTGTAACGTTTGATGGTCAATATGGAGGTATCGTTTACTCTCAATCTTATCATAAAATGATGGAACAAGGTAAATTAAAAGATACATTACCTGGTAGAGAAACAGGATATATTGTAGGGCAAGGAGTTGTGAAAAATACAGATGGTAGTTATTCTCCAAATACAGAACAAGTTTTAGTGACAGATTATTACGCAAAATATTACAGAAGAGCCAATGTAGAATCTAACTCTTTTGATGCTTCTTATATCAAACTAAGAGAAATTAGCTTAACCTATAATTTGCCTAAAAAATTTATAAATAAGACAGGTTTAGAAAATTTAAGCTTCTCTATTTATGGTCGAGATTTAGCTGTGTGGTCAGATTTCCCTTTATATGACCCAGAAACAGCTTCTATAGAAGGCTCTTCTCTTATTCCAGGTGTAGAAATGGGACAAATGCCTTCTACTGCATCTGTTGGTTTTACTCTAAAAGCATCACTTTAATTCTAATAAAATGAAAAAAAATATATTAAAAATAGTATTTACTTTGTTTGTCTTTTCAAGTTTTACAGCGTGTACAAGCGAATTTGATGAAACGAATATCGATCCTAATCTTACAACTTCTGTAACTCCTGGTTCTTTAATAAATCCTGTTATTTATGGTTTATCTAGTAACAATGCTTTAAAAAACTATGACATAACAAGTGCGCTTATGCAAGTACATGTTCCTTATCCAGATGTAACTGCTGGTGGAGTTCATCGATTTGATATTACGCAAGGAACAGGAAGTTCTACATGGTCTTCTGGATACAATTGGTTAGCAAACGTAAACGAAATGTTGAAGAGAAGTAAAGAACTAAATCTTCCTAATTACGAAGCTATTGCACTTACTTTACGAGCATGGGGATTTTCTAACCTTACAGATATGTTTGGAGACATTCCGATGTCTGAAGCTCTAAGAGCAGAAGAAGGAATAAGTCAGCCAAAATTTGACACACAAAAAGATATCTATGAAATTCTTTTAGCCGATTTAGAAAGAGCAAATAGTTTATACAATAAAGCAATTCCTTTACCATATACAGCAGATTTATTATACAATAATAATCTTACTGCATGGCAAAAATTTACAAATTCGCTTCATTTAAGATTATTATTAAGAACTTCTAATAAGAGTGATTTTAATTCGAGTCAAAAAATTATTACTATTCTTTCTGATGTTCAGAAATACCCAATTTTTGCTAGTAATGCAGACAATGCAGTATTACAAGTAACAGGTATTTCACCAAATCTTTCTCCTTGGCCAAGACCACAAGATTACAATAATGGTAGAGCTATGGGAAGTTTCTTTGTAGACAAATTGGTAGAAAGAGAAGATCCAAGAATAAACTTTATTGCTACTAAGGCAAGAGATTTTAATAATCAGGAAATTGGTTTTAAGGGAATTCCTGCTGGGTACAATGGCTCTGAAATTTTTGATTATGCGCCTTCTGGATTAGTAAGATTACAAGCAGAAGCACCTATGAAAATTGTAATCATGACTTACTCGGAAGTTGAATTTATAAAAGCTGAAATGGCTCAAAAAGGATTATATAACAATGCCGAAACTCATTATGTGAATGGAGTTACTGCTGCTATTGAATACTTAACACAACAGCCAATTCCTAGTAATTATTTTGATAATGTAAATAATAAATACAATTCGACTCTAGAACAAATTATCACTCAAAAATATCTGTCTTTATATTTTGTAGATTACCAACAATGGTACGAGTATAGAAGGACTGGATTCCCTAAGTTACCACAAATACAAGCTGGAAGAAATAATAACATCATGCCTTCTAGATTATTGTATCCAACTTCTGTACAAACACATAACTATAACAATTATCTAAAAGCATTAGAAATCATGGGACCAGACGATATTAACACAAAAGTTTGGTGGGAAAAATAAACACATAAATAAAATGAAGAAATTAATTTTAAGCATAAGCTGTTTTGTATCATTTCAGGCTTTTGCACAACAATCAATACAAGGATACGTATTCGCTGATAGTAATAAAAACGGGAAAAAAGATAGATCAGAAAAAGGAGTTCCTAATGTTGCTGTCTCAAATGGTAGCGATGTTGTTATTACTGACAAAAATGGAAAATATGATTTGAATCTTTCAGATGATAATCAGATATTTGTTATTAAACCTTCAAATTACGCTATTGCATTAGACCAATACAATCTTCCTAAATATTATGTAACACATAAACCAAAAGGTTCTCCTGCGAATTTAAAATACGAAGGTGTTTCTCCTACAGAAAAATTACCTAAAGAATTAAACTTTGCATTAATTCCTAGTCAAGAATCGGAAGACTTTACTTCATTCATTTTTGGAGATCCACAAACTTACACAATGGAAGAGGTGAATTACTTTAGAAAAGCAATTGTTGATGAAGCAAAAACAAAAAATAAAGGAAAAGTTTTCGGAATAAGTTTAGGAGATTTAGTTGGTGATGATCTTTCCCTACATACACCTTATAAAGAGGTAATGAAAGACATGGGGTTACCTTGGTACAATGTAATTGGTAACCATGATATGAATTTAGATGCAAAAGACGATTTATATTCAGACGAAACATTTGAGAGAAATTTTGGACCAGCTAATTATGCTTTCAATTATGGAAATACTCACTTCGTTGTTTTAGATAATATTTTATATCCTGATCCAAGAGATGGAAAAGGATATTGGGGAGGTTTTCGTCAAGATCAAATAGATTTTCTAAAAAATGAATTACAATTTGTTGATAAAAATAAATTGGTAGTTATATCATTTCATATTCCTTTATTTGTTGGCGATGAAAGTCATTTCGAACCAAAAAGTCGTCAAGCATTTATGGATATTATTAAAGATTTTCCTAATCTGCTAATTTTATCGGCACATATGCATACTCAAAGTAACCAATTCTATGGTGAAAAACATGGTTGGAAAGGAAGTAAACCTTTACATGAATATAATGTAGGAACAACTTCTGGTGATTGGTATTCTGGCGAATTAAACGAAGATGGTGTACCTGTTTCTACAATGCGTGATGGGACGCCTAGAGGTTATGCATTCTTAAAAATTAAAGGAAATCAATATCAATTAGATTATAAAGTTGCTGGAAAACCAGAAGAATATAAAGTAGAAATTTATGCTCCAAATGTTATTGCTGATAAAGGATGGAATTCTTCTATGATTGTTGCAAATGTTTTTATGGGTACTGAAAAAGACAAAGTAGAATATAGAATAGATAATGCTTCTTGGAAACAGATGAAAAAAATAGAAGCACATGATCCCACTTATAATGCTATGGTACAGAAATGGGATTTATCTAAAGAGTTATTGACAGGAAGAAGACCTTCTAACCCAGAAATAAGTAATCATCTTTGGCAAACAAAAGCACCAAATAATCTTGGAGTTGGAAATCATACAATAGAAGTAAAAGTAACGGATATGTTTGGTAGAACTTATACTTCTAAAAGAGATTATAAAATAGAGCCTAAAAAGTAATCAAATCATCACATATAGTTTTTCAAGTTTCACAAAACGGTAAACTCCAATCAGTTTACCGTTTTTTTTTATCGAACAAATAATGAATAAATATTATTTCTGAATAAAAAGTAGCATTTTTTTTATCTAGAATCTTTAAAAATAGCAGGTTTCAAAAGAATTATTAAAAGAATGGTTCGTTAAGATTTAGGGATAAAGTTTGAGTATTTTCTAAAAAAAATGTCCTAAAATTCAATATTATTTTATCACTCAGGAAAAATATTAATTAATTAAAAATTACTTTTTTGGTATATATTTTGACACAAAATTTATTTGTAAATAAACGCTCTAAACCGAGTTTTTTTAGATATATTTGACGCTAAATTTATAATCAAAATCATTTAATTTTTTACTTATGAAAGTAAGACAACTTTTCGTAGTAGGATCTATCGTTATTTTAGTTGCAATTGTCGCTGCATCTCTACTTTGGCCAGGAATTCTATGGTCATTAATTATCGTTATTCCTCTTATTGGATTAGGAATCTCTGATATTATGCAAACAAAGCATGCAATTAGAAGGAATTTCCCTGTAGTTGGACATGGACGTTATTTATTAGAAAGCATTCGTCCAGAAATTATGCAATATTTTGTAGAAACAGATACAGAAGGTAAACCAATTGATCGTTTAATGCGTAGCATGGTTTATCGTCGTGCAAAAAATGTAATTGATACCGTTCCATTTGGAACTCAATTAGATGTTTATCAACCAGGATACGAATGGTTAAACCATTCTATGTATGCAGGTAAAATTAAACATGCTGATGATCCTCGTGTAAAAGTTGGTGGTAGCGAATGTAAACAACCATATTTAGCAAGTTTGTTAAATATCTCTGCAATGTCTTTTGGATCTTTAAGTGAGAATGCTGTTTTAGCAATGAATAAAGGTGCTAAAATGGGAAATTTTGCTCACAATACTGGTGAAGGAGGTATTTCTCCATATCATTTAGAGCCAGGTGGAGATTTAATTTGGCAAATTGGTACTGGATATTTTGGTTGTCGTGCTGCTGATGGTGGTTTCGATCCTAATAAATATATTGAGAGAGCAACTTTACCAAATGTAAAAATGATCGAATTAAAAATTTCTCAGGGAGCAAAACCTGGTCACGGAGGAATTTTACCATCAAATAAGAATACACCAGAAATTGCTGCCATTCGTGCAGTAGAACCATATACAACTGTAGATTCACCTCCTTCTCACTCTGCTTTTTCGGATGCAGAAGGAATGTTACATTTCATTAAGCAATTAAGAGATTTATCTGGAGGAAAACCAGTTGGTTTTAAATTATGTATTGGTATCAAACGTGAGTTTATTGAAATTTGTGAAGCAATGATCAAAACTGGTATTAAACCAGATTATATTGCTATTGATGGTGGTGAAGGTGGAACTGGAGCTGCGCCTGTAGAGTTTTCAAACTCTTTAGGAATGCCTTTATTAGACGGTTTAGCTTTTGCAGTTGATACTTTACGTGGTTACAATCTTAAAAAAGATATCCGTATTGTGGCATCAGGTAAAATTATTTCATCTTTCCATATTGCTCGTGCAATGGCAATTGGAGCGGATTTAGTTTACTCTGCTCGTGCTATGATGATGGCTGTAGGTTGTATTCAAGCTTTACAATGTAATACAAATACATGTCCTGTTGGAGTAGCAACACAAGACCGTGAGTTAATGAAAGGTTTAGATATCCAAGATAAATCTGTTCGTATGTATAACTTCCACAAGAAAACAATGCATATTTTATCAGAATTAATTTCTGCGACTGGTGTAAAATCTCATCGTGATTTTAACAGATCACACGTAAATTTACGTATAGATAATACACGTATTATGTCTTACGATCAATTATATCCTATCGTTGAAGAAGGAGCATATATTGGAAAAACTGTTGAAGATATTTTACAAGAAATTAGAGTACGTACTTTAAGTAAAGTAAATTAATCGTTGTTTAACGATCAAAATATAAAGGTTGGCAATGTGCCAACCTTTTTTTATTATATACTTATCAGATTTCTAACTAACAAGTCGAATCACGAATTTTCAGTTTCGTATCAAAGACAACTATTTTTTCTGTTTTTAGATTCTTTTCTAATTGTTGAATAATCAAATTAGCAGCTTCTACCCCCATATCGTGTAAAGGTTGCTCTACCGTCGTTAATTTAGGATAAACAATTGTAGATAATTCTGTCCCAGAAAAGCCAGCGATTGCAACGTCTTTTGGAACACTTATATCCTGCTCTCTTAAATAATTCATAGCACCAATTGCCATCGTATCTGTAAAAGCAAAAATAGCATCAAATTCAATGTTTCTTTTTAAAAGCTTTTTTGCAGCTTTCATTCCTCCATCGAAAGTTAGTTTAGTTTTTACTAATAATTTTGAATCAAATTTTAAATCGAACTGATACAATGCATCTTGATAGCCTCTTAATCGTTCAGTAGCGTTATAAATGTAATCTGGAGCTTGTAAATAAACAATATTCTTTCTACCACTTTTTATAAGATGTTCTACAATTGCTTTTGCTCCTTCGTAATCATTTACAATTACTTTTGGTACTTTTAATGATGGAGCAATACGGTCATACAAAACTATTGGTATTCCACTTTCCTGAAATTCTACACACAAATCTATATTATGAGTTTTGTGACACATACTCATAATGATACCATCTACGTGAAATTCTTTCATCATCAGTAAACTTTTCCTTTCAATTTCTGGATCTTCACTAGACTGTGCTACCATAACACGATAACCTTTAAGAACAGCTGTTTGCTGTATACCTTCTATTACTTTTGCTGCAAAAGGAGTTACCATTTCTGGAACAATAACACCAATACTAAATGAACGCCCTAGTTTTAGGTTTTTAGCAATAAGATTTGGTTTATATCCTAATTTTTGAGCAGCATCTAATACAACATCCCTTGTCTCTTTGCGAATATTTTTATCTCCAGATAAAGCTCTAGATACTGTTGAAGTAGACAATAGAAGATATTTTGATAAATCTTTAAGTGTTACTGATTTCATGTAGAAAGTTCTTTAACTCAAATATAAACTATTTAGGTAAACAACCTGCAAACGTTTGCAGATTTTGGGAACGTTTGCAGGTTATATGTCACTTAACTACAACGTTATAATAGCTACTTTAGCTAAAATATATACATTAACTAATTATACTATATGACTAAAATTAATATAGAATCCGAAAAAAATAGCATCATAAATTATAAATATGATAGAGCAAATTGTACATCTGGAATTGTACATATCGGAATAGGTAATTTTCATAGAGCACACCAACAATTTTATACAAATCAATTATTAGAAAACCCTACTCAACATAATTGGGGTATTTGTGGTGTAGCATTATTACCTAGTGACGAAAAATTAATAAAGTCGCTTGAAAAACAAAATGGTGAATATACACTTACAGTTTGTGGAGGTAACTCTGAGAATAAAATATACACAATTGGATCGCTTATCGAATTAATTTGGGGTGTTGAAAATCCGAATGCTGTAATAGATAAAATCGCAAGCCATACTACTAAAATTATAACACTAACAATTACAGAAGGTGGATATAATATTGATAATACAAGTAAAAAATTCATGTTAGAAGAACCTTCTATTCTACATGATATCCAAAATCCAGAAAACCCAAAAACAGTTTTCGGATTTATCGCTGCTGGATTAAGAAAAAGAATGAATGCTGGACAAGAGGGAATTACTATACTTTCTTGTGATAATTTACAACATAATGGAGATACAGCAAAATATGCTTTTACAGCTTTCCTAGAAAAACAAGACAGTCAATTAAAAGAATGGGCTTCAAATAATGTTTCATTTCCTAATAGTATGGTAGATAGAATTACTCCTGCTACAAAACCAGAAGATGTTATTTGGCTAAATAAACAAAACAATACCAACGATGAAATTCCTGTTTATTGTGAAGATTTTATACAATGGGTTATAGAAGATAATTTTATTGCTGGTCGACCACAATGGGAAGATGTTGGTGTAGAGTTTACAGACGATGTTTCTACTTATGAAAACATGAAACTTAGTTTACTTAACGCCTCGCATACACTTCTTTCATATCCTTCTTTTTTAGCTGGTTTTAGAAAAGTTGATGAGGCTATGAAGAATGAATTAATCCTAAAGCTTCTAAAAGATTTTATGGATATTGACATTACGCCATATGTTCCTGCTCCTAAAAATACAGACTTAGAAATATATAAAGCGACTTTATTAGAAAGATTTGCAAATCCTGCTGTAAGCGATCAAGTAAGTAGACTTTGTTTTGATGGAATTTCAAAATTCCCTGTTTATATCGTTCCTAATCTTACAAAAATGATTGCTGACAATAAAGACTTAACACGAGTAGCATTTCTTGTAGCAAGTTATAGAGCGTATTTAAAAAATAAAATTGACGACAATGGAGCGGCTTATGAAATTGGTGAACCTTGGTTAACTAATGAAGAATACGCATTTGTAGAAAATGAAAATCCAGAAGAGTTTTTAAATTTTAAACCTTTTAAAGGATGTCCTTTAGCTTCGTCTCAGAATTTTATGCAATTGTATTTAAATTTTGTTAAGGAAATTAATGATCAAGATACATTATCTGTCTTAAAAACAATTGTATAAATATAAAATCAAAACCTCATGAAAACAAACAAACATTATATATGGCCCTTTGCTATTGTAACTTTCATTTACTTTATTGTAGGTTTCTTAACTACTGTAAATGAACAATTACAAGCGCCATTAAAAGTTACTTTTCTATCAGAAGCAGGAAATTATAAAAATACACTTACAACCTCTATTACCTTTTTCTTTTTTCTTGGTTACTTATTAAACAGTACTTTAGGAAGTAAATGGGTTAACATCTACGGTTATCAAAAAACGATTATTCGAGGATTATTATTCATTATTGCTGGTCTTTCTATGTATTTAACATCTACTTGGGTAGGTTATACTTTTCCAGATAGTGCTTTACATTTTTCTAGCGCAACTATTCCTTATGGTTTTCTATTCTTTATTTTTGGTTCATTTTTAATGGGTACTTCTGCAGCCATTATACAAGTTGTAGTTAATCCGTATGTTGCTTCATATAACTTAAAAGGAACTACATCTGTACAACGTTTAAATATTACAACTGGTATTAATTCTATCGGTACAACAGCTGCTCCTTTTTTTGTTACACTTATTATGTTTAGTGGTACTTCTATAGAAAATGTGCAAATACAACAATTGCTAATTCCACTTGCTGTATTAATTCTTATTATTTTAATTGTTACTTTTTTAACTTCTAAATTATCTATTCCAGATATAGCAAACACAAGAGCTTCTGAAGAAGAACCTCTCGAAAGAAGCATTTGGTCTTTTAGACATTTTGTTTTGGGTGTACTTGCTATTTTCTTTTATGTAGGAACAGAAGTTGCCATTGGTGCAAATATTAATTTGTATGCTTTTGAGCTTATGCAAACTGGTCGTACAATTAAATACTTTGGACACACCGATCTTATTATTGGAGGAAAAGATTTAGGAATACACGCATTTTTATCTACTCTTTACTGGGGAGGTTTCTTAGTTGGTCGTGTTATATCTAGTTTTCTTAAAAATGTATCTGCTCGTCAACAACTTATAACAACCTCATCTCTTGCAGCGATATTGGTAATAATTGCAATGACAACAGAAAATATTTGGTTTCTTGTTGCCATAGGATTATTACATTCTTCTATGTGGAGCTGTATCTATTCATTATCTATTAATGGGCTTAAACAATATACATCTAAAGCATCTGGTGTTTTTGTTTCTGCTGTATTTGGTGGTGCAGTTTTCACTTTAGTACAAGGAGGTTTAGCAGATTATATGGGTTCATGGAGATGGACTTGGATATTATCAGTTATATGTGAGTTGTTAATACTTTCTTACGCTTTATTTGGTTCTACTCAACGAAAAAAAGACATCTTACCTTAATACAAATGAATACTACCAATTTTTATATCATGCGCTTTTGTAAAAAAGCGTATGATAAATTATGTCTTATATCTTTCTTTTTAATGATTTTTCATTTTGTTAACGGACAAGAGTTTCATTCGAAATTTAATTTAAGTAACAATCATTTATGGAGAGGAATGGAAGTAACGTCTGGATTAGTTTATACTGGTCATTTACAACTTGAAGGTGAAAACTTTTATGGTGGTTTTTGGGTTGGAGGAAATACTTCTGGTTCTTATAAAGAGTTTGATCACTACATAGGATACAAAACTAAAAATGATCGAATTAAAATTGAGTTATGGGATATCTACAATTTTTCTCCTGATGCGACTTATAACAATAAAGAATATTTTAATTATTCGGCAGCAACTACTGGACGTTTTTGGGATTTCAGAACATATTATACAATAAGTGAAAAATTTCCATTACAAGTAAGTTGGAATTTTGTGATGTTTGGTCGTGACCGAAATATAGAAAATTCGGGCAATAAATATTCTTATTTTACAAGTTTAGAATATCCATTAATAAGAAAAGACGATTTAGAAGTAAGAGGACGTGTTGGTTATGCAGATGCCATAAATTCTTATAACGAAAAAGCTAATTTCTTTTCTAGTAATAATGGAATAAACGAAGTAAGTCTTATTATCTCTAAAAAATATGCTATTGGTAATTTTACTATTCCGTTAGGATTTTGGGCAATGTGGAACCCTGTAGATAATAAAGCTTACATACAATTGTCCTTGCAGTTGTTTTCTTTTTAAGATAAATTATACATTAAAAAATCTGAATAAGTAAAGGTTGGCAATTGCCAACCTTTACTTATTCAGATTATAAATTAATCTTGTTTTGTCCAAGTTAGTTTATTTACATCATATCCTTTTTCTTGTGCATAAAGAAGATATTTTTGTTTTACTTCTTCGGAGATTGTGTTCTCTCTCGATAAAATCCACATATAATCGTGGCTTTCACCAAAAACTAAAGCGGTTTCGTAATCAGGTTCCATCATTACAACATTGTAACCAGAGTAAAAAGGTCCAAAAAAAGAAACTTTTAATGCGCCCATTCCTTCTTCTCCATTAAAAGTCGCTTTCCCTTTAACTTCTGTCCACTTCTCCTCTATCAGATCAAATCCTCTGTTATAAACTTCTATTGTTCCATTTTTATTTAAAAAATAAGTTGCAGAAACATCGCTTAAATTCTTTTCATATTTAAAATCTAATCGAGCAATTTCATACCACTTTCCCATGTACTGTTGTGTATCAAAATTACTTACCACATCTACATAAGATGGTATTTGCAATTTTCGATTACTTAGCCAAGCATAATAAAGTCCTCCAATACCTGCTATTGCTAAACCTGAAATTATTTTTTTGTTTAAACTTTTCATGTTCTAATTTCTTTAGCTTTTTACATCTAAAAGGAACTCAAGTAAATCCATGTTCAATTGATCTTTGTGCGTAATATTTAGTCCATGTGGTGCATCATCATAAATAATATATTTCGCATTAGAAATTAACTTTGCTGCCTGGTCTCCTGCTGTTTCGATTGGAACTGTTTGATCGTCCTTACCATGAATAATTAAAGTTGGTACTTCTATCATTCTACATTCCGTTCTAAAATCTGCGTCCATCCAAGAAAGAGCGGCTTTTAAAGTTGCAATCGGTGAAGCATGTGAGGCAACAGAAAAATCAAACTCTAATTGCTGTTTACTAACTGTTTTCTTAAGCGTACTATAACTATAGAATCCTTTGTGGAAATCTTCTAAAAACTCTAATCTATTTGTTTCAAGTTGATGAACAATTCCATCTAAATCTTCTTGTGGTACGCCATGCTCATTATCATCCGTTTTTTTAACTAATGGAATAATCGAACTAATTAAGGCTATTTTCGAAATATTTTGGTTTCCATAATTCGATATGTAACGAACAACTTCTCCTCCACCCATCGAAAATCCAACTAGAATAACATTATTTAATTGTAATTCATCAATTAAAGCATGTAAATCCTCTGCTAAAGCATTGTAATCGTATTTTTCCCATGTTGCACAAGATTTCCCAAAACCTTTTCTATCATAAGCAATACATCTAAAACCTGCTTCTACTATTTTTGGAATTTGATATTCCCAAGATTGTAAACTTAATGGCCAACCATGTATTAAAATTACTGGTTGAGCATGTTTATCTCCATAATCTACATAGTTTAGTTTGTAATCATTTCTTGTTAATTTAGCCATAATAATATTTTTTTATAGTTAGTAATAATTAGTTAATTATAATCGATTATCATGCAAGCTTTGAGCCAATTGTATAAAATATAAATAAATTAACTTTTACACTTTATATATTTTAAAAACAAAAAGACCAACAAAGCTGGTCTTTTTATTGAAATATTTTTGATTGGAAAATGTGGTATTATTCTGAGTTTTTAACTGTAACATTACTTCTCTCTTCCATACCATTTTAAGGCATTTTTATAGAATATTGCCTCTTGGTCTTTTTCAGAAAAATGTTGTTGAACAAGCTCTATATCTTTCACAGAAAAAGGTACATTTGCTCTTGTAGATGGTAAATCTGTACCAAATAATAATGCTTCTGGATTAATACTATGAATGGTTTTCATAACTGGAATTGGGTCGAAATCAATTCGTCCAAATCCTGTTGCTTTTACTTTTATTCCTTTTTCTACATAATAATATAAATCTTTTAAGCCTTCAGCTGAAAGACCTAAATGATCGATAGAAAATGTTGGAATTAATTTTAAAACGTTATCTAAATCCTTTAAATCTTTACTGTCTATATACAATTCTGTATGCCATCCAAATTGTTCAAAAAGTTGATTAGATAATTTTTCTAATTCTTCAATTTTTTCAGAACCTCCGCGTTTCACATTAAAGCGGACAGCTACAACGCCAACATCATTCAGCTTATTTAATAAATCTACATCCATATCTTTGGAAATATTTGCGACTCCAACAAAGTCATCTCCCAATGTTTCTAAAGCATCTATAAGATAAGTTTGATCAAATTTCTGAAAAGATCCCGATACGATTGCTCCGCCAATTAGTCCATAATTTTCTACACTTTTTGTGTAAGATTTAGTATCAAAAACTGGAGGTAAATAACCGTTGTTTTCTACTAAAGGAAATCTATCATCTATGATATGGAAATGTGCATCAAATAATTTCATTGTATAATATTCTACTTATTGTTTAGCTAATTTGAAATATTTAATTCAAAATTACAAGTCTATTTCATTTAAGTATTAACTATTTTACATGTGTTAAATAATTTATAAAAAAATAATTCATTTAATTTTAGTTCTATATTTGTAGTAATAAAATTACAAACGTAGATATGAAAGTAAAATTATCAAGAAGAGAAGAAGAAGTAATGGAAGTTATTTGGAGCGGAAAAAATGTTTACGCAAAAGATATTATCGATTCTTATGATGATCCGAAACCAGCCAATACAACAATTTCTACTTTACTTAAGCGTATGTACGATAAAGGGTACATTGATTTTGAACAAATGGGAAATTCTCGCAGATATTATGCATTGGTTAAAAAAGAAGATTATTTCTCTAAAGAAGTGAAAGGTATAATTTCTAATTTCTTTAATAATTCGGCAACTCAATTTGCATCATTCTTTGCAAAATCAAACAACATGTCTGTAGAAGAATTAGAAAATTTACGTGATTTAATTGACAATGAAATAGATCGAAAAAAGAAATAGTTTATGATTGCTTATCTAATAAAATTTATTCTCTGCTCTGGTTTTTTATATTCATTTTATAAGCTTTTATTGGAGCGAGAAAGCATGTATAAAATCAATAGATTTTATTTAATTTTTGCTTTATTATTTTCTCTTACAGCACCTTTGTATAAAATAGATTTACCTATTTCTACAAGTGAAACCAATATTTCTCCGGAATTATTAGCTTTCATTATGCAAAATCCTGAATTATTTCAGCAAGAAGAAGGTATTAGTTTAGGTTCTATTTTAGGTTTTATAGTTGGAATTATTTGTGTAATTCTTCTTGTAAAATTTATTTATAACTTATTTGAGCTTTTATTTAAAATAAACACAGATGAAAAAATTAAAGATAAGGAAATCACCTACGTTCTTGATTTAGAATCTGAGCAACCTTACAGTTTTTGGAAGTATATTTTTATTCCAGAAAAACAGCTTAATCAATTGCATCAAAATCTGATAGATCACGAAAAAGCACATTGTATACAAAAACATAGCTTTGATATTTTATTTATTGAAATTTTTCAGATTATCTTTTGGTTTAACCCATTTGTTTACTTCTACAAAAAATCCATTAAGCTTAATCACGAGTTTTTAGCTGATGAATATGTTTTGCAAAAAGAAACTGATATAAAAACCTATCAACATCAAATTTTAGATTGTATTGCAACACAATCTCCATCTATAATGGCAAGTAATTTCAATTTTATTTTAACTAAAAAACGATTAATTATGATGACAAAAAATACATCTCAGCGAAAAATAAAATTTTTATCGTTCGCTTCTCTCCCATTTATTTTAAGTGCTTTTGTATTGTTTAGTCAAAAATCTTTTGCGCAAGAAGTAGAAAAGAATGCACAAAAAGTAGAAGAGACATTAGACAAAACAGTAAAATCCCAAGCAGATGATATTTTTGGTTCTAAAAATAATTTAGCTATAAAAGATACAATTAAAAAAAGCGGAAGTTTTAATACAATTGCAAACAGTGATTCTTCAAAAGCAAGTGATATAAAATCGATTGATGTTAACAAAAAAAACAACCAAGTAATTATTGTAAAAAATAACAATGATACCATATACAAGTCTGTTTCAACATTTTCACAAAATAGCAATAAACCTATCATTATAAAAGATCTCAAAATAAATGATGTGATTACTAGTGATGTTAAAAAAAGTTTAGAGGACTTAAATGTAAAAGATATCAAAGCTATAAATGTGATTAAAAATGACAAGAAAATGATTATTACAATGAATGATTCTATTACGTATAATTATAATCTTGACGATAAAAAATTGACAGCTTTAAAGAAAGGTGATATTTCATTTCTAAAAAATGAAAAAGATAATCTTAAGAAGAATTTTAATATATCAATTGACCCTAAAAATGTTATTGTAAAAGATGGATTTTCAATTTATATTGATGATAAAGGTGTAGAACATAAAGTGAATAATACTAAGATTAACAAAATTTACATCTCTAATAAATCTGGTAATGATAATGTCGTTGTAAATGGTAAAAATGTTGGAACATCTAATACTTATACCTACACTTATACTTCTAATGATAATAAATCTATCGATGAACAAATAAAAGATCTTAAACAAAAAGAACTTAATACCAAAAAACAAATTAAATCTTTAGAGAAACTGAAAAAAGAGCAAAAAGACAAAAAATAACTTTTTTTTCAATAATACATATTAGGCTAATAAAATAGTTTTATCTATGTTTGCGGCTCAAATTAATATTATATGAAAAAAATTTTATTATTGTTACCGTTATTAGTATTAGCTATTAACACAAATGCACAGACAAAATTCGGTGTAAAAGGAGGTATGAACGTTTCTAATCTTACGGGAGATCTTCAAAATAATAAATCTAAAATTGGATTTTACGCTGGTGGATATGCGACAATCAAAATCGATGATAAATTCGCTTTCCAACCTGAGGTTTTATATTCAGCTCAAGGAACAAAATTTAATTCAATTCAAGCTGTTGTACCTGAGTATGGTCCTGTAACATCTGATTTAAAATTTAACTTAGATTATGTTAATATTCCATTAATGTTTAAATATTATGCAACAGAAGGTTTAAACATAGAAGCTGGTCCACAAGTTGGTTTTCTAGTTAGTGCTAAAGGACATGCTAAAGCAAACGTAGATGGTCAAAAGGTTAATGATACAGGAGATATAGACGAATTATTTAAATCAGTTGATTTCGGACTAAATTTAGGTTTAGGTTATGAATTAAGAAATGGAATTAATTTTGGAGCAAGATATAATTTTGGATTAGCTAATATTTCTGATGTTGGTGGAAAAATTAAAAACTCTGTTTTCTCTATTGGTTTAGGTTACTCTTTCAAATAATAGAAAACTATCAAAATAAATATAAAAAACTCTCTTCAATAAACGAAGAGAGTTTTTTATTGCCCTAGGTTTTGGTTTATACATTTTCTACTTTTAAGAAGATTGTTTAACTTTCCTAAAAATTATTGATTTGTTACAAGCAGGCGATTTCAAGATTTACAATGCATCTGCCGGTGCAGGTAAAACGTACACATTGGTAAAAGAATTTCTTTCGTTGTTGTTAACACATGAAAGCGATTATCATTTTGAGCATATTTTAGCTATAACGTTTACCAACAAAGCGGCTGGTGAAATGAAAGAACGAATTATCGAAACTTTAGAAGAAATTGCTAAAAGTACAAATCCGAAAGAAGATCGTTATATAATGGAATTAGCTACAGAGCTAAACATGAAACCTGAAATTATAAAAACGAAGGCGCATCATATTTTAATTGCCATTCTACATAATTATTCTAAATTCTCTATTTCAACAATCGATAAATTCAATTTACGTTTAATGAAATCTTTTGCTCAAGATTTAGGTTTATCCATGAATTTTGATGTAGAAATGAACACCAACGAGATTATATCTGAATCTGTAGATTTATTGTATTCTAAAATTGGTGAAGATGAAAAACTAACGCAAACCATGATAAAAATTGCGCTAGATAACATGGACGATAACAAATCATGGGATATCAGAAAGTCTTTATCTGCCGATACAAATGATATTTCTAACGATCGTCATTTACAAGATTTAGAAAAACTAAAAAATATTTCTTTAGATGAGTTTGTTCGCTATCGTAATGTCATTTATCGTGATGTAAAAATTTTAAAAGAGGGTTTAATATTAATCGGAAATGAATTTCATGATTTGCTTTCAAATAATGGTATTTCTGTCAACGAATTACCAGGAAAATCTCGTGGAATAGCTGCATTTTTTATTAAATTAAAAAATTATGATGGGTCAGGTTTAATTTTACCAACAGATGCTAATTCTAAAGATATGTTAGATGGTGGCTACTTATCAAAAGTAAAAGATGCAACTGCAGAAACCATTTTTCCTCAATTAAAAGATTTATTTGATAAAGCAGCTAGCATTAACGATCATTTACTTTTATTATCATCAATCCAAAAAAATATTTCATCTATTTCTTTAATTAACGAAGTTGAGAAATCATTAGATGCTATAAAAAAAGAATCGAATGTTTTATTAATTAATGAGTTTAATACCATTATTAGTAAAAATTTACAAGAGCAACCTGCTAATTTTATTTACGAGAGAATTGGTTCTCGTTACAATCATTATTTTATTGATGAGTTTCAAGATACTTCTACGCTACAATGGAATAATTTAGATCCTTTGGTAGAAAATGCACGCGCACAATCGGATACGATTATGTTGGTTGGTGATGCAAAACAATCTATATATCGTTGGCGTGGAGGAAATCCTGCGCAAATGATTGATTTGATTGATAGAAAAGGAGAAGAAAATATAAAGGTTGAAGAACTTGAAAAAAATTGGCGTAGTCACGAAAAAATTATTCAATTCAATAACGAATTATATTCATTTATAGCACCTCAGCTTAATTTACCAAGTTTTCAGTATTTATATGAAATTGGAAATAAACAATTGACCAATCACCAAAAAGATGGTTTTGTAAAAATTAATTTTATTGAGCAAGAAGGTCGATCTAAAGATTTATACAAAGAACAAAACCTAGAGTTGGTTCTTAAAACGATACATGAATGTTTAGAAAACGGATTTGCTTTAAGCGATATTGCTATTCTAGTTCGTAGTAATGCACAAGGTATTTTGTTAGCGAAACATTTAACAGAAAATAATTTAGTCGTTATTTCTAACGAAGCATTATTACTAAAGAATTCGTTCGAAATTCAGTTAATAGAATATCTATTCAAAATAACGTCTAATCCAATGGACGAACAAGCAAAAATTCGTTTCTTAATGGTTGCTTATGAATTGAATCTTTTTACAACAGATGATTTAACTATTACAGTAGAAAATGCTTTAAAAGGTGGTTTAACTAAATTTATAGAGCTTGCAAAATCTATCGGAATTGAATTAAGTTTTATTCTAGATCAGAATTTATCGTTGTATGATTTTACTGAGAAAACTATTCGTTCGCTTAATTTACAAGATCGTTCTCCTGCTTATATTTTAAATTTCTTAGATGTTATTTTAGAATATTCATCTAAAAACGAATCTGATTTAAATTCGTTTCTAGAATTCTGGGAAACTAAAAAAGATAAAGCAAGTATAAAAACACCAAAAGGAGTTGATGCTATTCAGATTATGACCATTCATAAATCGAAAGGATTAGAATTTCCTGTTGTTATTTTACCATTTTTAGATTGGCAAAAGAAAAATTCTAAAATCTGGATTCCATTACAAAAAAATGAAGAAAATCCATTCGAGACATTTTATGTTGGAATTAATAGTGAATTGAAATCAATTAAAAACGAAGAAATTAAAACCAAAATTAACGAGGAAGAAAGTCTTGTACAATTAGATGAAATTAATACACTTTATGTAGCCACAACTCGCGCTAAAGAACAATTGTACATGATGGCTTTAAAACCAAAAGAGAAATCAACTTCTAGTTCTATTGCTAATTATTTACAAGAGTTTGTTTGGCAACAAGGTTTTTCTGATGATGAAGTTATTTTAAAAGGTTCACAGAACAGAGTTTCTCAACCAAAAATAAAAGAAAATGCATCTGCAGAACTTAAAATTTATTCTTCTGACTGGAATACGCGTTTGGTAATTAATACCAATTCTGAGAAAGCACAAGAAAAACTAAAATTTACCGAATTTGGGAATACTGTTCACAATATTTTACAACAAATTATTACAGCAGATAATTTACCCAAAATCATTGAAAGTGAAAAACAACGGGGAACACTTTCTTATGAGAATACCGATCATTTGCAAAAAACTTTGCAAAATCTATTACAAGACCCTAAATTAGTTCCATATTTTGCTGATGGATTAACGGTTTTAAATGAACGTGATTTTATAGATGAGCATGGTCAGATTTTTAGAGCCGATCGTGTTGTAATCGATTCAGATAATAATTGTTCTATTATTGATTATAAAACTGGACAACCAGATTTAGAGCAACATTTTCAGGTAAATAGATATGCCGAATTTTTCGAAAAATTAGGCTATCATATTCAATCAAAAATGTTAATTTATATTGACGATCAAAAGCAAAAAATAAATGTTGTAGAGATTAATTGATGGATGATAATATTAAATTAAAATTAGCTAGTTTACCCGAAACACCAGGTGTTTATCAGTATTATAACAAAAAAGGAGATTTGTTATACATTGGTAAAGCAAAAAACTTGAAACGTCGAGTAAATTCATATTTCAATAAACAGCACGATTCTAAACGTTTGCGAGTTTTGGTAAGCAATATAGATAATATTGAAACCATTAACGTAAACTCTGAATACGATGCCTTATTATTGGAAAACAATTTAATAAAAGAGCATCAGCCTCGTTACAATATTCTTCTAAAAGACGATAAAACTTATCCTTGGATTTGTATTAAAAAAGAGCATTTTCCTCGTATTTTTTATACTCGAAATATTATAAAAGATGGTTCTGAATATTTTGGTCCTTATTCCAATGTAAAAACAATGAAAGTTTTATTGGGATTAATTAAGGAATTGTACCAAATTAGAACGTGTTCTTACGATTTAAATGAAAAAAATATAGAGAATAATAAATATAAAGTTTGTTTAGAATATCATATTGGGAACTGTCAAGGTCCTTGTGAAGGTTATCAAACCGAAGAAGAATATAACAAACAAATTGCTGCAATTCGCAGTATCATAAAAGGAGAATTTAACGAAGCAAAGCAATATCTAGTTGACCAAATGACAACATATGCCTCAGATTTAAAATTTGAAAAGGCACAAATGGTTAAGGAAAAGATTGAGGCTTTACAAAATTATCAGGCTCGTTCTACAATTGTTTCACCAACGATTACAAATGTTGATGTTTTCTCTATTACGTCGGACGAAGAATATGCATATGTTAATTTCATGAAGATTTATCATGGTGCAATTATACAGTCTTATACAGAAGAATGGAAAAAGAAATTAGATGAAACAGATGAGGATTTATTAGAACGTGCGATTATTGATTTTTCGGAACGATTTAATTTAACTTCTAAAGAAATTTATGTTCCATTTGAATTAAGTTTAGAGATTCCGTTCAGAAAAATTGTTGTTCCTAAAATTGGAGATAAAAAGCAGATTGTAGATTTATCTATAAAAAACACTAAAATATACCGTTTAGAACAACTTAAACAAACAAAAATTGTTGATCCTGATCGTCATACAAATCGTATCATGAATCAGATGAAGATTGATTTACGTTTACCAGAAGAACCAAGACATATAGAAGGTTTTGATAACTCTAATATTCAAGGTACAAATCCAGTTTCTGCTTGTGTAGTTTTTAAAAATGGAAAACCAAGTAAAAAAGATTATCGAATTTTTAATGTAAAAACTGTCGAAGGTCCAAATGATTTTGCGACAATGGAAGAGGTTATAGAAAGAAGGTATACTCGTGTTTTAGCAGAAGGAGAATCTTTGCCACAATTAATATTAATTGATGGTGGAAAAGGACAGTTAAGCTCTGCACTAAAATCTATTGATAAATTAGGATTAAGAGGAAAAGTATCTGTAATTGGAATTGCAAAGCGTTTGGAAGAAATTTATTATCCTGAAGATCCTTATCCATTATATTTAGATAAAAATTCTGAAACATTAAAAGTTTTACAACATGTTCGAGATGAATCTCATAGATTTGGGATTACTCGACATCGTAACCGTAGAAGTAAAAATGCCTATAATTCGGTTTTAGAAGAAATAGATGGTATTGGTCCACAAACAATTAAAGAATTATTAACAAATTTTAAGTCAGTAGAACGAATAAAAAACGCATCTTTGTTAGAGTTAACTGACGTTATAGGAAAGTCTAAAGCAAAAAAAATAAAAGATTATTTTTCAAATGATAAAAAATCTACTAATTGATAGAGATTTAACTTCTCTTTTAAACAATCCAAAGTTACAAGCTATCTTAGCAATTGTACCAATTACATTATTTGTACTTGGTATGTTAAGCTATTTCGGAATTTTTTATTCTATGTTTAGCACAATAGATTCTCAATTAGGACATGTTGGGAGTTCAAAATCATTAATTACTGCATTTCTAGGAAATTTATTCATCTTTATCTTATTGGTTTTAACGAGTTTCTTTACAGGTATTATCTCATTTGTATATTTTATAGTACATGCCTTAAAAAATCCTCAATTAATAAAAACTGATGAGCGTTTGATATGGATTATCACAATTATTTTTGGTAATGTATTAGGTATTTTTGCTTATTGGCTAACGAAGATAAAACGTAGAAAACCTCGTCCAATAATTGATCTGTATACAGATGATATTTAGAATTTAGAAACTAAATTTTATATTTTCAATTTCTATAAAATATAAAAGACTTCTTTGCAGAAGTCTTTATATAAATCATAATTAGTGTTAATTGCAATATTACTAGGCTGTAATATTTAATGAATCAAAAATAGAATATTATATTTTCCGAAGCAAAAATTTTTAAGTATTTTTTAAATAATTCTTAACGTTTTTATTAGATTGACACTAAAAATTCAAAAAAAAAGAGATTTTTCAAATAATTTAGATGAAAAATAAAAATAATTCATTTTCATATCTCATAAAAAAAGCAACTCTAAATAGAGTTGCTTTTTTTATATAGCTATATATTTTAATTCTTGTTTAAACAAAAGGAATTTTAACAACTTCTGCTAAAATATTTTTATCACGAATCTGAATTCTAATCTTTGTTCCAACTTTAGCAAAGTCAATATGAACATAAGCTAAACCAATTCCTTGTTTTAAAATTGGCGATTGTGTACCAGATGTTACAATACCTAAAGTATTTTCGTAATCATCTACCACTTTATAATCATGACGAGGAATTCCTCTTTCAATCATTTTAAATCCAACTAACTTCTTCTCTACTCCAGCCTCTTTTTGAGCTTTTAAAATATCAGAAGAAATAAAACCTGTATCTAATTTTGTTACCCAACCTAAACCAGCTTCTAATGGAGTTGTATCATCGTTAATATCATTTCCATATAAACAATAACCTTTCTCTAGACGTAAAGTATCACGAGAAGCTAAACCACAAGGCTCAATTTCAAAATCTTTTCCAGCTTCCATTACTTTATCCCAAATTTCGTTTGCTACTCCATTCGAAAAATAGATTTCAAAACCACCAGATCCTGTGTATCCAGTTGCAGAAATAATTACATTATCAATTCCAGCAAAAGTCCCAATCTCGAAATGATAGAAAGGAATTTCTGCTAAATTAATATCTGTTAAAGATTGCATCGCTTCTATTGCTTTAGGACCTTGAATTGCTAACAAAGACATTTCGTCTGATTTGTTTATTAATTCTACTCCAAAAGAATTGTGCTTGTTCATCCATTCCCAATCTTTCTCAATATTAGAAGCATTCACAACAGCCATCCATTCATTGTCAGCAATTTTATAGATAATTAAATCATCTACAATTCCACCTTTTTCGTTTGGCATTGCATTATATTGTGCTTGTTCTATGGCAACTTTTGTTACATCATTTGTTAATAAATATTGTAATAAATCTGTTGCTTTTTCTCCTTTTAAGAAAAACTGTCCCATGTGAGAAACATCAAAAACTCCTACTTTTTCACGTACTGCAAAGTGTTCTTGGTTAACACCCGCGTATTGTACTGGCATTTCGTATCCAGCAAAAGGAACCATTTTCGCACCTAAATCTTTGTGCTTTTGGTTTAATGCAGTTATTTTCATTGTTTGTTTGCTTTGATAATTTTATAATTGTTCCAAAAATAAGGAATTAATCTGTAGAAAAATGATTAGATAAAATTTTATCTTATTTTGTGTGTTAATTTTAAATCTCCGTCTGTAGCTTTATAAGGATCAAATCGTATAATTGATTTTCCTCCTTCGAAAAAGTTCATAAATTTCTGATTGATTTTTCCTGTAAGTTTTACAGTTTTACAGTCTTCACAAGGTCTAATAAGAATAGTATCATTTACTTCTCCTTTTAGTTTTACAATTTCATAACTGTATTTTTTATCTGGTTTTGATGATATTGTACTTTCAATAGATTTATTAAAATCATCAACAAAAAAAACTCTTCTATTTTTATTACTTCCAATAACAATAGCAACACCAATTATAATTAAGATTGTAACAATTGATATGGTCAAAATTTTTTTATAATCCATCTTTTTGGTTAATTCGTAGTCTAAATGTAACAATTCATTCCGAATGAAAAAAATATTCATTTTATTTCCTATCTTTTCAATTCTATTTGCGTTGATTATGAATAGTTGTTCTAACAATATAAAAGATCGTTCTACAGTTTTTCAAAAATTTATAATTCCAGAAAAATTAATTCAATTAAAAGAAATACAAGACGGAGATTTAATTTTTGTTGGTGCACAAACAGAAGAACTTTCAGGTGCAATAAGCAGAGTAACAAAAATATCAAATGAAACAAATTTTGATCATGTTGGTTTAATTGAAAAAACTGCTGATTCTATTTTTGTTTTACATGCTGCTCCAATGGGAGGATCTCAACGCGAAGAAATTCATCATTTCTATACTTCTCAAACAGAAAAGAAAAATTTAATTGTTATTTACAGGTTAAAAAAGGAGTTTCAACCTAGTATTCCAAATGCGATTATAAAAGCTAAAACAATGTTAGGAAAACCATATAATTGGTTATATATATTGAATGATGATGAATTGTATTGTTCTGACTTTATTGAACGAGCTTTCCGAGATGACAAAATATTTGAATTAATTCCGATGAATTTTAAAAATAAAGAAACTGGAATTATTGATAATTTTTGGATTGATTTCTATAAAAAGAAAGGTAAAGATGTTCCACAAGATGAGCCAGGTACAAATCCAAATCAGTTAGCGACTTCTGAGAAATTAGAAAAAATTGGAGTTTTAGAGTTAGAAAGGTAATTTGTATGTCCTTTAGAAAACAAAAGCATTTATTAATATAGATAAGGCTATTCAATTTGAAAAACATGCAAAATTCTTCGACAGGCTCAAAATGACAAGGAATTTAATAATAAAAAGAACACTGTCACGTTGAGCCTGTCGAAACGTTAAACCTAATTAATTGAATTATTATGAAAAACTATTATGTATATATCATAAAATGCTCAGATAAATCTTACTATGTAGGAATAACAAATAATATTGAAAGAAGAATTTTCGAACATCAAGAAGGTATTGATCCTTATAGTTATACATTTAAAAGAAGACCAATAGAATTAATGTTTAAAAAAGAATTTATTAATGTAGATCAAGCTATTCAATTTGAAAAACAATTAAAAGGATGGAGTAGAAAGAAAAAAGAAGCTATTATAAATAATCAATGGGATAAACTTTCCGAATTATCTAAAAACAATCAAGATTCTTCGACAGGCTCAGAATGACAAGGAATTCAATAATAAAAAGCCACCTGTCTCGTTGAGCCTGTCGAAACGTTGAACCAACACATTTTAAAAACCTATAAATAAAATTACTTAATAATGGACAATCAAAATAAATTTACAATCATATATTCGTTCAAAATTTTCGATAATAAAGATATCGAATTTATTCAATGTTGGAAAGAGCTAACAGAATTGATTTACAAATTTGAAGGTAGTTATGGTTCAAAACTCCATAAAGTGAATGATAACTTATTTATAGCTTATGCTCAATGGCCTAATAAAGATGTTTTTAATCAATCAGGAAACAATCTTCCAAAAACTGCTAATAGTTTAAGACAAAAAATGCGTGAATGTTGTGTAGAAATAAAAAAAGAATTTGAAATGAATAGTATAGTTATTGATTTATTAAGTGATAAACAATACAATGATATTTAATTTATAAAACATGCTTTTAATTAACATCTTAATAATATTATCCATTAATTTATTAATAGGAATTGAAACTAAAGCAAAGAATAAAATAATTCTTATTGTTTTATTAGTTATTGGATTTATAACTTTAAATCTAACCTTTAAAACATTCGAAAATCTTTCTCTTATATATATTGTTTTATTGTTTTCTCTAGGAATTATTCTCACGAAACTATTTGAAAAATATGCTCCTATAAATGGTAAAATTGAAGGCTCTGAAAATTTCAAAAAATTTAGATTTGTAATTTTTAGAATTATTTTTCCATTTTTAATAACTGTTTTTCAAATTTTATTACTTAGCAATACTAAATTACAAAAAGATATATTAGATAACAATCAACAGAAGAATCAACAAAATCTCATAAAAGCTATTAAATAATACATATTTTTACAGCATGAAACAAAACATTTTATATTCTGTTCTATTCTTTTTTGTATTATTTGGATTAAAGTATTTATTTGATAAAAGTGATATACAATCCATGTTATTTACATCGATAATTGGAGCTATCATCTTTTTTATCTACCGTATAATTATTCGAAAATATTTACATAAAAAAAATGACCAAGAAGATTAATCTTTTTGGTCATTTTTTATTGCTTCTATCGCTTTTTCAATATGAATATTAGCAAGATTAGAAACTATGTGTTCTATTAATTTTCCTTGTTTGTTAAAGACAAATGTTTCTCTTGGTGTTAGCAAGCCAAATTTCTTTTTAATACCCAATAGTTTAGACAATTTTGCTCCTTTGTCCGAAAGTAATGGAAAATTAAGTTGATGTTTCGTATAGAATCTTTCATGAGAAGAAGTTGATTGTCCGTTAATACCAACTACAACAGCGTCTAATGCTTTAAAATCTGCATTTACATCTCTAAATTCACAAACTTCTTTTGTACAAGTTGGTGTAAAATCCATCGGATAAAAGAATAAGACAAAGTGTTTTTTATATAAAAACTCATCCGAATTAAACCAATTTCCTTTATTATCTTCCAACGAAAAAGTTGGTATATGATCTCCTATTTTCATTCTCCGGTGTATTCTACAAAATTTCGTGGTGTCTCGTACAAAGTAACTTTCAATTCTAATTCTGCGGCTAATTTTGCTCTAATTTTATTCCAAATTAAAATGACAATATTTTCTGCCGAAGGATTTACAGACTGAAATTCTTTAATATCGATATTTAAATTTTTATGATCTAAATATTCTTCAACCTCTTCTTCTATTATACTTCTCAATAAATCCAAATTCATCACAAAACCAGTTGTTGGATCTACATCGCCTTTTACAGCAACAATAATCTCGTAATTATGTCCATGATAATTTGGATAAGAACATTTACCAAAAACTTCGAAGTTTTTTTCATCACTCCAGTCTTTGTTAAATAATCTATGTGCCGCATTAAAGTGAGCTTTTCTATTTACAGTTACTTTCATTTGCGTTATATTTTAGTTTCAATATACGAAACATAATGTTCGAAAATTATTTTAAACCACGCTGTGTAATCTTGTGGATTAGCTTCTATATCACTTTTTAAATCTTCTAAATCAATCCAACGATAAGCCATTACCTCTTTCGGATTTAATTTTGGCTCGCCATCAAACAGACCTATAAAAACATAATCTAACTCGTGTTCTGTTAAATTATTATCTAAGTGTGCTTTATAAGTAAAATTAAATTTATAATCTAAATCACAGTCAAAACCCATCTCTTCTATTAAGCGTCTATGTGCCGCTTCTTCGTAAGATTCATTATCACGCGGATGACTACAACAAGTATTTGTCCATAAAGTTGGCGAATGATACTTATCTGCAGCTCGTTGTTGAATCATCAACTTTCCTTCAGAATTAAACACAAAAACAGAAAATGCACGATGCAATAAACCTGCAACATGCGCTTGTTGTTTTTCCATTAATCCTAATTTTTGATCATCTTGATCAACTAAAACTACAAATTCTTCCATAAAACAAAAATAGTTTTTTATCTACGATTAAAAAAGAAGTTCAATTTCTTTATGTCTAAATTCTTGTAATTTATTATCAATTTCTATCATCAAATTACCTGCATTATTAACATCTCTAATTATTCCTTTTGTAATTTCTCCGTTCAATTTAAATTTAGAAACCTCACCTTTTCTAAAAAGATGTTTAAGATACGTTTCATGAATTAAATCAAAATTCTTTTCTTCTAAAATCGAATATTGATTTTGAAATTCCTGCATTAATTCTGACAAAATTTCCTGAATGTCATATTCCTTGTCAGTAACATTTCGAATAGAACTTGCTTTTGGTAAGTGATTAAAATCAGTCTGATTAATATTTAATCCAATTCCTACAATTGAATGCATTTCCTGATTTGATCTGTAATTTTCAATCAATATTCCACAAACCTTTTTATCGTTCAAGATAATATCATTTGGCCATTTTACATTTGATTTTGAACTAAATTGCATTAAATAGGAGCAAATAACATTCGAAATCCATTCATTAAAATAAATTAAATTCTGAAATGTATAACTTGTTTTTAACAAAAAACTAAAGGTTAAATTTTCACCAGCAGTTACTTTCCACTCGTTACCAGCAAATCCTTTTCCTTTTAATTGGGTTTTTGCATGTATGACAGTCCAACTATTGGCACCTTTTTTGGATAAATCTATTAAATATTCGTTGGTATTAGATAAGGAATCAAAACTTATTAAGTTCATTTTTTTTTATTACTTTTATAAGAGGTTAAAGTTATTTTAAAAAAAATTAATCTTTAATAAGGATTCACTAAATTTGCGAATTACAAAATAGAAGATGATAGATACTCAATATACAAAGGACTTGCTAGATAGCATTGTTGAAGGAATTACAAACGTTAAAGGTGAAGAAATCACTATATTAGATTTAAGAGAAATAGAAAATGCTTTTTGCCAGTACTTTGTAATCTGCACAGGAAATTCAAATACTCAAGTTAGCGGTATAGCTGCTTCTATAGAAAGAACTGTAAAAACAGAAATGTCCGAAAGACCTTTTCATATAGAAGGAACACAAAATAATCAGTGGATTTTGTTGGACTATACTAATGTTATTGTTCATGTTTTCCAAAAAGAATTTAGAGAATATTACGATATAGAAAGTCTTTGGGGTGATGCCATAGAGACACGTATCGAAATGGAATATTAATTTAACGAAACCAAATAAATTGAAAAAAAATAACTTAAAACCATCAGGTTTTAATCCGACATGGATTTATGCCATCATAGGATTACTACTGATTGCCGTATTATTATTTTCGGATAATATTGGCGGGATGTCTGGTACTACGAAAAATATTGACCGTACAACATTTTTAACATACGTACAAAAAGGATATGTTAAGGAAGCTAATTTAGAAAAAGAATCTGGTAGAGTTACCGTTTATTTAACTGATGCAGCTTTAAATACAGAGGAATTTAAAAAGTTTAAAAAATCTAACGAGAATTTAAATCCATTTGTTGGTCCAAATCCAAATTTTACATTTAATGTAGCTGATGCAGGAAATTTTGAAAAAGATTTCTACGATAATGTTGAAAAAAGTGCAAATAAAACTGCAAAATTAAATACACAAGTTCCAAGTGGTTTTGGAGGTTTATTTGTTAATTTATTTATTTCTTTAATCTTCTTCGGATTAATCTATTTCTTCTTATTTAGAAGGATGGGTGCTGGAGGATCTGCAGGTGGTGGCGGAGGAATTTTCTCTGTTGGAAAATCTAAAGCAAAATTATTTGAAGGTGATGATCACATCAAAACAACTTTTAAAGATGTTGCAGGATTAGAAGGTGCAAAAGAAGAAATTGAAGAAATTGTAGAATTCTTAAAACACCCAGAAAAATTTACTAAACTTGGTGGACGAATCCCTAAAGGAGCGTTATTAGTAGGACCTCCAGGTACAGGTAAAACATTATTAGCAAAAGCTGTTGCTGGTGAAGCAAAAGTACCTTTCTTTTCTTTATCTGGTTCAGATTTCGTAGAAATGTTTGTTGGTGTAGGTGCTTCTCGTGTTCGTGATTTATTTAAGAATGCAAAAGAAAAATCTCCTTCTATTATATTTATTGACGAGGTTGATGCAATTGGTCGTGCACGTGGAAAATCAAACTTCACAGGTTCTAATGACGAAAGAGAAAACACTTTAAATCAGTTATTAACTGAGATGGATGGTTTCGGAACAGAATCTAATGTAATTGTAATTGCTGCAACAAACCGCGCCGATGTATTAGATAAAGCTTTAATGCGTCCAGGTCGTTTTGATAGAATTATACATGTTGATTTACCAGAATTAAACGAACGTAAAGAAATTTTCCAAGTTCACTTACGTCCATTAAAATTAGGTGAAGATGTTGAAGTAGAATTTTTAGCTAAACAAACTCCAGGTTTCTCTGGTGCAGATATTTTTAATGTTTGTAATGAAGCTGCATTAGTTGCTGCTCGTAAAAACAAAGATGTTGTTGAAAAGCAAGATTTCTTAGATGCTGTTGACCGTATTATTGGTGGTTTAGAAAAGAAAAGTAAAGTTATTAAACCTTCAGAGAAAAAGCGTATTGCTTATCATGAAGCTGGTCACGCAACAATTGGTTGGTTAACTGAACATGCTGCTCCATTAGTAAAAGTAACTATTGTTCCTCGTGGACGTTCTTTAGGTGCTGCTTGGTACTTACCAGAAGAAAGACAAATAACTACTACAGAGCAATTGTTAGACGAGATGTGTATGACAATGGGAGGACGTGCTGCAGAAGAAGTTGTTTTTAACAATATTTCTACAGGAGCATTAAGTGACTTAGAAAAAGTGACTAAACAAGCCTCTGCAATGGTTAGTATATATGGTTTAAACAAAGAAGTTGGTAATATATCTTATTACGATTCTTCTGGACAAAACGAATACGGATTTAGTAAACCATATTCTGAGCAAACAGCTCAAACTATTGATAAAGAGGTTAAGAAAATGATTGAAAATCAATATGAAAGAGCAAAAATTATTTTAGGTCAAAACCGAGATAAATTAGATATTCTTGCTCAGAAATTGATTGAAAAAGAAGTTATTTTTAGAGAAGATTTAGAAGAAATTTTTGGTCCAAGACCTTTTGTAAATGAACTAGATCAAATCGAAGAAAAAGGAAAAGAGATTATTGTTCCAGATCCAGATCAGGTTATTCAACCACAATCAGGTAATGATATTTAATAATCAACTAAATAATAAAAGAAAATCGTCCCAAAAGGACGATTTTTTTATTACTTTCAATTTATATTGTTAAAATTTATTACCTTTAGGCTATTGATTAAATTTATGTCATAAAAAAACCAATGAGTTTTCATGTGGAAAGCAATAAAAAACCTATTTAAAAAGACAAATAGAGCAGCAGAAGATGAACAAGAAAAAAATAATATAGATCTTTTTCATCCTAATTATTCTGATGAAGATTTATCCATAGATGAAGTTTTTGCAACAAACTTTAACGCTGGTGGAGGGCATTTCCTGTTTTGTGATAATAAAGAAGAAACTTTACATAATTTAAAAGAAATTGTTAAATACGAAAATGTTTCAGAATTAATATGTTTAGACTCAAATTTGCAAACTATTCTAGATAATGTAAATATTCCTTATGTAGAAAACCCTCAAGATTCTCGTTATACACTAAGTTTTCTTAATTGTGAGTTTCTTATCGCATTTGATGGAAGTATAATGTTATCTGCTCATCAAACTTATGGAAGAAATATTAATGATTTTCCGTCAAATTTTATTATCTATGCACGCCCATCGCAATTAGTAGAAAATATTGGATCGGCATTGCAAAAATTAAGAATATTAAAAAAAGAAAACCTTCCATCTAAAATAACTTCTATTCGAGGTAAGAATATGCACAAATTTCCTAACCTACAGAATGCGAAGAATATTTATTTGTTGTTGGTTGAAGATTAGCTATGAAGAATTTAGCAACTAGAACTTTATCTGGTTTTATTTACGCTCTTATTGTTTTTTTCGGAACAACAATACATCCAAAAGGTTTGATTGTCTTAATGATAATCTTTGGACTTTTTTGTCTTTATGAATTTTTTAAATTAACAAATCTTCAAAATAAGCTTTATCAATTAATAACATTACTAGCCTCATTAGTTGTTTTTGGATATTATGGTAAAGAATTTTTGAATGCTTTCGAAATATCTAATCATTACTTTTTCTATTTAAAAAGTTCTTATTTCATTATTCCTGTTTTATTTGTTATTAGTATTTATACAATTTTTAAATCAACAAACGAATTATTAAATAATTTTGGAAAAGCTACATTAGGTATAACTTATATAATTGCTCCATTTGCATTGGCTTTAACATTACCAAGTTTTGATTACAACTTGGGTGAGAAAATAATGCACTTCGAAGTCTTTTTTATTTTCTTATTAATTTGGTGTAGTGATTCTTTTGCTTATTTAACAGGAAATTTAATTGGTAAACATAAATTCGCTCCTAAAATTTCTGGGGCAAAAACTTGGGAAGGTTTCTTTGGAGGGGTTGTTTTTACAATTATTGCAGGAATATTAATTCAGAAATTTAATGGAGGAACATTACACGGAAACTGGATTATTATCAGTATCATTGTCGCTTTATTAGGACCAATAGGAGATTTGACAGAATCTAAACTAAAAAGATTTTTTAACGTAAAAGACAGTGGAAACTTAATTCCAGGTCACGGAGGTTTTTTAGATCGGTTAGATAGTTTTATATTTGTCATTCCGTTTGTTTATTTATATTATTTATTCATTTATACTTTATGAAACTTCACAGAGAAGGAACAGCTATTTTAATAGGTTGCTTAATTATATTTGCAATCTTAACTGGTGTATTGCATAATTTTTTCCCTTTATATGGATTATACTTTGCATTACCTTTATGGATATTATATGGATTTATCGTTTGGTTTTTCCGTAATCCTATTCGCGAATCTGATTCTTCAGACAATTGTATCATAGCTCCAGTAGATGGAAAGGTGGTTGTTTTAGAAGAAGTTTATGAAAATGAATATTTAAATCAAAAATGTATTCAACTTTCTATATTTATGACGCCATTAAACGTTCACGTAACGCGTTATCCTATTAATGGAAAAGTTGTTTATTCTAAATATCATCCAGGAAAATTTTTGGTTGCATTTCATCCAAAATCATCAGAATTAAATGAAAGAACTACAGTTGTTGTAGAAAATGAAAATCATACTAAAGTTCTTTTTAGACAAATTGCTGGAGCTGTTGCTCGTAGAATTGTTTGTTACAGTAAAGAGAATGATACTGCTGTTGCAGGAAAAGAATATGGTTTTATAAAATTTGGTTCTCGCGTTGATATCTTCTTACCTCTTAATACAGAAATTAATGTAAAAGTTGGAGATAAAACAAAAGGTGGAATTCAGAAAATAGCTGTATTGAAATAAATCAGTTTTAGAAAAACAATTTTTTAATTATTTTTGTAAAATAAAACTTAATAATATATCCTTACATAAATATTTGTACAACATGAAAAAATTAATTCTTTTAGTAGCAGTAGCTGCTTTCGCTACAGCTTGTAATTCTAAAGCAGGTGTAAATCATGGTGTTTTAAAACAAGAACACGAACCAGCAACTGCAGAAGAAATGCACGAAAAAACACATGCTGCACATGAAGAACATGCAAAGCACGAAGAGTACACAGAAGAACATGCTGAAACAAAACATGAAGAAGTAAAAGATTCTACTAAAGTTGCAACAGAAGCTTCTAAAGAAGAAAAAGGACATACAGAAAAAGCTGGTCATTAAGACTCAGCTTTTTTTTATTCTATTACCTCTACTCTATCCGATAAATCTTTTAAAATAATAGCTTTACTTTTTTTACTTGGAGATATTAAATACGTTTTCTTTGCTAATTTAATTAACTCTAAATCATGGTAAGAATCTGTAAAAAAGAGTTCTATCTTCTCATTTTCTTTTATAAATCCTTGTTGAATGAGATTTGTAATTTTATTCTGTTCAAAATTCTCTATTAAATTACCATTTTCTAAAAATGCCCCTATAACTAGGACTTTATCTGAAATATAATCCTTAACAAATCTTTCTAAATAACGATTTGGAGCAGCAGACGATATAGCAATTTTATATTTCCTTTCCTCTAATTCTTTCAAGTAATTAAAAACTATTGGATGAATATATTTAGATAATTTTTTTCCAAAAGCAATATCATAGCTCTTATGAAGTTTTAATTCCATCAATTTTATTTTAAACTCTTGATGAGAATCCATTTTTAAAATTTTACGAGAAATTATGAGCTTAGAAACTTTTATAAATAACTTAATATTTAATTTCTTTATAGAATGAAGCCAAAGAAAAACCACCCAACTCTTAAAAGAGTTGACTTTAATTAATGTTTCGTCAAAATCAAATACTACTTTTCTATCCATCTAACGACCAAGGAAATCTAATTAATACTTCCGAATGTAAATAAAAATCTGGCCAAATACAAGTATTCTTATTTGTTACCACAACACACATTGAATAAATATTTACAGATGTTTTTTCTTTTATTGTATTAATCACATTTTTCAAAGAATGACCAGAATCTACAGCATCATCTACAATTAAAATTTTATTATATCTCGTTAAATCTATCTTATGTGGTAAAGTAACTTCTCTAATAGAATTCACCTCTTTCCTCATTAATACGGAATGTTCAATATTTCGTAAGAAATTAAGTAAAAATATTGGAGAGGCTTTTAAAATCTTTTGAAGTAAGTTTTTTATTACTTGATTATTTTTTTTAGCTTTTGTAGAAGGTCGTTGGCACTTTACTCCTATAAGCTCCACTTTCATATTCTTTTTAAGAAAATAATCTTTCACAATTTCTGCTAAAGGCACACCTCCTTCTTCAATTCCTATTACTAAACAATTTTCATTTTTAGTTAAAAAATTATTCAATTGACTTTCTAAAAAATCATCAAAAACATTTTTATCAAACTTAATTACTTTCATGGAGAATATTTACTCGATAGGAAATTGTTAAAAAACGAATATATTAATTAAACAACATTTAAACAATATACATTTTTAAAAATAGTAACACTTTTTATTTTTTAATACTTCTCAAAAATAAATACCATAAATTACGATATAAATAAAAAAACAACTCATTTTTAGTTGAAATTTAAAAATTAAATACCAAAAGTGCTATTTCATAAAAATATCTTCAAAAACCTACATTTATTTTAATTGCTTTTTAATTATTTACTTTATTTATATATATTTTCACTTCTTATAATTAAAAAAATTAACACATTTGTTTTATGTCAATATGGAAAACAAAGCCTCTTTCTAAATTAATTGAGGATTCTGAAGAAAAAGAAGGAGGATTAAAAAGGTCTCTATCATCATCCGCATTAGTTGCACTGGGAATTGGAGCAATTATAGGTGCTGGATTATTTAGTTTAACAGGAATTGCTGCAGCAGACCATGCTGGACCAGCAGTTACATTATCTTTTGTTTTAGCTGCATTTGGTTGTGCTTTCGCAGGACTTTGCTATGCAGAATTTGCATCTATGATACCTGTTGCTGGTAGTGCATACACTTATTCTTATGCTACAATGGGTGAATTTATTGCTTGGATTATTGGATGGGACTTAGTGTTAGAATATGCATTGGCTGCTGCCACCGTTAGTGTGAGTTGGTCTGCTTATTTGGATAAGTTTTTACAACAGTTAAACATATTTATACCGGAGGAGTTTTTACATGCTCCAGCAGATGGAGGTATTATTAATTTACCTGCCATATTTATTGTTTGTCTTTTATCTCTTGTATTAATTAGAGGAACAAAAGAGTCTGCTTTTATCAACAATATTTTAGTTATATTAAAAGTTACTGTAGTTATTGTTTTTATCGTTTTAGGATGGAACCATATAACTCCAGAAAATCATATTCCATTTATTCCTAAAAATATTCCTGGAACACAATTCGGAGGAATGCCTGGTATTGCCGCTGGTGCTGCTGTTGTATTCTTTGCTTTTGTTGGATTTGATGCTGTTTCTACAGCTGCACAAGAAGCGAAAAATCCACAAAAAGGTATGCCTATTGGAATATTAGGTTCATTGGTTATTTGTACAATATTATATGTATTATTCTCTTGGGTTATGACAGGTTTAGTTCCTTATACAACATTTAAAGGAGATGCTTCACCTGCTGCAACTGCATTTGCTGTAACAGGATATACATTCTTACAAACTGTTTTAATTTTAGCTATTATAGCTGGATATACTTCTGTTATTTTAGTTATGTTATTAGGACAAAGTCGTGTTTTTTACAGTATGAGTAACGATGGTTTATTACCTTCATTCTTTTCTGATGTTCATAAAAAATTCAGTACGCCATGGAAAACAAACTTATTCTTTTTAGTATTTGTAAGTATTTTCGCTGGTTTTGTTCCTATTAAAGATTTAGGACACATGGTAAGCATTGGTACATTATTCGCGTTTACATTAGTGTGTATCGGAATTATAATTATGCGTAAAAAAATGCCAAATATAGAACGTAAATTCAAAGTTCCTTTCGTTCCATTAATTCCTATTTTAGGTGTTGCTGTTTGTTTATATTTAATGAGCTCACTTACATTAGAAAGTTGGTACAGACTTTTAATTTGGCTTGCTATTGGTATTTTTATTTACTTTTTCTATGGTAAGAAAAATAGTAAAGTAGAAGATTAAAATACTATTTCATTTATAAACTCAAAAAGAGGCTTTCTAAAAATAGAAAGCCTCTTTTTGATTGTATTGACTTCACAAATTGATTGCTTATAAAATTTTACTCAACTATTTTTTTAAAAATTATCTCTTTATTCAAATCGAATATCTATATACAGTAAATTTCTCTTTATAATCCGCAAAACGAAAAATGCAAAATTGACAAGAGTTTATTTAAGATATTTTCTCTTAAAATGATTAAGAATAATTAATACACACACAATAAAAAAAGCAAAAATATAAATCCAAATTGAAAAGTCTACCTTGTACTTTTCTGTATTCTTACGAAAAGTATTTGTTGCTACTTTTAATGATCCTTGATTAGATTGACTGGATTGATCTACTTTAATAGAATCTAAGGTTTTTACAATATTCTTATTGTTAACTAAAGAACTACTATTCGATTGTTCATTATAGTTTATTTTCCCTTTTCCTCCTATTTTTAAATCAATCCCCTCTTTTTTATTACTAAAAGAAACTTTTAAACTATCATTTAACTCTCCATTATATGAAATATTTAAACTCTTTAGAAGGCTTGAGAACTCATCAAAATTTTTAATTTCTTCAATTTTTGTACTAAATGAATAGTTAGTAGAAATGCTATCCTTATTTATTATGTATTCAGTATTAGCATTTATTTTTTCAATCTCTTTTATTTTATGTTTTGTTGCACAATTAAATAAAAGAAGAAAACTAAGAAAAGTATAAAAAAGCTTCATCTTTTCTACGTTTTACAAGTCCATTTAATCTTTTTCCACCAGCATTTATCCATTTCTCAAATTCTTGTTGAATAGTAGGATCATTTGGATTTAGATTGATTTTTTTCAACAATGTAGATTTTGATAGATTTGTAGCTCCTAAATTATATGTAAATGATACCAAAGCATCAAACTGATTTTGATTAATAACTTTTTTTACTAATCTATTTACTTGATCTTCATAAACCCTTAGCATATCTACAAGTAAACTAAAAGCTTCTTTTTCTGTAATTGGTTTATCTTGCATTGTTACTTTTTTCTTATTTGGATAGTAAGTTGCTCCATAACCAATTGTTGGAATACCAATTGGGTCACGATAAGGCTTCGAATAGAAGCCTTCGTATTTTTTTATAAGGTCTAAGCCTTTTTTTTGCGTTTTCATAGCTGATTTTTTATTAATAATCAAATTCTTTTATATAATTCCATCCTCCTGAAATATAAACTAAATGAATAGAAACAGTAGGTTGTAATAATATAGAATCACCTCCATCATTTACAGGACTTACAGTTACATCAACATCGTTTGTCAAATTCATTATAATTATTTCTTGACCTTCAATAAACCCTGATGAATCTAGAGTAATATTCCCTGAAGAATCTAAAGTATAAGCTATAAATGTTTTATTTCTAGATATATCTGATACATTCAAAGTATGATTGTAAGTACTTGGATAAAAAACCTTTGTTTTATAATGATCTAAATATTCTTTAGTAATTAAAGATTTTGAGTTACTCTCTATTAAAGAATTTGTTATTGTAGGAGCCGTTACTAAACCATTTCTGTATACATTTAAACCATCTCGTCTTATAGTATTGCCACTACCATTATTATAACCTACCCCTATTCCAAAAATTCTAGCCTCATCTATATAATCATACCCTGAAAGACTTGTGTCTTGAATTGTTGCTTGACTACCAAATATTGTTTCTCCAGATGTAACAGCATAATTGTCATATCCGCTAACAAGATTATAATAGCCTTGAGCTTTATTTTGCTCTCCTCCTAAGATAAATGATGAATAAGCTGGTCTATTTGTATTTACATTATTAAATATCTCATTATTCCATCCACCAATTATTGCATTTCTAGAATTATGTACACCAAGTCTTGGATTTTGTTCACCAGTTATTTTATTTCCGTAACCTCCTAAAATTACACTTTCAATCGAATTTGTTATGTAATGCTGTCTACCGCCAAAAATACCATTATAATATTTAGCCGTATTAGATGTTCCTCTTTCTTCTAATATTGTAGAATATGCTCCTACAATATGATTTAATTGACCACTACTTCTATTACCTAAACCTGCTACAAATGTTCCTGAACCTAATACAGAATTTTGCAATCCTATCACAAATGAACTAGTTCCATTAGCTCCATATGGAAAGCTAATTTCTGCAGAAGCAGAAGTATTTCTTGAAAAATCTACAGCATTATTTCCTAATGTACCATAGAAAGTCGGATTATTTAATCTATATTTTAAAGACCAACCATTTCCATTCTTAACAAACTCATTAATAGGAATATTAAGTTGTGATGTATTTATATTCCCTTCATTGTCTGACACCAAGATCTTATCATATGTTGCATCACCACTCTTATCCTCTAAACCGCTAAATCTCTGAGAAGGATTAGAAAAAACAAGAGGCATTCCAAAATCTACTGTAGCTTCTCCTGTATGCTTTCTATCTTCATCTACTTCCAAATCTGTATTTGCAAAATTACTTCCTAAGTTATCTGAAGATAATATACTGTAAACTGTACTATTAAAACTTTTGATAGAGTTCCCATTTTCTAATCCAAATTCTGGATAATCTTCTGTAATCTTTACAGATTCATCTGTCATTTCTAAATCCTCAATACCAAGTTTAGATTGCCAATTAATGATATTTTCTTCATTTAAAGAACTCGCATCATTTGTTGCATATTGAGCATGATTATGGTTATTTTCGGCCTTATTATTTAAGATATTTTCTAAGTTTTCTACATTAGAAATAGGTAATTTTTCATCCTTATGCCAAAAACTATCCCAGGTAGACCAAAATTGTCCTTGTGTTGGTTTTAAACCAGTTTTAAACCAATTTTTTATTATATTTTTATCTGTTGACATTGATTTACTAATTTTTAATTAAACTTAAATGCCTTTAAAATTTTACCTTGAATTATTTGATTATCATTAAAATGAAATCCTCTTCCTAAAATTTGAGTAAATATGGAATATCCACTATTATTAGATAGAGTTTTAATCTCTATATAATCATTATAAGTTATTTTGAATAGATTTCCTGTTTTTGTAATTATTACATTAACTGAATATGGTGTCTGAAACGTACCATTTGTCACAATTCTAGAATCCTGAAAAAAACTATACGTGAAATACACTAATGAATCTTGATTAGTAGAAAGTTCCGTATCTGAATAACCTAGTCCTATTCTAGATGTATTCCAATCAGCATCAGAGGCTTTTCTACTAAAATCTAATTGAATTTCTATATAAAAATCTTCTCCTTCAGCAAATAATTCTGAAGATTTTAAATTTACTTTTGGAATTGGACTAGCTCCTTGTGGCGTTTCGATCGTGAAATCTCCACCAGAAGCTATATCATTAATAGATGGTGTAACTCCATCTGCATAAACCCACTCCCATTGAATAGCGTTAATATTTATATTTTCTATTTGGTTTAAAATTTTAAATTCTTGGGATGTTGTATAAACCTTTCCTCCACTTGTCAATCTTAATACATAAGTTCCTTCACTAAATTGATAAAAATTAAAATAAAAAATTAATTCTGTAGAACTTTCAGAAATTACTTGATCATTAGGAATTGTTGCAACAACTTCAGTTGATATTTTATCTAAAATTTCAATTTTTCTAATTGTCGATAATTTTAAATTTGCCCCTCTTAAAAGAACATATTCAACAGAATCAAATCTATTCTGAATAACGTACGGTGAAATTGTATTCACCGAAATTGCGCCTGCATCTCCAGTACCACCACCTAGTAATTGTCCAATTCTTAAACCTTGTTCAGATGTTGTTCCTTGTAATGTTTTTTCAAACAAATTTGCTATTTGTGTTGCTCTAGCAAGATTCCCTTGCTCATCTGTTACTTGAAAAGCATTATAATTTTCATCATCGCTCTTATCTTGCAATCCACTAAATCTCTGAGAAGGATTAGAAAAAATAAGAGGCATTCCAAAATCTACTGTTGCTTCTCCAGTATGTTTTCTATCTTCATTTACCTCAAGATCTGTATTTGCAAAATTACTTCCTAAGTTATCTGAAGATAACATACTGTAAACTGTACTATTAAAGCTTTTGATAGAGTTCCCATTATCTAATCCAAATTCTGGATAATCTTCTGTAATCTTTACAGACTCATCTGTCATTTCTAAATCCTCAATACCAAGTTTAGCTTGCCAATTAATGATATTTTCTTCACTTAAGGAACTAGCATCATTCGTTGCATATTCAGCATGATTATGGTTATTTTCAGCTTTATTATTTAAAATATTTTCTAAGTTTTCTACATTAGAAATGGGTAGTTTTTCATCCTTATGCCAAAAACTATCCCAGGTAGACCAGAATTGTCCTTGGGTTGGTTTTAAACCAGTTTTAAACCAATTTTTTATTATATTTTTATCTGTTGACATTGAGTTACTAATTTTTAATTAAACTTAAATGCTTTAACAATTTGACCTTGTATAATTTGGCCCCCAACAGCTTGACCTACAAACTGAGCAAATACAGAATATCCACTATTGTTACTAAGAGTTTTAGTAATAGTATTAGAACCTATAGTTGTTTTAAATAAATTACCAGTTTTTGTTATTTTAACAGGTAGAATACCTGAACCATATAACAGTGTACCATATTGTCCATTATTATAATATCTTACAGCTTGGCTAAAACCATGTAAATTCATATAATTCATATATACTTCACTACCAATATTAATTGAGTTCGCTGTAGAACTGTAACCTATACCTATATATGATAAGTTACTGTCATCTATTCCTGTAGAGAATGCACTAAAATTGATATTCATTTCTATATAGAAATCATCACCCTCAACAAATAATTCACTCGATTTTAGATTAACTTTAGGAATAGCTCCCACTCCCTGAGGAATTTCAATAGTAAATCTATTCCCTGTAGCAGAATTATTTACTGATGGTGATATGTCATCTGTATAAAACCATTCCCAAGTGGTTTTAGAGAAATCAATATCCTCAATATCTTTAACTACAGTTAATTCTTGATCTACAGAATAAACTTTAGAACCACTTGTTATTCTTGGAAAATAAACTCCTTCAGGAAAGGAATTAAAATTGTAGTAAAAGCTTAATTCATTTGAACTTTCAGAAATTATTTGATTATTTGGAATTTCTATAACAACTAAACCAGTCTGTTTATTTATTATTTCGATTTTCCTATCATTTGATAATTTTAAATTAGCTCCATATAATAACACCCATTCTACGGCATCATATCTATTCTGAATTACAGGAGGTGATATTGTATGTACACTCATTTGACCTGCATCTCCAGCTCCTCCTCCTAATAGTTGACCAATTCTTAAAGCTTGTTCAGATGTTGTTCCTTGTAATGTTTTTTCAAACAGGTTTGCTATTTGTGTTGCTCTAGCAAGATTCCCTTGCTCATCTGTTACTTGAAAAGCATTAAAATTTTCATCACCACTCTTATCCTGCAACCCGCTAAATTTCTGAGAAGGATTAGAAAAAACAAGAGGCATTCCAAAATCTACTGTTGCTTCTCCAGTATGTTTTCTATCTTCATCTACTTCTAAATCTGTATTTGCAAAATTACTTCCTAAGTTATCTGAAGATAACATACTGTAAACTGTACTATTAAAACTTTTGATAGAGTTCCCATTTTCTAATCCAAATTCTGGATAATCTTCTGTAATCTTTACAGATTCATCTGTCATTTCCAAATCCTCAATACCAAGTTTAGCTTGCCAATTATTGATATTTTCTTCATTTAAAGAACTAGCATCATTCGTTGCATATTCTACATGATTATGGTTATTTTCTGCCTTATTATTTAAAATATTTTCTAAGTTTTCTACATTTGAAATAGGTAATTTCTCATCTTTATGCCAAAAACTATCCCATGTAGACCAAAATTGAGCTTGGGTTGGTTTTAAACCGGTTTTAAACCAGTTTTTAATAATATTCAATTCTGTTTTTGCCATAAGTTTATCCTTTGTACATAATTTTTGCTAAAACATAAAATGGTGGTCTATTTTCGTGATAATCTAAAGCATTCAAACTCATTGATGAATTAATAGTAATACCTGTATATGACCTCTCACTGATTGCTGTTGTATCTCTATCATTTCGGGCATTAGGATGACTACCATTGGAATGTCTATCATCTCCTAGTTTAAATGTAACTCTGTGAGTATGACCTGGATCATAAACTGTATGATTATGCTCTCTTAACCCTGACTGTCTACTCGTTAATAAAACTTCTTTTTCACCTCCCGTTTTTCCAACTTGGTTATATTCTGCATTACGATCATCATAACCGACTGTAAATAAACCTCTTAAATCTGGTGTTCCGTTTTGTCCATCACATAAATACCACCCTACAGGAATTTTATTAATATCTCCATAATAATCTTGAATAAAACCAGGATGAACCAATCGTTTTTCAATTTCTTTTATGGTAATTGAACGATAAAAATCTGACCATTTATAGGTCTTAACGGCTCCAATACCGAAAGTAGCAAAACGTGTAATTAACACATCTTTCTGAACTCCATTTTCGAATTCTCGTTTTTCTATCTCCTCAACAACTCTAATATTATCTTGTTTTAAACCTCCTTTAAATGGTAACAACTCGCCCTCAATAAAAACTACTCCATCAGAAATATTATTACTATTTTCCGTACAGCCACTTACAATAGCTAAAGGAGCTATTATATGTCCTAGTTCTTGTGAAATTTGATTGGCTTTTTGTCCAAAATCTAAAATGTTAACATCTAATGGAAAACCTTCTGTTTGATTATATTCTACCTTATTCATTGTGTATTATTTTGTAGCGCTTGCTTGCTAGTTTATATCGATTAACCAAAGCTTCTTGCTTATAGTTATTGTTATTTATATCAATTGTTTTAGGAAAAACAACAAAAAAATCTATACCTGTATCAGCATAATCGGATGCTGGTCGCAGAAATATTTTTCCTATTTTTCTTGGTTTATTCTCTCCTAGAGTGAATAAATACTGACGATCATAAAGTTGACCATCTGTAATTCTAATACCCCTTTCTAAATCATCAAATTCATCATTTAAAGCTTTGCGTAAATAACAAACTTGAGAATTATGAAACAACCACTCTTCATGATTTTTTTTTTCCTGTAACCATTGATTATGCAGTTTTAATAATTCTTCAGAAAAAAGAGATAAAAAAGCTATCATTCTCTGTTTCCTAAGAAAAGTTGGTAAAAGTTGAACAATTAACTTGTTAAAATTGAGATTATACCACATAACTAATATTATCAAAAGATTCAACTTTAAAATATCCAGATATGGGAATAGCTTTTACATCAATACCTATTGGTTCTGCATAAGAATTTGTACTAGCATCAATCCAAGATGTTGAAGCAGAAATTATTGTAGGAATACTTACACCTTCTACAGTTTGTAATTTATCTACTAAATGTGCTAAAACTAACTCTCCGTTAAAAGGTAATTCTCTCATATATTCTTTTATAGCATCTACAACAGGATAATTCGTATTAATCAAATGCATTCCTGTTTTTGATAGAACTAAAGGATCGTAATTAATTTTTAAATCAAGAAATAGTTTATCTGCATCGTAATTAATAACTGTTAATTTAACTCCGGCGTCACGAATTTCTTCCATGTATTCTCTAAAACAGAATACTTCTTCTTCATTTAACTTACTTAATTCTTTATTTTTTTCACCTGCTACTTTAATAATCAGTCTGCCATTATCATCATTTTCACTTACGGCAGCGTATTTTATTATTTTAGAAGCATCAATTTGTTCTGTTGTTTTATCGGTATTATTAAAATTATCGCTATCTGCTAGCAAATCAAATCCAAACTGAAATGCTAATGCCTTAGATCTATACCAACGAGCTGTATGTACTTTTTGTTCCGTTAACTTAGTTGAAACATCCTTTAAATGCTTATCCAGAATAAGCTCGAATGTATAAATGGCAAAAGACATAATATAAACCCATAATTGCCAAATAGAGGTCTTTTTTGTAGATGTTAAATCTTGTAACTCTACTTTTTTATTTTTTTCTTCAAAAATTGAAGTTTGTATATTTTCTATTGATCTTGCCATGTTATCTTATTATAAATGATTCCTCTATTACCATTAATCCTATTCCGAAATCTTCTGGTACTATAATCTCTAATCCATTCATTCCTGTTGCTGGTTTCAATTGTTCGTTCTGAAAATATTCAGCAACTAAACTATCTCGTAAAGCGTAATTTTTGGGAATTTCTAATTCTTGTCCAGCCTCTATATCATCTGTTAATGCAATATTATTTTCTATTGCAAGTTCTAATGCACCTACAGCTGTCCCAAATAAGTAAATAGAGAGATCTAAAAGAGTTTGATTATCTAAAGCTTTTATCTGCATTTTTCTCGAGTTCTAAGTTTCTTCTTTTTAATTCTGCATTCTCTATTCGAAGCATCTTTACTTTTTGTTTCAACATGTTGATTTCATTTTTAAGTACACGTTCTTTATTTGTGTATAGTTTTTCAACATTTTGAAATTTCTCTTCGTATCGTGTCCCTAAATCATCCAACATTTTTTGATAATAATCAGAAAGTTTAATTTCATTATCAATCATTTTAGATTTCGTATTTTCTTCTTCTCCTTCGGCTTCTGCATTTAATTTTTTACGGGTAAAAAACCATCCAAAAAAACCTCCTAAACCACCTGCAGCCAAACTGTTGATAATGATTTCTAATATATCGTTCATTAAATTGTAATTTTTGTATTCTCTATACCATCGGATATATCAATTTCAACATTTGAATAATTATCATAATCAAGTTGTATTTTTAAGTCTCTCTCAAATTGATAAGAAGTTGTATTGGTTTTGATGTAATTAATTGCTCCAAATCCCACTTGAGGATATTCTTTAAATTCTCCTTTCTGCGCTATAAAAATATCTTCTACATGTTGTTGATCACTTTCAGCAATTACAAAATCGCCGTTTTTTATCTCTAGGTCTAAATCATCTGTTCGTTTAAAATCTTTCATTCTTATTCTATTTTTCCTACTCCTGTAAAAGGTCCTTGGCTAGATGATCCAGTGATTTGTACAGTAGCAGATGTCAAATATTTTTTAATACAGGCTACTAGCTTTTCAGCATATAGTCTTTTACTCTCATTATAGTTTTCGGATTTAATCATTTCATCTTGTAAACTGATTACTTCCTGTATAAATAGTTCGTCGTTTAAAGGCATTAGAATAATAATTTATTGATTTGTTGATTTAAAGATTTAAACTTCTCTGTATTAGCTTCGATAAATTTTCCAGGTCCAGAGGGAGTTTGAATAATAGCAGTTTCTAGAGTTGTAAACAGATCATTAAAAATTTGTTTAAGGTTAGTCTCTTTATTTACTACTCTAAATTTGTCATCTTTCATTTCAAATACTTGATCTTTCATTTTAATAATTACTCGATCTATTTCTGAATATTTTAAGACAAACAAATCGTCACTATCATTCAAACGTCCATAGATTATTTTTGAACCTACTTTTGGATAAACAGTTATATTTGATTCTAGATCAGTATCAATGGAATTTAATCGAATATCATCAATCCCATCAGATGTTGTACAAGTTGTTTCACTAACTTCTGTAACTGTTTCCAACATTAATGGAAATCTTCTAATACCTTTTTTATTCGCTCTTTTTACCGCTGCTTCAAATAATTCTTTTATTTCCATTTTTATAGTTTATAACTAATTTTTAAACTCCTTTTAATTCCGTTTGAACCACTTACATTAATTGATACACTTTCTACAAAATATCGCCCATTCTGATGTCCATCTTCGTAATATGGTCGAAATAAATCTACTGCGTCTCCTTCTTTTACCAGCGGATAACACCAAGTATCTATAGAACCTTCAAAACCATCAGAAGTTTTAGATTTATACATATTTTCTGTAAAACTTTCAAGCTCGGATTTACTTAGCCCAGGTCTTTTAATTGTTTGTTCTGTCTCTCCTTTTTCTCCTACAGTTTTTTTAATAATGGAACCATCTTTTTGTTGAGATTCAATTGTTAAAAGTAATTTCTTACTTTCTTTTTGTTCAAACTTAATACTTGAACCTTTTCTAATGTTCTGAGAGAAATTTAGTTGATGTGCAATACGTGGTTTAAAATCAACTGTCATTCCGACATTTAACTTTCCTTCATTATCAAACCAGGCACGCATAAAAGCTTTTTCTTTTAATTCTTGTAGAACTTCATAAGGCGTTGCGTCTTCTATTTTCCATTTTCCAATAAAATAATCAGCATCATAAACAACTTCATATTTTGATGGAATAACAGCTTTTAGAATCTCCTTTACATTTCCTGTTTTAAAATAACCCGAATAACGCTTTTCATGCTTCAAGTTAAACATCTCATCTTCACACTCTATCACTAAAGGAATATCTGAATTTATCTTGGTTACATATCCTACAAATTCTTTAGAAAAATGACCATCGTAACCAAATGAAATTTCAACTTTATCTTTACGTTTAATAAAATCTAGAATAGATTTCTGCTCTATGTTTACCGATTTATTAGTGTTTTCTTCGTTTACAGCATTACGATATTCTCTTGGTAATGTAATTTTTGCTGTATTAATTAATGTTTCAACACTTTTCTCAATTTGTATAGATTGACAACGATAAAAACTAATACGATCTCCTATCTTTATTTTTAAATTAATATTATGGTATAAGTAATTCATTTTTCATTTATTCTATTAGGTATTCATGTTTCCATTTGAACTTGAACTGTTCATATCTGGCTTATCTAAAGTGAATGAAACAGGTTTAATACTTGTTGCATTTATACTAAATTGAATGGTGTCTTGAAACCCTACAAGAGGTGAAAAATCAATCGATTTGAAATAAATACTTGCTATATCTTTATCTAAAAATTGAGCTCCAGTTACTTTTATAATCGTATTATTCTTCCATAACTTATTTAAACTATTTATTTTATCTTCTGGATAATTATGCTCTTCCATATCGATTAATAAGCCTTTTATACTTATACTCCATGGTTTTGTTCCCCAGCGCTCAACAATTATTGGATTATCATCGTTTACTTCTGTTTCTACTAAAGATTTTTCTTGAGAAAAATCCATTATTAAAGGAGGTGAATAAATATGTTTTATATTTTTTTTTATATTTTTTTCCTTGTCTTCAAACTCTTTTATTCCATCTTTATTCCCTACATAAAGCATAGGAGAAAATACAAACTTAAACTCATCAAACACCTCTTTTATAGAACTTTTAGAATCATAACTTGTATCTATTTTAGCATTATTGACAAACTCAAATATACTTGTCTCGAAGTCATTATTTTTATTCGTATAAGTTTGAATCTTATCCTTATAAAGATTCTCTTTTAAATCCTTTTTATCATGAATTTTCTTAACTAATTTATTTACTAATCCAACGCCAAAAGCACTTGCATATCTAGCAGCTAAGTCTATTGTCACATTTTCAGGAAATTTAAAGGAGTCATTAAATACTTTAGTGTATTGATTATCCATTTTCGTTCTTTTTTGGTGTTATAATTCCTTTATCCATTAACCATTTTACTTGAGCCCACTTCATTGCCCATGTATCATCATCCAATTGCTCTGGGCATGGGACGTGTAGAAAATGACTTATGAACGCGTTTATTTTAAAAACTTGATCATAATTGTCATCATCTACTAATCCTGTGCAATCGGTTAATACTTTTCCACTTTTGCTACTGCAATTGGAATAATCTCTGCAATTCCAGAAACTGCAGATAAGAATAATGTATCGTTTGCTTTTACTAAATCTTTATCTGTTAATAAACATCCATTAACAAGAATCTCCTGTGCTTTATTAGGGTTTACATTGGCGTACTTTAAATATTCTCCAATTGTTGTTCTATCAGGAACACGTGCAATAACCTCTAATTCCTGTTCTTGTTCATCTTTTAAAATTAGACGACGTAAATTCTTTTCTCCTCCAGCTTTTTCTACGATTTCTGCTGTTACTGTTTTTTTATTTTTAGCCATTTTAGTCTTATTTAGTGTTTAATTTTACTGATAGAGCAAATAATGGATATTCCATCTTTAACCCCATTTCTCCTGTTACTTCTCTTCCTTCTTTTTGAAATTTCACCAAAAGTGTATCAATCACTTGAACATTATTTTCGTTTGTAAAAGTAACTTGTACGTTAAATGGTTTAATATCTAAAATACTTCCACTTGCAGCTAATTCTAAAGGAGTAACATCGTGCATCATAATTCCCATTGTTGCACTAGGCGTTCTTTTTCCTGTACTCCAACTTGTTGCTTCGCTAGAACCAAGCGTCCAGTTTAACTGATTTTCTTGCTCATTACCATAAGTTAAAGAAGTAACTTCTATAGGTGCTCCGTTGATTGTACACTTTACATCTACACTGTCGTATGTTTTACCGTTACGTGTTATTTTTGCCATTATAAATTGTTTTTAATATTAATAGTTCCTGTAATTTCTCCCACTGATCCCATTGGAATAACAACAAAACTTACAATAAGTTCTTTCTTTACTAATAAATCTGAACTAGGATCAATAGTTGTTTTTCCTGAGCTAATTTCACTTGCATTTTGCATATCTGTAAAGACATCATCACCAATTTGTTCTAATGCTACAAGCGGTCCTGCTAATAATTTACCTTGCTCATCTAAAGGATAAGTTTTCTTGATTTTTGGTAAATAAACAGCTCTTAATTGTCTAATAACATCATCCATTACACGACCATAAGCAATCGTATGTTCGTTAATATTCCCTTCTTGATCTACTACAATTGGTGCACAAACGTGATCATTATTAATACGGATACCTGATAATCCGGCATAGCTTAAACCAAAGATGTATCCTTTGTTTTCTAATGTTTGCAATTGAGAATGAACTTCAGTATTCTTTTTATGACTAGAAAGTCCTGCAACCATCCATGCATCTTTCGTAGAATCATTTAAATCAAAAGCTTCATTATCTCCAATGTTTTGTGCAATACTAGCAGAAGAACAAACTCCTAATACAGTTCCAACGTCTGCATATTTTTGTGCTAATCCAGTTTTTGTCGATGCATATTTCCAGTCTTGCCCTATAACAACTGATACTTTAGTCGCTGCAACGTTTTCAATATCTCTTAAATCTGGTAAAACACTTGATTCTCCATCTAATTGATATCCTTCTAAAAAGATTTGACAAGGCATGTTTTGTTCAGATGCCCAATTTGCTAAACCTTGCGCAAATGGAATTGCTTCCGTAACATCTGTAGGAATACCATCTGTACTCTCTGCTGCTGTTGTAGGATTTAATGCAAATGCAATTTGACGAACTTCATAATCAGCTGTTGCTAATAAAGTTTTTGTAGCTTCAGTCTGAACTAACGTTTTAAGTGTTTCTGTTTGCGCAACAAGCATTAAATGTAATTCTGTTCCTTCACCAGCCATTCTATAAAACTCTGAAACATGTCTGTAAACATTTACATTATTTTCTTTATCAAAAGCTGCATCTAAACCATACTGCTCAAGATCATTTGTACTGTAAATTGTTACAGGTGTATTGAATGCTAAACCTGCTAAAACAACTGAACTGACAACTAATGCCGATACAGTTCTTTGGTTATCAGAACGATTTGCTCCGATTTTTCCTCTTTTAATTGTAACTCCGTTAAGATTATTCATATAATTATAAATTATTATACTGTTTAATATTTATTGGCTTTCTGCCATTTTATTTGTTATACTATTTTGCTTTTTTAAAACAAGTCTGATGGATCAAAATTCATCGTAAATTCCTCTTTACTATTTCTATCTCTTTTGTCAATTAATTGATGATTGCTCCATCAAGACTTTAAAACTTCAATACAACAAATAAGCTTGATTTTATCGCACCATTGTTGTTTGATGAAGCAAAGATTGGTTGATTATTTTTCCAATCCTAAATCATCAGCAAGGCTTTCGTCTTTATTAGATTACAAGTTGTTTTTATGTGATTTTTGTGGTAAAATTTTAATGAATCGTAAGAAGTTTATCGCTTTTTATTTAATAGTAAATAAGCACATATTACGATAAAAGTAAACCTTGTTTAAAACAGGTTTAAAATGAATTTTAAAGGAACTTAATCTAAGTTTTGAGGTAATGGATAATAAGTTTTGAGATATACTATTAATCTCAATAAACAAGATTCATTGGTAAAATATAAACGTAAACAATAATGAAATAAAATATAATATGGCAAATAATTTGAACGTATTGTTAGACTTATCGAAAAAATTATTTAACAATACATTAAATAATGTTAATCAGCTTATAAATAGAGGAATTGGTTCTTTAAAGAAAGCTTTGGAAAGCTTAGGTAGTCTTACTATTAGGGTTTTCACACATTTTGGAAAAAAAATAACAGAAATTACGGGTAAACTTATTACGCTTGGTAACAAGTTTGGAGGTATTAGTCAATCTTTTAACTCTTTTAGTAGAACAGCAAATTTCAATCCTTTGAAAGTTTCACTAACGCAAGTGAATGTTGTGATTATGAATGCTCAAAAATCTGTTGCTAATCTGGGTAATAATCTTCGAAACACATTAAATCAAGCTTCTACAGCTGGAAATAGTACTGGAGGATCATTAAGTAAATTAAAGGATGGATTAAATACAGTTTCAGAAATTGGGAAAAAACTTGATTTCGTTAATGACATTAATAAAACAAAAGTTGCTCTTGAACAGATGGGTGTTGTGGATGTTGACAAAACAGCTGCAAGCGTTAATCGTCTTAGTAAAAGAATGGGAGAAGATCCTAATAAAATTGCTCACGTAGCAAATACTATTACCAAACAAATGGGTGGTAGTATGGACGAGAATATTGCTTTATTTGAACAAGCTGTTAGTAAAGGTGCAAACCTAAATAGCGACATGCTTGCAAAGTTACAAGAAGCCCCTGCTAGTTTGAATGAAATGGGAATGCCTGTAAAAGATTACTTGGCTATTATGGCACAAGTAGGAAAAGACGGAATTTTACCAGAAACCATTTTTAGTTCCTTAGAAAATGGTGGATTAAAATTCCAAGAATTTGGAAAGATTCAAGAAGGTGTTCTAAGTAAAATTGGAATGAACCAAAAAGATTTAGAAGGAAAATCTACTTGGGATAATTTACAAACAGTCTTGAATGCAATGGAAAAAGCTGGACTAAGTATTGATGAAAAACAGAAAGGATTAAATAATCTATTTAAAGGTGCTGGAGAAGATAGAGGAAAAACTCTATTAGATGGACTAGCTAAAGGTGTTCCTAATTTTGATGCTATGAAAGAAGTTGATGCTCCAGGAACAGCTTTAAAAGATATTACTTCTGGTGTTGAATCTGCTGTAGCTGATATTACTGGACCTTTTGTTCCATATATGGAAGCAATTGAACCGCTTTCTGGAATGATAGAAACCATAACCTCACTTATTCCTTTATGGACTGCAGCACAAGGTTATCTAAATATTGCTCTTTTTGCAAACCCTGTAGGGCTTATAGTTTTAGCTGTAGGTGTACTTATTGGTCTTATAGCAGTAGCTATATATAAATGGGATGAATGGGGAGCAGCTTTATTACAATTTATGGGTCCTATAGGATGGATTATAAATGCTTTTATGTCGATAAAAAACAATTGGGAAAGCATTATAGAAGCATTTAAAACAGAAGGTATTATTGGTGGATTGAAAAGAATTCGATTAGTCTTATTTGATGCTTTAATAAAACCTTTACAGCAAATTTTAGAAATGATTAATGAATATGATCCAACTGATTTTTCTACTAAAATGTTGAATTCTGTAAAAGATTTTAGAAAAAATAATGGATTAATAACAAATGAAGAACTTAAGGTAAAAACAGAGGATAAAAAACCTAAAACAGGAGTCGCTCCGGAAGGTGCAGTTTTTAACACAACAGGTTCAACTTCATTATATGGAGTTAATGATAACAAAAAAGGTAAGGGATTAGGAGTTTCTAGTGGTTTAGGAAACAATAAAACGACAGGTGATATTAATAAAGTTACAGGACAAGCAAATCAAGTTAAAAAGATTGACATTCGTATAGATGCGTTTAATAAAGGTGGTATAAATGTTACAAACGCTGGAGGCGCAGGAATGTCTGTAGATGAAGTTGAAAGATGGATGAAAGAGATGTTGAATAGAATTATTATTGATGCAGATAATGCTGTAACATAATTTGTAGAAAAACTGAATTAAAAAAAGAACAAAATGATAAATTTTTATAATAAAATAATTGCAAAGTTTGAGTCCGAAGAAGTACTCAATAGTTTTGAGGAAGATAACATATCACCACCAAAACAAATTGGTATGTATATGAGACAGGATTTGGATCCTAATAATTTAGATTTATTTGAAGACAATTTCTTATTTATAGATTGGAAAGTAGATCATTCTATAGACTATCCTATTGCTACTATTAGTTTTAGGTTACCATATAAACAATTACGAGATATTTCTAATCCTGTAAATAGAGATTTTGAAGTTAATTTCCTAAAGTATGTGAATAAAGTAAGAGAGATATTAAATGAATTTGAAACTGACACAACTGGAAAACTAGAATTTATTGAAGAAAAGTTTAGTAGAAAGAAAACAGTTGTTGACACGTATGTTTTAAAATTTGAATGTAGTTATATAGGCATTAAGAAACAAGAAGATGAATTGGGTACTTATGAAGAACTATACTTGTCTTCTACTAAATTTTATAATCCTATTATAGATTAAAAACAATTTTGGGAACTATTGTTTTAAGAGTAATTTGCATTTGCAAGTTGCTCTTTTTTTATTCTAAGATTTAAAAAACTTAAAACAATTTTACCTGATTTACATTATCCTTTTCCTGTAAATCTTTTAATTGCTTTTTTACATTAACACCTAAATAATTCTCATAAGTTCGTTGACATATATTAAATTCATTTTCTATGTATAAATAAAAAATCTCTTTAAAATATAATCCTTTTGCACGATGCTCTAGTGTTATTTGCTGAACTTTTAATACTTTATTCAAGTAATTCCTACGATTGTATGCCATCTTTCAAATTATTTCTTCTCCTATTCTTTTTTGTAATTCTGCTGAAATTCCCTTTTAATTTTGATTAAAGGAGAGGTGCTTATTTTTTTGCAACCAAGCTTTAATTCCTAATTGTATAATTGTGTTATTATGATTTTTTTCTAATGCTCTAAATTGCTTTATTAACAAGTCTAATTCATCTAAATTATACCTATACAATTCCTTTTTTAATACACTCCTCTTTAACATCCAATTATTAAATTTCTCCCAAGAATCTACCTCTTTTATCCCTGTTCTAGTTGCAATTGTTAAGGCAATGCTCCGCTTGTTACGTAACATTATCTGCTGTTCGTAATTATTATTCATAACCATATTTATTTTAATTTGTTCCTGCCAAGGACTCGAACCTTGGTGTTTGCCTATCAGGATATTTTTAAGTTTATTTATCTCGATTATTCGATAAATGAAGTATTATTAGAAGCATACAAAGTATAACAAGGACAAGTAGACCGAAAACAATATTAACTATCATAAGCTAGAGAAATTAAGCGTTATATCATTCCATTTTTTTGTATCATTATCCTTAGTATATACCCTAATATATTTTGCAGATCCTACAACTTTCTGACAATCTATTAGCTTATCAAACTCATTTATTAATTCTTCATCTCCTATCTCTCTTACTTGTCTACGCGCTTTTGTTAATAATTTTGGATCATATTCTCCTTTAGAGTTTTTCATAAGAATACCATCTAATAAATTATAAAAGGCTTTATTTCTTCCTTCGAATTTTTTACGAAAAATATCTCTGATAGAGTTAATATGAACAATAGCTTCATCTGCAAAAGAGAAAAGCTCTTTTTCTTCTACCATTAACCTCACAGTTTCATTTTCTAGTTTAAAAGATTTTGTTTCTTTTACTGGTTTACCTTCAATTTCGTACATCAACTTATTAAAGTTCTCTGCTTCATGAATTGTTGTTGTTTTCAATTCTTTTAGAACACTTTGCACCTCTTGATATTTTGATACAACTGCATCTAAAAAATTATTTTTATCACTGTAATACGCCTGTTTACGCTCAGTATTCTTTTTTAATTGTTCTGCTTTTTTCTTATTTGCAAATGCAAATAATTCTTCTACAGACATTTCATTTATTAACTTATTCGTTGCTGTTTCCATAATTTTTTATGTTTGTTTATTAAAATTTGTTATTAATGGTTTGTGAATAATTCATTTAACATTTCTACTGTTACGGGCTCTTTACTTTTTTCACTTTCAATTAATACTGTTGTGATAATATTCTTTAAAGAGTCAAAATCTTTTACTCTAGAAATCAACCAATTGATTACAGTCTTTCTATCAATACCTACCGTTTCACATATTTTTTCAATATCTTCAGAGATATCCGATGAAAAAAATATCCAACCAAAAGACCAACGACGATTAACCTGAATAAACCCTTGTTTACGGCGTTCTGCAGATAAGGAAAGCATTTTCTCTACATCTATTCCAAGTACAACCAATGGAACTACATTTTCTAATTCATCTGCCAAATATTTAATAACTGGTATAATACCCTTTTTAGAATTTTCAAATTCATCAATTATTAAAAAAGCTTCCTCTTTAGATTTTAGTTTATCAATAATATTTTTTAGAATTCTATTTTTTGTACCTATTGTAGGAAGATCTAATTGTTCTGCTAATGAAATAACAAACTCCTTTGTATTAGCTATTTCATCGCATTTCACAAGTGTTACAATTTTTGGATATCTCTTTTTAAAAGCTGTTGCTACATACGTTTTTCCTAAACCTGTATCTCCATCAATACCTCTACGTTCCTTATTTTTTCTAGCATTTTCAAAAGTTAGAATAGCTTGCTTAAAATTGAATGTATTAAAATGCTGCCAATATGTTTTCTCTAACTCATAACCTATTGCGTTAGCAATTTTTTGATAATATTTATCTGCTATTTTAGTTTGTCCATTATATTCAATTCCTCTAAAAATTAAACTAACAGTTCCTTTATTTACACCAGATAATCTTGCTATTTCTGGTTGTTTTATTCCTCTATCATCTAAGAAAACTTTCATAGCTTGTGGAATATCATAAATTCGTTGATTCTGTGTTAAATTTGTCATATTATAAAATTTTGCTAAGACCATTCACTATTATTAAAATCTCGATCTATACGTAGTTTGGTTTTAGTTTGTTTATTACTAATTTTTACTCTTTCACTTTTCCCCTTAGAAGCATTATACATTTCTTTATTACTTCCTAGTGCCATAGATTGGCTGTAACCAATTTCTTGAAAAGCATCTACTAAAGCTTTCTCAAAATCATCTACAGCCTTAGTCTGCATTTTCTTACGATTCATTTGGTGATTTAATCCATTTACAAAATCATCATTCAACTCTGCATGCGACTGGATTGATTTTATTGCTGGTAAACAGGTTAAAATATATTTCCCTTCTAATGTGTATAAATCAGCAGCATTTTCATCCCAAATAACTTTTACTTTTGCATGAGCTGAATAACCAACAGCTTTCGCTATTTGCTCTGTACCTTCGCCCCCATAATTAGGAATTTCAAACTGATATTGTGTAGATTCATTATATCCTTTTGTCTTACTAACATTTACAAAACCACGCATATAACTTAAATCAACTTTTGTATGCTCCGCAAACAAATACCTTAAAATAATAGGATCTATTGATTGACAATTAGGATGTATATTATATTCATATCTTTCGTTTGGAGAAACCTGATCTCTTTGTTTTGTTTCATTCCAGCGTTTAATTAGATGATGCATTATAATACAAGATTCTTCATAAGTAGGTAAATCGTTAATATTGATGTAATCTGGATTCGACTGCCCATCTATTCCTGCATTCCAACTTGTAGAAATAAAAGATTCTATATCTTTTAAACTACGTTTAAACAACCTAAACTGAGTTTCTGCCGGATTTGCCTGAGAGTTACCTACTTCTATTGTTCTCACTTTATCGAATATCATATTAAGAAAGGATTTACTTTCTACAGATGTAAAAGCACCATGATTATCTGAAATAAACTCGAACATTGTTCTATTTCCCGTTTCTTCAATTGCCATTTTCATAGCATTTATAACCATTTGCGTCGTTTCTTTATGAGATCCTTTAGAAGAAGGTGCCCAACCTACAATTTTTTTACTTGCAACATCTGTAATTAATATTACATACAGCTTCATTGTATTTCTTTTTCCATTTTTATCTGTGTAGGAATAATTTATTGTTCCTGACCCATCTGCACAGAATAAAGAATGCGAATATTTTAATCTTTCCGCTGTTACATAAGTCTGTATATTCTTTTTATAATGTTCGATCCCATGTCTTTCTCTAGCGGTTTTAATTTCATTATTAAATCGCGACAAATGATGGCAAAATGTTCTGTATGATATAGGTTTCATTCCAAATTCTACTATATCATTACAATACTTATCTTCCCAAAGCGCGTGTAAAAATTCCTTTGTAGCAGAACCAGGATTCATATATAAATTAAACATCATTGCTTGATGAATATCAAATTGAAAAATTTCTCCTGTATCCTCATTAAATATTGGATATTTACCAACTATCTGAGCATTTTGATTCCCATATTTATTTGAAATAAAAAAATCAAGCTGCGCTTTATTATCACTTTTAGGGAATTTATATATTACTATATTTCTTAAATATTCTGCAGAACTAATTTTAAACCCTTCAAGGTTTAGAGGTGCTAAAATCTCTGAACAGATTGAATAAAAATCTTGTTTTCTAAGTATTCCAAGTTGTTTAAAATTATTATCACTCAATTGTTTCAAAATCCAAACACACCATGCTTTCGCAGTAGCCATTTCTTCTGCCTGTTTTCTTGTAAATGTTACATGAGCTTCGTACATATAGTACTTTACATCATTATTTTTTACAGTAGACATTACTTGATTAGTAATATTATTTTTAATAAAATCCTCATTACCAATATCATTAATACTCGTTAAAATTTGATATTGCTGTAGAAGTTCATGTTTTGTTCCTAATTTAGATTTATAAAATTTAGGTTTTCTATCAGGGATACAATCATAGTCATAGTAAAACTGACCTTTTACCTTTGCCCATCTCCAAGACTTTCCTGTATATGGTAGATAATCTGTTTGCTTACATACTTGTTCTGATATTGATTTTTTGAACATGTTTCTGATACGCCAAGTATATTCTTCTGAAATCTGACATACTTCCATTAAAAGTCGTTGAGAAATCCAAAGACTCTCTTCCTCCTTATATTTACGTAGAATTATATCATTATTCAGAATTCTCATTTTTGTTTTACTAAAGATTTTATTTTAAATAATATTATTTCTCATTATTAATCTCATTTACCAGAACTTTAAAAAAAGCATCTAACACTATTTCTAAGTTTGTTTCTTGCATGGTTCTAATATTTTTGATAACTCATCAAATTTTTCCATTATCTGTTTAGCTCCTTTAGATCTTTTTTTACGATCTCCCATAACAACCTTTTTACAATAAGAAGAACTAAAACCTGTTGCTTTATGTAGCTGATACCAAATATTATTACTTCTTGCATTCTTAACTATACTACTCATATATCAATATTTTATCTTATTTTTGTGAGAGTGCAACGGGACAAATATACGCAAACTGAGTACAAAAACAACAAAACGCATAATAAATTTACGCAAAATGAGTAAAAATTTAGATAAGAAATTCATTTTAAACACGATAAAGGAGTTATATGATTTTAACTCAGATACAGATTTTGCTAAATTTTTAGGAATAAAGCCGCAAACGCTTTCTTCATGGCATTCAAGAAATACTTTCGACACAGAACTCCTTTACGCAAAATGCGAAGAAGTATCTGCAGAATTTCTATTAACTGGAGATAAAAAGAAGTTAAAACGAAATCAACAAAATACCTTACAATATGAAACTGTAAGAAAAAGTGTAAGTATTTCTGATGATACAAGAAATACAAATTCCCTTACAGTTCTAAGAGAAAGTCAGGAAAATTATTCTCATACACCAAGAGTAGTTACAGTTGATAAACAAGGTCGAGATAATGTTGTTTTAGTTCCTAACAAAGCTGCAGCAGGATATCTTTCCGGATATGGTGATACTGCTTTTATACAGTCTTTACCAACATATAATCTACCCAATATAAATAATGGTACATTTAGAATGTTTCAGGTTGCAGGAGATTCTATGGAACCAACAATACAAAACCAGTCTTATGTTGTTGGAGAATGGAAAGAAAACTGGAGTGAAGATATAAAAGACGGAAGAGTATATATATTTGTAATACAAACAGATGACTATGAAGGTATATTAGTTAAAAGAGCTTTAAATCGTATAGATAAATATGGTAATATACTTTTAAAATCTGATAACAGAGTTTACAGCACAAAAAATTTCATTCCGTCTGATATAAAAGAAGTTTGGGAAGTAAAATTATATCTATCGTTCAACATCCCTGATCCTTCAACAATTTATGATAGAATGAATGATCTTGAAGCAGATATTTTCCAACTAAAAGAACAATTAAAAAAATAAAGTTAATATTATTGTATTTTTCATTTAACGTATGATAGATTGATGAAAAAATTAAATCCTTCGATAAAGCATCATATAATATTAGGAGCTTTTATCAGCATATGGTTTTTTATTTTTGCTTTTTTAATTAGACCATTTGACGATGGAACGATTAGCTTTTATAACTGGATTATTATTAGTGTTGGATTTAGTGTAATAGCATTTTTGTGCTACATTGTTCTTGCCCTAATTCAAAAAAGAGTTTATAATAAACTCTCAAAATGGAATATAACATTTGAAATAATAAGTTTACTTTTTTTTCAATTACTTTTTTTAGTAAGTACCTATTCTTTTTATAAAAGTACCATACTAAACGGAGGTTATAATTTTTTGGAATTTCTTTGGGTAATCATTTTTAGGTTGATTTTAATTTCGACTCCAATAATAATTTTAGCGAGAATATACATCGTTAAATTAATTCCAGTTAAAAATGACATCATTACTATTAGAGGAGATAACAAACTAGATATTTTAAAAATAAATAAAGAAGATTTAGTCTGTATTTCTAATTCACAAAACTATATTGAGGTCTTCTTTTTAGAAGGAAACAAATTAAAAACAAAACTTCTTAGAAGCACACTTAAAAAAGTACAGAGTGATTTTGATTTTTTAGTTCAGGTTCATCGTTCACACTTAATAAATCCTACTCATTTCAAATCTTGGAAAAATCAGTATACTATTTTTCTTACTCAAATAGAACTTCCTGTTTCCAAAAATTACAAACCTTATTTATTATCCTTACAACTCCATCCCTAAAACGATACACTTCATCCCTAATCCCTGAATAGCTACTGTTTAAGAGCATTTTTAGATTTACTTTGTTTTTGATTAAAAGTAAATTATTTATGAAAAAAAATGGAATCCGAAAAGTTCTATATTCGTTTGTTATACTATTGAGTATTCTTATTTGTGTCTTCGTATGGGCAGACTATGAGTTAAATAAAGTTAATGGAAAATCTACTGAAGTTATTGATTTTTCTTCCATTCATAAAGCGAATAAAATAAGTGTAATACGAAATGTCAATATACTTTCAGAAGATTGTACCCATTTCATCAAAAATCAAGATGTAATAATAAAAAATGGTACAATTATCAAAATATCTCAAAGACAAAGTTTTGATGAAACAGTCACTATTATTGACGGAACAGATAAATTTTTGATTCCTGGACTCATAGACAGTCATGTACATTTAAAAGAAAGTAAAAATGATTTATTTTTATATCTCGCAAATGGTGTAACCTATATTAGAGAGATGGCAGGCCAACCTCATATCTTGGAATGGAGAAAATCAATCAAAAAAAACGGTCTTGGACCACGAATGTTTGTTGCCTCTCCTCCTATATTTAGTGAAAACGGATTGGGCGGTTATTATTACAGTTGGACTAGGCAATCTATCAATTATTCAAACAGAGAAGATGCTGAAAAAGCAATCGAAAAGATAAGCGAACAAGGTTATGATGCCATTAAAATGTATGGTTTTGTAAATCCAGAAATTTTTAAAACCACCATAGAAATTGCAAATAAAAAACATATTCCAGTTATTGGACATATTCCTTTGGTTGATCTTGAAACTTTTTATAAATCGGGACAGAAAGAAGTGGCGCATGTTGAAGAATTAGTGGTAAAAAGCATCGATGAGTTTGGAAAACCAATTTCTAAAAACCAAAAAGAATACTTAGACTTTTTGAAGATACGCTCGTCCCAAATCGCAAAAAAAATTAAAGAAAATAACATGAGTGTAACCTCAACAGTTTGGTTATGTGAAAGTTTTGAAGATCAGAGATTCGATTTAAAATCTAAGCTTCAAAAAATTGAATTAAAATTTGTTAATCCAAAAATAATAGAAGGAACTATGCTCTATAAAATGGGATGGTTACCTGGCACAAATGGATATGAATACGATGGAAAAGATAACCCTGATGCTAAAAAATTATCACTCATATTCTGGAAGACTTACACAGAAGCTGTTCATATAATGACAAAAGCATTATTAGATCATAAAGTAACAATTATGGCAGGAACAGATGCTAATGTAGCAACTGTAGTTCCTGGATTTTCTCTTCACAATGAGTTAGAGTCTTTATCAAAGTCAGGAATGACAAACTCAGAGATCATTTATTCTGCTACTGTTGCTCCAGCTAATTGGATGAAAACTAAAGTTGGAAAAATAAAAACAGGATATTATTCAGATTTAGTATTGCTCTCAAAAAATCCATTAGAGGATATAAAAAACACAAAAACTATTGAATATGTATTTTTTAATAAATATATAATTGACAAAGCTCAAATCAAAACAATTTTCAAAGGTATAGAAGATGCTAATAACAAAAATAGAAATGTGAAAATTGATGAATATTTAAATTAAAATAACAAAACAATGTCTGCAAAATGGATATCTGATGGATGACTTATCAATTTCATTTAGAATATTAGTTCCCTAAATGAAATTGATAATAACTAAGAATTAATCTAAAAAAAGGTTTAATGATTATAAACCATTAAACCTTTTTAGATTTTTAAATCATTAGTTCTTCAAGAACTCTTCAGTACATTTTACATCAGCATATATAAATGATAAAGCCGATAGAAATGCATGATGAACATCTTCTGCTTTAACTATTTTTCCATTAATTTCTAAATCTCTCGAAGCGCAAGCATCTCCAATTACAGTACATTTATATTCAAAATCAAATGCAGCTCTAGTTGTTGCATCTACACACATATGTGTCATCATTCCTGTAATTACAACTTCTGTTACTTCATTTTCTTTTAAATAATCTAACAAATCTGTTTCTCTAAAACTATTCGGATAACTTTTCTGAAAAACTTTTTCATCTTTAAGAGGTTTTACGTTTTCATGAATTTCAACACCATTAGTTCCTACACTCATAAATGGAGCATCACTTGGATTTACATGTTGAATATGAGCAATTGGTAGATTATTTGCTCTAAAATATTCGAGAACTTTACTTGCGTTAATACTTGCTTCTACAGGATTAACTAATGGAAAAGCGCCATTTTCAAAATAATCATTTTGAATATCAATAACGATTAATGCTTGTTTACTCATAACTATTCTATTTTATGAGACAAAAATACCTTTAGCTAAAAACATTAATACTACCAAAAGATTAATAAGAGATACCATTTTGATAATCCTCTAAAAACTCACTTGTTGTGATTCCTGTTTGACGTTTAAAAAACCTCATTAAATGATTAGGTTCTGAAAAATGAAGTTTGTTAGCTATTTGCGCAACAGTTAACTCTGTATGAATAAGATAATCTTTTATTTCAAAAAGCAATCGTTGTTTTAAAAGTTCTGTTGCAGTAATATTAAATTGCTCTTTTACTGCTTTATTTAATGAAATACGACTAATATTTAAAAGCTCTATATAATCATTAATTCTTTGTTTCTCTTTAATATGAGTTTCCATTAATTGTTTAAATAGAAAAGCATAATTGGTATCATCCTTTTTATAAGATAAGTTATACTTCTCAGCATATTCTCTATTAAGTTTTTGCAGAATATAATAGATAAGAGAACGAATAATATGTACACTATCTTCTTTCGTTTTTTGTAATTCCTCTTTCATTTCTGATAAGAATACACAATATCGCTTTATTATTTCATTATCAACATTAAGAATTAAAGGAAATTCTGTTTGATAAAAATAGTGCAATCTGTAAGTAAAAAGTTTATCTGAAAAGAAATCATTCAAAAAATCCTCTTGAAAAACTAATAATGTAAATTCTAAATTCTCAACATTAACATTCCAACTCTTTTTTTGATAAGGAGAAATAAACACTATCGAATTATCGGAAATCTCACTTTTCTTATGATTTAATATTAAATGTCCATTTCCTTTTTTAAAGAAGAAAACTTCAAAAAAATCTGTATTGGAATACTCTGAAGTAAAATAATTTTCTCTAAAATCTATACTATGTATAACATTTAGCAAAAAGTCGACTCCACATTCTGTTTTATTGAATTTTAATGTTTCCAAATCTTAGTATTCTTTTAAACAAAGATACAAACTATGTTATTTAGATTTCCAAAGCTTCAGAAAAAGCAAAAAAACCAACAGATTACTCTATTGGGTTTTCTTAGCGGACTAAAAGGTATTTCTGTCAGATAATTATTAATATCCTCATCAAAAAAATCGACCTAAAAACAATATAACAAATAGTTACGCAAATATTTTTAGTATAATTTTCATTAAAAAACTATATATTCTTAATAAACTCTTTAACCGCATTAAAAGTTAATTCTGGTGCTTCTTTATGTGGCGTGTGTCCTACATTCTTGATAATGTATTTTTCGGCTTTTCCATTTATTTGACTAATGGTTTTTTCAACTTGTTCTAGTGTTCCATATTCATCTAATTCTCCTTGCACAAATAAAAGAGGACAGGTAATTTGTGGTAAAAAATATTCAATATTCCAATCTCTGTAATCGCTGCGTGTCCACGTTTCCGTCCACGATCTGAATATAGCCTCTACTTTATCGTTGTGATACTTTGCTAAACGTTCAGGAAGATTGGATGTTTTATAAGCTTCCATTGCTTTATAAATACCTTTTAAAGTAACATCTTCTACAAAAATGTGTCCTGCTTCACAAATCAGGGCTTTCATTTTTTCGGGATATTTACTTGCTGAAATTAAAGCAATAGAACCACCATCACTGTGTCCAAATAAAATAACATTGTTTATTTCCAATATGGTTAATAATTCATTCAAAACATCTGCTTCTAGTTCTAAATAATCAACTGGTCTTTCATGTGTCAGCATCGGTTCTGACTTACCATAACCTAAACGATCATAAACTAATACATTATTTTGTGTGGCTTCAGCTAATTTTTGTGGAAAATCACGCCATAGTTGTACACAACCTAAACTATCATGTAAAAAAACAATAGTTGGTTTATTTGGGTAATTGTATTGTAATTCAACATAAAGCTGTTTACCGTTTACGTCTATCAATGAATGGATGTTTTTCTGTTGCATAATATATTTGGTAGATTTACTTTTAAGGGATTAGTTCTACAGTTTTATTTTCTTTTTTCGCTTTTACAAGGTTTAGCCAGATAATAGATCCAATCATTATTGCTATTCCGATGATTTGTAAAAAAGTAATATGTTCCCCAAGTATAATATGAGCACAAAAAACAACTGCTGGCAGTTCCAATGTCAATAATATAGAACTCAAACCTGCACCGATTTTAGGCATTCCAATTGTAAAACATATAGGCGGAATTACGGTTCCAAAAAAGGCTAAAAATATCCCCCATTTCAACAAGCCAATATCAAGGTGTGCACTCGTTGTAATGGATTGAAAATTGATTAAAAGTATCATCATTGCTGAACCTGTTGTCATCAATGCACTTTTTTCAAACATAGGTGTTTCATTACCTAATTTACTCATGAAGAGTACATAAATAGTATAAAGAAAGGCTGACGATAATGCTAATAAAATTCCTGTGACTGAAAAATTAAGATTGTTTACATTCAGTAAATTTCCTGCTAAAACAGTTCCGAAAACAATGATAACAGAAGCAATAATTTGCAATTTAGAAAGTCGTTTTTTGAAAACCAACCATTCAGCTAAATTGCTAATCCACGAAACTTGCATTAGCAAAACAATCGCCAATGAAACTGGAATATATTTTACCGAAAGATAAAAACTGAAAGCTGAAAAACCCATTGAAGTTCCTGCTAAAATAAGTTTCCAATTTCCTACTAATTTTAACGAACGATTTTTCACACTTTTAAACAATACAACTGACCATAAAATAATTGCCCCAATAGCTGCTTGTACAAAAGTAATTTCCCCAGCAGTATAACCTTGTCCATAAGCAATTTTTGCAAATGATGTTAATGTGCCATAACTAATAGCACCTAATGCAACTATAATTATATATTTAGTCATAATCTTATTTTATCCATACAAAATTATAAATTATCATATTTAGTATTTATTAAACAATATAAATATGTAAAAATTCCTATTAATTGAATTAAAAATCGTTTTTTATACAAAATTTATATTTACTTTTTTATCTTTAACGGAAAAAATCCGATGGAAGAACTAAACAAACAGGAAATTGAGTTGTTGAGATCATTACAAAAAAACTCACGCTTTGATATTTCAGACTTAACAGAACGCCTAAATATGTCTCGTACTTCTGTTTATGATAAAATAAAAAAATTGGAAAACGAGGGTTATATTAAAGAGTATGTTGCTATTATTGACCAAAAAAAGTTAGGACTTAAATTTACTGTGATCGTTAATGTTTCTCTGAACAGCCAACGTATTGAATATGTAGATGAATTTTTAGAAAGAATTTCTAATTTGAATGAAGTTATGGAAGCCTATGTAACAGGCGGTATATTTGATGTAGTTTTAAAAGTTGTTGTAAAAGACCCTGAAGCATATAACGACTTTGTTGCCAATAAACTTTCAGCGATACCACACATCAGTAAAATACAAAGCTCTTTTGTAATGCGTTATATAAAGCAAACATCAGCCTTACCATTTTAGAAAGTACACAACAGTTTCATATTATTAATTACTACTTCAAAATCTCTTTAATTAGTATTACAAATCCAATGTCTTTATTTCCATTCATTTCTAAATATCTAGAAGCACAAGCGTACTAATCATAGTAAATTTATTTTGAAAAATAGAATTTTCAAAAACCTCAGGAAAAACAAAAAAAACCCAACAGATTGCTCTCTTGGGTTTTCTTAGCGGAGAGTGAGGAATTATTTCATATTCCCAATTAAAGGAAAGTGATTCTAAGAAAACCCTATATGCTCCGCATCTATTTTTTTGTTTTTCTTTCACTCTTTGAAATATAATTTCAAGAGTTTCAAAAAAACAAAAAACCCAACAGATTACTCTATTGGGTTTTCTTAGCGGAGAGTGAGGGATTCGAACCCCCGGAGGTGTGACCCTCAACAGTTTTCAAGACTGCCGCATTCGACCACTCTGCCAACTCTCCTGCAACACCGACTATTTCGATATTGAGAGTGCAAATATAGTAGCTTTTTTTGTTTTATCAAATAAAATTTAAAATCAACTCTATTAACGAAAACGTTATAGTTAAACCTTTCTTATAACACAAAAACTCATAAAAACCAATTATACAACTATTTAAATCAACTATTTTTTGTTGAAAAATATTTTAAGATTATTCTATAAACTTAGTTTTTATGTTGTTTTCGTGTGCCCATTTTCTAAAATACATGATAATAATTAGTTTTAACAAAAAAAAGTTACGAAATCGTTATAATTGATTACTTTTGCAATTAATAATTATAAACACAACAACAAAAAACAATTCCTTAAAATGAACAACCTTTCTTATGACCAGCAACTTAACTCATTTAATGAGGTAAATAAAAAAGTTGCGGAACTTATAAAAATCGTTTCTGATTTATGGTATGAACAATCAATAGAATTAGTGATTTTTCGTAACCAGTTAATTGACAAAAATGTTAGCGATGTTATTAATTTACATCAATATGCAGAGGAATTTGTAGGAGAAAGCATTACTGTAGCGGATACTTTATCTATAGCGAAAATTATTTCGGAGCTTAATTTACCAGCTTCTCGTTTAGATATAGGAAAATTGGCAACAGAATACAAAAGAGGAAACTATAGTTCTTTACAAAGTTTCGTAGAAGACAAATTATCTACTGGTAAAGAAACTAAAAATGTTGAACCAAAAGATGTTGTATTATATGGTTTTGGTAGAATTGGACGTTTATTAGCGCGTGAATTAGCTTCTAAAACTGGTAAAGGTCAACAATTAAGACTTCGTGCAGTTGTTACAAGAGATAAAAATGATGCTGTTTTATTAGAGAAACGCGCTTCTTTATTACGTCACGATTCTGTTCACGGGGATTTTAATGGTAATGTAATTACAGATCATGAGAATAATGCTTTAATTATAAACGGTGTTACTGTTTACATGATTTATGCAGCTCAACCAGAAGATGTAGATTATACAGCTTATGGTATAAACAATGCTTTAGTAATAGATAATACAGGTGTTTTTAAAGATGACGTTGCATTGTCTCGCCATTTAGTTTCTAAAGGTGCTGATAAAGTATTATTAACTGCTCCAGGAAAAAATGTTCCGAATATTGTTTACGGAGTAAATCATGAAGAATATTCTCCAAAAGAGGTTAATATTTTTTCGGCTGCATCTTGTACAACAAATGCTATTACACCAATTTTAAAAGTTATTGAAGATAATTTAGGTGTTGTAAAAGGACATTTAGAAACGATACATGCTTATACTAATGACCAAAATTTGGTTGATAATATGCACAAAAAATATCGCCGTGGACGTGCTGCTGCACTTAATATGGTGATAACAGAAACTGGCGCTGGAACTGCTGTAGCAAAAGCTTTACCTAGTTTATCTGGTAAATTAACATCGAATGCTATTCGCGTTCCTGTTCCAAATGGTTCTTTAGTTGTTTTAAATTTAGAAGTTGATAAAAATACTTCTATTGAAAATGTAAACAACATTATGAAAGAAGCTGCTTTAAATGGAGAATTAGTTGAGCAAATAAAATACTCTTTAAACAACGAGTTGGTTTCTTCTGATATTGTAGGAACTTCTGCTCCTTCTATTTTTGACAGCAATGCAACAATAGTTTCTGCAGATGGTAAAAACATTGTACTATATGTTTGGTACGATAACGAATATGGATACAGCCACCAAGTAATGCGTTTAGCAAAACATATTGCTGGTGTTAGACGATATACATACTATTAGTAGTATTTTTTCCCTTTATTTTAAAATTAACCCATCATCATTTCTGATTGATGGGTTTTTCTTTTAAGCTATCATGAATTGCCTTATCTAATATTTCTCCCATTTGGGTAAAATTAAGATAGTCTGGATTTTTATAAAATCTTGCAAATCCGCTTTGTAATTGTTTTATATTTTCTGGAGTGGATATAGCATCTACTTTAATAATCTTCATTAAATCACGAAAACGTTTAGAACTGTTTGAGATTCTTTTTGTAATTAATGACCGTACTTCTTTCCTATACTGAACAATAGAGTTTGGTTTCAATCTACTCTCCACCATATCAACCATTACTTTATTTTCTTTGAAATATTGTGGTCGATAAACTTTTAGATTTCCTTCATAACATTGTTGATCAAAATCGATAGGACGAATACGGTAAATTACTTGGTCAAAATCGTGAATGGGAATAACAACATAATTATATGAACGCATATCTCCAAGAAGTCCAATAAAGCATCGTTCATTAAATTTAACAAACTCTTTTGCTATTTGACTCTTCTCTAAATCGGTACATTTATCTAAATAATTATTAATAAAAACATCTCCTGGAATTCCAGAAATATGTTCCTCTATTAATGTATTTTTATAAACTAAGAAATTAATTCGGTGCGGAGATAAAATATCTTCTAATTCTAAGCCATAAACACGTGAAGCGTCAGCTTGCTTAATGTAAAAATTGGTGTAATTATCATTCAGAATATTTCTAACACGAATACGAAATGGTTTAGAGTTTCCGAAAGTGCAATAATCAATAGAATCAACAACCAAATAAGGCAAAGAATCCTCATCTCCATCAGAATGTAAATACGTATAAATTCTATTTAAGTTATCTTGTATTTCTTGATGTTCAGAATCAGGATAATATAATCCTAACCAATGTGTATCATTTCCATTTTTGTCCTCTAATGCAACACAACCAGTAAATCGCATTAAATCTTCATATTCTAAGGTTACTTTAGTCGTACGATTATATTTTTGTAAGTATTGATTGAGTCCTTTGCTTATTGGATAAATGGGTTTTCTGAATTCTATTTTTACATCTTTCATTCTTCAAAAATTATCTCTGATTGAATTATATAATGCTAAAATTACTTATAATAATTGGTACTTGAATTAATATTTGCTAATTTTCAGTATCATCTAAAATATATAAAACATGAATATTCAGGTCAGAAATTTAACACTTGAAGATTATAGCGATTTAACACAATCTACGAAAGAAGCTTATGATAATCTTTTAGGGACGTGGTCTGTTGATGAAATAAAAGAACTTTTAACAATTTTCCCAAAAGGACAATTCTGTATAGAAGTTGATGGTAAAGTTGTTGCCTCAGCACTTAGTATAATTGTAAATTCTAAGAAAACAAATTTAGCTGCTAATTATGATACAATTACATCTAACGGAAAGTTTCTTAAACACGATTTAGATGGAGACGTAATGTATGGTATAGAAGTATTTGTACATCCTAATTACCGTCAATTACGTTTAGGAAGACGTTTGTATGATGTTCGAAAAGAACTATGCGAGGAAATGAATTTAAAATCTATTGTAGCTGGTGGTCGAATTCCGAATTATCATAATTACTCAAACGAATTATCTCCTCGTCAATATATAGAAAAAGTAAAAAGTAAAGAGATTTACGATGGTACTTTAGCTTTTCAATTATCAAATGATTTCAATGTCAAGAAAATTTTAAAAAATTATTTAAAAGATGATAAAGAGTCGTTAGAATATGCAACTTTATTGGAATGGAATAATATTTATTACGAGCCAGATTTAACTTCTAATTCACCTACCAAGCGTACAACTAGATTAGGATTAGTACAATGGCAGATGAGGTTGTTTAATGGATTACAAGATTTTTATGATCAAGTAGAATTTTTCGTAAGTGCAGTAAGTGATTATGGTTCTGACTTTGTATTGTTCCCAGAATTCTTTAATAGTCCATTAATGCGTCCTTACAATCATTTAAAAGAGATTGAAGCAATGCATCAATTGGCAACAATGACAGACGATATTGTTGCAAAAATTCAGGAATTTGCAATTACATATAATGTGAATATTATTTCCGGTTCTATGCCACATTTAAAAGAAGGAAAGTTGTATAACACTTCTTTCTTATGTCACCGTTCGGGAAAATTAGATTCTTACAGTAAAGTTCATATTACACCAAATGAGTTTAAATATTACGCATTAAATGGTGGAGACGAGATAAAAATTTTTGAAACTGATAGTGGAAAAGTTGGTCTTTGTATTTGTTATGATGTCGAATTCCCTGAATTAAGTAGAATATTAGCCGACCAAGGAATGGATATTTTATTTGTTCCATTTATGACTGATACTCAAAATGGTTATACGCGTGTCCGTAGCTGCGCTCAAGCAAGAGCAATAGAAAACGAATGTTATGTTGCAATTGCTGGTTCTGTTGGTAATTTACCCCATGTAAATAATATGGATATCCAGTATTCGCAATCTGCTGTTTTTACACCTTCAGACTTCTCTTTTCCTAATAATGGAGTTAAAGCAGAAGCAACACCAAATTCTGAAATGGTATTAATCGCAGATGTCGATTTATATTTATTACGAGAATTACATGAATATGGAACCGTAAAAACAATGAAGGATAGACGTAGAGATCTCTATCAAGTAAAATTAATTAAATAATAGTTTTCAAATCCCTTTAATAAAAATTAAAGGGATTTTTATTTTAGTAATAAATATCATAAATAAATTCTACTTCATTATTTATTAATAAATGTTTATTTACCAGATAAATAAACGATTAAAAACGATTAACAAATAATAACTTATTGATTTACAACATTTTTTAACTATTCTTATAAAGGTATGTTACGAGAATAACGAATATTTTTAACAAACCTAATTAATATATAATATGAAAAAAAATCTACTATTTTTTTGTTTATTTATGATGATTGAATTAGCGTACAGTCAATCTACAAACAAAATTATTTTTTCTGATGATTTCGGAAAATCCACAAAACGAATTGGTTCCCAGTATATACCTCAATCCGGGAAAGATAGATCTTTAGGAACATTTGATAGTCATGGTTCTAGTTTTTATCAATTAGCAGATAAATATTTCCAAGTTGCCCCAAATCCTCAACGAACAGATCGAAAAAGAGCAAATCAGGATGTTTGGAATATCGATAATGGTTATTATGCTGTAATAGCGCCTAAATCTATTTATAATTTTAATGATCCTATACCGGATATGCATATAGATTGGAGAGGTGATTTCTGGAGAAGTATAGTTAATCATACAGATTCTTCTGATGACGGAGCTGTTTTAGTTGTAAACGGTGGAACAATACTAAACCAATATTATAGAAGAGCGATTTTAGTTGAATCTGGAAAATCATACAAAATATCTGCATGGTTTTATGGTTCCAATAATAATAATGTAGGTGTTAACTTTGAAGTACAAGACATCGTTACAGAAGAAATTTTAGGTTCTTCTAATAAAGACTTAGGAATTCTACCTCATGAATATTGGACAAATAGTGAAACAAATTTAAAAGAGCAAAATAAATGGGAAAAAATGTCTTGGACTTTTAAAGTACCTCAACATGATACCTCACACACAATTGCTGTAGCATTACGTAATAACATCATTGCAAATCAAGGAAATGATTTCTATGTAGATGATATTACGTTAGAAGAAGTTTCTTCGGGAGGAAATACAATTGATTCTCCTTCTAATTCTGATGTTGATAATGTAATAAAAGCAAATGATGATTATATTTCTCCAACCAAAGAAACAGCTTCTTATGACATTATTATGAATGATTCTTATAATAACGAAACGGGAAATATTGTTTTATCGGGTTCACATAAAAATTCTACCATTTCTACTACAGGAACATGGCCAACAGGAATAACACTTGATACAGCAACAGGACAAATAACAATAAAAAATGATGCAGTAATACCGTCAGATCCGTTAACTTATCAATTATGTAATACATTAGGTGTATGTTCTGCAGCAAAGATATTTTTAACATCAACTTCTAGTTGCACACAAGATCCTAAAACAGGGACTCCTACAGGCTATACACTTATTGGTATTTCAACATTATCTAAAACAGAGAATTTTCCTTTAAATATTCCTAATGGAATTCTTGCTTTACAGTCTACAAACAAAGGATTTGTAATTTCTCGTACAAGTTCTGATAAAATTCTTACTCCAATAGAAGGTATGCTTATTTATGATACCACAAAACAATGTGTTAAACTCTACAATGGATCTTCTTGGAATTGTATCAAAAAATCGTGTAATAATTAAATTATAAAAAAATGAAACTATCTATTACCATCTTATTATTTACAATATTTTTTACCAATAAAATAAATGCACAACTTATTATTGGTACCGATATCAATAATATAACTTCAACAACCTCATCTCTTATCCAGTTTCAAGATAATAGTTCGAAAGGAATTATTTTACCTGCCAATACAAAAACTCCTACCTCTCCTACTAATGGTACATTTTTATATGATCAAACAGACCAAAAAGTTAAAATGTACGAAAACAATAGCTGGGTAAATTTAAGTGACACTGGAGATAATTCTAGTCTTGTAAAAAATGTTTCTAATGACAATGGAGATGGAATTATTTTGGGAGCAAATAATTCTTCTGCAAAAGGTGTTCTAGTCTTAGAATCATCCGACAAAGCGCTTGTTTTACCAAGAGTAAACGATCCTGTTACAACCGTTATTTCTCCTTATCCAGGAATGATATGCTACGACACAACATCTAAAACAATTGCCATTTTTGATGGTAAAAAATGGAATTTTTGGAAATAATTAAAAAAAGGGACTTTTAAATTAAAGTCCCTTTTTTATATATTTTTAATGAATAAAGTTGTTTAAAATAAGCCTCACAACTTTAAACAGTTTTCTTATCGCTTACTTTTAATAATACTGAGATAATTAAAAGAAGAAAAACAGAGAAGATTAAATATCTCCAAGATAGTCCATTCTGAGAATCAATTTTACCAGTAACAGAAACAATAAAACTTGTAAAAGAAGTTATTACATAGGTCATTCCTCCCATTAAACCTCCTGCAATTCCCGCATTTTTAGGAAATTTCATCATGTTTGCTGTAAAAAACGAAGTAAATAATATACCCAAGCATATATGTATAAAGAAAGCAAAAGCCATTAATACAAAAAGGTTTTGAACAAAGAATCCTATCAATATTAATAAGACAATTAATATTAATTGAATAACAACTGGTAATCCTATACTTTCTTTAAAATCTAAATGCATTCTTTTTTTACCAACAAATCCACCTATCATCCAAGAAAAACCTAAAATCAATGTACAATATCCAATGACAACAGAATTAAATTTAAAAATATTTTCAATTAAAAATGGACCTGTAATATTAAACAACATCACGATAGAATAAGCAATTGCTTGTATCATAATTCCTAAAACAAAAACTTTATTCTGAAGCATCATTTTATAAATTTCTACGGTATTCTTTAAGTTCAATTTCGTTTTTGATGCTATTGTTTCGAATCCAAAACCTATTTCAAGTGCTAATAAAATAAAAGCATAAATAGCTAAGAAATAAAAATTAGCGTGCCAATTGAATAACTTCTCTAAAAATCCACCTAAAAATGGTGCTATAATAGGTCCACAAGACCAAGCTATTGTAAAATAACCTAAATAATGTTTTGCTTTTTCTGGTGTATGTATATCAACAAAAAGTGCTCGAGTCGAAATTACAATTATCGAAACTGCAATTCCTTGTATTATTCGAAGTAAACAAATAAAAAGAATATTATCTGTAAAAGCTATCGCTAAGCTCGAAATTAAAACAATTACAAGAGAAATTAACTTTGGATAATATCTTCCTATAGCGTCTAAAAAACTTCCTATAAACAACTGCGAAATCCCGTAACTTAATAAAAAACATGTTAATGTTAATTGAATACTAGATTCAGGAACCATTAATGTTTTTGCCATGGCGGGAAATGATGGTAAATAAATATCTGTAACGAAACCAGATATTGGAATAGATAAAAATCCAATAATACTGATTATATTTTTTCTTTTTTCTGAAATATTGCTTGACATAAATCACACTAATTATTACTTGACAAATGTATGGTGCTTCAAAAAATAAAAAATTAAACAAGACAAATAAAAAATTACAAAAATCAAATAACGACTTTTCGTACTTGTTTAAATTTTAAAGGGGAAATTGATGTATGTTTTTTGAAAAAATTATTAAAGTGTGTAGGTTCATCAAAACCTAGAGTATAACCCACCTGTGCTATATCCCAATCCGTATAAAGCAATAGACTTTTGGCTTCCTCTACTATTTTTTGTTTAATAATTTGAGTTGTTGTTTGATTTGTAACAGACTTTACAGATAAATTTAAATGATTAACATGCACATTTAGTTGATGAGCATAATTAGAAGGTGATTTCATGCTTAAAGGATGAGCAGGAGAATCAACAGGAAATTGATTATTTAGTAGTTCATCAAATCGTTTGTATAGTCGGATATTTGAGGGTAAATCATTTACTCGAATTTCCGTTGCTTCTAACTCTAAAATATAATGTAATAAAGCTGCTAGATGATTTCTGATACTATGAAAACGCAATGAGTATTTTGATTGATTTAAACGATACATTTGCTCAAAATAAGAAAGCGCAATAGGTATTTGTTCTTCATTTAATTCGATTAAAGGATAAGTCCATTCTTTAAAAAGAGATGTTTTTTTGAATACTTCAAATTCTTTATTTTCAGCAAAAAACTGTTGATTAAATAAACAAAAAAAACCTTCTTGTAAACTTGTTTTGCATTCCCATGTATACGATATATGAGGGGAAGGTATAAATAACATTGGTTTTGAAACATGTATTTCCTTGTCTCCGTATCTCAGAATACCTTCTCCTATAAAAAGACTGATTTTATAGTAATCACGTCTTGTGTATGGACTCCTAAAACTGCAATATTTACGTAATGAAATATTAAAATGTTCTTTATCCTGTTCAAAACTATTCGAATTCATCAATTCAGCTTGTTCTGAACTTATTTTGCTATAATAATCTGCAATAGTTTCTAATTCTTGACTCATCTTCTATTTCTTACAAAATTCAAATATACAAATATATAGCAAAAGCTATGTTTACTCATTTTTAATTAGGGTTAATGATATTCTTCATTAAGAAATATCAATAATCTTAATAACTTCGCAGAAAATTTTAACGTTGTTTAAATCCTACTTTTTCATCATCACCGTAGTGCTTATTACATGCAGACCGCTTCTGCCTGTGATAGATTATTTGGTGAATTACGAAAAAATAGTTGCTGAACTTTGTGTAAATAGAGATCGACCAGAATTAAATTGTAACGGTGTTTGTTATTTACACAATGAAGTTTCTAAAACTGTAGAAAATGAACAAAAAGAAAAAATACCAACTTCAGTAAAATCAATAGACTTTTTTGTTTATCAATCTACATTACAAATAAAAGAGCCTTTATTAGAACATTCTACAAAAATAAAATATCAATTAAAAAAAGAGGATTTACCTCAATTTCAATTGTCAGAATTACTACACCCTCCTATTGTATAATTAATTTCTTTTCATACAATTTATTATCATTTTTTACTGATAAAGAACTTGTATTACATTATTTAAACTAGAAATTAATCTTAATTTTCTATGGTCTCAACTTACAATAAAATCATTGTAAGCACTAGAATTACATCTATACATTCCATCGGAAATTAAAAAATAAACATCACATGAAGTTTATAAAAAAAAGCTGCGCATTAAAACTATTTAATGTACTGACTCTATTATTTCTTTTCATGATTTCGTCTTGCACGCTAGATATGACAGATTATGAAGCAGAAAGAAATGACACTGTAGAAGAAGTTATAGAATTTCGTGAAGCAATTGTCATTAATCAAGACAGTTATAAAATAAGTATTGAGGCTTTAAACGGAAAATTTCACAAAGGTTACAACGAGATTAGATTAAAATTATCAAAAAATAATCTTTCGATTTCAGACGGAAAAGTTACTTTTCTTCCTATCATAACAAATGAAAAAGGTGAACATTCTTCTTGTCCGCATTTGTATAATTTAAATTACAACGTAACAGCGAATTATTATACAGGTTATGTTGTTTTTACAGAGGAGAGCAACATAAGCAATTGGAAATTATATCTTAATTTTTCTCAAGACAATAAAGTTTATAAAATTGAGCAATCTATTGAGGTTTTAAAACAACCGAACATGAATCTCAATATGACATCATTTACAGGAAAAGATGGTGAGCAATATATTATTGCATTGGTTGCGCCTCAAAACCCAAAGGTTGCAGAAAACAATTTAGTAGCTGGAATTTACAAATACAATAAAGTTGAAAAATCAGAAACTACTTTTCCAGATCCTACACAATTTTCATATAGCGAAGTTTCAAACTTTACGTTGGCTATAGATCCAAGAATGCCAGAACCATCTATGGGAAATCATTCTTCGCCTAACAACAAAGATTTGATTCAAGAAAATGACGGTTTATATCACGGTGTGGTTAATTACACAATGACGGGAAATTGGACATTAAATTTTATTCTATACAATCAGAATGGTTTAATTATAAAAGGAACAAAAGTTTCAACAGATTTTACACCAGGTATAGAAGGTCAGAAAAGTGAATTGCATATCAATACTTTATTCTAAAGAGATGAGAAAAATTATTGTACCAATTCTCTTTTTGGGAATACTCGCTCAAGCACAAAGTAATGAGGAGTCAAAAGACAGCATTCATTTTCTTGAAGAAGTAAAATTAAGTAGACAGAAAAAACTAGAAACAGACCTTAAAATGAATATTTCTGTTGATGAATATCTTTCGTCATCAGAGAATATTAGTTTTATAAAAAGAGGTGCTTACGCATGGGAACCATTACTAAACAATATGAGTACAGAACGCTCTATGGTAACCATTGACGGAATGCATATTTTCGGTGCTTGTACCGATAAAATGGATCCTGTTACTTCTTATGTTGAAAGCAATAATCTTTCTGCGATTGATATAAAATCTGGACAAGCAGGAAATTTACATGGTTCTACAATTGCTGGAAGTATCGATTTAAAACGTAAAAACACGCCTTTCGGATTATCAAAAAAATGGAACGGAGCGTACCAAACTGGATTTGAATTTAATAATAAACAAGTCTCTAATTTGGGTAATTTTTCTTATTCTGGAGATAAACTGGTTGTTGACGGAAGTATAGCTTATCGTGAGGCTGAAAATTATAAAGATGGAAATAATAAAGAAGTTAATCATTCACAATACAAGAAATTTAATAGTTCTTTAGGCGTAGCTTATAAAACAAGCGATTTATCTTCTCTTAGATTTGATGCTATTTTTGATGTTGCAAAAGATGTTGGTTTTCCTGCATTACCAATGGATTTATGGTTATCGAGAGCATTAATAACATCTGTATCTTACAAACAATTATTTGAAAAAGGAATAATAAAAGCATGGGATACAAAAGTATATTTTAATGCAATTGAGCATTATATGGACGACACAAAACGTCCAGAAAATTTAGTACACATGGATATGCCTGGTTGGAGTACAACGTATGGTTTATTATCTAAAATAAATTTAAAAAAGGAGCATTATTCATCCGAAATACAATTGAATGCTTATCAGAATTTATCCATTGCAGAAATGCGAATGTATCCACAAGATAGAAGTAAAAGAACAATGTTTGCTTACAGCTGGCCTTGGGTTACCACTTCTTTTGCTGGATTGTCTATGAATAATTCTTGGGAGATTTCAGATAGAAGTCAATTAAATGTTGGAGGTTCTCTTGGCATCAATCATAATCGTTCAAAATATGTGGAATTTAACTGGATTTTTCATCCTGGAGCTCCACAAGAAAAAACAAGAGTTTTACCAAGTTTACATGCTTCTTATTCGTTAGATATTAATCAGTTTAATTTTTCTATTGGTGGTGGTTATGGACATCGTGCACCATCTGTTTCAGAAGGTTATGGTTATTATATCTACAATAGTTTTGATAGATATGATTATATCGGAAATCCAAATCTTAAAAATGAGATTTCTTACGAAATAAATGCAAGTACTGGTTTTAAAAATGACCGATTAAATGTACAAGCTAAAGTGAATTATTTCTACATAGAAAATTACATTATCGGAAGAATTTTAAGCATGGGAAGCCCTATGAATTATCAGTCCGTTGGTGTAAAAGGTTATACATCTTTAGACTATGCAACTTTATTCAATTTTTCTCTAAATGCAGATTATATGTTAATGCACAATTTGCATTGGAATGGTACATTAACCTACGCGAGAGGATTGGATAATAAGAACGGGAATTTACCATTTATACGACCATTAAGTTATTTAACAGGTTTACATTATCAGCATAAAAATTTTGGTATCATGACTTCTTTAAACGGAGATTTTGAACAACAAAATTTTAGTCCAGAATATGGAGAAGATAAAACCTCTTCTTATACCATTTGGAATACCTCTGTAGATTATGCTTTCTCATTCAACAAAACAAAATTAAAACTACAAATTGGTGCAGAAAATATTCTAAACGAATATTATAGCACCTACGCAGATTGGGGAAATATTCCTCGTATGGGACGTAATATTTTTACATCTATTCAAATCAATTTCTAATCATTCAATTATCAAACAATGAAAAAAATCAAAAACTATAGTTTATTATTCGCTTTATTATTCATCGTATTTTCTTGTCAAAATGAAGACGATAGCGCTGTTGCAAATCAAGTAACATTAGAATTTCAGAATACTTTTAAAAACAATACAATTGTTTTGGGAGATGCTACTTCTACAACATCAACTACTAATACTTCGGCAGAAGGACAAGTTCATCATTTTTCCGAATTGAAATATGTAATTAGCAACATTCGATTAATTAAAACAGATGGAGCAGAAATTCCTTATAATATTAATGATTTAGATAAAGGTGCAACGGTTATCGATCAATCAAAACCTTCTACATTAAATTATGTTCTACATACTATTCCTGCTGGAGAATATAAAAGAATAAAATTTGGTTTAGGAATTAAAGCAGATTTAAATAAGTTAGATCAAGTTCGTTTTCCTCAGTTTTATGCTGCTGCTGGAGCAAATGATACTAAAATGCATTGGGAATGGGGAACTGGTTATCGTTTTACAAAAATTGAAGGTTTTTATGAAAGTGATAATAAACAACTTTCTATTCATACAGGAAGTACGGTTGAAGGAACAAACGGAGATACTTCTACTTACACACAAGGTGTAGATGCTTATAGAGAAATCACATTAGATTTAGTTACAAACGCTAAAGTTGGCGGAAGCGCTCCAAAAATAATTATTAAAGCTGATTTTGATAAATTGTTAAGCGGTAGAACGAATACCATAAAATTAGGAACTGCAAATGCAACACCAAGTATTCATACTGCTGCTAATATGGTACAATTTGTAGACAATTTAGGGGGAAATGGAACAAGTGATTTAAGTGGTATTTTTTCAATTTTTAAAGTAGAAAATTAATTATTCTAGCTATTTGTCATGTTGAGTTTGTCGAAACATTTTTATAGAACTGTCAATTATTCTTAGACAGGCTCAGAATGACACTTGGTCTTAATAAAAAAACGTACAAAGCGAAATACACAACAAGTTTATTTAAACGAAATTATTTATGAGAAAAATTTGTTTAATATTCTTTTCATTTCTCCTATTCAGTTCTTGTTCAGATACGATTGATGAAGGATATATGATTGATAATCCAGAAATTGAATTAGCTATTCCAAGTTATTTTCCTGAATTAAATTCATCTTTTAATCTTAATAAACCAACAAAATTTGGTGTAGAATTAGGTGAAAAATTTTTCAATGATAAACGATTTAGTGTCAACAATTCTATTTCTTGTTCCAGCTGTCATCAGCAAAAAAATGCTTTTGCAGACAATGAAAAACAAGCTATAGGAGTTTACAACAGAATTGGATTACGAAATACACCTCCTATTCAGAATCTTGCATTTTTAAAATTTTATAATTGGGACGGAAGTAAATTAAGGTTAGAAAATCAACCATTGGTTCCTATTATTACACACGAAGAAATGAATTCTTCTATTGTTGAGATTATTGCAAAAATTGAAAATGATAGTGAATATAAAAGCTTATTGAAAAAGGTTTTTGGTGATGAAAAGTTAACCGCAGAAAGAATTTATAAAAGCATTGCACAATATGAATATTCTCTAATCTCTGCCAAAAGCAAATATGATAAAGTAAAAATTAGTCAAGCTAGTTTTACAACAAATGAACAAAAGGGGTTGCAGATTTTTCAGAAAAAATGTAGCAGTTGCCATAACGGCGAATTATTCACCGATGAAAGTTTTAGAAATATTGGTTTTCCTATTAATCTAGATTCTAACGAGGCAGGACGAGCAAGAGTTACTGGAGAAATGAAAGATTACATGAGCTTTCGTGTCCCTTCTCTAAGAAATGTAGAATACACTGCTCCTTATGGTAGTTTTGGACAATTTCCTAATTTAAAAGCTGTATTAGATTATTTAGACAATGGTGTTATCGATTCTGATAATCTCGATCCTATTTTAAAAAATAATGGAAATAGAATTCCATTAACGGAACAAGAAAAAAATAGATTATTAGATTACATGAAAACCATAAGCGATCCGACTTTCGTAGGTAAATAAACTGCTTTTGAAGATTTATTGTAAAATAAGCCTACATTCTTTATTAACTGTTTTGTAATTAATTTTTATTGTAAAACAATAAAAATATTTTGTTTTTCAAAAAATAAATTTACCTTTGACACCGAAATTTATTTTTATAAAATGGAAACAAAATCTAAACTTTATTTAAGGATTATAGGTGGGTTAATTATTCTCGTGTCTATTTTATCTTTCTTTTTTAGTCCTAGTTACGAACATTTCAAACAAGGATTTAAACAAGGATTATATGATGGTCAAAATGGTGTTTGTTCTACCAACGAAGTTGTAACAGTTAAAAGTAACTCTGATATTTCTTTCCAAGAAAGTTCATTAAAAAAAGTCAACTTAACAGCTGCAGTTGACACTGTAGATGTTACATTAAAAGGAGAAACAATCTATTATAAAACTCCATTTTATGCTCATCTTTTTATGTTTCTTATTATATGTGTCTACAGTTTAATGTTGATTACATTTATTTACTTTTTAGGAAGCTTAACCAAAGGAAAGATATTTGAAAAATCTACTTACAAATCATTAAACATATTAGGTTTTTCTGCTGTTATTATCCCTTTCTTAGAATACATACATGGTTGTATCACCTTTAATGCTAAAGCTGCAGTATTACAAACCGTACAATTAACTATGGTAAATTCTAACACATTCAACTTCTGTGCTTTGTTAGGTGGATTACTTGTTATTGCTTTTGCTATCGCTTTCCGATTAGGTATAAAAATAAAAGAAGAAAACGATTTAACAGTTTAAATTATGGCTATAATTATCAATTTAGATGTCATGATGGCAAAAAGAAAAATGTCTCTTAATGAGTTAAGTGACAAGGTGGGTATCACCCTCTCTAATCTCTCTATTCTAAAAAATGGGAAAGCAAAGGCTATACGGTTCGAAACGTTAAATGCAATTTGTAATGCCTTAGAATGTAAGCCTGGAGATATTATAGATTATACAGAAGACGAAAATTAAATGAAAAAAATACAATACAAAAAAATCTTTAAAAGAATGTTATACATTATAATTACACTACTTGCTTTAATTGCTGTCGCAACTTATTTTGTGATGCAAATGGACACTTTTGGAGCCGAACCAACAGGCGCTCGATTAGAAAGAATGAAAAAATCGAAACATTACAAAGATGGTGTTTTTCAAAATCTACATCATACACCTTCACTTGCAGAAGGTTATAGTATGAATAAAGTGATGTACGATTTTATTTTTGGTAAAAAAGATCCGAATCTTAATCCAAAAGATTCTATTCCTCATTTACAAACAGATATTTTATCAATTCCAAAAACAGAAAATGTCTTTATTTGGTTAGGTCACTCATCTTATTACATTCAGTTAGATGGTGTAAATTTCCTTATAGATCCAGTTTTTAGCGATTATGGTTCTCCTTTACCTATTTTTAATAAATCATTTAAAGGAGCAAATACATACCATGTAAAAGATTTCCCTAAAATTGATTATTTGGTTATTTCTCACGATCATTACGATCACTTAGATTATAAAACTGTAAAAGAATTACAACCAAAAGTAGATAAAGTAATTATTCCGCTTGGTGTTGGTGCGCATTTTGAGAAATGGAACTATCAACCTACACAACTTATAGAAGAAGAATGGAACACAACTGTTGATTTAAAAAATAATTTAAAAATTACTTATACACCAGCACGTCATTTCTCTGGTCGAAAATTTAAAAGAAACGGAACATTGTGGACATCTTATGTTTTACAAACGCCAAATCAAAAAATATTCTTAGGTGGTGACAGTGGATATGATACACACTTTAAAGAAATTGGAGAGCAATATGGTCCGTTTGATTTTGCTATTTTAGAAAATGGTCAATACAATGAAGCTTGGAGATACATTCATGCTCTTCCAGAAGATTTACCAGTAATTATAAATGAATTAAAAGCAAAACATGTTATTCCAGTTCATTCGGGAAAATTTGCTTTAGCTAAACACGCTTGGGACGAACCATTGAAAAAGATTGTTGAGAGTGGAAAAGCAAATCATGTAGATATTTTAACACCTATGATTGGTGAAACATTAAATTTAAACGATTCTGTTTTCAGTTTCAAAGAATGGTGGAAGTAATAAAAGCAAAGTTTCCGAACAATATTCAAAATATTTTTAGTTTAGCAAAATATAATTCGAAACGATTGATTTTTAGCAAGTTTATTCTGAATTTTCGTCGGAAAACCATTTGTATTCCGTAATTTTGCCAACTCAATTTAACTTTAAACAAAAAATAAAACAAAATGGAACTGAATAGAGAACGTCTATTGGAATTGGTGCAAAAATATGAGGCACCATTATATGTATACGATGCGAATAAAATAAAAGCGCAATACGAAAAGATGACAAATGCATTTTCTACAGTCAAACGTTTAAAGTTAAATTATGCATGTAAGGCAAACACAAACCTTAATATCTTAAAGTATTTTAAATCTCTTGGTTCAGGATTAGATACTGTTTCTTTACAAGAAGTAGAATTAGGTTTAATGGCTGGTTTTAAACCAAAAGAAATTATTTATACGCCAAATGGAGTTTCATACTCAGAAATTAAAAAAGTAATCGAATTAGGTGTTCGTATCAACATTGATAATTTATCTGTTTTAGAAACTTTTGGACAAGATTTTCCAAAATACCCTGTTTGTGTTCGTATAAATCCACATATTATGGCTGGAGGAAATGCAAATATTTCTGTTGGTCATATCGATTCTAAATTCGGAATTTCTATTCATCAATTACCACACATAAAACGTGTTGTTGAGAATACAGGTTTACATTTAGATGGTGTACACATGCACACAGGATCTGATATTTTAGATATTGATGTTTTCTTACAAGGAGCAGAAATCTTATTTGAAGTTGCTGCAGAATTTAAAGATTTATCTTACATTGATTTTGGTTCTGGTTTTAAAGTACCTTATTATCCTGGTGCTGCAGAAACTGATATAGAATATTTAGGAGAACGTTTATCTGCTCGTTTTAATGAGTTTGAAAAAGCATATGGTAAACCATTAACTTTAATGTTTGAGCCAGGAAAATATATGGTTTCAGAGGCTGGAACTTTCTTAGCATCTGTAAATGTTGTAAAACAAACAACTTCTACTGTTTTTGCTGGAATTGACACTGGTTTCAACCATTTAATTCGTCCAATGTTTTATAGCGCGCACCACGAAATAGAAAATATTTCTAATCCAGAAGGAAGAAGTCGTTACTATACAATTGTTGGATATATTTGTGAAACAGATACTTTCGGAACAAATAGAAAAATTAATGAAATTAGCGAAGGAGATATTTTATGTTTCCATAATGCTGGTGCATATTGTTTTTCTATGGCTTCTAATTACAATTCTCGTTTAAGACCTGCTGAGGTTTTATTAATTGATGATAAAGATTATTTAATTCGTCGCCGAGAAACTCTACAAGATTTAATCTTAACAACAGAAGATGTAAAATTCTAAATAATAAAAACCCGCGATTTAACAATCGCGGGTTTATTTTTTTAAAACGCTATTTAATATTAAACTGGCTTAAACTTTCAACTATTTTAATTATTTAGCTAATTTTCTTTTTAAACGGGTTAAAAAAATGGTATTTAAATGTTTGACGTTAATAAAATTGAAAAAGCGTAGGAAATAAATGATTTAATGAACGAATGTGAATTTTTAAATCATTTCCGAAGCGTTGATAATTTTTAGTCAAAGATTTACGACCTTGATTTTTTTGTTTCGTTTTTGTATCAAGACAAAAATGAAAATATATAAAAGTTATACACCATATTGTATATAATAACTTGAAATAAATTATAAAAGCAAAAAAGCTCAATCTTATGGATTGAGCTTTTTCTTATTTAAAATATTCGTCATTACGTCTCCTATTAAATTGTAGAAAGTACTTTGATTTTCGTCCCATTTATAACCATATTCTTCTCTTCTTTGATTTCTGTCAATTGCTATTCCTAACAATTTCATTTCTTCCTTAAAAGAATCGAATAAATTATCTAGTTTATCAATAGATAAATCTGGTTGTTGTTTACTATTAAAGTACCCATTTGTTTGATTGAAACTAATCAATAATTGATTGCTTTTATCAAAATTTTCTTGTGCGAAAGCAAAAAATGGAAATAAAAATAGTACAATATATCTCATCTTATCAGTTAATTACAACCTAAATATACAATAAATTTGTTTGAGATTCTAAATTGGAACTTATATTTTATTAACGTAAAAGAATAATGTTATTTAAACACTTTCATTCTTCCTACCATTACAATCATAATTAATCCAAAACATGCAAATACGGCATAAGAATAACGTAGATCAAAAAGTTCGGCTATATAACCAATTAAAGGTGGGCCCATTAAAAATCCTAAAAACGAAACACTAGAAACGGTTGCTAAAGCAACACCAGCATTTACTTTTGTACTTTTTCCTGCTACACTGTAAACCGTTGGTACATTACATGCAACACCTAATCCCACCATCATAAATGCAATAACACAGATAAAAAAGTTTGGAAAAAATACAGAGATTAATAAACCAGATGACATTAATAAACCGCTCACTTGCATAATACGTTGTTTACCATATTTACTAATAAAGTAATCACCTATAAAACGTCCTGTAGCCATCATCACCATAAACGAAGCATAACCCACAACAACTAAATTTTCTGGTGCTTTTACAATATCCTGAAAATATACACCACTCCAATCGAACATCGCTCCTTCTGTTGCCATACTTAAAAAACCGATAACTCCTAACTGAATTAATGTTGATTCTGGTTTAGAGAAAAGGGATTTTTTCTCTGTTTGTTTTACAGAAACTGAGCTTAGTATATATTGATTATTGATGAACCAGTTTAATACGATTAAACCATAAATAATTAAAAAATGATAGAATGTATTGATGTTTAAATTCATCATTAATAAACCAATTAAAGCACCTGTAAAACCTGCAATACTCCAAGCTCCATGAAATGATGACATAATAGATTTCCCATACACTTTCTCCACCTCTACTCCTTGTGTATTAACAGAAATATTACACATATTTCCTATTACGCCAAAAAAGAAGAGTGCTGCCGCTAATTGGTAAAAGTTTTGAGCCAAACCTATGCAACAAAGAATCGCTGGATAAATTAATACCACAATTCGCAATACTTTTCTACTTCCGTATTTCGCAACTAACCTTCCAGATAATGCCATTGTACAAAGTTGTCCTATTGGCATTAAAAGTAATAAAGTTCCTAATTGTCCTTCGGAAATTCCTAAACTTTGTTTAATTGTTGGTATTCTACTTGCCCAAGATGAGAAAGCTAAACCTTGAGAAAAATAAAACAAGGAAACAGCTAATCTTATTCTGTTTTTTTGTTGAGAAGTATATTCTATTGTGTCCATTTATCCGTTTACAAATATTTGCAAATGTATGATAGAAATCTATCTCCAAAAAACTTCTAACGACTTAAATGTAAAATTGGATATTCTTTTCCTTCCATATCTTTTTCAGAGCGATTAATCACCTTAAAACCAAGGTATAAATAAAAATCTACTGCTTGTTTATTTTGCTCGTTTACATCTACTTTGGATACTTCTAAATTCTCTATCGTGTAGTTTAATAATTCTTTTCCAATGCCTTTCCCTCTGTAATCGTTGTGAATAAAAAGCATTTCTAAATTATGTTCTGCCACTCCAGCAAAACCAACCAAAATATCATCTGTTGTATAATACCCAACCAAATTTACATATTGAAAATAAGTAGGTACATTTTCTTTATAAAACTCGAAATCTTCATTTTTAAGAAAATCGTGTGTATTCTCTACTGCGCTTATCCAAATTTCGAGTAATCGAGGATAATCTTCTTCATTTATTTTTCTAATCATACCGCTATAATCCTAACATTTAAAATTAATCTGTAAAATTCTTAAAAAATAGTTTACTGATTATCATCTTCTTAAAAATTATTTTAAAAATAATTCTTTTCAGAGTTTGGAAAAACAAAAAAGCATTCTATATTTGCACTCGCAATACCGATATAAGCGGTGTTACAGGAGAGTTGGCAGAGTGGTCGAATGCGGCAGTCTTGAAAACTGTTGAGGGTCACACCTCCGGGGGTTCGAATCCCTCACTCTCCGCTAAGAAAACCCAATAGAGCAATCTATTGGGTTTTTTGTTTTTTCTGAAGTTGTTGAAATCATATTCTTCTTATTTTTTTCTTCTAAAAAAACTTATAAAAGTAACCTCTTATTTATTTTTACAATTATGGTTTTCCGTAATGTTATAATTTTTAGTAAGATTAAATTTGCTTGAATTATAATTTATTATGAGTGATAATTAATATCTTAACTTTGTTTAAAATATATTATAAACTACGTTAATTTTGATTATTCTAAAAGTTAGAAGGAGTAGCATGAATTTAATTTAAAAAAAACTTTAAGTAATATAATTATAAATGAAATTAACTTTAAATAAAATTGTAGATTCTAAGGTATATAAATCTAAAAAAGGAATGTTAATACAGGGTAATTCTATAGAGTTACTACAAAACAATAAAGAATTATCAAAACTAAAAGGAAAAGTAAATTTAATAATTACTTCACCACCATTTCCTTTGAATAATAAAAAGCAATATGGCAATGAAAAAGGAGAAGAATATAAAGATTGGTTTATAAAATTAGCTCCGATATTTTCTGACCTTTTAGCAGATGATGGTTCGCTAGTTATAGAAATAGGGAATGCGTGGGAACCAGAAAGACCAGTTCAATCTCTATTACATTTAGAATGTCTTTTAGGAATGGTTAAACATCCTGAAGCAAATCTAAGGTTAATTCAAGAATTTATCTGTTATAACCCTTCAAAACTCCCTTCGCCAGCTCAATGGGTAACTGTCAATAGATTAAGAACAGTAGATAGTTATACACATGTTTGGTGGATTTCTAAAAATGATTTCCCAAAAGCTGATAACAGTAAAGTATTAAGACCTTACAGTAAAAGTATGGAGAAGTTACTAAAACGACAATCATATAATTCGGGAAAACGACCATCAGAACATCAAATTAGTGAAAAAGGATTTCTCAAAGATAACGGAGGAAGTATCGCTCATAACTTTTTTGAGATGGAAGCTATAGATGAAAAACGAGATGTAAGATTACCTCATAGTGTATTAAGTTTCTCTAATACTAATTCCAATGATTATTTTCTGAAAACTTGTAGGGAGAAAGGAATTACACCGCACCCAGCTCGTATGTCTGGTGGGTTGGTAAATTTCTTTATTCAGTTTTTAACAGATGAGGGAGATTTGGTACTAGACCCGTTTTCAGGAAGCAATACAACTGGATATTGTACTGAAAAACTAAACCGAAAATGGGTATCCTTTGAAGTTAAGGAAGATTATATAGAACAGGCTCGTGTTCGCTTCAGTGATCCATTACTAAAATCACCTCTCAAAAAAATTAAAGTATGAAAACAACAGATAGAATAAAACAACTTGCATCAGTAGACCCTTTAAAACAAGGAAAACAGCAAGAACTTTTTGTAGGACATCCTTTTTCACTTGATTATAATAAAGCTAATATTCTTGTATGTGATGATGATAAGGAAAGAGTAAAAGGAATAGCTCAAGGAACTTTTTTACTTGCATTTTATGATAATGAAGAAACTGTTGAAGAAGCTATTCTTCTAAGAGCCTTGGCACCAGCTAAATTACCCACAGACAGTGCTATGATTAGTTCTATGATAGAATACTATTAAGACAACCTACCTACTTCAGGAAAAAGCTCTAAACTGGATGATTTCACACGTTATGAGTTTAGTTTTTCAGGACTAGAATGTCGTGTATTAGGAACATTTTATAGAAATGGAACGAACGTTGAATTTGGTGCAGATTTAGAAAATTTTTATTCTGCTCATCATTATAGTGTTTATAAAGTCAATAAAGATATTTTAGGGTATATTGTCAACCAGAGAGATTCTCCAGACATTATTCCTGGTAATGATAATGAGTTTTCTATTGGACATGTACGGTATAGTTCAAGTCTCAGATTTCAAAGCAAAAATGAAGAAGATAAGGCAGAAGTTTATATTCACCCAGCTGATCTCCTTGGTAAAAGGACAGCTCTTTTCGGAATGACCAGAACGGGTAAGTCTAACACTGTTAAAAAGGTTATTGAAGCTACATCTCAAATATCGAGTAAAGCTATCGCCACCTTGCCTTCTAAATCTCCTGATACTATTGAAGAAAATCTAAAATCATTTGATACTAATGGGGCTCCTAAATATACTGTAGGGCAGTTAATTTTCGATGTAAATGGAGAGTATGCAAATAAAAATTTACAAGATGAGGGGACAGCAATATTTGAAAAATATAAACCAAATACTATTAGGTACAGTATTTTAGAAAAAAGTGACCCAGACTTTAAAATAATGAAAGTAAATTTTTATAAGGATATAGTAACTGGGTTTAGCTATATATGTGCTTCTTTAGAAGAAGAGAAAGGAGACTACATTACAAGTCTAAAAGTATTAGATTTTACCCCTCCACCTTTGGACAAAGAACATTTTGATGAATGGACTAGATATAATAAAAATAAGGCTATTTATTTCTGTTGTTTAAATAAAGCAGGTTTTAAGCCTTCTACAAATTTTAAAGTAAAGTTTAAAGCAGATGCATCAATCAAAACATTAGTATCTGAAAAATACAAAGAGTTAGAAATAGAGAAAGGTATTCCTTTAGACGAAGCTGAAAATTGGTTTTTATGTGCTTGGGAAAACATAAACGATAAAATCTTTACTGAATATAAAAGAAAAAATGGTAAAGATTGGTTTTCAGATGAAATGAAATCTCTTATGGTATTTCTAACCCAAAAGAAAGACGGTCGTTCAGTTAGTGGATTTGACAAATTTAAAAAGGTTGCGAAAATGCATACTAATACAACTGATAATTCTTTTGAAGTTGATATATCTAAGCACTTAAGGAAGGGAGGTATCGTAATTATTGATTTATCTCAAGGAGATCCTAAACTTCAAGAAGTATTTCTTGAACGAATATCAAAAAAGATATTTTCAGATTCAATGTCTAGATTTACAGATAGTCTCCCGAATAATTTTATTCAATTCTACTTTGAAGAAGCTCATAATTTATTTCCTAAAAAGGATGATAAAGATTTAAGTCAGATATATAATAGAATTGCCAAAGAAGGAGCAAAACTAAATCTGGGAATGATTTACGCTACGCAGGAAGTGAGTTCAATAAGTTCCAATATTTTAAAGAACACCCAAAATTGGTTCATTGCTCATTTGAATAATGAAGATGAAATAAAGGAACTAAGAAAATATTATGACTTCGACGATTTTGCCGATGCATTAATTCGTTTTAGTGCAAAGAACGATAAAGGTTTTGTGAGAATGAAGACCTATTCTAATCCTTTCATTGTACCAGTACAGATTGACAAATTTTCAGTAGAAACTTCTACAAAATAAGTATTATGGCATACAGTAGCAGAACAGGTAAACGTCCTGATGAATTAGCCAGTAAATCATCTCATTCATTTATAATAAATGATGAAGAGGTTCGATCATTTTTGGAAAATTGCGAATATCCCAAATCCGAAGAAGAAGTAGAATTGGATAAATCTCTTGTCATCAAAGTTCAATATCCCGATGAGAATCCAATTGAGCATATTATAGCAATGGACGGTGGTTACGCTACTATTCCGGTAAAGAAAACATTTCCTTCTTCATTGATAACATTTTTTCAATTTGGAGAGATTTTTCTAAATACCGAAGATTTAAATAACATTTCCGAAATGCCATTTATTTCTAGGGAATCAATGTCAGCACTTAAAGACTTAGAAAGAAGCAAATTAATACTTCCAACAAAAAACGTTTCATATAACAGCAATATTACTTTAACTCATTCCGTTCGCCGAACAATTTATGAATACTTTAGAAAGAAAGGAGATGAAAAGAATAATTTACTTTCTACAACATATTGGCTAATTTTTAATTTGTTTGACCAACCTGTGGATAGTTTTAACATAACCACTTGTCCGTATTGTGAAGAAAAAAATCAAAATATTTTACGTGCAAATTTCAACAGCGAATACACGACTAACTGCCCGGAATGTAATGGAATCTTATATCTGACAGACTGTTTCAGATTACATGAAGTGATTGATGATGAACTCGGAGCTGGTGGTATCCTTGGCTATTTAGTTAATTTAATCGAACAGATAAACATTATACATACAATCAAGTACATCAAAGAAACACAGCCTAAATTACTGGATAAATTTTTCTTTATTAAAGATGGACCGCTAGCATTTTTTGGACAAACAGCCAATATGCATAAACATGTTCGGAAATTATGTAATTACTTATTTAGTAATCATAACTTATTTTTAGCAGGTTTAGAAAAATCAGGAGCATTTGTAGAACATGCAGATGAAATCAAAAATCTATTAGAACCAGGAGAAGCTTTATTGCTTAACAATAAACACATTTACACTTATATTTTACCAGGTCCTTCTGATAACCCAGAACCATACGCACATACTTCATATTATAGTTCGAAGATTATTTTTAAGTCAAGGGATGAAAGAGTATATGTTATTACACTTCCTGTTGAAAATGAAAACATAGTACTGAATCCACAAAAGACTGATTTTAAAAATCTGGATACAATACTTTGGAATATAGAAAAGCTAAGATGTGATATGTATGATAATTCAATTGTACCAGTGGCTTTAGCGAATAAGCTCATTTCACTATCTAGCCACCCGAGTTCAAGTATTTTGGAAAAATTTGCTAAAAAACATACAAAATGATTTACGTAGAAAGAAATATCATTTCTCTGCCAGAAGTTTTTTATTCAAAGGAAGTCGAAATAGCAAAAAAAAGACTGGAAGAATTCTATTTATCTTCTGAAGGAAATAAAAGTCAAAGAAGATTTTCCAATCCGTTTAATGTAAAAATTGCTAAAGAAATAAAATATCCTTTAAAAGACTTGTTTAAACATAAATGTGCTTATTGTGAGTCCCTAATCCATCCTGCTGCTGCTGCTGGCGATTTAGATCATTTTAGACCTAAGGGTGGTGCAAGAGGATTAGAAACAGATTTTTCCAATGAACATTATTGGTGGCTATCCTATGAGTGGAGAAATATATATTATTCTTGTCAGATGTGTAATAGATATAAATCTACTTGGTTTCCAGTTGAAGGACATCGAATAAATATATTGGCTCCGTATGAAGAAACTATATTTAAAGAAAAAGCTTTGCTAATTGATCCTTGTAATGATAGACCTGAAGATCATCTCATATATGATGAGGATGGAAAAGTTGATTTTTTAACTTCAAAAGGAAAAATTACAATTGAAATACTAAAGCTTAATCGTCATGAACTAGTTGAAGCAAGAAGTTTAAAATTAAAAGACCTCTATAGTGAATGGGAACTATTTACAAAGTTATTTAGACGAGAGAAAACCAATCGAAAGAAAATAAAAAAAATTGCAGAAGATTGGGAATTATTATTTACACAATTTTCAGAAAATACTTATTTAGGGATTCAACGATATATGCTTTCAAAATGGATTGCTAATAATCCTAATGTTCAAGGATATTTATCCAATAGAGAATATAATCGAGAATTTATCAAAGAATATATTCCCCTTAAAGAAACATCGAAATATTTGGAGAACTTCCAAAGCATAGAGCAACTTAACGAAGAAGAAAAAAAAATAATCGAAGAGAAGCTAAATATCGATCAATTAAAACATGTTTATATAGAAAAAATCGAAATAAATAATTTTAAATGCTTCTCGAATATTCAGATTAATCTTAATGATAGCAATATAGAAGAAATTACAAATCAGCTTGAAAGTACTGAGATAAAAAATGAACCCTGATTATTATTTTTAGGGGAAAATGGTGTAGGCAAGAGCTCCTTATTAAAAGCTATAGTAATTGGCTTATGTGGAGGAGAATATCTAAAAAAATTAGAGATAAAAGGTAAAGACCTTCTAAAACATAGAGCAAGAAATGGATTTATTCGAATACATCTTGTAGGAGCAATACAACCTATAGAGGTGACCTTTAATAAAACAGAAATTAAAACTACACTGCATCAGCCTATAGTTAATATTGTAGCTTATAATTCTATACGTTTAAAACCAAAAGAAGGAAAAATTCAACCTGAAAAAGGAGATTTTTACGGAGCTAAAGCCAAAAATCTATTTGACTATACATTTTCTCTAATAGATGCTGATAGTTGGTTAGTTAAATTATTCAAGAAAGATAAAGATGCTTTTGACCGAGTTGCAATATCTCTAAAAGATTTAATGCTTCTGGAAAATGATGACACTATAAGTATTGTAAAAAATCAACCAGTAATAAAAAGGAATGGCGATGTTTTTTCAATTGATGAACTGAGTGATGGATATAGATCGATCTTCTATTTAGCGGTTGATATCATGGCTACTTTAGCAGGAGAAAATGTAACATTTGATTTAGCAGAAGGAATGGTACTTATTGATGAAATAGGTACTCATTTGCATCCACGTTGGAGAATGGAAGTGGTTACACGTCTAAGAAAAGCTTTCCCTAAAATCCGCTTCGTAGTAACAACACATGAACCACTTTGTCTGAGAGGATTAAGAGCTGGAGAAACTGTTGTACTTACTAAAAATCAAGAAAATGAAGTAATAGCGTTAACGGAGTTGCCAGATCCAAGCGAACTACGAGTAGATCAGATATTGACTTCCGATTTTTTTGGATTAAAAAGCACAATAGATCCTGAAACAGAAAGACTTTTTGATGAATATTATGCAATTCTTGCTTTGGAGGAAAAAGATAGAAGTGAAGGACAAAAAAATCGTCTTTTAGATCTAAGCCAGATTATTCCCCGTATTAAACATTTGGGAGATACAGAACGTGAAGAGCTTACCTATTATGTAATTGATGAATTGCTTGCCCGTAAGACAAGAGAAGATGGTTTGAAAATCAAAAAAGATTTAGAAACGGAGGCATTGAAACGGGTTGAAAGTATATGGAAAACCCTAGATACAAAAAAATAATGCGATGATAAAGGTAGATAGAACAAAAGTATCTAAGCCTCTAGCATTAGATAAAAAAGTAAAAGGAAAGACAGAAACGGAAAAGGCAATTGAATATTATACCAATCCAGCTTTTGATGGAGAAACAAACTTTAAGTTTAAAGTATATTCTGATCCTGAAGTAAAAGAGACTTTAATAAAGTTATTCAAAGGGAAGTGTGCCTACTGTGAAAGCACCTTTCTGCATGTTTATTCTGGGGATGTTGAGCATTTTCGCCCTAAAGGAGAAATTGAAGAAGCAGATCCAGATAAGAAACCAGGTTATTATTGGTTAGCTGCAGATTGGGATAATTTGTTGTTGTCTTGTAGAAATTGTAATCAAAAGCTATCTCATTCCATGTACGGAATAGGAACAAAAAAAACAATGGGGAAAATGAACCAATTCCCTCTGTCAGATGTGACAAAATATGTACGTAAGCATGATAATGTTAATGGAATTGCAGATGAAGAACCATATAGACTTTTACTAAATCCATGTATTGATAATCCCGAAGATCATTTAGAATATGGTGAGGAAGGTGTCATTCGCCCAAAAAAAGATGAGGATGGAAACGAAAGTATAATGGCTAAAAAATCAATAGATGTTTATGTTTTACAGAGAATGTATCTTGTCCAATCTCGGGAAAAGAAACTTATTGAGATACAGGCACAAATACAAAGAGTGAAAGAAGCCACTGAAAATTATAATGATACTATTGGATCTCCAGACACAACAAAGAAATTTTACTTTGAACGAATTTTAAAAAGAGAGATGGAGAGACTAAAAAAGTTCTTAAATCCAGAAGAAGAGTATGTTGGTATGGCAAGACAAGTAGTGGGAGAGTTTTTAAGATTAAATTTTGGTATTACTATATAATTATGAACTGGGTAAAAGAAAATAGAAATCAACTTGCTATAAATAACTATGTAAGAAAAGTAGATGCAAAAACGAATTATTGGTTTGATTTATTATAGGGAAGAATTAACCATTATAAGAAGCTAACAAGAGATAATTTCAATATTATTATTTTTGGGAAGACGAATTTCACTACCATTTCGAACAATAATACTGCCGATTTGAAGAGTTTTTAAAAAACTATGAACTCAAAGAAAACTCTTCAAAACACCCCAACCCCACTTGGTATTATTTTTGACTATTTTAGTTTATTATTTTTTAAAATTAAAAGCATGAAAAAAATTATATTATTATCAGCAGGATTATTAGCTTTTGTAGCATGTGATAATCAGAAAAAAGATTCTACAGAAAAATTAGATACACCAATTGAAAAACCAATCGGAGTAAACAAGGATGAGCATGGTTGCAACTCAGCAGCTGGACAAACTTGGAGTGAGTTAAAAAGTTCTTGTATTCAAGTTTTTAATGTTGGAGAGAGATTGAATCCAATAGATACAAAACAAGATGAGGCAGTTATTAGTGCGTTTGTGGTTTATAATGACGATAAATCGAAGTTAGAATTATTTTTAGCAGATAAACCAAATGTAATTTTAGAAAAATCTGAAGGAAGCTTTTATCAGAATGACACCTATAAATTCGATACAAAAGAATCTGCTCTTTATATAAATGGTGAGAAAAAGTACATTGCAGAGAAATAGTCTTTGTACACATTATAATTATCCAAAAAGCCAATGTAAAACATTGGCTTTTTATTTTATTGTTTGAGAAGAGAAATTTTATAATATACTCTTTTATCATTCATTAGTTTTTCTTTAGATTTAACTAAGAAATTCATTTCGATATATTTATTTTTTAGATTCAAAAATATTTCACCATTCATATTTACAATTCTATAATTATAAACATTCTGATCTTTAGTAACATAACAAGATGGAGGTTCCTCAGAGCTTTGACAATCAATTAGGTTTACTTTTCCATTTTTATAGAATCTAAATTCTACAGTTCTGCAAAATTCATTTTTATCTTTTGCTAAAGAACTTGTAAAAAGCTCAACTTCATTTGAATTATAAAAAATACTATCTTGATTATTAGTCAATATAGTATGTTCGGAAGAATAATTATTTTTTGAGTACTCTTTTATTGAATTATTTATTAATTCTTTTAGTTCTTTTTTCGTTATTTCTTGACAAAACCCGAATGTTGATAGTAGTAAAAATATAATGTATTTCATCTGTATAAATTTAGCACTTGATTCCTTATTTCACAAAGACAGTGTAATATTCTTTATAATTAAAGTTTATTTCAAATAATACCATCAAACCAACCCTTTTAAAATATGTACACTATCAGCTAACTGTTCAATACTTGATGAAGCAAAACCTAATCGAATTGCATTTTCATTATAAGTAGGATATTGATGCATTTTTCCATCTGATATATATAACCCTCTAGCATAAGCTTTTTGAGAGAGAACATCTAAATTAATACGTTTATCAAATTTTGTCCATACGGTCATTCCTCCATCCGGAATCGTAAAATTCACAACCTCATCTAATTCGTTGCTTAGTAAATTACAAAAGTAATCACGTCTTTCTTCATAAATAGTTAAAGCCTTTCTTACATAACGTTGTACCGTACCATCGTTTAATAACTCTGCCATTGCATTATCAAGAATATGATCTCCTTGCCTATCCAATAACATTCGCACATTGGCAAGATGTTTAATTACATTTTCAGATGCAACCAAATAGCCCATACGAAAAGCTGGAGAAAAACTTTTGCTAAAAGAACCACAATAAATTACCATTCCATTTTCGTCGGCACTTGCAAGAGGTAATAATGGTCGATGAGCATAATGAAAATCGAAATCATAATCGTCTTCAAAAATGATAAAACCATATTCATTCGCTAATCGCAATAACTCTAATCTTCTATCTATCCGAAGTGATACTGTTGTAGGATAATGATGATGAGGTGTTACATAAACCATTCTCACCTTTTTTTGCTTACAAATTTTCTTTAATTTATCTATAACCAAACCATGTTCATCTACAGGAATACCAATATGATTTGCTTTTGCATGCAAAAAATTATGTTCTGCTCTTTGCCAACCTGGAATACCAGATACCACGACATCTCCAGGTTTAATAAGCGCTGTGCAAACAAGATTTATTCCCATTAATGTTCCACGAATAGACAATATATTTTCTTCTGTGGTATTTAATCCTCTGCTGTCATTTAAATAACGAGACAATGCTTGCTTGTAAAATTCGGAACCATCGGGAGATCCATAACTTCCAAATTTTTGGTAGATTCCACTTCGTGTTAGTTGATTGCGATAAGCTCTATAAAGTTCTTTTAGAGGTGCCAATTTCGGATCTGGATAACCATCATCTAAATGATAAGTTACATTCGGGACAAAATAGGGATTAGAAAGATATTCTTTTTCATTTAAACTAAAACCTGCTATTTTCTGACCTTTATTAATCGTATCTTGTTGCAGTTTTGTTGGTTCAACTTCTGGAATATGAGAAGATACAAACGTCCCTTTTCCTACAAAGCTTTCTAGCCAACCTTGCATTTGTAATTCTTCGAATGCTTTTGATACCGTGATTCTATTAATTCCTACTAATTTTGCTAAATCTCTTGATGAAATTAATTTTTGTCCCGACCTTAAATTTCCTTTTTTAATAAGCAAAAGTATAGCATCCGACAATTGAAGATAAATTGCTCTTTCTGCTGAAGTATCTAACTGTATTTCTCGAAAAATATTTTCTAAAATTGGACTATCCATTTTATAAGTATTGGTCTACAAATATAATCCAATCTATAATTAATTTTGAATTAATAATTTAGATAGGAAATAATGAATAAATCAGAAATTAAAATAAGAAAGGCCACTGAAGCTGATAGTGAAAAGCTTTGGGTACTGATGAGAGATTTAGCCATATTCGAAAAATATATTGATGTTTTTGCAATTACACCCGAAATTGTAAAAGAGAAGGGATTTCGTAAAAATCCTCCAGATTTTTATTGTATTATAGCGGAAGATAATAAGCATATTGCAGGAATTTTAGTTTATTATTTTCTTCCTTATACAGCTCAAAACAGACCTGCTATTTATATGAAAGAGCTTTATGTTGATGAAAAATATAGAGGTCAAAAAATTGGAGAAGAATTAATGAATGCTTTAAAAGAAGAAGCTACACTAAATAATTGTACTCAAATAAAATGGACTGTCGCTCCTTGGAATGATGGTGGTAAAAAATTTTATGAGCGTTTAGGTGCCAAAGAAAATACAGCATGGCTAAATTACGAATGGAATGTTTAAAATAGGATAAGACAGAAATGGAAAATATAACAGTTAGAAAAATTACAACAGTAGATTTAACTACGTTACAAAAAATAGGTAGACAAACTTTCTTTGAGACTTTTTCGGAAAGTAATTCTGAAGAAAATATGTCTGAGTATTTAGAGAATGGTTTCTCGGTAGATAAACTAACAGAAGAATTAAATAATGAAAATTCAGCGTTTTATTTTGCTACAATCAATGATGAAGTAATAGGATATTTAAAAGTTAATTTTGGAAGTTCTCAAACCGAATTACAGGATAAAAGTAGTTTAGAAATTGAACGCATTTACGTTTTACAGGAATATCATGGTAAAAAAGTAGGTCAAATTTTATATGAGAAAGCAATTGAAATAGCCAATGATAAAAATGTAAACTATATTTGGTTAGGTGTTTGGGAAGAGAATCCTAGAGCTATTCGATTTTATGAAAAGAATGGTTTTGTAGCGTTTGATAAACATGTTTTCAGATTAGGAAATGATGAGCAAACAGATATCATGATGAAAAAAGTGTTATAAATTATAAAATTCTTGAATATGAACTTTAGCATTCAGACTAAATTAGAGAATGAAAAAACGATTCTTTATCCTCTACAAGATAAAGATTTTGATGTTTTATATGCTGTTGCTTCCGATCCTAAGATATGGGAACAACATCCTAATAAAAACCGTTGGCAAAAAGATGTTTTTAAAACATTTTTTGATGGCGCGTTACAAAGTAAAGGTGCTTTTTTAATTGTAGATAAAGCAACTGGAAATGTAATTGGAAGTACACGATTTTATGATTATAACGAGGAAGAAGATAGCATATTTATTGGCTATACTTTTTATGGTGTTGATTCGTGGGGTAAAGGAATTAATCGTTTGGTAAAAGAAACAATGTTAGACTATATTTTTCAATTTGTTTCGAAAGTACATTTTCATATTGGAGCAGATAATATTCGTTCTCAAATTGCAATCTCAAGAATTGGAGCTGAGAAAATAGCGGAACAAGAAGTGGCTTATTTTGGTGAGCCTTCGAGATTAAATTATGTTTATGAAATAAAGAAAAAGGTTATTTAATTAAATAACCTTTTTTATCGTTCTTTTATATTTCTTCGATGATGGATTCTCCTTTCGATCTATCTCCAGATGTCCATTCCCAAACTTCGTGTAATCTAATTTTTCCATTACTCATTATCTCTGGCATAGATTTACATACACCCGTCATTAATTCTCCTTTTGTATTAATTTGATGGTAACGCATGTCTATAGTTCCATTTTCATCTACTAAACCAATTAAGTGTCCGTATTTTATTTGTCCACCAGCATATTCTGCTTGTAAAATATTATCGGTCTGTTTGTAATGAAAAACTGTTTCATTCGTCGTTTCTCCATTTTCTGTATTACTTACAGGACGAAACTTTTTATTGTTATAATTAATCATTCTTTTATTCTTAACTGAATAAAATTAAATAAAAAACATAAAATAGATTCTGTATCTACCAATAAATATGTTTTTCTATTCTAAGCCTCTACATTTCGAAAAGCTTTTAAACTTAAACCTTTATGTCTTTTAAAAAATTTATTGATGTGACTTTCATCTGTGAATCCAAATTCATCAGCTATTTCATGAATTCGTTTATCGCTAAAACGTAGACGATGTTCAATTAATCGAATTCTGTAAGAAGAAATATAATGCTGTAATGATTCGTTGCATTGTTTTCTAAAAAAGCTTCCTAAATAAGTAGGCGAAAAACCAAATTTATCTGCTATAACTGTAATTCTAAGTAATTCTGGATAGCGGATATTTTCTTGTATATAATCTATTACCTGAAGAATTCGTTGGTCAATAGTTAACGAAGTCGAGTTCGGTTTTACAAGCGCTAAGTTTCTTGCTGCAATTACCAAAATAGAATTAACCAGATGTCGAATTAAATCTTCGGTATATATTCCTACATATTCTACTGATTGTTGTAAATTCTGAATTAATGATTCGACTATTTTTTTGTCTTGTTCATTCACAAGTAACGAACCCGATAAGTCAGAGGCGTAATACAATAAACATTCAATGTGATCTATACTTTTCCATTGGTATTCTCTAATATAATTTTCTCCAAAACGCATCACCATAAATTCACATGTACCATCTAAATCAAAATCATGAGAATCATTTGGTGTAATAAGAAATAAATCTCCTTTGCTGTAAGAAAATCTATTTCCATTTACTGTATGAAGCCCCACTCCTTCTATGACATATACCATCTCGAAAAAATTAAAAGCTCTTTCTCTTAAAGGACATTCATCTACTTTTTCATAAAACACCTCTAGTGATTGATAAATATTTTCTCTTGCCATCATTCAAAGATACCTAAATACACTTAAAATGTACCTGTTTTTATCTTATTCATCGGTCTATTTTTGCTTATCAATAAATTAATTATATGAAAGCGATTGTATTAGAAAATTTTGGAGGTGTGGAAAACCTCATCTATAAAAACATAGAAACTCCTACAATTAAAGAAGATGAAGTTCTTATAAAAGTAAAAGCAATTAGTATTAATCCTGTCGATATAAAAGTGCGTAACAGACAAGCTCCTTTAGCTGAAGATTTAAAAATTTATTCTCCTTTAATTTTGGGTTGGGACATTTCTGGAGAAGTTATTAAAATTGGAAATAAGGTAACCAATTTTAAACTTGGTAATGAGGTTTTTGGAATGATAAACTTTGTTGGACATGGAAAAGCTTATGCAGAATATGTTGCAGCACCAGCTAATCAATTAGCATTAAAACCCAAAAATATAACTCATGTAGAAGCAGCAGCAAGTTGCTTGGCTGCTTTAACAGCTTGGCAAGCATTTCATCATTACGGAAAATTAAGACCAAAAGATAAAGTTCTTATACATGCTGCGGCTGGTGGTGTAGGTCATTTTGCGATACAAATTGCAAAATATATCGGTGTATATGTTATTGCAAGTTCATCTGCCAACAACAGAGATTTTGTTTTACATCTTGGAGCCGATGAACATATTGATTATAAAACAGCTTCATTTGAAAAACTACTTCATGATATAGATTTTGTATTGGAATCTATCGGAGGAGAGAATTTTCAGAAATCTGTAAGCGTATTAAAACATTTTGGTTCTATTGTTACGCTACCTTCTGGTCATACAAAAGATGATGAATTAAAAGCAGAAGAAAAAAATTTACATGCTTGTTATTTTATGTCTGTTTTCTCTAATAAGCATGATATAGAATCTATTGCCAATCTATTAGAGCAAAATATTTTAAAACCTCATATTTCTAAAGTTTTTGATTTTGATGAAATGCACAAAGCTCATTTAGAAATTGAAACAGGAAGAACTGTCGGAAAAATTGTTGTACAAATTTAACTCTATCCAATTATGAATAAGATTATAGAAAAAATAGATCCTGAATTATGGAAAGCAATACAATCAAGTCCCTTTAATGAAATTGAATATGAGGATTTACTAATTAATCATCCAGAGAAAATAAGAGAAGACGAAGCTAGATTAACAATTGGAGAAATTATTGAAATTCCAAAACAATTACATCTTGAAAATATCGAAATACCCTCTTCTGAAAAAGATAGAACAATTAGATTAAGAACCTACAGACCAAAGGGTAAAAAAAATCTGCCTATTTTAATTTACTTTCATGGAGGTGCATTTATTTATGGAACACCAGAACAATATGATTTCATTTTTTACAAATTAGCTTTAGACGCTGAATTGTTAATTGTGTCTGTTGATTATAGACTAGCTCCGGAATATCAATTTCCTGCTGCAATGGAAGATGGATACGACACATTATTATGGTTATCAGAACATGCTCAACAATTAGATGGTGATAAAAAGAAAATGATTATTGGAGGAAGTAGTGCTGGAGCTACAATTGCTACCTCAATTACTCATTTGGCAAGAGATAAAAAAGAAGTAAAGATTAATCATCAGTATTTATTGTATCCTCCTATGAGTCATCTTTTGCAAACTACTTCTATGCAAGAGTTAGCAAATGCACCAATGCAAACAAAAGAAGCTGCTAAATGGATGTGGACACATTATTTAAACAATCAGTTATCCAATCCTTCTCAATATGCTGTTCCATTACTAGAAGATAATTTTCAAAATCTTCCACCTGCTACCATCATAACATGCGAATTAGATCCATTAAAAGATGAAGCAGTAATTTATGCTGACTTATTAAAAGAAGCTGGAATAATGGTCAATTTATATGAAATAAAGGGAGCTGTTCATGCTTTCGATTTCTTTGAATGTACTTTATCAGATAATTTCTATCATCAGCAAGTAAAAATTTTTAATCAAATTAAACATCAATTAAAATGAAAAAAATAGTCGTAATCAATGGTCATCCTAACAAAGAAAGTTTTAATCACGCATTAGCAAATGCCTACATAGAAGCTGCTATAAATAAAGGTGCAGAAGTTAAATATATTTCAATTGGAGAATTAGAGTTTAATCCAAATTTAGAATTTGGTTATCAGAAAAGAATGGAATTAGAACCAGATTTGGTACAAGCTTTAGAAACTATAAAATGGAGCGATCATCAAGTTTGGATACATCCCATTTGGTGGTTAGGAATGCCTGCTATAATGAAAGGTTTTTTCGATAGAGCTTTTCTTCCCAGCATTACTTTCAAAACAATTAAAGGCAAAACCACTCAAGGTTTGTTAACAAGTGATACAGCTAGAATAATTACTACTGCGGGCGATTTATCTTATCATGAATATGAGAAAACATATCATTTAAGTGGACTTGTTCAATTACAAAAAGGAATTTTAGAATACTGTGGAGTATCATCCATAGAAAATAATTTTATTGGTCCTTTGAATGATTTAACTGAAAATGAAAGATTGCAATGGATAGAAAGAATAAAAGAAATAGCAATTAACGATGCTATATGATTTCAGATTAATCAAAAAAAATCCCAATGTAAACATTGGGATTTTTTTTGATTTTATTTTTTCTTCTCAACTAAGGGAATGTATTTCTCATATCCTTTCGCTTTCATTTCTGCTAATGGAATAAATTTTAAAGAAGCACTATTAATACAGTATCTTAATCCTCCTTTTTCTTTAGGACCATCATCAAAAACATGACCTAAATGAGCATCACCTGTTTTACTTCTCACCTCTGTTCTTTCCATTCCAAGAGTATTGTCCTTTTCTTCTTGTATCAATTTTGGACTAATTGGTTTAGAAAAACTTGGCCAACCACAACCTGCATCATATTTATCTGAAGAAGCGAATAAAGGCTCACCAGTTGTAATATCTACATAAATCCCTTCTCTAAACTCTTTATCATACTCGTTACTATAAGGTCTTTCTGTTGCACTATTTTGCGTTACTTCGTATTGTAAAGGAGTTAAAACTTTTTTAAGTTCTTCTTTATCCTTTTTAGTATATTCACTTTTAGAAGCAGGATTTGCATTGCGTGCAATCTCAAACATAGCCGGTGTTATATGACAATATCCACCAGGATTCTTAGTTAAATAATCTTGATGATAATTTTCTGCATCATAAAAATTATGAATTGGCTCTGCTTCTATCACAATTTTTTGATCGTATTGTTTTGATAAAGCAGCTAATTTTTCTTTTATAAGCTTCTCATCTTGTTTATTATTAAAATAGATTCCCGTTCTGTATTGCGTTCCTCTATCATTTCCTTGTTTGTTAAGACTTGTAGGGTCTATTGTTTTTAAATATAAATCGATCAACAAACCTAAATCTACTACTTTCGGATCATACGTTACTTTTACTGTTTCGGCAAAACCTGTATCGCCAGAAACCACATCTTCGTAAGTAGGATTTTTTATTTTTCCGTTTGCATAACCTGTTGTTGTTTTGGTTACGCCACGTACTTGTTTAAAAAAGTGTTCTGTTCCCCAAAAACAACCTCCTGCAAAATATATTTCGTTTGAATTACTGTCCATAATATTTTCGTTTGTACTGATTAATTTTTCTTTATTCTTATTACTCTTACAACCGAAGCTTGCAAATAAAACGCCAGTTATAAGAATTGTTCCAATGATGAATAGATTTCTCATGATTCCTTATTTTTTTATTGATGTAAAAAGTGTAATTCTAAATCCTAGATACAGAATATCTTTTAGTAAAAAAGAAGTCTGTAACAGGAATACCGTCTATATTTTTTTCAAGTATTAGGTATGGTAAATAAGTAACTAATTGCTACTATAAAGATACAAATAACTACAATATTTAAATAATTTTAAAGCGAATAGAATATGATGTATAATTATCTTTTAATCATACAACAAATTACAAACCAATGTCAAAAAAAGGAAAGTTAAAAATATGCTACTTTATTAAAACTTATTATCTGAATAAGGAATACGATGTTGAATAGAACGAACTAAAGTAGCTTCATCAGCGTACTCTAACTCATCTCCCACTCCTAGCCCTCTAGCTATAGTAGAAAAAATAATGTTAGTTTCTTTTAACTGACGATATAAATAGAAGACTGTCGTATCACCTTCCATTGTAGAACTCAATGCAAAAATAATTTCTTTTACCTCTTCATTTTTTACACGATTCACTAAAGTATCAATATTTAATTGTCCTGGTCCAATCCCTTCCATTGGCGATATTTTACCTCCTAAAACGTGATATTGACCTCTAAATTGACCTGTATTTTCTATCGCCATTACATCTCGCACATCTTCTACAACACAAATTGTTGTTTCGTCACGCAATGGATTACTGCAAATTTCACATACATCATCATCAGAAATTGTATGACAATGTTTGCAATATTTTACATCGTTCACCAAATGTGCTAACGCTTCAGACAATGCTGTAGTTTGAGATTTTGGTCTATTAAGCATATGTAAAACCAGTCGCAATGCCGTCCTTTTACCAATTCCTGGTAAATTAGACATTTCTTCTACTGCTTTTTCTAGTACCTTACTGGGATAGTTCATCTGATAAAAAAATTATAGAATGCAAATTTACACTTTATCTGTGTAAAATTAATCTTCCTCATTTACTCAAAAATACTAAATTTGGACATATTTACTAAATATCAATATGAATTCAACAATTTTACTGCTTTGTGTCATCGTATACTTTGTGGGACTTTTAGTTATCTCTTACTTCACGAGCCGAAATTCGGACAACCAATCTTTTTTTAACGGAAATAAAAAAAGTAAATGGTGGCTAGTAGCTTTCGGTATGATTGGAACAAGTTTAAGTGGTGTTACATTTATTTCTGTTCCGGGGACAGTTGGAAAACTAACGGGGACAGAATACATTTATGGTGGTTTCGAATATTACATGATGGTAATTGGTTTTTTCCTTGGTTACTTTATCGTAGCAGGAGTTTTATTACCCTTGTATTACCGTATGAATTTAACCTCTATTTATACCTACTTAGGAAAACGTTTTAATGTAGAAGCACATAAAATGGGTTCGGTATTCTTTATTATATCTCGAGGAATTGGCGCTACAGCACGTTTGTATTTAGTAGTTAATGTATTGCAAATATTTTTATTAGATAATCTTGGAGTTCCATTTTGGGCAACAACTTTTGTCTTATTATTAATGATATTATTGTACACGTTTGAAGGTGGTGTAAAAACAATTGTTGTTACTGATACCTTACAAACTTCATTTATGATTATTAGTTTAATTGCTTGTATTTGGTTTATCTTATCTCAACTTAATTTATCTGTTAGTGAGGCTTATGATGTGATGCAAGCAAAGAATTATACGCACTTTATTAATCTTGATCCTAATTCTAAAACCTATTTCTTAAAAACAATTTTAGGAGGAATGTTTATTACAATTGCAATGACAGGATTAGATCAAGAAATGATGCAGAAAAATATTTCTGTAGATAATCTAAAAAACTCAAAAAAGAACATGTTAACCTTTGCAGGAACTTTACTTATTGTAAATCTTGCTTTTCTTTTTCTTGGTGGATTGCTTTATTTATATGCAATGAGCAAAGGAGGTTTTTACACTGCTGACGGTTTTATGATGCAACAAGGCGGACAAAATATTATGGGAGATGATATGTTTCCTGCTTTGTCTCTTTTAGGAGAACATTTCCCAATGGCTATTGCAATTATTTTTATTATTGGATTAATTTCTGCTTTATTTCCTTCTGCAGATGGTGCCTTAACAGCTGTTACAAGTTCTTTTTGTGTGGATTTATTAAACTTAAATAATGATGAAAATAAAACTGAAAAAGAGAAAAAGAAAATCAGAATAAGAGTTCATTTAATTTTCACAATCATTTTCTTTATTTTGATTATGCTGTTTAAAATTATCAATAATAAATCTATTATTTACCTTGTAATGGAGGTTGCTGGTTATACTTACGGTCCTCTTTTAGGATTATTTGCTTTTGGAATTTTAACGAAACGAAATATTTATAAACAATTTGCAATTGTAATTGTTGCTTTATTAGCTCCAGTTATAACGTATATCATCAACGAATTGGTTACAAACTTTACAGATTATAGAATTGGTGTAGAATTAATTATCCTAAATGGATTATTAACTTTTATCGGTTTATGGTTAGTGAGTAGCCAACGTAGAATTGAAGAAGATAAAGATCTTGGGATAACAACAAAATTATAATTGGAAAGATTTTTTTGAAATGGAAAAGAAACTAAAATTAATATGGGATTTTTATGGTCCCGATGCTATACCGACTGCAAAACATCATGCTATACATTTAAAACAGTATGCAGAAAAAGAAAAGTTACAAAGTTCACTTTCGGAATTTGTAGAGATTGAACCAGAATATGCAGTTGCTTATTTGGTGGTAGTAGAATCTGAAATGATGAAAGTTCGCGATGCACTTATACCTCATCGTGGGGAATGGCATAATGAGTAATAATTTAACAAAAAAAGAGAAACTTGTAGTTTCTCTTTTTTAGTACATCGATAATAAATTTTATAATGAAAGAATACAACTTAGAACTTTTTGCAGATTACTTTCAATTTTATATTTCAGACGAAAATTCTGAAAGTAATTTAGGTGAATATTGGACAGATTTTGCTGTAGAAAATATGATTGCATTTGCAGATGGAATTATAGGAATTGGCACTGCAAGAAATATGGATGTTCCAGTTAAATTACAAATTTTGAATTCTGAACCAGAAGAAGATAATTTCAAATCCTACGATAAAGTAAATGAATGTGATTTAGATGTAAAATCTGGAAAAATTGTTATTGCTGGTTGCACAGATTATTTCCCAGATGCACTAAGAATCCCATTAATCAATGGTATTTATAGAGTACGTATTTGCTATGGTAAATTAAATACTCTAGATGAAACAGGTTTAGAAGGAGAAGATTATTATGAAGTTTATATGTGGAAAACTGAATTTCATAGTCAATTAAAAATTCTAAAAAAATAGAATAAAATTATAATCTACAAATGGATATAGACTCGCTATTGCTTATGTTCTTATTTATATTAGCATTTATTGGAATTCCTGTTGGAATTGGATTATTACTATATTTTATTCCTAAAAAACTTGGCTATCCTAAAATCGCTAAATATCTAATAATCTTATATGGAATTTTTGTATTAACTATGGTTTTTTATACGATGTTTAGTGACGAACTATTCTCTAAAAACAGTGCAAAAGAATTAGTAGAGGAACAAAACATTCAATTAAAAGACGATTTCGAGTTATTAACAAATAAAAGTATGAGTGCTATTGGAGATTACTATCATACTTTTACTTTAAGCATTTCCCCACAAGATAAACAAGAAGCTATAACTAGAATTAAAAATTCTGATAATTTCACATCTAACACAGACTCCATAGATACATTCATGTATCAAAAAGTTCAAAATAGATATTTTGGAAAAAAAATAATTCAAAATTATGAAACTGAAAGCTCTTTTGTTCGAGAATATTTTGAACCAAGTGGACGCGAAGGATATGCTGCTACATTTAGACGTATTAGTATAAGCAAAATAAATAATGAATTACAGTTTGAAGATATTGATTAACAGTATTACTTACATCAAAATCTTATTTTTTTAAGTAAGCAATTTCAGAAAAACAGACTTCACAAAGCATCATAAAATTGAGTGTTTTTTCTCAAAAAAATGTATCTAAATCTTAAAAGGAAAATCTTAAAAAAATTATCTTATTTTCGATGAGAAATTTTAATTGGATTTTACTCCAATAAAATATCAGATACAATACTAAATAAAAACACTAAATGAAACACACTATTTACTCTATTGCATGCTCTACATTGCTACTTTTATCTAACTCATTAATTGCCCAAAAAGATAAATTTAATTACTACATCGCTGGCGAAGAAGGAAAACTTCAAATCCTTAATGAGGAAGGAAAACCAATCACAAATGAAACTTTTAACTATATAGGAAGTTTTTCTGAAGGATTATTTCCTGTAGAGAAAAACGAAAAATATGGTTTTATTAATAGTAAAGGGAAAATTGTTATTCCATTAGAATTTGATTTTGCAAATGAAATGTATGAAGGCGTTTCTATAGTAAAAAACAAAGGTAAATATGGGCTTATTAATAAAAAGGGAAAATATAAAATAAAACCCGAATTAGAGGATGTCTATTTTGATAATTTAAAGGAAGGTATCATCACATTTTCCAAAGATGGATTAGTTGGATTAATGGATAAAAATGGAAAAGTTCTAATCCCTAATAAGTACAAAAGAATCGGAAAAATTGAAAATGGATATGTTAATGCTTTAAAAGATGGAAAATATGGACTTATTGACCTTAAAGGAAACGTTATTCTTCCTTTTCGTTACGCTTATTTAGCAGATTATAACAATGGACATTCGTTATCTTTTAAAGAAACTGAAGAAGGAAAAATGGGACTTATAGATATAAAAGGAAATGTACTTTTAGCCCCTGAATACGAATTTGTTTTTACACAAGATGATGGTTTTATCTCGTTGAAAAAAAATGGTAAAAAAGGAATGGCTGACAAATATGGTAAAATTCTAATCCCAACTGAATACAAAGAAGATTATCAAACATATAACGAAGGTTTAATCCTGTTAGAAAAAGACAAAAAATTTGGTTTTGCAAATGAAAAAGGAGAAATCACAATTCCACTTATTTATGATGAAGCAAATGAATTCAGCGAAGGTCTAGCTCCTGTTCTGAAAGATGGAAAATGGGGTTATATTAATACAAAAGGAGAAACGGTAATTGATTTTCAATTTGTAGGTGTTATGTTATCTTTTTCGGATGGATTTGCAGCTTATGGAAAAAGAAATTATTCTTCTGGAGCACATTATACTTCTGATAAATGGGGAATGATTGATAAGAAAGGTAATATCGTAATAGACAATAAATACAATCGCATTGAAACTGGTTACAATGGAAATTTTATTGTTGAGCTAGATGAGAAAAAATTACTTATTAATAACAAAGAAGAAGTAATTACTGTTTTAAAATATGATGAGCGACCAATCATGATGGAAGCGAATTAAAAATACCTCTCAAATTAACACTAAAAAACACAAAATGAAGAAACAATTCTACAATTATACGATACAATTTATTAAAGAAATAATTCCAGTAATTGCTGGTATTTTAATCGCTCTTTTTATTGATAATTGGAATAATGATAGAAAAGACAAAGCTTATATTAACCAAGTGTTTTATACGATCGACAGCGAACTAAAAGACTCTAAAGAAAGTATTCTTGAAATAGTTCCTTCGCAAAAATCTTTAGTCGATTCTCTAGAATTTTATTCAAACAATAATCAATTAAATGTAATGGATGTTATAAAAAAAGCTGGAGGAGTTCGTGTTCCTCAAATAAAAACAAGTGCATGGAAATCTGTTTCGAATTATAAAATTGATTTAATTAGTTACAACAAAATCACAACACTTTCTAACATTGAAGAGCAAAAAGAGATTTTAAAAGATAAAAGTGAATTCTTGTTGAATATGGCTTATTCTAACTTATACGAAAAAGATAAAAATAAAAAACAAACTGTAAAAATGCTTCTATTAGATATTATTCAGACCGAAAATACAATTCATAAACTTATTGAAGTTTATAATAAAGAGTAAAGTTCTTAAATCATTTATCTTTGCCATTCAAAAATTGTAAAAAGAAGAAATTATGAAAAGAGTGACTGTATTTTGTGGTTCTAGTTTTGGAACTGAAAAAATATATGAAGAGCAAGCTTATGAACTAGGTATGTTTTTAGCAAATAAAAACATTGAATTAGTTTATGGTGGTGCTAATGTTGGATTAATGGGAGCTGTTGCAAATGGTGTTATAGAGAATAACGGAAAAGTGATTGGAGTTTTACCTACATTTCTAAAAAATGTTGAAATAGCACATGAAGGTCTTACGGAACTTATTGTCGTAGATACTATGCACCAAAGAAAAACTAAAATGGATGAACTATCTGATGGCGTAATTACTTTACCTGGAGGTTTTGGTACATTAGAAGAATTTTTTGAAATGCTTACATGGGCTCAACTTGGCTTACATAAAAAACCAATTGCCATTTTAAATATTAATGGTTTTTATGATGAACTTTTATCATTTACACAAACAATGGTAGATAAAGGTTTTCTAAAACAAGTTAATCAAGAAATGTTAATTGTGAGTGATAACATTGAAGATTTATTAAATAAAATGCACAATTATCAAGCTCCAAATGTTGGAAAATGGATTAATAAAGAAGAAGTTTAAGCTTTAAATAAACTCAAAAGATAAAAAAATATAAACACTTTATATTTTAAGAAAACCTTGTTGTATTAATATCCAACAAGGTTTTTATTTTTCCATTAATCAAATTACTATTTGTTTATATTACACTTTTATTGGTCATTTTACTACTGTAGAAAAATCACTATTATTTATGATTCTTCATTTTTTTAGCGAACAAAAAAAGGTTATTTTTGTTACAGAAATTATTTATAAAAGATGACAGTTCAAGAACTTCAAACACAAGTACAACAAACACGAAGAGATATTTTGAGAATGGTGCATGCCGTAAATAGTGGTCACCCAGGTGGATCATTAGGATGTGCAGAATTTTTTACTGCTTTATATGGTAAAATAATGACGTATTCTACAGATTTCTCAATGGATGGTAAAGGAGAAGATTTATTCTTTTTATCTAACGGACATATATCACCAGTTTTTTATAGTACTTTGGCTCGCTCTGGTTTTTTCCCAGTTAGCGAATTAGCTACTTTCAGAAAACTAGATTCTCGTTTACAAGGTCACCCAACAACTCACGAAGGTTTACCAGGAATTAGAGTTGCTTCTGGTTCTCTTGGTCAAGGTTTATCTGTTGCTTTAGGTGCTGCACAAGCAAAAAAACTAAACAACGACGATAAATTAGTTTACACATTACACGGTGATGGAGAATTACAAGAAGGACAAGTTTGGGAAGCATTAATGTATGCTGCTGGTAAAAAAGTAGACAACATTATTTCTACAATAGATTACAACGGACGTCAGATTGATGGAGATACAGATCAAGTATTGCCTTTAGGAGATTTAAAAGCAAAATTAGAAGCTTTTGGATGGATTGTTTTAGAAGAAGAGAATGGAAATGATTTAGAAAAAATTATCGCTATCTTAGAGAAAGCTAAAACATTAACAGGAAATGAAAAACCAGTTGCCATTTTGTTACATACAGAAATGGGTAATGGTGTAGATTATATGATGGGAAGTCATTCTTGGCATGGAAAAGCTCCAAATGATGAGCAATTAGAAAATGCTTTAGGACAAAACCTTGAAACTGATTTAAAGGATTATTAATTCCTTAATAAACTAACTATGAGAAATTTGTTTTTTTCGCTTATAGCGCTGTGCTCTCTAACTACTTTCGGGCAAGAAGCGTCGTATTCTTTCGATAAAAAATTAACGTATAAAATAAATGTTCCCGATGAATATTCTTCGATATTCACGACAAAAGAACCTATTTATTTTATTAATTACCTTTCTAAAAATGCCTTATTAGGAACTGCAGAAGGTTTTGAAAGTTACACTGGCGGAGGAAACTTTAATAGAGAGTCGTTTTTCATCAACAACAATCGTTTTTTTGATGTTTATTCAAATTCTTTAGAAAATACATTATCTATAAAAGCGCCTTATTACTATGAAGGAATTCCTGAAGAAAGTCTAAAACCTTATACAGATAATTTATTTGGACAATTTGAATCAATTAAAAATTTAAATTCTTCAACAACCATCAATGGTTTTGCTTGTAATGAATATGAAATGACATCTAAAAATACAGTAGAAACAACAAAATCTACATTGTGTATAGATGAAAAAAGTAAATTGGATAACGTAAGCTTCTTATTTCCAAAAGCTAAATTAAAAGGTTTATTAATAAGATTGGATGCTGGTGATTTTAATGGAATTACATTAGAAAAAACTGCGGAAGCAAATGCTAAAGTAACTTTTGATGAGAAAAAAGAAATTGAAAGTTTTACTAAAAAATTAGCAGATAAGAAAAAAGAATATGAGGCAAATAATAATTTTGCAGTAGATTCTGTTTATGCTGATTCTGCAATAGCAGCAGATTACTATACGCCAGATAACCGTTACGACGACCCTATAAATAGTTATTATTCTTATCAGACTTCTGAAAATAATAATGTTAATACTCTTTTCAATAACATTGCTTTATTAAATTATAGTTTAGTTTACAACGACAGCGACTATGATGGAAAACCAGATTATGATAGAAATACAGCTCTAAAAGTTGCTGAATCTTCTACAAAACAATTAGTAAAACAATTCAAGAAAAGTAAATTAGCTACAAAAGAAGAAATAGACGAATTAAATAAAATTTTCAAAAAGTATTTTGATGATGCTAAAAAGTTTAAATTAGAAGCTAATCCTAATTATGGTAATAATACAACTATAGAAGACGCTGCTGCTGCCGTTGCTGCAAATTCTTTGGCTGATTATTATGATACTTACGAGTCTACGTACAAAACTACTGATACAAATATTATTGATTTAGCAATTGATAATCCTGATGTTTCAGACTTTTTAAAAGTAGCACCTGAACATTGTAAAAATTTAAATAATAGCATTCCAACATTTTCTGATAAAAACCTGAAGAAAGATCTTCACAATTATGTTGGTCAGGTTTGTGATTTATACATTTACAATAGCGGAAGTGTAGGCCTTGTTGAGACTATAAACTCTATGCGAAAAAGTGCTTTAGACATTATCAATAAATACGACAAAATATCTAAAGATGATAAAGAGAAGTTAACAACTTTCTTAAACTCTTTAGATTAAAAAAATAAAGATTACTCTTTAAAAAATACAACAATGATAGATTTAACATACACAGAAAAAAAAGATACAAGAAGCGGATTTGGAGATGCATTAACAGAATTAGGAAGAACAAATCCTAATGTTGTTGCATTATGTGCGGATTTAATTGGTTCTCTAAAAATGGATCAATTTATTAAAGAAAATCCAGAACGTTTTTTCCAAATAGGAATCGCGGAAGCAAACATGATGGGAATTGCTGCTGGTTTAACAATTGGAGGTAAGATTCCATTTGCAGGAACTTTCGCAGAATTTGCAACTGCTCGTGTTTACGATCAAGTACGTCAATCTATTGCTTACTCAAACAAAAATGTAAAAATCGCTGCATCTCATGCTGGTTTAACATTAGGAGAGGATGGTGCAACACACCAAACATTAGAAGACATAGGATTAATGAAAATGTTACCAGGAATGGTTGTGATTAATCCTTGTGATTATAATCAAACAAAAGCTGCTACAATTGCTGCTGCTGAATATGACGGTCCTGTTTATTTACGTTTTGGTCGTCCTGTTGTTCCTATCTTTACTCCAGCAGATCAAAAATTTGAAATTGGTAAAGGTATTTTAATGAACGAAGGTTCAGATGTAACAATTGTTGCTACTGGACATTTAGTTTGGGAATCTTTAATTGCTGCTGCAGAATTAGAAAAAGAAGGAATTTCTTGTGAGGTAATTAACATTCATACTATAAAACCATTAGACGAAGAAATTATCTTAAATTCTGTAAAGAAAACAGGAAAAATTGTGACAGCTGAAGAACATAATATCTTAGGAGGATTAGGTGAATCTGTTGCAAGAGTTTTAGCACAAAAATTACCTACTAAACAAGCTTTTGTTGCTGTTGAAGATAAATTTGGAGAGTCAGGTAGCCCTTTTGATTTAATGAAAAAATATGGTATCGATTCGACTGCCGTTATACAAAAAGTAAAATCTTTATTATAAAAAAAGAAAGAGCTCTTCGGAGCTCTTTTTTCTCTAATATAGGTCATGATTACTAGGTTGGTTAAGCCTAAAAACATATTTTTACAAATATATTATACTAAAATTATAAACACATACTCATAAATGAGTATATTATGAGTATATTTAATATAATTTAATACTTTTTTCTCTATTACCCCAGAAAAAAATTTTTATGCAAAAAGTATTATCAAGTGACTATGTAAATCAAATAAGGAAAATTTGGAGTGAGTGTGGGGCTAGTTCAACTTCAAATACAATAAATGAAAGTATTTATCACCTAAATAAAGTAAGGGACATTTATGACACTTTAACAATTGGTGAAAGTTTCATTTTTATCATTAACCATAAATCTGGAACATTCGATTACGTATCTCCTAAATCTGAAAGTATTTTAGGATACAAAAGTGATGAGTATACAGTAGAATTATCATTAAACTTAGTCCACCCAGAAGATTTAGATTATGTTATTTCTATTCACCAGCAGATCTATAATATAAACAACAATATTATTCCTCAGAATAGAACAAACTACAAGTTTAATTATGATTTTCGCATGCGAGATTCTAAAGGAACGATAAAGCAAATCCATGTTCAGCACTTCTTTCTTGAACATAATAAAGATTTTCTACCAATTAACTTTCTTTGCGTGATGACAGATATCTCTCAATTAAAAATTGGAGGTATACCAACTTTAAGTCTTTTTAATATCAAAAACGGTTTAAATAATATCTTAAATCAGAAAAACGACCATATAATTCTTACTAATAAAGAAAAAGAAATTGCTGATTATCTTATAAAAGGATATACGAGTCAAGATATTGGGGAAGTCTTAAATATAAGTAAACATACTGTTGACACTCATAGAAGAAATATTCTAAAGAAGAACAACTGTTCAAACACAACAGAATTTTTTAGTTTATTTCTAGAAAAGAAAATAGCAAGCCTATAAGCCGGGTTCTGTCATTACAATGTAATGCTTTGTCATTTATCTAGTATTTAAGTTACCCTAAACATCAATCTGCCTACCCCCCAGCAACGAGCGAGTAGCTCTTAACTGCTGGTATACATGGCATTGCTCCGCATAGAGTTTACCTGGTTTCACTACAGCCGAACTGTACATACTTTCTGTTGCACTTGTCCTCGCCTCTCGACGGACGGGCGTTACCCGCTATGCTACTCTTTGGAGCCCGGACTTTCCTCTTTAAATAAATTAAAGCGACAAAGTGGCTTGCTGCCACAAATGTAGGTTAAAACTAAACAAAATAAAAAGGCTTAAACAATAAATTGCTTAAGCCTTTTCTATAGTATTGATTTATAATTACTAAGATTTTTCTTCTTCTGTTTTTCCTTTAACAGTAATTTTTACTCCATCTTTTTCTTTATTCAATTCTAATAATAAAGAATCTCCTTCTGTAATTACAGCATTTATTATTTCTTCTGCCATTGGATCTTCAATATACTTCTGAATTGCTCTTTTTAATGGACGAGCACCGTAATCTTTATCAAAACCTTTTTCTGCTATAAAGTTTTTCGCATCATCAGTTAATTCTAAATGATAATTTAAAGCAGTTAAACGCTCTTTTAAGCTTGATAACTCAATATCGATAATTTTCATAATATCTTCTTTTTTCAAAGAATTAAATAAAATAATATCATCAATACGATTTAAAAACTCTGGAGCAAAAGCTCTTTTCAAAGCAGTTTCAATTGTAGATTTTGCTCTATCAGCAGCAGAATCATTCTTCGCAGATGTTCCAAATCCAACACCATCTCCAAAATCTTTTAATTGGCGTGTACCAATATTAGATGTTAAGATAATAATTGTATTACGGAAGTCAACTTTTCTACCTAAACTATCTGTTACGTGACCATCGTCTAAAATTTGTAATAAGATATTAAATACATCTGGATGCGCTTTTTCTATCTCATCTAATAAAATTACAGCATATGGTTTACGACGAACAGCTTCTGTTAATTGTCCACCTTCTTCGTAACCAACATAACCCGGAGGTGCCCCAACTAAACGAGATACGGCAAATTTCTCCATATATTCTGACATATCGATACGAATAAGAGCATCATTAGAGTCAAAAATTTCTTTTGCTAATATTTTCGCTAACTGCGTTTTACCAACTCCAGTTGTTCCTAAGAAAATAAATGAACCAATTGGCTTGTTAGGATCTTTTAATCCGGCACGATTACGTTGAATAGCTTTTACAACCTTAGCAACTGCTTCATCTTGTCCAATAACTTTTCCTTTCATTAAATCACTCATCTGAGCTAGCTTTTTAAGCTCTTTTTCTGCAACTCTATGTACAGGTACACCAGACATTAACGAAACAACCTCAGCTACATTTTCATCCGTAACAGTTTCACGATTTTCTTTAGACTCTTGCATCCATTGTGCTTGAGCACGTTTTAAATCATTCTCAATTTGTTTTTCAGAATCACGTAAACGAGCTGCTTCCTCATATTTCTGGGATTTCACAACTTTAGATTTCTCTTCTCTAACTTCTTCAAGTTTAGCTTCAAGATCTAAAATTTCTTGTGGAACTTTTATATTCTTAATATGAACACGAGAACCTGCCTCATCTAAAGCATCAATTGCCTTATCTGGTAAAAAACGATCTGTAATATAACGTGTTGTTAAGCTAACACAAGCTTGTAAAGCTTCGTCAGTATAATTAACATTATGGTGTGCTTCGTATTTATCTTTTATGTTATGTAAAATTTGTAACGTTTCTTCAGGTGTTGTTGGCTCCACCATTACATTTTGAAAACGACGAACTAATGCTCCATCTTTTTCTATGTATTGACGGTACTCATCTAATGTTGTTGCCCCAACACATTGTAACTCTCCACGAGCCAATGCTGGTTTAAACATATTTGATGCATCTAAAGAACCTGTTGCTCCGCCTGCTCCTACAATTGTATGTAACTCATCAATAAATAAAATGATATCATCATTCTTTTCTAATTCGTTCATAATTGCTTTCATACGCTCTTCAAATTGTCCTCTGTATTTAGTGCCAGCAACTAAAGATGCTAAATCTAATGTTACAACACGTTTATTAAACAATACACGAGAAACTTTTCTTTGAACAATGCGTAAAGCTAACCCTTCTGCAATTGCAGATTTACCAACTCCTGGTTCTCCAATTAACAATGGATTGTTCTTTTTACGACGTGAAAGAATTTGAGAAACACGCTCTATTTCTTTTTCACGACCAACAACTGGATCTAACTTTCCTTCTTGTGCAATCGCCGTTAAATCTCGTCCAAAATTATCTAAAACTGGTGTTCTACTTTTAGATGTTGATTTATTAGCAGAAGAAGTTCTTTCGAAATCATTATCGGCATCACCTCCATCAAAAGATGGATTTTCTGCACGTGGTGTATGAATTTCTTCATCCTGAAATTGAAATTGAAATTCTTCTTTTACCGTATTATAATCAATATCTAATTTGTTCATCAATTTTGTTATCGGATCATTTTCATTACGAAGAATGCATAATAAAAGATGTATAGTATTAACTGTTGGGCTTTTAAATAACTTTGCCTCTAAGAATGTTGTTTTTAACGCTCTTTCAGCTTGTTTTGTCAAACTCAAATTTTTAATATGATTACCTTCAGTTTCCTTCGGTGGATTTAAGTTTTCTATTTTTTGACGCATTTCATCCAAGTCTACTTGTAATGCTTCAAGAACAGAAATAGCTTTTCCTTCTCCATCGCGGATAATTCCCAACAGAAGGTGTTCTGTTCCAATTTGATTGTGACCTAATCTCAACGCTTCTTCCTTACTGTAAGAAATAACGTCCTTTACTTGTTGTGAGAAATTATCGTTCATATTATTTAAGCTGTTTTAATCTTTAATAAATATAATTATTCTTCTTTAATATAGCACAAACTATGCCTTTGTCCGAATTGATTTGATGATTCCTTAAAATAAACAAATATTGTCTACTAATTTGAAAACAACTGACATTATTTCATATCAAATCTTAAAGAATTCATAACATTCAAGAAATTTATAAAATCTAATGTCAACCATAAATTGGCTCAAACCTACCTCTAAGATAGAATTTTTAAACCATATATTTTTAATGATTATAAATTTTATGATGATTTTATTCATTTAAGAATTAGAAATTCTTTTCAAGATTTACTTCCAAACTATCAAAACCCAAAGTATATTTGGCTTTTATCATTAATAATTATTTCAATCATAAACAATGAATCCAAGAATAGAAAAGTGGACACGTTATGAGTTTTGGCCATTTTGGTTATTATACGGTCCGTTAACGCCTTGGTACATCTATAAAATTTTTAAAGCGGGAGCACCAGCCTATTTTTGCGCTACAAATCCTGGTATGAAATGGGGTGGATTTATTAATTATCCTAAGATTGATTTACTAAATCAGATTGATGAGGTTTATAAGCCTAAAACTTATTTTTTTGAAAAGTTTGTTTCGCAAAATATTCCTTTCGAATTTCCATTTATTGTTAAGCCTAATGTTGGCGAAAGAGGATTTAATGTAGAATTGATTAGAGATGATAATGATTGGAAAAATTACTTAAAACAAAATAATACGGATTTAATTTTACAAGAATATGTCGATTTCCCTTTAGAATTTGGTGTTTTTTATGTTCGTTTACCAAATGAGGAAAATGGTAAAATTATCTCTATCACTGCAAAAGATTTTTTATCATTTACTGGTGATGGAAAATCAACTATAGAGGAACTAATTCATCAGAATCCTAGAGCTTACTATCGAAAAGATTACTTATTAAAGAAGTTTAGAAAAGAATTAAAATACGTTCTTGCAGAAAAACAAACCATTCTAGCTGAACCTATCGGTAACCATATAAGAGGAACAACTTTTTTAGATAGTTCTCATCTCAAAACAAAATTATTGGAAGAAAGAATTAATACTATCTCTAAAAAAATTGATGGTTTTTATTATGGTAGAATAGATTTAAAAGCTAAAAGTTTAGAAGATTTTAAAAACGGAAATTTTGTCATACTAGAAGTTAATGGTGCAAATTCTGAAGCAACAATTATTTATGATCCTGATTATAATATAGTTAAAGCCTATAAAGAAATTATTCGACATTTAAATTATCAGCATAAAATTGCTATACAAAATAATAAACTAGGTGTAAAATGGACGGATTGGAAATTACTTGCAAAAGAATTAATGACTCGTTTCTAAATTTCACAACAAACCACTTTTGTCATATTTTTTGAAAAGGAATAAAGATTGAAATGATTATTTTCAATAAATCTATTTTTATGAATTTTCCATTTCCAAAAAAAACAATTATTATTCCTCTTCTATTACTCCTTCCAATGTGGGTAATTTTTCTATTCCAAATAAATGGTTACGAAACAAATGGTTGCTATGGTGTTATTCCAAGAACTTTTGTCGGATTGAAAGGAATTCTTTTTTCTCCCTTATTTCATTCAGGTTGGAAACACATCATTAGTAACTCTATTCCATTAGCTTTTCTTAGTTTCTTAGCTTTATTAATGTATGGTAGATTGGCCTATTATGTTATTTTCTTTGGTTGGATAATTTCTGGAATGATTCTTTGGTTAATTGGAAATCCTCCTTTCTTAGATGAAATTGCAAGTTGTCATATCGGAGCTAGCTCTATTGTATATTTATTAGCTTCTTTTATTTTTTTTAGTGGAATTATTAGAAAAGAAAGAGGTTTAATGGCAATTTCTCTTGTTATTATCTTACTATATGGAGGTATGATTTGGGGAATGGTACCTCAAGAAATTCTTCCTCAATTAAAATCAGATGTTGGTAATAATCCTATTTCATGGGAAGGTCATTTAAGTGGTTTTATCACTGGAGTATTTTTTGCTTATTTATTTAGAAGAATTGGTCCACAGAAAGAACAGCCTAAATGGGAGCAAGAGAATTATTATGATCCTAGAGAAGAACAACTTTGGCAAATGTATCAGGAGCATGAACAACTAAAAAATGAATATATAGAGTCTTTAGAAAACAATCATAATATTGAAGATAAAGATTCTTCTCATTCATAATTTTTATTAATTGATAATCAAATATCTATTATTTTTTACATAAGCTTAATGTTGGATAACGCTTATTTACAACACTGATTTACAATCAAAAAAGAACCTAAATTAGATTGATTATAAATAATTATTGTTTTTTCATTGTTTAACTGTTTTTTTTAAAATAGTTTTGCCTAAAATTAAACGCTTATGAGAAAAAATATATTCTATTTATTCATTTTACTATCTTCAGGTTCCGTTTTTGGGCAAAATTGGAAGTTAGTAACGGAATCCGAAGCTTATCCTACAGCTAAATCTGAGTATAAGGATAAAAGAAATCAAAAAATTTTTAAACTAGATCGTAAAACATTAGATGATAAATTAGTTAACGCTACATCTCGAGATAAAGGAGGAGTTGGAACAGTTATCATTATGCCAAATACAAGTGGAAATCTTGAAAGATTTGAAATTTGGGAAGCTTCTAATTTTTCTACAAAAGATCAAGCAAAATATCCTAATTTACGTTCTTATGTAGGAAAAAGTTTAGCAGATCCCTCTTCTTATATTCGCTTTAGTACGGGACCTTCTGGAATAAGTTCTACAATTTTTAGAACAAATGATGTTTCAGAGTTTTTAGAAACATATTCTACAAGTGGAAACTATTTTGAAATTCATCAGAAAAGTACCAAAAATACATTCAACTGTTCAACACCTGAGCTACACAATGATATAAATAAAGTTGATGTAGAAGGTAATAAAACGGCTAAACTTAGTGCTCAACAATTTAAAACATATCGTTTAGCTTTATCAGTTACAGGTGAATATAGTCAAGTATTTGGAGGAACAGTAGAAAAAGCTCTTGAAGCGATGAACAATACAATGACTCGTGTAAATGGTGTTTTTGAAAAAGAAATGGCTGTTAATTTTGTATTTGCAGACAACATAGAAAGCCTTATTTATTTAGATGCTAATACAGATCCATATTCTAATTACACAAAAGGGTTAACGAGAGATAGTCAATATCGTTATGCAAGTGTTTGGAGTGTTGAATTACAAAGAAATTTACGCGATAATTTTGGTGAGTCAAATTATGATATAGGTCATTTATTTGGTCACAGAGGTGGCGGCGGAAATGCAGGTTGTATTGGTTGCATTTGTGATACAGATTTTCCTTTAGGAAAAGGAAGTGGTTATACTTCTCCTGGAAGTGGTTCTCCTATGGGTGATACTTTCGATATTGATTTTGTAGCACATGAAATAGGTCATCAAATAGGAGCTAATCATACTTTCTCTGATGAATGGGAAGATACTGGTGTACAAGTAGAGCCTGGTAGTGGATCTACAATTATGGGCTATGCTGGTATAACAGATTTTGATGTACAAAATCATTCCGATGATTATTTTGCTTATGTAAGTCTTAAACAAGTTCAAGATAATTTGAGTACTAAAGCTTGTGGTATATCTCGTCCTATTTTAAATACTGCACCTAAAATTGAATTAGCTAAAACAACTTATACTATTCCTACAGCAACAGCATTTAAATTAGACGCAAAAGTTTTAGATAATGAAAATGATAACACCTTAATTAATTGGGAGCAGAATAATACAGGAACTAATACTACTACTGGAACAAATAGTAGAGTTAGAAGTACCAAAACTATCGGGCCTAACTTCCGTTCTTTTCAACCAGTTAAAGAAACTTACAGATACTTTCCTAATTTTGAAAGTATTTTGAATGATAAACTAACTCAAACACAAGGTTCGAATACTGTTTGGGAATCTTTAACAACTGTTGGTAGAACGTTCGATTTTACAGTTACAGCAAGAGATCATAATCCAGAAGGTCCTCAGAATGATTATGCACAAGTAAGAGTGGTTGTAGATGCAAACACAACTCCATTTAAAGTAACTTCACCAAATAGTGAGGAAAAAATATATACAAGTGGTTCTACTTTTGACGTAAAATGGGATGTTGGTACTACAAACGTTGCTCCTATTGGAACTGCCAAAGTAAAAGTATCTGTTTCATGGGATGCTGGAAAAACGTTTGAAGAGTTAGGTATTGTTGATAATAACGGTACTGCGAGTTTCCCAATGCCTTCAAATGCTAAAAATATTACAAATGGGTATGTTATGATAGAAGCTGTAGATAACATTTTCTTAGCTGTAAAGAAATTTTCAAGTGAAGAAAAATTAGCTACAAAAGAACTAGAGGCAGAAAAGTTTAATATATATCCTAACCCTTCTAATGGAAACTTTACAATAGAGCAAAAAGTAGCTGGTAAAGTATCAGTAGAAATTGTAGACTTAAATGGTCGTGTTGTATATACAGCTACAGATTCTTCTACAGGAAATTATAAAAAGCAAGTTAGTACTAAACTATCTTCTGGCGTTTACTTAGTAAAAATTACTTCTGTAAATGGAGAAACTACTTCTAAAATTATTATTAAATAATGCATAAGTAGGTTTAAGTAATATAAACTTTAATAAAAAAGCCTTCATAATTGTAATTATGAAGGCTTTTTCTATGGATAAAACTTTAAATATTTAAAGTTAATGTTATTAAAATTGAATATTTAAAAAGGCATTCCAGGAATGTTAGGTAAATTTTCCTGTGCAGTCTTTTTTGCTTTATCAATCGCTTCAGTTTTTACCTGTTCTAAAGCTTTATTTAAAGTCATCACTAATAAATCTTCTATTTCTTCTTTCTCCATACCATCAGCTAACTGAATATCCTTTACTGTAGCTAATTTAGACATTGTTATTTTTACTTTACCATCATTAGATATTGTTGTAAAAAATTCACTGTCCAATTCAGTTTTTAGGTCTGAGAATTTATCTTTAAATGAATTAATTTTCCCCATCATTCCCATGATGTCTCCAAAATTTCCAAACATTTTATTTATCTTTAGTTATTAATTATTCGTGTAATTTTTTCCAGATTAAATCTTTTAATTCTGTAATTCCTTTTCCAGAAACTGAAGAAATAAAAATTGTCTCAACATCTGTTGGTAATTGTGATTTTATTTCTGCTTCTAATTCATCATCTAACATATCTGATTTAGAAATAGCTAAAATTCTACCTTTATCTAACAATTCTGGATTAAACTTTTGTAATTCATTCAATAAAATTGAATATTCTTTTGCATAATCCTCTGTATCAGCAGGAATTAAGAATAATAAATTCGAGTTACGCTCTATATGACGTAAGAAACGATGTCCAAGTCCTTTTCCTTCTGCAGCTCCTTCTATAATTCCAGGAATATCTGCCATAATAAATGACTGATGATTACGATAATCTACAATCCCTAAATTTGGAGTTAGTGTTGTAAAGGCATAATCAGCAATCTTTGGTTTTGCTGCCGAAACGGCAGAAAGTAATGTAGATTTACCTGCATTAGGAAAACCAACTAAACCAACATCGGCTAAAATTTTAAGCTCTAAAGTAATTTGTCCTTCTTCTCCTTCTATACCTGGTTGAGCATAACGAGGTGTTTGACGAGTTGCAGAACGGAAATGCCAGTTACCTAGACCTCCTTTTCCTCCTTTAGCAATAATTAATTGTTGACCATCTGCTGTAATCTCTCCAATAATTTCTCCTTCTTCGTCTCTCGCGATTGTTCCAATTGGAACTAATAAAATAATATCATCACCATCTGCACCAGTAGAACGAGATTTTCCTCCTCTACCTCCGTGCTGAGCTCTAAAATGTTTTTTAAAACGAAACTCTAATAAAGTCCAAAGATTTACACTTCCGATAAGGATTATATGACCTCCTCTTCCTCCGTCTCCTCCATCTGGACCTCCTTTATCTATATATTTTTCGCGATGCAAACTTGCTGAACCCGCTCCTCCATGTCCGGCTCTACAATTAATCTTTACGTAGTCAACAAAATTTGATTGCATATTTCTTCTTTTTATTTAATAGTCTGCAAAAGTACGATTTCTAAACTTTATAATAAAATCTTATTTAAATTGTTTTGAACGAATACTTTACTTGAATTTAAAAAAAATGATATACTTTTATCTAATAATTAACACAACACATGAAAAAAAACAATAATCTAGAGAAGTTCTCATTAGAAGAATTACTCCTGAAACAAAAGAAGTTAAAAACAATTGTTATCGTTTTTAGTACAATAATGTTTGCAACTTCTATTTTTTTAGTTTACACGGGAATTAAGACCAAGAACTATGCTTTATTAGCTATTGCATTTGGAGGATCTTCTTCTTTATTTATATTATTTAGTCAGCTTTCTTTATTAAATAAAGAAATATTTTCTAGAGAAAATAAAAATTCTGAGAATGAAATTTAATGATGAAATTCAGAAATTATTATCGTTTGGTTATTTCATCTAATTGTAAATTGAATTATTAAAAACAATTAATATTTCTCTTCTTGAAACGATACAAAATATTAAGCTAAAAAATAAATAATCAATTCTGATTTGATTAATTTTGCAGCATGTACAAACACATCAAAAAAATACTATTTCAATTACAACCAGAGGAAGCTCATCATTTTGTGATGAGAAACTTAAAAAATTATACTTCTTTTCCTGGTGTTGGAAAACTATTAGATAAGAATTATCAATTCAATCATCCTAGTTTAGAGAGAGAAGTTTTTGGAATAAAATTTAAAAATCCTATCGGATTAGCCGCTGGTTTCGACAAAAATGCTGAATTCATAGAAGAATTGAACCACTTCGGATTTGGTTTTATAGAAATAGGAACTGTTACTCCAAAACCACAACCTGGTAATGATGCTCCAAGAATGTTTCGTTTAGTAGAAGATGAAGCTGTTATTAACCGAATGGGATTTAATAATAAAGGTGCTGATTTTGCTGTAAAAAAAATTCAAGAATTAAAACATAGAGAACGATATATTATTGGTGGAAACATCGGGAAAAATAAACTTACACCAAATGAAGATGCTGTAGATGATTATATAAAATGTTTTAATGCTTTATTTGATTATGTAGATTACTTTGTAGTTAATGTAAGTTCTCCAAATACTCCTGGATTAAGAGATTTACAAGAGAAAGAACCACTTTTATACATATTAAATTATCTACAACAATACAATCAACAACACGAGAAACCAAAACCTATTCTATTAAAGATTGCACCAGATTTAACGGATTCTCAATTAGATGATATTATCGAAATTGTTTTAGAATCTAAGATAGCTGGAGTTATAGCAACTAACACTACAATCTCTAGAGAGGGATTAAAATCTGATCCAGAAATTATAAAAGAAACTGGTGGTGTTTCTGGAAAACCATTAACAAACCGTTCAACAGAAGTTATTAGATATCTTTCAGAAAAATCTAACAAAGCTTTTCCTATTATTGGAGTTGGAGGTATACATACAACAGAAGATGCGATAGAAAAATTAGAAGCTGGCGCAAGTTTATTACAAGTTTATACAGGGTTTATTTATGAAGGTCCAAGTATTGTAAAAAATATCTGTAAAGGCTTAGTTGAAAAACTATAAAATTCAAAATGTAATAATACATATATAAACGGTTTCGTAAATTTCGGAACCGTTTTATTTTTACAATAATATCTAATTGTATATTGCGTTAATTACTAAATTAACACTTATATGCAGAAAATATTTTATTTATGTGCTTTATTTCTAAGCATGTTTGCTTTTTGTCAATCTAAAAAACTGGTAGTTACTGATGATATTCAGCGATTTTGGAATACCTACGATGTTATTATACAAGAAAAAGATTCTATAAAACAAATTGAGCATATCAAAGAAATGTACATATCGAAAGGAACTCCTGGCTTATCAGCTATTATGCAAGCAAGAAATTATACCGCTGAAAGTTATATTTATGCCATTCGTAATTACCCTAAATTTTGGAATTCTGTTAGAAATAACACATTATCTGCTAATAATTATGCTAAGAAGATTGAAAAAGGATTAAAGAAATTTACTAAAATTTATCCCGAAGCTAAACCTGCAAAAATATATTTTACTATTGGTGCTTTAAGAACTAATGGTACAACAATGCAAGATAAAGTTTTAATTGGTGCTGAAATAGCAATGACGGATACCAAAACTTATACAGAGGAAATTAAAAAAGACTTTCCTTATTTAATTAATTATTTCAATACAAATCCTATAAATGATTTAGAGTTTTTAAATGTTCATGAATATATTCATACACAACAAAAATCAACAATAGGTAATTCCCTTTTAGCACAAACAATGATGGAAGGTGTTGCAGAATTTTTAACTGAGGTAACACTTAAAACTAAATCTCCAAATCCACAAATTGAATTCGGTTTTAAGAATGAAGAAAAGATAAAACAGGAATATTCTAAAGAAATGTTTTCGCCTAATGTTTACAATTGGTTATGGAATAATCCTGACAACCAATTTAAAATGCGAGATTTAGGTTATTTTGTTGGTTATGCTATTTGTAAAAAATATTATGAGCAAGCAGATAATAAAAAACAAGCTATAAAAAATTTAATAGAGCTGGATTATAATAATGAGAATGATTTGATATCACTTGTTGACAAGGCAAATTATTTTGATAAATCTGTTATAAATTATAAGAATGAGTATGAGAATAATAGACCATATGTAACAAAAATTGAACAATTTGAAAACGGTAATCAAAACGTTGATTCTTCAATTAAACAATTAACGATACATTTTTCTCAACCCATGAATAAAAACTTCCGAAGTTTTGAATTAGGTCCATTGGGTGAAAAAAATTTAATAAGAATTACTAAAGTAATTGGTTATTCTGAAGACGGAAAGAGTTTAAGTCTAGAAGTTAGTTTAGAACCAAACAAGCAACTTCAATTAATTATTGATAAAGGTTTTAGAAGCACGACTAATTATCACTTAAAACCTTATTTAATTGATATAAAAACTAATAAATAAACAAAAAGGTTTCTAATTAGAAACCTTTTTGTTTATGATATAATAAGAAAATTATAATACTTCTCTTATTGCTGCGTTCAATTTTTCTGTAATCTCATCAATAGAACCAACTCCATCAATTTCAATCCATTTTCCTTGTTTTTTGTAGTGTTCAGCTACAATTGCAGTTTTTTCGTAATATTCTGTAATACGATCTCTGATAATTTTTTCATCAATATCATCAGCACGTCCAGAAGTTTTACCTCTTTCTAATAAACGTTCAACTAAAATCTCATCATCAACAACTAATGCTAATGTAATAGAAACTTCGTTATCGTATTTTTCTGCCAAGATTTTATCTAATGCTTCCGCTTGAGCTGTTGTGCGTGGATAACCATCAAAAATATATCCGTTTGTATTAGGATTATTATCCAAATGATCGATCAACATATTTGTTGTCACCTCATCTGGAACTAAATGCCCTTTATCCATATAAGATTTTACCAAAGCACCTAATTCAGTTTCGTTTTTTAAATTGTAACGAAATAAATCTCCTGTAGAGATTTGCGGAGTTTGATATTTTTCTTCTAAGAATTTAGCTTGTGTTCCTTTACCACTTCCAGGAGGGCCGAACAATACAATGTTTAGCATTTTGTTTTAATGTTTTATTTGATAAATATCTGGTAAATTTCTTCCAAGTCCATCATAATCTAATCCATAACCAACAACAAATTTATCAGGAATCGAAATTCCTACTAAATCAACTTTTAAGTCTTTGTTATAAGCATCTGGTTTAAATAATAATGTTGCAACTTTTAAAGACTTTACCTTTTTCTCTTTTAAAATTCGGTGCAATTCTACTAAAGTATTACCTGTATCAACAATATCTTCTAAAATAATCACATGACGACCTTCAACACTCATTGGTATGTCCATCTCAATTTGAACACTTCCTGTTGATTCTGTACCTTCGTAAGATTTTAGTTTTAAAAATGAAATTTCACATTCACCTTGATATTGTTTTAAGAAATCGCTGAAAAACATTACAACTCCATTTAGAACACCGACAAAAATTGGTCTTTCATCTTTATATTCTTCATAAACTTCGTTTGCCATATTTTTAATGGCTTGTTCTATTTCTTCAAAAGCGATGTACGGCACGAATTTTTTACCGTTAATTTCTATTTCTTTCATTGTTTGAGATATTCAAATATATACTTTTTTTTGATAATGTCTAATAACTTTATCAATTTCTTAAATCGTCATCGAGAAAATTCGAGTTTCTGGTTGATTGTCTATCATCCTTTTATCGAACGTCATACATACGTTACGAACGTATGGACGCCCCTCTTCCTTAACTATTAAACCGTTTTCTTTAAACTCTATTAAACCATCATCAATCATGTCTTCTAACATTATTTTGATTCGTTCAATATTATTAATTTGCATTTTTTCTCCTTCCCAAGATGTTTCTAAATTACACATCAAGTTTAGAATATGTTTACGCATAATCAAATCTTCTTCGGATAATATATGTCCTTTAAAAACAGATAATTCTCCACTATGAATTGATTTTTCATATTCTTCTACAGTTTTTTCATTTTGAGCAAAACTATACCAAGAATCACTAATAGAAGAAACTCCTAACCCAACCATTAATTGAGTTTTAGATGAAGAGTAACCCATAAAATTACGGTGTAAAGTATGGTTCTTCATAGATTGGTACATAGAATCGTGTTCTAATGCAAAATGATCCATTCCTATTTCGAAATATCCCATTTCCTCGAACATTCTTTTCCCTTCTTCGTATAATTCTCTTTTTTGCTCTGGTGAAGGTAAATCTTCATCTTGAAAACCGCGTTGACCAACTCCTTTTATCCAAGGCACATGTGCATAACTGTAAAATGAAATACGATCTGGGTTTAATGCTTTTGTTAGATTAATTGTTTCCGTCATACCTTCTAATGTTTGATGAGGTAATCCGAAAATTAAATCGTGAGAAACCGAAGTAAAACCTATTTCGCGTGCTTCTTCTGTCGCTTGCTTTACATTTTCGAATGGTTGAACGCGATTAATTGCTTTCTGTACTTTTAGATCATAATCTTGTACACCATAAGAAATACGTCTAAACCCTAAATCATACAACATTTGTAAATGTTCTCTTGTTGTATTATTAGGATGACCTTCTAAGCTAAATTCGTATCCATCTGCAACATCTGCATATTCAAAAATTCCATCCATTAATTTTTTCAAATTTTCTGGTGAGAAGAAAGTTGGCGTACCTCCTCCTAAGTGAATTTCTTTTATTTTTGGTCGAGATGAAAATAAATCTATATACAATTTCCATTCTTTTAGAACAGTATCAATATATGGTACCTCTACAGAATGTTGTTTTGTAATTCTTTTGTTACATGCACAAAAAGTACATAAAGCCTCACAAAATGGTAAATGTATATAAAGTGATATTCCCTCTTCTTCATTACTTTCATCAAATGATTGTTGAAAGGTTTCTATCCATCGTTGTTTAGAAAAGCTATCATTGTCCCAAAATGGTACAGTTGGATAACTTGTATAACGTGGTCCTGGAATATTATATTTCTGAATTAAATTATTCATATCTAAAAAATTAAAAATACTTAATCATTAGATTAAGTATCATTAATAAATTATTATTTTTTTTTATAAAATTGCTTGACGTACTCTAACTAATTTAGTCATCAATCCTTCTAATAAATCTAATTGTAGCATATTTGCCCCGTCGCTTTTTGCATTTTTTGGATCTGGATGAGTTTCAATAAAAATACCATCTGCACCAACAGCAATACCTGCTTTAGCAATTGTTTCAATTAATTCTGGTTTACCTCCAGTAACACCAGATGCTTGATTTGGTTGTTGAAGAGAGTGAGTTGTATCTAAAATAACTGGTGCATAATTTTGCATTACAGGAATTCCTCTATAATCAACTACTAAATCTCCGTAACCTAACATAGTTCCTCTTTCTATGATGGCAACATTTTTATTACCAGAATCAATTACCTTTTCTACTGGAAACTTCATTGCTTCAGGAGAAAGGAATTGTCCTTTTTTTAATGTTACATGTTTACCTGTTTTAGCCGCAGCAACAACTAAATCTGTTTGACGAACTAAAAACGCAGGAATTTGTAAAACATCTACATAAGCAGCTGCAAGTTCGGCATGAAAAGGCTCATGAATATCAGTTGTTGTAGGAACATCAAATGTTTCTCCAACTTTCTGAATAATTTTTAATGCTTTTTCATCTCCAATTCCTGTAAAACTATCAATACGAGAACGATTTGCCTTCTTAAAAGATCCTTTAAATATATAAGGAATCTCTAATTTATTCGTAATTTCCACTACTCTTTCAGCAATTCTTAAAGCCATATCTTCATTTTCAATAGCACATGGACCGGCTATTAAGAAGAAATTTGACGAATCTTTGTGTTTTATTTTTGATAAAGTTTCTATCATTGTGCAAATTTACACAAAGTTATCGACTTATTTTTTATAATTTTGCCAATACTTTATCATTCTTATTTATCATTCTATGGATTTTTTATCAAACATAGGTTTTGCCGATATTTTCGGTTATTTAGCATCGATATTTATTATTTTAGGATTCTTTTTTTCTAAAATTACAGTAATACGTATTATTAATGGAATTGGTTGTATTTGCTTTGTTGTTTATGCTTCTATGATAGAAGCTTGGCCAGTTCTTATACCAAATGCAATTTTATTTTTAGTACAAGCTTATTACCTTGTATTTAAACCTGGAAAGTAATTTAAAAACATTTTAAATTGAAAATTCTATCTGCAGTTCTAAATAATATCGAGACCGATCAACGATTAGATAAAGTTTGTAACTCATTATTAAAATTTGGATATGATGTCGAATTAATTGGTGCAACTTTATATAGTAAACCAGTTTTAAACAAATTATATGCGACACATTTGATTGAAATGAGAAATCAATCAACCATGAAAAAGTATATAGAATTCAACTTTAAATTATTTTTTACTTTATTAAAAAAAGCTGACAAAAAAACTATTTTGCTTGCGAATGATTTAGATAGTTTATTACCTTTTTATTTGATTAGTAAAATAAAAAAGCTACCTCTTGTTTTTGATAGTCACGAAATTTATTCGGAATTACCTTCTTTGCACGATCGTCCAAAAACTAAAAAAGTATGGAAAATCTTAGAAAAATTTCTTCTTCCTAAGATTAAATATTTTTATACTGTTAGCGATGGTTATGCGAATTGGTTTAAAAAAGAATATAATGTTAACCCATCGGTTATTAGAAATGTTCCTAATCGCATAAAATTCAACGAAAATCAAGATTTTATATTCTTTCAATTACCAGAAAATCCAAATAACGAAAAAATTCTTTTATATCAAGGAGCTATTAGTCTTAGTCGTGGAATTGATAAAATGATTGAAGCATTTACTTCTATTAACAATTGTCAATTTTGGATAGCTGGAGATGGTCCTAAAAAACAAGAATATGAACAGTTGGTAAAGGATTTAAATTTAACTGATCGCATTCATTTTTTAGGAAATATCCCGCCAAAAACGTTAAAAACAATTACCCCTTTAGCTGAAGTTGGAATGAGCTTAGAAGAAGATTTAGGTTTAAGCTATCGATATGCATTACCTAATAAATTATTTGATTTTGTACAAGCAAAGGCTCCAGTACTAGCGACAAATTTACCTGAGATAAAACAAACTGTTTTGGATTATAAAATAGGAAAAGTAATTGATAATCATACGCCACAACATCTTGCTATTAAACTACAAGAAATGCTAGCTGAAGGAAAAATCAGTTACCAAGAAAATTTAGCCATAGCTGCTAAAGAGCTTTGTTGGGAAAATGAAGAAATGAAATTAAAAGCTATTTTTGAACAAATTAAAAAGTAGATAAAATTACAATTCACTTTAAAATATAATTTATTAAAAACAATACCTTAAAGTGAATCGTATGCTTATAATCTTTATTTTATAATTTACTAAAAATTTGTTTCAAAATAATTTCTGCATTCAATTTATTATTCAAATAATGCTCAAGAGTATTAATATATTCATTTGAAACTGTAAAAGGTTGATCTTTTAATTTATTAATAGCTTCAATTAACTCAGATTTATTCGAAACTTTTGTACATAGACTACTAATTACCTCGTCATCTATTACATTTTTATTAATTATCGAGAAGCGACTATTAAATAAAGCATTAATTATTTTGAGCTTTGTTCCAGATTCTTGAAAAGACCAAGATACGTTAAGATGCGCATCTCCGAAAAGTTCTTTCAAATGATCAAAATCTTTTAATTTGACAAATTTTATATGATCAAAATTTTGGATTTTAGATTTCACCCATTCTTCTTTAGTCCCTGATGCAATAACAAATGGATAATCAATTTCTTTAAAAACATCTATTAGAAAACTTACAACCTTACGATTATCTGAAGTTCTTAAGTCACCATGATACAGAGCAAATTTCCCTTCTTCACTTAATAATTGAAATTCTTTATTTCCATGAAAAACAGGTATAAACTTTCCTTTATTAAATTTTTCTTTGGTATAATTTTGTTCAAATTTAGAGATTGTAAAAACTTCATCGAACTGATGAATTATTTTTTCGTAATCAATGTATTTTTTCGACTCAATATTATACAATGCTTTTTTTATAATATTTTTTTCACTTCTAGCTAAACCAGAAAAGTAATTTTGCTCTATATTGTGCAATCTCAGATACTTTGGATAGTCATCTAAGCTATATTTATTCAATATAAAAGTAGTTTTTAAGCTTTCGAAAAAAATAGGTGCTTTTAAACTTTTTATTCTCTCATAAAACAGTTTACTATCCCTTGATCTTACAGATAAGGGATATTTTTGAAAAATATAATGTGGTTTTTGATGTATAGGATAAAAGTAGACATTTTTAGCATATTTTTTAAAAATATCAACATCACACTCTTTAAAACCAAACAAATGCAAATGAATTTCAACATCAAAATGACTAAATGCTTTTAACTTATAAAAAACATCTATAATACCTCCATAATTAGGAGGATAAGGAACATCCATACTAACAAAATGGAGGTCTTTACCTTGATACATATTATTTGATTATATTGTAATGAAGGATAATTTAAGATAATTTATTAAAAAATTACACTTAAGATAGGTCATATTTTTATTCAGTAATTGCTTCTGTTACTTCGAACAATCTACCTTCCTCGCATCTAACTTTACGAGCAGGATAACGACGAATAATATCATAATCATGCGTTGCCATTACAACTGCACAATTATTTTGTTTTGAGACAGACAACAATAAATCCATAATATCATTAGAAGTTTCTGGATCTAAATTTCCTGTTGGCTCATCTGCTAAAATTAATTCAGGATGATTTAATAGGGCTCTAGCAATAGAAACACGTTGTTGTTCTCCACCAGAAAGTCTAAAAGGCATCATTTTCTTTTTAGATAACATTCCTACAGAATCTAAAACTTCATCAATACGTTTTTCTATTGATGCTTTATCTTTCCAACCTGTTGCTTTTAAAACAAAAGTTAGATTTTGTTCAACTGTACGATCAGTTAATAATTGAAAATCTTGAAAAACAATCCCTAAATGTCTTCTCAAATCAGGAATTTTGCTTGTTTTTAGAGATTTTAAATCCATTCCAACAACAGCACCTTGACCAGATTGTAATGGTAAATCTCCATAAAGTACTTTTAATAAACTACTTTTTCCACTTCCCGTTTTCCCAATAAGATAAACAAATTCACCTTGTCCCAATGAAAAATTAACATTCGATAATACTAAATGATTTCTTTGATATATAGATGACTGAGTTAACTCAATTACATTTTTAGCTTCCATACTTTTTTACAGTCTTTAGAACAAATGTAAAAAAAAAGCTTGAAAGAAAGACCTTCAAGCTTATTTTTTATGAATTGTAGCGATTATCTCTTAGCTCTTACGGCACTAACAGTTAATGCTTTTCTTCCTTTCTTTCTACGAGACGCTAATACTTTACGTCCGTTTTTTGAAGCCATACGCTCACGGAATCCGTGTTTGTTTCTTTTCTTTCTGTTACTTGGTTGAAATGTTCTTTTACTCATCTTTACAAAGTTTTATCCATTACTCGAATGGGGTTGCAAATATACAGTTAATATTATTAATTCAAAAATCAAATTTAGAAAATTACAAAAAAAATGAATTAATAGTAAACCGTGTCCGTTCTACAATTTGTAATTTTCGAAGTGCAAATATAAAAACTTTTTTCTGTTAAACAAGATAAATTAAAACAATAAGTTCCTAAACTTATCAACACTTTTAAATATAGGTTAATTAAAGGCAAAAATAATACTTAAAAGTTTCATAAAACATCAAATATCTTGTATTTATCACTCTTTTTTTAGCTTAAAATTTGTATATTAGCCACCTTATTATATCAAAACAATATGACTGAAGGAGAAAGACTAATCCCAATAAATATTGAGGATGAAATGAAATCCGCTTACATCGATTATTCGATGTCGGTAATCGTATCTCGTGCGCTTCCGGATGTACGTGATGGTTTAAAACCTGTACACCGTAGAGTTTTATTCGGAATGTATGAATTAGGTGTTTTTTCTAATCGAACTTATAAAAAATCTGCACGTATTGTAGGAGAAGTTTTAGGTAAATTCCACCCTCACGGTGACAGTTCAGTTTACGATACAATGGTACGTATGGCGCAACCTTGGTCATTACGTTACTTACTAGTGGACGGACAAGGTAACTACGGATCTGTAGATGGTGATCCACCAGCTGCAATGCGTTATACTGAAGCTAAGCTTCAAAAAATATCAGATGAGCTATTAGCTGATTTAGATAAAGAAACTGTCGATTTTCAATTAAATTTTGACGATACAATTCAGGAACCAACTGTATTACCTACTCGTGTACCTAACTTATTAGTTAATGGAGCTTCTGGTATCGCTGTTGGTATGGCTACTAATATGGCGCCACATAACTTAACAGAAGTTATTGACGGTACAATTGCTTACATCGACAATCGTGATATTATGATTGACGAATTAATGCAATATATTAAAGCACCAGATTTCCCAACTGGAGGAACAATCTATGGTTACGACGGTGTAAAACAAGCATTCGAAACTGGACGTGGACGTGTAGTTTTACGTGCTAAAACAAATTTCGAAGAAGTACACGGACGCGACTGTATTATTGCAACAGAAATTCCTTACCAAGTAAATAAAGCAGACATGATTGCTAAAACTGCTGAATTGGTAAAAGATGGTAAATTAGATGGTATTTCTGAAATTCGTGATGAATCTGACCGTAAAGGAATGCGTATTGTTTATGTTCTTAAAATGGACGCTGTTCCTAATGTAGTATTAAACAAGTTATTTAAATATACTCAATTACAATCATCTTTTAGTGTAAATAACATTGCTTTGGTTAAAGGAAGACCAGAACAGTTAAACCTAAAAGATATGATTTATCATTTCGTAGAACACCGTCACGAAGTAATTGTTCGTCGTACGGAATACGAATTGAGAAAAGCACAAGAAAGAGCACATATCTTAGAAGGTTACATGAAAGTAATCGGAACACAAGATGACTTGGATCGTGCAATAAGAATTATTCGTGAGTCTGCAACACCAGATGAAGCTCGTTCTGGATTAATGGAAGCTTTTGGCTTATCAGAAATTCAAGCACGTGCAATTCTAGATTTACGTTTACGTACTTTAACTGGTCTTGAAATAGATAAGATCCGTGAAGAATACGAAGAAATCATGAAAATGATTAATCATTTAAATGAGATTTTAGCAAACGAAGATTTGCGTATGCAAATTATCAAAGATGAGTTGTTAGAAGTTCGTAAAAAATATGGTGACGAACGCCGTACAGATATTAATTATGCTGGTGGTGATTTAAATATTGAAGATTTAATTCCTGATGAAAATGTTGTGTTAACAATTTCTCACATGGGATATATTAAACGTACACCACTTTCTGAATACCGTAAACAATCTAGAGGAGGTGTAGGTAATAAAGCTGCCACAACACGTGACGAAGATTTCTTAGAATATATCGTTTCTGCATCTAATCACCAATATATGTTATTCTTTACAGAGAAAGGAAAATGTTATTGGATGAGAGTGTACGAAATACCAGAAGGTTCTAAAACTTCTAAAGGTCGTGCAATACAAAACTTAATTAATATTGAGCCAGACGATAAAGTAAAAGCTTATATCCGTACACACGATTTAATGGACGAAGAATACGTAAATAACCATTACGTAATTATGGTTACTAAAAATGGTATCATTAAGAAAACATCTTTAGAAGCATATTCAAGACCTCGTTCAAACGGTATTAATGCGATTACTGTTCGTGAAGGTGATACTTTATTAGAAGCGTTATTAACGGATGGTAAATCACAAATTATGATTGCTTCTCGTTATGGTAAAGCAATTCGTTTCGAAGATGAAAAAGTTCGCCCAATGGGACGTACTGCTTCTGGAGTTCGTGGTATTAATTTAGGTGATGCAGAAGATAACGAAGTAATCGGAATGATTGTTGTTTCTGATGTTGAACAAGAAACAGTTTTAGTGGTTTCTGAACAAGGATACGGAAAACGTTCTTCTATTGAAGATTATCGCGAAACTAACCGTGGTGGTAAAGGTGTAACAACATTAAATATTACAGATAAAACTGGTAAATTAATCGCAATACAAGCTGTAACAGATGAAGATGATTTAATGATTATCAATAAATCTGGTGTTGCAATTAGAACTGGTCTTGATGAAATTCGTGTAATGGGACGTGCAACACAAGGTGTAAGATTAATCAACTTGAAAAAGAATGATGAAATTGCTGCCGTTGCAAAAATCGCTGTCGAAGAAGAATTAGAGGACGAAGTAGAACTTGATGAAGAAGGGAATCCAATTATAATCGAAAACGAAAACAAAGAAACTCAAGCTGAAGAAAACATAGCTGAGGATCCAAATAATGAATAATCATGAAAAAATTATTATTTAGTTTAGGTTTAGTTTTAGCAATGACAACTTCATTCGCTCAAACAAATACAGAAGAATTAACAACAGAACCATCTGCTTTAGCTGAAAAATATAACAAATCAGCAAAAGAAAATTTAGCAAAAGGTGATGTAACAAAAGCTAGTCAAGATTTAGCTAAATTAGCTAAATACGAAAACGGAAAAGTTTGGCAAGTAAAAAATAAAGATTCTAAAAAAGATGAGTTTTACTACTCTCAAGCAGATGTAGATAAAGCTGTTGCTGGAGGTAATTATGCAAAACCAAAACAAGTTGATTTACAACCAAAATACGGTTTTCTTTTACAATCAGAAGTTTCTAACTTGGCAAACAAAGAATTAGAAGGTGCTAATAAAGCTATGGAAGCTAAAAAATTCCAAGAAGCTGGTGCAAAATTCTTAAATGTTTATAGCTTAGTTGAGGCTTTAGGTACAAAAGAAGAAATCTATAAATATCAGGCTGCTATTTGTTTTTACAATGCAAATGATTTCGATAAATCATTAACAATCTTAAAAGAATTAGCTGCAAAAGATTTTACAGGAGTTTCTGCAAATCAAACAAAAAACTATAACAGAGATTTATATGTTTTAGCTTTAAATGGTTTATATACTGCTAAAAAATATGATCCTATTGTAGAAGAAGCGACTGCTAAATATCCAAATGATGCAGATATTAACTCTATTGCTACAGGAATTTACCAAGTTTCTGGAAATGGAGATAAAATGCGTCAACGTATTGAAGAAGCGATCAAAATCAACCCTAACGATGGTCAAAACTATTATAACTTAGGTGTTTTATATTTAGATGATGCTTCAAAAGCTGAGGAAGCTAAAAAGATGTTTAAAAAAGCGATTGAATTAAATCCAAAACATTTAGAAGCTTACAATAACTTAGTTTTAGCTATCTTAAGACCAGACAAAGATATTGTTGAAGTAATGAACAATAACTTAGGAAGCTCTAAAAAAGAAAAAGAAATTTACAATGCTAACGAAGCAAAACGTAAAGCTATTTTCTCTGAAGCAATTCCTTATCTTGAGAAAATGTACGAAATAGAACCAACTAATCGTGTTGTAATTCGTAACTTAATTCAAGCAAATAAAACTTTAGGAGACGATAAAAAAGAAACTTTCTATCGTGAAGCTGAGAAAAAATCAGTAAAATAAAGTTATTATCACATAAATTAAAAAGCTGCTTTCATAAAATGAAAGCAGCTTTTTTTTATTTTACTTTAATTTCTCTAATTAAATAAAAATTCTAGAAATTCCAATTTCTTAAATCTGGTAAAAAATGATGTGCTGTTAAATCATAACGAACTGGAACAATAGAAATATATCCATCTGCAAGTGCTTTTTCGTCTGTATCTTCACCTTTATCAAGATTTTTAAACTCTCCGCTCATCCAATAATAAACTCTTCCACGAGGATCTTCTCGCTTATCAAATTTTTCTTCCCATTTAGCATCAGCTTGTCTACATACTTTTATTCCTTTAATATCAAATTCTTTTAGCTTAGGAATATTTACATTAAGCACAATCCCTTTTGGTAATTTATGCTCTAAAACTTGCGCAATAATTGTTTTTATAAATTTTTCTGATGCATTAAAATCTGCATTGTAAGAAAAATCTGCTAAAGAAAATCCAATTGCAGAAATACCTTCTATACCTGCCTCTACAGCTGCAGACATTGTTCCCGAATAAATAACATTTACAGAAGAATTAGAACCGTGATTAATTCCAGAAATACATAAATCTGGTTTACGAGGTAGTATCTGAGAAACAGCTAATTTTACGCAATCTACTGGTGTTCCAGAACACGCATATTCTTTTATTCCTTCGTCAACTTCTATTTCATCGCAAAAAAGAGTAGAATTTAATGTTACAGCATGTCCCATTCCACTTTGCGGACTATCTGGTGCAACAACATAAACTTCTCCAAATTCTTTTGCAATATCAATTAAAGCTCTGATTCCTGGTGCAGTTATACCATCATCATTTGTGACTAATATTAGCGGTTTTTCCATATTTTATGATTACTTTTATTTATGTTTTTTACAAATGTAAAAAACTTCCTTCTAATTTCTTTTTTGTTTTATATTTGAAGGACGCTTAAAATTATTAATTCAATAACAACAACGTAATATGTTAATTAAAAAAACGTATGTTTTATTATCGTTTTTATCAATGAGTTTACTTGCTTTTTGCTTTTGTAAACCTATGTTAGATAACGGTGATGACAAAGAAAAATTAATTGTAAAAAATACAAGAAATACATTAACTTATCTTCACTACAAACCTGCAACGATAGATGATAAATTTTCTGAAAATGTATTCAATAAATATTTAGAATTTATTGATCCAAGTAAACGTTTTTTATTACAATCTGATTATGACTTATTCAAAAAAGATTACCATAATCTAGATGATTACTATAAAACAGAAAATTTAAGCTTTTACAATTCTACTGTAGATACAATTTACAAACGTATTGAAGAAGCTGAGAAATATTCTATGGAAGTTTTGTCAAAACCTATTGATTTCAATAAAAAAGAAAACTTTAGCATTGATTATAAAACATCTAAATATGCAAAAGATAAAACTGAAGCAAAAGATTTATGGAGAAAATACCTTAAATACAATGTAATGTTAGAAATTATTTCTTTACAAGATGAATTAAAAGGTGATAAAAAAGATTCTTTAGCGAAAAAAGCTCCAAAGGATCCTTTAGCTGATGTAAAGAAAAAGATACAAAAAGACACTCCATTCCCTGAGGTTGAAAAAATAGCTCGTGAAGAAACGAAAGATTTAATCTCTGATTATTTCAGAAGAATTAAACAAACTAAAAGAGAAAATTATTTCTCTATTTACATGAATGCTATTACAGAGCAGTATGATCCACACACTACTTATTTTTCTCCTACAAGTAAAGAAGATTTCGAATTCGAAATGTCTGGACAATTAGAAGGAATTGGAGCAAAATTACAAGACAAGAAAGGATATGCTACAATTGCAGAATTAGTAATTGGTGGACCTGCTTGGAAAGATGGTAAATTAGAAGTTGGAGATCAAATTATAAAAGTTGCTCAAGGTAAAAAAGGAGAAGCTAAAAATATTGTTGGAATGCTTTTAAGCGATGCCATTCGTTTAATTCGTGGTAAAAAAGGAACTGAGGTTGTTTTAACAGTAAAGAAAAAAGATGGTTCTCAACAAACAATTTCATTAATTCGTGATGTTATTGAGTACGATGAAGTATTTGCTCGCTCATCTGTAATTACAGACGAAAAAGGTGATAAATATGGAATGATTTATTTACCAGAATTTTATACGCCACTTGGAAAAGATAATGGTCGTTACCCATCTGAAGATATCAAAAAAGAGATTGAAATCTTGAAGAAAGAAAATATCAAAGGGCTTATTTTTGATGTGCGTAACAATGGTGGAGGGTCATTAGAAGAAGTAATTAAAATTTCTGGATTATTCATCAACCAAGGTCCTGTTGTACAAGTAAGACGTAGCGACGGAATGTTAAAAATACATGAAGATAAAGACCCTGCTATTTCTTATGATGGTCCTTTAGTGGTTATGGTAAACGAACTTTCTGCATCTGCATCTGAGATTTTTGCTGCTGCAATGCAAGATTATGGAAGAGCAGTTATTGTTGGTTCTCCACAAACATTTGGAAAAGGAACTGTACAAACTATTTTACCATTAGATCGTCAATCTGGAAGCGATGAATACGGAGCTGTTAAATTAACAATTCAAAAATTCTATCGTGTAAATGGAGGTTCTACTCAATTAAAAGGAGTTCAGTCTGACATTTCTATGGTTGATCAATATACGTACGAAGATATTAACGAAGGTGCTAGACCAGAAGCTTTAAACTGGGATCAAATTAAACCATTAGTAATTGCAAAATGGCCAAAATCATTTGATTTAGAAAAAATTAAAGCAAACAGTAAAGCGCGTTTAGCAAATAATGCTCATTTAAACTTAATGAATGACAGTTACAAATTCATCAAATCATTAGAAGATGTAAAAGAAATTCCATTAAATTTAGAAGATTATAAAGTTTATCGTAAAACACGTGAAGATAAAATCAAAAAATTTGAAGCTTTAGATAAATACAAGAATAGCTTTAAAATCTCGATGAATCAAAACGATTTAGTTACAACAAAAACTGATACAGTTTTAAAAGCTAAACGTAACAACTGGTTCAAAGGATTACAAAAAGATTTTTATTTAAACGAAGCGGTTAACGTTTTAAGAGATATAAAATAATGAAACAAGAAAACGGTTCATTTTCACAAATCGTATTCAATAAATTAAGAAAGAACACACTTGGTGTTCTTTCTTTTTGCGTTATAATAATAGCAGCAATTATTTCTATTTTTTCTTATTTATTTGCATCAGATAAAACAGAAAATGCAAATAGACAAGATGTAACAATTGCTTTTGCTCCTATTGGATATCAACAAAAAACAATAGAAATTCCATTACCAAATTATACTGGTAAAACTGGTTTTGCTGATTATCTTTTTGGTAAAGAAATCGATTCTGAACAAATTAGTATTACTGCTGCAAAAATTAATCAGGATTTTGTAGAATACACGCCTTATTTAGGAAATGGATTAAGTGGAGAGCCTGTAAAAATAGCTACTTCAACTTGGACAAAACATAATATTCCTTTTTCTGAAATTGAAAAAGAATTTGTTTATACCAAAACATATCTTCTTGGTACAGATTCTTATGGTCGTGATTTTTATTCACGTTTAATTATCGGAACAAGAATATCATTTCTAATTGGTTTTATAGCTGTATTTATTTCTTTACTTGTAGGTGTAACTTTAGGTGCAATTGCTGGATACTATAAAGGTAAAGTAGATGATTTTATTATGTGGTTAATTAATGTTGTGTGGTCTATTCCTACATTATTATTAGTTATTGCAATAACATTAGCCATTGGAAAAGGGTTTTGGCAAATTTTTATTGCTGTTGGATTAACTATGTGGGTTGAAGTTGCTCGTGTTGTTCGTGGTCAATTTCTTTCTTATAGAGAAAAAGAATTTGTTGAAGCTGCAAAAGCATTAGGTTTTTCCGATATGAGAATTATATTCAATCAAATATTACCAAATGTTGTAGCGCCAATTATTGTTATTTCTGCTGCTAATTTTGCTTCTGCGATTTTAGTAGAAAGCGGTTTAAGTTTCCTTGGAATTGGAGCTCAACCTCCTACTCCATCTTGGGGAAATATCATTAAAGAACATTATAGTCATATTATTTTAGGGAAACAGCATTTAGCTATTTTTCCTGGTTTAGCAATTATGTTATTAGTACTCGGATTTAATATTTTCGGAAACGTTCTACGAGATATTATGGATATTAAGAGTTAAGAATATTACTAATTAAAGTATAAAAAAGAATCCCATTATCTATAGATAATGGGATTCTTTTTTATATTACTTTACCTCTTTAATCTAAGATTAATTCTTTTTTAATTCTTTAATCTCTTTATTTAATTCAATGATATAAAGCGTTAACTCTTCTATTTTTTGAAGTAATAGTTTTTGATTTTCACCAAGCGACAAACCATTTTCAACAACTTCTTTCTCAGAAGGAACACTTGGAAGATGTCCTTTTTCTTGAATATGTTGTTCAACTTCTTCTAATGTAGGTAAATTATATTCTTTTTTAAAAACATAATCAGCCCAACCTTCCATATCTACTTTTACTTCTTTGGAGTGAATTACTCCATTAACATCTAATTTATTTTGAGGATTAGAAACTCCAATTCCTATATTTCCTTTATAGTCAATTCTCATTTGTTCACCTGAAGCTCCATTAAAAGTTAATGCACTTTCAGAATTACCTGCTGTATACATTGTTACAGTATTATAATCTCTTTTAAATCCATGATTAGGATTTCCAAAATATAAAGCTCCACCTTGTAAATTATCATTACCTACTAAAATGTTACCATTAAGTACTTGAAACTTTTCTGTAGGATTAGAAATTCCTATTCCTACATTTCCTTGAGGATTTTCTAAAACAACTTTATTCCAAGCTTGATTAGCGACATTATTCGTTTTTCTAAACCAAAGATTTTGATCAAAAAAACTTCCTGAAAATTGCATAGCATAATTATTATCACTACTACTATGTCTAACATCTAATAAATGCCACCAAGAAGATGCTCCAGAAGGATAATTTGAATTAGGATATAAAGTTTCATAAAAACCGCTGTTACCTCCACTAGCTCCAGCATCATCTTTTGTTTGTGTATTTTGAGCAAATGAAAAGCTTGTTAATAAGCTTAATAGTAAGTAGATTTTTTTCATCGTTAATTATTTTTTTGCAAGTTTACAATCTTTTTGAATACATAAATCACTTAACTATCAAACAAATTGAATAATAATTTATAATTAACGATTTTTTAAATTTTGAAATAATTTAATTATGAGGAATAAAAAAATCCTTCATTATAAAATGAAGGATTTTTTACTAACGGATTCTCAACGAATCTTTAGATGGAACTTTCATTGGATAAGTTCCTGTTAAACCAGCCAATCTAAAAGCTGCATAAATATTTTTATTTTGTTTATTACCTAAAGCAATTACTGTAAACTGATTATTTACATCGTGAACAAATACGGTATTGTTCCCGTGCCACCAACCATTGTGGTACAATAGTTTTTTACCATTATCATATTCCAACATACGCATTCCAAGACCATAATTCTTGTAACCTTTTTGCTCGTAACTGTATCCTTTAAAAGCTTCTTTTTTAATTTTACGAGGTAAAAAATCGTCCGAATACATTGCTATATCAAGCTTAAATAAATCTCTTGGTGTTGAATAAATATTTTTATCTCCGTACGTTCTATCAAAATCGTCCCAAGCCCATTCGTATCCATTGTATTTGTAAGATCTTGCAACAGTATCTTTATCTCTATCATACTCAAAAACAAATGTATTCTCCATTTCTAACGGATCAAAAACCATGTATTTCATTGCTTTTGGATAAGGCATTTTTGTTATTTTTTCTATCACTAAAGCCAAAAAAGCAAAATTTGTGTTCGAATAATAGAATCCTTTATCTGCAGGACGAATCTGTTTTACATTATGTTCTGCAAAAATATTCAACACATCTTGGTTAGAGATCGGTTTTTCACGATCCATCATTGCTTTTCTACCATTCCATAGAACATTTGCATAATTTGGTAATCCACTTCTATGATTCAATAAATTTCTTATTGTAATATCATCGTATGGAAAACCTTCTAAAATGGTATTTACTTTCTGATCAAGTTTAATTTTTTTCTTCTCGACTAATTTTAGAATTGCCATAGAAGTAAAAACCTTAGAAATTGACGCTATATGAATTGGAGTATTTTGTTTTATTTCTCTATTATGGCGTAAATCTGCCATTCCTTGGTATTGTTCAAAAATAATCTCTCCATTTTTTGCAACTAAAAATCCACCACTTACTTTACCATCTACCCAAAAATCTTTGTAAAATTTTGCAACTTGATTTTTGTATTGATTAATTTCTTCTGGTCTTGATTTTTTAGCTTTAAAATCTGCTCTCCAATCCAATGAATCGTATCGTAAAGCAAACGGATCTTTCTTTCTTGTTTCAATTACTTTCTCACTCTCCTTACTACAGCTTGTTAATGTTAGTATTGCTGAAGTAAGAATAAGTCCTATATACTTCATTTATATTTGTATTCTTTTGTTTGCCGCACTAAAGTAAAAATTAATTTAAAAATGAGTTAGCTTCATTCTCAATATTAAGTTTTTTTTATGATTTATTAGATATTTGAGATTTAAACTCTCCTAAAATAACACTTGTAGCAACAGCAACATTAAGACTTTCTGTAGAACCATTTTTACCAAAAAAAGGAATACTTAATTTATTCGTTGTTAGATTTTCTATTGGTTTAGAGATGCCATTAGCTTCATTTCCCATGACCAAAATTCCTTCTTGTGGTAATTTTTGTTCATATATGGATTCTCCTTCCATAAAAGTCCCGAAAATATTCCCTTCATAAGTAGATAAAAACGATTCAAGCTCTATATAATGAACTTTTACTCTCGTAAAAGACCCCATAGTAGACATAACCACTTTTGGATTGTACAAATCGACAGATTCTTTTGTACATAAAATATTTTCTACACCAAACCAATCGGCCAACCTTATAATAGTACCTAAATTCCCAGGATCTCTAATATCGTCTAAAGCAATCGTTAAACCGTTTAATTTTATATTTTCATCATTACTTGGCAATTCACATAAAGCTAAACCTACATTTGGAGTTGAAAGAAAACTTATTTTTTTAAGCTCTTTTTCATCTATATACGTTTTTTTAATAGAATTTTCATCTGGCCAAAAGTCCTCTGTTATAAATAATTCTTTAATTTTTATAGAACTTTTTATAACTTCACCAATATTTTTAACACCTTCTACGACAAACAAATTATATTTTTGTCTATATTTTTTAGAACTTAGAGATGTTATTATTTTTATAACATTATTTGATAACATAATTTATGCAAAGAAAAATTACAACAAATATAGCACTTATCTCCTGTTTAGGATTAGTTTTTTACAGCTGTAGTACAACAAAAAAAGTTCCTGAGGGTGAGTATTTGTTTGTAAAAAACAATTTTGAGTACGATAAAGAGGATCCAGATATAAAGAAAAAGAAAAAATTTATTGATAAAGATTTATCAAATTACGTAAAACAAAAGCCTGCGGCAAAGTTTTTAGGTTTTTTTCCTCTTTGGCAATGGGTTTACAATTGGTCTAATCCGAAATTTGATGAAACCTTTCAAGAATATTATCGTGTTGACGCTTCTATGCGTAATCAAAAACTATTGGATAGTTTATTAGTTAAAAATAATTTAGAAGAATATAAAGGTAAATCTCTATGGTTAGACAGGTTATATTATAACCAAGGTGAAGCACCAGTTTTACTAGATGAAAAACAATCTGAATTTTCTGCAAAAAATTTAAATCGATTATTTCATGATAAAGGATATTTTGACTCTAAAGTAAATGTAACCTATGATAAAGATTCTACAGCAAAAAAAGCTGAAACTTTATATAGTATTAAACTTGGAGAACCTTCTTATATCGAAACTTATTCTCAAAAAATTTCTGACAGTAAAATAGAAGAGTATTTAAATAGCCCTTTTGCTCAGCACCCTCTTGTTAATTCTGGAGATCAGTATGACTTTAGTAAATTTGAACAAGAAAGAGATCGTGTAATAGATTTATTAAAGAATTTAGGTTATTACGATTTTAATGACTCTGGAGAAGATTTATATTTTGAAGCTGACACTACAAAAAGTAATAAGCGCTTAGATATTTCGATGTATATCGATAAATATATTCAAGATACAATAAAGAAAGACACTGTAACTCCATTTACACAATATCGCTTCGGAAAAATTAATATCTATGCAGATTCTAGATCTCAAGTTGATGATGAAAGCAAATTAATAAAAAAAGAATACAAAGATTATAACGTTTTTTATACGCAAGAACCTGAATATAAACCTGCATATTTTACAGATGCTTTTGTAATTCGTCCAGGGCAATTATACCGTCAAAGACAAGAAATACAAACAAAACGTAATATTTTTAAAAGAGAAAATATCAATTTACATGGTTTTAAAATTAACAAACAAGATTCTATTTTAGATGTTGATGTTTTTTTTACACCTAAAAAGAGATACGATTTAAATCTATTCGTAGAAAGTTATGCTTCTCGATATATGAATTTTGCTATATCTCCTGGAGCAACTTTAACTTCAAGAAATTTATTTGGAGGAGGAGAGAATTTAGAAACAACACTTAAAGCAACATTAGGGTCTGTCAACAAAGATTTTTCTATTAACCAAAGTTTCTTAAATGCTTACGAAATTGCTTTAGAAACAAAATTAAAATTCCCTTATCTTCTAACTCCTATTAATTTAGAAAATATTTTACCTAAACGTTTTGTGGCAGAATCTGCCATACGTACAAATATTAGTACACAAAAAAATGTTGGTTTAGATAAAACAACTTATGGTTTTGGTTATGATATGGATATTTCCAGTTCAGAATTTCAACATAAAGTTTCATTGTTTAATACAGAATTTATCAACAACCGTCAAAGAGATCGATACTATGATGTTTTTACACGTGATAGAGATTTAAAAGATGGTGTTAAGAATTTATATTATGAATATAATCCATCAGCTCCTGTTTATGTTACAGATGATGAATTAACAAATGCAATTGTTGCTGACAGTGGCTTTCAAAATTCTTTAAGCGGAGAAAATGCACGTTTGTTTGTTGACTTTGAAAATATGTTATATCGAAAAGCAAACATTTCTCAAAATGTATTAATTAACTCGTTCATCTATCAATTTACATATAATCAAGAAAATTCTTTTCGTACAAGAAGTAACCCTTGGTTTATACAAGCAAGAATAGAGTTAGCGGGAAATTTATTGAGAGTATTAGATAAAACATTTGGTTTTAATCGTTCCGAAGATAATTTAGGACATAGTACAGGATTAATTTTTGGTATTCCTTACTCTCAGTTTGTTAAGTTTGATGTTGATGTTAGAAGAAAGTTTAAAATAGATTCTAATTCTAGTTTTGCTGCAAGATTCTTATTTGGTATTATACAACCTTACGGAAATTCTGATGCTGCACCATTTGTACGTAGTTATTCTGCTGGTGGTGCAAACGATGTACGTGGTTGGGCACCTTTAACTTTAGGGCCAGGAAGTAAACCTCGTGTAAATTCTGGAACACAAAGTTTAGAATTCGAAAGTTTAAAGTTACTTTTTAATGCTGAATACCGTTTTAATATGTTTGGAAGCTTAGAAGGAGCGTACTTTATTGATGCTGGAAATATTTGGGGAACAAATAAAGAAAGACAAGAGACTCTTTTTCAATTTAAAGATTTTTATAAAGAATTTGGTGTAGGATCTGGATTAGGTATTCGTTATCACATTGGTACTTTTGCAATTGTAAGATTTGATTTTGGTTATAAAATATATGACCCTTCATATCAAGAAGGAAAACGTTGGCAATTTGATAACTTTAATATCCTTAAACCAAGAATACATTTCGGAATTAATTATCCTTTCTAAAAAAACAACTATATTTGTTTCCACAAAAATACTAAGATAATGAGCAGAAAATTTCCAGCCGGTGTTGCTACCGGTTCATTAGTTCAAGATATCATCAACGATGCAAAAGCAAATCAATATGCTTTACCTGCATGTAATGTTATAGGTTCTGACACAATAAATGCTGCACTAGAAGCTGCAGTTGAGGTTAACTCTCCATTAATTGTACAATTTTCTAACGGAGGAGCTTCTTTCAACGCTGGAAAAGGTTTAAAAGGTGACAACCAATTATCTGCCATTAAAGGTGCGATTGCTGGTGCAAAACACGTACATACTTTAGCAGAAGCTTACGGAGCTACTGTTATTTTACATACAGACCATTGTGCAAAGAAATTATTACCTTGGATTGATGGTGTAATGGACGCTAATGAAGAACATTTCAATAAATATGGTAAAACTTTATTTAGTTCTCACATGTTAGATTTATCTGAAGAGCCATTAGAAGAAAATGTTGAGGTTTGTAAAAGATATTTAGAAAGAATGTCTAAAGTTGGTATGACTTTAGAAATGGAATTAGGTATCACAGGTGGTGAAGAAGATGGTGTAGACAACTCTAATGTTGATAATTCTTTATTATATACACAACCAGAAGAAGTAGCTTATGTTTACGAAAACTTAAAATCTGTTTCAGATAATTTCTGGATTGCAGCAGCTTTTGGTAACGTACACGGAGTTTACAAACCAGGTAATGTTGTTTTAACTCCTACAATTTTAGATAACTCACAGAAATACATTAACGAGAAATACGGAGTAGACAATGCTGTAAACTTTGTATTCCACGGTGGTTCTGGTTCTACTTTAGAAGAAATTAGAGAAGCTATTAGCTACGGAGTTATCAAAATGAATATTGATACAGATTTACAATTTGCATTTATGGAAGGTATCCGTAAATATTTTGATGCAAATGCAGATTATTTACAAGCACAAATTGGTAATCCAGAAGGACCTGAATCTCCTAACAAAAAATATTACGATCCACGTGTGTGGTTAAGAGCAGGAGAAGTTACTTTTAAAGACAGATTAATCCAAGCTTGCCACGATTTAAATAATGTTAATACTTTAGGATAATCTTTTTTAAGATTTTCCTAGTCAAATAAAAACAGATAGTATGCCTTGGTTTATTAGAAGCAAGAAAAATATTACAACACCTACAGAGTCTAAAAAAGACGTAAAGAAAGGTTTATGGTATAAAACACCATCGGGAAAAATTATTGAAACTGAAGAACTAAAAGCAAATGCATATGTTAGTCCAGAAGACGATCATCATGTACAAATTGGTTCTCAAGAATACTTCGATATCCTATTCGATGAAGGAAAATTCACAGAATTAGATGCTAAAGTAGAAAGTAAAGATCCATTAAATTGGACCGATACAAAACCATACAAAGATCGTTTAAAAGAAATCAAGAAAAAAACAGGTCTTACAGATTCTGTTCGTAATGCTACTGGTAAAATACACGGTAGAGATATTACTATTTCTTGTATGGATTTTAAATTTATTGGAGGTTCATTAGGATCTGTAATGGGAGAAAAAATTGCACGTGCAATAGATTATTCTATCAAACATAAAACACCTTTTGTTATTATTTCTCAATCTGGTGGAGCTCGTATGATGGAAGCTGCTATATCATTAATGCAATTAGCAAAAGTTGAAGCTAAATTAATTCATTTAGCAGATAATAACATTCCTTATATTACAATTCTTACTAATCCTTCTTTTGGAGGAATTACAGCTTCATTTGGATCTATTGGTGACGTTATTATGGCTGAACCAGGTGCTTTAATTGGATTCGCTGGACCACGTGTTATCAAAGAAACTATTGGTAGAGATTTACCAGAAGGGTTCCAAACTTCTGAGTTTTTACTAGAAAAAGGTTTTGTTGATATGATTGTTCATCGTAAAAAAATGAAAGACAAAATTAAGGAAGTAGCTGATATGTTAATGCCTATCAACTAATTATAATAAAGTGCAAATATATTCTGTAGATTTTATCCAAATTTGATTTGGATTATTAAAAATTGATTTTATATATTTGCACTCCTATTGCGAGAATAGCTCAGCTGGTAGAGCACGACCTTGCCAAGGTCGGGGTCGCGGGTTCGAGTCCCGTTTCTCGCTCTAACTTTTATAAGTTGGATTGCCTTGGTGGTGGAATTGGTAGACACGCAGGACTTAAAATCCTGTGTCCATTAGGACGTGCGGGTTCAAGTCCCGCCTGAGGTACTAAAAGCTCAAGAATTTATTTCTTGAGCTTTTTTTATTACTTTATATTTTACAGGATTTTTGCTGGATTTTTTGTCAGTTAGAAAGTTTTGCAAATGTTATAACACTATAATCCTTATCACAACTTTAAAAAAATAAGAAAATTTCTTCATCTATAATCGATAACAAGTACAACCTACTTCAAGCTGAATACTTCTATATCCAATAATTTCTTTTTTTGCTAATAATAAATTTTTCCAAACTTTAAAGGAAGAGCCCGTCTTTACTCAATTTATTAAAATAGTAGTAAACAACTTAAACCTGATTAACTGAAAACTTGTCTCATTCACAACCTGTTTTTTAAACGTTTTAAAATTAACTGTGCTTACTTTTACTAAACAAAACACACCATTAACCATTCATTTAATTATACTTAACTAACAATAAATCATTTTTTTTTTATCTTATATTAGTTAACAAGTTTAAGATTATTATTTATTTTTTTGGTAATTCAAATCTGATAATTCTCTTCAACCTTTTTACATTTAAAATAAATTTATAAAATTAAAAAAACATGAAAAAATTTCTATTACCTAGTATTTTCATATTGCTATTTTCATGCAATGATGAAGAAAATTTTATTACTAATGAAACAGAGAGTAATGTTTCACATAATAATATGAATAGACGTCACAATCCTCCACCTCGAATTGTATATCGTGCAGTAGGCGTAGGAGAAAGTCCCGATGAAATACGCAATGGTATTGTAGCACACGGAGTAGATGCATCAAGACCTGGTATTTTACCAGATATTAGTCTACTTAACCATGTAAGGGGATCAAGTACAGGAAATACACAAGATAATTCTGGGTATGTAGCCACTACTGAAATAATTACAGATGCCATCAATCGTATTGCAAATAGATATGGAGGAAATGGATATATTTACGCTATTAGACCTTCTGCTAATTTTATTGATGTAGATGGGACTTTGTTACATTATAATCCATATCCTCAAGAAAGAGAATGGGCTGCTTTAGGTCGAATTCAATTCCAACAAATTATTGGATGGCATAGAATTGATTTTGGAAGAATGGGACCATTTGAGAGAAATCCAGAATATGATGCAAGATTTGATTTAACTAATGCGGGTGGAGTTCAACCTCAATTAGCTGGATTCCCAGAAGGAGATCCAGCATGGTGTCAATTTCCTTGGAACGCATTTTCCATTGGCGGCGGCGGTAGCTGGCGCAGATCACATATGAACCAAAATAAGAGTAATGACCAATGTAGCCCTCAAAGAACAAATCAACAATATGCTGAAGAGTATTATAATCTTTATAAAAATGAGTTTTTGTACAATAAAAAGTATATTGGAGCAGCTGTAAATTTTGATATTTATAACTCAGCACAAACATCTATATTATTTAATGGTAAAAATTTTATTATTGATGATAACCCTACAAAAAAGCTTATTGACTCTCCAATAGGTTTTCCATCAACATTAGGTAAAAATGGTCTTAACTGGAGTGATATAGATGCAGCTGCATCATCAAGTTCAGGAGGAAAAATGTGGATTTTTAAGGGCAGTCAATGTGTTAAAATTGATACTAAATATAAAAATGGTTGGTTTCCAAAATATTATGAAGGATTAAAACCTATAGTAGAAGAATTTAAAATGTTAGCGCCTTATCCAAAATTTTCAAAAGATATAGATGCAGCTTTTGTTGTTGCTCAAAAAGACTATTTCCTGTACTTTTTTATAAAAAGTAATGAAATCATGATTCATAGTGATAGTAATATACCAGACGCATTAAAACGTCCTTTTAGAAATGGACCAATAACACTTCAAACATTTTTTAATTTAATGGGTTCTCCTGTAGATCGTTCAGAATATTTTGTAGCAGACATAGATGCCGCAACAGAAAGTAGTAATGGTTATAATGGGAAAAAAGCAATCATAACACTCTTTAAAAATAATAGGTATTTAGAAATTTCCTTTGACATAGGAAGCGATAATATACTAAGAGGTGATTTTACAGATAGAGGTTTTTTATCTGAACATGATAAATATAAAAAAGCTTTAGCTTTATAAAGTTTAGAGCGAATATTATTTAAAACAATCCTAAAATAATTTCTAAAATATATTTTAGAAATTATTCATCTATAAAAAAATAGCCATCTAAATCACTTTAGATGGCTATTTAAATATTATAATTAAAATCTTATCCGTTCATAGAAATTAAAAACTCATCGTTATTACGTGTATTTTTAATTCTGTTGTGTAAAAATTCCATTGCCTCTACAGGATTCATATCCGATAAATGGTTTCTTAAAACCCACATACGTTGCTGTGTTTTATCGTCTAATAATAAATCATCTTTACGAGTAGAAGAATTAACAAGATCAATAGCAGGGAAAATACGTTTATTCGCAATTTTACGATCTAATTGTAATTCCATGTTTCCTGTTCCTTTAAATTCTTCGAAAATTACCTCATCCATTTTAGATCCAGTATCAATTAATGCAGTTGCAATAATTGTTAATGATCCTCCATTTTCTATATTACGAGCTGCTCCAAAGAAACGTTTTGGTTTGTGTAATGCATTCGCATCAACACCTCCAGATAAAACTTTACCAGAAGCTGGAGAAACTGTATTGTATGCACGTGCTAAACGTGTAATAGAATCTAAAAGAATTACTACATCATGTCCACATTCTACCATACGTTTTGCTTTTTCTAAAACAATGTTAGCAACTTTTACATGACGATTTGCTTCTTCATCAAAAGTAGAAGCAATTACCTCTCCGTTTACAGAACGTTTCATATCTGTAACCTCCTCTGGACGCTCATCAATTAATAAAACAATTAAATAAACTTCTGGGTGGTTTTGTGCAATTCCGTTTGCAATATCTTTTAAAAGCGATGTTTTACCCGTTTTAGGCTGTGCTACAATCATTCCACGTTGTCCTTTACCAATTGGAGTAAAAAGATCTATTACACGGTTTGATAACGCTTTAGAATTACTTAAATTAAATTTTTCGTTTGGAAAAAGAGGAGTTAAATGCTCAAAAGAAATACGATCTCTAACGTAGTCTGGTGTACGACCATTAATTTCTTTTATTTTGATTAAAGGAAAATACTTTTCTCCTTCTTTAGGAGGTCTTACTTCTCCTGTTATTGTATCTCCAGTTTTTAAACCGAATAAACGAATTTGAGATTGAGATACATAAACATCATCTGGAGATGATAAATAATTAAAGTCTGAAGAACGTAAAAAACCGTAATTGTTATCTGGTAAAATCTCTAAAACACCTTCTGTACTGATAATTCCATCAAATTCATAATTCGCAGCGCGGTATTTATTTTTTTGATTGTGATGGTTGTTGTTATTGTTGTCATTATTTTGATGACGTTGTTCAGCTTGATTATTATTGTTGTTCTTCTTCTGCTGATTGTTTTGATTGTTTTTTCTAAGATCTTGTCCTTTATTGGATCTATCTTGAAATTTATTTTGTCGAGGATTATTTTCTTCCTTCTTTTCAGTAGGCTCTGCTTCTACTTTCTTTTCTTCTGTAATAACCTCTTTTTGTTCTTCAGCCTCTGGAGTAGAAACACGTTTACGTTTCTTATTTTCTTTTGGCTGATTCTCATTGGATTCAGAAGGAGAAGATTTTACTTCTTCTTTCTCTACAACTTTTGGTTGATTATCTATAAATGCTAAAACTGCATTAAGTAATTCACCTTTTTTTAATTTCTTATACCCGTCGATTTTTAATTGCTCAGCAACTTCCTGCAAATCTGGTAATTTGAACGATTTTAATTTTTCGATATCAAACATAATCCTATTGGTAAGGTATTAAATATGTTATTTTTTTATTATTCAGTAAAGTAATTGGGAATCATAACAATAGAATTGTTATAAAGCGTATAAATTTGAGATTTAATAATGCAATACTACGAATAATTATAAAAACTCAAAAAAAAACTTTACATTTGTAACTGAAATAAAAGAAATGATTCAAAGAAAGCAAAGTATATATTTATTCCTAAGCGGGATAATTTCGAGTATATTCGCCATGAATTTTGACAAACTGTTTGATATACAATTACAATGGTTATCTAATCCAGAAAAAGGAGATTATGTTTTTTCATTAGCCTTTTTCTTTTCAGCTTTAATTTCATTTTTAACCATTATGCTTTACAAAAAGCGTAGTTTACAAATAAAACTAGATTGGTTAAATATTATATTGAATGTTTTATTAATTGGTTCTTTTGTTTATAGTTTACTAACATTACCTGGAGAAAATAATTCTGAGAAGGGTATTTGGGCGTTAGTTCCTTTAGCTTCGATTGTGCTTCTGTCAATTGCCAATCGTTTGATTAAGAAGGATGACGATCTTGTAAAATCGGTAGACCGTTTCAGATAGACCAAAAACTTTTTATATTATGAGTGTCTAAAAGCAGTTTCAACTAGTTGAAACTGCTTTTTTTTATGCTTAATTTCAAATTATGATATGTGATCTTATAGTATCTAATAAACTCTATACTTTTTACATTATACTTTTTACATTATAAAGTTTCAAGTTTTTTTATTTTACCTACATCACGCGATAGGGATTGAAATGGAAATCCTTTTTACGTAGCGTGCTAGCGAAGTAAAAAGATTGTAATAAAAAGCCCAGCCCGAAGGGATCGCCCAAAGAATAACATTAATTAAACATAATAAATATAAAATTTTATTATTTTAATAGAATCCAACCCTCATAAAAAGCCATCTTAAAGTTAAGATTAATAAAAATATTCGTTAACCCCTAAAAAAATAGGGGCTAGTAATATTTTTTATTATATTTTTGTGTTGTCAAACAAAAAAACAATTAACTTAATGTCTACTTTAAGATTTAAAGCGTTAGAGAAAACTGTAAACAAACAAGCTGAAAAGATTGTTATAGAAGAAAAATTATCTACTCTATTCAATCAAAACGTATTTTCTTATAACACAATGAGAGAATATTTACCAAAATTAGCTTTTAAAGCTATTATTTCAGCAAAAGAAAAAGGAACTAAAATACCTCGTGAATTTGCCGATCAGGTTGCAACTGCAATGAAAGATTGGGCTATTTCTAAAGGAGCAACTCACTTTACACACTGGTTTCAACCATTAACAGGAACAACAGCAGAAAAACACGATTCGTTTTTTCGCCCTATAGAAGATGGTCGTGCAATGGATACTTTTGAAGGTTCTGCATTGGTTCAACAAGAGCCAGATGCTTCTTCTTTTCCTAATGGAGGTATTCGTAATACATTCGAAGCTCGTGGTTATACTGCATGGGATCCAACATCGAATGCATTTATAATTGGAACTACATTATTTATTCCATCTGTATTTATTTCTTATACTGGAGAAACTTTAGATTATAAAGTTCCATTATTAAGAGCATTACAAATTGTTGATGATGCTGCTACAGAAGTTGCTAAATATTTTGATAAAAATGTAACAAAAGTACAATCTACTTTAGGGTGGGAACAAGAGTACTTTTTAGTTGATTTAAATTTATATAATTCTCGTCCAGATTTACAATTAACTGGTCGTACATTAGTAGGACACTCTCCAGCTAAAGGACAACAATTAGATGACCATTACTTTGGAGCTATTCCTATGCGTGTAATGTCATTTATGCAAGAATTGGAAGTAGAATCTATGAAATTAGGTATTCCAATTACTACTCGTCACAACGAGGTTGCACCAAATCAGTTTGAGTGTGCGCCAATGTTTGAGGAAGCAAACCAAGCGGTTGACCACAATTCATTATTAATGGATTTAATGGGACGTATTGCTAAGAAACACGATTTTAAAGTTCTTTTACACGAGAAACCATTTGCTGGTGTAAACGGTTCTGGAAAACATAATAACTGGTCTTTATCTACTGATACTGGTGAGAATTTATTATCTCCTGGTAAAAATCCAAAGAAAAATTTACAGTTCTTAACGTTCTTCGTTAATACAATTAAAGCTGTTTCTGAATATGGAGATATGTTACGTTCTGCAATTGCAGAAGCTGGTAACGATCACCGTTTAGGAGCTAACGAAGCACCTCCTGCGATTATTTCTATTTTTATTGGTTCTCAATTATCTAGAGTTTTAGATGAATTAGAAAAAGTAACAAAAGGCAAATTATCTCCAGAAGAAAAAACTGAACTAAAATTAAATGTTGTAGGCAAAATTCCAGAAATTTTATTAGATAATACAGATCGTAATAGAACTTCTCCATTCGCCTTTACAGGAAATAAATTCGAAATTCGTGCTGTTGGTTCTTCTGCTAACTGTGCTGAGCCAATGACTGTAATTAATACAATTGTTGCAAAACAATTAAGAGATTTTAAAGTTGAGGTAGATGGATTAATTTCTGGTGGTTTATCTAAAGATGAAGCTATTTTTAATGTTTTACGTGAGTATGTAAAATCTTCTCGTCATATTTTATTTGAAGGTGATGGATATTCTGACGACTGGGTTAAAGAAGCAGAAGGAAGAGGTTTAAGTAACTATAAAACAACTCCAGAGGCTTTAAAATTAGAATTAGATCCTAAATATATTTCTATTTACGAATCGACTGGTGTACTTTCTGCACGTGAGGTTGAAGCTCGTAACGAGATTAAATTAGAAAAATATTCTACTAAAATTGCTATTGAGGCAGATGTTTATGTAGATTTAGCTTTATCTCAGATTATTCCTGCTGCTGTTAATTATCAAAATGTATTGGTGAAAAACGTACAAGGTTTAAAAGATATTTTTGGAGACGAGTTTAAAGAATTAGCTAAAGATCAAATTGATTTAATTAAGTTATTATCTACCCATATTAATTCTATTAAATCTGCAACTGATAAATTAGTAAAAGAATTGCAAAAAGCAAAAGCTACTACTAATCATCAGAAACAAGCAGAAGCATTTAGCAAAAAAGTTAAGCCATTATTTGATGATATTCGTTATAACTCTGATGAATTAGAGGAATTAATCGACAACAATTTATGGCCATTAACAAAATACCGTGAAATGTTATTTACAAGATAATTTGTAATATTATTTATAAAAATTAAAAACCGATGATTATCTCATCGGTTTTTTTTAGTTCAAATTTTCTGAATTATATAAAATCACTGATATAAAAACAATATATCTTAAATATTACATTGAATATAAATATTTTATTAAATCTCTTTCATTCCTTGTATCAGTATTAATTATACTATTTGAGCTTTTCAATAAATAAACGCCTTTTTTCTTGTAAATTTTATAGGATTTAATATTATCAATATTATACTTTACTTTATCCATATCATTATAAATATTATATAAAAAAGTTGGAATTACATAAGCAATCACAGGATAACCAACTAGACTAATTGTATTAGTAGATTTCACTTCTTTTTTATTAATCATTGAGAATTCTACTCTTGAATCAGATTCTTGTTCACTAAGAATATTTTCTTCATTAATAAAAGAATGATCCTCATAATTAATCTTATTAAATAAGTACATATTAAATTTTTTATTTATAGATCCTTTTAATACTTCATTATTTTTAAAATCTATATAATATGACGTATCATTTAAAACAATTGTACTTGAAAAATATTCAGTTTCATTTATAAATGTTGTATATACTATAGCGTCAAAATTATTTAATTTTTTAGTACTAGATTTTAAAAAATAAAAATTGTTATTTAATGAATCTTTTACATATAATGTATCATTTGAAATACGATTAAACTCAAAGTAAAATTCATGATGATGTTTTATAGGATTAAAATACATAACCTTTTTACTTTCAATTTTAAAATTAACTTTATTAGTTATAAACTTATTTTTTTTATCGAAAAACGCATTATAAAATAACAGACTATCATTTTCAAAAACCACATTACATGTTCTACAATCATCTGTAAAAGAAGTGTATGAAAATTGACTTATGTCACTAAAATCATTATACCAATATCCTTGTAGTTGTTCTTTTATTTTGGCATCCTTATATTTATTACAGCTAAATAAAAAAAATATTAATGTATAAAAAAAGTACTTCATAATTATTAATGTTTAATTTCCTCTCCATCAAAATACCGTGAAATGTTATTTACAAGATAATTTGTAATTATAGTTATATATAAAAATAGTTCTCAAAATTGAAGGCTTTTTTTATTTAATTAAGTTTCTTATAATTTTTAAAACTTTCTGGATTCTTTTTCCCTAAATTAATAAGCACTTCTTTTTTTGAATTATTTATATATTCAATTATTATAGTATCCTTTGAGTTATAAACAACTTTATACTTCCAATTATTAAAAATAAATAAATTACTTTCTTTATTAAAAGTCCATTCATTTGTCATCTTTACATCATTTATGACATCTTTAAACTCAGATAGTTTATTCGTAGAAAAATCAAAAATGCATATATCTATATTCTCCATTGGGTAAAAATTTATAACCATAGTTAATATTTTTATATGAGCTATTCATACTTTCATATTCATATATATACCAAAAAGAGTTATTCTCAGTTATTTTACTTTCAAATTCATTTTTATAACAGCTTGTTAGAAACAAATTAATTAAGATTAGGGGAATTATAGTAACCATTAAAATCGATAATATTTTCTTGAACACTTTTTTCCTAAGCATATGTATTACATTTTATTATCTATTAATCATTTTATTAAATTTAAAATCTAGGTTACTATAAACCAATAATAAAGAATACACCAATTGTATATATAGTTTTTTAAAGAAAAACACTACGATTTTAACCATTAATAATTATTGTTATTATATTTTATGAATCTAAGAAAATATTCACAAAATATTGTATCATAATACATAATTCATAAATTTTATTACACAATAGTGTTATTGTTAATTTATTTTTTATTAGATTTAATAATTAATTAACATTAAAACTTTTTTATGAAGAAAAACTTATACTCATTATTAATGGTATTTGCTGTTACAACTTTATCAGCCCAAGTAGGTAAAAGTCAATTAAATAACAACAAAACTTCTAGCCAATTAAAAAACGTTAAGAACTTAAATTCTAAACAATCGAATTCTAATAGTTCAAAATTCAAGAGATCGAAATCTGTCGCTAATTCTCATCCAAATAATCATACATATGCTAAAGCTAATGCAACTGTAATATGGTCGGATGATTTTAATGATTTAGATGTATCTGATTGGACAGTATATGATAAAGATGGTGATGGATATTTATGGTCTGCAGTACAATCTGTAGATGATGTAGGAAATCCAAGTGGAAGTCCGCTTATTACATCGGCTTCATATATTAATAATGTAGGTCCTTTAACTCCAGATAACTGGATTATATCTCCAGAGATTGATTTATCTGCTGTTACTGAAGGTCCAGTTACTTTAAAATATGGTGTTTTTGCATCGGATCCAGATTGGAATCAAGAAAATTATGCAGTTTACGTTTCAACAACAAATAATCCAACAAATGAAAGTGATTTTACACTTTTATTTACAGAGTTCGACTTACCAGGATTAGAAACTGAAAGAACTGTTGATTTATCTACCTATGCTGGACAAAAAATTTACATCACATTTAGACATTTTGATGTTACAGACATGTACCGTATTAATATTGATAATGTTTCTGTGGTAGCTGGAGTATCAGATGAGGGAGGTAATGGTGATCATTTATTCTATGATGGTTTCGAAACTTATAACAACTTTGATATTGGTGGAATTACAGAAACTGTTAATACTGGAAAAATTGGAGAATGGACACTTGTTGATATGGACGGACTATTTACTTATGGTTTTGAAGGTTCAACATTCCCTAACGCTGGAGCTACACAATCTTTTATTGTATTTAATTCTAAGGCTACAACACCAGCATTAACACCTTCAGCTGATTCTAATTGGACTGCAAGAACTGGAGATAAAACAATGACATCTTTTTCTTCTGTAAATGGTGTTAACAATAATTGGTTAATTTCACCAAACATTGCATTAGGAAGCTCTGATAATGTATTAACTTTTTATGCTAAAGCTGCAGATGTTGATTACGGTTATGAAGAATTTAAAGTATTAATTTCTACAACAGATACAGAATTAGCAAGTTTTACAGAAATAGCAAGCGAAGCAATAGACTCTAGTGTACAATTTGCAGAATATAAATATGATTTATCTGCTTACAATGGACAAAACATTCATATTGCTATTCAATCTATTTCTAACGATCAGTTCGGATTTATAGTTGATGATTTTACAGTAGATGGATCTACATTATCAACTTCTGAGACAAATATTAAAAATGTAACAAAGGTTTACCCTAATCCAGTTCAAGATTCGTTTAAAGTAGATTTTGGTACAAGTGTAGATAAATCAAAACTTTCATTAGATTTATTTAACATGAATGGAGTGAAAGTAAAATCATTTAAAAATGCAAATAGCTACGATATTTCTTCGTTACCAGCAGGAATATACGTTCTAGAAATAAATGATGGAAAAACGAAAACAGTGAAGAAAATTATTAAAAAATAATTTTTTTGACAATTCTAAAAATAAACCGGTGATATAATCATCGGTTTTTTTTAGTTCAAATTTTCTGAATCCCTTGATATATCGTATCTTTGCAAACCAATAATTGATTATGGCAGATTTAGGTCTATTAGATAAATTAAGAGCAATTAAACAGCGTTTCGATGAGGTGGCAGATTTAATCATCCAGCCAGACATTGTAACGGATCAAGCTCGTTATGCAAAATTAAATAAAGAATATTCTGATCTTAAAGATTTTGTAGAAATTCAGAAAACCTACGAAGGTTACATTAATGCAATAGAAGAAGCAGACGAAATTATAGCGGATGGTTCTGATGCTGAAATGGTTGAATTGGCTAAAATGGAAAAAGATGAAGCAATTAATGCGATTCCTCCATTAGAAGATGAAATAAAAATGATGTTAATCCCAAAAGATCCTGAAGATGATAAAAACGTTGTAGTTGAGCTACGTTCAGGAACTGGAGGAGACGAAGCTGCTATTTTTGTGGAAGATGTTTACCGTATGTATACAATGTATTTCAAAGAAAAAGGTTGGAAACATGAGGTTTTAAACATGTCCGAAGCATCTGGAAAAGGATACAAAGAATTGGTAATGCAAGTAGAAGGTAACGCTGTTTACGGAACTATGAAATATGAGTCTGGTGTTCACCGTGTACAACGTGTTCCAGAAACAGAATCTCAAGGACGTGTGCATACTTCAGCAATTACTGTTGCTGTTTTACCAGAAGCAGAGGAAGTAGATGTAGTTATAAATCCTGCTGATTTAGAATACCAAACATCTCGTTCATCTGGAGCTGGAGGGCAAAATGTAAATAAAGTTGAAACGAAAGTTCAATTAACACATAAACCTTCTGGTATTGTAATTGTTTGTCAAGAAGCGCGTTCTCAGTTAAAAAACAGAGAAAAAGCTTTACAATTATTACGTACTAAGTTATACGAAATAGAATTCGAAAAGAAACATTCGGAACGTTCTGCTCAACGTAAATCATTGGTTTCTACTGGTGACCGTTCTGCAAAAATTAGAACGTATAATTACCCGCAAGGTCGTGTAACAGATCACCGTATTAATAAATCTATTTATAATTTAGATAATTTTATGAATGGAGATATTAATGAAATGATTGATGCACTTAAAATGGCAGAAAATGCAGAAAAATTAAAAGGAGCTGAAGAAGATTTCTAGAATCAAGCTGCTTTAAAATAAATACAAAAAATCCATTTCTAATGAAATGGATTTTTTTATTATTATCATTTTTATTTACTTCTTTTTACAAAGAATAAAGATTGTAATACTACAGAAAGTATTACACAGCATACGCCAACATAAAACGAAGGAAGAACATTTTTTCCTTCATTAAAAAACAAGAAAGCTATAATTATCGAATAGATAGGCTCTAGATTAAAAGATAAATTAACCGTAAACGCAGAAATCTTACTTAAAACTTCTGTTACTGCTACATATAAACCTACTGTACAGAAGATGGATAATAATATTAAGTAAATAATATCTTCTACATTAGGAATTATATAAGAAGTAGGAAACACAAAAAGATAAATTGGTAATAAAACTCCAAGACCAATTGTTCCTCCTATCATTTGATAGTAATTTATAATTTTACTATCATAGTTACTTTTTGCTAAACGTTCATTATAAATCGTATAAAGAGCTCCTATAGCCGAAGATATAACTCCAAATGCAATTCCTAATTGATAAGAAGTATCAAAGTGAAATATTAAACTAATTCCTATTAATGTAATTCCACTTAAAATCATTTCTGATACAACAAATGGCTTTTTATTAATAAGTGGTTTAAATAATGCTGTAAAAAAACTTGTTAAACAATAACAAATTACACCAATAGATATCGTTGAATATTTGATACTCGCATAGAAAAAAATCCAGTGAGCTGTAATTAACAATCCTACTTTTGCAATACTTAATTTCTCTTTGGAATTTTTAAGTTTCTCAACTTTCAGAATTTTTAAAAGAATAAAAAGGAAGATGGCAGAGAAAAATAATCTATACCATGTTAATAATACTTCGTTTAAAGAGATTAGTTTACCGAAAACACCTGTGAATCCGGCTAGTATTACAGCGAAGTGTAATAACCAATATGATTTTTTCATAAAAAATTGTCTTATTCGTTCCAAGACTTGGAACAAATACCTTTATTATATTACTATTTAATTGTTTGTTTTTAGACACAGAAATACACCGGCTTTAATAAAAGTCAGATTTTCATATTTCTACATCAGTAAGAAATAATTAAATAATTGGAGGAGGAAGACAACCTTTACGATTCATAGTATATTGTTTAAAGTTCTAATTTAATAAAATTACATTTAAATCTATCTTAATTGAATAAAAAAATCCGAAAAGAATTAATTCTCTTCGGATTTTTAGTTTGTAAGTATAATTATAGTTTGTAATAAAACAACTTATTTTTTAATGTCCTGCACTAATTACTTTACCTGCTCCTTTCTTAATAAAGAATAAGATAAATGGAATACAAATAAGGAACATTACACCTAAATATAAGAATACATCCATATAAGTAAGAACTGTTGCTTGTTTTGTAACTTGCATATCTAACAAGTTATAAGCTTTATTTAACGCCTCATTTGGTGCAAATCCTTTTCCTATAAAACTCATTTTCATTTGTTCTATATAACTTTGAACATCATAATCTGAGCTATCTAAATGTGTCACTAAATTTTTACGATGATCTACAGTCCAACGTGAAATAAATGTTGTGATAATTGCAATACCAAAAGATCCTCCTAATTGTCTCATCATTCCTGTAAAAGCAGCTCCTTCTCCAATTTGCTGTCCTTTTAGACTAGAAAGAGATAAAGTTGTAATTGGTACAAACAATAATCCTAAACCTACTCCACGAACAACTAATGGCCAAAAGAAATGTTCTGATCCTGTATCTGGTGTTAAAATATTATAAGACCATAAACTGTAACAAAAGAATACAAAAAATCCTCCTGCTACTAAATATTTCGGTTCAAAACCTCTTTGTAATAATGTACCAATAATTGGCATCATAAAGGCTGTCATTATAGATGATGGAATTAATAGTAAACCTGCATCTGTTGCTGTCCAACCTAAAATAGATTGTGTATAAATCGGAATAACGAATGTAGAGCCATAAAGTCCAAATCCTAAGACAAAGGATAATATTGTTCCTATTGCAAGATTATTATCTTTTAATACTTTTAAGTTTACAATTGGATGAGCAAAAACCATCTCTCGCCATATAAATAAAATAAAACCAAAGAAACTTGTAATACTTAATGTAACAATCGTGCTATCCGAAAACCAATCATCTTGTTGCCCATGTTCTAATACATATTGTAAAGATCCTACTGCAATTGCTAATAAAATAATTCCTAGAAAATCGACTTGACTAAGTTTTGATTTCTCAGCATATTTTGGACTTTTTACAAACGAAATAGCCAATAACGTAGCTATAATTCCAATCGGAATATTAATATAAAATATATAAGGCCAAGACCAATTATCTATAATATAACCACCTAATGGTGGGCCAAGTGTTGGTCCAACAATAACACCCATCCCATAAATAGCTTGGGCTAAACCACGTTTTTCTGGCGGATAACTTTCTGTAATAATTGTTTGAGAAGTTACCAATAAAGCTCCACCTCCTAGTCCTTGTATAAAGCGGAATAAAATAATTTCCCACAAGGTTGTCGCATTTCCACAAAGAAATGAGGATATTGTAAATATGATAATAGACGCCGCAAAATAATTTCTTCTACCAAATTGCTGAGAAAGCCAACTTGTCATTGGAACAACAATTACATTGGCAATTGCATAAGCAGTAACTACCCAAGCAATATCTGTTAAAGAAACACCTAAACTACCTTTCATGTCATTCATGGCTACATTAACAATTGTAGTATCTACAATTTCTAATAACGCACACATAATGGCAGTAATCGTTAGTATTACACGTTTTGCACCATATTCAACTAAATTATTATCTTCCATAATATTTTTTGAATAAGAGCCTCTTTAAACAAGGCTCTATGGTTGATTATTTTTCTGTTGAGTTTGATTTTATAAGGATATCAGCCTCTACATTCATACCTGGACGAATTAGTTTTAACATTTCGTCGTTTTTATCAACAAACTCAATTTTAATTGGTAAACGTTGAACTGTTTTAACAAAGTTACCAGAAGCATTGTCTGGAGGTAATAATGCGAATTTAGCTCCTGTTGCTGGAGATAAAGACGTTACTTTTGCTTTAAACTCATGATGAGGATATGCATCTACTTTTATAACCGCATCCTGCCCTACTCTAATTTTCTCTAATTGAGTTTCTTTATAATTAGCAACAATCCAAAGATTATTTACTTTAACTATATTAAATAACGATTGACCAGCTTGTACTAATTGACCTGGTTGTAAATTAATTTTAGAAACTTGTCCATCTTCTGCCGCAATTACATACGTATAAGACAAGAATAATTTAGCATTATCTATATTCGTTTTGCTTTGACCAATTGTAGCTTCAGCAATTTTTATTTGAGCTCTAGAAGCATCTGCTTGTGCTTTAGATGTATTAACTTGTTTAGCTGTAGCTTGTGCTTGTTTAGAAGTAGCAGCATATTGAGCTTTTGCAACACCTAATTGTTCTTGTACAACACGTAATTGTTTATCTGCAGTTTCTTTTGCAGCTAAAGCTTGTTCATACTGTTGTTTAGTAATAGATTGATTTTGGTATAATTTATTGTATCTATCAAAATCATTATTTGTTCTCCAAACTTGTACTTTTGCAGCTTCTACATTTGCTTGTGCTGTATTAATATTTGCTTGTGCTGTTTCTATTGTTGTATTTGCAGCAACTGCACCAGCTTCAGAAACTCCAATAGAAGCACCCGCTGTTGTAACACCTGCATTGGCAACTCCCAATTGTCCTTCTGCTTGTAACAAAGCATCATTAGATTGTTGTAATTTTAACGCAAATTCAGATCCATCTAAAACAACTAACGTATCTCCTTTATGAACCATTTGGTTATCTTCAACTAAAATTTTCTGAATGTAACCAGAAACTTTAGGAATTACAGGTGTTATTTTTGCTTCTACCTGTGCATCGTCTGTAGTTTCGTGAGCTAATCCATGTAAATATTTATAAACTCCATATCCTCCACCAAGAATAACAAGAGCTCCTAGAATAATAATAAACTTTATGTTTATCTTTTTCTTTTGTTGATTATTTTCTTCCATTTTATGCGTGTCTTATTGTATATTTTCTAATAAAATTCCTGTTGTATAATAGTATTCGTAAATTGATAATTGCTCATCAGCATCACCAACTACTTGGTTTATTTTAGCTTGTAATTGTTCAACATCTGCTATTAATAAATCATTCGTATCAGCTAAACCATTTTCGTTTTTGTCTTTTACAATACGATAATTTTCATTCGCTTGTTCTACAGCTTCTTTGTAAACTAAATTTTTCTTTTTTGCTAAATCATATTTCTGATAAGCTTCATTCATCTCAACCTTTGCGTTATCTATTGTAGTTTCTCTTTGTAACTCATTTTCTAACTTCTGAGATTTAGCAATATCAACTTCTGCTTTGTTTTTATACAAAGAAGATAAATCATACTTTAATCCTACTCCAACATTTGTAGCATTAGTAACAGATGCTAATTTATCAATCTCCATTGCTATGTATCCAGCAGAAAGAGATAATTGAGGATAATAAGCCGAACGAGCAATTTTTATTTGATTATCTACAATTTGTTCTTTTACATCAAAGCTTTTTACATCTTTTCTGTTTTGATAGTTTTGAGTATTCTGATCGATACTTGTTAAACCGTCTATATTTTCTACATGAACAACTTTATTTTCATCTTGTCCTGTTAAAATATTTAATCTGTAATTGATATTCTTGTATTGAGTTTCTGCTTCTTCAATCGCTATTTTCACATTAGAAGCTTGCAATTTTGCTCTTAATAAATCATTTCTAGGAATAATTCCATTATCTAAGAAATTCTGAAAATCTTTTACACGTTGATTTGCTCTTACTAAGTTTTCATTTAAAACTTCTATTGAGCGTTGTGTTTTATATAATCCGAAGTAAAAATTAATAGCTTGCCAAGCAACACTTTCTTTTGTTGCTTCAATTTCTAGGTTAGATAAATCAACCATTAATTCGCTATTCTTTACTGCGTTTTTTATTTTAAAACCACCAAAAACAGGAACAGATGCATTTGCTTGTCCAAAAAGTAAATGACTTGGTTCAATCGCATTTCCACTTCCATTACCAGAATTTTGTGTTGGTAATTTTAAATCTACATTTGTTGTTGGAAACAAATGCATGTATTGCCCACTTAATGAGATGTTTGGTAGACGATTATTTTTTGCACTTTGTACTTTATACTCACTAGTACTTTTAGTTGCTTCAGCAACTTTTACAGATTTATTATTCTGTAAACTTTGTTGAATAACTTCTTGTAACGACACATTATTTTCCTGTGCATGAGCTAAAGATGCAATAACCAAACAAATCGGGAAGAAAAATTTATTTTTCATCGTATTGTATAATTGCTTTTAAAGAATCTATTAAATAAGGATAATATTCTGCATGAACATATTTTGCAAACTCTTCATGCGTTTTTAATCCCCATTGTTTTAAGTATATTTTTTCATTTAGTATTAAATAAGATGTTCCACCAATTACAACCATTATTACGGCTTCTGCTGGAACTTTTCTTTTAAATTCTCCTTTTTCATAACCTTCATTTATAATTTGATTGATATAAAAAAGGTTTTTTAATTTTAATTCGTGTACTTTTTCTTCTATATCAGATATAGATTCACGTTTAGAAAACTCTCTTACCATGATTCGGTGGAATTCTGGTTTTTCTAAAATTCTATCTAAATATGATCTCAATACTTCTCTCAACTTCTCGAAAGATGTCATTGTTGTATTTTGAATAATTTGTTCTAATTGTGAATGAAAACTTTTTATTCTGTAACCAAACAAATGATCAACTAGCTTTTCTTTAGATCCGAAGTAATAACTAATCATCGCTATGTTAATCTTTGCTTCTTTTGCTATTTCTCTTACACTTGCTGCATCAATTCCTCTTTTGGCAAAAATTTTTTCAGCGGCTTGTAAAATAGCTATTTGTTTTTCAGATAATTCCATAGTTTTTAAAATTGACGATGCAAAGTTAAACAAACGTTTAATTAATTTAAAATTTTTTAAGTATTTATTTTTAAAATATTTTCTAAATAAGTTTTTACTTTTAATTTATGAAAGAGTTTTTTTTGCATTATATATGGAAGTTTAACCTGTTTTCTAGGGAAGATTTACAGACTTTTCATGGAGATTTCCTTGATATTTTAAAAGTAGGAAAGATCAATTCTAATGCTGGACCAGATTTTACAGAAGCAGAAATTATAATTGGTGATAAACTTTGGATTGGCTCTGTAGAAATGCACGTTAATTCTTCTGATTGGAATTTACATCAACATACTGATAATTTAGCTTATCAAAATGTCATCTTACATGTGGTATGGAATCATGATTGCGAAATAGATATCCTTAGACAACGAAATGTTCAAACCTTAATTCTACAAGATTTCGTTAAACCAGAAATTGTCTTTAATTATCAAAATATTATTCAATCTAAAATAAAACTTATCCATTGCGAAAATTTATTATCTGAAATAGATTTAAATCAGTTTTCTTTTTGGTTTGAACGCTTGTTAATTGAACGTTTTGAAGAAAAAACAACTGTTATTTTAGACGTTTTAGCCAAGAATAAAAATAATTGGGAAGAAACATTATTTAAAAGTCTAGCTACAAATTTTGGTTTAAAAGTTAATGTAGAAGCTTTCGAAATTTGGTCGAATTCTTTTGATTTTAAAATCTTACAAAAAATACAATTTAATCCTCTAAAAGTTGAAGCTTTATTTTTTGGTCAAGCAGGATTTTTAGAAGATAATATCGAAAATGATTATTATAAAGTATTAAAAACAGAATACCATTTCCTAAAAAATAAATATAAATTAGAAGCTGTTTCAAATCAAATTTTTAGATTTTCTAAAATGCGACCAATTGGTTTTCCTACAATTCGGTTAGCTCAATTGTCAGCTATTTACTCTAATTATCAAAACTTATTTTCGTTAATAATTAAGCAAAATGATTTGAAATCATTTTATCAAACTTTCGAAAAAATACAATTAAATCCATTTTGGGAAAATCATTATACATTTAAAAATGAGTCGAAGTTTCTTATTAAAACGATATCAAAAGATAAAATTAATAATCTTTTAATCAATACAATTATTCCTTTACGATATGCATACGAAAGAAGTAATGATGAGGTAGAAATAGACTTTTACTTAGAATTATTAGATCAAATAAAAGCAGAAAGTAATTCCATTTTAGATGAATATGAAAGAATTGGGTTTAAAAATAAATCGGCAAAAGATTCTCAACAATTAATTCAACTGAAAAAAAGATATTGCTCCGAAAAAAAATGTTTAAATTGCGCTATCGGACATCAAATTTTACGATAAAAAATGAAAGATCAAATTAGAAACTTTACCGAAACTGAATGGTTTAATGTTATTTCTAGATTCGCAGATAAACTGGGAGTTAGAGTTTCTATGCTACGATTAATTTTTATTTATTTATCATTTGCCACATTCGGTTTAGCGTTTGTTGGATACTTCATGATGTTATTCTTTTTTTGGGTAAAAGATTGTTTTATTATCAAAAGAAAATCTGTCTTTGATTTATAAAAAACAATTACAAATATTTAAAACCTTTTCTTTATTTTTTTGTTCATAACTTGCTAAATATTTGACAGTTATATTACTATTTTTAGTAATAAAGACATTTGCATTGTTGCTCTCTATAAATACCTAAATGCAATGAAATATTTAAAAAAGTCATTTTTTTATCTCAATAAATCACAACGATTTGGTTTGTATTTATTGTTTGTTTTAATTATTTTATTTGAAATTTTTCAGAATTTTTCATTTAAAAAACAGCTATTTGAATTAAATGAAGCTGACAGAATTTTATTGGCTGAGTACAAAGATAAACCTCAATCAAGTTATAAAGATTCTATTGAATCATTTAATCCGAATGACTATTCTAAAGATGATTGGATTAAATTAGGTTTTTCTGCCAAACAAGCTGACGTTATATTAAAATATAAACAAATTGTTGGAGGAGAGTTCACATCAAAAGAGCAACTGAAAAAATGTTATGTGATTGATGATGCTAAATATTTAGAATTAGAACCTTATTTATTTCTACCCAATCAAGCTGTAAAAAGTAATGAAGTTAATTCAAATAATAAATCAGTAAAAGTTTATAAAAATTTTAATCCAAATGATTTACCTCAACAAGGTTGGGAAAAATTAGGCTTCTCTACTAAACAGGCAGAGGTTATAATGAAATATAAACAAATTGTTGGAGGAAAATTTACCAGTAAAGAACAATTGAGAAAGTGTTATGTGATTGATGATACTAAATATGCAGAAATGCATACCTATATTCTATTACCAAATAAATCTAAACAAGATATAAAGCTTGATAAAAAACAAGCTAATCAACCTATAATTTATAAGAGATTTGATCCGAATGATTTTTCGATAAAAGATTGGAAAAACATTGGTTTTTCTTCTAAACAAGCGGAATCTATACTTAATTATAAAAAAATATTAGGAGGCAGATTTAAATCGAAAGATCAATTACGAAAATGTTATATGATTTCTGATGAGAAGTTTCTAGAAATGGAACCATATTTATTTTTCTCTGATATTAAACCTATTGAAGAAAATGAAATTGTTAAGCAGAAAGTTAATTTAACCGAGAAGTTTAATCCAAATGATTTAACAAGAGATGAATGGCTGAAATTAGGATTTACAGAAAAACAAGTGAATACAATATTTAATTATAAGAAATCCTTAGGTGGAAAATTCAATATAAAAACGCTAAAAAAATGTTATGCAATTAGCGACGAAAAATACAAAGAAATACAGCCTTTTTTAATTTTCGATTAAGGAAGTAAGTTCATTCATGGTTTAGTTATTTAAATAAACGCGTAATAGATTTTTCTAGAACGCGTTTATTATTTTTATAAAGTTATAAGATTTTAATTTTAGTAATTAAATAAATCCTCTAACGTTAATTCTTTTATTGTACCTAATTTCTGAACAGCATTCCAATCTAGGTTTTCTTTATTTCCTATTAAACCAACATTAAATTTCTGACCTTTAATGTGCTTATTGAAAAAGCTATTTAATTGATCTAATGTTAATGTAGATGTTTGAGAATAAATATCTTTATTAATATCATAGTTTAAACCTTTATCTTGTAAAGACAACCAGTAGAAAAAGATATTTGCTTTTGTATAACGCTTAGTTGCGATTTGTTTTAAAGCGGCTTGTTTAGAATTCTCAAATTGATTTGGTGCTTTTGGCATATCATTCATCAACTCATTCATAGCATCAACTGCTTGAGGTAATTTATTGGCTTGTGTTCCAATATTTGCTCTTACATAGTTATATAAATCTTTCTTAGTAGCATTAGAATAGTTTGATCTTGCCGAATAAGCTAAAGATTTAGACTCACGAATTTCCTGAAATACGATAGAAGATAAACCTCCTCCGAAGTATTCGTTAAAAATTCCAGATGGTGTTAAAACTGTTGGATCATATTTTGTATCACGAGCAACAAAATTAATTTCTGCTTGTACCATATCATATGGTGCAAAATATACCTTCCCATCTGTTACTGGTTGAGGAAAATCTTTCTTCTTAGGATAAGCTAAACCTTTACCAAAATTGTGATTTTTTTCAATTAACTTTTTCGTTTCATCAACATTATTTCCGAAATAGAAAACTTGATGTTTATAATTAAAGAAATCTTTAATTATTTGCGTTAATTCGCTTGGATTAATTGCTTTTAATTCTTCTTCAGATATGATATCTCTAAAACGATTATCTTCACCATATTGTGCATAATTATTTAATGCAACTGCAATAGCATTCTTATTTTTCTTTGCATTAACTCTCGATTTCAAGATTGTTTTTACATATTCTTGGTACGAATCGTTGTTTGCAACAGCATCATTAATTAAATGTTCAAATAATTTTATACCGTCAGGTAAATTTTTCTGTAAACCAGTTAAATAAACATACGTTCTATCTGTACCTGCATTTACACCATATTCTACTCCAATTTTATAAAACTCTTTTTTCAAGTTTTCTGGAGAATATTTAGAAGTTCCTAAATAATCTAAATAATTAATTGCTAAGCCTAATTTCTTACTGTGATCAGATCCCATATCAGAGATATAGTAAATAGAACTTAAATCATTCGTTTTATTTTCGATAGAAGTAAATTTTGCATTTTTAATTTTTCCTTCTTTCAATTCTTTTTTGAAATCAACAAAAACTGGCGCAATGTCTTTTACTTCGATTTTCATAAAATCTTTATAAAAATCTGATTCAGCACTACGGTTTAATTGAATTGGAGTAATCCCTGGATTAGAAACACGAACTAAATCTTTGTTCTCTCCTTGACGTTTAAAAACAATTACATAGTTATCTTGATTGTAATGTTTCTTAGCAAAATCCATTAACTCTTGCTTTGTTACACGTCCCATTTCATCGTACTGATCAACAACTTGTGCCCATGGCATATCGTTGATATAAGATTTGTAAAGACTTGCAGCTAAAGCACGAGAATTATCCCAACTTTGTAAACGAGATTTTTTTAAATCATTTACAACAGCATCAATCATCCAATCTTCAAACTTCCCTTGTTTGATATTTTCTATTTGTGCTAAAATTAAATCACGAACTTCCTCTAAACTTTGTCCTTCTTTTGGAGAACCATAAAAAGAATGCATTCCATAATCTCTAAAGAAAGATGATCCACTTCCAGCACCTAATGTTTTTTGTTGTTGATTAATATTTAAATCAATTAAACCAGCTGTAGAATTACTTAAAATATAATCAATTAAAGTAACATATTTAGCATCTTCACTTTTTGCACCATCAAAACGATAAGCAAATTGTACACGCTCCGATGATGGACTTGATACTTCACTTGTAACGATTTTCTTTACAGGTTCTTCTTTTGCAACATATTGTGCAGGTTGAGGTTTTGCTGCGTATGATCCAAAATATTTGTCAATTAATGGAACAGCTGTATCAAAATCAAAATCTCCAATTAACATTACAGCCATATTGTTTGGCACATAATATTTATCAAAATAATTATGTATTGCAACCATAGAAGGATTCTTCAAATGCTCTGAAGTTCCAATTGTAGTTTGTGTTCCGTAATGAGATTTTGGAAATAATGTCTCCATTATTTTGTAATAAACTAAACGACCATCATTATCCTGTGAACGGTTAAATTCTTCGTAAACAGCTTCTAATTCTGTATGAAAAAGTCTTAATACTAATTCACTAAAACGCTCAGATTCTACTTTTAACCATTTCTCTAATTCATTATTAGGAATATTATTGTGATAAATTGTCTCTTCTAAAGATGTATGCGCATTTGTTCCAGATGCACCTAAAGATGAAATTAATTTATCATATTCATTTGCTACAGCATATTTTGATGCTTCTTGCGAAACCTCATCTATCTTCTTATAAAGTGCAACTTTTTTAGCAGGATCTTTTTCTACTTTGTGTTGCTCATATAAATCAGATATTTGTTTGATTAATGGTTTTTCTTTTGCCCAATCTTGCGTTCCTATCTTAGAAGTTCCTTTAAAAACCATGTGCTCTAAATAATGAGCTAATCCAGTATTATCTTCTGGATCATTATTAGAACCCGTTTTTACAGCAATATGCGTTTGGATTCTTGGTTCGTCTTTTAATTGCGCTAAGTATATTTTTAACCCATTTTTTAGGGTATAAATTCGAGTATTTGAAGGATCGTTTTCAACCATTTCATAGGTATATCCTTTACTATCTGTTTTCTTCAATGTATTTAGTTGTGCATAAGTTAAAACGGAATTGAAAAGAATTCCGCATACAAGAATAGATTTCCTCATGTGTGATAATTTTAATTCTTTAAAAATAGTGAATTAAAATAAACAATAAGAGAATAAAAGTCATTTTACTAATTTACTATCTTATTAGTGGAAATTAGTAGAAAATAAATTAATTGCGTGGAGAATATGATCTGCTGTAAAGCTTTAATGACGAGTAAAGTTTTTAGCTCAATCTCGATTCTATATTCATAGATTGATGAAGAATCCTCATAACCTGAATTTGATTAAGTTTGGAATTGATTTTATAAAAATAAAGTGAGATTTTACACGAGAACAAAAATATCCTTTCCTAATTTCATTATAATTTTTTCCAGATTTAGGATTATTAGTTAAATATTCTATCTCGTCAATAATTAAATTAATATATCGATCAGCTTGTTGAATTGACCAATTTTCAAAAGTATATAACCAAATTTTTTCTAAATCTTTAGAAGCTTCTTTACTGATTATATAGTTCATTATTTATCAGAATATTTCTTATGTAAATCTTCAAGAAAAGAATTTCTATCAAAATTTTCTACAATTCCAGAATTTTCTCCTTTCTTAAGCTCATTTATTAATTCTGCTTTTTTAGCTTCTTCATGCTCAAACATGCGTAATGCTGCTCTAATAACTTCACTTGCAGAAGAATATTTTCCTTTCTTCACTTGCTTATTAATAAAATCATCAAAATAATCGCCTAACAAAATTGATGTATTTTTAGCCATAGCATTTTATTTATATTCAAATATACCAAATATTGGTATATTAATTAAATAGTATCTATAAATTATCTTTTCTTGTATTTAGTTGTTTTTTTATCTCCTGTTTTCGATATTAAATCAATTTCAACAGCATTTTTTAAATCACGGCTTGCTGTTGCTGATGAAATATCTTTGAAATAATTCATATAATCTTTACGAGTAAATTCACTTACATTGTTTTCAACAAAAATATTGATTCTGTCTTCTTCTGAAAGTTTTTTACCTGAATTCTCAAGTAATTCACTTAATGAATGATCAATTATTTTCAACATATATTCAATGAATTTTGTTGATTTACCTTCTTTGTCTGACAATGATAAAGCATTATAGTATTCCTCTTGATTTTTCGAAATCAAATTTTCAAATGGTAAAAACTCAAAAATTGAATAATCTTGCATTAAAATTAAAGTTTGCCATAATCTACCCATTCGTCCATTTCCATCTAAAAAAGGATGAATAAACTCCATTTCGTAATGGAAAACACAACTTTTAATTAATGTTAATTCAGATTTATCTTTTAAATATTCAAACAAATCTTTCATTAAGTATGGTACATTTCCAAATGGAGGAGCTATATGTTCTACTTTTGAACCTTTAACAATTCCCACACCTTGATTTCTATATCTTCCAGGGTTTTCTATTAGTTTTTGAAGTAAAAGTTTATGAGCCTTTAGGAAATCTTTTTCGCTATGAGGTTTTAATTTATTGATATTTTTATAAACATCTAAAGCGTTTATAACTTCAAGAATATCTTTCTGTGGACCAATAACTCGCTTATTCTCCAAAATGGCAGTTATTTGCTCTTCTGTTAAAGTATTTCCTTCTATACTTAAAGAGGAATGAATCGTTTTAATTTGATTTTGTTTTCTTAAAGTAGGATTGGTTTTTATTAAATGTTTTGCATTAATTTCTCCAATTTTTTCTGAAATTGAAGTAATGAACTTTAATATTTCTGTTGTTATTTCGTAAGGTGGTTTCATTTTATGATAGTATCAAATGATAGTATCACAAAAATAGTTTTTATTTCTTAAATAGACTGTAATCAGTAGTTAACTATTTTAAATTTTTAAACGTAATTATTTGCCAAATTATTACAATAAGAATCTTTTAGAGGCTTCTAAACCAATCATTTTTTATTTTCACTTCTTCCACAAGTTCTATATTAACACCAAGTCTTAAATCTTTTAATTTTTCAGCAAATTCATTTCCATCAATTAGATCTATTTGTTTTGCTCCATCTCTTTGAGCTTCTTTACGAGCTTCACGGCTAAAATTTCCTGTTGTCATTATTAAGCCTTTTTCTGCTCTTCCATCCATTGCACCTCTAAAATCACGTATTACTGAGGAAGAAACTGTACCTTGATATCTTTTAGCCTGAAAGACAACATGAAAAGAGAGAACTTGACCTATCTTTAAAATTCCTTTTCCGTCAATTCCTCCATCATTTGTTTTTCCAGTAACTTCTACATTTATAAAACCTAATTCTCTTAAAAGCCTTTGACAAAGTCTTTCAAACTGTGATGGCTCAATATTTCTTATCGTTTCCAATAATTTATCTTGCCAAGAAAATTCTTCTATCTCTTCAGTTATCTCTTCAATATTAGGAATATTAGAATCTTTAGTTTTAGTACTTTTTTCTAATCTCTCTTCTTTATCTTTTTTAACAACAAACTTTTTAACTTTATCTTTATTTACTTCATTATTTTTTTGACCATTTTCAGTTAATGCCCAAATTCCTCTTGAAGAATTTTCAACTAAACCATACTTCTTCAAATAATTTCTTGCCCATGCAAGTCTATAAGCTAGTTTTGTTGTACTTTCTCTATGGATTTCATTTATAGAATCTTCACTCAAATTAAGGATTTTAATTACTTCATCTTCTATTTCTGAAGTTGAACCTGAATTTCCTAAGTTTTTAAGTGCTTTTAATGTTGGATTAAATAAATCGTCATATTTATACTTAAAGTGTATATCCATTAGTTTCTAGATTGTTGATATTATTTTGTTGCACTATTAATTAAAGGTCTCTAAATTCAATAAAAACACCTTATTACTTTTCAATAAAACTCTTCACAGCAATTGCTACTTTCGCACCGTCCATTGCTGCAGAAATAATTCCGCCAGCATAACCCGCACCTTCGGCACAAGGAAATAACCCAGCAACTTGTACATGCTCTAACGTTTCTTCGTTTCGTGGTATACGAACAGGTGAAGAAGTTCTCGATTCTGTTGCTACAACATTTGCATTTTCTGTAAAATAACCATTCATCTTTTTACCAAAAGTTTGAAAACCTTGTTTTAATGATTGATGTATTTCTTTTGGAAGAACGTCACTTAATAAACCTGATGTTAAACCTGGTAAATACGAACAATCATTTAATGAATTAGATAATTTTCCAGAAACAAAATCAGTCATACGTTGTGCAGGAGCTTTTAACTTTCCTCCACCAACTTGCCACGCTTTTTGTTCTACCATTTGTTGAAATTTCATTCCAGCCAATGGTCCTGTAAAACCATATTTTGCAAAATCATTTTCATCTACCGTTACAACCATTCCAGAGTTTGCAAAAAACCCATCTCGTTTAGAAGGTGACCAACCATTTACAACTAATTCTCCTTCGTCTGTAGAAGCAGGAGCAATTATTCCTCCTGGACACATACAGAAAGAAAAAACACCACGACCAGCTTCTTGTGAAACTAATGAATAAGATGCAGGTGGTAAAAGTTCGTTACGTTCTGTTCCAATTGGACAATGGTATTGTGCTGCATCTATTAAACTTTGATGATGCTCTACACGAACACCTAAAGCAAATGGTTTAGCCTCTATTAATACTTTTTTCTCGTCTAGCATTCTAAAAATATCACGAGCCGAATGTCCCGTTGCAAGAATAAGAGAAGATGTTTTTATTTTTTTATCGTGATTGATTTCAATTCCTTTTATTTGATTGTTCTCAATAAGAATATCAGTTAATTTTGTATCAAACCAAACTTCACCTCCACATTCGATAATTGTTTCGCGCATTTTTGCGATAATTCCCGGTAACTTATTCGTTCCGATATGTGGGTGAGCTTCTTGTAAAATTCGTTCTGTTGCACCAAAATGAACAAACCATTGCAACGACTTTAAAATATTTCCTCGTTTTGTAGAACGTGTATATAATTTTCCGTCAGAATAAGTTCCTGCTCCTCCTTCTCCGAAACAATAGTTAGATTCTGGATTTACAATTCCTTCTTTGTTCATTCCTGCTAAATCGCGACGACGGTCTCTAACATTTTTTCCTCTCTCTATGATAATAGGTTTTAGACCTTGTTCTATCAATTCTAAGGCAGCAAAAAGACCAGCAGGACCTGCTCCAGCAATATATACTTCGTGTTGGTTTTCTACGTTTTGTAAATTAGGATTAAACTCGAAAGCATCGTAAAATTCTTCGTTTATAAAAACATTTACTTGTAATTGTGTTACAATGTTTTTACTTCTTGCGTCTAAAGACCTACGAATAATTTGATAGGAATTAATATTTTCTGGTTTCGTTTTTACAGCAGAAGCTAAACGTTGTTTTAAGATTTTTTCGTTTGCTGCTTCTCTTGGAGAGATACGAATAGTGATATTTTGAGGCATGTTTATTGACTAAAAAATGAGTTGCAAAATTACATTAATATTTTGAATTAAGTTTTTAGATTATGAGGTTATTCTTTGTTTCAGTTTTTAAAATCGCGACAGGGATTGAAGCGGCATCCTTTTGTGGAGCGTTCTAGCGAACAAAAGATAAAGCGAGAAAGCCCGTTAGTTCGCCCCAAAAAATAAAAAGCTGTTCCTTAAAATTGAAGAAACAGCTTTTTTATAATGTTATGAGATTTAAATTATAATCCCAATTTTTTTAATGTTTGTTTTTGAACACCATTTTTGTGAATCAAAATATTTGTTGTTTTATATTGTACAAAAGCTTTTGTAACATATAAATACCCTTCGTAATCGTTTGTTAATCCCCAAGAGTTTTTAACAATATAGTATTCTTTACCGTTTTGATCTTTTGCTAAACCAACAATGTGCATTCCGTGATCGTCTGTTGTTTGATAATCATCAAAAGCAGCTTGGCGTAAATCTTCTGTAATTACTTTTTCTGGTTTTGGACCTTTAAACATATCTGCTTTTTGTTGAGCATTCATATCCGCAAAATCTACTTCTGGTACATAAGCAACACCATTTTTCCAGCTAAATCCTTTTTCAGAAACATCTGTTGCCCAAGCTACAGTATAACCGTTTTTCAAAGCATAATCTATATTATCTGTTAACTCTGTCATTGGAACATTGTAAAAAGATTCGTACGACCAGTTATCTGGAATAGCTAATACAAATGGTTTATAATATGTGTGTTCTTTGAAAGATGTAATTGCAACATAATCGTTAGGATTAATTCCTACGACTTGATCTGCAAATGTACGAGGTGTATATTTTTTACCGTTGTAAGTAAATTCTTTTGGATATTCTCCTAAATAACTATCAATAACAGCAGTGTAGGCTTTTTCCCAGTTTGGAGTAAGTTTTCCATTTGGATTAGAAACTACCGCTTTTAAAACTCCTTCTTGGATAGCAGCCATTTCTCCGAACTGATTGTTCTTTGTTCCGTAGTTTAATCCTGTGTAAACATCTGTTGGAACTGCTCCGTATTTTTTAATTGTATTTAAAACATCAAAAAATCCTCCTCCATCTCCAAGAGTTGTTGCTCCATGCATACGTACATATTGTCTTCCTTTTTCTACATATGTATTTCTTGCATTAAAAATTGGAGATAACTGAACTGGTTGTTTTCCCATTCTTAACATTTCTGATTCGAAGAAAGAGTTACCAGAATATGACCAACATGTTCCTGAAGATCCTTGATTTTTTACTGAAGTATTTACTAAATTGATTACATCTGTAAACTTAAATGCTTCTTTACTGTTTTCACTAACATTTTTATTTAACGAGTTAACCAAGTTGTCTTGTGCCGATGCCAATTGTGCACCTCCAAATAAGATTGAAGCTGCAAATATTGGGTAAAATATTTTACGCATTATAATTTAATTTTGTGTGAGTAAATAATGAGTAGCTAATTTCTAAAAAATGTTAACAATAAACCTATATAAATTTGATTTTTTTTTAATGTTGGTTTATTTAGAATTGACTTAATATTCCGAAATGGATTTTAGATTCTTTAAAATCAAAAGAGGTATTGTCTGTTTTTCCTACTGCATAACTAAGATTAAAGATTCCTAATTTAGTTAAAAAAGAAATTCCTGTTCCGAAACTTAATAAAGATGTATTTATGTTTGCTCGTTTATTTTCTATGAAACCATAGTCGGAAAACAGACCTATGTAAAATGCTTCGTTGGGCACAAAACGATAATCTACACTAAGAAATCCGTACATATTGGCTACAATACTTTGTTCATTAAATCCTCTAAAACTTCCAAAACCACCAATGCGGTATAATTCATTTTCCGAAAAATCGTTGTCTTTTGTTAATAACCCTGTAAACTCTGCCGATGTTTTTAGGAAATGCTTAGAACTTAATTCGAACAAACGAAAAGTTTTCAACCCAACTTCTATCTGATTTACTTTTTTATTCTCGAGATCCTCTGTCCAAGAAAAATTCTTTTCTTTTTTACGAATAGAATTTACAAAAACATTCAACATCGATTTTCCTTCCATTAATAAAAATGGATGATGTAAAAGGTATTGATAATTTAAACCAACTCCCATCTTAGAAAAGTCGTCATAATTTGCTCTTAAAGATTCGTTATCGTCTAACAGAAAGTTTGAAGATTGTATAATTCCACTTACACCAATTGATGAGTTTAAATTGAGATTGTAATACAATCGTTCAGAAAAATTAAGGTTAACAAAAACTGAGTCTTGTTTAAATAATTTAAAATTAGTCTCGGAACCAATTGCAGATTTAAATAAATATGGAACTTTTACAGCAATGTCTAATGATGTATTCTTATTTGCCGTACCAATCCAATTTAATTTTATTTCCTCAAAATTATTAAACACATTATTTAATGAAAGTTGAATATTTCCATTTAATCTAAAATCACCATTATCATCTGTTCCAAAACCAAGAACTCCATCAAAATAATTTGAATTTACTTTTTTAGGGTATAAATAAACAATGGTAGAATCTTGTTTAAATAATGTTTTGGGTTTCTGTACTTCTGCAATAAAACGTGTTTGTTGCATTAACGAAGATATATTCTGTAGCTTTTCTTCATTAAAGATTTCTCCTTTTTTAATGTTTAAACCATGTTTAATATATCCTTTTGATAATTTATCATATCCAACTGCGCGAACACCGTCTACCTTTCGTTGATTTCCTTTATCTAAAACTAACTCAACTTTAGGTTCGTTTTCCAAATAACCGTTTGGTATAATTTTAATCTGAGCAAAAGTAAATCCTTCCTGAATGTTCTTTTTAGAAATAGAACTTAAAATAGAATCGAGATTATTTGTTGGGAAAAAATTGTTTTTATTATTGAATAATTGGTTGTCTTTTACCCAAATATTTTGGTAAAGTTTTCCTTTGTTTAGATAAACATTTTCGTCTTGTATAGAATCTAGTGTTAAGGTATAATAACCTATTTTTTGTAAAGAATCTAAGGTTGTTTTAAGATTACTATTTTCAAAATCTTTGACATAAGTATTTGTATCCTCATTAAAACGATAAAAATGAAACGTTTTTTCTTGACCAAAAACAAATAAATTGGTCAAAAAACAGAAAAATATATAAATCCAAAAACGCATCATAAGCTCTAATAACGTATAATTTTTATGTTAAGTATCTCAATTAATGATAACTATTAGCAATAGTGTTAATTTTAAAAATTATTTTTACGGTCAAATTTAAGGTAAATGTTGAAGTTTTTTAAAATCATTGGCTATTTAGAAGCTATTTCTGCGATTGTATTATTTTTTATCGCAATGCCATTAAAATATATTTGGGAAGATCCTACATGGGTTACTCATGCCGGAAGAGTGCACGGAGGATTATTTGTACTTTATGTGGTTATTCTTTACATCTTAAAAGATAAATACAATTGGAGTATGACTATTTTTTGGATATTCTTTGTAGCAGCAATAATTCCTGGAGGAACAATTTGGGCTGAGAAAAAGTTTATAGAAGGAAAAAAATATAAGCAACTGTTATCAGAAGAAAAATAATTTTTTCTATAACGTTTAGAAAATAAAAAAGCCAAAGATTTAATCTTTGGCTTTTTCTTTGGAGCGGGAAACGAGACTCGAACTCGCAACATTCAGCTTGGAAGGCTGACGCTCTACCAATTGAGCTATTCCCGCGTTGTGAGTGCAAATATAAGTGGAAACAATTTAATTTTCCAAGCCTTTTTTACACTTTTTTTTAAATATTTCGCTAATAAATTAGTTATGAAATATTTAAATATTATTTCTTAGAAACTATTTCAAACGATGTTAATTCTAAAAAATAAAAAAAGCTCAAGAAAATAAATTCTTAAGCTTTTAGTACCTCAGGCGGGACTTGAACCCGCACGTCCTAATGGACACAGGATTTTAAGTCCTGCGTGTCTACCAATTCCACCACCAAGGCATCCAACTTATAAAAGTTAGAGCGGGAAACGAGACTCGAACTCGCAACATTCAGCTTGGAAGGCTGACGCTCTACCAATTGAGCTATTCCCGCGTGTAAATTGCAAAAATCAAATAAAAAGTACCTCAGGCGGGACTTGAACCCGCACGTCCTAATGGACACAGGATTTTAAGTCCTGCGTGTCTACCAATTCCACCACCAAGGCAAAATTTGATTTTTGAATTAATATTTCAAAGAGCGGGAAACGAGACTCGAACTCGCAACATTCAGCTTGGAAGGCTGACGCTCTACCAATTGAGCTATTCCCGCGTAATAAATTGCAAAAATCAAATAAAAAGTACCTCAGGCGGGACTTGAACCCGCACGTCCTAATGGACACAGGATTTTAAGTCCTGCGTGTCTACCAATTCCACCACCAAGGCAAAATTTGATTTTTGAATTTAATATTTCAAAGAGCGGGAAACGAGACTCGAACTCGCAACATTCAGCTTGGAAGGCTGACGCTCTACCAATTGAGCTATTCCCGCAATGCGAGTGCAAATATAAGTTCAATAAATTGACTTTACCAAGTCTTTTTGTAATATTTTGTAAAGTTTTTTATAATAAATTCGTTTTGAAATATTTGAATCCTCTATTTTTTTTAATTTGATTTTGCTTAAATAAACTTTCTCTGTTTTTAAATGTTATTTCTTCTTTTTTTATAATTAAAGTGCGAGGTAAGAAGCTCGTGTTTTGAACTTCTTGAATTTAAATTTTGAGAAATTAGATTTTAGATTTTAGAAAAAAGGTAAAAAATAAAAAAGCTCAAGAAAATAAATTCTTGAGCTTTTAGTACCTCAGGCGGGACTTGAACCCGCACGTCCTAATGGACACAGGATTTTAAGTCCTGCGTGTCTACCAATTCCACCACCAAGGCATCCAACTTATAAAAAGTTAGAGCGGGAAACGAGACTCGAACTCGCAACATTCAGCTTGGAAGGCTGACGCTCTACCAATTGAGCTATTCCCGCGATTTGTGAGTGCAAATATAAGATAGCTTTTTTAATTATGAAACTTTTAGTTGATATTTTTTTAATGTTTTATTTACATCTGTAACTAATCATCTTTATTCTAGTTTTTTAGAATAATTATTTTTTTCAAAAAAATAGAATTAAAATTAGTAATCTATAGCTTCTTTCCACACTTTTATTAAATCTTCTGTAGAAAATTTAGCATTAGCAGGACTTGTACTTGGTAAAGAAAAGTAACGAATTGACGGATTTTTTTCAAAATTCTTCATAAATAATTGTTCAGATTTTTTCCCATTAAACAAAATCTTATTTATTGTTTGATGTTCGTCTAACAATTCTTGAATTAGATTAAGAATCTCACCCTTCATATTACTGTCCATACTCCCCGCTCTTATTGCAGAATATGTAACATCCCAAAGAACAATGTTATTTTCTTTTATTAATTGTACTCTTTCCGCGTAATCTTCAGAATAATCTCGATTAAATATTTTAAACATTAATTGCCAAAATCTATTACGAGGATGCGCATAATATTGATTCATTTTTATTGATAAATCTCCTGGTAAAGAACCTAAAATAAGTATTGTAGGTTCTTTACCAATAATTGGAGAGAATGATTGTTTAATCATTAAGCTTTTTCTTGAAAGTATACTTCTTCGTAAGGCTGAATCAAAACCCAACCTGTTCCAGAAAATTTCATTTGAAATTCTTCTCCACTACCTCTACCGATTAAACTTTTAAATGAAACATTAGATTTTAAATCTGGAGATAAATTACCAGACCAAGCTACTGTTGCATTAGGATCTGTATATACAGGGCTATCTGGTGTTACTAATAATGTTAGAGGATGACCATGTGTAGATATTGCAACCATTCCTTTTCCAGATAATTTTACTTGAAATAATCCTCCAGACATCATACCTGCAATACTTTTCAGCATTGTAATATCACTTTTTAATGACTGGTCATGTGCTAAAACATCATTCCCATTTACACAAATAGATTCTTCATTTAATTGTAATATCTGAACATATTTTCCCGAATCGGCTACATATAATCGTCCAGTACCTTCTGCTTTCATTAGCTTTGCTCCTTCTCCAGAAATTGCTTTTTTCAGGAACTTACCTAAACCACCAGACAAAATACCTTCTCGTTTAAAGTCGATATTTCCTGTATAAGCAACCATACTTCCTGCTTTTGTCCACACAGCTTGATTATTTAAATTAATTTCCAACATTTGTGGTTTCTCTAATTCAAAATAATCGTGTTCTGCGTCATTCTGTTTTGTCTTTTCAACAAATTGACTAATTGTATATTCACTCATTTTATAGAAGTTTAATTTGTTGATGAATATACGATATTTCCAATAAAAAAAGTGTTACGGTTATGTAACACTTTTTTTAATATTATATGAAGATAATTTTAAATAATCTGTTCTGAGACTTCCTCCCATTCTAACATCTTGTCATCTAAATCATTTTTTAATTTAGAATATAAATCTAATTCTTCTTGTGATTGAGAACTCGTATGTAATTTATTTTCTAAATCTTTAATCTTAGTTTCAAATTCAGAAATTTCTGTTTCTACTCTTGATAATTTATTTTTAAGACGTTTTTGTTCTTTCTCTTCTTCAAAAGATAAAACTCTTTTCGCTTGTTCTATTTTAACCTCAATTGGTTTCTCTTCTTTTGGAGCTGCTAAAATTCCTTTTTCTACTTCGCGGAAGTTTCCTGCTTTTATTTGTGCTAAATAATCATCAATTCCAGAAAGGTATTCTTTTACTTGTCCGTTACGGAAATCAAAAACTTTATCTACTAAACCTTCTAAGAATTCACGGTCGTGAGAAACTAAAAGTAATGTTCCTGTATATTTTTGTAATGCTTTCTTTAATAACTCTTTCGATTGAATATCTAAGTGATTCGTAGGCTCATCCATAATTAAAACATTAAATGGACGTAATAATAATTTACATAAAGCTAAACGATTTCGCTCTCCTCCAGAAAGTACTGAAACTTTTTTCTCTACAGAATCTCCACCAAACATAAATGCTCCTAAATAATCACGAACAAGTTTACGCGTCTCTTCTGTTGCAGAGTTTTCCGCTTCTTCTAATACCGTTAATTTATCATTTAAAACGTGGGCTTGATTTTGGGCAAAATATCCAATCTCTACATTATGACCATGCTTAATTGTACCTGAGTGTTTTTGCTCATCAATAATTGCACGAGATAAAGTTGTTTTTCCTTGACCATTCTGACCAACAAACGCTACTTTTTCTCCTCTATTTACATAAAAAGAAACATTATCAAAAACTTGATGATCGCCAAAAGCAACACCTACTTTATCTAATTCGAAAATAACTTTACCTGGCTGAACTGCATCTACAAAACGAATATTCATTTTGGTAACATCTTCATTCTCGACTTCTATACGTTCTATTTTATCTAATTTTTTAATTAAAGATTGCGCCATAGAAGCTTTATTTGCTTTTGCACGGAATTTTGAAATTAATTCTTCTGTGTGCTTTATCATTTGCTCTTGATTCTTCTGAGCTTGTTCTAATTTCTCGCGACGATCTTCACGTAATTCTAAATAACGTGTATAATTCGCTTTAAAATCAGAAATATGACGATTTGCAATTTCAATTGTTCTATTGGTAACATTGTCTAAGAATTGACGGTCGTGAGAAACTAACACTACAGCACCAGGATAATCTTTTAAGAATTCCTCTAACCAAATAATAGAATCAATATCTAAGTGATTGGTAGGCTCATCTAATAGCATTACATCATGTTTTTGTAACAGTAATTTTGCTAATTCGATACGCATTCTCCATCCTCCAGAAAATTCATCTGTTGGACGATGAAAATCAGAATTTTTAAATCCTAATCCCATTAAAATTTGTTCTATTTCAGCATCTTTTGTGTATCCGCCTAATAAACCAAATCTCTCTGTATAAGTAGAAATATCTTCAATTAATTTTCCGTATTCGTCTGATTCGTAATCTGTTCTTTCAGCTAATTCTTTGTTTACAAAATCTATTTTATTTTGTATTTCAACTAATTGCTCAAATGCAGAATCTGCTTCTTGCCAAACTGTTCTTCCTTGTACAAAATCTATATCTTGCGATAAATATCCTACTGTTACTTCACCTTCATAAACAATTTCACCTTCGGATGATTGTTGACGCTTTGATAAAATTTTAAGCAAAGTAGATTTACCTGCTCCATTTTTACCTACTAAACCAACACGATTTCCTTTGTTGATGCGAAATGAAACATTTTCAAATAAATATCTTCCCGCAAAATAAACTCCTAAATTTTGTACTAATAACATTTTGCAAAAATACAATGTTTTTCGAGAGTTTAAAATTTAGAGCTTTAAGGTTTTGTTCGAAGACTAAAAAAATAAAGAATAAAACTTAATAAAATTGAAATTGTAGCTGGAACAAAATAAGCAATTGCTAAATTTTTTGTTGCGATATAATGAATGGGTAAATTAATAATTTTGAACTGAAAAATAATGAAACATAGTAAAGCTATCAAAACAGCAATCTTCCAATCTAATTGACGTTTAAAGTTTATAATAGAACAAACAATATATCCTAAAGCAATTCCTATAAAGCTCAAAATCATTTTTACAGTAGATAGATGTTTTAATTTTTCGCTAATTCCGAATTCATCGCTCTTTTGAACATAATAGCTAAAATTATCTTTCCCTATGGAATGTATTAACTCTATTAAATCTAATTCGACAATTACATAGAATTGCTGTATTCCAAGAAATAATAGGATACTTGCAATTAATTGAATAGATGCTATTTTAAGATTAAAGTTTTTCATCATGTGGTTAAAATTTTAAAAACGATTATAAAAACGTGTAATATCTGCTTCTTTATCTATTGGTTCATTTAACTCTAAAAAATTATATAAATCATCAACCATAACTGGAGCCAACATCGTTCCGCGTGTTCCCATTCCGTTTAAGCAAACTAACTGTTTAAATTCTGGATGCTCGCCAATAATAGGACGACGATCTACAACTGTCGGACGAATTGATGCATGTTGTTCCACAACTTCAATATCGGATTTTAAAAATTGTTTTACTCCAGTAGTTAAATACTCTTTTGCTTCTATCGTATTATCATAATTTACATGATCTCTATCGTAAGTTGCTCCAACAAAAAATTCGTTATTTTCTAAAGGCATTAAAAATTCTTTCCCTTTTACAACTGCATCTGGTAAAATAGCATTTGTTTTTACTTTTAATACTTCTCCTTTTACACCAATAATTGGTAAATTTTTAAAATATGGATTATTAAGAATATTAAATCCTTCAGCAAAAATAATTCTATCAGCTTCAATATTTTTATAGCTCGCTTTATTATCTTGTAATTTTAATAAATTAAAGTCGAATTCTTCTTTAATAAACAAATCATTGATTTGTAAATAATCTTTAAAATCTTTGATAAGATTCATTAAATCTATACGACCAGTATGCAAAACTTCTCCAGAGCCAATTGGAGAATCTATAGAAGAAAAATTATTTAATTGTTCTGTGTCAATAGATAAATAATCAATTAAATCTGGGTGAGAATTGGCTTTTTTTAGCCATGTTTTCTTTTCTTGTTCATCATTAAAAATTCTATAAACAGGAAAATTATAAATATATTTTTTATGAAGTAAATTTTCGAAATCAGTAAAAACTTCTTTTAATCGTTCGATCTGCTTCGAAGCATTCCATACAATAGAAAATCTTTTTAAAACAACAGGATTAAAAATTCCACCAGCAATAGAAGAAGCATTATGAAAGTGATGATCTATCACGATAAAAGATTTCTTCTCTTTTATTAACTTCATTGCCATGCAACTTCCTGCAACGCCCTGTCCAACTATGATATAATCTACTTTTCTCAATATTAAATTTTATTTACAAAGGTAACTAATGTTTCGGTTTTTATTACCTTTAGCCAAATTTTAAAAGTAAATGCAAACATTTTACATTATATTCTCTAGCCTAATTTTACTTTCTGTTATTATTCCCTATTTTAAAAATTCTCATTGGACAATTCGAGTTTTTGATTACCCAAGATTACAAAAGTTTACCTTATTAACATTAGCTTGTATTTTATTTATTTTTATTGAGAAAAATAATTTTACTGTTATGTTGTTTGCAAGTTTACTTGTATCTGCAATTTATCTTTTATGGGTTATAATTCCTTATACTGTCATCGGAAAAAAGATGATAGATGAAGTAAAATTAAGACCAGATGAAAAACCTCTTGATATTATGGTATATAATGTATTACAATATAATGAGGAATATCAAAAATTGGTTGATCTATTAAAAAAACGAAATCCTGATATTGTTTTTCTTTTAGAAACGAATAAAAAATGGATGGAAAGTATTAAAGAGGCAACAGATGAGTATAAATACAAAATAGAAGTTCCTTTAGAAAATACTTATGGACTTTTATTCTATTCTAAATTACCTGTAAAGCATCAAGAAATAAACTATTTAATTAGTGATGAAATTCCATCAATAGTTGCTGATATTGAATATAACAAACAAACTATACGTATGTATGGGTTACATCCTACTCCACCTGTACCTCAAGAAAACGAAGAAAGTACAGAAAGAGATGCAGAAATATTATTAATAGGTAAAAAAGCAAAAGAATATCAAAAAGCATCTATTGTTTTTGGAGACTTAAATGATGTTGCTTGGAGTAGAACGACACGATTATTCTTAAAAACAAGTAAAATGTTAGATCCTCGTAGAGGAAGAGGAATGTTTAGTACATTTCATGCTAATTACTGGTTTCTACGTTGGCCGTTAGATCACTTTTTCTTAAGTTCTCAGTTTCGTTTAGTAGAAATGATAAGAGAACCTCATATTGGTTCTGATCATTATCCTATAAGTATAAAAGTTGTTTTACGAAGCGATGATATCTCTGGTGAATTTGAGCTTAACCAAGAAGAAAAGATTGAGGTTGAAGAAAAAATTGAAGAAGGCGTAAAAAAGGGAAACGCTAATTAAATAAAAAAGGTTTTAATGAGTAACTCATTAAAACCTTTTTTATTTGATAGAATTATTATTTAGCATAATTTTAATATTAAAAACTTCTATTGATTTATATTTTATATTGAAGCTACTTTAAAACGATTATTCTATTTAGATAAATTAACAACGAATGTCAAGCTAAATTCATTTCAGCTTCTCATTAATTTAAACTGATATGAGTTTCGACTTGGCTCAATGTGACAAGGATGATATACCTGACTTAAACTAAATTTATCATTACATAATACTTAGTTTTTCCATAGAAATGAATATGGCAACAGCAATAAAAACAAAATCATGATTGAACATAGAATAGAATAATTAGTTTAAACACTTTTATAATAAGAACAAAAAAAAGAGATTAGTTAATTAACTAATCTCTTTTTTATATTTCTTTTCAGAATTAATAATTCCACATATCAGATTCTGTCTGAATGATAGAGTTTCTAATTCTATGGTGTTCTTCCATTTGACCTTTAGAATCTTTTGGAATATAATCTCCTATTTCTTTTGCCCCAAACGTTGTTTGAGCTTTGTAAATAACAGAATTAAATCGTCTTGCATTTAATAACTCATCATATGTAATTGCAGAAGTTGAATTACTAGGATTAAATACTTTGTATTCTGCTAGAGTTTTACGAGCATCTGGATACCAAATCCAAAATAAATCGATATAACCTCCTTCATCAGCAAACTCAGTTCCTAAAGATTGTGCATCAGGTCCCATAATAGCTAAACCTAATAAACGGTATCTTAATTCACCTAAACGACGATCGATATACCAAAGACCTTTTGTCTTTAACATTTTAATATCAGCCGATTTTACTTTGTAATTAAAGATTGCTCCTTCGTCTGGTGTTTCACCAGCTTGGATCATATCGAAGTAAAATTGTTGAGTATCTTTCTTCTCATTACGAGCCATAATTTGCTCATAATTCATTTTGTTTAAAAAGAACTCATCGTCATAAACTTCTGTAATCTTTTTATCACGAATTCCATCAACTAATACATCGTATAAAGATTTAGAATTCTGAACTAATTCATCACCAGATAAATAATAAGGTTGATTGATTCGTTCATTCAAATCAATAACTTCCCATACAACTTTTGACCATAACATGTCTTTATCTTCGATAAAACCATATTCTAATGGGGCAACAGCCAAGTCGATTGTATCTCCAGCTTCGTCAACTCTTGTTTTATTTTCGCGGTCTCTTCTTAACTGCTCTGGCGTTACAGCGTTAAGAACATTTTGCGCCATTGTAAGGGTTGAGAAGAAACTCATTAAACCAAACAAAAGATATTTCATATTCTAAATTTTTAACTTTTAAATATTATTGTACTTGAATAGAGATTGATGATGCCTCTCCTGTTAATCCAGAATTAGTTTTGTATTTAATATCAAATACACCAATCACATCTCCTTTTTTCGTTTTAGAAATTGCTCCTGCAGCTGCATTCATTTTATTTCCAGTAACACGAACTGTTGCTTGACCAGGAACTTTTACATTAAATGATGTAACTTCTCCTGATACTGGGAATAAGAAATCTGGCCAATCTACACGAATTGTTTGTGCAGCTACACCATTATCTGGTATAGAAGGACTTGTATTTCCTAAGATAACCCCACGTGCTGGTGGAACTGGTTTAATACGGAATGTTTCTCTAACAGTTAACGTTTTTCCTGAACTTGCTTTAGTAGTTGCAGTGAAAACAACTTCACTTCCTCCTCCTGGAGTATAGTTCCATTTGTTTGCTCCTGCTCCAGAAACACTTCCTGAAGAAGCAACTAAACTAACAGGTCCATTTGCTCCGTTAATTGTTGCAGAAATAGGGTTAACTACTCCACGGTAAACAACACGTAAATTATCAGCTACGATAGAACCTCCTGTTGGATCTTTTTCAATAATCTCAGCAGCTTTCTTATCTAATGTTTGTGCAACAACTTGGTAAGTAGATGGTGCAATATCAACAGTTTTTGATTGTCCGTTAGAAACGTACGTAATTTTACCTGTTAATTGATTAATACCAACTGTAGAAGTATTTAATTTAATAGATGCTTTACCATCTACAACTTCTGCATTACCAACACTTGTTTGTACAGAACCTTTGATAGATCCGTCATAAGCTCCTAAAACAATATTAAGAACTGCTTCGTCACCAACTTTTACTACACCTGGAGATAAGAATAAACCTTGGAATGCATCCAATTCGATTTTCTCTTTTAATTTTCCAGATAATAAATCTCTCACTAAGTTACCTTCTTGTGTACGAGCATCCATCTGCATTTTAGATAAATTTGTTAATGCGGCAACCATTGGTTGATCATAAAACTTCTCATTTACCCAAGATTTTTTCTTAGCTTTTGCTGTTGTTCCAAAGAACTCTTCTAAACTTGCTACAGCAGTTTTAGCTTGAGGGCTTTGTTTTGCATATTTCATCATGAAATTTCTAAACGCATCAATTTTAGATACTAATTCTTGCGCTTTTTCATTTCCTTGATCACCACCTTTACCTTTAAATAATAAAGATACAACTGGTTCTGTATTAGACAATGCATTGTAATCCGTTTCTTCAGATCCAGATACAAAATCTGCTCCAGCTAATTCTTTTTTCAATCCATCAATATAAGTAACAAACTCACTTGTTTGTTTTTTTACCTCTGCAGCTTCTGCTTGAGTAGCACTATATGTTGGATCTTCTTTTACCTTTAAATCAATTTGTTGATAAAATAAGTCATTATTTTTAAAAGTCAATTCTGTTGTTGACTCTAATGACGTATTTATACTTTCAAAAGATCTCAATACCTCACGATCTACGTTCAAAGCCATCATTGCAATGAACACAAGATACATCAGGTTGATCATCTTCTGACGTCCGGTTAATTTACCACCTCCTGCCATAATATTTTTATAGAATTAATAATTATTAGTTAATTTATCTTAGCAGTGAATTAGTTATTTTTCATTGCAGTTAGCATACCACCGTATACTTTGTTTAATGCATTAATGTTAGCAGAAAGTTCTTGCATTTCTTTTAAGAATTGCTCTGAACTACCTGAAGATTTTTGCATGTCTTCGATAAATTGTTTATTTAATTCTACTTGTTTTTGGCTATTTTCTATTTGTTGAGCATAAACAACATTTAATGCATTAATGTTATTTGATGCTTTTGCAATTTCATTACTATACTGCTCTGTAGATGCTACTGCAGAAGTTGTTGTGTTTAATTCATTAACAGCTGCTCCAAATTTATCTAAAGAACCACGTAATCTTTCGAAAACTTCTTTGTCTAATTTAGCGTCTGCTAAAACTTTGTCCAACTCAGATGTTAAGTTGTTACCTGCAGTTGCTACTGCCGCTGTTTTTCTTTGAACTGGCTCTCCTTCTAATAATTCTGGATAAGCTTTTTCCCAATCGTAACTTCCAGACACTTTATCGAAAAATGCAGAATAAAAGAATACGATTGCCTCTGCTACTAATCCTACTGTTAAGATTGCGTTAGCTGAAATAGGACCTAAATTTGTGTGTGTAATTTTACACAATGCCCCGATAATTACTACTGCGGCGAAGAAATTATACAAAAAATTTGTAAAACGTTCTTGTTTTGAAGCTTGTAATGCCATAAAAGTGCTTTTAAAAAATTAAATAGTTTGTTATTGTTTTATTTTGTTCTTCTGTAATTTACTTTTGATCCTTCTGGATAAGACTGTACAGTTCTAAATCCAACAAAACTTCTTGCAGAATCTTTGTGTTCCCAATCACGAGATGATATCATTAATAAATATCCTACATCTTTCCATGAACCTCCACGTACACTTTTCTTCTTTTCAACACCAGAAATTGATGGGTTTAATGAAGATGACATTGTATAAGTAGATCTGTTGTAAGGCGAGCTAGTCCATTCTGCTACATTTCCTGCCATATCATACAATCCATATCCATTTGGACGGAAAGTTTTAATTGGAGCAGTATACATGTAACCTGTTTTTTTACCATCGTTGATCTCTAAATAATCTCCACGTTTTGGTTTAAAGTTTGCTAAATAACAACCTCTATCATCTGTTAAGTAAGGTCCTCCCCAAGGATATGGAGCATTTTCTAATCCTCCTTTAGCAGCATATTCCCACTCTATCTCTGTAGGTAAACGGTAACTAATTACTTTTACAGCTTTTCCTTTTTTACTTTTTCTAGCAAGTGCATCATTGTGGTATCTTGTACGGAAATCACAAAAAGCAGTAGCTTGATTCCAGTTAATCCCTACAACAGGATAATCAGCATAAGCTTTATGCCAAAAATAATCTTGGTGCATTGGATCATTGTATGAGTAATTAAAATCTCTTACCCAAACAGTTGTATCTGGATAAATATTTAAATTAAATTCTTTACGGAAATCAACTCTAAAAGTACCTTTTCTTTTAATAGCAGCATCTTGGTCAACTGTAACGTAAGAATAATTTAACTTACGAGTATCAATTGTTCTTTGTCCATTCATGCGTTCTTCTGGTGGATAGTATAATCCTTCCATTGCCTCAGCATAGTCAATATCTGGATATTTATATTTATCCCACTCTAAAGGAATTTTTTTATTTAATCTTCTATCGTTAATTGGATTTTGCCCATCCCTACCTGTATTAACTTGTCTCATGTATTCATCGTATGGAGTTCCTTCTCCATCTTCAGAACCAGAAATATATGCATAAGCACCTATCCCATCATCACCTCCTGGGTTTTGATTAAGTGGGTCAAAACCTAATGATTCTGCTTTATCAGCTAAAGCAGTTCTAGCAATAGAATCTTTTACATAATTTACAAAATACTTATACTCAGAATTTGTAATTTCTGTATCATCCATGAAAAAACCTGATACTGTAACAGTTTTCACAGGAGCATCATTTGTTTTTGTAAAATCGTAGTCTGTTTGTCCTAAAACAAACGATCCACTTGGAATTGGAACCATCCCTTTTGGACGAACTGGTGTCCAAACTGAAGAACTTTCAGAAACTATCTGCCCATCATTTCTATTACCACTACCTCTACTTTTCAACATCTTACAAGAAGATAAAGAAAGAGTTACTAATAATATACTTACCAAAATTCTATTCATTCTGCTATAGATTTATTTTATACAGGTTTTATACTTTTGTATCAATTGTAATTCGATGCAAATTAAATCAAATTATCAATTGGTTATTAATTTATTAATTACTTTTTAGTAAAATTTTTTAAAATACTTCCACCACCTATTCGGAACTTCCCCTTTAAGTGCTTGCTCATAGTCTTTTTCTGAGCAAGATATTATCTCTTTTTTCGACTTATCATCAACGGTATAATCGACTTCAATCCACCATTGATTTGTTTCAGCATTTCGATAAAAAATATAATTATACCCTTCTGTAGGAACATAAATTTTATCAAAATATTGTGCATCATCAAAACTTTTTATTTCTGGACGATGATTTTTTCCTTCTATAAAGTACCAAATCATCTGTGAAATTAATAAGTGATCTAACTTTTTATAGTTTTCAATATAATCACAAACGTAAATAGATGACACTTTATTGCTAAATCCTAAATATTTTGTCAAAGCACAAATTTCTCTTGAAGAAAAACCATTTGGTGTCATATTCTTTGAAGAAGAAAAATCCGATCCTTGTAAACTAGAAAGGTTGATTAATGCTGCGTTAACGTCTCTTGAATAAGATTCAACCTCTTTTACATTGTCTGCAATTTGCCCTAATCTTATTGTTTCAAAATTTAATTGATTAATTAAATCTAATTGTTCTTGCGCAACAAAATAAGTCTGATAACCAATATTTGTGTAATCCAAAAGATTAAACGGTTCGTGAGAAATTACTTTTGTTAAGTAATTTTCATCAGTTGTTTGATCTTGATCTTTATCTAATCTTAACTTGGAATCAACCGTTAAATAGTATAATTTATCTATTATTCCATCGTAAGCACGATATTGTTGATAACCTAAACTTGGTGTTCCTCCTAGAATTATAACAACATAGCCATCGCTAACTAATCCGTTTATAACTTCTCTAAAAACCTTTTCTGTCTCCTTTTTATTGTCGTCGTAATTTATATCGCCAAAATCATACAAATCAATTGTCCAATTACCTAATTGTAATTCATATAACTGTGTACGTATTAAGCTAAAATCAACATCTTCAATCAAATCGTTTTGTTTTGATCGAGACTCTGTTACTCCAATTAATGCAATTTTATCTTTGTTAGCATTTTCTTCAAGAATATCTTCTTGAAACTTAATTGAAGCTCCTAGAGAGAAAGAGTTACAAGATTTAGCAAAATCTTGTAACTCTTCAGAAACTGGTTTTAAAAAGTCTTTATACATTACTTTTTATTCGTCGTTTTTTTTTGTTACCGTTTTCTTTGTCGTAGTTTTTTTAGCTGTTGTTTTCTTTGCTGCTACTTTCTTTTTCGGTTTCGCAGCTTCTATCAACTTTTCTACTTCTTGTAAAGTTAACGCTTCTGGATTTGTTTCTTTTGATAATTCAACTTTTATTTTCCCTTGAATTAAATTGAAACGTCCCCAACGTGCTTTTTCTAATCTAATTTCTTGTTCTGTCCATTCGCGAACAACTCTTTCAGATTCTTTTTTCTTTTTATCCTCAATTAATTCAATGATATCTTCTTGAGATAAATGATCAAAATCGTATTTTTTAGAAACATTAATAAACCATTCATTCCATTTAATGAAAGGTCCAAAACGTCCTTTTCCTTTCGTTACATCATATCCTTCGTATTGTGCAATAGGCGCATCTGCCTTTAATTTTTCTTCAATTAATTCTTTTGCACGATCAAAAGATAGATCCATTAAATCTTCTTCTTTCGGGATTGAAATATATTTATCATCAAACTTAACATAAGGACCAAAACGCCCTACATTAACTTCTACTTCTTGTCCTTTGTATTCTCCTAAAACTTTTGGTAATTCAAACAATTTCATTGCTTCCTCAAAAGTTATACTATGAATAGATTGGTGTTTTTGTAAACTAGCAAAACGTGGTTTTTCTTCGTCATCTGCTTCTCCAATCTGAATCATTGGTCCAAAACGTCCAATACGTGCATGCACTTTTTTACCAGAAACAGGATCTACACCTAATTCTCTTTCTCCTGTTGCACGATCAGCATTTTCTTGAACATCTTCTACGACATGATGAAATTTTGTATAAAATTCATCAATCATTTCTGTCCAATTTAATTTACCTTCAGCAATCTCATCGAAACTATTTTCTACGCGAGCCGTAAAATCATAGTCCATTACGTTTGTAAAATAATCTACTAAGAAATCGTTCACTACAATACCGATATCTGTTGGCATTAATTTGCGACGATCTGCACCAAAAATTTCTTTTTGTTGTGCTTTTTTAATTTGATTATCTACTAATTTTAAGGTGTTATATTGTCTTTCTTGTCCGTCTAATTCTCCAATTTCTACGTATTCTCTTTTCTGAATTGTAGAAATAGTTGGTGCATAAGTCGATGGACGACCAATTCCTAGTTCTTCTAATTTTTTTACCAAAGATGCCTCTGTATATCGAGCTGGTGCTCTTGTAAAACGTTCTGTACCTAAAATTTCATCAGCTTTCAGTTTTTCATTAATCGTAACACTTGGTAATAATACTTTATCATCATCTACATCTTCATCGTCATGAGACTCTTGATAAACTTTTAAAAATCCATCAAAAACAATCACCTCACCTTTCGCTTGAAAGATAAAATTATTTTTATTGTTATCGATATCGATAATTGTACGCTCTAATTCAGCATTAGCCATCTGAGATGAAACTGTTCTTTTCCAAATTAAGTCGTATAATTTTCGCATCGAATCATCGCCATTGATGGTTTGATTTTCAAAATGTGTTGGTCGAATCGCCTCGTGCGCTTCTTGTGCAGATGAATTTTTATTTTTGTATTTTCTTATTTCTACGTACTTAGCTCCATATTCTGCTTCAACAGTAGATTTTATTGCTGTTAATGCATCATCAGATAAATTAACACTATCTGTTCTCATATATGTAATATGTCCAGATTCGTAAAGTTGTTGTGCTACTCGCATTGTTCTCGAAACCGAAAAACCTAATTTACGAGAAGCTTCTTGTTGTAAAGTAGAAGTTGTAAATGGTGCAGAAGGTGTTCTTTTTGCTGGTTTTTTCTGTAAATCATTTACTTTAAAATCAGCATTTATACATGTTTCTAAGAAATCTTCTGCTTCTTTTAATTTAGAGAATTCCTTTGTTAAAACAGCTTTTAATGTTCTTCCTTCGTTTGTTTCAAAAATTGCTACAAAACGGTAAGATGAAACTGGAGTAAACTTTAAAATTTCTTTTTCTCTTTCTACAATCAATCTTACAGAAACTGATTGTACACGACCAGCAGATAATCCTGGTTTTATTTTTCTCCATAAAATTGGAGACATTTCGAAACCAACCAAACGATCTAAGATTCTACGTGCTTGTTGAGCATCAACTAAATTCTCATCAATTACACGTGGATTTGCAACAGCTCGTTGAATTGCTTTCTTTGTAATTTCGTTAAAAACAATACGCTTTGTATCTTTTTTCTTTAAATCAAGTACATTGTACAAATGCCAAGATATAGCTTCTCCTTCGCGATCCTCATCGGATGCTAGCCAAATTGTTTCTGCTTTGGAAGACAATTTTTTTAACTTACTAACAACATCTTTTTTATCTGGTGTTACTTCATAAATTGGCTGATATTGATTTTCTATATCTATTCCCATTCCTTTCTTGGGTAAATCGACTACGTGACCAAAACTTGATTCTACGATAAAGTCATTTCCTAAAAAACCTTGAATGGTTTTAGCTTTTGCTGGGGACTCAACAATTACGAGATTTTTCGACATATTGTTTTCTTAAATTTTTATGCAAAATTAATAACAAAAAAATGAAGCAGCCAAAAATGATTTCTAACTGCTTCATATTTTTTTTATTTCATGTAAGGATTATCGTTATAAATATCTGTCCCTATTTGGTCTATTTCATTGATTTCGTCATCGTCATCTCCTACAATTGTTTTATAGAAAACATACGTAGCAATATAAACTAAAGGTGCAGCTGCAAGTAAACCTACTCCACATACTAATGCTCCTAATATTACAACACCTAAACATGCTAAACAAAAAACGAATGCAGTTCCAAAGTTTTTAAATAAAATACTTACACTCGATTTAATAGCTTCTGAAGTAGAAAAATTTGTAAACACAATAAAAGGCATAGCTAAAATTGATGTGATATAAAAAATGAAACCTGGAATAATACATAAAATAATTCCTATAATTCCTAAGATTTGTAAAGCTAAATACGTTGTAAAAATTGGTAAAAATTTTCCATCTTTATAATGAATAAACAAATCCGAAAAATCTGGATTTTGATGTTTATCAAATTTTTTTGCCATCGTAAATATACTAATTGTTATTGGAGCTACAGCAGCACCTACAACAAGACTAATTATATTACTTACAAATGCCATTGGTGTTAAAGCACTCATATAAGCACTTTGTAAATCGTCTGGATCTGTTATAACCATTGATGGTACAGAGATAAACAATCCTAAAATAAAGTTTACTGCAAAACTGATTACAATTGTTAAAACAAATGCACTAATTGCATATAATGCAATTCCAGAGAAAATTTCCCATGCTTTAGAAAATGTATCTCCAATATTTACATTGATACTTTTCTGCTTGATTTCCTCAACTTTTAATTTCATTTTATTATCCATAGTTGTTTTTTTAGTTCTTCAAATCTACAATAATGTTAATAAAATGCAAAAGAAATTTTTACTGCCAATATGTCACATACTTTTATTACTTTTGCACGATATATTATCATTTTAGAATGCATACAGAAGAAAAACATATAGATGAAGCTAGACAGGGTGAAGCTTTAATAACTTCCCCAACACGTAATGCTACAAAGAAATTATTCTTAGAAAGCTACGGATGTCAAATGAATTTCTCAGATAGTGAAATTGTTGCATCTATTCTAAATAATGAAGGTTATCAAACAACTCAAAAAGTTGATGAAGCTGATTTAATTTTATTAAATACTTGTTCTATTCGTGAAAAAGCAGAACAAACAGTACGTAAACGTTTAGGAACTCTTAATGCTATCAAAAAACAAAAACCAAGTTTAAAAATTGGTGTTTTAGGGTGTATGGCGGAGCGTTTAAAACATAAATTCCTTGAAGAAGAACATTTAGTAGATATCGTTGTTGGTCCAGATGCATACCGCGATTTACCTAATTTACTTAACGATGTTGAAGATGGTCGTGATGCTATAAATGTTCAATTATCAAAAGAAGAAACATACGCAGAAATTTCACCTGTTCGTTTAGGTGGAAATGGCGTTACTGCTTTTGTAACAATTACACGTGGTTGTGATAACATGTGTACATTTTGCGTTGTTCCATTTACTCGTGGACGTGAACGTTCTAGAGATCCTCATTCAATTTTAAATGAGTGTAAAGAATTAGTAGAATCAGGTTATAAAGAAATCACTTTACTTGGACAAAACGTAGATTCATATTTATGGTATGGTGGTGGTCCAAAAAAAGAATTTAAGAACGCTACTGATATTCAGAAAGCAACAGCTGTAGATTTTGGTCAATTATTAGACATGGTTGCGACTCAATTTCCAAATGTTCGTTTACGTTTTTCAACTTCTAATCCACAAGATATGGAAGAAAAAGTATTGGAAGTAATGGCGAAACATAAAAACATTTGTAAATACATCCATTTACCCGTACAATCAGGTTCTACTACTGTATTAGAAAGAATGAATCGTCAACATACACGTGAAGAATATTTTGAATTAATAGACAAAATTCGTCGTATTGTTCCAGATTGTGCTTTATCTCATGATATGATCGCAGGTTTCTGTGGAGAAACAGAAGAAGAACATCAAGATACATTATCTTTAATGGAATATGTAAAATATGATTTCGGTTATATGTTTGCTTATTCTGAGCGTCCAGGAACTCCTGCTCACAAGAAAATGCCAGATGATGTTTTACCTGAAGATAAAAAACGTCGTTTACAAGAAATCATCGAAATGCAACAAAAACATTCTGCTGAACGTATGAATAGTTATGTTGGTAAAATTCATGAAGTTTTAATTGAAGGAAACTCTAAACGTGACGAAAATTTCTGGTACGGAAGAAATACTCAGAATGCAGTTTTAGTTTTCCCTAAAGTAGAAGGAACTAAAATTGGTGATTTTGTTAATGTAAAAGCTAATAGCTGTACAACTGCAACCATTATTGGTGAAATGGTTGAAGCTTAAAAAAATATAACAGAATTTATATTGACCTAACTCAATACAAATTCAATTGATGTAAATTGAATATTCATTCGGTTTATACAACCTTAAAAAACTATAAAAATGGATTCTTTACAAACAATCAAACAACGTTTTGGAATCATTGGAAATAATGTAGTCTTGAACCGCGCTCTTGAGAAAGCGGTTCAGGTTGCACCTACAGATATATCTGTATTAGTTATTGGAGAAAGTGGTGTCGGGAAAGAATTTATTCCTAAAATCATCCACAATCAATCTGCTCGTAAGCATAATAACTATATTGCTGTTAACTGTGGAGCTATCCCAGAAGGAACTATAGATTCTGAATTATTTGGACACGAAAAAGGTGCCTTTACTGGTGCAACACAAACTAGAAAAGGATATTTTGAAGTTGCAGATGGTGGTACTATTTTTTTAGACGAAGTAGGTGAATTACCACTTTCTACACAGGTTCGTTTATTAAGAATATTAGAATCAGGTGAATTTATGAAAGTTGGTTCTTCTGATATTCAGAAAACCAATGTTCGTGTTGTTGCTGCAACTAATGTAAAACTTAAAGATTCTGTAGAAAAAGGAAAATTTAGAGAAGATTTATACTATCGTTTAAATACTGTACAAATAGACATTCCTGCATTAAGAGATCGCAAAGAAGATATTAATCTATTATTTAGAAAATTTGCTTCTGATTTTGCAAATAAATACAGAATGCCTCACATAGAACTTTCTCCTGAAGCTCAGAATTATATTGCAAATTATCCTTGGCCAGGGAATGTTCGACAATTAAGAAATTTCTCGGAACAAGTTTCTGTTATAGAAAAAGATCGTGTTATAACGTTAGAAAAAATTATGGAATTATTACCAAATAATTCTACAATGTTAACGGTAACAAGTAAAAAAGAAGGAAGCTCATCAGACTTTATGGAGCGTGAATTATTGTTTAAAGTTTTATTAGACATGAAAAAAGACTTAAACGATTTACGTGCATTAACGTTAGATTTGATTAAAAATAAAGATGTTGATGATTTTAATGGAAACACACAAGAATTAATTCAACGTGTTTACCAAGAACAATCAGATGATAGTAACGATTTTATTCCAAGTCAATACAATGTTGTTCCTTCAAATCCTAAAACACAAACTTATCAACCTCCTCAATACGATTATTCGAACGATGTTTATGATGTTAGTCCTATCGAAGAGCCTGAATCTTTATCCTTACAAGATAACGAGAAGGAAATGATAAAATTAGCATTAGAAAAACACAAAGGAAAAAGAAAAATGGCGGCAGATGAATTAGGTATTTCAGAACGCACATTGTATCGTAAAATCAAACAATATCATTTGTAAATCATGAATAAAATAAAAGTATTAATCCTTAGTATTTTTGCTCTTTTTAGCATTACAGGATGTATAAAATATTCCCTTTCTGGTGCTGCAATTCAACCAGATTGGAATACGATTTATGTTGCAACATTTCCTAATTATGCTCCACAACAAAATCCTACTTTAAGTCAGGATTTAACAATATCTATTCAAGATATTTTTCGAAGTAGAACAAAGTTAAAATTAAATTCTAATGAAAATTCTGATTTAATTATCGAAGGAGAAATTACAGGTTATGATATTACTCCAGAGGCTATTCAAGCAAATGATATTGCTGCAAGAAATAGATTAACAGTTTATATAAAAGTTCGCTATATTAATAACAAAGACGAATCTAAAAGTTACGATAGAACATTTTCTGCTTTCCAATTGTATGATGGAAATGCAATGTTAAGTACTGTAGAGTCATCAATTGTTCCATTAATTATTGATGATCTTCGTGACCAAGTTTTTGCTTCCATTGCCATGGATTGGTAGAAATAATCTTATATTTGAACAATGACCAGAATAGAATATTTAGTAGCGCATCCATACGAAGTAGAGAAATCGGACATTCCGCTTCTTAAAAAAGAAGTTGAGAAATACCCCTATTTCTATACATTACGTGCATTGCTTTTATATGGTTTAAAAAAAGAAAATCATCCTTCTTTTGAAGATTATCTTAATAAAACTTCTATTCACAGTAGTAACCGTGTCGATTTATATCATTATCTAAATTCTGAAAAAATAGAGAAAAAAGATAATTTTAAAAATGATACAAATCTTGATGAAACACCTTCTTTTGAAGAAAAAATACAAGAAGAAAGCATTTCTGTAATTAACGAAGTCAAAGAAGAAGTTATCGAAGAATTTACACCAACTGTTATTGAAGAAGAGAAACAAGAAGAAGTAGAAGTTGTTGATAATTCTATTTCAGATGCTTCTAAAGAAGAAAATGATTATGTTGTTGAAATTGAAAATATAGAAGAAACAATTGAACTAATTCAGGAAATAGAGGAAGTTCCTGTGGAACAAGAGAATAATCTTGAAGATGATATTCTAAATGCTTTACAACAAACTTCTGAAATTGAGGTTGAAGAGGAAAAAAATATTGTTAACGATCCTATAATTAAGGAAGAAGAAACTATTGTAGAAGAAATTAAAGCAGAAAATATTGATTCTGATTCTACTCATTCTTTTTCTGACTGGTTAAAGAGATTTCCTTCTCAACAAAAAGATCAAAAAACATTAGAAGAAGAACAGGAAATAGCTGAAAGAGAGATAAAGTATAAGTTAATAGATGATTTTTTGGAGAAAAATCCTAAAATCGTTCCTATGAAAAAAGTCGATATTCCTTCACCAAATACAACTTCTAATTTTGGAAAGAATAGTGAAGAATATTCGGATTTAATGACCGAAACTTTAGCTCAAATTTATATTGAACAAAAGAAATATGATAAAGCTATTAAAGCTTATAAAATATTAATTTTGAAATATCCAGAAAAAAATGGTTTATTTGCAAATCGAATTAAAGAAATTGAAAATTTAACAAACTCTAAATAATAAAATGGGACTATTTCAGTTTTTCATGATTATTATCATGATTTTAAGTGTATTACTAGTATTGATTGTTTTATCTCAAAACCCTAAAGGAGGAGGATTATCTTCTACTTTCGGTGGCGGAGGTGGTAGTCAAATGTTTGGAGTACAAAGAACTAATAAGTTTTTAGATAATACAACTTGGGGATTATTTATTGCTATTGTTGTATTAATTATTGGTGCAGGTGTTACGCATGAAAATCCAAATGCAATAAAAACTGTAAAACCAAATGTTACAGCACCAGCTAATAACTTGCCTGCTCAACCAGCGGCAAACGGAGCTAGCCAAAACCAATTACCTGCTCAACCAGCAAAGTAATTTCTAAAATTTTATACAATTTAAAGCCTCAAATATTTCATTTTGAGGCTTTTTCTTTATAATATTTAATACCTTTAAACCAAATTATCTTACTATGAAAAAATACATTTATATACTTATTTCATTTATCTGTATTTTTGGATGCTCTGCACAAAAAAAATATCAAACTATTAATGAAAATGATTACAATCTAATTAGTACTTACTCGTTAGACGGAATTAATAAAACTCATTTTTTAAAAAACGAAACGGAATTAAAAAATTTTTATAAAAGTCTTGATGAATCATTCATAAAATCTGCTCCAAGAATTGTTGTAGATTTTGATGAAAAACAAGTTGTTCTTGTGTATAAAAATCATATCGATTCCTATAATCTTGATTTTATTTCTGGTAATGATAAAATTTATCAACTACATTTATCGTTATTAGAAGGTATCGAATTAGAAAATGATCCATCTAATTTTTTAATGATTGTCGTTCCTAAGACAATCGAAAAATTAACTATAAAATAACAAGTCTTATGAAGAAAATAACATCTATTCTCGTTATTACTACAATTCTTTTTGGAGGAAATGTTTTAGCTCAACAAAATTTTTGGAAAGCAACATCACAATTAAGTAGTAAGTCTAATGAACAATTAATTGCTCGTACACATTTACCTACAAAATCTATAAAGCTAGATTTAGCTTATGATAATTTAGTTAATTATTTAACGAAGATGAATGCAAAAGGTGCATCTAAATTATTAAAATTCCCAGATGAAAACGGAAAATTTATAACGTATAAAGTAACTGAAAATTCTAACTTTTCTGATGAGTTACAAGAACAATATGCTGATATAAGATCTTATTCTGGTTATAATATCGATAACCCTAATCAAAAAATTAATTTTAGTTTATCTCCTCAATTTGGTTTCTTTGGTTCATTGACTAATGGTGATAAAAATATTTTAATTGATACATACACTAAAAATAAATCTTCTTATATTATTTATGATAAGAGTAATTTAGTAAATGATAACTCTAACTTTAAATGTCATGTTGATGACCACGAAAATGATTTAGGTATTGATAATTTAAATTTTGAAAAAGTTGCTAAAAATTCTAGCATAGCAGCAGTAAATGATGGAAATCTTAGAAAATTTAGATTAGCTATTACAACTACTACAGAATATTCAAATTATATTATTCAACAAGCAAATGTTAGCAATGGAACTTTAGCACAGAAGAAGGCAGCTATTTTAGCAGCAGTAAATGTGTCTATGACAAGAATTAATGGAGTTTTGAAAAATGATGTTGGTGTATTTTTAGAATTAATTCCAAACACAGATCAATTATTTTTTATAGATAATGATACATTTAATTCAGCTAGTGCTAACCAAATGATTGATGAAAATGTTATTGTGACAAATAATATTATAGGAGTTTCTAATTATGATATTGGGCATTTATTTTTTAAAGTAGACAATGCTGATGATTCTAATGGTTTAGCAAATACTTCAGCTGTTTGTAGTAACAATTTAAAAGCTGGAGGTGTTACAGGAACAGTTGCTCCTGTAGGAGATGCTTTTGATATTGATTTTACTGCACATGAATTAGGTCATCAGTTAGGTGCAAATCATACATATAACAATAACTTTAATAGATCTTCTACTAGTGCAATGGAACCAGGTAGTGGCTCAACAATTATGGCATATACAGGGATTAATCCACCAAACATACAACAAAACAGTGATGCTTATTATCACACAAGAAGTATAGATGAAATAAATATTGTGCTTAATAGAGTTACATGTGCTCAACTTGTTCCTACTACTAATGTAGCACCAGTTATTACGTCTAACTTAAAAACATTTTATTCATTACCTATCTCAACAGCTTTTGCATTAGAAACATCTGCTACAGATGCAAATAATGATCAGTTAACTTACACATGGGAACAAATGAATCCTCAAATTTCAGAAACTTCTGTTATTAGTGGACCTGTTAATAATAGATTATATGGTAATCCTCCATTATCATCAAATACTCGAGGTCCAAATTTTAGATCTTTCCCACCAAAAAGTGAAGGTATACGTTATTTCCCTAGATTAGAAAAAATCCTTACAAATGAATTAGTTTTTACTACAAATCCATATTTACGTTCTCCAAGTGATTATGATAAAAATAATTGGGAAGTAATTCCAAGCGTTGCAAGAACAATGAATTTTTCTGTAACTATTCGTGATAATAATACCAACGTTGGTCATACAACTCGTCAAAATGTAAGTTTAAACTTTGTAGCAGCGGCAGGACCATTTAAAGTTACTTCACAAACAATAAATGAGAATTGGGTACAAAATAATCAAGCAACTATTAATTGGGATGTTGCTGGAACGACAGCAAATGGAATTAATACTCAAAATGTAAAAATTCTATTATCAACAAACGCTGGACAAAGTTTTGACAAAGTTTTAGCTGAATCTGTTCCAAATAATGGATCTTACACATTTACAGTTCCTGGAGGTTTAGGAAATACTAATACTGCAAGAATTATGATAAAAGCAATTGATAATGTTTTCTTAGCTGTTAATTCAACAAATTTCTCAATTGAAAGTTCATTAGAAATTGAAGATCCAAAAGATAATCAATTTGATATTTTCCCTAATCCATCTAATGGAATTATTAATCTTAGATTGCCAGAATTTTTCAAAAAAGGAGCGATAAGAATTGTAGATATAACTGGACGAATTGTTTATTCAAATCAATTAAATTATTCAGCAACTCAACAAATTAATTTATCTAGTTTATCAAACGGGGTTTACATCGTTTCTTTAGAATTAGACAATGAACATTTCACGAAAAAAATCATTATTAAAAAATAAAAAATCAATTTAAATATTTACCAATGCCAAGTTGTTCTGACAGCTTGGCATTTTTGTTTTATAGATTTTATTTAAACATTCCATAATGGCAGTAAATGGCTGTTGGCATACTTTTAGTTGATTTAATTGTAATAATTAAAAATAAAAAAATACAAATATGTCACATTTAAACATTAAACCATTAGCAGATAGAGTTGTTATCGAACCTGCTCCAGCAGAAACTAAAACAGCATCAGGAATTATTATTCCAGATTCTGCAAAAGAAAAACCACAAGAAGGAATTGTAGTTGCAGTTGGTAATGGTAAAAAAGATGAACCTATGACAGTTGCTATTGGAGATAAAGTTCTTTACGGAAAATATTCTGGTACAGAATTAAAATTAGAAGGAAAGGATTACTTAATTATGCGTGAAGCTGACATTTTAGCAATCATTTAATAGACTTTTAAATTATTAAAATATACAAACCAAAGTACATTGTACTTAATACATAAAAAATTAAAAAATGGCAAAAAACATTAAATTCGATATAGAATCTAGAGACGCTTTAAAAAGAGGTGTTGATGCATTAGCAAATGCAGTAAAAGTAACATTAGGACCAAAAGGACGTAATGTAGTTTTAGAGAAATCTTTCGGAGCTCCACATGTAACAAAAGATGGTGTTTCTGTTGCAAAAGAAATCGAATTAGAAGATCCTATCGAGAATTTAGGAGCACAAATGGTAAAAGAAGTTGCTTCTAAAACAAACGATGTTGCTGGTGATGGTACAACTACTGCTACTGTTTTAGCACAAGCAATCGTTCGCGAAGGTTTAAAAAATGTTGCTGCGGGTGCAAATCCAATGGATTTAAAACGTGGTATTGACAAAGCTGTTGCTGGAATCGTAGCTAACTTAAAAGAGCAATCTGAAGAAGTTGGTGATTCATCAGAAAAAATTAAACAAGTTGCATCTATTTCTGCTAACAATGACGAAACAATCGGAACATTAATCGCAGAAGCTTTTTCTAAAGTAGGAAAAGAAGGTGTTATTACTGTAGAAGAAGCAAAAGGTACTGAAACTTATGTTGACGTTGTAGAAGGAATGCAATTTGATCGTGGATTCCAATCTCCATACTTTGTTACAAATACAGATAAAATGATTGCTGAATTAGAGAATCCTTACATTTTATTATGTGAGAAAAAAATCTCTAACTTACAAGAAATCTTACCATTATTAGAGCCAGTTGCCCAATCTGGTCGTCCATTCTTAATCATCTCTGAAGAAGTAGAAGGACAAGCATTAGCTACTCTAGTTGTTAACCGTTTAAGAGGTTCTTTAAAAATTGCTGCTGTAAAAGCACCAGGATTTGGAGATCGTCGTAAAGCAATGTTAGAAGATATTGCTATCTTAACTGGAGGTACAGTTATTTCTGAAGAACAAGGAATTACTTTAGAAACTGCTACTTTAGAAATGTTAGGAACTGCAGAACGTGTTGTAATTGATAAAGACAATACAACTATCGTAAACGGAGCTGGTGATGCTGACCAAATTAAAGGTCGTGTTAACCAAATTAAAGCGCAAATAGAAACTACAACTTCTGATTATGACCGCGAAAAATTACAAGAGCGTTTAGCTAAATTAGCTGGAGGTGTTGCTGTATTATACGTTGGTGCTGCTTCTGAAGTTGAAATGAAAGAAATTAAAGATCGTGTTGATGATGCATTACATGCAACTCGTGCTGCAGTAGAAGAAGGTATTGTTGCTGGTGGAGGTGTTGCTTTTGTTAGAGCATTATCTAATTTATCTGAGATTGATACTAAAAATGCTGATGAAGCTACAGGTGTTAAAATCGTTACACGTGCTATAGAAGAACCATTACGTCAAATTGTACACAATGCTGGTGGAGAAGGTTCTGTTGTAGTAGCTAAAGTAAAAGAAGGACAAGGAGACTTCGGATACAATGCTAAAACAGACGAGTATGTTAACATGATTGAAGCTGGTGTAATTGATCCTACTAAAGTTGCTCGTGTTGCATTAGAAAATGCTGCATCTGTTGCTGGTATGTTAATTACAACTGAAGCTGTTGTTACAGAAATTAAATCTGATGAGCCTGCAATGCCACCAATGGGTGGAGGAATGCCAGGAATGATGTAATCAAACCTCATCAATTGATATAGAAAAAGCCATCTTAAAAAGATGGCTTTCTCATTTGTCATAAAATAAAAAACTATATAATTGTCGATTTTCCCATCATAATATTTTCAAAATTGAAATATGAATCATGGTCATGTTCGTTCAATAATATTTTAATCACATAATTGGCAACAACAGATGTTGAGTAATCACTAGTTTCATCTAGATCAGAAGTTACGATCAAGTTATTGATTGCATTTTCTACTGCATCTTCAATTGCTTTTGCTCCTTCTTCTAATCCTAAATAACGTAACATCATTGCAGCGCTTAAAATAGATGCCATTGGGTTAGCAATTCCTTTACCTTTTGCTTGAGGATATGAACCATGAATTGGTTCAAATAAAGCATTCTCTAATCCAATTGAGGCAGATGGTAACAACCCTATACTTCCTCCTATTACACTCCCTTCATCAGATATTATGTCTCCAAACATATTCTCTGTTAAAATAACATCAAACTGTTTTGGGTTAAGAATCAATTGCATTGCGGCATTGTCTACAAATAAGAAATCTAATTCAACATCTGGATATTCTTTACTAATTTCCGTTGTCACCTTTCTCCATAAACGAGAAGTATCTAATACATTTGCTTTATCTACTAACGTTACTTTTTTACGACGTTTAGTAGCTTCTTGAAAAGCTAAATGTGCTATTTGCTCTATATCTGCTCTACTATAAGAGCATGTATCATATGCATAAGAAAAGTCTTCTGCAGTAAATTTTTCACCAAAGTAAATTCCATTAATTAACTCTCTGAAAATAACCATATCAGTTCCCTCTATACGAGATTTTTTTAATGGACTTCTACTTAATAAAGAGTTATAAGCTTTTATAGGTCTAATATTCGCAAATAAACCCAGCTCTTTTCTCAATTTTAATAGACCTTGTTCAGGACGAACTTTTGCATTTGGATCGTTATCATATTTAGGATCTCCAATAGAACCAAATAAAACAGCATCTGCATCTTTACATAATTGTAATGTATTATCTGGTAAAGGGTTTCCTGTTTCATCAATTGCAATTGCACCTATTAGAGCATCTTCAAAAGCAAAATTATAGTCAAAAACCTTTTCAATTACTTTTAAGATTTTTACAGTTTCAAAAACCACTTCTGGTCCTATTCCATCGCCAGAAAGTACAGCTATTTTATGCGTTTTCATTGTGTAGAGATTTATATCGTTGTTCGTATTTTTCTATTTCTTCTTTTTGACTAATTAAAAAATCAATATCATCATAACCATTAAGTAAACAGATTTTTTTATAGCTATCTACTTCGAATTGAATAATTTTATCTTGAATTTTTAATGTTTGATCTTCTAAACTAACTTCAAATTCTATTGAAGAATCATTATCAATTAATTTAAATAATTCATTTAAAACTTCATCGCTAACCACAATTGGTAAAATCCCATTGTTTAACGCATTTCCTTTAAAGATATCTGCAAAATAACTACTGATTACAACATCAAATCCGTAATCTTTTATTGCCCAAGCAGCATGTTCTCTGCTACTTCCACAACCAAAGTTTTTTCCAGCTACTAAAATTTTTCCTTCAAATTTTTTATTATTTAATGGAAAATCTTCAATTAATTGATTATCCTGATTAAATCTCCAATCTCTAAATAAATTATCTCCAAAACCTTCTCTGCTTATTGCTTTTAAAAAACGTGCAGGAATTATTTGATCTGTATCAATGTTCTCTATTTTAATTGGAACTGCTGATGATTTTATATGATTAATAGAATCCATTTTTACATTTAATTTTTATTAACATCTACAATTTTTCCATGAATTGCCGCTGCCGCTGCCATTAAAGGACTTGCTAAAAGTGTACGAGAATTAGGACCTTGCCTACCTTCAAAATTCCTATTAGATGTTGATACACAATATTTTCCTTCTGGTATTTTATCTTCATTCATTGCTAAACAAGCCGAACATCCTGGTTCTCTTAATTTAAAACCAGAAGCTTCAAAAACTTTATCTAAGCCTTCTTCAATTGCTTGTCTTTCTACTTGTTTAGATCCCGGAACTATCCAAGCAACAACATTCTCATTTCGTTGTTTACCTTTTACATAATTCGCAACTTCTCTTAAATCCTCGATTCTTGCATTTGTACAACTCCCTATAAAAACATAATCAATAGGATAGTTAACAATGGATTGATTATCTTTAAATCCCATGTATTTTAATGCTTTCTCAAAAGATTCTTTCTCATTTTCGTTTAATGAATCTTTAGATGGAATAGTTTCTTTAACAGAAATTCCCATTCCTGGATTTGTACCAAACGTAATCATTGGATAAATATCCGCAGCATCAAATTCTATTTCTTCATCAAAAACAGCATCAGTATCACTTGGTAAAGTTTTCCAATAAGCTACTTTTTTATCCCATTCTTCTCCTTTAGGTGCAAATGGTTTATCTTTTAAATACTGAAAAGTTGTTTCGTCTGGTGCAATCATACCACCACGAGCTCCCATTTCTATTGACATGTTACAAACGGTCATTCTACCTTCCATCGACATGTTCTCAAAAACATCTCCTGCATATTCACAAAAATATCCCGTTCCAGCATTGGTTCCTATTTTAGAAATAATGTATAGAATAACATCTTTAGGTTGAACATTTGCATTTAGTTTCCCATTCACTTTAATTCGCATAGATTTTGGTTTATTCATCAATAAACATTGACTTGCAAAAACCTGTGCTACTTGGCTTGTTCCTATTCCGAAAGCTATTGCTCCAAATGCTCCATGTGTCGATGTATGACTATCTCCACATACCATACTCATTCCTGGTTGAGTAATTCCTAACTCGGGAGAAATGATATGAACAATTCCTTGATAGGGATGTCCTAAACCATAAAATGTAATATTATTTTTTTCGCAATTAATTGCTAATTGTTCTAATTGTTGTTTAGATAAAGGATCACGAACTGGTTGATCCTGATTAATTGTAGGTACATTATGATCTGCAGTTGCTACAATCTGCTCTGGTCTAAAAATTGGAATATTTCTAGCTTCTAATTCTGCAAAAGCTTGTGGGCTTGTTACCTCGTGAATAAGATGTTTATCGATATATACAACTTGTGGTCCGTTCTCTACTTGGCTTACAACGTGTGCATCCCAGACTTTATCAAATAATGTTCTCATGCGATTTTAATTTCTGATGGTTGTCTAAATTGATTCATTAATCGAATTAAATCTTCTTTGACTACTTCTTTTTTAGAATCAGCGATCTCTAAAAATTGATTGTAAATTACATCTAGTTCATTCTTTGTTGTGTCAAATCCTATTCCTTTTAACCTGTAAGCTAAAGCAGAGCGTCCACTTCTTGCTGTTAAAATAATAGATGATTCGTTTACACCAACATCTGCTGGATTGATAATTTCGTATGTTTCACGATTCTTAATCACTCCATCTTGATGAATCCCTGAACTATGCGCAAAAGCATTCGAACCAACTATTGCTTTATTTGGTTGTACAAACATTCCCATAGTTTCAGACGTTAATTGGCTTAATTCTGTTAACATTTGTGTATTAATATCTGTATAGAAATTAAGTTCCTTATGTTGATTAAAAACCATTACAACTTCTTCTAACGCTGTATTTCCTGCACGCTCTCCTATTCCATTAATTGTACATTCTATTTGTCTAGCTCCATTAACTGCGCCTGCAATAGCATTCGCAGTTGCAAGACCTAGATCGTTATGATTATGACATGATATCACAACATCATCAATTCCAATTACATTGTCTTTTAAATATTTTATTTTTGCTCCATACTCATGTGGTAAGCAATATCCTGTTGTATCTGGAATATTAACCACAGTTGCACCAGCATTTATAACTTCTTGAATTACTTGTGCTAAAAAAGCATTATCTGTTCTTCCTGCGTCTTCTGCATAAAACTCTACATCATCTACAAAAGATTTTGCATAAGCAACTGCTTCTACAGCTCTTTCTATAATAGCATCTCTATTAGAATTAAATTTATGAATAATATGAGAATCTGATGTTCCTATTCCCGTATGTATTCTTGGTTTCACAGCATATTGTAATGCTTTTGCTGCAGATTCTATATCTTTTTTATTTGCACGAGTTAAACCACACACTGTAGCATTTTTTACTAATTTTGAAATTGCATTCACTGCTTCAAAATCTCCAGGACTAGAAATTGGAAAACCTGCTTCTATTACATCAACTCCTAATTCATCTAACTTAGCAGCAATCTCTAATTTCTGTTTTTTATTTAATTTGCAACCTGGTACTTGCTCCCCATCTCTCAGTGTAGTATCAAAAATTTGAATTTTTTCGGCACTCATAGCAATTTGTTTTCTTTATTATTGTTCTGTAAAATTAATTTTGTATTAATTTTATGATTGATAAAGTGAAGAGAAATTACAATTCTTAAAACCTTTAATATTCAATTTAAAATATTATAAAACAACCATTTAAATAACAAATAAATACAATGTCAAATCATAATAAAGATTCTTTATTTAGTTTAATAAAGTCATTAAATCGTTCTGAAAAAAGACAATTTAAGCTTTATGTAAATCGTTTGCAGATTAATGCAGACGCAAAATTTTTGTTATTATTTGATACATTAGATAAGTTAGATGAATATGATGAAACTGCTATTTTAAAGAAAAAAATAACAACTAAACAGCAACTATCAAATCTTAAAGCTCATTTATACAAACAGATTTTAACAAGTTTGAGAATGAACCCTTCTCAACAGAATAATAGAATGCAAATGAGAGAACAATTTGATTTTGCGACTATATTATATCAGAAAGGTTTACATAAACAAAGTTTAAAAATATTAGATAAAGCAAAATCTCAAGCGTTGCAATTAGACGAAAAAGCAATTGCTTATGATATTCTTGAGCTCGAAAAAATTATCGAATCTCAATTTATTACACGAAGTATTTCTGGACGAGCGGATCAATTAATTCAGCAATCGGAAGAATTAAGTCTGCAAAATTTAGCTGCTAGTAAATTGTCTAATCTCTCTCTTAAATTATACAGTATTTTATTAGAGAATGGATATGCTAAAGATGAAAATGAGATTAACGAAATACAAAATTTCTTTGAGAAGGAAACCAATTATATTGTTTTTGAAGAACTAAAATTTAAAGAGAAACTATGGTTTTACAAAGCAAATGTTTGGTTGGCAATGTTAACTCAAAATTTGGATAATGCTTATGAGTTCTCTAAAAAATGGGTAGAACTTTTTTACGAGAAAAAAGAACGTGTTCAGCATCATCCTGTTTGGTTTTTAAAAGGAAATACTTATCTATTAAAAATATTATACTTGAAAAAAAATTCGGAAGAATTTAAATATTGGTATGATTTGCTTGAAAAAGCTTCTTCTAACTTGCCTCAAAATGACAATGTAGAAGCGCTTTGGTTTGTAAATAAATTTAATAATAAGTTGAATTATTTTTTCATTAATCCTAAAGAGAATATCAGTCCATTCTTAATAAAAGATATTTTACGCGAAATTAATATTCATCAAAATAAAATTGATCAGCATCATATTTTAGTATTGTATTTAAAGATTGCTGCTTATTATTTTTTGAAAAAAGATTGGATAAATTCATTCGAATATTGTCAAAAGATTTTAAAAAGTGAAGCTTCTATTCAAGACGATTTACAATTTTATACGTATGTTTTAATCATGATGAATTTGTATGATTCTGGAAATGATCAAGAATTAGATACGTATACTTACAAAACGCATCAGTTTTGTAAAAAGATGAAGAATAGCAATATCATTACAAGAAAAATTAGTTTATTTTTTATCGAACTGAATGATTTATACCCACACGAAAAAGTAAAAGCGTTTAGAGAATTAGATTCTTTCTTAAAAGATTCTGAAAATCAGGAACTACTAAAGCGAAATACGAATTACATTAATCTTCGTCGCTGGATAGAGGATAAAATTTAATATTAACAATAACGCAATAATATCTAAATTCGGAAGTTGTAATCATTGTATAAAATTAAAAATTATGTATCAAGATTACGCTGTAGGCGAACACAAAGCAAATAAAGGATTAAGATTTCTAAACTATTTAATAGACCTTGTTGCTGTTATATTTATTTTAGCCATTGTTTTAATAACTATTTCATTCACATCAGAGGCATTAGGTTTAACTATATCTGAAGAGAGTATCTTGTTCGATTTATTTATCTACGTACTAGTTGTTATTATCTATTTTTTAATAGAATTTGTAACAAAAGGACGATCTTTAGGAAAATTAATAACTGGAACCAAAGTTGTTATGATAGATGGTACAGAGCCAACTACAAAAGACTATTTTGTTCGTAATTTATGTAGAATCATACCATTTGACGCATTTACATTCTTAGGAGAAAACGGATGGCATGATAAAATATCAAAAACTACTGTTGTTAGAAAAAGAGCATTCGAAGAAGAAATGTTTAAAAATAATTCTATCGACGAAATCGGAAGAACTGAATAATATATTTTTTGAGGTAAATATCGACTGATAGAGCTATTTTATGTAATAAATCATTGTTTTTTCTATACATAATTTCGTTAAAAACCCTATTTATTAATACCTTTGCAATCTAAATATATTTTTGAGAAATGGAAAAACAACCTCAAGAGGTAGTGTTAATTGGTGCTGGTATCATGAGTGCTACCCTAAGCATACTTCTTAAAAAAATAAATCCGGCTATTAAGATTTCTGTTTTTGAAAAATTAGATAAGATTGGGTTTGAAAGTTCTGAGGCTTTCAACAATGCAGGAACAGGTCATTCAGCTTTTTGTGAATTAAACTATACTCCAATGGATAAAAATGGAGTTGTTAATATTGATAAAGCGATTGATATTGCAAAACAATTTGAAACTTCAAAAGAATTTTGGTCTTACTTAGTTGAAAATAATTACGTTTCTTCTCCAGAGAAATTTTTACGTCCAACTCCTCACATGTCATTTGTTTGGGGTGATGAAGATGTTTCTTTTTTAAGAAAAAGATACGAGAAACTATCTCAACATCCGTTGTTTAGTGATATGGAATATTCTGAAGATTTAAATAAAATTAAAGAATGGGCTCCATTAATTGTTGACGGAAGACAAGGAAATGAGAAAGTTGCTGCAACACACATGAATCTTGGTACTGATGTTAACTTTGGTGAATTAACTCGTCAAATTTTTAAAGGTTTACAAGATAAAAACGAAATCACTTTAGAAACAGAAAACGAAGTAAAAGATTTAACTCGTTTAAGTAACGGAAAATGGGCTATTAAAGTAAAAGATTTAAAATCTGGAAACAATAAGTCTGTTAATGCCGATTTTGTATTTATTGGTGCTGGAGGTGGAGCAATTTTAATGTTGCAAAAATCTGGAATTCCAGAAGCTAAAAAATTCGGTGGATTCCCTGTTGGTGGACAATGGTTAGTTTGTCAAAATGATGAGGTAATACAAAAACACCAAGCAAAAGTATACGGTAAAGCTAAATTAGGAGCGCCACCAATGTCTGTTCCACATTTAGATACTCGTGTTATAGATGGTAAAAAATCTTTATTATTTGGTCCGTTTGCTACATTCTCAACAAAATTCTTAAAACAAGGTTCTCATTTAGATTTATTTAAATCTGTAAACTTTGAAAACATAGGTTTCTTAATGAATTGTGGTTTAAACAATATCGATTTAACTAAATATCTTATTGAACAAGTTATGTTATCTAAAGCAAAGAAAGTAGAATCTTTACAAGAATACTTTCCGGAAGCTAAATTAGAAGACTGGTTTGAGCAAACTGCAGGACAACGTGTACAAGTTATCGAAGAACAAAATGGTAAAGGTGTTTTAAAATTCGGTACAGAAATCGTTTCTTCTCAAGATGGATCTATGTCTGCTTTATTAGGAGCATCTCCAGGAGCATCTACATCTGTTAGTGCTATGTTGAATTTACTAACAAAATGTTTCCCTGAATTGATGAGAAATAATTGGCAAGAACCAATTAAAGAAATGATTCCTTCTCACGGAAAAGATTTATCTAATGCTGAGTTAGTAAAAGAATCAAGAACAAGAACAACATCAGTTCTAAAAATATTAGATTAAAATTCTTAAACATTAAGATTATAAAATCAAATAAGCTGCTCATTATTTATGAGCAGCTTATTTTTTTGTATTGGTATAGAACATTTTTAATTTAAATTCTATTATTGAGTTATTTCAATAGAAAATCATACATGATATAGCTATAAAAAAAGACTTAAACCTCGCAGTTTAAGTCTTTCAATTTAATTAAAAACAAATAATTAAGCAGCAGGAATTTGCATTTCCTCTCCACCCATCATTTCTTCACCTCCATCTGGACGCTTATTACGTTCTCTCTCATTTGTATTTTTAAAACGGTAAGTAAATGCTAAATTAAATGATCTTACCATCCATCGCATATTCTCGTAATTTGTGTAATCTGCAGCATACGTTGTCATTTCTCTTCTTCTAGAATCAAAAACGTCACGAATATTAAATGTTAATGTAGCTCTCTTATTAAAGAAATCTTTTGATAAAGAGAAATCCATAGATAAGTTATCTTCAGTCTTTTGTTGAGCTGTTTTGATACCTCCCATATAATTACCAGCTAACTGTACTTTAAAGTCTCCTGGTAAAACAAAGTTAGAAGATAAACGTCCACGAGAACTAAATCCATTTCCAGAAAAATCTTGCGAATCTACTTTCATTTCCTCTTGTCCTGTTTGTTCATTGTAAGACAAGTTTGTTTCTTGATGAAAACCAGTTCTATTGTATCCGAATAAATTCACATTAAACATTAAATTCCACCATTTAAATGGACGATAAGTCGCCGTTAAATCTAAACCATAACGATCTTCATCACCAACATTAATAGGCGTTGAGATTAATGCATCTTGGTAATAGATATTACCTAACTCATCTGTTTTTTGATCTTTTCTTGTACGAACAAATTGATTAATTGTATTTGTTGTTTTTTGGTAAAATAAGCTTGGTGTTACCATCAATTTACCAACAGTTGTAATATAAGATAACTCGAAAGAGTTTGTATATGTTGGATCTAAATCTGGATTACCATTTCGTATATTTCTATCATCTGTAGGTGAAAAGAATGGCATTAACATGAATCCCATTGGACGACGAACACGACGAGAATAACTAAACTGTAATTCGTTCTTTTGTGTAAACTTATAGTTTAATGTTAATGTAGGAAATAAATCTGTATATTTTTTAGAGATACTTTGTCCATTCGTATGGTTATCAATTTGCATATCTGAACTCTCTAAACGTAAACCTGCAAAATATTGGAAGTTTTCACCTATTGCATTTCCATATTGTGTGTATGCAGCCAATACATTTTGTTGATTATCTACGTTTGCAAAGAAACGGTCGTCTGGAACTAATCCATTTTCTCCAGAATTAAATGTTCTATTATTTGTTTTATTATTATTAAAATCTGCACGAGCTCCTAATTCAAACTTTCCTTTTTCTCCAATTGGACGAACATAATCTGCTGTTAAAACAACTGTATTTTGTTTTTCTAAGTTATCTGTAATTCTTGTTGTTTGAGTAATTTCATTACTTCCGTCTTTAGAAGTAACATTATTTAAGACATTTCCATTTTCGTCTTCTTTTTGTGTAGAAAAACGTCCTGTAAATGAGAATTCATGTCCTTTTTTATCAAACTCGTGTTTGTAGTTAAAATCTACATCAAAGTTATTTTCGATTTCTTTTTCATCCTGAACATTAAAATCGTTCGTTGTAAATGCCATCAAAGCATCGTAATTATTGTAGTTTACAAAAGAATTATTATTACCATTGTTATAACGGTAACCAGCAGATAATCCTAATGTATTTTTATCATCTAAATAATATTCTCCACCAAGACGAATGTTGTAGTTTCTTCTTAAACGATCGTTATCACGGTTTGTAGATAAATAATCTCTAACATTTCCTAATTCATCAAAATTAGTTCTAAAAGCACTACCTTCTCCTTTTCTGTTAGAATAACGAGTACCTAAATTTCCAAACAAATTATATTTCTTTGTTTTATAATTTAAGTTAACATTACCTCCGGCCATTTCTGGAATACCTCCATTTAAAGTAACAGAGCCATTAAAACCAGTGTTTGATCCTTTTTTTAGTACAATGTTTATAATACCCGCAGAACCAGATGCTTCATAACGAGCAGATGGATTTGTAACTAATTCTATACGCTCTACATTTTCTGCAGGAATATTTTTTAATGCTTCTCCAATATCCGAAACACCTAACATTCCTGAAGGTTTTCCATCAATTAAAAATTTCACATTATCATTTCCTCTTAATGATACATTTCCTTCTGCATCAACTGCTACAGATGGTACATTAGCTAATGCATCTGATAACGTTTGACCTTGTGACATTGGATCGTTTGCCATGTCGTAAACTTTTTTATCCAATTCTACTTTATAAATTGGTTTTTCTGCTGTAACGACTGCTGCATCTAAAGAAACTGTTTGTGAAGTTTTTGCTGTAAAAACTCCTAAATCAGTTGTTGTTTTTAAGTCAATTTGTTTTTCTATTATATCGTAACCTAAAGGTTCTACAACTAGAATATATGTTCCAGCTTTTGCCTCTATATTAAATTCTCCTTTTGCATCGGTTGCTGCTTCAACAACAAGACCTTCTTCTGCACTCTCAAGCGAAATTGTAGTAAATTCTACAGGTTTATTATCACTTGATAAGACTTTTCCTTTAACCTTTAATAAATCTTGCGCATTTAAACCTGCACAGATTACAATAAACATCAAAGCAAATAAACTTCTTAACCTCATTTGTTTAATTTTTCTTTTGTAGTTCTATAAATTTTACAATCTATTTGACAATCCTTTTTATTAAAGGTTTAATTGTCGTTTAAAATATTTTAAATAAAAAATTATAAGTCGAAATTTCTATTTTTATGTTACATGAACATGTAAAAAAATTTAACATTTTATGTATTTAAACCTTTTTCTAAAATTAAAGTCAAAAGGTTGTATTAATTAATTTTTAAAATTGATAGATTATGAGAAATAATGTAGTAAAATTTTTGGTTTTAGGAATGTTTGCATTTACTGCAATAAATGCAAATGCTCAAGATAAAAATAATAACGAAGTATCAAGAGATCAAAAATTACAAGAATTAAAAAAAGATTTAAGCTTAACTGAAGCACAAGTTTTAAAAATCAAACAGATTGAAGACAATTATAAAGAGGAAAAACTTGAGTTGAAGAAAAAAATGAAGGAAATTCGTAAAAAAGAATTTGACGAAATAGACAATGTTTTTACACCAGAACAAAAAGCAAAATTAAAAGAGTTGCGTGCTAAAAAACACCAAAATAGAAAGGGAGCTATGTAATAGCTCTTTTTTTTTATCTTCAAATATGAGTGGTAATTAGAAAATAAAAAAGTCAGAAAATAAATTTTCTGACCTTTAAAATTTTACTTATTTAAAACTTTCGAATTAAGAAATCTTAGTATGCTTTAGCATATAAAACTCTATATTTTGCAGGTTTCCCTGAGAAAACATCAACTCCTTCTGTAGGAATTTCAAATGCTTGAGGAATACAACGAATTGTCGCTTTAGTAGCGTCTTTTATTGCCTCCTCTGTTTCTTCTGTTCCATCCCATAAAGCTGATAAAAAACCACCTTTTTCTTCTAAAACAGTTTTAAATTCTTCGAAAGTAGAAACTTCTGTTATATGATTATCACGGAAATTTTTAGCTCGTTCAAATAAATTAATTTGAATGTCTTCTAATAATTTTTCTATTTCAACCGCAACATTATCTAATGTGATAAATTGTTTTTCTAAAGTATCGCGACGCGCAACCTCAACATGACCTTTTTCTAAATCTTTTGGTCCAATTGCAACACGAACAGGAACTCCTTTTAATTCGTATTCAGCAAATTTCCAACCTGGTTTTGTTTGGCTATCATCATCAAATTTTATTGAAACACCTTTAGCTTTTAATTCAGAAGAAAAAGTATCAACTACTTTTCTAATTTCCTCTAATTGTTCATCTGTTTTATAAATAGGAACAACTACAACTTGTATTGGAGCCAATTTTGGAGGTAAAACTAATCCTAAATCATCTGAATGAGTCATAATTAATGCACCCATTAAACGAGTAGATACTCCCCAAGATGTTGCCCAAACATATTCTTGTTTACCTTCTTTACTTGTAAATTTAACGTCAAAAGCTTTTGCAAAATTCTGTCCTAAAAAGTGAGATGTACCTGCTTGTAACGCTTTCCCATCTTGCATTAATGCTTCAATAGTATACGTATCATCTGCACCAGCAAAACGTTCAGAATCTGATTTTCTACCTTTGACAACTGGAATAGCCATAAAGTTTTCTACCACATCTGCATAAACATCTTGCATTTGTTGAGCTTCAGCAATTGCTTCTTGTTTAGTTTCGTGAGCAGTGTGTCCTTCTTGCCATAAAAATTCTGCTGTTCTTAGAAATAAACGCGTTCGCATTTCCCAACGTACAACATTTGCCCATTGGTTAATTAGAATTGGTAAATCACGGTAAGATTGAATCCAGTTTTTATAAGTACTCCAAATAATAGCTTCAGATGTTGGACGAACAATTAATTCTTCCTCCAATTTTGCATCTGGATCTACAATTAATTTTCCTTTATTATCTGGATCATTTTTTAATCTGTAATGTGTAACAACCGCACACTCTTTAGCAAAACCTTCTGCGTTTTTTTCTTCAGCTTCAAATAAACTTTTAGGAACAAATAAGGGGAAATAAGCATTTTGATGACCTGTTTCTTTAAATCTTTTGTCTAATTCTGCTTGTAGTTTTTCCCAAATAGCATATCCGTAAGGTTTAATTACCATACTTCCTCTAACTTTCGAATTTTCAGCTAGATTCGCTTTTACAACAAGCTCGTTGTACCATTTAGAATAATCTTCAGTACGAGTTGTTAATTTTGCCATAATCTTCTATATTTGTTGATAAGTTTTTTGTATTTTTTAGTATCTTTACTTGGCATAAAAATTGCCTCGATATTTATGCAAATTTAAAGATTACAAATGACGTAAATTTATTAATTATGAACAAAGTTTATCAAATTTCTAGCAAAATTTCTACAAGCACTCTTTTTATGGTGGTTGTATTAGGAATTTCGTCTTGTTCAACTTATCAGCCAAGTGGTTACGAAAGTGATGGTGTTTATTACAATCCAAAAACAGATAAAACCTACCAACAAGCTCATCCTCAAATTGATAATTCACAAGAAAATTCTGGCGAAATTAAAATTGGTAGTGCCTACTTCGATGCAGAAGGAAATGGTGCTGAACAATTTTTCTATCAAGACGAAACAGATAATTCACAAAATAATGCTACCCAACAACCAACTTCTAAAGTTACCGTGAATCAGTACGGGTTAGGTGGATTAAATTATTTTGGAAATAATGACTACACTCTTTCATACAATAATAATTCTCCATACAACTGGGGAAGAAATGATGGTGTAGAGATTAATATTTGGAACAATTATTCTCCATGGATGTATGGAGGATGGGGTTGGAACAACTGGTACGGCAATCCATATCGCTTTGGTTTCTATGATCCATGGTACGGAGGTGGTTTCGGTTGGGGAATGAATAGTCCTTTCTATGGTGGTTTCTACGATCCATGGTATGGTGGTGGTTTCGGCTTTGGTTTCTCTTCTGGATGGGGTTGGAACAGACCTTTCTACGGAGGTGGATGGGGTTGGAATAACTGGTATGGAAATCCTTACTATGGCTACGGCGGTGGTTGGGGATGGAACAGACCTAGAGGTATTTACACTCAACCAGGGCAAAGAGGAAACACAGCTATGTCTAACAGACCTATTTCTGGATTCGGTAACCGTGGACAAATATCTAATGGATATCGACCAAGTGGTGCGCAAGGACAAATGAGTACTCGTCCTACTAGAGGAGATTCTCGTCCAACTATGGGACAAGGACAAATGAATAATCGTCCTACAAGAGAATCTAGACCAACTACTAATCAAGGACAAATGAATACTCGTCCTGTTAGAGAATCTAGACCAACTACTAGTCAAGGACAAATGAACACTCGTCCTGTTAGAGAAGTTAGACCAACTACTAATCAAGGACAAATAGATAATCGTCCTAGTATGACTAGACCTACGAGAGAAGTAAGACCTAGCGCAACTCAAGGACAACAAAGACCTACATATGATACTCGTCCTACTAGAGAATATCAACAACCTAGTAGAAGTTATGACAATAACAGCAGAGGTAATATGAATTCTCGTCCTTCTTATTCTTCTCCTTCTCCAAGTAGAGGAAGTAGTATGGGATCTGGAAGCATGGGAGGTGGATCTCGTGGTAGCAGCGGTAGCATGGGAGGTGGATCTCGTGGAGGAAGAAGATAATTGATTTATAAATAAACAATGAAAAAAATAATAACTAGTCTTTGTGTCTTAACTGGCACATTGACTTTTGCTCAGGAATATAATAATTTATATCCAACAAATGGTATAAACTTATATTCACAAGACATGAATGTAGGGAATGCTAAATATACTGGTGTAGCAGGTGCCGTTGGTGCTTTAGGAAGTGATATTAATTCTATTGAACAAAATCCAGCTGGACTTGGTGTTGCTATTAATTCTGATGTACAAATAACATTAGGAGTATCTAACTTTAGTAACAAAACTAATTTTGGTACAAATCTTAAAGAATCTGATAGCGATTTTAATATTCAACAGTTTGGTGGAACTTTCGTTTTCGAAAATCCTGGTTCTAAATGGAATCGTTTTACTGTTGGAGTTGCTTATCTTAATCAACGATTAAATAACTTCTCTAATATTGGAACAAATCCAAATATCAAATTTGCTAATGGAACAGGTGATACTTGGACATTTGGTGGATACACAAAAAGTATGGACGGATATAAATCTAAATTCTCTGTAAATTTTGGTTCTAGTTATGATGATAAATTATATTTAGGTGCTGGGGTAAATTTCCATGAAACTAATTTTTCTTCTTATGAACAATATGGAGAAATTAATGACAATCAAAATAGAATGTTTGTTTACAATAGAAATGGATTTCCTGCTAGTGAAGTTGGTCAAGGATTCTCTTTATCATTAGGAGCTATTTATAAAGTAAACCATAATGTTCGTTTAGGTGCTGCTTACCATTCTCCTGTTTGGTATAATGTTTCTGAAGATTATTATGCTGCTAATGGTTTTAATGAAGCTAATAGAACTGTAGACACTTATTACTTATACTCTTCTGATTATAATATGACTCGTGGAGGAAGATTAGTAGGTAGTTTAGGTTTTGTTATTGGTAAAAATTTCTCTTTAGGAGCAGATTATACTTACCACATGAACAATGATACTAAATTTAAACCTTCAGGTGCATTTGCTTCGTCAAACAATTTTATAAATGATTTTGTAAAAAATTCTAGCGAAGTAAGAGTTGGAGGGGAATATCGTATAGATCGTCTTAAATTAAGAGCTGGTTATAATTATGTAACTTCTCCTTACAAAGATATATTCATGAGTAATTTAGTTGATCAGAATAATAATTCTATTGCAAATCAACCAATCAAAAATGCATTTGCAGGAGATATTAACCGTGTAAGTTTTGGTTTAGGATATGATTTCGGAGGATTCTATATAGACGCTGCTTATCAATATCAAACACAAAAATATCAGAATTTAATTGGTAATACAGATTACATTGATGGAGAGAATTATTATGTAACATTAAATGATTCTTATGCTCCAAAAGTTAAATTAGATAATAGTTTATTCTTACTAACATTAGGTTGGCAATTTTAAACTAACTAAGAAATATAACATATAAAAAAAATCGGATGAAGTTTTCATCCGATTTTTTTTGTATCATTTCTTAAAACTCAAGATTAATAAAATATTCTAATTATTTATTTATTCTTTTAATAGATGACATACCAGAAGTTTCTACTTTCGTTTGTAAATTAACCTCATCTACATAGCGAATAGAACTTGCTCCAGAACTATCAGCAACTAATTTATTAACTGCCCAAACAGTTGTAGAACTAGCACCAGAACATTCAACAGTAACTGTAGATGCTTTTAAATCTTTTGCTGTTAAAGTAGATGCTCCAGAAACTGAAATAGCCAAATCTTGTACATTCCCCGTAATTTTCATACTAGATGCTCCAGAATTATCAATCGCAATAGAATTAGAAACGACATCTAATTTTAAGTTACTTGCTCCAGATAAATCAACAGCTAATTTTTCTACTTTTTGTGTTGGAATTACTGTTACAACAGATGCTCCAGAAACATCAAAAGAGCGTAATTTTTGATGAGGAAAACTTACTTTTATTTGTTCATTTTTCAGATTAATAGATCCTTTAATTTTTACATTTAAAATTCCGTTTTCAACCTCTGTTACAATTCGATCTAAAATATTGTCAGGAGCTTCAACTGTTACTTCACCGTTATAATTACCTTCAGTAACTGTTACATTAATCGCATTACTAATATCTATACCTTCAAAAGAAGAAATTGTTCTTTTCTGAATACTAGAATTGTCACTAGCTTCAACTCTATCTAAATAATTAGAAGGAGATGATTTTGTATTTAAATCTACAGAGCAGCTCGCAAATCCTAACGAACCGAATACTAAAACTGGAAGAATAAGATATTTCATAATATGTGTTTATTTATTAGATGCATAAATTAAAAAAAAGTTACACTATTTTTTCAGTTTATTAAGATAATAAACTTATCGTCATAAAAATTTATTAATTTCGCTGTCTATGAAAATCATCAGTTATAATGTAAATGGAATTCGAGCTGCAATGACTAAAGGCTTAGTTGAGTGGCTTGAAGCAGCACAACCAGACGTTTTTTGCTTACAAGAAACTAAAGCATTGCAAGAACAAGTGGATACAAAACCTTTTGAAGATTTAGGTTATCAAACGTATTGGCATTCTGCAGATAAAAAAGGATACAGTGGTGTTGCAATTTTTTCGAAAATAAAACCAAATCACGTTCAAATTGGAACGGGAATAGATTATATTGATTTCGAAGGAAGAGTTGTAAGATTAGATTTTGATAATGTTTCTGTTATTAGTCTTTATTTACCAAGCGGAACAAACATAGATCGATTAGATTTTAAATTACAGTTTTGCGAAGATTTTAAGAATTATATAAAGGAATTAAAAATTTCTCATCCTAATCTTGTCATTTGTGGAGATTATAACATTTGTCACGAAGCAATTGATATTCATGATCCTATAAGGAATGCAAAAGTTTCAGGATTTTTGCCAATTGAAAGAGAATGGTTATCTTCGTTCATAGAAGAATGTAATATGATAGATTCTTTTCGTTATTTTGTAAAAGAACCTCATCATTATTCATGGTGGTCATATAGAGCAAATGCTCGTAATAATAACAAAGGATGGCGAATAGATTATAATATGGTAAGCTCATCATTAGAAGATAAAATGAAACGAGCAACTATTTTACCAGAAGCAAAACATTCGGACCATTGTCCTATATTAATAGAATTAGACGTTTAAGATTAGATAAATGAAAAAAATTGTACTTAGTTGTTTAACTGTATTCGCAATTACAAGTTGTGTTCCACAAAAACAATATCAAGAATTAGAAGGAAACTATTACAAAGCTTTAGACGAGCAATCAAATACAGCAAAAGAATTAAAGTTAGCTAATTTGAAAATAGAAAATCTAGAACAAAATCTAGAATATTCTAAAAATGAATTGTACAGAAAAGATACTGCTTTATCTGGTGCACAAGCTATGATTAGAGCTTCTCAGAGAGAGCATGATACTAATTTACAAGAATTATATTCTGCATTAAACAGTTCTGGAGAAAAATCAAAATTATTCTACAGTCAGTTAAACGAAAAAGAGAAACAAGTAACAGAGTTATCTCAAAAAATAACTGATTTTGAAGAAAAGATAGATGCAAAAGACACTGAAATTTTTAATCTTAAAAGACAAATTTTAACATTAGAAATTAATCAAAAAGTTTCTGAAGCAAAAGCTGAACCAGCGAAGAAAACGCCAGCTAAAAAATAATTTTTATAAAAGTCCTATCTCTTTAGATAGGACTTTTTTTATTTCCATAAAATCAAACTAAATTTGTAGCAAGTAAAAAGTTTTAATGAAAGTTATTTGTGAAACAAAGAATTTAGTTTTACGCGAATTCTTCGAAATTGATGCATACGAATTATTTCAAATGAATTCGGATAAAGAATTAATGAGAATCGTTAATGAGAAACCATACAAATCTGAAGAAGAGGCAAACTTCTTTATAGAGAATATGATTAAACATTACCAAGAATTTGGTTTTGGCTTATGGGGTGTTCATGAGAAAAAAAGTGGAAGATTTGTTGGTTGGGGTGGTTTACGCCAAACAAAATATGGTGCAATAATTAATATTCGTTTAAAGCGTAAATTTCAAAACAAAGGATATGGAACCGAAGTTCTAAATGTTATTGTAGATTATGCAAAAAATGAATTAAAATTAGATAAAATTGCTGCTAAAGCAAATGCAAACCAACCAGAAACATTAAAGCTTTTACAAAAGTCTAAATTGACTAAAAGCGAAGATAACGAGTTAGTTTATAAATTATAAAAAAATAGCTGTTTAAAATTAAACAGCTATTTTTTTTATTTTGCTTTAGGAGGGAAATTCTTTAGTAATTTCATAACTCCACTATCTACTCTAGCTTCACGCACTGCTGGGGAAGCATTTAAAGGCATTTCAAGTTTTAATATTCCTTGCCAAACTAAACGTCCTTCATTTAACATAGAAACTGTATAGTTCTGATTTAGTTTTTGAGAAGTAATTGGAATTCCTACCGAAACTCCTCCTCCAAATCCGATTCCGCCTGTTCCTAATCCTAAACCAACATTAGATGTTTGTTTTTTAGATACGTATTCTTCTGGAACGACATGAATAACTAAATTATTTTCCGCAGATTTCTGAAATCCTTTAAATAACATTCCTTTTTCTATCGATTTAAATAATCGAGCAGAATCCAAGTCATTTAATCTAACACGATCTGTTTTAGAAAACGTGTAAGATTTATTTGTATCAAAATTAAAATTTCTATCATAATCTACTGATACTTTTTGTGTGTTACATGAAACAATAGTTAAGATGATAACACTTAAAAAAAATATTCTTTTCATCATTTTATAAGGTTTTTATATAATTTTCTACAACACTTCTCAGTGAATCGAAACCTATTTCTTCTAACTTAATATCTTTTATAGAAATCCATTTCACATCTGCAATTTCTTCCTTTTCTAATATTATTTCCTCGTCTGGAAAATCTGCTACAAAAGCTAAATCACATGTTTTATATGGAATCCCTTTATATTCATAATCATTTGGTCGAGAAAGAAAATAATTGAAATTTTCTATCGGAATAGTAATTCCTAATTCCTCTTCTATCTCACGTTGACAAGTTCTTTCTGCTGATTCGTCTGGATCTGTAAAACCACCAGCTAAATCTAACATTCCTTTCTTTGGTTCTTTATTACGAACTGTAAAAAGAATTTTATCGTCTTTTTTTAAGATTACTGCGACAGCGGCTGCTACGTTTTGATAATATACTAAATCGCAAGTTGAACAAGACATTCTCCTAAAATTAAATTGATCGATAGAACTACCACAATTAGGACAATATTTAAAAGATTTTATCATAAGGTTTCATGTGTTTATTGGTCAAGTTAAAGTTAGCCAAATAATTTTATAAATAACTATTTATTTCTTGGATGAAATTTAATAATTGCATCACGAATAAATTCCTGATCTACATGCGTGTATATTTCTGTTGTCGTAATACTTTCATGTCCCAACATTAATTGTATTGCTCGCAAATCTGCTCCATTTTTTAAGAGATGTGTTGCAAAGGAATGGCGGAATGTATGTGGGCTAATTGTTTTTTTGATTCCTGCTATAATCGATAATTCTTTTACAATAGTAAAAATCATAACACGTGTAAGACTTTTACCTCTTCTATTAAGAAATAAAAAGTCTTCAAAATCTTCTTTTATAGGAACATGAACACGTATAGTTTCTTTATATAAATTAATATATTTTATTGTATACTCGCTTATAGGAACTAATCTTTGTTTGTTACCTTTTCCTATGACACGAATAAAACCATCATCAAAAAATAAATCGGAAATTTTAAGATTAATTAATTCTGAAACTCGTAAACCACAACCATAAAGCACTTCAATAATTGCACGGTTACGCTGCCCTTCTTGTTTAGACAAATCAATTACCTCGATCATTTTATCGATTTCTTTTTCTGATAAAACATCAGGAAGTTTCATTCCAATTTTTGGAGTCTCAAGTAAAGAAGTGGGATTATCTTCTCGGAAATCTTCTAATTGTAAATACCCAAAAAAGCTTTTTAAACCCGATATTACTCTCGCCTGAGAACGTATACTGTAATCACTAGATGCAAAAGTGTGTATAAAATCTCTTAAATCATCTTGTGTATAATCTAACGGTTGCTTGTCAGAATAATTAATTAATTTCTGTATGTCAAGCAGATATCCTTCTATTGTATTAGCAGAAACACGCTTCTCTAATTTGAGATACATTTGGTAGTCGTACAACGCATCTTTCCACTGCATTTATTTTACATTTTTTTCTAATTCAAAAATACGTTTTATCATTTCATCTTCTGGTAACCAAACTTCGTAAAAAGCACGAGATCCATATAAATCTTCTGCTATAACAGCTTTCATGTAGTTATCAACAGTTGTTGAATAAACTGAATCAAATTCATTTGTAGGAATTCCTAAAACTCCTAAAAACTCGTTACGATACATACCAGCACTAAAATATTTTAGATAAGCTTTTTCATTATGAAACATGAAAAAGTCGTGAATTGAATATATTTTTTTAAATAAGAAATCATTAAAATAATTAGAATCTTGATTGTAATATAACCAGTTTGCAACCGATTTTGTATCTAAAGCAACAAACTCATCTGGTATAATACCTCCACCTCCATATACTTTTTTACCTGATGGCGCAGTAAATTCTAATTTTTTATTAATTTTAATAGAGTCTTTACTATATAATTCTCCCGATTTTAATCTTTTATATAGATCATCACTATACTTAGCTGTTTTCTTATCAAATGGTTTTTGGATTGATCTACCTGAAGGAGTAAAATAATTAGCTACAGTTAGTCTAACTTTTGTTCCATCTCCTAAATTAATCTCTCTCTGAACTAAACCTTTTCCAAATGATCTACGACCAACTATAATTCCTCTTCCATAGTCCTGTAATGCTCCAGCCACAATTTCACTAGAAGAAGCAGAATTTTCATCCATTAGAACATAAATTTTACCTTTTTCAAAAAGTCCTTTATTTGTTCCGTAGATGTATTTTTTTCGTTTTTGTTTATCTTGTGTGTAAACTATTAATTCGTCTTTTGTTAAGAATTCATCGGCTATTTCTTCAGCAATATGCATTAGTCCGCCTGGATTTCCTCTTAAATCAAAAACCAATTTTTTCATTCCTTTACTCAGTAAATAATCCAGTGCTTCATTAACTTCTTTAGCAGAATTTTCAGAAAAACGAGTTAGTTTAATATAACCTAAGTCTTTTGTTAACATGTGTTTTCCTGTAACTGCAGCAATTGGAACTATTGTACGTTTTAAGTTAATTGTCATTGGATTTTTATCTCGAAGTATTGAGATTGAAACGTCTGTTCCTCTTTTACCTTTTAATATTTTTCCTATAGTAGCATTATCTACACCAACTAATGATTGATTATTAGCAGAAATCAATTGATCTCCAAACTGTAATTGATCATAATTAGGTGTTCCTGGAATTGTTCTTTCTACAATAACAGTGTCGTTTACAACACGAAATTGAACGCCTATCCCAACAAACTCTCCTTTTAATTGCTCTTCTGCTTTTTCTACAGAAGCTTTATTAATGTAAGTACTGTGTGGATCTAGTTTTCCTACCATATAATTGATAGCGTCATCAACTAAGCTATCAGAATTAACATCACTTACATATTCATTATCAATTAATGATACAAGACGACGAATTTTATGTTCGTTATCTGAATATTGTAAACTGATTATATCTTTATTAGAGTCAAGTGCAAAATCGTATTTTTTACCGACTAAAAAGCCTACTAAAAATATAATTACAACCAGTAAAATGATATTAATAATTTTAAAAAATATTTTCATTTAATTATATAGTTCTTCTTCTGAAATTTGTTGAATTTCTATCCCTGACTTTTCTAAAATAGCTAGTCCAGAAATATCTTTGTATTGTTGAATGTAAACAATTCTCTTTATTCCTGCTTGTAAAATTAATTTACTACAATCTTTACATGGCGAAAGTGTAATATACAACGTTGCTCCCTCTGCCGATTGTGTTGATTTAGCACATTTTAAAATTGCATTTGCTTCTGCGTGTAAAACATGCCATTTTGTATTTCCTTCCTCATCTTCACAATTATTCTCGAAACCACTTGGTGTTCCGTTGTAACCATCAGAAATAATCATCCTATTTTTCACAATAATTGCACCAACTTTTTTCCTTTCACAATAGGAAAGATTCGCCCATTCAAAAGCCATTCTTAGATACGCTTTATCGTATCTTAATTGTTTTTCTAGATTACTATCCATAAACAGAATTAAATTTGTTCATTTTTTTTAGTCCAAATTGGTGGAACAAAAAATGGTAAAGGATTACGAAAAAATGCTTTTATTGTATGAAAAATCATATTAAATACTTTGTATAACGGTATATTGTTAGAACGCATCGCCATAAACAATGATAACGAAAAACTTACAAAAAAGTTACACCATCCAACTAAAAATATTGCAATAAAACCAATAATCATTGGTCCGATATCAAAATGATATCCCATTCCTCCTATTCCTATTCCAAAATTTCCAGATACAAATGTAATATGTCGAATATCAAATGGTTGTCCAACAAAGTCTCCAACCAAAAATGCAGAACCCATCATAAAACCAAAAGCAATATTTCCTACAACTCCTCCCATGTTTTTCTCGAACCAATTAGAAATTTTTCTTCTTCTCTTTTCTGAAAAAGATTTTTTAAGAATTGGATGATGATAAATTCTTTCTGGTATATTATTAAAACGTTGGCTATTAATTGTTATTCCAGATATCAATCCCGAAAGGAACAAAAATACACCTGCTATTCCCCCAAAATAAAATATATGCCAATCCATAACAACAACCTCTTCCCAATAATGGTAGGCTTTAGAATATTTTAAAACCTCAATACCAAATACATTATTTAATAAATAAAATAATCCCAGTGAAACTAAGAAACCTGCTACAACATTTCCTAAAAAAGCAATCATTTGGCTACGCGTTAATTGAGCAAAAAGAGTTGTAAAATCTTTTACACGCAATTCTGATCCTGATGTAGGAACAAGAGATTGTGCCAACCTAGCAGCTGTCATAGATGGTTGCTTTGTTGCAAGCGTCATGTGTGTTAGATAAATTGTACAGAATCCAAAAGCATAATTTAAACTGAAGAAAAAAGCTTTAAATAAAGGAGAAGTATCATGTATATTTCCTATTCCTGTTTTTATAAAACATAAAAATGCAACAATAAAACCTCCACCACAAGCTGTCCAGAACATTTTATTATATTCTTTGGCTGTTTGTGTTATATACTTCTCTCCTGTTTTTCCATTATGATAAGTTACTAAAAAGGTAATCAAATAAAGTGTTGAACTTAATTGATCACTCATAAAGTTTTTAGGCGCATAGAATTCAATCCATTTTTTTGTTGTTAAACTGTAAAATGAAATTATTCCATTTGTTTTTAACTCATTATAGCTGATTAAAATACTTTGTAAACGTACTAATTGTTGTTGTAGACGGTTTATTTTCGCTGCAACTTTTAATGAAATTCCTTTATAATCTTTCTGAGTTAAAATATCATTTAATAAGCTTCTGCAAATAGATATACTTTCTTTTAATTCGAGCATATCAAAACCAGCGGTAGGATTTTCTACTATATTACTTACTTGTAAAGAGAGTTTAGAAAAGGGATTATCTAAATAATTAACCTCAGTACTATAACGAATCATTTCTTTATCAGAAAAACCTCCCGTAATTCTTACAGTTAAAATAGAGATGGATTGTAATAACTGACCTTGTATGTTATTAACAGATTTTTTTAGATTTTCTTCTGCAGCATCTTGATATAAAACTTCGTAAAATTTCTTCCAGCGATCAATAGGAATAATTCTTATTCTCTCTAGATTTTTATTATTGTAAAAAAGCTCATTAACAACAGAAGTTAATTCGTTATTATCTTCAATATCGGGTAAAACAAAATCTATAATTTTTTTTCTAAATAGCGATAAAAAGCTATCTTCAAGATGAATTCCACTATCAACTAAATAACCAACGATGTTAATCTCACCAAATACTCTGTATAAATGTTCACAAAAAATAGAGCGATAAGTTTTGTTTTCTTGAAGAGTTGAAATCATGTCGTCAATGAATGAAATTGAATCTGGATATTCTTTTCTTGCCTCTTCCATTAATCGAAGGAAAAAGGTTTTTTCGTATTTTTTATTTTGATCAAAAATAGAGTCTAATGCCATATTTTAATTTCTTCATTCAAAGTACAAAAGTAAAAAACTTATTTTTATCTAAGTACTTAATATTATTATGAATAAAAAAGTGATTCTTAAATAAGAATCACTTTTTTATTTTAGAATTTAAATTTCTTTTTGTCTATTGCAGGATTTATTTTTATATCATTAAACTGAATGATATATTCGCCTCCTTCTTTGGGTTTTCCTACTATTTTAGTAGCAAAGGACAATCCATTATAATTTTTGAAATTAGAATAATAAAGAGTTTCCTCATTATTCTTTTCCATTACAATTTCATAAGTATTTTTATCAAAACAATAAACTGTCGAATTCGTATTTTTTGTTAATTCTACTTTATAACAACTATTGTTTTGATCATATTTATCAAGACCTAAATATTTTACTTTAAATCCTTTTTGTTTATATTTTAAAACATCAGCATCAAATGCATCTGGCTTATAATTAGGAATAACAACATTTTTCTTTGTTACCTCACTATATGTCCATCCCATTTTACCATCATAACCTTCGTTTAGAATTTCTTTGCCATTCATAACAAAAACAACTCTTTTATTGTAAGGTCTTTGATGATATACAATCATGGGATAAGAATCTCCTACATTAATTATAGCTTCTCCTTTTAGAATAATACTATTTAGGCTATTCCAATTCGCTTCTCCTCCTGTTTTATTTATATGTGATTCAATAATTTTTTCTGCATCTTGAGCAAAACTCATCAGAGAAAATAAACCAAATAACATTGATAGTTTAAAATTAAACATGAAAACTTTTAGTTTTTATAAATTAAAAAGCAAGATATAAAAACTTCATCAAAGTTATGATATGATTAATTTATTTTAATCTTTTTTAACTTCGATATGTGACCAGTTTTCACCTCTTAAGATACGGTAAACTTGTCCTTGTGAGATATTAAACTGTTTCGCCAAAGTAGCAATTTTTGCTTTACGATTTGGGTCTATTAATTTCTTTTTTAAACGAATAACTTGCGCTTCTGTTAATTTACTATTTGGAATACTATCTAAACGAGAGCGTCCTTTCATCATTCTGAACAAATCTTTATTATGTTCTTTCCATTCATCTAATGTTGCCCATTGTAAATTATCAACATGATTGTTTAATTTATTATGGTCTAAGTGCACAACATATTCTTTCTTTTCAGTATTTGGCAAAAATGTTTCTGCTACCATTTTGTGTACATATTTCGCTGTACGTTTTCCGTCAGCTTTTGTTACCCAAATTGCACGATACCCATTATTGATTGCTCCTTCTAAGATTTTATGTTTGTCTTGCCCTGTATAAAGTTTTTTTACAAAACCTTCTTTTGACACTAGAAAGGATCTTTTTTCAATTAATCCTTCTGCTTCATATTCTCTCCATGAATCACTCATAATCACAATTTTAACTTTTAGTACACCCCTCATAACAACATTCATACCGAAACATTGTTTTTTAAAATAAAAATTTAAAAAAAACAATATTTCTATATTGCTACAAAAGTATTATCGATTTCGAGCACAAATATAAAGCATAAATACTTAAAGTATAGCATTTAACATTTCGTTGACATATAAATATTTGCCTTAATTAAGTCTTCAGGAGTATCAATCCCTACCCCGATAGATTCAGTTTGGATAACCTTTATTTTCATTCCATATTCTAAATAACGTAGTTGCTCCAATTTTTCGGCAGTTTCGTTTTGTCGCATTGCTAATTTTGAGAAATTTAATAATGCATTTTTTCTAAAAGCATATATCCCTATATGACGAAAATATTTTGGAAAAAATTTAGTATCTCTAGCAAAAGGAATTGGTGATCTTGAGAAATACAATGCAAAATCTTGAAAATTTGAAACAACTTTTACAAAATTAGGGTTTAGAATATCTTCTTCTGCCGTAATATGTTCTTTTAAAGTTGCCACATCTACTTTTTCACCTTCTTCTCCATCAAATGATGATAATATATCCGCTAAAGCTTTATGGTTAACAAAAGGTTCATCTCCTTGTACGTTAAGCACTATATCGCATTCTATGTTTTCTACAGCTTCTGCAATACGGTCACTTCCTGTTTCGTGATTTTTAATGCTCATAATTGCTTTTCCATTGTACTTAACTATTTCATCAAAAATTAATTCTGAATCTGTTACAACAAAAACATCATCAAACAATCCTGTCGCAACTACATTTTCATAAGTTGTTCTTATAACTGTTTTATTTCCTAATTGTTCCATTAATTTTCCTGGAAAACGAGATGCAGCATAACGAGCTGGTATTACGGCTATTTTTTTCACGTTTATTTTTATTTACAAATTTCGATAAAAATAGTGTACTTTGAATTGAAATGCATTTATAATGGACAAAATAAATATAGTATCTTTACCAAAATAAATTTTCTAGATGAAGATTGCTTTCAAAATTTTATTACTTTTGATTTCATTAGGACTGATTTATGTCTTAATCAGCGAGTTAAAAATTCAAGGATAAAAAAAGTATATGTCAAACACAACCGTTCGTTCGTTAGCGATATTATTATCGCATAACACGTTAAGTTATATTACAAAAATAACTGAAGGAGAAACAACTTCTTTTTCGGATGTTTATGACTATTCGGTTGATTTTACAAATCAGAATAAAACAGAAATTGAGATTGAACACGAATTGCGCTCTAATTTAACGTTATTACAAAATTATGATCATGTGCATATTTGTTTTTTATCGAATTCTATAAATGTGGTACCTAATCATTTAATACAACATCCATTAGAAGACTTATTGTCAATTTCTAATTATAATCCTATACAATTAGCAATTGATTGTCCTTTACAAAATGAAGAAGCATCAATTGTTTATAATATTCATTATCCATTGAAAGATGTTTTATTGTCTTTACCAAATTTGCAAAATGCAAGGTTATATCATTCAGGAAAATTCTTGATAGATTATGGTAAAATTAATTCTAAAGACGATGAAATTTATATCAACTTAATGCATCAAAAATTAGAAATTTGTATTTTAAGCAAAGGAGAATTTATTTTTTACAATTTATTTGAAACAAAAACGAAAGAAGACTTTTTGTTTTATATTTTATATGCATTAAATCAATTAAATATTAGTCCAAATACTGTTTCTTTAGTTGCTTTTGGTGATTTATTACATTCACCAGATTATTATGACACATTAAAAAAATATGTCAGAAACATTACATTCAACGAAGAAGACAAATCTCTTGGACAATATTTTACATTATATAAATTATTCGAATGCGAATTATTTCAGGAACATTAAAAGGTAAAAGAATTACAGCACCAACTAATTTACCGGTGCGCCCCACTACAGATTTTGCTAAAGAAGCATTATTTAACATTTTAAACAACGAATGGTATTTTGATGAAGTAACTGTTCTAGATTTATTTTCTGGAATAGGAAGTATTTCATTAGAATTTGCTTCTAGAGGAGCTAAAAAAGTAACTTCTGTAGATAACTTCTATGGATGTGTAAAGTTTTTAGATGAAACTGCAAAAGCATTAAATTTAGACGAAACAATTTTAACAGTTAAAAGTGATGTTTTAAAATATTTAGATAAAACACCTGTTAAAAAGTATGATATTATTTTCGCTGATCCTCCATATGACCTAGAAGTCGAAAAGTATCAAAAAATTCTTGATGATATTTTTAAAAATGGGTGGTTAGAAGAAGGAGGAAATTTTGTATTAGAACATCCAGATTCTATTTCTTTTGATGAACATCCTAATTTTGTACAACACAAAAAATATGGAAATGTTCATTTTACATTTTTCGAGTAAATTCATTTTTATACAATTAGAAATAAAAAAGCCGTTAAATTAATTTAACGGCTTTTTTATGACTAGAAACTGTATTGTTTTTCATCAAAAAGTATTTTTACTAATATTGATGGTTTTATCAACTGCTACTTTTATTATTTCGAAGATTTAGCTTAACTTCACTCAAAATAATTTATATAAATGAAAACAATATTAACAACCTTTGCTTTTGTATTTTTTACATTTTTCTCTTTTGCTCAAAATACAGATAATGCATTAAAATCTATTCCAGAGTTCTCTTTCATTAAAATGCAATCAGAAGGAATTTTCAACTCTAAAGACATTAAAAAAGGAAAACAAACACTAATTGTTTTATTTTCTCCAACATGTATTCATTGCAAATTAGCTTTAAATCATTTTAATAATAATTATGATGAACATTTAAAAAATGTACAAATAATTTTAGTTTCTGAATATGAAGCAAAAGATGTAGTACCATTCTTAAAAGAAAATGCTCCTATATTCTTAAATAATAAAAATGTAGAATTACTTTATGATTCTAATTACGAATTTGCACCAATTTTCCAACCAACATCTATCCCAACATTTTATTTATTTGATAAGGATAAAAATTTTGTTGCAAAAAAGATGGGATCTGTAGAGGCAAATCAGTTATTCAATCTAATTAAATAGAATAATTAATTTAAAAAACTTCAATAACAAAAAAAGCGATTCAGTTTCTGAATCGCTTTTTTAATATTTAAAATCCTAAGATTATTTACCTTGTTGTTGTTGAGCTTGTGCTTCGAATTGTTTTTGTAATTCTTTCATTTGCTCTTCAGTTAAACCTTGTCCTTGTTGACCTGGCTGACCTCCTTGTGGAGCTGGTTGACCTTCTTTAAAGTCTACTAATTCTACTTCGAATTCTAATGCTTGGTTTGGACCAATTTGTCCTCCTGGTGCACCATTTTCTCCGTATCCTAAGTTAGCAGGAATATAAAATTTATATTTTGCTCCTTTAGACATTAATTGTAAACCTTCAGACCATCCTGGAATAACTTGGTTTAAAGGAAATTCTACACCTCCTTTTGCTTCAGGGTTTTTATCTGTACTATCAAATACTTTACCTGTAGCTAAGATTTTACCAGTATATTTTACTTTTACAACACTGTTAATATTTGGTTTAGCTCCTGTTCCTTCTTTTTCTACAACATAAACTAATCCTGTTGATGTCGCTTTAGCTCCAGAAGTTTTTTTCTTCTCTTCAACTAATTTTTTAGACTCATCAGCATTTTTCTTTACCAAATTTTGTTGGTGATTTTTTGCATAAGTATCTAAGATTCCCATACCAGCCTCTTGTGTAATCAACAATTTCTTGTGACGAACAACATCCATAATCCCTTGAACAATAATATCTTTGTCCATTTGATCTAATTGTTGTTGATTAATCACAGTTTCTATCTGTTGACCAACTTGTTGACCTATTGCATAAGATTCTCTACTTTCTTTTCCTGCTTTTAAATAATCTCTAATCCCTTTTTCTAATTGATCGTAGTTGATACTATCAGTTTCAACTAATCGCCCTCCAAGACCTTTGATTTGCTCTCCAAGCCCAGTACCAAATGCATATGATGCTTTTTGATCATCATTTTCTAATTTGTCTACAGATTTTCCTTTGTTACAAGACACTAATGATGCCACAACAAAAATCCCTAAAAGAACTCTTTTCATTATTTATAGTAAATTTATATGCAAGTTTAGTCATAAACTTTCATTATTCAAACAAATCTAACCCAAAATCTTCTTTTAATTTTAACAAAATTGGATTTTTCTCTAATAATTTTTCAAATTTTTCCTTTTTTGATAAAATATGGTTCTCTGCTTCTCTTTCGGAAAACTTAATTTGAATAGTAAAGTAATGATTTTTTAAATGAGCTCTTAAACTATTTCTAATTCGATCTCTATATTCGTCAAACTCTTGTTCAGATGAATGTGAACTAAATTCGAAAATAATCTCATCTTCTACTACTTCTAATTTTGTTGTCATTAAAGCATTATAAGATGGTATATTATGTTCAACTTTTAAACGATCCAAGAATCTCTTCCAACCTTCATTTACCTGATCGAGATTAAATTTTTCTCGAGGTAAATCATCTCTTAAAATTTCTTCTGCTTGTTCTTCAACTTTTGCTCCAGGCAAAGCCATTTTTAAGCTGAAAGAAGTACTTCCTTTAGATTTTATTGGTTTTGAAGCTCTTGTAAATTCTTTTATTTCTTCTGTAAAAGATGGTTTAGAAACTTTTTGTGTGGCATTAATTTGTTCAACAACAGCAATTTGCTCTCTATTCTGTTGAACTTGAGGTACAATAACTTGCTTCTCTACACTACCATAAAAAGATGGTGGAACTATTCTATACTTTTTTTTTTAAGCCCATTTTCTTCTGCTGTGATCGATGCGATTTGCATCAATGCAATTTCTACAGTAAGACGTGGATTTTTAGAAGATTTATAATTTAAATCTGCTTCATTGCATATTTCTATTGCTCCAAATAAGAAAGTAGCAGAACATTTTTGTGCATGTTCTAAGTACTTGGCTTTAATTCTTTCTCCTACTTCTAATAACGCAACAGTATTAGCTGTTTTCGCCATTAATAAGTCACGGAAATGAGCGCCAAAACCTGTAATAAATAAATGTGCATCAAAACCTTTATTCAGAATATCATTTAATTGTATCATTGCTTGCGGAATATCATTCTCTAAACAAGCTTCTGTCATTTTAAAATAATAATCATAATCAAGAACATTTAAATTCTCTGCAACAGATGAATAAGTTAAATTCTTATTCGTAAAAGTTGCCATTCTATCAAAAATAGATAAAGAATCTCGTAATGCTCCATCTGCTTTTTGAGCAATTAAATGTAGTGCGTCATCTTCAAACGTAATGCTTTCTTTTTCTGCAACGTTTTGTAAATGGCCTTTTATATCTTCTACTCCAATTCGTTTAAAATCGTAGATCTGACAACGAGAAAGAATCGTAGGTATAATTTTATGTTTTTCTGTAGTAGCCAAAATAAAAATAGCATGTGCTGGTGGTTCTTCTAATGTTTTTAAAAATGCATTAAAAGCAGCTGTTGATAACATATGTACCTCATCTATAATATAAACACGGTATTTACCAATTTGAGGAACTATTCTTACTTGATCTATTAAATTTCTAATATCATCAACAGAATTATTAGAAGCAGCATCTAACTCAAAAATATTAAAAGCAAAATCTTGATCGCCTTCAACTCCATTTTCTTCGTTAATTTTTCTTGCTAAAATACGAGCACATGTTGTTTTCCCAACACCTCTTGGTCCACAAAACAATAAAGCTTGTGGTAATTGATTGGACTTAATTGCTTGTTCTAAAGTATTTGTAATAGATGATTGTCCTACTACATCTTCAAAATTAAGTGGGCGATATTTTCTGGCTGAAACAACAAAATTTTCCATACTAATGGCAAATATAATGGTTTTAATTTTCTAATAAAAATTCTTATCAATGGAGTAAATTTAAGTTGTTTTCCTTAGATTAGTCTGTCAAAGATTTATTATTTTTGCATTAATTATACTCGACCAAAAAAATGGCTATAAAAAACACACAGGAAGAACCAAAAACTCCTAAAAAACTTATTGTAAAAACAATTATTGGAATTTTATTTTTAGTAATGGGATTGATTTTATTTATCTCTTTCATTTCTCATTTCTTTAATGGTTTTATGGATCAAAGTCAGATTTCTGAATTAATGGATAAAAATGAAGTAGCCAATAATGTTTTCGGAAAATTCGGTGCTTTATTAGGAGAGGTTTTTATGACAAAAGGAATAGGTATCACTGCATTCTTTGTTCCTATCTTTTTTATATTATTAGGCTTAAAAGTAGCTACAAATTGGAAAAAAATTAAACCTTTTACAACATTATATCAAAGTATATTCTTTATTATTTGGATTCCTGTATTTTTTGGTTGTTTATTCCCTGATTATCATGTTTTTTCTGGTGTAATGGGATTTGAGATTAATGATTTCTTAAATAGCTTTATTGGTAAATTAGGTGTTATTTTATTGCTTGTTGTTAGCTTATTAATTTATTGTGTTATTCATTTTAAAATGACTTATCAATCTGTTCAAGCTAAACTAGAGGAACGAGCTAAATTAAATTCATTAAAACAAGCCGAAAAAGAAGAGCTTCGTTTAAAAGAAGAACAAGAAAAATTAAGACAACGCAAAGAATTAGAAGAACAAGAGAAGATTGAAAAATTTAATAAAGAAGTTGAAAAACAACAAGAAAATGATTTAATCGAAGAACTAAATCTAATCGAGGAATACGAGAAAGACGCTGTTAAATCTCAACAAATTACTCCAAACGAAGCTTTTCAACAAGAATTTACAGTTCATCAACCACAAGAGGAAGAGCAAATTACTGAAACGCCTCTTAATATTACACCTCTAATTATTGAGGACGAAACATTAAATAATGAGGTAGATTTTACTCCTAATTATGATACTCAAGAAGAAAAAAATGAGTCTGGTACATTAGAGTTAAAAGTTCAACACATAGACGAGGAAGAAGAGTTTGAAGCTACTTCTGCAAGATTAGTAAAAGAGCAAGGAGAATATAATCAACGTTTAGATTTACCTAATTATCAATTCCCTCCAATATCATTATTAAGAAAGTATGATAATGGGAATACTTTAATTGATCAAAAAGAATTAGAATCTAATAAAAATAGAATTATAGAAACTTTAGGGAATTATGGTATTGGAATCTCTCAAATTACAGCTACCATTGGTCCTACTGTTACTTTATATGAAATTGTTCCACAGGCTGGAGTAAGAATTTCTAAGATTAAAAACTTAGAAGATGATATTGCATTAAGCTTATCTGCTCTTGGAATTCGTATTATTGCGCCAATTCCTGGAAAAGGGACTATTGGTATAGAAGTTCCGAATAGTAATCCTTCTATGGTTTCTATGCACTCTGTTATTGCATCTCAAAAATTTCAGAATGTAGACATGGAGTTACCAATTGCATTTGGTAAAACAATTACAAACGAAACCTTTGTTGCTGATTTAGCTAAAATGCCTCACTTATTAATGGCTGGTGCAACTGGACAAGGTAAATCTGTTGGTTTAAATGCTATTATTGCTTCGTTAATTTATAAGAAACATCCATCTGAATTAAAATTTGTAATGGTGGATCCTAAAAAAGTGGAGCTAACACTTTACTCTAAAATAGAAAGACATTACTTAGCAAAATTACCAGATGCTGAAGAAGCTATTATTACAGATAATACAAAAGTTATTAATACACTGAATTCTCTTTGTATTGAAATGGATGATCGATACGAGTTATTGAAAAATGCTTTTGTACGTAATATTAAAGAATACAATGCTAAATTTAAAGAACGTAAATTAAATCCAGAAGCTGGACATCGTTTCTTACCTTATATTGTTCTTATTGTGGACGAGTTTGCAGATTTAATTATGACTGCTGGTAAAGAGGTTGAATTACCTATTGCTCGTTTAGCACAATTAGCGCGTGCAGTTGGTATACACTTAATTGTTGCAACACAACGTCCATCTGTAAATGTAATAACAGGAACTATTAAAGCCAATTTCCCTGGTCGTGTCGCATTTAGAGTAACATCAAAAATAGATTCAAGAACAATTTTAGATTCTCCAGGTGCGGATCAATTAATTGGTAAAGGAGATATGTTGTATACAACAGGAAATGAATTAGTTCGTTTACAATGTGCTTTTGTTGATACACCAGAGGTTGATAAGATTACAGAATTTATTGGTGACCAACGTGGTTATGCAGATGCTATGCATTTACCAGAATATGTTGGTGAAGAAAGTGGCTCTTCTTTAGATGTCGATTTATCTGACCGTGATGCTCTTTTTGAAGATGCTGCACGTTTAATTGTTATGAATCAGCAAGGTTCTGCATCTTTATTACAAAGAAAATTAAAATTAGGTTATAACAGAGCTGGACGATTAATAGATCAGTTAGAAGCGGCAGGAATTGTTGGTCAATTCGAAGGTAGTAAAGCGAGACAAGTACTCATCCAAGATGATGCTAGTTTGGAACAGTTGTTGAATAATTTGAATTAGAATTTAAAATAATAAAATAGATATAAAATTGCATGAAAAAGTTAATCTATACTTTCATATTCTTATTAATAGGAATTGGAACTACAAATGCTCAATCAGCAAAACAATTACTTGATCAAGTTTATGCAAAATATACGAATTTAGATACGTATTACATCAAATTTGATTTTAACCATACTGTAAATGGAAAATCAACCAAACAATCTGGTGAAGTTTTTTCGATGAAGCAAAAGTTCAATTTAAATGTTGGTGATATTAACCAAATATTTACAGGAACAAAATTATATACAGTTGCAAAAGATGACAAAGAAGTAACTATTTCTGATGCGTCTAATAGCGAAGATTTTTTAACGCCTACTAAAGTTTTAAATACATATAGAAGTGGATTTAATTATGCTTTTTCTGATAAAAAAACTGTTGGAGGAAAAACAATACAATATATTAAATTAACACCTACTAGTACTTCTACTATGAAATATTGTGTTTTAGGTGTCAATACTGCTAATAATCAGATTTATGATTACAATGAATATGGTAAAAATGGAGAAACAACTTCTATCGTTGTAAAAGATTATGTTCAAAATTTACTTATTCACAAAAGTTACTTTAACTTTGACCAAAAGAAATATAAGTCACAAGGCTATATTATTACTCAATTATAATCAATGTTAAAAAAGCTTGACAGTTATATTATAAAGACCTTTTTAGGTCCGTTTTTTTTCATTTTTAGCGTTTTATTTTTCATTTTTATTGTTCAATTCGCTTGGCAACAAATGGAAAAATTTGTTGGTAAAGGTTTAGAATGGTACATTATTGCTGAATTACTATTTTGGCTAGGAATTAACGTTGTTCAACTTGTTCTACCATTAACTATTCTTCTTGGTTCTATTATGGCAATGGGAGGATTTGGTGAACGTTATGAGCTTGCAGCCATGAAAGCCTCTGGTATTTCATTAACTCGAATACTTGCACCTCTTTTTGGCTTAATCATGTTAATGTCTATAGGATTATATTTCTTTGGAGACAAAGTAATGCCCTATTCTCAACGAAAAGCGAGAACAATCTACTTTAATATCTTACAAACAAAACCTACTGTAAGTATGAAAGAAGGTGTTTTCTTGGAATCTGTTCCTGGTTTTCAAATGAAAATTAATAAAGTTTCTGGAGAAAATTCGGAAAAGTTAGAAGATGTATTTGTTCATCAAAATGCTTCATTTGGAGAAAACACAATGACAATTATTGCTAAAAAAGGTAATCTTGCTCCAGATAAAAAGAATAATAATTTTCTGAAAATGGAACTTTACAATGGTGTTGCCTATACAGATAATATTAAAAATAAAAGTTTTGAGCAACGAAAGAAACAAGAAAACCAATATACTAAATTTGATACATTAAATTATTTCATCGATATTTCTGATTTATTAAATTCTGGTAAAGACGAAGATCCTGGAAATTCTTATAAATATTTAGATGGAGCTGGTTTAAAACATTTAATAGATTCTTTAAATGGTGATTACAAGAAATATTACAATGATGTAAAGACTAATCTTTTTAATCAAAACTATTATTATTCTACTTATGTCAAAAAGGTTGACACAGTTAAAACAACTGGTGTTTTTGATCTAAAAAAACAAAAAGTAGAAGATCAAGATAAAGTATTAAATCAGGCCATGCAAATGGTTACTAGAGATCAGGATAATCTTAATTATTCTAAAGAAGATATCATCAATAAAGAAAAATTATATTCAAAAGTAAATATTCATTATCAACGAAATTTCTCTTATGCTGTAACTTGTATCATTTTCTTTTTAATTGGTGCATCTCTTGGAGCAATTGTAAAAAAAGGAGGAATTGGAATGCCTGTTATTATATCTATTATAATTTTTGTTATCTATTTTATCTTAAACTTTTCTGCGGAAAATATGGCTAAAAATGGAAACTTAGATCCTAATATTGCAGCTTGGGCAGCAAATATTATAGCATTACCATTCTCTATACTTTTTTGTTTTAAAGCAAATCAAGATTCTGAACTTTTCAACAGTAGTGTTTATTTTGATCCTATTATAAAATACTTTAGTAAGTTTAGAAAAACAAATAAAAGCGAAGAGCATTCTCGTTATCAATAATATAATTAAAAAATGAAAAATAATTCATCACAATTAAATACAATCGAAGAAGCTTTAGAAGATTTAAAGCAAGGAAAAGTAATCATTGTAGTTGACGATGAAGATCGTGAAAATGAAGGTGATTTTCTTTGTATTGCAGAATTTGCAACACCAGAAGTTATCAATTTCATGGTTACTCACGGACGTGGATTAGTTTGTACTCCACTTACACAACAAAGATGTAAAGCATTAGGTTTAGACTTAATGGTTGGACATAATACAGCTATTTACGAAACTAATTTTACTGTTTCTGTAGATTTACAAGGTCACGGTTGTACAACAGGAATTTCTGCATCTGATCGATCTAAAACAATTAAAGCTCTAATTGACGAGAATACAAATCCTGACGATTTAGGGAAACCTGGACATATTTTTCCTCTTATTGCAAAAGATGGTGGTGTATTGGTTAGAACTGGACACACAGAAGCGGCTGTAGATTTAGCTAGAATGGCTGGACATTATCCTGCAGGATGTATTGTAGAGATTTTAAAAGAAGATGGGGAAATGGCTCGTCTACCAGAATTATTAGAAATAGCTAGTAAGTTTGATATAAAAATTATTTCTATCGAAGATTTAATCGCTTACAGATTAGAAAACGAATCTCTAGTAAGAAGAATCGAAGAATTTCCTGCAAAAACTAAATACGGAGAATATGATTTAGTAGCTTATCAACAAACTACGAATGATCAAATTCACTTTGCTTTAAAGAAAGGAAAATGGACAAAAGATGATATTGTTCCCGTTCGTGTAAAATCTACTAATAGTTACTATGATTTATTTAGTGCTTTAGAGATTGGAGAGAATCCATTACTAGAAAAAACCATGGATATATTAAATGAAGAAGAGAAAGGTGTTATAATCTTTATTAATAACATTCAGAATTCTGAGTTGATTGAACAAAAAATGGAGATTTTCAAAAGCTATTCCGAAGGTAAATCTAAATCTGGTATTTTACCAGCAGATGAAAAAGATCACGGAATAGGTTCTCAAATTATTAAAGATTTAGGAATACAAAAAATGAATCTTATTACGAGAACTCCAGAAGAACCACATACAACTCAATACGGTTTAGAAATCGTGAAATGCACTATTTTATAATCTAATTGAATTCTAAAAATATAAAATCTGTCTTAATTTATTAAGGCAGATTTTTTTTGCATTATATTATTTGATGTAGAGCGTAAAATGTAGAATAGATATGTAGATAATAGAAGTGAGATTTGAGATTCCTTATTTGAGTTTTAATTAAACCTAAAGAGCATTACCTAAATAAAATATATTAGTTGTTTATATCATAATTACGCTCGCAACTTCTAACTTCTAACTTCTAACTTCTAACTTCTATACATGACTAAGCATAAAAAATGCCCTCAAATAAATTTGAGGGCATTGTAAAAACTTTATATTGTTTGATTATTATTCAATAGCCATTTTTACTGGAATACTGAAGTTTAACTTAGCAGGACGACCATCTTCTGTTTGAGCAGGAACAATCGTTTTTCCTCTTTTTTGTTGTCTTTCAGTAATACGTTGTAAAGCTTTTCTAGCTTCTGGTCCTAATTTAGCATCACCTTGTGGGTTAATACTTACAATACGACCATTTGTATCAATTTGGAAACTTAATTTCGCTACGATAACACCTGATAAACCTTCACCAGCAGCATCATTTGCAAAATCTTGTAACTCATCACCGATATCAGCACCTAACTTTCTAGATAAACAGTCAGTTGCCTGTTGTTTACCTTTTGCAGCATCCTTTTCACAACCAGGATATACAGCCATTACAGCTGCTGTACGAGCAGTAACCGTTGCTGGTCCAGCTGTTGTACCTTTATCCTCTGTTTTAGGAGCTTGAGTTGTATTTTTTGGCGCTTCTTTATTTAAGTTTACAGGACCTCCCCCTGTTTGTCCTTTAGACTCTGTACCTTCACGTTTTTCGAAAGATAAATCCTTACCTACCAACTCTTCTTTAGGTGGAATAGTTTCCTCCTTTTTAGGTTGCTCTTTAGGTTCTGGCATTACAAATTTCTCTTGTGCCGTCTCCTCTTGGTAATGATTTTCTTGTTGTTCTGGTTCTGGTTCTGGCTCTACCACTTCTTCCTCTTCAGGTTCTGGTTCTGGTAAAGTTAAATCCTCTAACTGAACATCTACAACAACATCTTTACTTTCTTTTGCTTTAAACATTCCTGTTGCAGAAGCGAAAACAGCGAAAGCTAATATCACTATTACTACAAATCCACGTAAGAAAGCTTTTAAAAGAGTACTATTCTCAGACATTCTCATGTCATAAGCTCCATACGCTTTGTTTCTTCCTTCAAATACAATCTCGTCTAAGGATTTTAGTTTTTTGTTATTTTCTGACATTTTAATTCTTTTAAATTTAACAATTAAACTAATTATTTACCTACTTTTTCATCGTAAGCCTTCTGTTCAGTAGGCACGATTTGAACGATTCCGTATCGAGTAGACTTCGTAATTTCCATTTCATCTAACACATTTACCAAATTATCATAAGATGCATCATCCATCGGTTTAATAATTACAGTAAATTTATCTTTATCAGGAGCTCCTGCTGCTGCTCTTGTGATTACATCACGTAAAGCTGTATAATCAGTCTCATTTAAGTTTCCAGCATTTAAATTTTTTGCCTCTTCTTGGTACCAAAATAATTTATTATCCTTCGCTACTATAACAGTAATTGAATTCTTTGTCTTAACCTCTGTTGGAGGTACTACATCTTTTGGAATTTTTGGAGGCATATTCAAGTTCATTACGTTTGGTTTGATCGATGTCGCTGCAAACATAAAGAATGTAATTAATAAGAAACCTAAATCAACCAAAGGAGCCATATCGACTGCTGTCGAATTCTTTTTGGAGCGGACTTTTTTTCCACCACCGTCATCGTGACTTTGTATTTGTGCCATTTTTTAATTTCTTAATAATTATTCTTGAGATGTAATTAACTGGAACTTGTTCATATTCTTCTCTTGCAATTGAGCAATCAATGTTTTGAATTTAATATATTCAGATTTTTGATCACCTTTAATTGCTAAGAAAAGATCTGGGTTCACTTCCTTTGCTTCGAATACCCAATCAATCAATTCTTGATTTTTATTTGGGATCGTATCTAATGGAATACCTGGATTATAGTTCTTTTGATTATCCGCAGATTGATTCAAAAAACTTCTCATTTCCTTCATTGGTACACCAAACTCTACAACGCTTTTGAAAGCATTCTTTTCAGCATCTGTAAATCTTACACCATATTTCTCACCCATTCTCTCTAAAGTTGGAATACGTTCGTTTTCGTCTAAAGCGAATAAAAACTTCCCGTCATTATTGATTTTAATAACCATCATGTTATCGTCTCCCATTTTCTGGTTAGAAACAGATGTAGGTGTTACTACTGGTACTACCTCAGGTTCTCTGAAGTTAGATGTTAAAATAAAGAAAGTCAACAAAAGCCAAGCCATGTCAGACATAGCTGTTAAGTCCATCGAAGGACCTCTTCTTTTCGGTTTTACTCTTGCCATTTTCTCTGTATTATTTAATATTCTTATTATTTTATTTTTTGGATAAGTTCCTTATACTTTTATTCTAAGGATTTTATTCAAGGGAATATTAATTATGAGCAGAGAAAGATTGTTGGATACTCATTCCTACTTCGTCAATTTTGAAAGTTAAATCATCAATTTTAGAAGTTAAGAAAGAATACATAATGATAGCGAATGCAGATGCACCAATACCCATACCTGTATTAATTAAGGCTTCCGCGATACCTACAGATAATTGAGCAGCATCTGGAGATCCACCTCCTTCTCCTAATGCGAAGAATGCTTTAATCATCCCGATTACTGTTCCCATTAAGGCAATTAACGTACCTACAGAAGCAATCGTAGAAATGATTGTCATATTTTTCTCTAATGTTGGCATCTCTAAAGTAGTTGCTTCCTCTAAAGTTTTACCTAATTGAGCTAATTTTTGTTCTTTGTTTAAAGTTGTATCGTTCTCTAAAGCTTTGAAAGTTGTTAAACCTTCTTTTACTACATTACCGATAGCTCCTTTTTGTTTGTCACATAATTCGATTGCTTTGCTAATTTCGTTTTTGTTTAATAAAGCACGAATGTCGTTAACAAATTTTTCAGCTGATCCAGTTCCTTTTGCTTTGTTTAAAGCGATAATACGGTCAATTGAAAAAACTAACACCATAAAGAAGAAAGACAATAAGAATGGAATAATCACCCCTCCTTTGTAGATAATACCTAAGAAATTTAAAGGATTCCCTCTTTCTTTATCACCTCCTTCAAAATTACTTGCTTGTCCAAATAAACCATAGAAAATAACCATTGCAATTGCAATTAAAATGATCATAGTAATCACTGGGTTAAGACCTCCCTTTTTAGTTTTAGCTGGTACTGTTACATTCTTTTCCATTTACTAATTCTTTTAAATATTATGATTTTTATTAATGTGGGTGTAAATTAAGTGAAAATTTTTTAATTGTTCTAAATTTTTTGTGTTGTTATAGCATTAATTTTTTAGTTCCTTTAAAATCAATAGGATTTTTTGAAGATTTAACAATTAAAAATCTACTTGATTAATAGAGATTGTATAAAAACATTTTGAAATTTATTGAAAATAGCCATTTTCACAAAAGTTAACCTATTGCAAATTTATTCAATATTTATACATTCTCATATTTTTTTTTAAGTTTTAAATAATTATATTGATTTTTGTAGTCCCATTAGAAAAAAGTTATGAAAGTTTGTATTGCCGAAAAACCAAGTGTTGCGAATGATATTGCCAAAGTAATTGGTGCCAATAATAGGCATGACGGATATTATGAAGGTAATGGTTTTCAGGTGACATGGACTTTTGGGCATTTATGTACTTTAAAAGAACCCCAAGACTATACGCCAGAATGGAAAAGTTGGGATCTTAATTATCTTCCTATGATTCCTGCTAGTTTTGGAATTAAGGTAATAGAAGATAAAGGTGTTGCAAAGCAATTTAAAATAATAGAAAGTCTTGTTAGTGCTGATCATGTAGAAGAGATTATAAATTGTGGCGATGCTGGACAAGAGGGAGAATTAATACAACGCTGGGTTTTATTAAAGGCAAGAGCTAAAGCGCCAATGAAACGTTTATGGATATCTTCTCTTACAGAAGAAGCTATAAAAGATGGTTTTGAGAATTTAAAAGATGGTGAAAAATACTTTAATTTATTTTCTGCTGGTCAAGCTCGTGCAATTGGAGATTGGCTTTTAGGAATGAATGCAACAAGATTATTTACCAAGAAATTTGCTCCTCCGAAAACTGTACTTTCTATAGGACGTGTACAAACACCTACTTTAGCAATGATTGTACAACGACAAAAAGAAATTAATGCATTTATTGTTGATGAATATTGGGAATTAAAAACGCTTTTTAAATCTGTTGAATTTAATGCGACTATTCCAAGATTGAAATCCGAAGAGAAGGCTAAACAAGGATTAGAATTTATACTTAATCAAGATTTTGAAATTATAGATTTCGAGGTAAAAGAAGGAAGAGAGAAAAATCCAAGGTTATTTGACTTAACAGCTTTACAGGTGGAAGCCAATAAAAAATATGCTTACTCTGCCGAAAATACATTAAAATACATCCAGAGTTTATACGAGAAAAAGTTTGTGACTTATCCTCGTGTTGATACAACTTACCTTTCAGAAGATATTCATCCTAAAGTTTCTGGTATTTTAACTAAACTAACTGCTTATCAGAATTTGGTTGCACCATTAATGACACAACCTATTCCGATGTCTAAAACAGTTTTTGATAATACTAAGGTAACAGATCACCATGCGATTATTCCAACAGAAATTTTTCCTCAAGGTTTGTCTAACGAAGAAAAAAGAATTTATGATTTAGTTGCAAGACGTTTTATTGCTGTTTTCTACCCAGAATGTAAAGTAGCTAATACAACTGTAGAGGGAAAAGTTGAAAATACAGGAAAAGATGGTCAATTATCTGCTATTAATTTTAAAGCAACAGGAAAGCAAATTCTAGAAATGGGATGGCGAGAGGTTTATGCTAAAGATAAAAAGGAAGACGAAAAAGAGGAGGAGAAAATAATGCCGATTTTTGAAATTGGTGAAAAAGGTCCTCACGAACCGTTTATACACAAAGGAAAAACAACTCCTCCAAAGCATTATACAGAAGCAACTTTACTTCGTGGAATGGAAACTGCTGGTAAACAAGTTGATGATGAAGAAATGCGTGAATTAATGAAAGAAAACGGAATAGGACGTCCTTCTACTCGTGCGAATATTATCGAGACTTTATTCAGAAGAAAATATATAGAAAAGAAGAAGCGTAACATTATTGCAACTCAAACTGGAATTGATTTAATAGATACCATACAAGATGAGCTTTTGAAATCTCCCGAATTGACTGGTGTTTGGGAACGTAAACTTCGTTTAATAGAAAAAGGGGAATATGAATTAGATTTATTTAAGCAAGAGTTAATTGAAATGGTTTCTAAACTAACTTTTGATGTTAAGAATAGTTATTTTAGACCTATCTCTTCTTATGAAGCTCCTACTCCTGTAAATGATAAACCTAAAAGAGAACGTAAACCAAAAGAAGAAATCAATTTAGAGGAGGCTACTTGTCCTAAATGTAAAAATCATCAATTGGTGAAAGGAAAAACAGCTTATGGTTGTGGAAATTTTAAAGAATGTGGTTTTAAAATTCCTTTCGAGTTTATGGGAAAGAAATTTACTGACAAACAAATTTTAGATTTGGTTACCAAACAAAAGACAACTAAAATAACTGGATTAATTAATCCTGAAACGAATGAAAAAGTTGCTGGAAAAGTGATTCTTGGAATGAATTTTAATGTAGAGTTTGAAGGTTAATGTGTTGATGTGTTAATGTGTTAATGTGTTAATGTGTTAATGTGTTAATGTGTTAATGTGTTTAAGGCACAACTAAATTCTAAATTAATATTTATCCAAAATATCATTTAAAATTATTTTGATTTTATCTTGTAGCTTTTTAGGTTCTAATACAGTTACAAAGCGACTCATTGATAATAATTCGCTTATAAAATCTTCGGTTAAAAATAATTCTAATTTTACTAAAACCTCATCATCATTAACTACTATTAATTCTTGAGAATCGTGCAAGGGTAATGATGCTAAATATGCAGCTTGCTTTTTATTTACACTTAAAACAATTTTTTCTGGTTTACCAGAAGTTGGAACAATGATACCGTAAGAATATTTGTACTTATCATTGTAATCAAAATTAATAGCACCCTCTATTTTTTCTTTTAAGATGGTAACATTATTCATTCTTTCTAATCCAAATGTCTTAACTACCTCTTTGTCATCTGCAATTAAATACCAACGATTGTCAAATTCTCTAATTGCTAAAGGAGAAACTTTTCTAAGTGTTTCTTTTTCTTCACCAAACTTCAGATAACGGAATTCTATTTTATTTTTTCGCTGAATTGCTTGTACAATATCTGGTAAAAACTCAGCTCGTTTTGGATTTCTTTTTTCTAAATAAACAATAGACTCTAAAGAATTAGTTAGTTTTAGTGCAGAAAAACTATTTATTTCTTCTAGTGTTTTAAGAAATAAATCAGAACTATAATCATCCTGAATAATGTAATAACCTCGTTGGCTTCTACTGTACATAATATCGATACCTAGAATATTTCGGATTTCTCTAATATCACGTTGCAATGTCCTCTTAGAAAAATTAAATTCTAACGTATCATCTTGCATTTGTAACATCTCAAATTCTCTCTCTAAAAAGCTTTCTAATTCTTCGTATGAACAATATTTTTGCTGAGAAAGTTTTCTTACAATATTAAAATAACGTGCAATATATCCTTGTTTTGACATATGTGTATAAGTATTTAACAAACTTAAGTTTTCTACTTTTAAAAACAAAAAAAAGTAACATTTCTCGGCGAAATGTTACTTTTTCCATTAATAAAAATGATATATAAAAGTTATAAAACTTTTTATTTAGCTACATCTACTGCTGCGTCAGAAATAACTGCTGTAGAATCTACTTGCATTGGTGCTGCTGTAGCGTCTGCAACTTCTGCAGTTTCGATGAAGTTTGTAATTTTATTGATAATTTCTGTGTTAGAAGCTACATCATTCTTAACTTTTAAACTTAAGAAAATTGATGGTGCTGCGTTATCTTGAATATATTTTGAATCTGTTTGATAAACTCCGTCATTTTTAATTGTTGTAGAGTTCATGTTATCTGCAAATTCACGTGCTACTTCGAAAGTTTTCTCGAAAGCTACGTTTTGTTTAGATACTACAGCTGCAACTTTATTTGTATTATCATCAGAATTCTCAAAACTTAATGTCATGATTAATTCTGGTTTTAAACTATCAATGATAGATTGTTTTTCTGCTTCTTGTAACCCTTTTGTTAGATCTTTCCAAAGTACAACTTGAACATTTTCTTTGTTTAAAGTTTCAATTTTATTTTTAAAGTCTGTTGCGATATTTGTTCCTTCAGACGCAATATTATCAACAATATCTAAAATAACTACTTTTGGTTGATCTTCTGCAATAACTTTTTGAGTATAAGAAGACGTTGATACTGGAACTTCGTTTCTAGTTGTAAATGAGAATGATACTAATCCTATTGCTACAACTCCTAATGTTTGGGCTAATTTTTTCATAATAAATGTATTTTGTTTTTAAAAAAATTTGTGCTTCATTACTGTTGCACATCTTAGATATTACAGACACCGTTCCGAAAAATCTTAATAAATCCTAATAAATGTTATAATTTTCTTAATTAAATCTATTAAAAACCAATTAAATACTTGATATCAACTATTTATTAAATTAATAATCAACACCTTACACAAATAAAAAAGCTATTCCAAAAAAAATTGAAATAGCTTACTATTTTTTATAATTAATCAATAAATATACATTGATTAACAATTTATCTTACTTACAAGCAGCAATAATTTGAATAAAATCTTCATATTTTAAAGAAGCTCCACCAACAAGACCACCATCTATATCTGGTTGAGAAAAAATGTCATTTGCATTTTGAGCATTAACACTTCCTCCATATAAAATACTTGTTTCGTTTGCTACTTCTACACCAAATTCATCATTTAATACCTTACGGATATATGCATGGATTTCTTGTGCTTGTTCTGGCGATGCTGTTTTTCCAGTACCGATTGCCCAAACTGGTTCGTAAGCGATAATTAAACGAGATAAATCTTCTATGTTTTGAGATTTTAAAGCATTTAATAATTGAGATTTTACAACTTCAAAATGTTGTTCTGCCTCACGCTCCTCTAATTTTTCTCCAATACAAAAAATTGGATTAATCTGATTTTTGAAAGCTTGTTTTAATTTTTCTGCAATAATAGCATCTGTTTCTCCTTGGTATTCTCTACGTTCTGAATGTCCAATAATAGCGAAATCTAAACCAATACTATCTAATTGCTCTCCTGAAATATCTCCCGTATAAGCTCCTTTATCGTGAGCAGAAATATCCTGAGAAGCTACTTTTACATATTGCTCGTCTACTGCTTCTAATAATACCTGTAAATAAATTGAAGATGGAGAGATAATAACTTGTGCATCTGGTTGATTGTCTGCAACCCAAGCATTTAAATTTGTACCTAATTGAATTGCATCCTCAAAATTTAAATTCATTTTCCAGTTACCTGCAACTATTTTATCACGCATAATTTTTTCCTTTTTGATTTTAATATCAACTGCAAGATAATATATTCTTGTGAAATGAAACTTATATTTTACTTGATTCTTACACGAGGATCTAAGATTCCGTATAGAATATCTACCAAAATATTAATCAGAATAAACATTACAGCAATCACTAAAACTGCTCCCATTACGATTGGTAAATCTAATGTGTTTAAAGCATTTACAATCTCTTTACCTAAACCATTCCAACCAAAAACAAACTCAACAAAAACAGAACCTGCCAACATAGATGCAAACCAACCAGAGATAGCTGTTATAACTGGGTTTAATGCATTACGAAGTGCATGCTTTGTGATAACTGTTTTACGTGGTAAGCCTTTTGCAAAAGCCGTTCGTATGTAATCTTGATTAAGAACTTCTAGTAAAGAGTTTCTAGTTAATTGAGTAAAGACTGCCAAAGGACGAGAACCTAATGTTATTGCTGGAAGAATAAGATTTTTTAAGACGAGATGCTTTCCTTCTCCTAAATCATCTACTTCATATAAACTTCCAATCATATTAAGTCCTGTAATATCATGCCATAGAAAAGCAAAAATATAAGCGATAATAATAGCAGCGAAGAAAGATGGAATACTCATTCCGAAACTTGTTACAACTAATAACAATCTATCTAACCAACTATCTTTCATTAAAGCAGAAACTATTCCTAGTAAAATTCCAAAAATAGATGCAATAATAATAGATGCAATTGCTAAAACCATTGTATTAGGTAATGTTTCTCCTATAATTGTTGAAACACTTTTACCTTGTTTCTGAAAAGATTCTCTTAAATATGGTGTTTTAATCACAACCTCATTAGATCCTAATTTTAATAAACCAGTATAATTATATTTACCAGAATTTAAAGACGTATAAGTTTCATTTTTCTCATCTACATTGTGAAATGAAATTGGAGAAAGATCATTTAAATAGAATGCATATTGTTTCCATAATGGTTGATCTAAACCAAGATTTTTTCTAATTTGAGCCAATTGCTCAGGATCTTCTTTCTGGTCGAGCATCATACGAGCAGGATCTCCAGGAAGAACAGAAAAAAGTAAAAAAACTACGGTTACAACACCAAAAAGTGTTAGAAAACCGTAGAATATTTTATTTAAGATATAATTAATCACGTGTATTAAAAAAGTTGTTTTATTTGATTGATAGTAGGAAAGTCATTGTAATGATATTTTGCTTTTACTTTTCCTTTCTCTAAAATCATAATTCCCGGATTAGAACGTGTAATTGTTTTCATTGTTGTTTGATCCATAAATGCATTTTCAACTCCTAAACCTTTTATTGGATTATTTGCAACTGCTACAACTAAGAAATCTGTACTTTTTGCATCATTAATTAAAGAATTCATTTTTGTAATGTTTTCTTCTTTCAGTTTATCTGCAAAAGGAATAACTAAGACAATTACTTTAGGAGCATTTAAAATTTCATTTGTTTTATCTTCTCCATCATAATCAAAAGAGAAATCGTGAATTGGTGGTTCATAACCTTTCTTATCAATTACATTTTTAGTTTTATCTTCTACAATCTCCCAACTCGTTCCATGTTTATACCATTTATCATCTGCAATATATTGTGCATCTGTAATTTCAACAGTTTTACCATCTACTTTATTTTTCATGGTATAAATTGTTTTATAAGTAGTCGGTTTTAATCCTAACTCTTCTGGCGTTTTCATACCTTCAGCTAAGTCTTTTCCTACTGCATACGCACGGAAGTCTATAATTGGATTATGATAAATACCTAAATATGCAATAATTACAGAACCCAAAATAACAACTGCATTAACCACATAATTTGCTTTTGAAACAAATAAAGGTTGTATATATTTTTGTCCTATAACTAAAATAATTATTAAAATTAATAAAACAACATCCTTGTAAAATGAAGTCCAAGGTTCTAATTTTAATGCATCACCAAAACATCCACAATCTGTTACTTTATTAAAGTAAGCTGAATAAAATGTAAGGAAAGTAAAAAATACAATTGTTAGCAATAAAGCTATTGTTGTAAATCTCTTCCAAACTCCTAATAAAAGTAAAACTCCTAATACAATTTCGAAAAGAGAGAAGAAAGTTGCCAATGGCAAGCTTAAACTTTCTAGGAATGGAATGTTTAAAACATTTGGAGAAAAATATTCTTCTAATTTATAACTTAATCCAACTGGATCTACATTTTTCACAAAACCAGAAATAATAAAAATTATTCCGACTATAATTCTTGCAAATTGTACAAAATATTTCATGTTATTTATTTTCGTTAATTAAAATTAAAGCAAAGATGGAATAGTTTATCATGTCTAAATAGTTTGCATCTAAACCTTCCGAAACCAATGTTTTTCCTTTGTTATCTTCGATACTCTTAGTACGTAAAACTTTTTGATAAATTAAATCTGTTATAGAACTTACACGCATATCTCGCCATGCTTCTCCATAATCATGATTTTTTTTCATCATTAAGTCATGCGCTATCGTTGCATATTTATCGTAATATTCAATTGCTTGTTCATCTGATAAATCTGGTTGATCTGCATATCCTAATTCCAACTGAATTAAACCCATTATAGAGTAATTTACAATTGCAATAAATTCTCCTTCTTCGTCCTCATCTACCAAACGCTCTATTGCTTCTTGTAGTGTGCGAATACGATTTATTTTGATAAAAATTTGATCTGTTAAAGACGGTAATCTCAATACACGCCAAGCTGGACCGTAATCTTTTAATTTTTTTGTATATAACTCTCGACAAATCGAGATAATTTCATTGAATTGAATTGAGGTATTTTTCATAATTTCGTTTCGATTTCAAAAATAATTGAAATTGCTTAAACATCTTCTAAGATATGACAATTAATTGTAACGGACGTTTGATTGATTTAAACGAACCAAAAATTATGGGAATTCTAAACACTACTCCTAATTCTTTTTATGATGGTGGTCGTCATCAATCTATAGATTTAATTTTGGAGAAAGTTTCTAGATATTTAACTGATGGTGCAGATATAATTGATATTGGAGGATATTCTACAAAACCTGGTGCAGAAGTAGTTTCTGAACAAGAAGAGATAGATAGAACTGCTCCTATTATTGAAAAGATTATAAAAGAATATCCAGAAATAATTATTTCCATAGATACATTTCGTGGAAATGTTGCAAGAGAAGCTATAAACGCAGGAGCTTCTATTATTAATGATGTTTCGGGATGGGAATTAGACAATGAGATGTTTAATGCAATTGTAGATTTAAATGTTCCGTATATTTTAATGCATATGCAAGGAACTCCCCAAACAATGCAAGATAATCCTGTTTATAAGGATATAACATTAGAAGTGAATGAATATTTCTCAACTAAAATTACACAATTAAAAGCTGCTAAAGTAAACGATATTATATTAGATCCTGGATTTGGTTTTGCTAAAACATTAGAACAAAACTATGAATTGTTTAATAAAATGGAATCTTTAGGTTTTGGTAAATTTCCCTTATTGGTTGGTATATCAAGAAAATCTATGATTTATAATTTATTGTCTTCTACAGCCGAAAATGCATTAAATGGAACATCTGTTCTAAATATGGTTGCATTACAAAAAGGTGCTAAAATTTTACGTGTTCATGATGTAAAAGAAGCGAATGATACATTGAAAATATACAATACGTTAAAAGGAAAATATTAAAATAAAAACGAGTAAACTTTTAATACTAATTATTAAAGGTTTACTCGTTTTATGATCTTATATCCAGAGATCAGATTACTCGATAATATTACTATTTGGAAAAGATACTTTAAATGTGTCGATTACATTAATATCGGAAGTAATGATTTGCCAATGGGAATCGTGTACGAATTCAAAAACAATTTCATTATCGTATAAATTCTCATCTTCAATATTTACAAAAAGGTTCTTTTCATTTCTATCTCCAATAATTAATGCTTCTGTTACATTTTCCATCTTGTAACAAAGATTTTCTAGCTGTTCGTAATCAACTAAAATTCCGTCTTGTTGATCGATTATTTCTTGTAATTCAAAAACAGAATATTCGTCTGTTTCACTATCTCCATCTATCCAAAGTAATTTTAACGAATATCCTTCTAAATCTTGAAGTGGTTGAATTACTTCTTCCATTCGTTGTATTTGGTTTTCGTCTTCTCCGAAAATTTCTATTTTATATGTTTCCATGTTTCTTTTAAAAGTAGATTACCTGTTTATAATCTATCGTTATTAACTTTTTTATTGCTTAAAAAAATGAAATTAAATTTCATTTCTAAAACCTTTACAAAAGTAAAAAAGTAACTTCATTCTGAAGTTACTTTTTATAGATTTATGCTTTTTCTAACGCTTGTTTAACACGCCTATCAGACTTAATATCCATCAATTGAATTGATTCTAAGCTAAATATCTTAAAACTATACTCGTGCTTCTCTAATAAAAAATCATAAGGACCTTTTGGTGCTATTAATTTCACTAAAACAGGAGCAGTCTCTAACGATATAAACACAAGAGCTATAAAAATAGCAGCTGTTCCTAAAATAGGATTAGTTGCTGATAATTCGTCTAAAGCTTGCATTCTTGCTGCAAAACCATTGTAATTTTCTTCTGTTGGTTTTGCCGCATCTATTTCTTTTTCTTTAGAAACATTTAAACGATCTAATTCTTTTGTAATTTCTGCTAAACGAGGAGCTGTTTGTTGAATATATGTATCTATTTCTGCAAGTTTCTGCTTTTTTAATTCAGCTTTACGCTTTGCATTTGGACCATATCCTTCTCTTCCAGTTGTTGTTTGTGTTTGTGTTCCTACAACCTCCTTTTCCAATTCTGTAGAAGCTTCTTTATACTCTGCTCGTAATTTATCTATTTGAGCATAGATTTGTTTACGTTCATTTGTAAAAGAAATTCCTAAATCGGTATAACGTGCATCAATCCCTTTTTGTAATTCTGCTTTATTACGATTTACAATAACATTTAATTGCTTGTTTATTTCTTTCTCAAATATTTTTAATTCTAAAGGTTTAGAAATAACTATTCCCAATAAAACAGCAACTAAAATACGAGGTAACGCAACAAAAAATTGACGAAAAAATCCTCCGGATTTCTTCATTGATGTTACAATATATCTATCGAGATTAAAAATCATTAATCCCCATAACAAACCAAATCCAGTAGCTGCGTATAAATTATCAAATACTGTATTTAATGCATAACCTGCAGATAATGCAGCTAAAATTCCTGTAAATAATATTACCCCACCAATTCCTACGTGTTTACTTACATCGGTAGGTGTTTTTTTCAAGAGCTCAAGACTACTACCTGAACAGATGATTAAAAATTTTTGTATTCCATTCATGTTACAAAGATAGTACTTTGTATAACATATTAATAAAATATTTTATAAAAAAAGCTGATAATCAAATTATCAGCTTTATTACTATTATATCTTATATAAAAATTAATTCTCTTTTTCAATTTTTACTCGCCATCCATGAGGATCTTCGACTAAACCGTATTGAATATCTTTTAATTTCTTTTTTAAATTTAATGCAAAAGAATCTTCTTCTGCTAAATGTGGTAACTGAACACGTTCGTCTCCAAAACCAATAGTATCATATTGTGTAATAACAACCGCTGTTCCACAACCAAATACTTCTTTTAACTCTCCAGATTTATAAGCATCATATAATTCTTTTACTTCTACTGGACGAATCTCTAAGTCATTACCTGCATCTTTAGCTAAAGTTAAAACAGAATCACGTGTAACTCCATTTAAAATTCTTTCAGAAGTTGGAGCTGTTAATAATTTATTTCCGATACGAACCATTACGTTCATTGTACCAGCTTCTTCTATGTATTTATGCTCAATAGAATCTGTCCAAATGATTTGGTCATAACCTTCTTTTTGTACTTCTGATGCTGGGAAAAATGACGCTGCATAATTTCCTCCACATTTCGCAAAACCAACTCCTCCTTGTGCTGCACGACTATAAAAGTCAGCAATTTTTACAGATAATGGTTTTTCGTAGTAACTTGGTGCATAAGCTAACAAAATAGCAAAAATATACTCGTTAGATGATCTTGCAGAAACAGCTTCCTCTGTAGCAAACATCACTGGACGAATGTACAAAGATGTTCCATAATCTTGAGGAACCCATTTGCGATCAATATCCACTATAGCTTTCAATCCATCAATAAAAATTTCTTTAGGAATTTGTGGCATATTTAATCTAGCAGCAGATAAATTAAAACGTTCAAAGTTTTTCTCAGGTCTAAAAATAAAAACATCATCATTTTCATTTTTATACGCTTTCATTCCTTCGAAAATTGTTTGTCCGTAATGGAAAGACATTGCTGCTGGTGTCATTGTAATTGGTCCATAAGGCTTAATTGTTGCCTCTCCCCATTTACCATCTTTGTAGTGTGCAATCAACATATGATCAGAAAATTCTTTTCCAAAAACAGTTGATTCGAAAACTGAATCATTAAATCTAGATTCAGCAATTTTTTCTATAATCATTTTTGTGAAATATTTGTTCGTTGCTATATCAAAGATACATTTTATTTACACTTATTCATAATAAAAAACCATAACTTTCGGCTATGAAAAGGATAATTCAAGAAACGGAAGATGGTTCTAAAACTATTTATATAGAAGATTGGGACGAAACCTATCATTCTAAACATGGCGCTGTACAAGAGGCTTTTCATGTTTTTATAAAAAATGGATTACATCATTTTATTACTGATCAAAACAAGCTTAAAATAATTGAAATTGGTTTAGGAACTGGTTTAAATGCTTTTATAACGATGCTAGAAGCAGAAAAAAATAAAAAGCCTATTGAATATGTAGGAGTAGAAAAATTTCCTATCTCTGAAAAAGAATTTGAATTGGTGAATTATTTTGAAGATGTTTTTAAATTTTATCCCGAGTTACAATCTCGTAAAAAAGAATTTGAAGAATTTTATCAACATTTATATCATTGCAAATGGGAAGAATGGATAGAGATTTCTGATTATTTCAAAATAAAGAAAATAGAAGAAGATTTCTTTAATTTAAAAGATAGTCTTGAAAAAGAATTTGACTTAGTTTATTTTGATGCTTTTGGTTCGAAAGTTCAACCAAAATTGTGGGAAATAGACTTATTAAGGATAGTTGATTCTTTAACAAAAACGAATGCTATTTTTACAACTTATGCTGCAAAAGGATCTATAAAAAGAGGGTTAAAAGAATTGGGATATATTGTAGAAAAAAGACCTGGTCCTTCTGGTAAAAGAGAAATGATGGTGGGGCTAAAAAACATTAATCATTAGATGAGATCGCATAATTATTTGTAATTTTGCATAAGGAAGCGGTTTAATGTTTCTAAAAAAGAATATGACAAATTATATTGAATATAAGTTTAAGGTTGCAGAAATTGAACCATGGAATGAGATTATTATTGCTATGATTTCTGAATTGCCTTTTGAAAGTTTTGTTGAAAATGAGGAAGGTTTTGATGCTTACATGCCAAAAACTGACGAAAATATAGAAGAAATTAAAGCAGTTATTGATGCAATAGAAAATATTGATTTTTCTTATACACGTCAAGAAATTGAACAACAGAATTGGAATGCTACTTGGGAAGAAAGTTTTACTCCAATATTAGTTAATGATCAATGTTTAATTCGTGCCGAGTTTCATGAATCAGTAGAAAATATTCCATACGAAATTATCATTCAACCAAAAATGTCTTTTGGTACTGGTCATCATTCTACAACTCATTTAATGGTTGAGTATATCTTAGAAACAGAATTTAAAGGTAAAGATATCTTAGACATGGGATGTGGAACTTCTATCTTAGCAATTTTAGCTATGAAAAGAGAAGCTAATTATGCCGAATGTATTGATATAGATGAATGGGCTGTTGAAAACTCTATAGAAAATGGAAAGAAAAATGGTGTTAGATTAGATGCTAAAATGGGAGATCATTCTCTTTTAGGTAGTAAGCAATTTGATATCATTTTAGCAAATATTAACAAGAATATCTTAATTAGTCAAATTCCTACCTACATTAGTGTTTTAAACGAAAATGGAGATTTATTTTTAAGTGGATTAATGGAACAAGACTTTAATGATATCTTGGCTTTTTGTACAGAACATAATTTAAAATTTATTTCTAAAAAACAACGAAATGAGTGGATTGCACTACATTTCAAAAAATAAACAACAATGATAAAATTTGCATCACAACCAATGTGGGAAACAGAAAAAGATTCTGCTGTTGATGTTTTGGAGCAAGAATCACATCAATATCAAATTATTGTTTACAATGATGATGTAAACACTTTTGATTGGGTTATAGAATCTTTAATTGATGTTTGTGAACATACACCAGAACAAGCTGAGCAATGCTCAATCTTAATTCACTACAAAGGAAAATGTGAAGTTTTAACTGGTGATTTAGAAGATTTAAAACCTAGATGCACCGAGTTATTAAACAGAGGTCTTAGCGCAGAAATTATTTAATAATTAGTATATAAAACAAAATCAGAATCGTCTAATGAAACATTATTAGGCGATTTTTTTATATCCTCGCTTACAATATATGAATCGTAAATTTTTTCATATACTTCTTCTTCCATCTTTGTATTAACCAATTCTGCTTCTTTCTTATTACTTCCTATGAATTGAAAAGTAACGACAAGAATTAATATAATAGATGCAGCTGCAAACCATTTATTAATATAAAATTGTTTGCTCTTTTTTGTTTTAGTCTGAAGATTGTTCGCATTAATTTTTTGCTCTAAGTTTAGGAAATAATCTTTTGGTACATTAAAGGATTCTTTCTCTTTTAATGTTTTTAAGAAGATTTCGTTCTCTAGATTTTCAAAATAATTAGTCGGAACTTTAAAGTCGTTATTTAATTTATTATTCTTCATTTCAGTTATTTGACAATGATTAGATAAAAAGGTTTAATCTTCTGTTTCTAAAAATTCTTTTATCTTCGAAACTGCATGATGGTAAGAGGCTTTAAGCGCTCCTACAGAGGTTCCTAAAACTTCTGAAATTTGTTCATACTTTAGTTCATCATAATATTTCATTATAAAAACTACACGTTGTTTTTCTGGTAATTTAGCAATTGCTTTTTGTAATTTCAAATTAATTTCATCACCAGAATAATATTCATCGCTGTCTAAAGCATCAGCCATATTTTTAGAATAATCATCAAAAGAAATACTATTTTCTTTTGCTCTTTTATTCATAAAATTAACAGTCTCGTTATAAGTTATTCTAAAAATCCATGTAGAAATCTTTGATTCATTTTTAAATGTTTCTAAATTCTGATAAATTTTAATAAATACATTTTGAGTGACATCATCTGCATCTTCATGTATCAAAACCATTCTACGAATTTGCCAATAAATTCGTTGATGATAATCTGAAACAATTAATTTAAAAGCTGGTTCAAATTTTTTAGATGTTATATATTGCTCGATTTCTAATTCCAAAGTAAACTTAAATAGATAGTAAAGCTATTAATTTTTAATGAATGGAAATCCTAAAAAAAATAAAAAAAATGGATATAAAACGTTATAATTTCTAATAAAAAAATAAAAAGAGTTTGCTTAAAAATTTTCTTTTAAGTTAATCAATATTTTACTAATCAATACATACTACATTAACCTATAAAAAATACCTTGACATAAAATAAAATTAATTTATCTTAAAATACTAATAATTAAACAAACTCAAATCCTTAATTATATTCTATTTAATCTTTCTTGTAAATAATTAACTCAATAATAGATTGATGAGTAAATGGTGATAAATTTAAACATTCACCAGCTGGTCTAGTTCTTGTACTTCCATCATAATTTATCGTAGATCCACCATTATATATTGTATAATAATGATCGGTATCATCTGGTGCACCTATAAACATTCGAGTTCTTCTTAAATTATCATCTTTACCACCTGTATAATTATATGCCCATCTATCTTCTGTTGAAGATTGGCTGTATCCACCTTTATAATCGTGAGAAAAAATTAATCTATACACAGGCTCTATCGTATATTCTCCTTCTTCTAAATCTTCTATTAAAAAAGCAGGAGTTCTTTTATCGGAAGTACAAATATTTTGTAATTCCATATCATACATTCTTATACCTTCTAACCTACTTTCTACTATCTTATCATTCTCCAATTTATGTACAAATACTCCTACTGCAAAAGTTGCTATAGCATCATTATAATTCGTAAAACTAATTGGACCATCTACTGTTAGAATAAGTTTATTATTTTTATGAAAATTAGAACTAATACTAATTTTAGAATAAAAGTTTTTAATCTTTTTCCATTTATTATAAGAGCTACTGTCTTTAGCTCCTAACTTAAAACTTTCATCTTCACTTAAGGGAATAATTGGTTTAACAATGGACTCAATATTTGTATTTCCATTAGTTATTATTCTTCCAAAACTCTCAGGAGTTATAATCAAGCTACCAGAAGAATCCTTTGCATTTTTATCAAAAGTTGATTGCGTATAAGTAATACGTTTAGGTATATGTTTTAATCCTCTATCTTTGTCTAATAGTAATCTCCATTTATTTTCAATAAAAATGTAATATCCTATAACTCTACTATCATTTTTATTTGTTACATCTTCTAAAGTATTAAATACAACAGTTCCTTCTTTTGGAATATCTATTTTAGGATATAACGTAGTCAATTTTACATTTGGTAATAATATACCTCCATCTTTACCATTTACATCTAACGCTACTTTAGGAGATGTTGATGTGTAAGTAGAATCAGTACTAATAATAACTTGCGCTTTAATAAAAACTGATATAAAAATTATGATTGTTAAAATATTCTTTTTCATATATAGTTAGTTTATTATTTCAAAAATTTCTGTCGTTAAAAATATATTTGATGCACCTTCAGGTAAAAAATTTCTACTTTCCCATGAACCATTATCAATATTATTATTAACGCAATTTGGAGAATCAGACGCTCCTAAACTAACTTTCACTTCTCCATTTTCTCCATTTAAAAGAGAAAAGTTTCTTTTATCAAATGCTACTTTACACACATACTCTTTAGATGGACCAGTTGGTATTAAATCGTAAACGTAATCAAATACATTAAAAGGTAATTTTGTACAGCTTGAAGTTATATTTGCATTAATTACAGAATAGGCAATTAGTTTAAAATCATCTTCATCTGGTGATTTTAAAAACAATCCTATTCCCATTGATGCTTGATTAAATTTATTAACCTGATTAAAAGGAATATTCTCAAGATTATCTAATTGAATAATACCTGTTGTTTTCAACTTGATAATATTTTCTTTATTGAAAATAGAAAACGTATTTGTTAGGTTAGTAGTTGAATTAGACAAATCTGTAAATATATTACTGTCATAATTCATTCCGATTCTAATATTATCCGAAGAAGAATCCGTTGTACTTGTTGAAAAAGAGTACACTTTTTCACTATCTTTTGTTACTGCAAGATATACTTGAGACAATTTTTCTATAAAAGAATCATCTAATAAAGTATTCCATCTCGAAGAATCCCAGAAGTATAAACCTTTAGATAAATTAGATTTTTGATTATTGAAAATTAACATGCTATTTACCATATCAGTTTCTGTTTCTGTAGTCAAATAATCAATTCTACCTGATAGTACTTTACGAGGAAATTTAAATCCTTTTATATCACTTGCTGTAGTATTTGCTTGTAATATAGCGTTACTGTATAATTTTTGATCGTTACTATCTGCTATATGAACTTGAGCATAGGAAGTAACCATACCTCCTAAAAATAGGATAAATTTAAAATAATTCATAGGTGTAGAGGTTTTAAAAATTAATTTTCGCTTTCGCTTATTACAACAGTTTGTCTTCCTATTAATTGATCGTTAGAAGAGTTAGTACAATCTGCATTAGAAGAATTATTATCTGTTATAGATTTTCCTCCTAAAGTAATCCATTTATCAACGATTTCGATTTCATTATTATAATTTCTATTTCCAGAAACATAAGACTTAATTCTATATTTTCCTGGTTCTAGTTTACCTATAACACTTTGAATAGCATAATTAAATAGAAAACAATTAGAATTTCTTATATTATCACGATTAATTGTTGATATTCCTTGTAATCTAAATCTTCCTTCAGTACCGTCTTCATCAATTCGCTGTAAAAAAACACCTATGTTCATTCCAAAAATTAAATTTTCAAAGGTAGATGAAGCATATTGAGCTGAACCACTCACTTTTACAAAAACATTGTTGTGATAGTTATTTTCAATTTCAAAAGTATAATCTAATCCTTCTAATTCTACCCAGTGTAATCCACCTAGTGTAGTAACAAAATCATCAAATTCTGCAACTGGAAATGGTACTTCTTTTGAAAAGAATTTTTTAATAAAAACAGGAGAAGTTGTTTGGGTGTTATTAACTTTATCTATAGTAAATCTAGAATAAACTGACTGATCATCGATTAATAAATTCCATTTATCATTGCTCCAGTAATAATAACCTTTTTCTAAAGAAGAAGGTCGTGTTGATTTATTATAAACAAGAAGACCTATTGGGACTTCGTTTTTATTATCTTCTTTAAGAAATGATAAATCTGTTTCATCTTTTATTCCTTCTATACGAGGTAATAATACAGTTTTATTATGGGACGTAACATCTACGATAGTTTGTATATCTACTCCTACACTATCAATAGCAATTTGAGCAAATAGTACATTTGCAAAAAGTAGAAACATTAAGTTCAGCTTATTCATAAGTTTTAAGTTTTTAGGTGATTGTTGAAATAAAGCATAGCCATCCGATTAATGATTATTAATCAGATAAAATAAAAACAATAAATTTTCAGATGAAAAATTAAGTGCTAATAAAAAGCCTTTATTCTATTGAGTGTGTGTAGATTCATATCGGTAGTGAAATTAATTATTAGGTGATTCAAATATATAAATAAAAAATAGATTAAAATGTTAAATATTATCTTTTTACGATATTAATTACCAATATAATAAGCGTTTCAGTATATAATAATAAATAATTTATAAAAACATATAATAATATACATATTTAAGAAAAAAACCATAGTATTTAGTTAAATATAATATTAGAAATTAGACTTAAGATGTAAGACTATTAGGAATAAGGATTGTTAAGCTGGAAACTCGAGATTAGAAGTTGGAAATTGGAGGTTATAAATTGGAGATTAGACTTAAGATGTAAGACTATTAGGAATATGGATTGTTAAGTTGGAAACTCGAGATTAGAGATTTAGAAGCTAGTAAATAGTAAACTACTCTGTACATTTTACATTATACTTTTTACTCTATACA
>NZ_FRBH01000003.1:0-284921 GCF_900142565.1 Chishuiella changwenlii
AATAATATATAATTGGAAATTACAAATATGGATAAAACACCAATAATTTTTATATTTAGATAAGAAATAATAAAAAGTGGTAATATTACTGTTATTGCTAGTGAAATTAATAAGCCAAATAACAATAGTAAACTATATTTTATTTCTTTAAGTGTCTCATTCATAAAGTCTCTCGGTTAAAAATTTTACGAAGTAAATGATAGAAAAGTTTCATAAAAAACACCTATATCAGCATTTCGTAAAATCAACCCTAAATATACAAACAAAACTATATTATATACATTATTGTGTAAAATAAAAACCTCCTTAAAATAATTATTAAAGAGGTTTTATTTATACTATTTTGTGTTTTTGTGCTTAAAATTGGAGTTGTGCAACAGTTACCCTTGTTAGCAGAAGTTTTAACTACCAATCTAATTTTTCTATTTGACTTTCATAAATATCATTTGTTCCTAAATAGGTTTCTTTATCATTTTCAATTTCTTTTAGATAGTAGATTAAGTAATCATTTTTAGGGTAAATTTCTTTTCTATTAAATACATCAAATTCTGTTTTATAAATAGTTATTTTTTATGTATGCAGTGATTTTAATACATCCCATGCCATATGGGCAAGACGAAAGCTTAGTTATTAGGTGCAGTTATGATTTTTCAGTATAGAATTTATGTATACAATGTAAATTATCGTTCATAATGAAACATTTTTCTTTAAAGTCATCTCCATAAGGACATTTTTCGATTCTAAGTTTTTTAATAGTATAGAATTCTATATTATTAACCTCTTCGTCATCAATTTTTTCAGCTTCTTCTAACTTATTATAATTTAGTATATCAACGTTAATATCTTCAATATGACCTGTGTAAAACAAGGAAACTACTATGATTTTTTCCACATTTTCAAAAAACTTTTTTTCTCTTGTTTCTTTACCAACTAATTTTCTAATTGTTCTGCCATCGTTAACAACATCTGTAATTAATATAACTTGCTTAAATTTACTATCAGAATTTTCAAAATTTAATTTATTCTCGAAATCATTATGGTCTTCCCATCTATATGAGTATGGAAGATATGTATAGGGAATAGGATATTTAATGGATGCCTTACTTGAAATGATATTGCCTTCGTATCCTAAACCAATAATTAAATCAGTATTTTCGATTAAATTCATTTTCTCTAAAATGTCTATAATTGAATTTTTAATAAAGTACAAATCTTCTTTATCCTCTAAAAGTTTTGCTGTGTCAATCCAATTATGAGCTCTTGAAGTTGCACTCCAATGAAAGTGTCCTTGATGGAATAATTTTTTTTCTTTAATTATATCATAAAGTTTATTTTCAATATCTATATTTTCATATTTGATAATTGTAGAACTTACATGATTTTCTACTAATGTGGTATCAATATCTTTATCTTCAATTTCTGGTAGTTGTTCTAAATTGTTTTCTAATATTGGTAACTCTAATTTTCTAAATTCGAAAATTTCCTTTTCTAAACCTGTTAAATCTTGAACATCTATCTTTGTCCAATTACCAAAATTTGATTCTGTATTACCTTTAACTTTATGTAATGTATAAATATTATTTTTTAAATATAAGCTATTTTCAGATTTATTGATTTCGTAAATTTTGAAGGAAGCCTGAACGGAAGATATACTACTAAAAGGACCGCTGTCACTTACTGTAATGCTATTTCTATGGGCAAGAATTTTGGAATTATGAGTATGTTCATTGCCATTTAAAATACATTTAATATTATATCTTTCAAATATTGTAATTAAAGCCTTCTTATTCTCCATTTCCCATTGACCAGAAGTTTTATCTTCATGCTCACCTTCCAAATTATGATGTAAACATAAGACTAATTCTTCATTAGGATAAGCTACTTTGATTGCTTTTAGTTCTTCCTCCAGCTTATCAATTGGCAAAAAACCATGACCTCCATTTTGATTTACAATATAGTTTGAATTTACTGCTAGTAAAATAATATCTTCAATATTTAAAGTATCAATAATTAAATTGTCATTGTCGAAATCATCACTTTTAACATTTTTGTAAAACTCACTAAAATTTTTAAGTTTAATTTGATTTATAACTTCTGTAGAGACTTCAACTTCTTCTCGTAACTCATTTTTTATTGAATCTCTATGCACATCGTGATCGCCTGGAATTAGTAATAGATGATTTGAATCTATATTTAATTCTGATAAAATATGATTAATAAGTCTTTCTGCTTCTTTAAATTCTAGTCTTTCAGCGATATTTGTTATATCACCGGTTATTATCAAGTATTTATTTTTACTTTGTATTGAATTAATTTTGTCAATAAATTGATTTACATAACTTAAATTCTGATCATTAGGCTCGTAAGTTAAGTATGTATCTGTGTTAGCAGGTCCAAATCTTTTACTTTGATCAGAAATATGTAAATCAGAAATATGTATAATTATATCATTCATTAGTTTCTTTTTTATTCTTTAAATTAGTTGATATAAAATAACCTAAATCTTCATTGTTTGTACTATCAATTGCAAATACAGCAATTGTAGCATCCTTTCTTTTAATATCTTTCTTTTTTAAAGTTTCTGTTTTAATTAGCGAAACATTTCCTAGATATTTCCCTCCTAAAAACTCAATAATATTTTTCACAATTTTAACCTCTGTTCCTAAGCATACTAAATCAGAAACAACAATATAATTTCTGTTTTCTATTATATTTTTATTTAAAGAATTATAAATTCGATTTATAGGTCCAATTTTATCTAAAACCAAAATATCTAACTTTAGTAGATTAGATAATATAGATGTTATATATGAACTATTTAAACTCTGACAAACTAATATTGGAGCATTGTAAATACTATTGTTTTCTACATCGTAAAATGGAATAGGACCGTTTTCTCTCCATTCTTTCAATATTTTCAAAGCCAACTTATAAATACTGTATATACAAAATGATTTTTGTTCAGAAATAAACATTTTAATATTTATGTATGATTCTAAATATACAAAAGATGAAGTATGAGGCTCTTGATGTTTTATACTGTAAATCTTCAATTTTTCTATGAAATCTTTATTGAAAATGGCTTCAATATTAAAATCATGAGGTATGAAATTGCAATTACCATCTTCAACTAGGTAATATCTGAAATACCCATTTTTTTTTCTTGGTTTTAATGTGCCTTTATCATAAAATGTTAAATATGTACAAAGATTGTTTATATTACTTATGTTATTATAACCAAATGAATTAATTAATTCATCCGTAACATTCAATAAAGCAATTTGAAACCCATTACTTTTTAACTTTGTAAAATATTGACTTAAGTTATCTTGCGAACCTTCTATATTATGAAGGTCAAATGCAATACTTTTAATAATTTGATCTGAATTTAAAATATCATCACAAATTCTATCTAGTGTAATAGATTGCAATCTATCACAAAATACACCACTATTGTTTTCTTCTATAAAATTTGATGTTAAAACTTCTTCACTATGTAAATCATAATAAATGAAGTTTTCTGCATTTAGTTTTGATATTATCATAGTAATTAGTTTGGTATTTCAACTTCAATATGTACCCCTTTAAATCTGACATTATAAAATCTAATGGAAGAAAATTTAGTTTCTTCAGAGTAATATTTAATTGTTGCGTTTATAATTTTTTCAAATTGTTTTGAAATTAAGTTCTTTTTATCAATTATTGCTTGCTGGTAATCATTTAGTGAAATTTTCTCTAATTCAAACAATTTATGTGATTCTAGAATTTCATCTCTTAATTCATTTAGAGAAGTTATATATTTAAAAATTCTGTTAGAGATTATTATTTGACAATTATTGGTATGAAGTCTGAAGTAACCATTACTATGTAAGACTACATTTAACATCAAATCAAATAGTCCCTTTCTTTCTTTAAGAGAAGAATAAAACAATATTTCAAAAATTTCTAACAGATTTTCAATAAAGTATTTATTTATAGAAGTTGGAAATTGCAGAGTAGTGTTACTTTCGAATTCATTCTTTTTATAATAAAATGGTAAATTTTGTTTAGAATTCAATGAGTTCTTAAAGCCGATTCCATTGTCTGAAATAGAAAATTTAGTTTGATATTTATCCACAAACATCATCGCATATGTTGTAGATTGTGAATGAATTACTCCGTTCGTTATTAATTCTGAAAGTATATTAATATATTCATTATGATTATTTGCAGTATTGATATTGTCATATAAAAGTTCACCGAAGTGTGTTTGAACATTATATGAAATTATTGAATTCACGTGATCTCGAAGTTGGATTTCGTTTTCAAAATCAAAATCTATATTAGGAAAATCTTTCTTTTTATACGATTTAATTATGTGTTCTTTACGAATTTCATTTCCTTGAAATGCTCCTAGATAATTTTCATTATAATAAAGAATTTTGTTCTCTCTTGAGATTTTAAAAAAATCTGCTCTAAATAAAAATCCTAAAACCTTTATAGTTGCATGATTATTATTTAAATATAGTTCTAATGATTTTTTGTGAAATTTGCTTAATTGTTCTATTATACTTAATAATAAAGGAGTTGATATTGGATCAATCCGATATATTGCACTAAAAATTTCTGTATCACCTTTCTGAAATAATAAGAATTTAATATCTTCCGACTTATTGTTCTTATAATATTCAGCTAATTTTGGAAGAAATTCTGTGTAAAAAATTAATGGTGTAAAATTTCTTCCATCATCTAAAATTGGAATCATACTATTTAAAGTGTGTTTGTTAATAATTGCACCTAACATTATTTTTTACGAAACTACTATACCTTTAGTTTCGTGAAAAACTCTCTAAACCTGCATTTCGTATAAATAGCAAATATATAAATTAATCTAATTTATAACCATTGTTGTATATATAAATAATTGAATAAAAAAAGCTTTATCTGAAGCTCTTTTATTTATTTCAATTAATTATTGTAAAACTTATTAAAGTCTTCAAAAAAATCTGATAAGCTAATTTTTTCATACTTCAAAAGTAAAGCGAAATTAAAAGTTTCTCCTTTTTTGTTGCAAAAACCAATTACATTGACTTCTTTCTTAAATTTAGAAAACAATAAAAAGCTGTAGCTTAGCTTAGTTAAAAATTGAAAGTTTTGGCTTTCTAATTCGCTACTATCCCAGAGCTGCGAAACGTTAGTTTTAATTTTACAAAGACAACCTAAAACAAGAATTTAATATGGGATTTTTTAAGAAAATATTTGGATATAAAAACGAAATCCAAAAAACTCATCAAAATATTTCAAGTATAACATTAAACAGAATTTCTTGGTCTTTTTCAACTAAATTCTATGTAGATTCTGAAGAATTTAATAAAGATGTTTTTCAAATTTTGGAAAATCAACTTTGACTATAGGATGTTCTTTGATTTTTTTTTCGTCGACTGGGTTATTATAATTATTTTTAACAATAGAGAATCCAAAATGCCCCGTTCTAAAGAATCTAGACCATTCTTTAATTAGGTTTTGACAATCTACAAGAGTTTCAGCGCTTTTTGCTTTTTCATTTGTTTTTTGATTGAGAGCGTTGTAAGCATTCTGACCTTTTTTATCTATAATATATTGGAATCCCGCATCGTTTTCCTCAAATGTTTTTTTTACCCAAGCGAAGTTTTCTTCGCAGTTGCACTCTTGTCCAAAGCTGGGAATTGATATTAAAGTCAATAATAAAGTTACTAGGTTTAATTTTATCATTTTTTATAAATATTTGATTATTGATTTGAGGAGTGGAAGAATATTTCAAATTTAGTGATTATAAAATGAATGATAATAAATAATTTAATGTATTAGATTGTGATTCAATAGATTCACTGGTTTTATTTTTTTATTAAAACCCACCAGCATAATCTGTTGTGGTAATTTTAGACCCATCAGTTACAACTTTTCTTAACTTTACACCACTCGCATCATAACTATAGTTAATCTCTTAGATGCATTACAAATAAATTCTCTCGTAAAAGTAATTAAGATTTCTTTAATGAAAATATAGGTATATTATAAAATATAAAAGCCAGCAAATAGCTGGCTTTTGGTTATTTTAAAAATTAATATTTTCTTATTTAGTCACTAACAGGATGATCGCGCTAGCTGGGTTATTTACCTTAACACTGCTTTATCTTTTCGAGATTTATGCAATATTTTTTTTTCTTTTGTTTGAGTATTAATTAATGATATTGTACTATCATTAATTATTTTATATTGATAATCCCATTGACATCTTATATTAATAACGGAATCGTTTATTAATTTCCACTTATTACATTTTCCTATTAATTTACTATATGCTGTCAATTTATAATGTTGTCTTTTACCATCAATAGTTACAGCATAAAATTCACATTCACCGTTCTTGGAAAAACTTAAAGATTGAATCTGATTCTCATTTGAAATTTTACTATATTTATAGTAATCCCAATAGGTAGTATGCTCTTTTGTTAAGATTTCTGAAATATCATTCTTAGTTTTGCATTGAAACAATAATATACAACTTAGAAGGATCAGATAATGTTTGATATTTAAAACCATTATATGTATTTTACCATTAACTTTTAGATTATAAATAGCATTAGAAGTATTACCATAAACGGAAGGGATTGATAAATGAAGGCTACCATTATAACTCTCATGCTATTTTTTGGGGATTTCCAAGCAAGGTTTATCTAGTTTGATTTAGACATGACAATATGTTTTTATTTACTATTACTTTATTTTCTGATTTATAAGCTATAAATCCCTGTTGAAATGAAAATAAAAATAATGAATTTTCATGACTTATATTAATATTCTCATCAATAGTAAAATTAACTATGAAAAAATTTTCTTCATAAAAGCATCTTCTCCAATTTATATTATGCAAATAACCATTCATTAATATCTTTGTTTTTACATTTTTTTCCATTATTAAAAAAATATACTATTTATTATCTTTTAAAATATACCATTTATATTTTTTTCTTGAATATAAAATCTGTATCATATGAAAAGAAGTTATGTTCTACAATAACATTAGATTTATTGATTGTCTTATAATAACTAACACATCTGATACCTTACCTTCTTTTTAGTTTATAATAAAAAAAATCATTATTTACTTCAATTGAAATATTAACTGTATCGTGTATACTTTTGTCAATTTGGTTTTTACTACAAACCATTCTTAAATTGATTGTCTCTTTTGGATTCATGATTATCATATTTGCAGGTATTGTAGTATCATTTAAATAATCTAAAGGTGGTCTAAATATTGATTTTGTAACAATTAATGAATCGAAACATAATTTGTATTTTGAATTAATTGAATAACTTATTTTTTTTAAATTCTTTTTTTCATTTGAAATGTTATGAATACTGATGTATGAAAAATTTTCTTTTGTTGCAATATATTCATAACCAAAAACAGGTTTAATAATAAAGTCTTTACTATTGGTATTTTCTTCAATTATTTTATATTCAAAAACTTTCGGAGGAGGAGGAACTAAGCATGATATAAACAATGTAAAAAAACATATAATAAAAACATGTAATAAAAATTTTAATAATTTCATAATTATTCATCTATAAACCTTAAATAATTTCATTCTTATGCAGCAAGAGAACCTATTGCTCCTGCAACAAAATCTTCATAGAAGTTACCATCTTGCATCATAACTATAGTTAATTTTCTTAGATGCATTCCAAAGAATTTCTTTCGTAAAAGTAATTAAGATTTCTTTAAAAAATATTGCAATTTTATAAAATAACAAAAGGCAAAAATTAGTTTGCCTTTTGTGTTTAGTGAATTTTTGTTTAGAACATTCTAGTAGCCACTATAAAAAATAACCCCTTTTTTGTTAAAGTCGATATGAAATACATCATACCTTCTTATGTAAACGGAATTTATATCATAGTTTTTATTATCTAACTTTTTAATAACTTCATTCGTCTCATCTGGAGTTGAAAAAATTTCATCATATTTAAAAATAATAGGAAAAAATTCTTTATTAATATATGTATAACGATTTGTTTTATTTATCCATTTTGTTACACCATTATCTTTGGTGAAATCAATGTAAATTCTAAAATTATTATTTTGCGTATCTAGTAATAAATAAAAAGGTTTATTAATTGAATCTGTTTTTTGTATTATTAAATTTTGAACTGATTCAGGTAGTATATATACAATTTTTGAATCAACATTACTCTGATATGAATCAATATGTTTAACACTACATGATGTAAGAGATAAAAGTATTATGTAAAAAAAAATGTTTTTCATAGAGTTTAATTCTATTTACTTGTATGAGAGGTAAGAACCTTTACCTCCTGACATTGCACCAAATGTAACTACTACTATTGAACTTTTAGCAAAATTCCCAGCAATTTTATTCCACTTATCTGCTGCAAGAGAACCTATTGCACCTACAACAAAAGCTTCATAGAAGTTACCACATTTTGCATCATAATTATAGTTAATCTCTTGGATGCATTACAAATAAATTCTCTCGTAAAAGTAATTAAGATTTCTTTAATAAAAATGTAGCAACTTTATAAAATAACAAAAGGCAAACTATCGTTTGCCTTTTGTGTAATTGTGATTTTTTTTGAAGTAAATATATCGTAATATAATAATATATCAAAACTATTGAAACACTAACCTTAATTATTAATACTATCTATATTTTTTATCATATAATATTCTGGTAATGGTTTATTTTTAGAAGTATTTGTAAAACAGCTCACCAAAATAATTACAGAAAAAAGTGTCACTAATTTATTTATCATTATACTATTTTTTATAATTATATAATCTATAGGATTATTAGAACAGTTAATTCTTTTGATGGTTTTAAGAATGATATTTTTACAGTGAAGAGCAAGATATTTACGCTAGCTGCTTTTAGGTTTATTCTTTAATTAAATTATAGAATTTTACAGAATTTAAGCTAATTATACTGTTTGAACAAGTTTGCGTATTTAAAACATCAATACAATATAAATCTAAATCTCTATAAACATTCTCATTTTTATCTAATTCTATTTTAATAACATTTATCTTCGGTAAGATTTTTCTTTTATCAAATAAAGTTAAACTCTGTTTAGAAATTAAAACTGAATCTCTATAAATGTCATCATATTTTAATTTTTCTTGAGTCAATCCTTTTTCATAATCTTTTATAAATTTTTTGACTTTTTTTAATACTTGTTTTTCTAAATTTTTTTTTGGATAAAACGATACACTTAATTTGTGCATTCCAATGATAGAAAATTCTTTTTTATTTACTATCTGTATTTTATTCTGAATAATTTTATTTTTTGAAATAATAATTTCAATAGAATCTTTATTCGATATATCATAAAATTGTGAATATATCTTAGAAGATATAGATATGGATATAATTAAAAATAAATACTTCATTATTTATGATTTTGAGAAGGGTGGTATTAATTCGTTTATATTTAATTATTTAAATATAAAACCTATACTTTGTGTTGAATTCTTTTTAAAAAATGTAATTTTATTCTTTATTATGTAAAGAGTATCTATATTTAAGTTAGGTACAATTCCATATTTTTCAAAATCAGTTGAATAAGTTGGAACGAATTTTCCATATCTCTCTCTTTTTTCCTTATTAAGAAAATCACATTTTTCACTTTCCTGCTCCGGTATTTTTAAATATAATCCTTCTTCGTATGAGGGATTTTTATTATTTAAAAATATTGTATCGCCTTTTCGTAAATAATCAAATTCCATTTTGATTATTTTGTAATTTTCATCGATATCAGGGCAATGAAAAGTGTTTGTTATTAAACAACTATTATCATCTTTAAAATAAACCTCTAATGTTCTATTTTTACTTTTATAAACAAACTTGTTTTTAGGTATATTTATAGATGTATTACAATTACTTAAAAAAATAACTATAGTAAACAGGGCTAATTTTATATATAATTTCATAATTTAATTAATGAGGTTTTTCAACGATAGATTGTACCCATTTATATAAGTTATCTTTTTTATTTTACAGATATTTAAAATTATTTCTTTTATAGTCACAAGTAGGATGTTGGCGCTGGCGGGATAATTATTGTTAATTATAATTTTTTCTTTCAATTAGATTTTACAATTTAATAAATAATCTATTATTTGTATCATCCCAACATACGATTTCTTTTTTATTTTCATACCATTCGTTCCATTTTATTAAATCATTTTTGGTTGGATTCATCTTGCCAAAATAATTGATATCGGATTCAGACTTGATATTTGTTAACTTTTCTAATTCATTTACATAATTGATAACATCAATAGCTTTTTCTTTTTCTATGTAATCTTTAATATCAATAATTCTTTTAGTAAACTCTTCTTGACCTTTTTTTAAATTACAGGTTTGAGCATTACAAAATTGTAAGTGAAAAATCAATAATATTACAATCTGTATTATTTTACTGAACTTCATTTCTTTTTACATTAGTTGTATTATTTTACTATTTCTCCGTTGAGTTTAAATTTTACATTAAAAACATTATCTCGGGTATAACTTACTTTACGAATACCATCTTCTGTTCCTAATTTTTTCAATACATCTTTTCCTTCTTCAGCAAATGAAAAGTATTCATCATAAACAAAATATAAAGGAATTAATTTACCATTAAAAAAAACAGATCTATTAGTATGTTTAACCCAAAAATTCTCAATAGAGTTATCTAAATATATTATATATGTATCACTATCCTCTTTATCTAATATCAAATAATTATTATCGTTATCCTTTATTTCTTTTATAAGAATATTACTAACGTTAGATGGTAAAAAATATATAATATCATTAACTTTTTCCTGAGAATAGCAATTATAAAGAAAACAATTAATGAATATTATTACTAAAATTTTTTTCATGAACTAAAATTTTTGTTTGTTAATAAAATTCTTCAAGACATCTTGTTCAAGTAGTATGACTTGAATTTGTAATTATTATTTTAAGGAGAGGTAGTGTTTATACCATATTTATAAAAAAAATTCTCAATAAGATTAAATTTATAAGTACATCTCTTTCCTGTTGTTACAGCACTATTGCTTGATTCTTCTCTACGACAATCAAATGAGAATTTTATATAATCAATTAAATAATTATTTTCGTCTAAAAATAAGATGGCATTTTTATAATAAAAACAGCCAGAAATCATCATCGTTACATTGGTCCCCTCATTTTCTCCTATATTATAAAAAAGATTAGTAAGTTCATCGATATTTGTGTTATTTAATACATGCACTTGATGAACATCATGAATGTAAAATTTTGTTTCTCTAGCTTTTAATTCATTTAAATAGTTTGTTAGTTGTGTACCATTTGGTTTACGTTCTCTCTTTAAATTATTTTCTATATAATAAATAAAAACTATTTTTTTTGAAATATTAAAAGGATAGTTTTTTAATCTATTTTCTAAACTAAAATTTGAAGTTTTCTTACATGATTTTGAAAAATCATAAGAATGACTATTTTTCGTACAAGAGAAGAATAGTAAAATAGTAATTATATATATAAATTTATTATAAGGGTTATATGCCCATTTATTATTTATTAAATGTTTTTCAAATTTCTTTTAATTTTTAGGAAATATAGTTTAAAAGTAATTAAGATTTCTTTAATAAAAATGTAGCAACTTTATAAAATAACAAAAGGCAAACGTTAGTTTGCCTTTTGTGTTATTGTAAATTAATTTATTTGTAATTAATATGTTGTAGTGCAACAACACATTTGAAATACTATCCTTTACCTATTAATACTAATTCGTTCCAAACCATATTTTTTAAAATTGAGATTGTAATCATTTATCTCATCAAATGTTTTTAAACTCCTTATTGTAACATTAGAGATTTTTTTATCAGGTTCATTAATAGAACTTTCAGGAGAATATATAATAATGGTATTATTATTATCAATTTTGTAAAAAATTTCAGAAGTATAAAATATATAATCATCAATTTTATTAGGAGTTTTTTTATTTGACTGAGATAATACAATTACTTCATTATTTCCTGCTAATCCCCAGCTATTAGCTGTAATATATAAACTGTCTTTATCATTAAAAACTATTATTTTTTCTATTGTTATTTTTTCTATTTTTTTCATAGAAACGTTCATATAATTAAAAATGAAAAAAAATAGTGTTACAATGAATATTATTACAAAAATTAATAATATATATTTTTTTATATTAATTACCATTTTAAACTGTTGTTTTGTAAAGTTGTTGATTGTTTTTTTGAGTCTTTGTGACCTTTGTCACTCCATCCTTGACTACTCATTCTGTATTGATACATAACTTCTCCATATGCAGGAGGCGGTCCGTATGCAGTACCTGTTGTTACTATTCCCATTTTTTCAGAAGCTGATAGAGATCCTTTAACATGCAATGCTCCTGCTAATTTCTGGAAAGTCTTAAAATCAATAAGTCCATTATTTGCATTATATCCAGCTAAATAGTTTCCAGCTGAACGTGAAGTAGCATATTTACCATTCAATAAACCTCCAACATTTTTGTAATCATTTTTTATATCGAATTTTCCTTTTGGGCCTGATTCTGAAGCAATTTCTATCAACCCTAATTTCTCTGCTTTTTTTGATAATTTATCAATAATAGGGTCAAATGATTTTCCTACTTGTATTTTATATTCTGTCATAGTTTTCCCCGTTTCTGGACTTACAAACTCATCCCAATTTTCTGTCTCCCCAATTTTTGTTCCTCCACTTGAAGTTCCATTTTTATCCGCTCGTTTTGATAATTGATATTCTGTTGGAGCGCTACCATCATTATTATCCTTATGTTGATATACTCCTTTATCATTATCATTGAATACAGCTAAAACATTACCGTATTTATCTATATGAGTAGAAGTAGCTTCCATTCCATCAGGATCTATGAAGTAGATTGGGTTGTTAAAAGCATAGTTATAAGGTGAGTGTCTTGACATTTTTTCCGCCAACGGATCAATATTAAACCAACGACCTAAAGCAGGATCATAATTACGAGCACCATAATCGTATAAGTTGATATCTAAATCTGTTTGTAACTCTTTCCCGTTGTATTTATAGTTATAATTACTATTTGCAAGATTTGTATTATTATATCCGTTATGTTTTAATCCAAATGGATAATAATTATTCTCTTCTAGTATTTTTAAAGAACCATTATTTTCTTTTTGGTAACTTAAACGTACATTACCTAAATGATCGGTATAATTGTAAACATAGTTAAATGTATTATTTTCTGTAACATTTACGTAACCTTCTGCTGTTGGAAAAAATTGTAGCTCGATCGGTTCATTACTTCCATTTTTTTTGTATTGGAAACCTCCCGAATAATCTGTTGTGGTAATTTGTGTACCATCAGTTACAACTTTTCTTAATTTTACACCACTCGCATCATAACTATAGTTAATTTTCTTAGATGCATTCCAAAGAACTTCTATAGGTAAATTTAAGTCATTATAACTAATTTTCGTAATTTCTTTGTTTAAATCTTGTATTAGATTTCCATTAAGGTCATAATCGTAATCATTTCCTGTTTTATTCTTATCATCAAAACCTTCAGGTACATTGGAAGTATCCTCAACACTTATTAATTTATTCGAATTTGTCTGATAACGATGACTTAGTAAATCAATATAAGTTAGATTTGAACTTTCATTAGCACCTGTTCTAAAAATTCCATTTATATTACCGTTTTTATCATATCCAGCAATTTGTTCATTGTAAGCGTTTTTTGTTTCACTATTATTTTTTAAATAATCACTAAAAAGTAATCTATTTAATCCATCATATGCATAGCTATAACTTCTTTTTTGATGATCTGGAGATGTTTTCCATATTGTTTCACCAATATTTCCATTATATAATGCCTTAATATATGGATTTTCTGTCGTTTGTGTTAGCTTATCATAATTTAAACGGAATGAAAATAAATCATCATTAGTAATATCAACATTATTAATGTCTGTCATCCAACCACGAATGTTGTATTTATAATCAACAGTTTGTAATGGAGTAGAAGCATTGTCGTTCCCGACTTTCTTAGAAATGATTTGATTAATCTCGTTGTATGAGTTTTGAACAATGTATTCAACAGGACCACCGTTTATTTGGTGTGTTTGTGATTTTAATAGCTCATTGTCATAATAATCAAAAACTTCATTAATCGTTATTTCAGGAGTATTTATATCATCTAATTTATGTTTTGTAATTGTATTCAAAACTTTTCCTCTAAAATCTAAAGAAGATGAAGTTGTTTGAAAACCATCTAAGTAATTTTCTAAATGAGTACCTGATGGACGTACATATTCAGTATCGTAAAAAGTATAAGATTTGTTCCATTTTGTTGTTCCTAAAACATTAGTTAATGTAGCTACTGCTAATCCTTTAGTTCTTGTGTCCTTTTCCCCTATAAGTTCTTGACCTGCTATTAAAGAACCAGCAAACATCTCTAAACTTTCGTAATTATCGTAATAATTAACGGTTTGTACAGTTAAACTACCATTAGGAAATTGAGAGTTGGTATAATAAATATTTAACTCATTATTTCTGTATTTAGTTAGTGTTCTTTCCTCGTTATTAGGTGTTCTTTTATTGTTTAATGCTGATTGCATGGCACTTCTAGTTGCAGTGTTTTTAAAGAAACCAGAATAAACAATGCGTCCCAATTTATCATACTTAAAGAATGTCCAACCTTTGTCTGTAGCTGTACGCTGATTAGCATCTTGTTGTAGAGTTAAACGATCTTGATTATCATAAACCATGAATTCTCTTCCTTTTCCTGGAAGTTGCTTTTCAACTAATCTATTTTTATCATCGTATTGGTATTGGTAACCTAATTCAGCTAAATTATTTATACTATAATCACCAACTTCAATTAATTTTGGAGGTAGTACATAAGTTAAATTCCCATAGACATCATATACATAATAGGTATCATGTTTTCCATAAGAATTAAAGAGCATTTGTGGAATATCAATTCGCTTTAAAATTACTCTTCCTTCTTGGTCTTTAAATTCTTGTATTGCCTGTCCATTTTCATCTGTGGTAACTGTTTTATAAAGTGTGTTGGCTTGATAACTTCCATTTGGAATTAAACTTGGTACAAGAGCTGATGAAAGTGAAACATCAAAACGAAGAACATCATTTTCAGTATTTAATTCATACTTAAATCCTATTTCATGATTTGAACCTTTTTTCCATGATTCACCAGGTGCAGCTTGGAAAAGTACACGATTAAGAGGAGAGTTCTCGAATGTTTTTTGAGAATAAGGTGTTGTATCACCTGTTAAAGTACCATAAAAAGAGGTTCCATCTGTTTGTGTACTTATTTTATTATCAGTTGATGATATAGGAAATGGCAAGAATTCTTTTTCTTGACGTCCAAATCCGTCATACTCATAAGGAGTTATAATTGTTTTTCCAGTAGGAGAGCCAGCAACTTGTAAAGCTTGTTTTTCTCTTCCTAAACCATCAAAATAAACAACAGTTTCTTTTTTCTTGCTACATGAAACATTTAAACATTCAATTGTACGAACAAAGTTCTCGTTTAAAGTAGGCAATTCAGCTTCTTGACCATCAGGAATACCATTTCCATTGCTATCGATAAAAGCACGGAATGTTGAGCCTGAAACAGATTTTACGCTGAAACCAGGTGTCATTGTAATAGATACGGGATCTGTTATTGTTGAATTCTCCGCAGTTGGAGTATTTAAAACTTTTTGAGCAAAACTAAAACTAGATCCTACAAATAGTATTAAAAATAGGTTATAAAATTTTCTCATAGAATTTAGTTTTTATAGTTGTATTGAAACGTTTTTAAAACTTCGTTTTTATCGTTTTTAATTTCTTCTAAACGATTTGCAGAATCATACGTATAATTTTCAGAAATACCATTTGGTCCTGTAATCTGTGTAACTCCAACCAAAGGTTTATAAACATAAGTTGTAATCATTGCTTCTGGAATAAGTAATCTTAAAGCCTTTTGCTCATCACTTGTTAACAATCCATTTTCAAGCTTAGATAAATAAGTTCCTAATTTATTTTTTGCATCCTCATACATAATTCCTTCTAGTTTTGCGACAGGGTATTGAGTGTTATATCCCCAAATAATAGCAACAGAAAGTCCATTTTCAGGTGTGTATTGTGTTATATTTCCTTTAGCGTCGTAACTATTATACACTATTTTACGATCAGTAGTTCTATTTAATTCAATACCATTACCTTTTTTCTGAAAAACAGCAGATTTTTGTAAGATTCCATAGAACTCATTGTATTGATTATGAACTTCTGATACATAAACGCTTCCAACTTGTTGTTTAGTGATAACAGGTTCTGCAATACGATTTTCATTAACTAAACGATTCATTTTAGTACTTTCAGGATAAGTACTTGTTAAATCAGATGGATATTTGTATTCAGTTGTAAGAGTTTCTCCTTTACTATTTTTTGTAGTCTGTTTTGTTAATTGTAAATGATTTTCGCCATCGTAATTGTAATTAACTTCTGTTACAATAGAATCATTTAAAGAAAAAGATTCAGTAACAGTTTCTTTATCAATATATGGAAATTCAGTGTAGAATGGATAATATTCATATTCAAAATCTCTGTAATAAAGCGTTACTGGCCCAATACCACCACCACTTGTATGGAAAAGTAGAATTTCATTTTTTGGTCGAACTCTTATTCCATAATTGTCTCTTAATTCAGTTTTCTTCACTTGGTGTTCAGTAAGTTTTGATTGAACTGGTTGATTATCTAAAAAATGATCAACTTGAGTAGGTTTATTTATTCTCCAATTAAAGGAAGGTGTACTTACTCTGAAAGCGGCATTAGAATCACCTATTTCACCTAATTCAGATTTAAAATAATAATCAGTTTTATTTGTCTGATTATTTTTGACATCGACATTTTCTTCAGTTACTTTACTGTAAACAACCTTTGAACTAGAAGCTGACTGTAAAGGGAAAGAAATAACACCATTTAATTTGTTAATTTCTTTATAGTAGCTATTTTCTGTTCTAATAGGTGTTCCCATTAAGAGACCTGTTGAAATATTTTTATCTGTATAGGTATAATTTTTTTCTAGTAAGATAGAATTATCTGTATCTCTGTTGGTTATTTTTTTTATTCTTAATCCACCAATTATTCGTTCTGTGTAACCTGTTTCTTTATTTATTTCATCTACAACTTCATAATAATCAAGCTGTCCAATATAACCTAGATAAGGATCATAGTCTGGAGCAGACGGAGATCTCGTTGCTTGAATGCGGTATTTTCCAATCGTCAAATCAACTTGTATACCGCTGTTACCATTTGTTAAATATTGTGACTGAACAATGTTTCCATTAAAGTCTATCTTTTGTAAGGAAACTGTATACATTTCAGGACCAGCATTTAAATTATCTGGACGATTAGTGTCCAAGTAAGTATAAAATTCGCCTTTTATATTTTGAGTCATTTCAAACTCATAAGTATAAGTATCAGGATTTGGAGCTATATTTCCATCTTCTCCTACAGATTGTTCTACACCCCAAGTCATTTGTTTTTTTACAACAATAGGTGTTAAATTGTCTTCGTTATAATCATTTATTCCAGCAACAATATGATTTTCATAATCTAATTCAACAGACCCTTTTGTAGGATAGGTTACTTTTTTTAAAGCACCTATTTTATTGAATTCGATATCAGACGATCTATCAGCATCACCAATAATAACTTCTCTGGAAACATTATTAAAAAAGTATTTATAGACTTGAGTTGGAATTAAACTACAGTTATTTTTTCCATTATAGTAGCCATATAAATCTTGAGAATAGGATAATCTACTTGGTAGTGTACCTTCGTAATAAGAGAGCTGATAGTCATTTACTTTTTTATCAGCATTATCGTTTATTGTAATACCATCTAATCGTAATCGTAATAAATATTTTTCAAAATTATTCTTGAACAATGGATGAACTTTCGTTCTTGAACAATCATAATTTCCTTCAGGATTTTCTTGATTAAAATATGATTGGTTGAGATTAAAAGATTTCACCAATTTTTCATTAAAATCAAATACTTTAATTTTTTCTAACTTATATGAATCTAAATCAGTTCTAGCAATCGTACTTTTTAGAAATTCTATTCTTTTTTTACCATTTACTAAAATCTGACTAAGAATTAAATCAGTGTTTGTACTTGCAGAATATATGTTATTTACAATATTAACTTTATGATTATTTACTAAATCATCGGAAATAGGGTATATACTTCCTACTTTCGTTGGAAATCCATTTGAATCAGGACCTGTGATAGCGTAGCGTCCTAAAGGGCCATTTTCAAAATTATTTGTAGTAGCTACATATATATATTGAGAAGTGTGATAGACATTAGGGTATTGATAAGAACTATTTGTAGTATTTTCATAAACATTGGTTTCATATTTAAATTCTACAATATTCTTATCCTTTGTAATAAGCTTTGTTAAATACCAAGAGCTAACAAGACCAGAATTACCTCCACTAGAGCTCCCTTGTGTTGTTATATAAGCTACAGAGGGAGTAATTGTAGTAGAACTTAATGTATTTTCAAAGAAATACTGATTTCCATGTGTATCAATGATATTAAAATCAATCACATATCCATTAGAAGCTATATTTCCATTAATGATGTAATCATTTTTGGGAACACTCTGAAATTTTTTTGTTTGATAATTATAATAAAAACGAAAGTTAGTATTAAAAACATTTACAATGAATTCATCAGGTTCACTATCCATGTATTCAATATTAGTATTTAACCAATGATAATCTGCTGACTCAGGTTTACTACTCATTCCTTTTGTTATTCTCTCAATATCAGTTCTTAAATCAATAGTATAATTATCAACCTGACTTCTAATATTTCTAGTAATGAAGGAAGTTGTAGACAACGTCCAACCTAAACCGACATTACTTGCCTCTTCATTTACTTTTATTCCGTCTGTATTGTACTTTAAACTGATGGGAATACTAATGTTGTTATCAACCAATAAAGTTTCCAATGGAATTTGATAATCAACACTTCCTGTTCCTAATGAAATAGGTTTGTCGATATATTTTCCTATTGCTGCAACTTCAGGTGTTTTTGGAAAAAATTTTTCATGATCTTTTATTTGAGCCTCCAAAAAGTTCACCATTCCTAAAAGGAATAGTAAGTATATTTTTTTCATGATTACTTTTTAATAATTTTAATAGATTCAGATTTGTTATCTGTTTTAATTTTTAAGATGTAAACACCACCAGGATAACTTCCTAAAGAAATAGGAGTAGAACGGTATTTTACATCTTTAGTTTGTAGATGCTGTCCAGCAAGGTTATAAACGTCAATAGAAGAAGTCGTAAACTCTTTGTTGATAATTACATTTACAATATCTTGAGTTGGATTAGGATAAACCTCTACTGATACACGTTTTATATCGTCACCTTCTTTTCCTAATTTTACCAAATAGAAATCCGATTGTCCTTTATTTCCTTTTGCTTGTTGCGTAGAATTTCCAAATAAAATAGTAGAACCATCACGTGTTGTGATTGCTTTTTCTAAATAATTAAATCCTTTTTCTCCAAACTTCTTTTCCCAAACAGAAGTTCCATTCTTATCGAATGATTTAGTGATGTAATAACTTTCAATTTCGCCTGAAGTAGCTTCTTGTAAACTTGAAATTTTATTAGCAGTTAAAAGAAAACTATCATTAACATTTCTAATTTCAGTAATCGATAAATTATTTTCAACTTTTAATTCAGTTGTATGAATTGGTTGAAGACTTAAATCTGTTTCAATAACTTTAGAAGTTATTTTACTTCCGTCTTTTTCGTTAATAGCAAACAGATAATGATTTTCTTTTTGCTCAACAGAAATTAAATAATTTTCATTGTTTAAGCCAAGACTATTTTCGGAACGAATATTTCCTTCATTATCAATTTCAACAATCCATGTTTTATTTCCAGTTTGTTCAATCGTTTTATTTCCACTTGCAGGAGAATTAGAGTTTCCAACCAATATGAAACCATCTTTTGTTTGTAGAATAGATTTTACTTTATCATCATAAGCTCCTCCATAGGTTTTCTCCCAAATAAGTTTACCTTTTTTATCGAGCTTAATCATGTAATAATCGTTTCCACCGAAGTTTTCACTTTTCTTTAATTCAGATGGCGTAGAGTTAGAGTTGGCAGCAATAAGATAGCCACCATCCTCAGTTACTAAAACATCTGTTGGAATATCATTTCCATTTCCACCAAAAGCTTGTTGCCATTGTAAGTTTCCATTGGCGTCAATTTTAATAATCCAAATATCTTCAGCACCTTGATTTTCGCTAGTTTTATCACCAGATTTACCAGAAGTAGAAGCACCAGCTAAGATATAACCACCATCTGGAGTAGGTTTAGCCGCATACAGAAAATCTGTACCACTTCCACCAAAAGAATTTTGCCATTCTTGTTTTCCGTTTTCGTCCATCTTCCATAGAAAATAGTCTAAACTTCCTTGATTATTTTTTTTGATGTCACCAGTAGCATCAGAAGCTGAACTCCCAAGAATAAGGAAACCATAATCTGGAGTTGGAATGGCATTATATAAATATTCAGCATGTTCTCCTCCAATAGATTTTTCCCACACGACTTCTTGTGCTGAAAGGGAAATCATTAAAAAGAGAGAACAAACAGAAAGTAAAGTTTTTCTCATATTAATTCTTTTTTAATTGATTAATCTCTTCTGTTAACTGGTTTAGCTGTTCACTTTGTTTTTGATTCACTTTATTTTGTTCAATGATATAAAGCGTTAACTCTTCAATTTTTTGTAATAATTGAATTTGAAATTCACCAACATTTACACCTTCTTTTTCCATTTCTTTGGCAGAAGCTATTTCTGGTAAATGTTTTTTCTCTTTAATATGTTTTTCCACTTCTTGTAGAGTAGGAAGTTTATAATCTTCTTCAAAAACAAAATCTGCAGTAGGAGTTTCAGTTACTTTAATCTCTTTAGCTTCGAATTTTCCTTGTAGGGTAGCATTATTACCTTTTACTAAAAACGATTTTCCAAGTCTAGTACCTCCATTAAAATTATCATCATAATTCAATGTTAATACATTTCCGTGATCATGTACAATTGCTCTTCCACCGCTTCCTCTTTCTTTAAACTTTAAAAGAATATCAGCATAACCATTATATGTAAAATAATTATCATCGTTTCCGATTCTAAGATCGCCATTCACATCTAATTTAGCTTTAGGATTAGTTGTTCCAATCCCTACATCACCCAAACTATTTATTCTAAGTCTCTCTGCTCCATGAGTACCCATAGTTATATTAATATACCTTTCACTATCTGTTGCATGATAACCTGATAAATCAATGTAAGCTTTAGCCCAATTAATTGATCCACCTCCAGCACTCAATCTTAAAAAGCCATCATCCATATTAGCACCATGTTTACTGATACCTCTAATTTCTCCTGGAATTGTACCAGCACTAATAGCAGGTCGAGCATCGGTATTTATTAAATTAGATTTAACAGAAATGTTTCCTTCGACAGATAATTTCTCTGTTGGATTGTTTATACCAATACCAACATTTCCAGTTGTAGGATTTGTAGTAGGTATAATTTGTGCTGATGGAGTTGCTAATTGTGCGAAAGCTATATTAGAGAATAAGCCTAACAACAAGTAAATTTTTTTCATGTTTATGTTAATTTTTATAATAATTAGAGAATATTTTAATCGAATAAAATATTGCGCTGCAAATGTATAGTAATGTTAATAAAAACAAAAAATAAATCAATTTATTAATATTGAAATAATTGTAATTTATTAGTATCAAGAAAAGGAATAGAAAACAATAAAGTTAATAGAGAAGAGGTTCAATGATTTTTAGATGACTTTAAAGTAAAAAAATACCCAATAATAGAAAGTTATCTACTATTGGGTTAAGTATTTTTATAATGTAATAGCAATTACATTTCTGATAATTTGTAAGCTACACCAATACTAAAATAAGTATTAGAAGTATTTCTTAAAGCAGGATTGTGATTAATGTTTGTTAAACCTTTCGTGATACGAGCATTAACTTCAATTTCATCTGTAACTTTATAACCTGCACCAATATTTAAACCAAAATCAAATGTTTTAAAATCATCTGTTAATTTAGTTTTAATATCAGTTTTTCCGTCATCAATTTTACCTTTTGCAGAAACTAAAAACCCTAACTGTGGTCCAAATTCTACATTTAAACCTTCCATTATTTCATAACGAGCCATTAATGGAATATTAATGTTGTGCGTAACAACTTTTGCTTTCGTATTATCATTTGTTTTTATACCAGCACCTTGTTTAGAATACAAAAGTTCTGGTTGAAAACTAATCTGATCTGTTACTTTATAGTTAGCATAACCACCTAAAAAGTAATCAACTCTAAATTTCGAACTGTTATAATTAGAAAGAGTAGGGAAGTTTAATCCTCCTTTTACTCCCAAATCTATTTGTGCATGCGCAACATTTAGCCCTCCGAAGATAGCTAATCCCAATATTAATTTTTTCATCTAAATTGTTTAATTTTCTAATAGTCGAAACTATTTTATCAAAAGTAAAATTTTATCATTAAAACTTATTACGAAAGTGCCTTATAAACCTCAATTTTTATGCCTAAATAAGTTATTTTAAATGATTTTTTTCAAGTAATCTAAAATAATTTTTGTAGAATTAGGTGAATTTTGAACAAAATCACCTGCTTTCTTTCCAGTTTCTTTTCTAAAAGAATCTTTTTGCATTAATTGATTAAAAATATCATCAAACTCTTGCTGATTAGAAATAGAAAATCCTCCGCCAATTGAAATTAAATCGACAGCTTCTTGGAATTTTTTATATTTAGGTCCAAAAACAACAGGATTTCCAAATGTAACAGCCTCTAAGGTATTGTGAATTCCAGCTCCAAAACCTCCACCGATATATGTAATATCAGCATAAGAATAAACTTTAGATAAAATTCCAATTGTATTAAGAATAAAAACTTTTGCTGTAGAAATCTCTTCTTTTAGTGTCTTTTCTAAATCGGAATATTTAATAGATGGTTGTTTAATTTTAGAAAGAAAAGAATTAATCTCATTTTCATGTAAATTATGAGGAGCGAAAAGAATTTTCCAATCGTCTTTTAGTTTTTCATTAATTAAATTAATAAATAACTCTTCATCTTTAGGCCAAGAACTACCTACAACAATTAATTTAGAATTGCCTTTAAAATTATCCATAAAATCTAGTTGATTATCTTGATGAATAATTTGTTTTACACGATCAAAACGGGTATCTCCCGCAATTGTATTTTGTAGAATATGAATAGTGTCTAATAACTGTTTGGAGTGTTGATTCTGAACAAAAAAATGATTGATTAAATTTAATTTTTTAGCAAACCAATTTTGCCCATCTTTTTTAAAGAAATTCTGACTGTCTCTAAAAATAGCAGAAACAACAATTGTCGAAATTTTATGTTGATGTAGAGCTGAAATTAAATTGAACCAATATTCATATTTTACTAAAATTAAAATATCTGGGTGTAATACTTTAATTAATTTCTCTGCATTAGATTTTGTATCCAAAGGCAAATAAAAAATAACATCAGCACCGTCATAATTTTTTCTAATTTCATAACCAGATGGCGAGAAAAAAGAAACTGCAATTTTATGTAAAGGATACTGTTCTCTTAAAGCTTCAATAACTGGTCGTCCTTGTTCAAATTCACCTAAAGATGAACAATGAACCCATAGAACTTTATCGGAATTACTAATTTTAGAAGCTATTTTTTCTTCCCAATCTTTACGTCCATCAACCCAAAGTTTTGCTTTATTATTAAAGTTAGCAGCTAATTTTAGCGCCATTCCGTACGCCTTAATTGATATGTTATAAAATCCTTGCACAATGTTGCAAAGTTAAAGATTTACAATGAGCTTTTTTTGTACATTTGTTCCAATCGTAGCAACTTTTTTTAAGTTGTCATTTTTGAAAGATTCATTACTTATATGAAAAAAATACAAATGGTTGACTTACAAAGTCAATATCAGAAAATAAAAGGAGATGTAGATGCAGCAATTTTAAATGTTTTAGATTCGGCTGCTTTTATCAATGGACCTGAAGTAAAACAGTTTGAAACTGAATTACAATCGTATTTAAATGTAAAACATGTTATTCCTTGTGGAAATGGAACAGATGCATTACAAATAGCTTTAATGTCTTTAGGTTTAGAACCAGGCGACGAAGTTATTACAGCAGATTTTACATTTGCTGCAACTGTAGAAGTGATAGACTTATTGCAATTAACATCTGTTTTGGTTGATGTTGATTATGACACATTTACTGTAGATACAGAAAAGTTAAAAGCTGCAATTACACCAAAAACAAAAGCAATTATTCCAGTTCATTTATTTGGTCAGTGTGCTAACATGGACGAAATAATGGCAATTGCAAAAGAACATAATTTATATGTAATAGAAGATACTGCACAAGCAATTGGAGCAGATTATAAAGGACAAAAAGCAGGTACAATAGGACATATTGGTTGTACATCATTTTTTCCTTCTAAAAATTTAGGATGTTACGGTGATGGTGGAGCAATTTTTACAAATGATGATGATTTAGCACATCGTTTGCGTGGAATTGTAAATCATGGAATGTACAAACGTTATTATCATGATGAAGTAGGAGTTAACTCTCGTTTAGATTCTGTTCAAGCAGCAGTTTTACGTCATAAATTACCTTTATTAGATGAGTATAATGCTGCACGTAACAAAGCAGCAGCTTATTATACAGCAGCTTTCGCAGACGTTGAAGAATTATTAACGCCAGTAAAAGGAGAAAATACGACTCATGTTTTTCATCAATATACATTACGTGTTACAAATGGAAAACGTAACGAATTACAAGCTTTCTTAACAGAGAAAGAAATTCCAGCAATGATTTATTATCCTGTTCCTTTACGTAAGCAAAAAGCATACGATTCAGGAAACTATAATGATGCTGATTTTCCAAATACAGATAAGTTGGTAGAACAAGTAATGTCTTTACCTATGCACACAGAATTAGATGAAGAACAATTGGTTTACATCACTTCTGCTGTAAAAGAATTTTTTGGTAAATAATATCCAGATTAAATAACTTTATTTTTAAAAAGCTTCTGATTTGTTTCAGAAGCTTTTTAATTTTTATACATTTGGATTAACTAAAACTATAAAACGAAATGAATAAAATATTAGTTACTGGCGGATTGGGTTATATTGGCTCACATACTGTTGTTGCATTACAAAATGCAGGATACGAAGTAATTATAATTGATGATTTATCTAATACTCAATTAGAATTTTTAGATAGAATAACATCAATCACGAATATCAAACCAACTTTTTATGAGGTAGATTTAAAAAATCAAGAAAAGGTAAACGAGATTTTTAAAGCGCATAAGATAGATGGTATAATTCATTTCGCTGCACACAAAGCAGTAGGCGAGTCGGTTGAAAAACCACTTATGTATTACAGAAATAACTTACTAGGTTTATTAAATCTGTTAGACGCAACAGTAGATTTTAATGCTGATAATGTGATCTTTAGTTCTTCTTGTACTGTATATGGGCAAGCAGATAAGATGCCTATAGACGAGAAAACTCCATTAAAAAGACCAGAATCGCCATACGGAAATACAAAAAAGATGGCAGAGGAAATTTTAGAAGATTTCACGTTAGCAACAGGAAAAAATGTAATCTGCTTACGTTATTTTAATCCAGTAGGAGCACATTCGTCGTCTAAAATTGGAGAATTACCAAATGGGATTCCAAATAATTTAATTCCTTACGTTACACAAACAGCAGCAGGTATTCGCGAATCTTTAGCCGTTTTCGGAGACGATTATCCTACGAAAGATGGAACAGCGATAAGAGATTATATTGATGTAAATGATTTAGCTGATGCGCATGTAAAAGCTATTGCACGTTTAGTTGAGAAAAAGAATAAAAATAAATTAGAATTTTTTAATCTAGGAACAGGAACTGGTTCAACAGTTTTAGAAGTTGTTAAAGCCTTTGAAGAAGCAAATGGATTAAAAATTAATTATCAAATAAAAGAACGTAGAGCAGGGGACATTGTAGAAGCATACGCAAATAACGAACTTGCTGCACAAGAATTAAATTGGAAACCAACTACATCTTTAGCAGAAAGTATGCGTACTTCTTGGCAATGGCAACAATCTTTATAATTATTAAAATAAGATGAAACAATTACCTACAGCTGGTTTACTGGTTGTAAAAAATAATAAGTTGCTATTAACATATAGCAAAAATAAAAAAGCGTGGTATTTACCTGGAGGAAAGTTAGACGAAGGTGAAACATCTAAAATAGCTTTAATTAGAGAAATCAAAGAGGAGTTAAGTTTAGATTTACAAGATGATAAATTATCATTCTATTGTCACATAACTGCCCAAGCTTACGGAGAAGATAATTTGTTAATGGAACAAGATTGTTTTTTGTATGATTTGCAAGAAGTAATACAACCAACGAATGAAATAGAAGCTGTTAAATACTTTGATTACAACGAATATTTAAAAGAAGAAATTCAAGTAGAAGGAGTTGTAATGGTTTTTGAAGAACTTATTGAGAATAAACAATTAATATAAATTAACAATGAGAAAAAAAATATTTTTAATCCTCGTATTTGGTTTTTCCTTAAGCGTCTTTTCACAAGATGTATTAAATGCGAAAAGAAAGAAAATTGAACAATTATTAGAAATCTCTGGTAGCGCAAAGAATGGAATATTTGTGATGAATTCTTTAATGAATATTTACAAGAAGCAATACCCTAATGTTAAACAAAGTATTTGGGATGATTTTTCAAAAGAGGTTAATGAAAAAGATTTAGCAAATCTTATTATTCCAATTTATGATAAATACTTTACAGAAAGTGATATCGATAATTACATAGCCTTTTATAAAACAGAAGCAGGACAAAAAATGATAGAGAATTTACCTAAAATTACACAAGATTCTATGACTGCTGGACAAGAATGGGGAAAAGAAATATCGAATAAAATACTCCAAAAACTAAAAGAAGAAGGGTATTAATAATATTAATTTATCGATACAATAAAATAAAAAAAATGCCTCAATTTATTGAGGCATTTTTAATATAATTGATTACTTATTTTATTTCAAAAAATCTTGAATAATTTCCAAAGCTTTTTGTTTTGCAGTTTCTAAATCGTCATTTAAAAGAATGATATCAAACTCTTTTGCTTTTTCCATTTCAATACCTGCTTTATCAATACGTTGTTTTAATTTGTCTTCGCTTTCTGTATTACGAGAAATTAAACGCTCTTTTAAAATATCTAAAGAAGGAGGATTTACAAATACTGTTAAACATTCATCACCATAAATCTTCTTAATATTTAAAGCACCAATAACATCAATATCAAAAATAACCGAATTACCTTCTGCTGTTATTCTTTCTACTTCAGATTTTAAAGTACCATAAAAATTATCTCTATAAACTTCTTCGTGTTCTACAAACTCGTCATTTGCAATTTTAGTTTTAAATTCCTCTGGAGATAAAAAGTAATAATCTTTTTCGTGTTCTTCACCTTCTCTTTTTTCTCTTGTAGTACAAGAAATAGAAAACTTAATGTTATTTAATTTTTCTAAAGCATAACGAACCAAAGTAGTTTTACCAGCACCTGATGGAGCAGAAAAGACAATTAATTTTCCTTTTTTCATTATAAAACGTTTAAAGATTGTTCTTTTATTTTTTCTAACTCATCTTTCATCTGAACAACAATTTTTTGCATTTCAGAATGGTTCGATTTAGATCCTAATGTATTAATTTCTCTACCAATTTCTTGAGAGATAAAACCTAGTTTTTTTCCATTAGATTCCGTTTCACTCAATTCTTTTAAGAAATATTCGCAATGATTTTTTAAACGAACTTTTTCTTCTGTGATATCAAATTTTTCTAAATAAAAAACTAACTCTTGTTCAAAACGATTTTGATCAACATCAACTTTCAATTCTTCTAAACGTTTTGCAAAACGTTCTTTTATTGTTTCTATTCTTTCTATTTCGAAAGGTAAAACCAATTCTAAATTGTGAAGAATATTGTTTAAGTTTAAAACTAAATGTTTTTCTAAAACAGCACCTTCATCAGTACGAAATTTATTTAAAGCATTAATAGCTTCAATAATTGTTGAACGAATCTGATTCCATTCGTCTTCGTTTAAATCATCTTGCTTGTAAGAAATAACATCAGGCATACGCATAACAACTGGCAACAAGTCTGAATCACTTACATTTGGCGTAATGTTTTTAAATTCTTCAATGTAATTTTTAATTAATTCTGCGTTTAAACTTTGAGTACGTGCAGCAGGATTTAGTTCAACCATCATAGAAAAATCAATTTTTCCTCGTTGAACTGTTTCAGAAATAAGATTTCTAATTTCTAATTCTTTTTCACGATAAAAAGAAGGAATTCTAGTATTTAAATCAAACGTTTTACTATTTAGAGAACGTAATTCTATGGTTACTTTTTTTTCTGGTAATTCTAAAATAGCTTTACCGTAACCTGTCATAGATGCTATCATAATTGGGTAATTATGCGTACAAACTTACAATAATTTAATGTAAATAGAAGAATATGATTTTTTTAATATGATTAAATTTTAACATTTTCCTAAAATACTTCCTTTTTGAAAACATTTATCTTTATCTAAATCAAAATAAAACGAATGATGACAAATAAAGAATTGTACAAAGGAATAACCGAAGATGGTCTAAGTTTACCTTCTACAATGGGAATTTTACCATCTAATGAAAAGGTTACTTTTTCTAAAGATTTTATCGAAAATAAATTAAAAGAAAGTCGATATTTTCAATTAAATAATTTTGACATAATTGATAGAGAACCTAATGAAGAAGATCCTGTATCGCAGGAATATAAAGTTAGTGTTAGTTATTTAGATGAAATTTTTGAGATTGATTTGTTTGTGGTTGATGCTAGAGCAAACAATTATAACGAGTTTGGTTTAGGAAATATGATTTCTGACGAAGAATTAGATTTGGCAGTACAGCAAGATTTTTATTTGGAAACAGCTATGTACTTTGGTAGTGATGCGTTAGATAGTTTTCATTTACAATTAAAGGTTATGCAGGCAGTTGTAGAAAATCCTTCTATTGTAATAGATTTTATGCCTTTCCGATTACTTTCTGGTAAATGGGCAAAACTAACAGCAGAATCAGAAGTTCCTCCAGCCCCAACATATTTATATACAATTCATGGTGTTTATGATGAAATAGATGGCGAAAGAGTTTATTGGTTACATACACATGGTTTACATCGTTGTGGTTCTGTAGAATTAGAAATGATAAATATTAAAAATGGAATAGAACAATTAAATTCTGCTTTAGATATGATTGTTACTGCATTTATAAAACCAGATTATCGTTCACCAGAAAATGAAGAATTTAATATTGGTTACGATGGTTTAGATATAACTTTTTGTTGGAAAAGATGGGAGGATGTTGTAAAAGATTACCCAGCAGAAATTCCTGGAGGTTATAATGAGAGACAACCAGAAAATGAGAATTACGAACCTTGTGGAGTTTTATTGGCAGTGCAAGAAGGTATCACTTTATCACCAGAAGTTTATGCTTCTACAATAGCAGATAATCCAATTTTCTTTGTAAGCGATCAAGAAACAGAAAGAATGACTGCAATGGCTTATCAGAGATTCGATCAATATAAAAAAGCATTTAAAACTTATTTTAACCCAGAAGCTGATGACGAAAATTATTGGCGCTTTTTAGTGAAGTTAGGTTTTGATGTTGATCATGAAATGAACAAAGAACACATTTGGTTTGATGTTTATGGAATAAATGAAAATAACGAAATGTTAGCCGTTTGTTTAAATCGTCCTTATGCAGTAGATAATTTGAATGAAGGAGATGAAGGTACTTATCCGCAAGAAATGATAACCGATTGGTTAATTTATACGCCGACAAATACCATTACATCCGATAATATTTATACCATTACAGATTAATCTGCTTTCCGTTTTTCCAAACAGAAGTTGGTTGTAATTGTCCTTGTTGATAGATAATATTACGATAATCAAAGGTAGAGAAGCTTACAAAATCAGCTTTTTTACCTTTTTCTATTGTACCTCGGTCAGATAAATTTAAAGCTTTTGCAGCGCGGAATGTTATTGCAGCCAAAACTTCAGCCATAGACAGTTTTTCGAAAGTAGCTAAAATAGAAGCTTGTGTTAATAAATTCCCCATAGGAGCAGAACCAGGATTCCAGTCAGAAGCAATTGATACACAACAACCAGCATCTAATAATTTTCTTGCAGGAGCATATCGCATTCCCAATCCAATAGAAGCACCAGGTAAAACAGTCGCTACAACATCAGAATTAGCAAGATTTTTTATTTCTTCTTCTTCCGAAAATTCTAAATGATCTGCACTTAGGGCATTATATTTTGTTGCTAAATAACTTCCGCCAGCAGTAAACTGATCGGCATGAATGGTAATTTCAAATCCTTGTTTTTGTGCTTCGTTTAAATAATAATCACCTTCTTCAACAGTGAAAGCAGATTGTTCCACAAAAATATCAATTCTATTTGCTAATTTTTTTGATTGAAGTTGAGGAAAAACATCTTTTACCAATAGTTCTAAATATTCTTTGTTTGTTCCTTCAAAATCTTTTGGTTTCATGTGAGCACCTAAAAAGGTTGGAAGTAAATCTATCTCACTTTCTTGATTAGCCATATTTATGGCTTCTAACATTTTAATTTCGTCTTCAACAGAAAGAGCATAACCAGATTTAACTTCTGCAGTTGTTATTCCTTGTTTGCTTAGTTGTGTACTATTCTTTAATGTTATATCTTTTAGTTCATCTGCCGTTTTATTGCGTGTTTGTGTAACTGTAGACCATATTCCTCCGCCACTTTCGGCAATTTCTAAATATGTTTTTCCATCTAATCGCATTGCGAAATCTTTCGCTCTATTGCCTCCGAAACAAATATGTGTATGCGAATCAACAAACCCAGGAAGAAGAATTTGTTCCGTTTCTATTTTTTCAATTTCAATTTGTGGATAAGAGGAAACAAGAGAATTAAAATCATCAATAGTTAAAATTTTATCATCTTCGATAATAATTCCTCCATCATGTATAATCTCTAATTGTTCTTCGTTTATTTTTCCTTTTAGAGGTAAATTGGCAAGTGTTATAATTTGTTTAAAAGGTCCGATTAGTTTCATTTTATTCTTTGTTTATACTACAAGTTTACAAAAAATAGGATAAATGAATTAATCAATTTTAAGATCTTCTATTTTAAAATACTCATTTGTTTTTTGAAACTTATTTTCTGAAACAAGATTTTGCAGAAATTCCGTTAAACCATTCAGTAAGTAGTCTCTTACAGAAGGGCATTCATATAACAATTTTTTAGATTTGTTTGGAGTAAAATAAAGGTAGCTTACAGTAATGTCGTCTGAACAATCAAAAGTATAATTTTGCATTGTATCAATTCGAACTGAATCTAAATAATTAAAAATAAAACTAACTTCGGAAGTGTTTAAATTAGCTTTATAAAATCCAATTTTAGAGGAATCGTTAACTACATTACACTCTCTAAAACCCGTTTCTTTACAAATAGGAGCATAAGTAGGAAAAGTCTCAATATGTAATCTTACTTCATTATTTTGTTTTATTTCTAAATGATAAGTAGGACATAAACCAAAACAATCTTGTCCATATTGATGAAATATGAGTTTTTCAATTTTTTTATCATTGCCAGTAGAGCAACTAATTAATATGGTAGATAATAATAGGGTTAATATTTTTTTATACATTGAATAGAAAGTTTATTCAATTTATTACTTTTTCTTAAGATATGTAGGGTCGTTTGGATATTTAACAACTTTTACTAAAGAGATAACTATAACGACAATAAAGAATAGGATAAATAAAGCGCTGATGAATATTCTCGAATTTTGTTCATAATTAATTCCTTGTAATAATTCATAAACAGCCCAAATTATCATTAATATATTTGGTAAAATTCCAGCAATAATATTCTTTCTCATTGTAATCATAATTAGGTGTAAAAGTAAGAAAAAATAAAAAAACCTGCTTATTAAAAGCAGGTTTTAAAATTTATTGAGTAACTAATTTTGTCTCATTTAAAATAGGCTCATTTTTTAGAATATTGGTATTTCTAACCACTTCTAATGAATTTTCTTTTTCTTCAAAAATTGGTTGTTCCTGAATAAAAGCTGTTGCAGGAGCCTCCTCAACTTTAGGGGCATTGTTAAACTTATAATTAAAGCCAATTCCTAACGTTTGTTTTACTTGAACTTTTTTAATCTGATCATCATCATACAATAAGTTAACAGAAACTTGTGCAGAAATAAAACGATTTACTTTAAGATCTAATAGACCTTGGTAGGCAATATCTACATTTCCAAAATTCTTTAAATAATCAGCATAGATACCTATTCTGTTATCGTATGTAATTCCTTCCATTATTTGCAGTTTGTATCGAGCACCAACATATGCACCAAATTCAAATAGAGTCTTATCTCCATCATTCTTAAGACCAAAATTTCCTTTTTGTTGAAGATCTTTATCTAACACAAATGTAACTCTAGGCGTAAATGGATGTAAATTAACTTGGAAATTTTCACTTGGTTTATAATCCAATCCTAATCCTAAACTTAAATAAGCTGGTGCCATTAAGTTAGAAATTTTTGTTCTAGGAACAGTAGTAAAATCATAACCTTCGGTAAACTGAGTACGGAAATTCATAGAAGCTGCTAAAAACCAGTTATTACCAATATTGTATCCATAAGAAGAAGTAAGGTCTATGATATCATTTGTTTTTCTAGCATCTTCGTCCTCGTTTGCTTGTATACCATATCCAAGTAAAATTCTATTGTCCCAAATGTGTTTTCCATTTGTAAGATTAAACTCATAATCTACATTTGCGTTTAAAGCAAAAGAATTCACACCTCCAGGAACCCAATTACTGAAAGCACTTTGAGAAAATAATAGAGAATTATTTCCTGAAATGTACCATCCTTCTTGGCGTCCGTCAAATTTTGTATCCTTTAAGTATCGTTTACTGTCGGTGTCTAAATCACCATTTTTTACAGTTTGAGCAAAGGAAGCTATACTTCCTAAAAGTGATAATGTAAATAATATTTTTTTCATAATAATTAGGTTAAATTTATAGTTAGAATATAGTTTCAGATTTTAAATAAATAGAGTTTTCGTTAATTGTCTTCTTTTCAAAAACTTCATCATAATGTTGTTTATTTAACTTCATAACAGGTAATTTTAATGGAGAGGATTCTGATGTATCAAAATAAGGTAGAATTTCTTTCTTACGACGTTTTTTCTTCTTACTTGTACTGTCAATTTTATAAACCAATCCAATACCCAATGCTTGTTTAAACTGTGTTTGTTTTATTTGGTCGTCATCATAAATCATATTAATTGTAAGCTGTGTAGACATAAAATTATTAATCTTCATATCTAGAACACCAGCATATACAATATCTAAATTATAAAATTTGTTAGAATAATTAGAGAATATACCAATATTATTATCATAAGTTACATTTTCGAATAACTTAAATTTATATCGACCTCCTAAATAAGCTCCAATCTCGAAAAGAAAAACATCACCATCTTTCTTAAGACCATAAGAACCTTTTTTCTGTAAATCTCTATCAGAAACTATCGTAGTCCTCGAAGTTAATGGTTGAATACTTATAGAGAAACTAGAGTTTGGCGTATAATTAGCTCCTAAACCGATTGTTATATAACCAGGAGCAAATAAATTAGATAATTTTTTTCTTGGAGTTGCAGCATAATCATAACCCGCAGAAAATTGAGAACGAATATTTAAAGATGAGGTTAAATACCATTTTTCTCTAATTAAATAACCGTAAGATGTTGTAAGATTTATATTATCTGCAGTTTTTCTTGTTCCATTGGTTTTATTATCAATAAAACCATATTCTAAAATGAAACGATTATCCCAAAAATGCTTTTGTTTACGAAAATTAAATTCATAATCGACTTTTCCATTTAGTGAAACAGAATTTTCACCTCCGGCAAGCCAATTAGAAAATGTATTTTGATTAACGGTTAAAGTGTTTGTCCCATAAACCTCCCAACCAGATTTTCGACCAGTAGTATCTACCTTAGATTTTAAATACTTGCGCCCATCAATAATTAGATTCCCACTGGTATCTAAAAACTGAGCTGAGGTAAATAAGGACAATATTAAAAAAATGATTGAAAAAATTAGTCTCATTCAAAAAAAAATCTTTGTTTAAAATTGAAAAATTCCAAACAAAGATATTTAATTTATTGTAAGCCGAGAGTCGTTTATTAATTATTTTGCCAACCCTCTAACCATTTTACTAATGTTTCAACCCAATCTTCTCTATCATTAAGACAAGGGATGTATGTAAATTGTTCACCTCCAGCGTGTTCAAAATCCTCTTTTCCTTCCATAGAAATTTCTTCTAAAGTTTCTAAACAATCAGCAACAAAAGCAGGCGTACAAACAGCAATGTTTTTAACACCATCTGTTGGGAAATTTTCCAAAGTTTCGTCTGTATAAGGCTTTATCCATGGATCTGTTCCTAAACGAGATTGAAAAGAAGTGAAGTATTTATCTTCTGGTAATTGTAAATATTCTGTAACCAATCTTGTTGTTTCCAAGCATTGGTTTCTGTATGTTTCTATTGGTAATTTACTACGTTTTGCAGCAGCAATTGCTTTACGATCGTGTCTTTCTGGAATACCATGATAAGAGAATAAAAGTTTATCATAATTCTCAGGTAATTTTTCTTTTATAGAGTCACCCAAAACTTTTATATAATCTGGATGATTGTAAAAGGCTTTTAAAAATTGTACGTTTACATCTTTAAATTTCTTTTTCTGAACATCTAACACTTTATCTGCAACAGTTTCTGTTGTTGACATTGTGTATTGAGGATAAAGAGGAACGACTAAAATATCGCGAACACCTTTATTATAAAGTTCCTGAATTCCGAATTCTATAGATGGATTTTTATAGCGCATAGCTAATCCAACAGGAATGTTCATTTTTTCTTGAACTTTTTCGCGTAAAATTTTAGAGTAAACAATTAATGGAGAACCTTTATCTGTCCACACTTTCTTGTAAGCTTCAGCAGATTTTATTGGTCGTTTGGGTAAAATAAATAATTCAACAATCATTTTACGAATTAACCATGGTGTATCAATTACTTTTCCATCCATTAAAAACTCACGTAAATAAGTTCTTACATCTTGTACTTCGGTAGAATCAGGAGAACCTAAGTTCACTAATAATATTCCTTTACTCATAATTCTTTTTATCTAAAAAAATATTGCGTTCTTTGTAGCTGTAAAAGTAAGAAGGATTATTTAAATTGTACTTCGTAATTTTATCATTATAATTTATATCATCATTTTATGTCAGATTTATTAAATCCTGATAAAGAATTTTATCCAGACGATGACTTAAGTCACGAAAATACCGTTCGCCCGCAAAGTTTTGATGATTTTGCAGGGCAAGCCCATATTTTAGAAAATTTAGAAGTTTTTGTAAAAGCATCTAAACTTCGTGGTGAAGCATTGGATCATGTTTTGTTACATGGACCTCCAGGTTTAGGAAAAACAACATTGGCAAATATTATTGCAAATGAATTAGGTGTTGGAATTAAAATTACATCAGGTCCAGTTTTAGACAAACCAAGCGATTTAGCAGGTTTGCTAACAAATCTTGAAGAGAATGATGTGCTTTTTATTGATGAAATTCATAGAATGTCTCCCGTTATAGAAGAGTATTTATACTCTGCAATGGAAGATTTTAAGATTGATATTATGATAGAATCTGGACCAAATGCACGTTCAGTTCAAATTGGTCTTAACCCTTTTACTCTAATTGGAGCTACAACACGATCTGGATTATTAACAGCACCATTACGTGCTCGTTTCGGAATTAATTTTAGATTCGAATATTATAATGTAGAATTATTAAGTTCTATTGTAGAGCGTTCTTCTCGTATTCTAAACACACCAATAGATTTTGAAGCAGCGATAGAGATAGCTGGTAGAAGTCGTGGAACTCCTCGTATAGCAAATGCTTTATTAAGGAGAACACGAGATTTTGCTCAAATAAAAGGAAATGGAAAAATAGATTTATCTATTTCAGAATTCTCTTTAAAAGCACTTAAAGTTGATGATAATGGATTAGATGAAATGGATAATAGAATTTTATCTACAATTATAGAAAAGTTTAAAGGAGGACCAGTAGGTATTACAACTTTAGCAACAGCAGTTGGTGAAAATGGAGGAACTTTGGAAGAAGTTTACGAACCATATTTAATACAAGAAGGTTATTTAATGCGAACAGCTCGTGGAAGAGTTGCGACAGAAAAAGCCTATAAACATATTGGTGTAAAATATCGTGGAGAAAACTCACCACAAACTGATTTGTTTGATTTGTAAATGAAAGTTGTTTTAAAATAGTTTTGTCCAATTTCTCGATACAATTTTTCTTCATTTCATTTCGAAAAATCACTCGAATGAATAGAAACTTAATAGGATGTGATGTTGAAACAAGTTCAACATGACACTGTGTGTTTTAAGTACTAATTTGTCACATTGAGCTTGTCGAAATGTTATTAAGAATTAATTTTGCACTAACATCTAACATCTAACATCTAACATCTAACATCTAACATCTAACATCTAACATCATAAATAGTGCTTCTCGAAACAGCGGAACATATTAAAGTAAAATGGACTCAACAAATCAAAGATAAAGCTGAAATGTTGGGGTTTGTTTCGTGCGGGGTTGCCAAAGCAGATTTTTTAGAAGAAGAAGCACCTCGATTAGAATCTTGGTTAAATAATAATTACCATGGAGAAATGAGCTATATGGCAAATAATTTCGATATGCGATTAGATCCAAGATTATTGGTTGAAGATGCAAAATCTGTTATCTCTTTAGCTTATAATTATTACCAGAATTTGGATAGAAATCCAGATGCTTATAAAGTAGCTATGTATGCACAAGGTGAAGATTATCATTTTGTGGTAAAAGAAAAAGTGAGAGAGTTATTAGAATATATTCAAGAAGAAATAGGAGAGGTTAGTGGACGAGCTTTTGCAGATTCTGCTCCAATTCTAGAGCATGCTTGGGCAAAAAAAGCTGGAATAGGTTGGGTTGGAAAAAATTCGTTGACATTATCAAAACAAAAAGGTTCTTTTTTCTTTTTAGCTGAATTAATAATAGACTTAGATTTAGAATACGATCATCCTATAGAAACAGATCATTGTGGAAAATGTACACGTTGTATAGATGCTTGTCCTACAGAAGCCATATTACCAAATAAAACGGTTAATGGAAGTCAATGCATATCGTATTTTACAATAGAATTGAAAGATCAAATACCTACTGAATTAAAAGGAAAATTTGATGACTGGATTTTTGGTTGTGATATTTGCCAAGAAGTTTGCCCTTGGAATCGTTTTTCTCTTCCTACAAAAGAAAGTCGTTTTGTTGGAAACGAAAAAATTAATCAATTTTCAAAGAATGATTGGAAAGAAATAACAGAAGATGTATTTAAAGAAATATTTAAAAAATCGCCTGTTAAACGAACAAAATATGATGGTTTAAAACGGAATATAAATTTTATGAATTAGTTTAAAAAACCTCTATCAATAAAAAAATCTGCTTTTACAAAAAGCAGATTTTTTTATTGATATCATTTAATTAGCAGGAATACTAAAAAAGTAATTCTCCATTAAATTAACCCCTTTATAAGCAGTCGGATTGTCATAAGTATATCGACTATGTTGAATAGTCGTAACATCTGACTGAACATTAAAGTAAATTGTTATGTTATTACTTGTTGTATTTGTATATACAAACGATTGCGTCATTTCAAAATCTTTTCCTATAAATGGTTGAAAATTCGTACTTCCAAAAATTGGTGTTTCACCACCAGCATTACTGTTGTTTGTCCCTAAGTTTTTAGTTCCTACATAGGTTCTAAAATAACCATTTGTTGCAGTTGTTAATACATGTAATTTAATATAAATCATGTGTGTACCAGGAGTTAACGAGATACTGGAAATACTATTGAAATTATTATTTCCTAAATTTGTGTCAGCAGCCCAAGAGAATGTCCCAACAATTGGAGTTTTATTAAATAAAACAATATCTTCCCAAGTACCCACACCATTTGCATCCGTATGTAATACACGACCATCAGCTTGATTTCCGTCTACTATTTTAATTCCTGGAATAGGAGTAGAAACAGTTCCATTAGTTTTAATATCTAATTTTGTAGCAGGATTAATTAATCCAATCCCTACATTTCCTGTATTAGATATAATAACATCATCTGTTTTATTATTGTTGTTTGGATCGCTAGCTGTATTTGAATTTACATGAAAAACTCCTTGTGGAGCACTTGTATTAACCCCTATTTGAGCGTTTAATGTTATTGATATGAGAGTAAATAAATATAAAATGTTCTTATACATGGTTAAAATTTTTGCAAAACTACGTCTTTTTTGAATAAATTATCTGTAATTTTAACAATTTTAAACATTGATTAAGAATATTTTAAGATTTGAAATGAATAGAAATTTCCCTTGTAAACTTTCTGTTTTAGCAGTTTTATACTATAATATATGCTATTAATTCTACCTTTATCTAAAGCAATAAAAATGTACAATCAATAGCATTAATACTATGTTTTATATTGACAAAAACTTATTGATTTATCCTTGCGATATCAATAATTTTAATTCCAATTTGACCTGGTAATCCTTGAGAAGCAGCAGTATCTACACGAAAAACTAATCTATACCCTACATTAATTGAGGAATTGTCTGCAATTGTAGAGAAAAAGATTTGAAAAGGAGTTTCATGTCCAGTATTTAAACCTCCAGGGACAACAATAGAATCTTCATAAATTAACGCTCCTGTTCCAATAGATTCTACTCTAACGTTAAAATATTTTGTTGCAGCAGGAGGATTATTTCCCATAATAAATGACATGTTTAATCTATAAAAATTTCCATTACCATTTATAGGAGCTTCTAAAAGAGCATAATTATTGGCTCCAGATCCAGAAACAACTTTTACAATATCACTAGGGGAACCATTAGATACACCGCCAGGATATACGCCTGTTACATACGTAGGATTAGTACTTGTAGATGGACTATTTTGCATTAATAATCCATACGCTTGTGTACCACTTAAGGTTAAAAAATTAGACTGATTCATTGCTATTTTTACTGCACCAGGGCGACTATTAGCAAAGGAAGATGTTGCTGGTGTAACAGAATCATTCAGTTTTTTCCAAACATCTCCATCAAAGTAATAATAACCAGAAGAAGTTACATTAATTGTTTTTCCTGCAGGAGTTCCAGTAACAGCTTGTGTAATAAAAACAATAGCTCCAGTCTGACCTTCAAAATTTGAGGTTGTTTTGATATATAACGCATCTTTAGATTTAAGTTGATTTCCAGTTAATCTTGGTGCAATTACACCATCTGCAGAAGTATTATCTGTAGGTTTTCCTGTAACATCTAAAGTTGTTTTTGGTGTGGTAGAATTAATTCCGACTTGACCAAAAGTCATAGCAGATAATACAAAAGTAATTAAGTAAAATACTTTTTTCATTTAGGTTAGGTTTTTTCGTTGGTTGGTTATGAAATTAAAAAATTATTTTTTTATATAGGCTTATTAATAAAACGGTTAATTGTTTATAAATGAATAATTTGTTGCAAATAAACAAAAGAAAAATGAAAAAAAAATATTTTTTTTGAAAAAGTAATAACAGTTAATAGGTAGATGGTGCTGAATAAATATATAAGTACTGATAACAGTATGTTTTATGTAGAATTAATTTCTGTTTTAATTTATTTAATAATAGATTTTGAGACATAAAAAAAAACCAACATGATGATTTATCATATTGGTTTTTAAATATAGTGTAAACTTTTATTTTTTATTAGTTGGCAGGCATACTCATGAAATAGTTTTCTATAAGATTAACTCCTAAAAAAGTAGTTCTTCTATCATATGTATACTCACTACGTCTTACAGCATTACTATCCGATTGTAAATTAAAATACAGAGATACATTATGCGCTTCAGTATTTGTATAGACAAATGATTGCGTCATTTCAAAATCTTTTCCTACATAAGGCTGAAAATTTGTTCCTCCTAATAAAGGATTATCATTAGAGTTTGAGTTGTTTCGACCTAGATTTCTTGTACCAACATATGTTCTTAAAAAACCGTTATTTGGTGTATTTAAGACATGTATTTTTATATAAATCATATGTGTACCAGGAGGAACAGAAATAGTAGAAATACTATTCCACCCTGTATTCCCAATATTTGTATGAGCAGCCCAATTAAAAGTTCCTATTACAGGATTTTTATTAAATAGGGTAACATCTCTCCATGAAGTTACACCATTAGCATCAGAATGCAATACTTTCCCTTCACCTTGACTTCCGTCAACTAATTTAAAACCAGGTACTGGAGAAGAAGAGTTTCCAGATGTTTTTACGTCTAATTTAACTGCAGGAGATGCATGTCCTATACCAACATTACCAGTATTAGCTGCAACAACAACATCATCATCAGTTCTTGTATTAGTTGGATTATTAGCTGTTGAATTAATATGTAAAACACCCTGAGGATTGTTTGTGTTTATACCTACTTGCGCATAAGAATGCATTGAAATTAGAATGGTAGATAAGTAAAATAGTTTTTTTAACATAGAGTTTTCATTTTTTTCAAAATTACATATTTTTTGATTAAAAAAAGAGTTTTTTTTAATTTACATATTGATTACTAACCTTTTAAGTGTTGCTTTATTCTTGATTTAATGAGTGTGTATTTTCAAATTATTTAGCTTATATAAATAAAAAAATAAATTATTATTCAAAAAATAATCTATTTTTATACCTTGAGATAAAATAAATAATTATGAGAAAAATTTTACTTTTACTTATAGTTTTTCATTCATATTTTGTACATGCACAGTTTGGTATTGTACAAGATAAAGATGGATTTGTTAATGTTAGAGAAGAAGAAAATACAACTTCTAAGATTTTACAAAAAATAAATAACGGAACGGTTTTAGCAATTGATCAAGAAGTGGCTAATTCGCAATGGGTTTTGGTAGAGTATGAGCCAGAAGCTAATGGTTATGTCTTTCATGATAGAATTAAAAAAGTAGAAGACTTCCAAAGTATTGATGCTGTGAAACTAACAAATAATTCTGTGAACTTTGAGATAAATGATCTTAAGATTTTAATAGAAACTAAAAAATTTGATAAAAATAATCACATCATAACTAAAGAAGGAAACTTAATTTATGCTATTGATGGTGAAGAGATTTTAGGAACAGATGGAATATTGCCCCAAAATGAATATCAATCATTTAAAATTTATTATAAAGATAATCTAGTTAAAGTTCCAGATAATTTTTATAAAAAATTATATAATATCGAAACTAAAAAATTTCGATTAACTTATAATAAAGATTCAAATCAATATTATTTGTTCGGTACATTTAGCGATGGCGCTGCAACTTATGATGCTATTTGGGTTATACAAGAAGGTAAAATAATAAAGCATATTGCTCAAATTAATTTTTATGCGTAGAAAAATATATTTGTCGATTATTATAGTAGTAATCAGTTTTGTAAATGGTTTAGCTCAGAAAATATCAACAACACAATTTGGAGATATTAAAAGTAAAATGAATAATGTAGAGGTTTCAAAGTTAAATCCTAAACAACTTACCGTAATGGATGTTAGTAATGAAGATATGCCTGAACAAGACATAACAATTAACGGCATTACTTATCATGTTGTTTATTACAACAATTTAAAAACAAAAAAACTTGAAGTCTATTCAGTTTCTTCAACATCTAAAAATCTTTCTACATTGTCTGGAATAAAAGTAGGAAGTACATTAAATGATTTATGGAAGAATTATAAGAACTATGATATTTCTGTAAAGAACAATTTTGATACAAGAAACAATGAAAATTCTAAACGAATTTTTATTTTAAATGATATAGATAATGGCTCTTCTTTATATTTTTATTTAAATAAAAATACTATTTCAGAAATAAAATTAGTGAATGAATCTGCTTATTTAAACAATAATATTTATGAAAACTAATCTTTTATATTGCTTATTTTTAATTAATTCTTTTGTTGTATCGGCTCAGATAACAACTACAAGAATGAATGAGTTTAAAATTGAAATGTCTTCTAATGACGTTTTAAAATTAATGGGTAATAAACCTGCAGCAATAGCAGATGATACAGAATTTAAAGTAAAACAGAAAGGAATAGAATATACGGTGTATGTTGGAAAAGGTTATTTAAGCGGAGAGGAGGATATTTCTTATTTAAAATCTATTTCTACAACAAGTAAAGCAATTAAAACAATTTCTGGTTTAGGAGTAGGAAACTCCTTAGAAGATTTATGGAAAGCTTATTCTGATAAATACACTGTTTATGTAAACAAGGCAACAGAAAATACAAGAGAATTTACGATAGAAGACGAAGAAAATGGAACAAGACTTACATTCTATTTAAAGAAAGAAATTGTAATAAAAATTGAAATTAATTCTTACAATCCTGAAGAGTGCTTTTTATAGGAAGATGATTTCTTAACTTAAGTCAATGTTAATCTTATTTCAATCCAATTACTTTGCATAATAATTAGTTAATTATGCAAATCAATATAGCTGTTTTTGGAAAGAATAAAGAAATTGTTGAAACATTAAATCGTGTTATCAATAACAATGTAGCGTGGAAAGCTTTTTGTGCATTTACACAAACCGATTTAGAAGAAATTTTAAAACAAAATCCAATTAAAATAGTTCTTTATAGTAGTGGAATAGGAGAAGAGGAGACAATTCTTTTAGAAAACTGGTTAAATGAAAATTATCCTAATGTAAAGCAAATTCATCATTATGGAGGAGGAAGTGGGTTACTTTTATGTGAGATAAATAGTGCCTTGTCTGAAGGAAAGGTAATACAGAAAGCAAGAAAAAATCATCTTATTTAGAATTAATTAGATATAATTTAAATATTTCGTACCGAATTTTGTTTTAAATAGACGATATTCAGTACGATTTTTTTATTTTTGTATACTTTTTATAAGGTATGATAAATATTTCACCAATTTTAGAATCGTATTTAGATCATCACGTAGAGCAAGAACCAGAAATCTTGAGCCGTTTACGTGTAGAAACTTATCAATGTACAACACAACCACACATGATCTCGGGAGAATACCAAGGTCGTTTGTTAAGTGTTTTATCTAAAATTTTATCTCCAAAAACTATTTTAGAATTAGGAACTTTTACTGGTTATGCAACATTGTGTTTAGCAGAAGGTTTAACGAGTGATGGTAAAATTATTACGATAGATAAAAATGATGAATTAGAATATTTATGTAGAAAATACTTTGATGAATCGTCTTATTCTTCTAAAATTGATTTTAGGATTAATGATGCGCGAGAAGAATTAAATACAATTGAAAAAGATTCTGTAGATTTAGCTTTTATTGATGCAGATAAAGAAAGTTATCCATATTATTTCGAAAAAGTTTTAGAATTATTACGTCCTGGAGGAGCAATGTTAGTAGACAATGTTTTATGGTACGGAAAAGTAATGTTAGAGGAAGAAGATAAAAAAGATCCATCTACCCAGATTCTAAAAGATTTTAATGAAATGATTACCAATGATAATAGAGTAGAGTCAATTATTTTACCAATCCGCGATGGAATTACTTTAATTCGAAAAAAATAATGAAATACGCCATTTGTCAAGTTAGTGTAGCTCCTTTACGTTCGGAAGCAAGAGATTCATCAGAAATGGTGAGTCAAGTATTATTTGGAGAAAAATTAATTATTTTAGAGCAATTGGATAAATGGACAAAAGTTCAGTTATCTTTTGATACTTACGAAGGTTGGATAGATCCTAAACAGATTATAGAAATCTCTGAAGAAGAATATCAAGCCAATAAAATAGAAAAATTTGCCATTAATCCATATAATCATGCAATGGAGAATGGATTGCCTACAACATTAACAATTGGTGCAGAATTACGTTCTCTTTGCGAAAGCAAAATAAAAATTGGAACAAAATGTATTGAATATTTTGGAGTTTATACGTCTGGTAAAAAATCCAAAGAGCAATTGGTAGAAATAGCAAAAGCTTATTTAAATGTTCCATATTTATGGGGAGGAAAATCTTCATTTGGAATAGATTGTTCAGGTCTAACCCAACAAGTTTATAAAATAGGCGGATATACTATTCCGCGCGATGCTTATCAGCAAGCAGAAATGGGAGAGGTTTTAAGTTTTGTAGAAGAAGCAGAACCAGGAGATTTAGCTTTTTTTGATAATGCAGAAGGTCGAATTATTCATGTAGGTATAATGTGTGGTAATGGAACTATTTTACATGCTCATGGGAAAGTTCGTATAGATCCTGTAGATTCTAATGGTATTTTTAATACAGATTCTCAAAAATACTCTCATAAACTTCGATTCATCAGAAGAATAATTTAATAGTTGTTTACGGCTAATTTTAAACACTTATTGTTAAAAAAATAATCGATTCAAATTTCTTTTGTAATTTGCGTTTAAGTTGTCTATTTAGGTTAATTGTTCTAAATTGATTTTTAAAACTAATAGACTTATAAAAAACATATATATGAAGAAAATTTTTTTGATGGCTGCCTTTCTTGTAGGTATTGGTCTACAGGCACAAATTTCTACTACCCGTATAAATGATATTAAATTAGGAATGAAACTGAGCGAATTAGAAAAAGTAATTGGCCAGAAAGTTAAGATGAAATTAAATGAATATGGTTATCCAGAAGATCCTGTTACAGTTGTATCTAAAGGAGTAACATATAAAATAAGCTTATCTTCTACTGGAGAAGAAGGAGCGAATGCTTCAAAGCTTTCTGTGTATATGATTAAATCATCGGATTCTAGTTTAAAAACATTATCAGGAATAAAAGTAGGAAGTACATTAGACGATTTAATTTCGAAATATAAAAATCTTAATATTTCCATTTTTGATGGGTATGATGAAAAGACAGATAAAAGAACAAAAGCTTTCCGTTATTTTAATGTAGAAGATTACGATGCAGGAAGTATTTTACAGTTTAATCTTGTAAATGATAAAGTAGTTTCTTTTGATTTAATGTATAACGAAGGCTGCTAATAAAGAATCTTTTACACTATAAATTATACTTTTATAAACGAAAGTATTATAAATAGAAAGACCTCAGAATTCATAACTCTGAGGTCTTTTTTACTTTTTAAAGTAATTCAAGAATACTATTTATTTTTTGATAACTTTTTTAGTTACAATATTTCCATCTTTTAAATGTATTGCTAAGATGTAAATTCCAGCAGGATATTGAGATAAACTAACTTCTTTACCAAGATCAACTCCTAATAATCTACCATTAATATCATATAAATTAGCTTTTACAAAAGTATTAGCATTAATCATAACTTTATCTGTTGTTGGGTTAGGAGAAATTTCTATTATATTTTGTTGATATTCATAATTAATAGTTTCTAATTCTGCCCACGTATTTTCTGCTTTTTCACCTCCCCAAATAAGTGTAGCTAAATATGGATTATCAATAAATGGATTTCTATCACCTTGTTTTGCAGCAATAACTTCATTTCTAACTTTTTCAAATTCAGAAACTTTATCCAATACATTCCATCTTAAGAACATATCTGGCACTCTATCATTATTGCTTGTTGTTTTATCATTAGCAACTTTCTGTGGATCAGTTTCTAAACCATAATGCATATACATGTGCATAATAATACGTGCCACATCTCCAGTCCATTCATCACCAGGATAAAAAGCTTTATTATAAAGTTTTGCTTGTCCTGTTGTATCTATTCCATTAACTTTTTCTCTGTAAGGATTATTACTACGACTACCATTAGTTTGTCCATCCACAGCGCGTAAATTATGTGCATCTGTTCCTGTCCCAGGATAATTAGTTTCTAAAACTGGAACAGCTAAAGATTTAGGAAAAACGTGTTCTCTTTCCCATTTACCAGTACCACCACCGCCTTGATTTTTATTATCTACATCGCGTGTGCGTTGTTCTCTAAAATCTGTAGAATCATCTGTAAAACCATAGATTAATAAAACTCTGCGTTCAGAATCTAAATCTAAGTCAGATTCACTTAAGATATCCCAAACACCAGGTGTGTAAGTTACAGGTTGATGAGTTGAATTAATTAAATCATGTAACTCTTGTTTTATTTTGCTTCCTTCTTGCTTAAAGTTTATACCTTCATAATATTCGGGCTGCTGTGCAAGTAAGATGAATGGGGCAAAAAGAAGTATAAGTTTTTTCATAATAAACGTTTAATAAATAATTAAGATTGTAAAAATAATTATTTATTAAACGTTTAGGTATTATTTTTAGATTAAAGTTTTTATTATTTAAACTGCTTAATATATTGCTTTGGAGTTAAGCCATATTTTTTCTTAAACGCAGAAATAAAATGAGAAGGATTTTCATAGCCTATTTCAAACGAAATATCTTTTACCATTTGCTGATTTTGTTCTAATTTATGCAAAGCAAATTCTAATTTTTTATCTAATAAGTAACCATAAATAGTAGAATTATAAACCTCTTTAAAACCTTCTTTTAAGTGATATTCTGAAATGGAAAACTTTTCGCAAAGTTGCTTAATTGTAGGAGGATTTTTAAAATCTTTTATCAGAAAATCTTTTATTTCTTTAATTCGTTTTTCTTCATTTTCATTGTCAAGAAATGGAGAATGTTCCGTTTTGTTTTCTATATCAGAAAAGTAAAGCGAGAATAATTCGTACATTTTTCCAATTAAAAATAAATTCTGAAATTGATCTGAAAGCTTCATCTGTTCAACCTGATTTAAAACTAATCTAATAGAAGGAATAATTTCTCTTTCAATATAAAATTTTTCTTGTGTCATTGTAGACAATAAATCATTCTCTATTTCATAATTGGTAAATAGTTCTTGTAATTTCTGAATAGATAAAACAATAATATAAACCTTACTTTCTGCATTAATATTTAAACTTAAAGGAATATCTAATGTTGGATAATAAAACAAAAAGCTTTTCCCTTCATTGAGATTGATTTTATAAATACCATTATTAAAATTAAATGTCAATGATCCTTTTGTACAAAAATAAAATTGAATATACCGCTTGTCTATTCCTTTTAGAATTGACTCTGTAGAATCTGTAAAATTATCTATCTGAGCAAGGTAAGCGTCAGCAAACAGTTTATATTCTTTAATTTTACTTTTATGGGTATTTTTTAAATCCATTTCGAATAATGAGGTTTGTCATATAAAAAACGTGACATTTGTCAACTGTCCTTTTTATAATGGTTTACATACAAATATAAAATATTAATTTATAATTATTCTAAAAAAGGAAAGTTTATTTTTTAGCGTTATTTTTTATTTTTTAAGTTATTTTAACAATACTTTAGAAACTACTTTTGTATCAGTATTTGATAGAATGACAATTAGAAATAATAATAAGGAAGAAAAATTTTACGTGATAGGGATTAGTTATGAAAAAGCTGATGCTATAACACGTGGTAAATTTACATTTTTTCCAGAACAAGTAGAAGCGTTTACAGAAGATTCTAAAGCAGAAGGTTTAGAAAATTTCTTTATTGTTTCGACTTGTAATCGTACTGAATTTTATGGTTTTGCAGAAAACGAAAATCAGATTGTTGAGCAATATTGTAAATTTACAGAAGGTAATGCAGAAGATTTTCGCCAGTTTATGGCTGTAAAAGAAGGAGAAGAAGCGATTAGACATTTATTTCGTGTGTCGTCTGGTTTAGAAAGTCAGATATTAGGAGATTTCGAGATTATTGGTCAGATTAAATTGTGGTTTTCTCGTTTCAAAAAACAAGGCGCTTCAAATGCATTCTTAGAGCGTTTAGTAAATACTGCTATCCAAATTAGTAAGAAAGTAAAAAACGAAACTTTTTTAAGTAACGGTTCTGCTTCAGTTTCTTATTCTGCTGTTAACTTTATTCAAGCAACACAAGGAAATTTAATCAACAAAAATATTTTGTTATACGGACTTGGTAAAATAGGTCGAAATACTTGTGCTAATTTAGTTAAGCATTATCCAAATACAAATATTACATTAATTAACCGTACAAAAGAAAAAGCAGAAGTGCTTGGACTAAAATATGATATTACGGTAAAAGACCATAGCGAATTAAAAGAAGAATTAACAAAAACAGATATTCTTATTGTTGCAACAGGAGCAAGTAATTATACAATTACAGAAGAAATGATTCCTTACGACAAAGAAATGACAATTATTGATATGTCTGTTCCAGAAAATGTTATTCATACTTTAGCATCTAGAGAAGCCATTCAGTTAGTAAACGTAGATGGATTATCTAAAATGGTTGATGATACAATTGCTCAACGTCGTAATGCAATTCCAGAAGCTTTAGCTATTATAGAAGAGCATTCTGCTGAATTTTACGAATGGTTATCTACCAGAGAATTAGTTCCAGCTATTCAATCATTTAAAAATAGATTAGACTTTTTTCAATCTTTTGCATTAAACAATTTGAAAAAAGATAATGTAAATATCGATGAAAATGAAACAGTTTTAACAGAAAAAGTAATTCAGAAAATTACAAATCAATTTGCATCTTATTTAATAGAAAATAAAGAGAATGCAGATGAGACGATTCTGTTAATGGAAAAAATGTTTCGTTTAAAACAAGCTTAATACAATCATGAAAACAATAAAAATTGGTACACGTCAAAGCCCATTAGCGCTATGGCAAGCCAATAAAATTGCTTCAGTTTTAGAAGCAAAAGGTCACTCGACGGAAATTGTTCCAATTACTTCGGAAGGAGATGAGAATTTAAAACAACCCATTTATTCTTTAGGATTAACAGGTGTTTTTACTCGTTCATTAGATATTGCTTTATTAAATGATAAAGTAGATATAGCTGTTCATTCTTTAAAAGATGTTCCGACTGTTTTACCAGAATCTTTAGAGTTAATTGCTTATCCGGAACGCGCAAGTTCTGCGGATATTTTAGTATATAAATCCGAAGAAATCTTTCAAAAAGAACACCGCACTATAGCAACCGGATCTTTACGTAGAAAAGCATTTTGGAATTATAAATACCCAAACGATACAATTGTAGATTTAAGAGGTAATGTACAATTACGATTAAAAAAATTACAAGATAACCAAGATTGGGATGGAGCTATTTTTGCTTTTGCAGGATTAGATCGTTCAGAGATTTTGGATGAATTAAAGGATAAAGGTCTTCATTATAAAGTTATTGATTGGATGATTGCTGCGCCTTCTCAAGGAATTTTAGGAATTGTAGCAAAAGAAGGATTTAACTTAAATGATATCAATAATCCAGAATGTGAATTATTTGCAACAGTAGAACGTCAATTTCTAAATGTATTAGAAGGAGGTTGTACTGCGCCTATTGGAGCATTAGTTGAGAAAATAGATGAAGAAAATTATTCTTTTAAAGGAGCAATTTTATCTATTGATGGACAAGAGATGATTAGCATAGAAAGACAATTCAAAGCAAATGAATACGAAACAAAAGGTCGTGAATTTGCAGAAGAATGTATTGCACAAGGTGCAGGAAAAATGATTGAAGAAATCAAAAAACAAATAGGATCAAAATAGTGATTACTAATATTTTATTTACCAGATTGATTACTTCTGAAATTATACAAAAACATTTCGGAAATAATGTTGAGGTTGCTTGTAGACCCACATTAAAATTAGATTATATTTCGGTAGATGAAATAAATAAAAATATAGATCACGCTATTGAACAATATATTGTTACAAGTCAAAATACAGTAAATGCCATTCGAGATTTGGACTTGAATGGTCATTTTTTTGTTGTAGGGCATAAAACAGCACTACAATTAAAAGCACAAAATAGAAATGTAGTACTTGTTGAAAATTACGCAGAAGATTTAGCTAAGAAGATAATTGAGGGAGATTATCAAACAAAATGGAATTTTTTGTGTGGATCTTCTCGAAGAGATTTGTTGATTAATGAATTAAGTAAAGCGAATCATGAAGTAAATGAAGTAATTACTTACTGCTCGGAACAAATTAATTATAAATTAGATAATATTTATGATGCGTATGTTTTTTTTAGCCCACTTTCTTTTAAAGCTTTTAACCAAGAAAATGATATTCCAGAAAGTTCTTGTATTTTTACAATTGGAAATACAACAACTTCCGCAATAAAAGAAGTTTATCCAAACCATAAGATTATAACGGCAACCATTCCATTGTTGGAGGAAGTTGTAGAAAACATAAAAAAATACATTGATGATAAAGAATGATTTGCTTTTAAAAGCATTGAGAGGAGAAGAAGTAGAACGTCCGCCAGTTTGGATGATGCGCCAAGCAGGTAGATATTTACCAGAATTTATCGAATTAAGAGATAAATACGATTTCTTTACACGTTGTCAAACACCAGAATTAGCAGCAGAAATAACTATTCAGCCAATTCGTCGTTTTCCATTAGATGCAGCAATTATCTTTTCAGATATTTTGGTTGTACCACAAGCAATGAGAATGAATTTCGAAATGAAACCAGGTGTTGGTCCTTGGTTAGAAAATCCTATTCGTACAGCACAAGATGTAGAAAAAGTTTACATTCCAGATGTTGAAGAAGAATTAGGTTATGTATATGCAGCAATGGATATTACAAAGAAAGAATTAGATAATAATATTCCATTGATTGGTTTTGCTGGCTCTCCTTGGACATTATTATGTTATGCTGTAGAAGGACAAGGATCTAAATCATTTGATAAAGCAAAAGGTTTTTGTTTCCAAAATCCAGTAGCAGCACATCAATTATTAGAAAAAATAACACAAACTACCATTCAATATTTATTGAAGAAAGTAGAACATGGAGCGAATGTTATTCAAATTTTTGATTCTTGGGGAGGTATGTTATCACCAAAAGATTACGATGAATTTTCTTGGAAATACATAGAGCAAATTGTAAACGAAGTTTCTAAAGTAGTTCCTGTAACTGTTTTTGCAAAAGGGTGTTGGTTTGCTTTAGAAAAAATGGCAGATTCTAAAGCTTCAGCTTTAGGAGTAGATTGGACAATTACACCACAGCTAGCAAGAGAGTTTACAGGATTTAAGAAAACATTACAAGGAAACTTTGATCCTTCTCGTTTATTATCTCCACCAGAAACTATTCAGCAAATGGTAAAAGAAATGATAGACGATTTCGGACCATATAAGTATATAGCAAACTTAGGACATGGAATTTTACCAAACGTTCCTGTAGAAAACGCACAAGCTTTTATAGAGGCCGTTGTAAACTACAAGAGAGCTTAATAATTCTTAAAAATTATAAAAAAATCTGGAAAAATTATTTTCCAGATTTTTTTTTTTTGAATATATTTTTATGATCTAAAAAGAAAAATATATGTGTAAAATTAGCTATTTAGAAGTTTTTGTTTCTCAACTTGAAACTCTTCTTCGGTAATAATACCTAAACTTTTTAGTTCACCTAATTTTTTTAATTCATCCATTTTACTAATTGGATTGACAGGGGTATTTTGAGATTTCTTGAATTCAGATATTTTTTGCATTAAGAGTTTGAAAATGCTATCTGTCTCTTCTCCAACTTTTTTTGTAAATGCTCTAAGAATAATAGTATTCTGATCTTTCATGCTATTAGAAGAAGAAGCAAAAAGACCAACAGTAGCATTACTTTCAGTAGTTCCTTCAATAATTATTTTAAAATAACCGTTTGCAATGAATGTAGGCTTTTTATATTCTATTGTTACAATATCGCTGTAAAAATAGCGTCTATTTCCAGAATATCCTCCTTGTGAAATGAAGCCTCCAAAAGTATCTTTAGATAACTCTATATAATCATCGTATACTAATATTTTACCATTTTGACCTTTGAATTGGGTAATTAAATTCATTATTTTCTATTAGTTTTAAAAATCCTAATATATAAAATGTTTTTCTCATATTGTATGTAGTCTAAATTATCTTTTTAATAATAAATAATTTTATTTTAATTGTTTATTTCATTAACTTAGAATAAGTTAAACACACAAAAAAATGACAAGACAAGTTTTTATTAATTTAGCAGTAAAAGATTTACAAAAATCTATGGATTTTTATACTGTATTGGGGTTTACAAATAATCCTCAATTTTCTGATGATACATCAAAATGTATGGTTTGGAGCGACACTATTTTCGTCATGATAATGACACACGAAAAGTTCTCTACTTTTGCAACTAAACCAATAGCTGATACGAAGTCGGCAGTTGCAGGACTTTTTTCATTATCTGTTAGCAGTTTGGATGAAGTAAATAAAATTGTTTCTAATGGGCTAGAAGTAGGAGGAACAGAGCCGCACGAAATAAGAGATTATGGCTTTATGCAACAACGTACAATTGAAGATTATGACGGACATACGTGGGAAATTTTCTTTATGGATGTTTCTAAAATTCCTACCGAATAACGAAAAAAGATAATCAATAGGATAAGTTTTGCTATATTTCCATTTAATCTAACCTATAATTTAAATAAATGGATATATACGAGCCAGAGTTTGTAAAAAGACTCTTTAATCAGATGTCAAGTTCTTATGAACGAATGAATTTTATTACATCTTTTGGTTTTTCTATTATTTGGAGAAAACAATTTATCAATAAACTTTCAAGTTCTAATTCTGATATTAAAGTAATAGATCTTCTTTCTGGTCTTGGTGAGAACTGGAATTATTTAATTAAAAAATATCCAAATGGAGAATTTACAGCATTAGATTTTTCTGATGAAATGGTAAAAAAGAGTAAATCTAAATCATCAAAAAAATTCAATGTTTTGCAACAAGATGTTTTAAAACATAATCTTCCAGCAAAAGAATTTGATATTGTAACATGTGCTTTTGGATTAAAAACCTTTAATGATGAGCAACTTCATTGTTTAGCAAAAACGGTTCACCATATTTTGAAAGAGAATGGTGAGTTTACTTTTATTGAAATCTCTTCACCTAAGCATAAATTATTACTTTGTTTATATCGTTTATATTTAGGAAGTATTATCCCAATTTTGGGTAAACTATTTTTAGGAAATCCGAATGATTATAGAATGCTATGGACATATACAGAAAACTTTGGAGATAGTGAAAAAGTGAAAGAAATCTTCGAAAATAATAACTTGAATGTTAAGTATGATCGTTATTTCTTTGGATGCGCAACAGGAATATCTGGTCGTAAATTATAAGAATATAAATGCTTTCCCTTTTTTAACAAAACATTTAAACGAATCAATTTTATTATTTACTAAAAACCGTTATTTTAGTAGATAATTAATTATAATTAATCTAATACATAAAACATGATAAAAAAGACAATAACATTAATGTCGGTTTTAGGTTTATTTTTCTTTGCACAATCATGTGAGGATAAAAAGAATACCGAAGCACCAGTAGGAGGAGAAGTTGTAACAACTGATACAGTAAAAACATCAGAAACAGTTGGTAACCCTACAGATGTAAAAGCTGACCCAGGTACATTTCAGATTAAACCATTAAAATATGGTTATGATGAATTGAGTCAATATATCGATGCAAAAACAATGGAAGTTCACTTTTCTAAGCATTATTTAGGATATACAAATAAGCTGAATGCTGCTTTAAAAGAAGCTAATAACAAATCGAATGATATTGTTAGTATCTTGAAAAACTTAGATATGAACAATTCTGCTTTACGTAACAATGCTGGTGGATATTACAATCACATGTTATATTTTGATATCATGTCTCCAAATCCACAGAAAGCACCAACAGGAGAGCTTAAAACTAAAATTGATGCGACTTTTGGTTCTGTAGATGGTTTATTAAAACAATTAGATGAAGCAGGAGCGAAGCGTTTTGGTTCTGGATGGGCTTGGTTAGTTGTAAAAGCTGACGGAACTTTAGCAGTTACAAGTACTGCAAATCAAGATAACCCATTAATGCCAGGAGCAGAAGTTGCTGGGACACCAATTTTAGGAATTGATGTTTGGGAACATGCTTATTATTTAAAATATCAAAATAAGCGTGAAGATTATTTAACTGCTTTCAATAATGTTTTAGATTGGAAACAAGTTGAAGAAAACTTCAAAAAAGTAAAATAAGAATAATATATATAAAAAAAAATGCAGTTCAATTGAACTGCATTTTTTTATATGTTATTTTTTTAATTCTTAATTAAAGATAAAGTTTCTGTAGAACCATCGTTGTTAAAAACACGGACAATGTATTTTCCTTTTTTCAAACTTTGTATGTTGAAATTTAATTTGCTATTTCCTTCATATTTTTTAGACATTACTTCGTTTCCGATTATTGAATAAACAGCAACAGTATTAATTTTAGAAGGTGATTCAAATTTTACTGTAAAAGAAACACTCGCTGGATTAGGATACAAGCTTATAGGAGCTTTATCCTGATCAAATCTCGACTGGGCTGATGCAGTTCCGAGTGTTAAGATAAAAAATGATAAAAAAAGTATAACGTGCTTCATATGGTTTTATTGCAAATTGTTTTACAATATTACAAAATGTATACCAATAAAAAAAGCGATGCTAAAATTTTAGCATCGCTTTAAGATTTTTATATAAAAACGTTATGTTTTATTATAAGCTGTAACGGATAAATCCAGTTACTTTTAAATCAGCATTAACTGCTTTTACTACGTCTTTAACAGAAGTTTTTCCGTCTTTGATTGAAGCTTGGTGAACTAAAGTATTCTCTTTGAAGAATTTTTGTAATTTACCTTGAGCGATGTTTTCAATCATGTTTTCTGGTTTACCTTCAGCAGCTAATTGCTCTTTAGCGATAGCTAATTCAGAATCAATAACAGTTTGAGAAACTTGAGTTTCATCTAAAGCTACAGGATTCATAGCAGCAACTTGCATAGCTACGTCATAAGCAACTTCTTTAGCTCCTTCGTATTCTCCAGATAAAGATACTACAGCAGCAATTCTGTTACCAGCGTGGATGTATCCGTTTAAAGAAAAACCTTCGATAGTTTGGAAGTTAGCGATTTCGATTTTCTCACCGATAACACCAGTTTGTTCGATTAATTTTTCTTCTACAGTAATTCCATTAAAATCAGCTTTTAATAAATCTTCTTTAGAATCGAAGTTTAAAGCTAAGTCAGCAATTTCGTGAGCTAATTGTACGAAAGCTTCATTTTTAGCAACGAAGTCAGTTTCACAACCTAAAGCAACGATGATACCTTTGTTAGCACCAGCATTAACTTTTGCGATAACTGCACCTTCAGTAGAATCACGGTCTGCTCTTTTTGCAGCAACTTTTTGTCCTTGTTTACGTAAAACCTCTACAGCTTTGTCGAAATCTCCACCAGCTTCTTCTAAAGCTTTTTTAGAGTCCATCATCCCCGCACCAGTTGCGTTTCTTAATTTACTTACCTCAGCGGCTGTTGCTTTGTAGCTCATAGTAATATTATTTTATGTTTCTTAATATTTTAAATAAAAGTAGCTCATACACCATAAAAATGGTATAGGAGCTACAAGGTATATTATATCGATGAATTGATCATCAAGTTAATGTTAAGCTTCTTTAGTTTCAGCTCCTTCTTCTTTACCCTCTTTTGCTTTTTCTTTTTCTGCTTTACGTGTAGATAAACCAGCTTTGATAGAATCAGCAACTGTTGTTAAGATGATATCGATAGATTTAGAAGCGTCATCATTTGCAGGGATAGCGAAATCTACTTGACGTGGGTCAGTATTTGTATCAACCATTGCAAAAATAGGAATACCTAATTTTTGAGCTTCAGCGATTGCGATGTGCTCACGTACGATATCTACAACAAATACTGCAGAAGGTAAACGAGTCATATCAGCGATAGAACCTAAGTTCTTCTCTAAAGCTAATCTTTGACGATCAACTTGTAATCTTTCTTTTTTAGATAGTGTTTCAAAAGTACCGTCTTTTTTCATACGATCAATTGAATTCATTTTTTTAACTGCTTTACGAATAGTAACAAAGTTTGTTAACATTCCACCAGGCCAACGTTCTGTAATATAAGGCATGTTAATTTCTTCAGCATGCTTAGCTACAACATCTTTTGCTTGTTTTTTAGTCGCTACGAATAAGATTTTACGTCCAGAAGCAGCGATTTTTCCTAAAGCTTCAGATGCTTCATCTAACTTCACTGCAGTTTTGTGAAGGTCGATAATGTGGATTCCGTTTTTCTCCATAAAAATATAAGGAGCCATAGCCGGATTCCATTTTCTTGTTAAATGACCAAAATGCACACCAGCATTTAATAAGTCTTTTACATTTACTTTTGCCATTTTCTTTTTTTTAGTTTACGTTCCGTTTTCTCAACAAGCAACAAATAAGCGGTTGAATATCTCTAGCCTTATTTGTTTAGATGCTAAACCAACGGAAAATGGATTTTTTAATAATTTGAATAAATTAACGTTTAGAGAATTGGAATTTCTTACGCGCTTTCTTTTGACCGAATTTTTTACGTTCAACCATACGTGGGTCACGTGTTAATAACCCTTCTGGTTTTAATTGTAAACGAAAATCTGCGTCAATTTCACATAAAGCTCTAGAAATTGCTAAACGAATTGCTTCAGCTTGACCAGTGATTCCACCACCAAATACTTTGATATCTACGTTGTATTTCTCAGTTGTACCAGTGATTAAAAATGGTTGTTCTACTTTGTATTGTAATACTGCTGTAGGGAAGTAGTTTGCTAACTCGCGTCCGTTAATGAAGATTTCTCCATTACCTTCTTGTAAATAAACACGAGCAACAGATGTTTTTCTACGTCCGATTTTATGAACTATTGCCATGGAATAAGATTATAAATATTCGTTAATATCGATTTGTTTTGGTTGTTGAGCTTCGTGATTATGCTCAGTACCTACAAATACATGTAAATTAGTCAATAATTTACTACCTAATTTATTTTTAGGTAACATTCCTTTTACTGACTTTTCAATTAGACGTACAGGATCCTTAGCAAAAACTTCTTTTGCAGTTAAAGATCTTTGTCCACCTGGGTAACCTGTGTGACGAATGTATAATTTGTCATCCCACTTGTTTCCTGTTAATTGAATTTTGTCAGCGTTTAAAACAATTACATAATCTCCACAATCTGCATGGGGAGTGAAATTTGTTTTGTGCTTACCTCTGATAAGCTTCGCAACACCTGACGCTAAACGACCTAATGATAAGTCAGTAGCGTCCACAACTACCCATTCTTTCTGAGCAGTTTCTTTGTTGGCTGATGAAGTTTTGTAACTTAACGTGTCCACTATCTTGATTTTTAATATTTTAATAATTTACCGACAATCCGATCGGGGTGCAAATGTACAAAATGATTCCGGTTTCCCAAAAGTTTTTTAGGAAATATTCGTTATTCTGTTCATTTGATCCTTGAAAAGGATTGTAAAATGTCTGCAAAAATAAGAGAATTAATTGATTTAATCAATTAATTCTTTTCAAATGGTAAAATAGTTTGAGTTGTAGAACCTAAACCTTCAATACCATATTCTATAACATCACCTGGTTTTAACCATACTTGTGGTGTTTTTCCCATTCCAGACCCTGCAGGAGATCCAGTAGAAATAATGTCTCCTGGTAAGAATGACATAAATTGAGATAAGTAAGAAACTAATTTTGGAATACGGTTAATAAAATCACTTGTATTACCATCTTGCATTAACTCTCCATTTAATTTTAACCAAATGCGTAAGTTATCTACATCTTTAATTTCTTCTTTTGTTGCAATAAATGGACCTACAGGTGCAAAAGTATCACATCCTTTTCCTTTATCCCAAGTTCCTCCACGTTCTGTTTGGAATGCACGTTCTGTAATATCATTCATTAATGCATATCCATAAACATGGTTCAGTGCTTCTTCTTCAGAAACGTTGTTTGCTTTTTTTCCAATAACGATACATAGTTCAGTTTCCCAATCCATTTTTGTAGCCGTTTTTGGTTGCATAATTCCATCTTCTGGACCATTAAAAGATTGATTAGCTTTGATGAACATAATAGGTTCAGATTGTTGTTGTAAACCTGTTTCTTTTACGTGATCATCATAGTTTAATCCAACACAAACAATTTTTCCAGGTTGAGCCAAAGGCGCTCCTGTACGTACACCATCTTCTACGATAGGTAAACTATGAATGTTTTGATCGATGTATTGTTGTAATGTTTCGTGTTTTTCTTCGTCTCCAAAAAAATTCTCATCGTAAACTATTCCTGAAGCTGAAACATCATATTTCTTATCATTAATAATTACGCCTGATTTTTCTTGACCTTTTGGTCCAAATCTAAAAATTTTCATTCTGTTTATATTTTTCCGTTGCAAATATACGGTGATTAATTCGTAGGTTTTTCAAATAAAAAAAAGACATCTGTCAGTAACAGATGTCTTATATAGATAAAATAGTATTATTTTTATTTTGAAATCCCTCTAGAAATTACAATTTTTTGTATTTCTGATGTTCCTTCGTAAATCTGAGTGATTTTAGCATCTCTCATCATTCTTTCTACATGGTATTCTCTAACATATCCGTTTCCTCCATGTATTTGTACTGCTTCATTTGCAACTTCATTTGCTGTTTTAGAAGCAAATAATTTTGCCATTGCTCCAGATATAGAAATATCTTTTCCTTCATCTTTTTCTACAGCAGCTTTAAAGCACAACATACGAGAAGCTTCTATATTAGTTGCCATATCAGCTAATTTGAATGCAACAGCTTGATGATTGATAATCTCTGTCTTAAATGCTTTTCTAATTTTAGCATAGTTTAAAGCTAATTCATAAGCTCCTTGTGCTATACCTAATGCTTGAGAAGCAATACCAATTCTTCCACCGTTTAAAACATTCATTGCGAAAGTGAATCCAAATCCATCTTCTCCAATTCTATTTTCTTTCGGAACTTTTACATCATTAAAAAATAAAGAATGTGTATCAGAACCTCTAATACCCATTTTTTGCTCTTTAGGACCAATTTCAAAACCAGCTAATCCTTTTTCAACGATAAAAGCATTAATTCCTTTGTGTCCTTTTTCTACATCTGTTTGTGCAATTACAATATATGTAGAAGCAGTTCCACCATTTGTAATCCAGTTTTTTGTACCATTTAATAAGTAATAATCTCCCTTATCAATTGCAGTAGTTTTCTGAGATGTAGCATCAGATCCAGCATCTGGTTCAGATAAACAGAAAGCACCAATCACTTCTCCAGAAGCTAATGGAACTAAATATTTTTGTTTTTGCTCTTCTGAACAATATTTTTCTAATCCAGCACAAACTAAAGAGTTATTTACGGACATTACAACAGCTGCAGAAGCATCTACTTTAGCGATTTCTTCCATAGCAATTACGTAAGAAACACTATCTAAACCAGAACCTCCATATTTTGGATCTACCATCATTCCTAAAAATCCTAACTCTCCCATTTTTTTAACTGCATCGGTTGGGAATGTAGAAGTTTCATCGCGTTCTATAACGCCTGACAGTAATTCTGATTTAGCAAAATCACGTGCTGCTTGCTGAATCATTAATTGTTCATCTGAAAATTGAAAATTCATGTAATAATAATTTTGTGGTTTTTTATTTTATGACAGACAAATTACTCAAATTTTAATGAGAAAACAAAAGCTCTTGTAGAAATAGAATTTAAACTTCCTGCCCAATACAAATCTGTTGTTGGTTTATCAGGGACTAACTCGTTGTTAAAGAAGAACATTCCTTTGATTGCTGGAGTTAATTTGAATCGTTTAAAATAGATCTCTATTCCAAATTCTGCTTGCCAGTTAAAATTACTAGCAGTTGTTCTAAAAACATTTGCACCATTATCATCTTCTTTCTTTTCATTAGACTGTAAATTCATTACATATCCAATACCTCCTTGAATGTATGGACGTGTATTGAACCATCTATTTCCATGGAAATTTAATAACAATGGAATCTCAACATAAGTTGATTTTACTTCACGTTTAACATTTGTATCTTCTAAATATTCTTCGAAAGTTGGATCTGGTGAGCTTCCAGAATAAGGCGCATTACGAAAATATAATGTACGTTGAGCAAAATGTATTCCTGGTTCAGTTTTTAAATCAATATTATCATTTACACGCATTCTAGCCATTAAACCAACAGAAAATCCTCCCTTAGATTCTTGATCTAAGTAGACTAAACCATGCTCATTAACACCATCATCATCTGGAGTTTGTGGAGCACCCGGTAAAGGATTGTTTTGTGCTTTAGGTACAACTTTATAACTCATCATATTTGTTCCTAAGAAGTATCCAAAACTAAACTTTTTCTCGTCTGTTTCTGTTCTGTTTTCGCTTCTATCGTAATTTGGGCGGAACTGAGCATTTGCAAAACTTGCAACAGTTAATGTGAATGCGATAATAAGATTTTTTCTCATAGTTTCTCAACGAATAACAAGCGATTTTATTTTATACTTTTATAAATGCTTGCTATTCCAAAAGTAAGTTTTTTATCAATTGGTTGAGTGAAATTTACTTTTTTTAGGATGTTTTTCATCTCTTCACCATGTGGGAAAGCTCTTACAGAATCTGGTAAATATGTGTATGCACTCTGATCTTTTGAAACTAATTTTCCAATTGCTGGTAAAATATTTTTAGAATAAAATGTATACAATTGTTTCATTGGGAAAGCAGTCGGATAAGAAAATTCTAAAATAATAAAAGTTCCTCCTGGTTTTAATACACGATTAATTTCTGCTAATCCTTTTTCTAAATTCTCGAAATTACGAACACCAAAAGAAACAGTAACACAATCAAAAGTTTGATCTGCAAAAGGAAGATTTTCTGAATCTCCTTGTACCATATCTATGCGGTTCTCTAAATTAGCTTCTTTTACTTTCTTACGACCAACTTCTAACATTCCGTTAGATAAGTCTAATCCAGTAATTTTTGCTGAAGTATTTTTACCCATCATAATAGCTAAATCTCCTGTTCCTGTTGCAATATCTAATATTGTTTCAGCTTTAGAAGCTTTTACCATTTTAATAACGTCTTTTCTCCATTGTATATCAATCCCCATTGATAAAACGCGGTTTAATAAATCGTACTTTGGAGAAATATTGTCGAACATTTGTTCAACTTGTTTCTTTTTATTTAAATCTGATGAATCGTAAGGTGTTACGGTATCGTGTTGATGATTTGCCATTCTGTAAAGTTATAAAATCTAAATTCTATTCGTAGTTTTCGAAATAAAATTGTTTAAAATCCTCTTTGTTAAAAATCTTTGATAAATCTGTATTCTTATCACTACTTGAGCTTTTAATAAACATTTTAGGATAATCTTGATCTAAATTGTAATAAAAGTTTTCGATGTATAATTGAGAAGATTTTTCTATAATTCCATGATAAACCTTGTTATCAATTGCTAAATTATTTGATAAAAAGATAGAATCTTTATTTTTTCTAATACCATAAGGACGTGTAAACGTATAATATTCTTGTCCTGTAGGGTTTATCATTCCATTTGATCTCGTAATGTCTACAACTGTATCAACATTCTTATTATTAAAGTTGTAAGAGATTTTTGTTTTACCCTTTGCTAAATCTATACGAGCATGTTGTTGAGGCGCAATTGTATAATCTTTATCATTAATTTTTACAACAAGTGTTTTGTTAGATGGATTATCAATTACAAAACCATCATCTTTGTTCAAAAATAGATTATAAATCATAAATATTAAACCTGCTAATGCACAGATAATTAATAGACCAATTAATGAAGGATTTTTTTTCATGGCGCTAAATTAATTATACTTTATCAATTTCGGTATGAGTTATTACATTTTTTTATTTACTATTTTAATGAAATGTGTAACTTTGTCGACTATTATTTTTATTAAAGCTGAACAATATTAATATGATAAATTCTGTAATTACAGGTTCTGGTCATTACCTACCAAATAAAATTGTTACTAATGAACATTTTATAAATCACGAATTTTTTGATGATAATGGAAATCGTCTCGAAAAAACTGGTGAAGAGATTATTCAGAAATTTGAAGAAATTACAGAAATTAGAGAGAGAAGATATGTAGAAGATGATTTATTAAATTCTGATATAGCTACTGAAGCCGCAAAAATTGCAATTGAAAAAGCAGGTATTAATCCAGAAGAGTTAGATTATATTATCTCGGCTCATAATTTTGGAGACATAGACCCTGTTGGTCGTCAGGTAGATATTATGCCTTCTATTTCTGCGAAGATTAAACATAACTTAGGAATTAACAACTTAAAATGTAAACCATACGATATGACGTTTGGTTGTCCTGGTTGGATAGAATCTTTAATCTTAGCACATCAATTTATTCAAAGTAAAATAGCAAAAAAGATATTGGTTGTTGGTTCCGATACATTATCGCGTGCAGTAGATCCACACGATCGTTCTGCTATGATTTTTGCTGACGGTGCAGGTGCCGTTGTTTTAGAAGCAAAAGAAGATGATGTACAATACGGAATTATTAATCATGCAACATTATCTTATACAGGAGATGAGTTGGCTTATTTAGTAAATGGACGATCTATTAATCCAGATTATGTTGGTTCTGTGAAGAATATTAATATGAAAGGTCGTAAAGTTTACGAATTCGTATTAAAAAATGTTCCACCAGCAATTAAAGAATTATTAGAAGATTCTTCTTTAGATATTACCGATATTAATAAGATATTATTGCACCAAGCCAATGCAAAAATGGATCATGCAATGATACAACGCTTGTATAAATTATATGGTACAACGGCGCCAGAGAACATAGATCCTATGACGGTGCAGTTTTTAGGAAATACATCTGTTGCAACAGTACCTACAATGTTTAATCTTATTCAAGAAAATAGCTTAGCACCACATCAATTTCATCAGAATGATAAAATTATCATGGCTTCTGTTGGAGCAACAATGAATGTGAATGCTGTAATTTACCAATTTCCTAATCAATAAATAAACATGAATACTTTCGGAAGATTATTTAAAATTTCAACATTTGGCGAAAGTCATGGACCATCTTTAGGTGGTGTTATAGATGGAGTGCCAAGTGGAATAGAATTAGATTTTGATTGGATACAAGCTCAATTAGATCGTCGTAAACCAGGACAATCTGCTATTGTAACACAAAGAAAAGAACCAGATACAGTACAATTCCTTTCTGGAATATTCGAAGGAAAAACAACTGGAGCATCAATCGGATTTGTTATTCCGAACGATAATCAAAAGTCACACGATTACGATCATATCAAAGGTGTTTTTCGTCCTTCACATGCCGATTTTACTTACGAAACTAAATATGGTGTTCGCGATTATAAAGGAGGAGGAAGAACTTCTGCTCGCGAAACTGTGAATTGGGTAGTAGGTGGAGCTGTTGCAAAACATATTATTCCTTCTATTAATATCACAGCTTATGTAAGTGGAGTAGGAGAGTTAAAATTATCATCAGATTATTCATCATTAGATTTTTCTAAAATAGAAGAAACTGCAGTTCGTTGTCCAGATATGGATATGGCAGAAAAAATGATAAATAAAATAAAAGATATAAGAAAAGAAGGTGACACTATTGGTGGGGAAGTAACTTGTGTTATACAAAATGTTCCGATCGGTTTAGGAGAACCTATTTTTGATAAATTACATGCACGTTTAGGACAAGCAATGTTATCTATAAATGCAGTAAAAGGTTTTGAATACGGAGAAGGTTTTGCTTCTACATCTATGAAAGGATCTGAAATGAATGATCAGTTTAATCCAGATGGAACAACAAAAACTAATTTCTCTGGCGGAATACAAGGTGGAATATCGAACGGAATGGATATTTATTTTAAAGTAGCTTTTAAACCAGTTGCAACATTAATGCAAGAACAAACAACATTAAATGCTGAAGGTGAAATGGTAGAAATGGTAGGTAAAGGTCGTCACGATCCTTGTGTTGTACCAAGAGCCGTTCCTATTGTAGAAAGTTTAGCTGCAATGGTTTTAGCTGATATGGTGCTATTACAACGAACTAGAACAATTTAGTTTAGAGACAAGATTTAAGACTTTCAGATATAATGTTTTTATGTGTTAAAGTTTAAAAATAAAAAATTTCAAAGCCTGTTTAAATTTATTTAAATGGGCTTTTTTTGTTGCTGGAAGTTAGAAAGCTAGAAGCTAGAAGCTAGAAGCTAGAAATTAGAGTTTAGAGGTTCTGATTCTTGAGTCTTGTCATGTTGAGCCTGTCGAAACATCTTTGATTATTATCACGATTGTCAAGCTGAATTCATTTTGTTTAGTATTTAGAAATTGGAAATTCGAGATTAGTTTTTAAGCAATCTTAAATTTTGTCAGATAGAGTGTTTTTTGAAAAAAAATGTATCGAAATCTTAGACAAAATACTTAATAAACAGTCTTAATTCTCGATACAAAATTCTATCGAATTCCACTCGAATTGACAGTTTATTGTAGATTCCGAATGTCAAGTCTTGTCATGTTGAGCCTGTCGAAACATTTATCAAGAAAAAATGCGTTTCAAATAAACTAAATAATTTATCGTGAAACGCATTTTATATATCAAAATTTATATTAAAAAATTAATTCTCGTATTGTGCAAGTTTTTCAGCAGCTAAGTAAAATTCTGGATTAATTTGTAATGCTTTTTTAAACTCTACGATAGCTTCATCTTTATTACCTAATTTCTCTAAGATAGAACCCTTATTAAAGTACGTTAAGTAATGATTAGGGTTTAACTCGATAGAATGATTAAAATCTGCTAAAGCGTTCTCTAAATCGTTTAAAACAAAGTAAGTGTTTCCTCTGTTGTAATATGACAAGAAATGAGGTTTCATTTCGATCACTTTAGAATAATCCTGAATAGCTTTATCAAACTCTTTTAATTGATCGTAACAAAAAGCACGATTATGGTAACAAGATTCGTAATCTGGATTTATTTCTAATGCCTTATTAAAGTTTTCTATCGCTTCATGGTATTGATTTAAATTCATTAATACATACCCTTTTTGATGATAAGCCACAAAACTATTCGGATCAATTTCGATCACTTTATCAAAGTTTTCTGCAGCTTTTGTAGGATTGTATTGATTAAAATTTGCCATTCCTTTATAAAAATAAAAGTTAGGATTCGTAGAATCTAAATCTATAGCTTTATCAAAATCCTTTATAGCATCAGTATTTTGTTTCATGTAATACTGGCATAATCCACGACCAAAGTATGAATTAGCCACCTCTATTTGGCGTTTAATTGATAATGTGAAACAATCAATCGCTTTTCTATATTGACCTTTGCGGAGATAAACACTCCCATCCTCGTAAAAACTCATAGGTCAATATTACAACAAACTCTTTAATTTTTAAATATAAAAAAAGAGAAAAGTTTATCTTTACTCAAAAGAAAATAAATGAAGATAGAACATATTGGGATAGCTGTAAAAGATTTAGGGATTTCGAATGATTTATTTGAAAAATTATTGGGTAAATCTCCTTATAAAGAAGAGGTGGTAGACACGGAAGGCGTACGTACTTCTTTCTTCGAAATAGGAGAATCTAAGATAGAATTAGTCGGTTCTGAAAAAAAAGATTCAGCAATTGAAAAATTTTTAGAAAAAAATAGGGAAGGAATTCATCATATAGCTTTTGGTGTAGAAAATTTAGAAGTAGAAATTGAACGACTTAAAAATGAGGGATTTATTTTTATAAACGAAACTCCAAAGTTGGGAGCAGACAATAAGCGAATCGTATTTTTACACCCAAAAACTACCAATGGAGTGCTAATAGAGCTATGCGAAGATGTAAAATAATTTTGTAGTTAAAAAAAATAGCTTTAATATTGCATTCGATTTCGGAGGAAAATAACTTTAATTTTACTTAGAAATTTGGTCCTATAACTCAGTTGGTTAGAGTAGCTGACTCATAATCAGCAAGTCCTTGGTTCGAGCCCAAGTGGGACCACAAATTTTGAAATAAGAGATTTATCTCTCCGGTCCTATAACTCAGTTGGTTAGAGTAGCTGACTCATAATCAGCAAGTCCTTGGTTCGAGCCCAAGTGGGACCACTTTATTGAAAATCAGACGTTTACAGTTATGTAAGCGTCTTTTTTTTGACTTCATTTTAATCTATAAGTACAACATTGGTACAACAAATTATCTGATTCAAAGATAGTTATAATTTTCATTTGATTGCATTTTTAGTATATTTATAGAAATAATTAAATACTAAATGATGAAAAATACTTTCTATTTATTACATAACTCAATACAATCAACAGAAATCAGATTACAATTCTTTAATAATATAATCATCACATTTAAGCATTTAATAAAAAATTATATTTATGTTTTAAGTTTTTCTTATCCTTTGATAATTTTTTATTCATTCTATACTAGTTTATCAAGTCTTATTAACATTTATACAGCAATAGCTCTTTCTTCAATTGTTGCTTTTGTTTTTATTATTTTAGTTTCAATTCCGAGCTATTATTTTATAAAAGGTGAAAATCTATTTGATTTTGAAAAAATTATTGAAGAATTAAAAAAGGTAAAACCTAGAAAAAAGAAGTATGAGAAGTTAGATGAAAATCAGGTGGAGAAATTAGATAATTTATTTGGAAAAGAGGCTAATAATTTTTTTAATACAGCTGAGTATAGTTTTGAAACTTTTAAAAGTTTAATAAATAACATTTTAGAAGATGATTTTGAAAATAAAATCTATTTGAATGAAGAAGTGAGTGTTAAAGAATTTGTATCCTTTATTGATGAACTTATATTAATAACGAGGTTTGACTATGTAGATTTATGTAAAATTTTTCAGTTTTATAAGAAAGGTAAATATTTAGATTTAAATTATGGAACAGTGAAAGTTGAACTTTCAAATTTCAGAAAATTAACTAAAAAAATAATTAACCAATGATATAACTAGTTAATTTTTAAAAAGTTTTAGATTCATATCTTAATAATTTTCGGCATAATTCAAACAAATTTATTATGTCAGAAATTAAATTATTACAAGAGCTTCATGAGATGAAGACTCTTATTAAACAAAACTACATTAATGATAAACCGATTCTAACTTCTAAGGAATTGGAGTATTATCTTGGATTTTCATATTCAACCATTTCAAAACTTACTTCATGTAAATTAATACCATTTAGTAAGCCGACTAATGGTGCTCTTTTCTTTTCTAAAGAAAAAATTCATGAATGGATAGATAAACATTCTATTCAGTCTGAAGATGACGCAGAGAAGCTATATCAATCATATAACAAAAAAAGAAAAAGCAAGTAAATCCCCACTTACTTGCTCAATTATTTAAAATTATTATTAATCAATAGATTAAAGCACAAATTTAATGTTTTTTTCTATTAAAAATAAATGTTATATGAATTTAGATATAGAAAAAAATCTTATTCCAATAAATAAATCAGTCTTCAATATTAGGACATTAAATCAATGTATTCAGGATGGAGCAAAACAACCAGATTTAGAATACATCATAGACCGTTTAATTGAAGAAGGTATTGGGGTTTATTTTGCAAAGTCAAATCAAGGTAAAACGACTTTAGGTGTTCAAATGTTAGATGATATAGCTTTAGGAAGAAATTCAATAGCTAATTTAAGGACTAATAAGAGAACATGTTTGTATATCGACTGTGAGATGGATGATAGGCAAATTAAAAATAGATACACAGATAAAGACGGAAATCATAAACAATTTAGTGAAAATTTTTATAGAGCAACTCTTACAATTAACATTCTTGAAAAAGATTTTCTTAAAAATTTAATTCAAAGTATTAAAAGGTCAGTTTTAGAATACAATATAGATTTTTTATTAATAGACAATCTCATGACAATTATTTATGATCTAAATAAACCAAACTTGGTGCTTGAATTTATGTTAGGATTAAAAAAACTTAGAGAAGAAACAACAATTTCTATTTTAATAATCGCACATCCAAGAAAAGAGATTGATCTTAATCAGGAAATGGATCAAAATGATATTTTTGGGAGCAGCTATATAGGTAATTTTCTAGACTATGTAATAGGTATGAGAAGGTCGAGATCAAATCCAAAACAAGTAATTTTACGTTTGTTAAAAACTAGGATGGATGAAAATCATTTTAATAGTGAAAACGTATTAGTCCTAGAACTTCAAAATAAGAATGGAATTCCTGTCTTTGAGTTTATAAAATTTGATTCAGAAACAAATCATTTAAATAATATTGGAACTGATTTTATTAAATCTGATGAAAAAATGGTATCAGAGCTTGATATCATTAAAAAATGCAAAACATTAGGAATTGCTAACACAACAATAGCAAAGATCTTAAGCATAAGTGAAAAAACTGTGAGAAATAAATTAAAACTTCTAGAAATAGATTCTCAACAATTAATGCTAAAATCCGAGTAAATCCGAATTGACTTATTTAAATGTATGTATTAATTATTTATAAATAAGTTAGTTAAGTGTATGTTGTTAACATTCGGATTCGGACACCTCCCTTTTTTAGGTAAAATTAATCAAGTCCGAATCCGAATATTTTAAATATAACTATAAGGTGTTGTAATTGTGTGTTTTAAATAATTTTAATTAGATAGTAAAATCGGATTTACTCGGAATTATGAAAGAAAATTTTAAATATAGCTTAGAAAAATACTCAGGATCTAAATCTCGTTTTATCTGTCCAAATTGTAAAGAGAAAGAATACACGAGATTTATAAACTCTGAAACTAAAGAGTATTTATCTTATGAATTTGGTCGTTGTAATCGAATTATTAAGTGTGGATATTTTAAATCTCCAACTCTGGTAAATAATTTCAATTATCAAAAGAATAATGAATTTATAGAACCTAAAATTGAGTATTTAGATAAAAATGTATTTCAATTTTTTGAAAGTACAAATTTCAAAAATCCACTTTCTATTTTTTTGAAATCATATTTTGATGAAAGTAAAGTAGAAGAAGTTTTGGATTTGTATAAAGTGAAAACTGAAAAAAGAAATGGAGATTATTTGACAATTTTTCCTCAATTAGATTTTGAATTTTATCTGAGAACAATAAAGAAAATGAAATATAATTTTCAAACAGGTAAACGAAGTAAGAATTTTTTTCAATGGTATAATCCTAATAAATCAAATCTTAAACAATGTCTTTTTGGTTTGCATTTATTAAATCATTTTGAATTTAAAAAATCAAAAATTATAATCGTTGAATCAGAAAAGACTGCATTGTTAGGAATGTTATATTTTAAAAATAAGTATCTGTTTTTAGCAACAGGAGGATTGATGAATTTGACAAAAGATAAATTGAAAACTTTAGAAAATCGTGAAATTATTTTGATGCCTGATTTATCACCAATTGATTCTAAAAACTCAGCATTTGATTATTGGAAAACTAAATCTGAGAAATTTTCAAATGAATTAAATTGTTCAATTTCTATCTCAAATTTATTGGAAGAAAAAGCCTCAATTCAGCAAAGAAATTTACAACTTGATCTTGGAGATTTTATAATTGAAGAGTTAAGTAAAAAATCTATTTAGTTTAAAAGAATACATATAACGATATGTATTTAAGTTTTATAAAAGATATTATTTAGACGGTTACGCTTAACTCCTTCTCAAGAAGTTAAGAGCTCATTCGCAACTTTATGTCGTTATCACTTCCATAAAGTTTCTACTTCGCTCTGCGAGGCTATTACAAGAATAATTTAATAAATTAAAAAATGAAAACTTCAATCAACTTCAAATGCGTCAAAGATGATTCGGAAGTTCATAATTTTCGTAAAAAATCTTACGATTATATTCGAAAAGATCTAACCAAAAATAATGAATATTGGTTAGGTGAAAAAATTGCTATTCGTAGAAATAAAATCGAGCAATACTGTAAAGAAAAATCAGGTAGGAAATTACAAAAAAATGCTATGCCTATTCGTGAAGCAGTTGTTGTAATTAAAGAAAAAACAACAATGTTAGATTTGCAGAATTTAGCAAAACGATTAGAAATTGAATTAAAAATTAGAGTTTTTCAAATTGCAATTCATAAAGATGAAGGACATTTTGATAAAGATACTAAAGAATGGAAACCAAACTATCATGCCCATCTAGTAGCAGATTGGCAAGATATAGAAACAGGAAAAACTTTAAAACACAAATCTCTTGATTATGTAAAAATGCAAGATATTACTGCTGAAGTTTTAGGAATGGAACGAGGGGCTTTTGGTGGTAAAAATAGATTAGAAGCACTTGAGTTTAAAATTTCAAAAAAAGAAGAAGAATTAAATCAACTTCAAGAAAAAATTGACTTAATTACTAAAGAATTACAAGGTAAATCTTTAAATGATTTAAAAATAATGAAGAATGATTTATTAGGATTTAAACATAACGATAAAGTAAAAACTCTAGAAAATTATGAAAAAGTTATCAAGTCTTTAAACGTAAAATTAGATTCATTAAATCAAAATTTTAAGAAGAAAAATGAAGAAGTAATTAAATTAAAGGACAATATTTCTTTTATAAATAATGAAAATTCAAACTTAAAAATTAAGAATGCTAAGATTTTAACAGATAAAGATTTTCATGCACAGGAGAAAAATGAGTATTTGAATTCAGTTTTGCAATTATTTATAAACGAAACAAAATATAATAAGTTAAGGGATCCATATAAGGACAGATCTTCTAATGGTATTTTATTAAAAGAAGTCCAACAGATTGCATCTAAAATTATGGAGAAGAATCAAATTCCTGAATCTACAATTGACACATTGTTTTCTAATGAGAAAGTCGTTTCTATTATTTCACAAATACTTAAACCAAATAGTGTTAATAATGAAAGTAATGAAAATCAACAAAAGAGAAGACCTCGTTTTAAAAGGTAAATTATTAATAAACATATTAACTAAAATTTAGTTATTTTTACATCATTAAAATAGTAATTACGTACGCGTAAGCTATCGTCAATTGGTGACAGAAAACCGCGAATTTTCAAAACAACCAAATTTTCGATGGGCTTACGCCCATGTCTATATATGGCGTGGGCTAAGTCTTTCTGGTTGTTGGGTTCTTCGCGGTACCTCTGTCACGAAATGTATTTAGTTCCACGCTACTTTTTTCTAAAAACAATCTAGACATGGAGAATCAATTAACACTACAAGAGAAAAAAAGTATTATTTCTCAATTTTTAAATATTTCCTTTTTTGGAAATATTAATCCACCAGAATTTAAACGATTAAATGAAGTTGAAGTAAAAGAGTTTTCTGATTCTTTTAAATCAGGAATTCTGAATAGAACAGAAGATTTTAAACCATTTATCATAAGTTCAATTTCAGCATATATTTCAAATTTGAATGAAACTGAAAGAAAGAAACTGTATTTGATGATGATATCTACTGGAAATTTTACTGCAGATGCTTTTTTATTCAATGAAAATGATGCTAGCATCGAAGAAATACATATTAGTATTCTTGAAGCAATTGAAAAAAATCAAAATAACTTATTTGTTAATTTATTTTTTTCTCGAATTCTAACTATAAAAGGAGGGATTATAGCTCATAAAAAGCATTATGCTACGAAAGAATGGTACGATTCTGCTATAGAAAATCAGTTGAATGACTATAATGAATTATGTTTTATTAATTAAATATTTGACAAAATGAAAGCAAGATTTACAATATTCATCTTATTCTATATGATTTTAAATTCTTTCTCTTTTGCTCAACAAAAATGCCCTGATTTAGAAAACGAACTTAAATTTCAAAAGGCTAAAAATGAGGAATTATTAAAGGAAAATCGTTATTACAAAGAAACGTTAGATTTATTGAAACCAATTCACTCGGTTAAAATTGATGGTTTACAACTTGATATTACAAGTGTTGTAGGTTCTAAAGCTGATAACACCGTTACAGTAACTTTTATGTATAAAAATATAGAAGTAGAAACTCGAAGCTTTTTCCAATGTGAGCAGGCTTATTTTATAGATCCACAAGGAAATCAAGCTCAGATGTATGAAGTATTTGTGTCATTTAATAATGGAATTCGAGCCGAAAATATCAAACCTAATATCCCAACCAAAGCAACCATCACATTTAAAACAACCGAAACTAACTTCCCAATCATGCGACAATTAAAAATAATCGTTTATCCAAAAGAAGTAATGGCAAAACAAATTGAAGCAATTTTTGAAAATCTAGATGTTGTATGGAAATAGGAAATGTATGAGCCGATTAGTATTTATAATCGGTTCATTTGTTCTAAATAAAATTTTGTTAATAGATAAATTGTTGATGATGTTATTTAAGGTATTATTTTAGATAAAAATTACAACTATGAGTAAGAAAACTGTATTTGATGATATTAACTCGTCTAATAAATTTGAATTGTCAATTAATGAGTCTTTTAATTCACTTTTTATAAAAATTAAAGTAGATGAAAATGGAGATGATGAAGATGTTAAATCTGCATGGATGACTATTGATTATAGAGATCTGGATGGTTTAATTGAAGCAATTGCTGGATATAAAAAGAAAATAGAAGATAATATTTAGTTTAAAAGTCGTTTAAAGTATATTTAAACGGCTTTTATATTAGGAAAAGTTTTGCAATTTTATTATACATTTCTATTTCGCGATTATATAAATATTATTATTTACTAATTATGACTTGATTGAGTTATTGAACACTTTATTGTTTTAATAAAACAAGTCATTTAGTCATGTCTTGTTTTATTTTTAAGCATATTTGTCATAATAATTAATTAAATTTTATTGATTTAATGCAATAAATCGTATTGGTGTTTTATTTGTATATAGTTGATTTAATTAATATTCATATGAAATACAGAAGATTATGGCAGTAAATAAAAATGAGCATTTAAATAAAGTTTTGGAAACGCATCGTATGTTTCATATCAATGCTTTAGTGACAAAACATAAAGAAAAAAGAGATGAAATTAAAGAAGCTTTAGAAACAGAATTCAATTCTAAAATATACAGCCCTTTTAATTCTGGTTCTTTTGGTAAACATACTGCTATCAATACTAAATTTGATTTAGATATTGTTGCTCCATTTAAAAAAGATTCTTTCTCTACAATAGAGGATATGTTTAATGAAGTATATGAGTTTTTGTATAATAAGTATCATTATACAGGTAAAGCAGAGGTGAGAAAACAAAAAGTTTCTATTGGTGTAATATTTAATATTGATCAAGACGGTGATCAAATTAGTATTGATGTGGTTCCTGGTAGAGAATTGACTCAAGATACATATCTTAAAGAAAAAGATCTTAATATCTATTTTAATGAAGATAAATGGGGATTTTCTAAAGGATCTTATATGAAAACTAATATCCAAGCACAGATTGATCATATTAAAGGTAAAGATTCTGAAAGAAAAATAATTAGATTATTTAAGATTTGGAAAAATTCAAATAGTGAAGAGTTCAAGTCATTTATGTTAGAGTTGATATCAATTAAAGCATTTGATAAGTCCACTATTGAAGGTGATTTATGGGGTAAACTAAAAGGAGTTATGACTTATATAAGAGACAATGTTACCAATGATAGTTTTACTTTAAAAGACCCGGGGAATTCTAATAATGATGTGATTCAAACTTTATCTACTTCACAAAGACAACATCTTTCTGATAGAATGAGGATAATTATTGACAACATTGAAGCTAATGCTGAAAATATAAAATCATATTTTCCTATCAATGAAGAATTTGATATTCCAGAAGAAAATAATTCGAGTTCTTACGGAGTAAAAGAATCAAGTACTGTATTTTCAATACCTTCAGATAATCAACGTTTTGGATAATGAGATTTGACAAAATCAAGACAATTATAAATAAAATTCCTTTTGTCAAGAATTTAAATGATATAAGGCAAGAGGAATTTTTTATTGTTGGGAATGTAGATATTTTATTTGATGGTTTAGATAAACCTTTAAATTTTGAATTTACTATAACGAAAGAATACCCTTTAAAGAGTTTTGATTCAGAATCTATTAAGTTTTCTAATCCTGATTTTATAGAATATAATCATGTGATGCAGAATGGCTTAATTTGTATTCATACGTCTCATAGTAGATCTTTAGAAAGTAAATTACAGATTGATTTTAATTCTCTTAAAAATTGGATTGTAAAATATTACATTAATAAAGATATTGATTCTAATTATGAACATGTTGTTGTAAATGATTCTAGTATTGAAGGAAATACATATTCGTTTATTTTTTCAGAAACTAATAATAGTTTTAACCAATCTGAATTTGGCTCAGTTGAGATGGCTTATTTAAACCAAGGTAGATACAGAGAAGGTAGTATTTTTAATTTTCTTGTGAAAGAATTTAAAGATTGTAAAACACAAGAAAGTAAACAATGTAATTGGAGTAATCAATATAGTAATTTAGAAACAAATTTTGAAGGAGTGTATTATTTCTATGATAATCCACCTGCAGTTTATAATAAATTTGTTTTCAATACTTGGAATGAACTTCAGTTTAGTCAAGATTTTTTAGATTTTTTATTTAAACTAGAAACTGAAATTCAATATTCTGAATATAAGTCATTCCCTTTATTTATAGGATATAAGATTAATGAAACTGAAATTCATTGGCAAGTTTCTATTTTAGAAATAGGTAATTTCCCTCTAAAGGGGATACCAACAAAAATTGATGGAAAGAAAACAGGTAAATGGAAAACAGATTTAGTGGATGAAAAAATAAATTGGGCTTTATCAAGAAATGCATCTTATCAATATTTTTTTGGAAGAGGTAAATTCTCTAATGAATTAACAGATAAAAAAATTATGATTATCGGTATTGGCGCTGTTGGTAGTATAATAGCTAAAACTCTTATTAGGTGCGGATGTAAGTTTATTGATTTTATTGACCACGACATTAAAGAACCTGAGAATGTATGTCGATCAGAATATTTTTTTAAAAATGGAATTGCCAATAAAACCTATGAACTAGAGAAGATTCTATATGAAATATCACCTCATGCAAATTGTAAAGGTTTACAGAGTAATTATTTTGAAAATGTAATTAAATCATTTTATACCGAAGATGAATTTAAAATGAATATTGAAAATGATTTAGAATATTATGATTTAATAATTGATTGTTCAACTGATAATGATTTAATGTACGTTTTAAATTCATTAAAATTAAATATTGACTTAATAAATATTTCATTGACAAATCACTCAAAAGAGTTAGTTTGTGCTTTCTATCCTAATACTTATTCGTTTGTAAATAATCAATTTTCTAATGTATTAAATAATGATGTTGAAGATTTATATGAACCAACAGGATGTTGGAGTCCAACATTTAAAGCTTCATATAATGATATAAATACGATGGTTCAAATAGCATTGAAACGTTTGAACAAAATATTCAGTGGAGAATTGAGTAAAAATAATTTTGTGATTCAAGAAATTGAAGATCAACTAAAAATCATAGAATATTGATATTAATTAATACATATAATAATCTTAAAATAAAGATAGAAGAAGCGTTAATAAATAAGATTGGTGAAATTGCGATACAACATTTTCCAAATGAGATTGGAGGTTTTTTGATTGGAAAATATTCTAATAATCACTCACTCGTAGAGATTGAAGATATAATTCTTCCTAATAAATATAAAAACTCACCAACTATGTTTCAAAGATCTGCAAATGATTTATCTGAAGAATTTAAAAAAGAGTTTAATAAAAACCAAAGATTTTATATTGGAGAATGGCATTCTCATCCTAATGCATCTACAATGTACAGCAGTATGGACTTAAAAGCAATGATTGAAACAGTTAATAGTCCAACAGTAATGATTACAAATCCAATACTTTTAATAATAAGTACAAACAATTCGAAGATTAATAATTACACATTTTATTGTTTGTCAGAAAATAAATTACACAAATATGAGTAACAAAATACCATTAAATCAACTGTTCAATGGTTTACAGAGTCAAATGAGTGCTCAATTAAATACAAATCGTGAATTTATCAATCACCCTGGCTCTAAAGGAGATGCTTTAGAAGAAGCTTGGATTGAATGGTTAAGAAAATATTTACCGAATAGATATAGTGTTGATAAAGGGATTGTAATAGACCATGAAGGAAATACAAGTCACCAAATAGATATTATAATTTATGATAATTGGTTTACACCTTTCATATTTACACAAAATGGTTTTCACTATATTCCTGCAGAAGGTGTATATGCAGTTTTTGAAGTTAAACCAGATTTAAAAGGTAATGTTGAAGAGAAAACATATATAGAATATGCTGGTGATAAAATAGAGAGTGTGCGTAAATTAAAAAGAACTTCTACAGACATTATTAATGCCGGTGATAAATGGAAAGCACGACCATTAACAAAAATTGTGGGAGGTATTTTAGCTAGTACAAATACAATTAAAAAGACTTCGACAATTGAAAAGCATTTAAAGTCGTTGACAGGATTAAAATCTATAGATTTTGGTTGCGCAGTAGACTATGGGAGTTTTTATATTGATTATATTGGATCAGAAGATGTTAATAAAAAAGATGTTGATGAATTTCAAGAGAGATTTCTGAATTATTATAATGATAGAACATTTAATAAGATTGAGTTTAGTGATAAAGAAAATTCATTAGTTACATTTTTTATGCAATTAACTAGATACCTTCAACAAGCGATAGGGACGGTTGCAGCAATTGATCTACAAAAATATCTTGATAGTATTGGTGAAAAGCTAGATGAGGAAATTTAAAAATTTGTTTTGTTCGGCTCAGAATTAAACTGTAGTAAATCATTTGTATATTTATAGTTTATTGAATTTATTATTAAAATGAAAAAATTAGATACAAATTGGTTGAGTCCTGATAAGATTAGAATTTTAAAAAGAATTTCTTTTAAATCGAAACTAAATCCTAATGTTATAGGCAATATTATTTATACTAGATCATTTACTAATGAGTATAAGCTGAAATTAGAAAAAAATGAAGAAAATGAGGTTGATGATATTGAACGTATAAGAAGTTTAATGGATGATGAATATCCAAGATATGATTGTTATCCAAATGATAGTTTAGATAGTAGTATATTAAATGCTGTTAGAGAAATTTTCCCTGAATCAAGTGTTGAAAATAATCTTATTATACACGAATTAGAATTAGAGGAAATAAGATTATCGATACAATCAAAAATAGCTATATGTAGCAATATGAATATTTGTTGGGATGAAAATATGAATTTAAAATGTAATCGATATTGTTTAAATATTTTTAGTACTCTAGATAAAAATGAGTTTTCTAATTTGTGTTTTGAGGCGAAAATTCAGAAATCTGATGTAGAAAAATTATCAACACTAGAATTTAAGTAATAATATAATAGTTTACTATACTTATCCCTATTTAAATAAATTTTTATTAGGGATTTTTATTTTTAGGAGTTTTTCAAAACAGGTATTGTAAATTAGCAAAAAATCTATACTATGCCCAAAAATGATGCTCTTAATTATCTAAAAGAAAACAACATTTGGATTAAAGGAATATGTACAATTTTAATTATTGTTTACATAATTTTCCCTTTTTTAGATAATCAGTTAAGAAATTCATTTCTTATTACGAAAAAATTATCAGAATATAACAGTTTTAGATTTATATATTGGATAATATTCAGTACAATTTTATCATACAATGTATACTGCTTATTTATAAGAAAATATGTGTATTCTAAATTCTATTTATTTACGACTACTGTCCTTTCAATTTCATATATTTTTATAAGATTCGATGATTCATTAAGAACTAATATAAAATTTTCTGAATATGATAGGTACCTTAATTTACCATTTTACTATTTAGACATTCTATTATTTATTTTACTATTCAATATATTTCACTTAATTATTAGAAGTTGTGAAGAAATATTTCCAAAAAATGAGATAATCTACTTTACGGATAGTAACGATGACGATGAAATATTAAATAATGATGATAATGATTTTGAGCTTCAGAACTACATTGACAATATAAATGATTTGATTTTAAAGCAAACTCCAAAAAGAACTTTTACGATAAGTTTAAATTCTAAATGGGGTACTGGTAAAACATTTTTTTTAGAGAAACTCGAAAAGAAATTAAAAGAATCAAATGAAATTATTATAATTCCTTTTAATGCTTGGAAATATGAAGATTCTTCTTCTTTACTAAAAGAATATTTTAATACGATTGGAAAAGAATTAAGTAAATATAATGCAAATGCATCTAAAGCTTTTCATAATTATTTTATATCAATTTTTAATTATGGTGGTGTTAATATAAAATCGTTTGCAGAAGGAATTTCAGATTATTTACTAGGTAATAGAGATAATTCTCTAAATAAGACTAAGAAAATTGTAAAAGATTTAGATAAAAAAATAGTTATTATAATTGATGATATCGATCGTTTAAAGAAAAAAGAGTTATTTGAAGTTTTAAAATTAATTAGAAATTTATCTGATTACCCTAATTTTTATATCATAACAACTATTGATAATAATTACTTAATAAATGAAGGTAAATTAGATGGTAGTTATTTGGAAAAGATTTTTAATCTTCAAATCGATTTACCTTTAATCAACAATTATACATTAAATGAATACTATAATAAATGTTTATTAACTCTTTTAGAAGAGCAAACAGCAAATTTGATTATTGAAAGCACAAACACACTTTTCAATGAATCTACTTTTTTTAAAGTTTGGAATACATTCAATAATAGGCAAGATACTCCTAAAGCTGATTCAACTTCTGAAGGGAATTTAGTAAATGTTCAATTACAATTAATAATTTTTTTATATAATAGAAGACAAGTTAAACGATTTGTTAATAATTTAAAATTTGCACATCTTACTAAAATTAATAAGTATGATTTATTACTAGATAAGTATTTATTAGTGAATCTCGTAGTATTCAAGTATCCAATAATGAAACATCTAATGTCAATTGAAAATATTAGATATTATACAACTAATAATAATCAAGGTAAATTATCTTTTGATAAAAAGATTTTTTTAGACTTTTTAGAGAAACATCATGTTGATTTTAATGTATATGATAAATCCATTTTGGTTGCTTCATTAGATTATATTTTTCAAAATCAGTTTAGTTTACTTAATGATATAAGCAATGAATATTATTATCCAATCTATTTAGACTCTTATACTAATTCTTTAAAAAGAAGTGAAATAGTCGAAAAGTTTAAAAATAACGAATTAAAAGAATTTATTATTAATCATTTAGATTCTACAGATTTACATTTTATTAAAAAAGTTTTAATCGATCAATTAGATAATTATGATGTTGTAGAAATATCAGTGTTAATTAAATTTTTATCAGATGAAAAATTTCGAATTTTAGACGGAATGGATTTTCTTGAAATATTAAATAAAACTGAAGAAAATAAATTATCAGAATTAGCAACTATTATTTTATCAGAAGAATTTTTAAATAATAATATTCATTTCGAAGATGTAATAAAGAATTATTACTATTTATTAATAGATCCTGAAAAACAAAAGAAGGATAATGAATTTAATATTTATTTACAGTATTACAAATTAAAAGAAGAGGTTAAAAAAGTTTTTTCAAAAGAAAAAATACAAGAAATTTTATTTAAAAATTTAGCTAATAAAGTTTTGAATCTGAATTATTCAAACGAGCATTTCAATCCTTTAGAAAGTGAATTATTTTATTCATATAATTTTCATACAGATATTATTAAAGCAAACACTTTTTATCTAGAAACAAAAAAGTTTTTAAAATCATTACTAAAAGATGTAGAATTTAGAGCGTATATTATTTTATGTTACAATTTTAATGATGATTCAAAACGAATTTTCGAAATTTATTCTATGTTAATGATGGATAATCAAGAGCAAAAAGATTTTGAAGAAATATCTAACTTAGGTGTAATCTACGGTTTCGATAAAATTAAAAATACAGATGTAAATAATGAAGATGAGATGACTGATAAATTGAGATTAATCAACAATAAATCCTTTATTTTTTATGATTTAGACAGGTTAAAATCATTATTTAATAAAATTAAAAATGAGGATCTATCATATGTATCTTATGTAGAGAATATTAAAAATATTAATTTTGAAAGGTTCAAAAGGTATTTAGGAATTCAAGATTAGTATATTTAATTTCTCAACCAATTTGCCAATAGGTATAGGTTGGGGATTTTTTATTTAAAACAATTTCTCAAAAGCTTCATCAATTTCATGGTCTTTAAAATCTTCTAAGTAAGACTCAGTAGTTTTAATAGATTGATGACCGAGAGCTTGTTTAATTTTAGAAACTTGTACACCATTTCTCAAAGATAATGTTGCAAAACTATGTCCTGCAGTATAGAAATTTATTTTTGTGTCTGCTTTTAGTTCTTTAAAAAATCTGTTTTTAACGACACTTTTTGACGTGTCAAGATATAAGTTTGTCAATATCTAAATAAATTATATGGACAGAGAAACATTTGCACGAAATTATTTTTCAGGATTATTCGCTAATTGGGTAGGTAAATTATCTAATGAATTTATTATCAAGATTGATATGAATCCTGATGATGAAAAATTAATAGAACTTCATGGAGAATTTGTTCATGAACTTAAAGACTTACTAGATAGATATTCTTTTGATGAAGGATATAAAGATGATTTGAACGATCTAATCAACAAAGTATCTCCAAATTAAATTTCCATGAGCCAATTATGCGGTGATTATTTTATTAATCACCGCTTTTTTTGCGGAGATTATTTGTATATTTACCGCATAACATCATAATTATGGCTTATTACATACATCAATACAAAGATTGGACAGCCTTTGAATGGGATAATGACGAATTGATTCAAGTTCTTGGAGAAGTTCGTAATCAACAAGGGAAACTTGTTGGGAAATTAGAAATACTGGGATTTGATTTAAAAGAAGAAGCAAATTTAATTACCTTAACAGAAGATGTCATCAAGACTTCTGAAATAGAAGGAGAGATTTTAGATAAAGATCAAGTGCGTTCATCAATTGCAAGAAGGTTAGGGATAGATATACAAGGTTTAATTCCTTCGGATCGTAACGTAGATGGCGTGGTCGAAATGATGATTGATGCGACTAAAAATGCAAATCAACCTTTAACTGAAGATCGTCTGTTTGGTTGGCATAATTTATTGTTTCCAACGGGTAGAAGCGGAATGTATAAAATTCAGGTAGGAGATTGGCGTAAGGATACAGAAGGTTCAATGCAAGTTATTTCAGGTGCATTAGGAAGAGAAAAAATACATTACGAAGCACCAAATTCAGATCGTGTTCCTTTGGAAATGAAACAATTTCTCGATTGGTTTAATCAAGAAAATGAAATGGACAGTGTTTTAAAATCTGCTGTTGCTCATTTATGGTTTGTAACGATACATCCATTTGATGACGGAAATGGACGTATTGCACGTACAATAGCCGATTTGCAACTAACACGTTCGGACGGTAGTAATCAACGTTTTTATAGTATGTCTTCTCAAATCCGAAAAAATCGAAATTCTTATTACGAGATTTTAGAAGAAACACAGAAAGGGGATCAAGATATTACTAAATGGATGAAATGGTATTGTGAAAATCTATTGATTGCTATACAAGACGCTGAAGCAGTTTTACAAAAAGTTTTAGTGAAACATAATTTTTGGCAATCGAATAAAGATGTTTTGTTGAATGAACGCCAAATTAAAATTCTTAATCTATTATTGGATCATTTTGAAGGAAATTTAAATACCAAAAAATGGGCTTTAATCAATAAAGTTTCGCCTGATACAGCGTTAAGAGATATTACAGATTTAATCCATAAAAATATTCTTCAAAAGACTAATTCGGGAGGAAGAAGTACAAGTTATGAATTAGTGAACTAAATAGGAATCATTACAAAACAAATATTAACGTCGTGTTTTGACGTTTAGATATGTTAGTATTGTAATGTTTTCAATAATGAATATACAAAAGATAAATTTTATCTTTAAAAAGAAATAAAGACAATGACAAATACAGCGCAAAGAGCAGAATTACAAGCGAAAATATGGAAAATTGCCAACGAAGTACGTGGCTCGGTAGATGGATGGGATTTTAAACACTTTGTGTTAGGAACATTATTCTACCGTTTCATCAGTGAAAATTTTACGAATTACATCGAAGGTGGAGACGAAAGCGTAAACTATGCAAAATTAGCAGACGACATCATCACAGCAGAAATCAAAGATGACGCAATCAAAACAAAAGGATATTTCATTTATCCAAGTCAGCTGTTTGCAAATGTAGTCGATAATGCCAATACAAATTCAAACTTAAATACAGACCTAAAAGCGATATTCACAGATATTGAAAACTCAGCGAATGGGTATGAATCTGAACAAGAAATCAAAGGTTTATTTGCAGATTTTGATACAACAAGTACACGTTTAGGAAATACAGTAGAAGATAAAAACAAACGTTTAGCTGCGATCTTAAAAGGTGTTGCTGAGCTCAACTTTGGAAATTTCGAGGACAGCCAAATTGATTTATTTGGGGATGCGTATGAGTTCTTAATTTCCAACTATGCAGCCAATGCAGGAAAATCGGGTGGTGAATTCTTTACACCTCAAAACGTATCGAAACTGATTGCGCAATTAGCTATGCACAAGCAAACTTCGGTCAACAAAATCTACGATCCTGCGGCTGGTTCGGGTTCTTTGTTGTTGCAAGCGAAAAAACACTTCGATAACCACATCATCGAAGATGGTTTCTATGGACAAGAAATTAACCATACAACCTACAACTTAGCGCGTATGAATATGTTTTTGCACAATGTCAATTACGATAAATTCAACATCCAATTGGGCGATACCTTAATCGATCCGCATTTTATCGACGATAAACCTTTCGATGCCATTGTATCTAATCCACCTTATTCGGTGAATTGGGTAGGTTCGGACGATCCCACGTTAATCAACGACGACCGTTTTGCACCTGCTGGGGTATTAGCACCAAAATCAAAAGCAGATTTTGCCTTTGTCTTACATGCCTTAAATTATTTATCAAGCAAAGGGCGTGCAGCCATTGTCTGTTTCCCTGGTATTTTTTACCGTGGTGGTGCAGAACAAAAAATCAGAAAATACTTAGTAGACAACAACTTTGTAGAAACGGTAATTAGCTTACCAGCTAATTTATTCTACGGAACTTCTATTGGTGTAAACATCTTAGTTTTATCAAAACATAAGTCAGAGAATAGCACACAATTTATAGATGCTACGGGCGAAGACTTCTACAAAAAAATAACCAACAACAATATGTTAGAGGATACTCATATCGAGAAGATTATGGAGTTGTTTGATACGAAAGAAAATGTACAACACGTCGCTTTAACAATTGATAACGCTAAAATCGCAGAAAATGATTACAACCTTTCGGTAAGTTCGTATGTAGAAGCTGTAGATACACGCGAAGTGATAAATATTGAAGTTTTAAATAAAGAACTTACAGCTACTGTAAACAACATTACGACTTTGCGTGCAGCGATTGATAACTTGGTAAAAGAAATCGAAGGATGAGCAAATTAGAATACTTATTACAAGGGGTTGAAGTGGAGTGGTTGCCTTTGGAGCAAGTGTGCAATATATTTAATGGATTTGCATTTGATTCAAAAAAATTTAATAATGAAGGTATTGGACTTCCACTAATAAGGATAAGAGATGTAAATACAGGATTATCAAATACTTTTTATTCAGGAGAATATAGTGATAAATTTATAGTGAATAATGATGATATTCTTATTGGTATGGATGGTGATTTTATGGCAATTAAATGGATACATAATAAAGCTCTTCTGAATCAACGTGTTTGTCGATTACAAGATTTTAAATCAAATATATTGTCACAATATATTTATTATATAGTTCAAGGAGAATTAGATAGAATACATGGTAAAATAGAAGGTAGTACAGTAAAGCATCTTTCTTCAAGAGAACTTGGTAAATCATTAATTCCAATCCCACCATTAGAAATCCAACAAGAAATTGTTCGTGTATTAGACGAATTAACTTCTTTAACCAACCAATTAACAACCGAATTAGAAACCGAACGCCAAAACCGTAAAAAACAATTCGAATACTTCCGTGAGCAGTTGTTTAAAGAGATTAATCTTATAAAATTAGGAGATAATAGTGTTGGAGAATTTATAAGAGGTAGTGGTTTACAAAAAAAGGATTTTACTGAAACGGGAGTTGGATGTATTCATTACGGTCAACTATATACACATTACAAAACTTTTGCTTTTGAAACTAAAACACTTGTATCAGAAGAATTTGCAAAAAAAGCAAGGAAAGCTTCAACAGGTGATTTAATAATTGCTACAACAAGTGAAAATGATGATGATGTATGTAAAGCAGTAGCTTGGTTAGGTAATGAAGATATTGCTGTCAGTAGTGATGCATGTTTTTATAGACATAAATTTAATCCTAAGTATGTTGCATATTATTTTCAAACTGAACAATTTCAAAAACAGAAAAGAAAATATATTACAGGAACGAAAGTGAGAAGGGTAAATGCAAATGATTTAGCAAAAATATTAATTCCTAATCCATCATTAGAAGAACAAGAACGAATTGTAAAACTCTTAGATCAATTTGATGCAACGCATTCAACCATCAAAGAAGAGATTACAAAAGAAATTAAGCTAAGAACCCAACAATACGACTATTACAGAGAAAAGCTATTAAGTTTTTCTCAAAACTAAATAATTCAACTAATTAACCGCTACTAGAATAACATAAGATGTACAAAACGATTGCAGAATCCAACAATTATATTGTATTAGACAAATACACCAAATTCTACGAATTAAATGACGCTCCGATTGCCTATCAATCAGAAGCCGCTTTAGAGAAAGAGTTTATCCAAGATTTAATTAATCTGGGGTACGAGAATCCAACTCATCTAAAATCAACAGATGCCATGTTAGCCAATGTGCGTACACAGTTACAAACATTGAATAATATGGTATTTACCGATAACGAATGGGCGCGTTTTCTTGTAGAATATTTAGATAAACCAAGTGATAGTTTAGTTGATAAATCGCGCAAATTACACGATAACCACATCTATGATTTTATTTTTGATGATGGTCACATTCAAAACATCTACTTAGTCGATAAAGAGAATGTTACACGCAACAAAGTACAGGTTATTTCTCAAGTCGAACAAACAGGATCTCACGCCAATCGTTACGATGTAACAATTTTAGTGAATGGATTACCAATGATTCAAGTAGAGTTGAAAAAACGTGGCGTAGCCATTCGTGAAGCCTTTAACCAAGTTCATCGTTATTCCAAAGAAAGTTTTAATTCAGACAATTCATTATTCAAATATTTGCAATTGTTTGTCATTTCGAATGGGACAGATACACGTTATTTTGCCAATACCGTTACCCGTAACAAAAATAGTTACGATTTTACGATGAATTGGGCTAAAGCTGATAATACCTTAATCAAAGATTTAAAAGATTTTACTGCAACATTTTTCCAAAAGAATACGCTATTAAATGTCTTATTAACCTATACCGTTTTAGATATTAAAGACACATTATTGGTAATGCGACCTTATCAGATTGCTGCAACTGAACGTATTTTATGGAAAATTCAGAGTGCATTTCAAACCAAAAAATGGTCTTCATTAGAAAGTGGTGGATTCATTTGGCATACTACGGGTTCTGGTAAAACCTTAACAAGTTTTAAAGCTGCACGTTTAGCAACGAAATTAGATTTTATTGATAAAGTATTTTTCGTGGTAGACCGAAAAGATTTAGATTTTCAGACCATGAAAGAATACCAAAAATTTTCGCCTGATAGTGTCAATGGATCAAACAGCACAGCGGGTTTAAAACGTAACATCGATAAAGACGACAACAAAATTATCGTAACAACCATTCAGAAGTTAAACAACTTAATGAAAGGTGATAATGACTTGGATATTTATAACAAACAAGTGGTTTTTATTTTTGATGAAGCTCATCGTTCTCAATTTGGTGAAGCACAAAAAAATCTGCAAAAGAAATTTAAAAAATACTACCAATTTGGGTTTACAGGAACGCCTATTTTTCCTGAAAATGCATTGGGAGCAGAAACAACAGCAAGTGTTTTTGGAACTGAATTGCATGCTTATGTGATTACAGATGCTATTAGAGATGAAAAGGTATTGAAATTCAAGGTCGATTATCACAATGTAAAACCACAATTCAAAGGTGTAGAAACAGAGATTGATGAAATGAAATTGAATGCAGAAGATACTAAAAAAGCTTTTTTACATCCTGCACGTACAAGCGAAATTTCGAAATACATCTTACAGAATTACCGCAATAAAACCCATCGTACAAAAGGGACAAATAATGGTTTCAATGCCATGTTTGCCGTAAGTAGCGTAGAAGCTGCGAAATATTATTACGAAGAATTAAACCGTCAACAAATAGACAGTGAAAAACCACTGAAGATTGCAACCATCTTTTCTTTTGCAGCCAATGAAGAACAAACTGCGATTGGAGAAATAATAGACGAATCATTCGAACCATCTGCTTTAAATAGTACAGCGAAGGAATTTTTGACTAAAGCCATCAACGATTACAACAAGATGTTCAAAACAAGTTATGGTGTAGATAGTGATGAGTTTCAAAATTATTACCGCGATCTTTCGGAACGTGTAAAGAACAAAGAAATTGATTTATTAATCGTTGTCGGAATGTTTTTGACTGGATTTGACGCACCAAAATTAAATACCTTATTCGTTGATAAAAACTTACGTTATCATGGATTAATTCAAGCATTTTCGCGTACCAATCGTATTTTAGATGCAACTAAATCTTTTGGAAATATTGTCACGTTCCGCGACTTGGAACAAGCAACGATTGATGCTATTACCTTATTCGGTAACAAAAACACAAAGAATGTTGTTTTAGAGAAAAGCTACAAAGAATATTTAGAAGGTTTTACAGATATTTCAACTGGTGATGCACGAAGAGGATTCATAGAAGTTGTGAACGAATTAAATGAAAAATTTCCTAATCCTGAAGTAATTGAAAAAGAAAAGGATAAAAAAGCGTTTACAAAATTATTCGGGGAATACTTACGCGTTGAAAATGTTTTACAAAACTATGATGAGTTCACAAGTTTAAAAGCCTTACAAAACATTGATCAAAATGATGCAACTGCTGTAGAAGAATTCAAAGAAATGTACCATGTTTCGGATGATGATTTAGCAGTGATGCAAAAGATTCAGTTGTTACCACAGCGAACAGAGCAGGATTATCGTTCTACGTATAATGATATTCGTGATTGGTTAAGAAAAGAAAAAGAAGGTAAACAACCTGAAGATTCTGGGATTGATTGGGATGATGTGGTTTTTGAAGTAGATTTATTAAAATCACAAGAAATCAATTTAGATTACATCTTAGAATTGATCTTTGAACACAATAAGAAAACGAAAGACAAAGCTGAGTTAGTAGAGGAAGTAAGTCGTGTAATACGTGCAAGTATTGGGAATAGAGGAAAAGAATCTTTAGTTGTAGATTTTATCAACGAAACAGATTTAGATACCATTCCAGATAAAGCAACGGTTATTGATTCGTTCTTTAAGTATGCGCAAGTCAAACAAAAAGAAGAAGCTACTGAATTAATCGAAGAAGAGAACTTAAACGAAGAAGCAACGAAACGCTACATCGAAACTTCTTTAAAACGTGAATATGCAAGTTCTAACGGTACAGAATTAAACGCCATTTTACCAAAAATGAGTCCGTTAAATCCACAATACCTAACAAAGAAACAAACCGTATTTCAACGAATCAGCGCTTTTATAGATAAGTTTAAGGGAGTTGGTGGAAGATTATAAAGAAGTCTATCTTTAAAAATAGTATTGATCCTCAATAGGAATGTTGGGGATTTTTTATTAAAAGAATATAATTAAATTTACGGATATATATTATTTCAAATGTATTATAAAGAATCTATTATAAAATTCTGCAATATAATTATTGTTGTTATTGAAAACTTCAAAATTCGATTTGAAGATAAAAAAGAAGAAGATAATGTACAATTTTCACATCTTAATTCAATTCATTTAAAAGAAGATGAAATAAAAAATTATTCTGAAAAATTAGATTGGGGTATAAAAAATAAAGCAGTTAAAAATATCGCAATCACAGGTTCATATGGTTCTGGGAAAAGCAGTATTATAAAGTCATTTATAAAAAATGAAAATTTAGATAAGAAATCACTATCAATATCTTTCGCTAATTTTGAAAATAATGATGATTTAATAATTAAAGATGAGATTGAATTTAATATTGTAAATCAAATTCTATATTCTGAAAAGAAAAGTAAACTTCGAAATTCTAGATTCAAAAGAATATCAAATAAATCTTGGATAGAGAAATCTATTTCTATATTATTTATTTTAGTGTTCTTATATACAGTGATTAATTTATTCTTTCCTTCAATTAATAATAAGATTTCAATTTTTCCATATTGGGAATTACAAAAAGATATTTTCATTTCAATTTTTATAATTCAAACATTTTATATTCTTTATCATATTTATGATGACATAATTAATTTTAGAATTACTAAAATTTCTCCAACAGATATACAAGTAACAAATGAGAATAAAGAATCAAATGAATCCATATTAAGTAAATATTATGATGAGATTCTAAACTTTTTTATAAATTCTAATGTAAGAATTGTATTCATTGAAGATTTAGATCGTTATGAAGGTTCTGTCAGTATATTTACACATCTTAGACAAATTAATGAGCAATTAAATAATTCTAAAGATTTAAATAAAAAAAAGATAACATTTGTATATGCTGTTAAGGATGATCTTCTTAAGGATGAACATACTAAAACAAAATTCTTTGATTTAATTATCCCTATTCTCCCTTTTATAAATTCTAATACTTCACGCGAATTTATTATAACAAAACTTAAAGAATTAGATAATGATATTTTAGATAAAAATCCAAATATTAAAAATTTAATCAAAGAAATATCACCTTATATAAACGATACACGTACAGCTTTAAATATAAAAAACGAATTTATAATATTTAAAGATCAATACATTTCGAACTGGGAAAAAAATAATCCTAACGAAAAAGATAAATCAATAAGTAACCCTCCTTACGATAAAATCTTAGCTATTGTAATCTATAAGAATTTATTTGCAAAAGATTATGTTAATCTATTATGCAATAGTTTTGATAGTCTAGTTTATTCCATTTTTTATCACAAAGAAGAATTTCTTAAAAATAGTATTTCAGAGAAGGAAACAAGAATTAAAGAGATAGATGATGAAATTAAAGATTTACAAACAAGTCATATCCCTGATATTGAAAGTTTAAATAAAATAATGATTAATTCATTAATAAAATTATTTATTGAAAATGATATTCCTCTGAATTCTATTGAAATCAACAATGAAAATATTACATTAATAAATCTTCATATTGATGAAAATTTTAAAACATTAAAAGAAAATATTAAATACAGAAATAATGATAGGTTTCCATTTAAAGAAACAAATATTTCATTCCAACAATTAGTAAAAAGCTCAGGTATAGATTATAATAAAGAGTATGATAAAATTAAAAGTATTTCTGATGGAATTATAGGAAGGCTACAAAAAGAGAAAATAGCTTTAAATAAAGAAATAAGTATTATCAAATCTAAGTCTATAAGCGATCTGATTAAAAGAATTTCAGATAGTGAAATATTTGAAAAATCTAAATTTAAGATTGAACAAAAAGATGGTGAGAAGGAAGATAGAGAAGCTTTATTATATGAATTAAAATTACTTTTTATTTTAGTAAAAAATGGGTATTTAAATGAACAATATTTAAATTATATATCACATAAACACGAAGGGTTACTAGATTTTGAAGATATAAGATTTAGAAATAAAATTATTGATGATATTGAATCTGACTTTACTTATAAAATCAAAAATATTGAGGACTTCATGGATGATATATCTCAAAGTCATTTTAATTCAAAAACAATTTTTAATTATACCATCTTAAATTTTTTATTAAAAAATTTTGATAAACATAAGGATGAAATAAATTTATTCTATGATAATCTATTTTCAAATGAAAATTATCAAAAAGAATTTATTATTGGTGCATTTGCGAATCTAGATAATAAAAACGTCTTTAATTTTTATCATAAAGTAATATATAAAAAAGCTTTTTGGAAAAATATTGAAGATAACAACGAAATAATCAATCAAATTATATTAAATATTTTGAAAGAAAGTAATCCAGATAAATTACTTTTTCAATTAAACTCAGAAGATAAGTTATTAGAATATCTAAAAGAAAACGAGAATATTTTAAAAGATATATCACCAGAACAACTTGCGTTATTATATAAAAATATTTCATTCAAAATTTCAGATTTAAACAATATTACGAAGTTTGAAGTTCAAGAATTCATTTATAAAAACAATTTATACCACATCAATGAACAAAATCTAGAAGTAATTAATAACAAAATCAATCAAATAAATATTCCAGAATGGAAAATTTCCTATTTAAATCAATTCAATGATGAAAATTTTGAAGATTACATTTATGAAAATATAAATCAGTTTTTAGATAATTTATACTATCCAAAAATAAAAAAAGAAGAAAATGGTCAAGCTGTAGTTAACTGGATTCTTTATAATAGTTATATAGACGATGTTAATAGATATATTAAAGAAATAGAATTTACATTAGACTTACATTCAATTTCTATTTCAGAAATTGATGATAATTTATTTAAACCACTTTTAGAACATCTTAGAATTAAACCAAGTTGGAATAATATAAAAATTATATACAGTAATATAGGCTTAGTGAATGAGCTAATAGCATTTATTAATTTAAATAAAAATATATTAGAATACGATCAAAATTTATCAATTGATAATGATGATGAACTAATAAGTGAAATTATAAAGTCAAATAAAATTGAAGATTTTAAAATTTTAAATGGAACTAATATTGAGTTTGAAGAAATTAATGATTATGTTGATTTTACGAAATTTATAGAGTATATTATTGATAAAAAAAGAGTTGTATTAAATACAGATGTTTTCAACGTAATAAATAACGAGAATAAACTACATTTTATCAACCAATACATAAGACAGGATTTAGATTTAGATGAATTAAAAATCGAAGCAAAAGACTATGCTAAACTAATTATCGAAAGTGAAGATCAAATTTCCAAGTTTTTAATCGGTTATATTTTAAATGATTTTGATAAAATTGAATTTGAAGAAGAAGCTATTATTTCGAAGTTGGTAGAATATACAATAGAAATTAATACAAATGTTGATATAAATATTTTAAATGAACTTTTATCACAAATTGACAAAGAAAGTATAAAATTAAAGCTGATTTCAATTAAATTTAAATTATGTCCTCACTTAGCTGAAGATGATGTAATTGAATTATTAAAACACACTAGTACATTTGAAGCAATTGAAGAAAGAGAAAATTATAAAGTTGAATTAAACGATATTAATAATGAAATTTTGAATTATTTAAAATCTAAAAAAATAATAAAACATCATTATTCAAATAATACAGAAAATAAATATACCATTACATTTTAATTCTCTCCCCAACTCAATTTCAAATTTAGTTGGTTTTTTTTTTTGCTGCCAACAAAAGCAAAAAAATCCATCATTCACATTCTAAAACAGAGATCAAACAGCCGCCCCACCAAAGCTATTTTACATTACATGCTGCTATAGTCACCTACGGGCAGAGGCGACAAGGCATTATAATCATACTATGTATAAAACCATATCTTTTAACTGTTTAAAGCAGAGAGCATTTCAATATTCGTATTTTACTATTGTATATTTTTTAATTTTAAAACTAGAATATAATTACATTAATAATTTACTACTTTATACTTACTTTAGTAAAAAATATATCTTACAAAAAAAAATTACTTTATATCAAATTCTCAAAAGCTTCATCAATTTCATGGTCTTTAAAATCTTCTAAGTAGGATTCTGTTGTTTTAATTGATTGGTGACCGAGAGCTTGTTTAATTTTAGAAACATGAACACCATTTTTTAATGAAATTGTAGCAAAAGTATGCCGAGCTGTATAGAAATTGATATTAGTATCAATATTCAACTTTACAAAAATTAGTTTTAGTTGTTTGTTATAATAACTTCTAACATTATGTTTTCTACCTGCTAATTCCTCTTCATCATATTCAAGAATATTTTTCTTTAAAATTGGAAAAATATAATTTGTTGGATAGGGGCGATATTCTTTGTAGAAATTTAATATTTCATTTGTGATTTCGTTTTCAGGTATTTTTACTCGTATGTTAATCCCTGTTTTATTTCTTTTGTAAGAAAATTTACTATGTTCAATATCATCCCATCTTAATTCAGCTAAATCAGTGAAATTCATACCTCTTGCATAAAAACTAAATAAATATAAATATCGTGCATTAGTTGCTGAAGGAATATTTTTAATATCAAAATCTATTAAATTTTGTAATTGCTCTTTGGTTAGTGCTTTTTTTATTTTTTGAGATTTAAGAGCAGATATTTTGTAATCTTTAAAAGGATATAATTCCTGTTTTGCAATTTTTGATTTTATCGCAATATTGAAAGTTGCACGTATATTTCTCATATAAACTCCAATTCCACCATCTTTACATCCTGTTTTTCTTAAAAATGTTTCATAATTTAATAAGAAGTTATAATCAATATCATCAAATGAGTATTTATCAATGTTGCTTTTAAATTTTCTTAAAGAAATTAAAGTGTCATTATGAGAATCACTATAACTTATTTGTTTAGATTCGTATAATTGTTTTGTTCTTAATTCTAAAAATTCAACAAAATTATTGTTATCAATAGAATTTTGACGATATAAATTATCAAATTCTATTAATGTAAATGTATTTTTATACTCAAGCAGTTCATCGAGAATTTTAGAAGCGTCATCCTCAAACCTACTTAATACTCTATTTGATTGCAGATAATTTGAATTTTTAGAATTGAATCTACCTTTTGCTTCATTCCATTCTCTTAAATCACAAGAATAGGGGATTTTATAGAATTTAGATTTTCTATCAATCGTAATTCTTAAATAGATTGGGAATTTACCATCAGCTAGAGCATTTTTTTTACAAACGATTTTAATACTTGATTTCATACATAAATTTTTATCGGTATAACATTCAGACAACATATTGTACTGTATTATCTATTTGAATGAAATCAAAAATAATTTTTATTAATTTTAAAACATTGATTTTCAATAGTTATGAATATAAATGAAACAATTTGAAAGTTTCATTACGCCCACTCATAATCAGCAAGTCCTTGGTTCGAGCCCAAGTGGGACCACATAAAAATCCCGATAAACATTGTTTATCGGGATTTTTGGTTTTATATTATTTCTTTATCAAATATTTAAATACTTCATGTAAATCATTAATTTTCATAAAAATGTTATTTGAAGATTTTTTAGTTAAATAACTATGATAGATCTACAAGAAAGAGAAATATTGCAGTTTTTAATACTAATCATTTTGTAAATTATTCAATATTAATTGGAGTAACTCATGAATATAATTTACCATTTTTGAATAATTTATTTATATTCTTTTATGATTAATCCTATAATATGATTTTATTGTAGAGTAAGATGATATGAAATTTTTTCCTCCATGGTATAATAAATCTTTGATGATTTTTACAAATATGTGTTCAATAGATTCTTTTAAAATATAGAAAGCAGATAAAATCATATTTTTAAATTTAGTATGTATTTATATTTTATAAGTTTTTATAGATAGATAAAAATATAAATTTAATGTCTAACTATTATAGTTAGTTGTTAACTTGTGATTTAATAATAAATTTATATAATTTAAAAATGGAATTGAATGTTAATTATCAAGAAAAAATAGATGAGAATTTTAAAATTATAGAAAGTATATCTAGAAAGATTAATTCTTTAGAATTATTATCATTCTTGGCTTATTTTAATTCTCTACATTCTAAAGACGAATATGAAGATTATAGAGAAGGAAGGAATTATTTTGTTTCTGAAGTTGTAGCAAATCAATGTTTAAAAAATGAAGCTATTGATAATTCTAATGTAAATGATGAAGAGAAACTTAGATATTTTTTTGAAATTCAAGAAGCTACTCTAAATTATTGTAGTCTAAGAACTACTAAAGACTTATCAGATAAGTATGTTAAAGGAGATTTGCTTAACGAAATTAGTTCAAAAATAGAATTAGAAACAAAAACGGTTAAAAATCCTGGTCATCCAATTCATCATTTACAGTTTTCAAAAGAATTATATAAACCCTTTAATGATCAAATTTATAAGTCTTTTGGGTTTACTTTATCTGATATATTACTAATTAGTGATGGTTTATTAGAATTCTTGACTAAAAGACTTGAAAAACAGAGAAAACAATATAATAATCTTTCTAATTCTTTTACAAGAGAAACAATAAAATTAAAAAAAGGAAAATCAAAACAAAAATTTATTAAATATAATAATATAGATTTTAGTGACTTGGTCAAGAAAAATGAACATGAAATTAGAGAATATTATGTGAATTTTTTTAGAATACAATTCTTATATAATATTGATAAGTCTTGGGTATTTAAATCGGAAGAGTTGTCGGAATTCTTAAATATAGATATAAAAAATGTTACTTCCTTATTAGATTCTTTTTCTATAGGATTTAATTCTTTACCTAATTCTTCTGATATTTTTAATTCTGAAAATATACTAATAAAGAAACCATTAATAAAAAATAAAGATTCTTACTTATTAACTTCAGTACCTCTTTTGACATGGTGTGCAAGTGAGCTATTTGAAGATTTTTTTAAAAAAAATAGTAAGTTATTTGGAAAATTTACAAAGCAAAAACATAATTTTTTACAAATTACATCTGAAAAATATTTTCAAACTATTTTACCTGAAGCTAAACATTATTCGAATATGTTTTATGGTTCAACTGAAAGTAGAATGGAAACTGATTGTATAATAATATTTAATGAATATTTATTTATAGTTGAAGCTAAGGCGAATAAATTATCTTCTAAAGCAAAATCAGGTCATAATCTGAAGGTAAAAGATCAATTAGAAGATATTTTAATAAATTCACATAATCAGGCGTTACGTGTCTTGAATTATTTGAAAGAAGAAAAAGAAGTAGAATTTAGCAATAAGTTAAATCAAAAATTAAATGTAAAAATTTCTGATTATAAAGAGGTTTATTTAGTTTCATTAACATTAGAGCAATTTGGAAATATAGTTCCTATTATTAAAAATAATGATAATGATAATTTTTTTGATAAATCAAATTTTCCATTGGTAATAAGTTTGTATGATTTAGCTATTATAAATGATTTATTTGAAACTCCTTCATTGTTTTTTAAATACTTAGATTTTAGAAATTCTTACTTAAAATATTCTAATACTTATATTTTTGAAGAATTAGATTTAATAGGGTATTTTATAAAAGGTTTAGGAAACAATATATTAAATGTTTTAAAAAATAGAGAATATGCTGATGTTAGTTATTTTCAGTTTACACCAGAAACAGATTTTATAAATAATTATTATTTTCAACTCCAAAAAGGATTTTTAAATGTAGCAAAGCCTTCATATTTTAAAAATAAAATTTTTAAAGAATTAATTATTAAAATAGATAAATCAAATCTTAAACATTCAATTGAAACTTCTTTATATTTATTAAGTTTTAATCCTAAATCGATATTTGATTTCACCCAAAAAATTAAAAAAACAATAGATCAATTTAAAATAGACAAAAAATTACATGATTGTTCAATTTATACTCAAGACGAGGGAGGTATTGGATTTACTTATATGATTGATGTAGATGAAGACAATTTATTAAAAGTTTTAGAAAACTATATAAAGTATAAAAAATCACAATCTAATTCAAAAGTATGGATTGGAATAGGAGAAATTAATAATCAGATAATGTCTATCATAAAAATATAATTTTTTGTAATTCATAATAATGAAAATTAACTTAAATAAATATTTAATCAATGTCAAGAGAAGATCAGATTTTAAATAAACTAAATTTTTTTTTAGATATAGGAGAAATTAATAATGAGAAGCCGGATGAAGCTAATTTAATTTTAGGTAGTATTTATGAATATTCAAGAGAATTAAATTTAATTGATGCTTTAAATAAAGGTATTTATATATCTTCCTTAGTTGATTTAGGTAAATACTCAGATGAAGATAAAATGACATTTTATTACAATTTGTCTAATGCTTGGTCTTATAAAAAAATGATGCTTCAGGAATTAAATAACTCTTTATATTGGAATTTTGAAAGTGAAGAATTAGTTCAGGAAATATTAAACTGTAGAAAAGCTTTATATTATTCAAAGAATTCAAAGAATTTAAATAGGAAATGTGAAATTTTAACAAATCTCGGAAATAATTTATCGCATTTAGGTCGATTTTCTGAAGCTGTAGAATGCTGGAGCTTAGCTGTAAATATTATAGATGATTTTCCAATGGCAATAGGTAATTTAGGTTTCGGGCTATTCCATTATGCTCAAGTTCTTTATGATAGTCATCATAAAGCATTATTTTTAAAAGAATCTAATATTTATTTAAAAAAAGCAATTAAATTAGATGGTATTTATCCTGAAGCTAAAAAAGATTTTTTACGTTTATCATCCGTAATAGAGAGCAAAGTGGATATTACATTTTTAACTGCTAAAAATGATTTTAAAAATACTTCCATAGGAAATAGTTTCGAAGAAAAAAAATATCGTAAATGGTGTGTAGAAAATAAATTATTTTTAAATCCTTTAAACGATATTTTTCAAAATAACATAGTTGCTCATGATATTTTATGTCTTCCAACAATAATTGTAAATAATGTAGATTCGAACATTTATAAATATCACACTATTTTTAATCAGATTAAGCAAGAATTTTGTTCTGCTAGATATCTTTTTTACGATTCTGTAGTTAATCAAACCTTACACTTTAGTGATAGAGATACAGTTATTATTGATTTGTTTGATTATTCATTACACTCTTATAACGTTGAGAAAACAAAATTAGCATTTAGGACATTATATTCTATTTTAGATAAAATAGCATATTTAATTAATATTTATCTAAATCTGGGATATAATTCATATGAAGTTACTTATAGAAAAATATGGTATTCAAAAAAAGGAAAACTCAATCCTTTAATAGAACAAAGTCAAAATTGGGCTTTAAGAGGATTATTTTGGCTTTATAAAGATTTTTTTGAAAAAGAAGAGTTACATTCATATTTAGAACCTGAAGCTAAAGAGCTTTCAACTATTAGAAATTTCATTGAACACAAATCATTTAAAGTTATAGAATTAGGTAGCTCTGGAATATCAGAGGATGGTTTTACTTATATAATAGGGAGAGAGCATTTTATTGAGAAAACTTTAAAATTGATGAAAACTATAAGAGCTGGAATAATATATACTTCTCTTTTTATAAATATTGAAGAAACTATAAAAGATTATGACGCTGATAAACTTGGAAAGGTACAATTGTCAATTTTAGATGATAACTTTAAAATTTAATATATGTAAAAAATCAACTATAAATAATATTAAACACATCTTATTATTAACTTAAGATTTATAGACAATGTGATTTTTATATAGAAATCAACTACATAAATTAGTTACTATATCAAATTCTCAAAAGCCTCATCAATTTCATGATCTTTAAATATCACTCAGTATCATTAATAATCCTTTAAAGAATTTATATTGTTATACTTCCCAAACAACAAAACCCGTCTTTTTAAGACGGGTTTTTCAATTTCAAAATAATGAATAGTAAAATTATGTTTACGGATATAATTTTAAATTCGTTTCACATTAAAAATCGCAAAGTATTTAATAATTCTTTTTATTTGTTTTATCATTCCATCTCTCTCTTAAGAAATGAGCAGAAGCTTTTGGTCTTCTATCGCGAGTGAAAACTCCTTTGTAATTGAAACCTCCAAAACGGATAATTCCTTGACCAGTTTTAAAATCAGCAAAGTTCCAAACATGCATTCCTGTTACATAATCTTTAGAATCTGTTAAGTCTAAATATTGTTTAATAAACTCTTTTTGGTATTCTTCTGTAAACATTTCTGGTTGGTCTGAATGCATCCCTGCTTGCGCATCCGCACCAAATTCTGTAATAATAATTGGTTTGTTGTATTTTGCATACGTTTTTTCTAACTCCTCTTTCATAATTCGTACACCTTCTTTAATGTTACCAACATTTGTGTACCAACCATAATATCTGTTCATTGCAATATAGTCAGAGATACCTAACCAAGATTCTGGTCCTCCCATAACACTAACATATAATGCAGGTCGAGTTGAATCTAACTTTTTGATGATGCTTATTAATTCTGATAATTTTTGTTTTCCTACCACTACAGGTTTATCAGTTTCTTTTCCAGCTCCAAATTTTGCGAAAGGAGAAGGTTCATTGGCAACACTCCAAGAAATAACAGATGGATGATTTTTATCTCTCGTATACATTTCTTTTAACATGTTACTGCTAATACGTTGTCTAGTTTCTATATTCTGATCTGAATCGTCGAAAAACATTCCAACATTTGGAATTTCATCAATAATTAAAAAACCAATTTTATCTGCTGTTCTGTAAAATTCTTCATCGTATGGATAATGAGATGTACGAACAGAATTTGCACCCGTCCATTTCATCAATTCAAAATCTTTAATCATCACAGGATTTGTTTGTCCTCTACCAATAACTGGGAAATCTTCGTGTTTTCCGAAACCTTTTAAATAAACAGGTTTTCCATTAAGTAAAACACTTTTATTGTTTACAGAAACTGTACGAATTCCTGTTTCTAATTCATAAGAATCGATAATATCACTGTCTTTTAAAACAACTTTTACATTGTACAAGAATGGATTTTCTAAATCCCATAATTTTACATTTGGAATAGAGATTTTAGCATTTGCTAATTGATCTTTAAACGTAATTTCTTGTGTATATTCTTTTCCATCACCAGAAACAATTACAGTTCCTTTCTTCGCATTTCCTACTTGCTCTACTTTTACATCAAGTGATCCTGTTGTTCCTTGATAATTTGGAATAACAGTAATGTCTTTTATGTATGCTTTTTTAGGCGTAGTGTATAACCAAACTGGTCTATTAAGTCCAGAGTAAGGAAAGAAATCGTAATTAGCACTAGGAAAGCTACTAAAAGCACCATTCGAATTTCCTGTTGGAACTCTATCAACTCGCATTTCATTTTCAATTTGAATTGTAATTCTGTTTTTTTCGTTCCATTTTACATGATCGTTTACAGAAAATACAAATGGTAAGTGACCTCCTTCATGGTAACCAACTGGTTTTCCATTTACCCAAACTTTTGCATGGTACACGGCAGAACCAACTCTAATAAATATATTTTGATCTTTCCATTCTTTTGGAATGTAAGTTTCTGTTTCGTACCAAACTAAATCTAAATAATCTCTAATTCCGTTAAGTTGTTCATTATAACTTCCTGGAACTGCAATAGACTGCGCTTTACTTAAACCATTAAACCATGATTCTTTTTCACCAACATGCAAAGAATCTACTTTAAATTTCCAAATACCAGATAAGTCTAAGGTATTTCGATGATTATTTCGTTGCGGAAATAATCCTATATCTTCGGCATTTGCTTTTTTTAACTGCTGAGCATTCGTTAAAACAGCAATCAACATGAAACAGTTGACTAGTAATAATTTCATTTTCATTTTATTGATGTTTTTGATTTGTGTTAATGCTTTTGATGGTTGAATTAAAATCTAAAGTTGATTGAGGCTTCAACTGTAAATGGACGAATAAAAGTTCCTACCATTAATCGGTCATTGTATGGAGCAGGATCTGTAATTAACTCGGCACCGCTTATACTTCCTCTAACACCTCTTTGATTTAAGAAGTTTACAACTGTTGCACCTATATCAAAATGATCGTTAATTTTATAATTTACACCACCAAAAGTTTCCCATCTTGGCGCAAAGAATAAAACATTTGTAAGGTTAGCATATTGTTTACTAAAGTATCTGAAACTTGCCCAAAACTTGAAATCTTTGTATGTATAACTTGGATCAATTTCCATTAAGACTTTAGATATTCCTTCTACACTATTATTGTTATAAGTGTAAGAATTACCAAATGCATTAAAGTTGTAATTTTTGTAAACAGGCGTTTGGTAAGTAATTAAGTAATGTAATTGAAAACCTTTAAACGGCTTTGCAATAATATCAGCTGTAATTCCTGTTGTTTCGATATCGTAATAAACCGTCTCTACTTGGTTTTGACTTGAATTCGTTGGGTTAACAAGGTTTAATCTTGTTAAGTAATTGTTTCTTGTTAAGTAACTAAACTGTGTAACAACAGATACATTTGGGTGATTGTAATATAATCCTAATCCCATTAAAGGACTTCTTGTTTTTGGTAAATTAGGCGTTACATTTCCAGAATAACTTGTTAATAGTCCATTGTTTTCTGTGTATTGAAAATCAGCTAAAGCTCCAAAGCTTGGTGTAATTTTATAAACCCCGCTTATGCTACCACCAATGTGGAACCAATCGTGGTCAAATTTAGTTCTTTCTCCATCTGCTAATGTGAAACCAGGAGTTCTAGGTGTTAAATAATGATCTCCTTTTAATTTTTCCCATCTTAAATTTAATCCATAGCTTAAACTGAACTTGTCAGAAATTTCCCATGTATCAGAACCAAATACAGCTAATTTATTATCAAAACCATTGTGGTGTTCACCACCAACATTGTAGTTATAAAAACCATCTGCATCTGTATTTCCAGTAGCAGCACCTTGTCTTACCAATTGTCTTGGATCTGCTTCTGCGGCTTGGTAATAAAAAGATCGGTTATTCGTGAAATTATCTACACTATAAAGAGATTCTGTTAATCCAAAACGCCATTGGTGTTTGTCTGTTTTTTTCTTAATCTCAGCTCTTGCCATAAACGTTTTTAAAGGAGTTCTTGGCGTGTAAGATAAAATCATACTATTTGCAGAACCAGTATAAACTTCTCCTGTTTCTTTTACTGTGAATCCACTTTCTGGTGTTGCTTGCGTCATACCAGTTGGGAAAATATTAAATGAAACACTCTCAGAATAACGACCTCTTACTAAGTAATTTAAATTCCAATCGTTTTTTAATTTATAATCTCCAATGATGTCAACTGTATGTGCAAAAGATTCGTTATCTCGTCCGCCTGCATCCATCCATTTGTATTCGCCAGATTTTATATCTAAATATTTAAATCGACCGTTAGGAAGCATATAATTATCTCGACCAATTTTAAAACCGTCGATTTCTTCTACTTTACCATCTAATTTATATCTAAATAAGGCATGAGATGTTATTGATGCGGATTTAGAATACTTGTAAAGAATGCTTATTTTTCCTTTACCATTTTCAAACTTTTTAGTTAAACCTGCGCGGTATATTTGTGTTCTATCTGCCCAATTTGTAAATTTAAAATTGATAGATTGAGGATCATAATTGGCATATATACCAGCTGTATAATATAAGTTTTTGGCAATTTTTCCAGAAGCATTTACATCTCCTTTTATCCATCCAAAAGAACTAGATGAAATATTTCCTACATACGAAGGAGTGTCAGAACCCAATTTGGTTTCTGAACTTACAGCAAAACCAAGTTCTCCTTGTGTAATAGCAACTTCAGATAATTTTGTAAGACCTGGTTTAGCTAAACTTACACTTTGTCTCCATGTTCTTGTTGGTAATTCTGGCCAAAAAGCATGTACAACTGGCATTCCGTTTTCTTGTATCATAATACCACCAACACTAGCTGGTAGACCAATGTTAACTTCTCTTGGACCTGTATTGTTAGCTGCATTTAGCATCACATTACGATCTTCTTCAGATTTTTTACTTTCCTCTTTCTTTGGAATGATAGAATCTTTTTTTACTGTAATTATTTCCTCTTGTGCATTTGCTTCTATACTTGTAAATACAGCGATAAGTGCAATCAGGTAATGAAGTTTATTGACTGATTTAATATTCATATTTCCATTTTTTTGTGTGTCTCTTTACAAAACTATAAATTTTGAAAAGCGATGGTGATTGAAATACATTATGAAGTCTTAATCAAGTAAATTTTATAGTTTTTTGAAGCATTAAAAAATGATTAAATAATTGTTAATCAATTATTTGTTTAACTTTGTATTAAGAAAGTTTTTACGAAAACGTTGTAGTGTATTTTTTACACTTTAGTAGTGTTATATCAGTTAGTTAATTATAAATTAACACGTAATAGTAAACTATTTTTATAAAAAAAGTGATGCTATATGAATATAACATCACTCTGGGAAAATATAAATAAACTGAAGATTAGTTTATTTTCTTTGATGAATTAAATCTTGTATAGATTGTTTAAAAGATTCGTCATTATTTAAATCTTTAAATAGACTATTTCCTAAACCAATGGCTAGAACATTGGCGTTAAACCATTTTTGTATTTCGTTTTTATCTGTAGAAATTCCCCCAGTAACAATAAATTCTAATTGAGGAAATAAAGGTTTTATGCTCGATACATAATTAATTCCAAGTGTAGCTGCTGGAAAAATCTTAACAATCTTAGCTTCTAATTCTTCACAAAGTGCTATTTCTGTAGGCGTCATAGCTCCAGGAATCCACACTTTATTGTGATGATTAACAACTTTTGCAATTTTTGAATTAACGATTGGGCTTACTAAAAAATCAGCATCTAATTTTATAAAACTTTCAGCTTCTTCTGCTGTTTTGATAGTTCCTATTCCCAATAACATATCTTTTGCATGAGTATTTCGATGGTTCATTAACTTCTCAAAATTCTCTAAGGAATTTTTTCCTCTATTTACAAATTCAAAAACGCGAATGCCTGCTTCGTAAGATTTATTAAAAATAGTAAGACAAGTATCTATATCATCATTATAATAAATAGGAATAATAGGATATTGCTTAATTGTATCGATAATTGATTGACTCATTTTTTTATAATGTTATATTATTTTTTTGATAAAAATCTCCTTTAATAAATAGCTTTTTGAAACCTATACCTGTTGCAAAATCTATAGTTTCTTGTGGAGAATATTCTTTACATATAGCAAAAATTAATCCCGACATAAAAGCATCACCACTTCCAATTCTATCAATAAGTACATTTGTTTCCAAAGATTCAGATTGCCAATTACCTTTAGGTGTGTGATAAGTTCCATATAAAAGATTATGATTGGAGTTATCCATAAATCTAAATGTATTTGCAATATGCTTACATTTAGGATAGATAGAAAATAACTCTTTACTTACTTTTTGTGCATAAATAAAATATTCTTTTTTGGTTGTATTTCGATTCAATTCATCAGTAATAGAAGTACCAAGCATTTTATTCGAAGCCCAAATATTCCCCATTATTAAATCGCATGATTGTACTAAATCTGGCATAATTTCAAGAGGAAATTTTCCATAATTCCAAAGTTTGTTTCTATAATTAAGATCTACAGATATAAATAGATTTCGCTTTTTAGCTTCATCTAAACATTGTTTCATAAGATGCGCCCATTTATCGGATAGGGCAGGAGTAATTGCTGTCCAATGCAACCATGTGCAATCTCCGAAAATAGAATTCCAGTCTATTTCTTTTTCTTCAACAGAATAAAAAGACGAATATTTTCTATCATAAATAACTTCTCCTTTGGTTAATCCATTTGGATCTTGTAAAAAATATAAACCTAATCGTCCCTCTTTTTTTAGAATAGAAGAAGTATCTACACCAGCATCTTGTATTTTATCTATTGCATTTTCGGCTAAGCTATTATCAGGAATTACAGTAAAATAAGAAACAGGAATATCTAATGCGGAAAGAGCAACTGCTACATTAGCTTCTGATCCTCCAGGATAACTTGCAAAAATATTGTTTGATGAGGTGTTAGAGTTTTCAACAGACTCAAATCTTAAAAGAAGCTCTCCTATAGAAAGAATTTTATGCATCATAATCTTTATAACAATTAAAAAAGTAAAATTAGAGATATCAATACCGTATTCATTCATCTATAAATAAAAATCTACGAAAACGATTAAGTAGAAAAAAGTGTAAAAAGTACACCAAACAAAAATTAGTGTTTAATATTACAATTATAAAAAGTAACAAGTTTTTGATATGAATATATTGAACAGTTTTTCATTACAAGGAAAAGTAATTGTAATTACAGGTGCAACTGGGGTTTTAGGAGAATCTTTTGTTAAGGCTGTAGCACAAGCAAAAGCTAAGGTTGTAATAATGGGACTTAATAAAGAAAGAGCTGAAGAAAGAAAAGCTATGGCGCAAGAAAATGGCGCAGAAGAAGCTATTGTTGTTTTAGCAGATGTCCTAAACGAAGAAGATATAAGAAGAGCAAAAAAAGAAATTATAGAAAATTTTGGAACGATAGATGGTTTGGTAAATGCTGCTGGTGGAAACGTTCCTGGTGCAACATTATCTCCTGACGATGACCTTTTTTCTCTTGATATGTCTGACATTAAAAAAGCAATAGAACTTAACTTATATGGAACAATGATTCCTACTCAGATATTAGGGCAAGTAATTGCAGAAAAGGGAAGTGGATCTATTGTAAATATCTCCTCTTTAGCTGCTGACAGACCTTTAACAAGAGTTTTGGGTTATACAGTTGCTAAAAATGGAATTGCAGGTTATACAAAATGGATGGCAACAGAACTTTCGCTTAGATATGGAGATAAAGTTCGCGTAAATGCAATTGCTCCTGGTGTATTTCTTACAAGCCAAAATAAAGATCTTCTTATAGACCAGAATGGAGAGTACTCTTCAAGAGCTCAGAAATTTATTAATAATACACCATTCTCTAGATTGGGAAGTCCCGAAGAACTGCAAGGTACATTAATCTATTTATTAAGTGATGCTTCATCATTTGTAAATGGAGAAACAGTTTTTGTAGATGGTGGATTTAGTGCATGGAGTGGAGTTTAATAGTAGAAAAAGAATGAAAAAATTAGAACAAACATGGAGATGGTATGGACCAGAAGATACAGTCTCATTACAAGATATAAAACAAGCTGGTGCAACAGGAATTGTGACAGCATTACATCATATTGCTCATGGAGAAGTATGGTCAAAAGAAGAAATTCTTAAAAGAAAAGAAATTATAGAAGCTGCTGGCTTACGTTGGTCTGTTGTAGAAAGTGTTCCAGTACATGAAGCGATAAAAACAAAATCTTCTGATGCAGATAAGTACATAGAAAATTATAATACTACATTGGCTAATCTTAGCGAATGTGGTATAAAAACAATCTGTTACAATTTTATGCCTGTATTAGATTGGACACGAACACAATTGGATTTAGAAATGGAAGATGGTTCTAAAGCATTGTATTTTGATTGGATAGATCTTGCTTATTTTGATATATATGTTCTTCAAAGAGAAAATGCTGAAAATGATTATTCTACCGAAATAAAGAAAGCAGTAGAAGAAAAGAAAAAAACGATTTTAACACAAGAAATAGATACGTTGGCAGAAAACATTTTAATGGGAATTCCTGGAGAAAATAATATCACATTAGAAAGTTTAAAAGAGAGTATCAATACATATAAAGCTATTGGCAAAGATGGATTGAGAAACAACCTAAGTTATTTCTTACAATCAATAGAAAAAACGTGTGTAGAGAATGAAATAAAAATGACAATTCATCCCGATGATCCACCTTTTCCAATATTAGGTTTACCTCGAATTATTAGTAATCTAGAAGATTATGAATGGTTACTTTCTGCTGTAGATAAGGATTATAATGGTGTTTGTTTTTGTAGTGGATCTTTAGGTGCAAATGCAGAAAATAATCTTCCAGAAATTTTTGAATATGTTAAGAATCGTGTGCATTTTATTCATTTACGTAATGTAAAACGCGACGAAATAGGAAGTTTTTACGAAGCAGATCATCTTAACGGAGATGTAAATATGTATCAAGTGATGAAAAAAGTGGTAGAAGAAAATCAAACACGAAGAATTTCTATTCCATTCAGACCAGATCATGGACATCAAATGTTAGATGATTTAAATAAAGTAACAAACCCAGGTTATTCGGCGATAGGAAGACTTAGAGGACTTGCTGAATTAAGAGGACTTGAATTAGGAATTTTAGGACAATAATCAGCAGATATGAATTCAACTTTTTTAAAAGAAAATTTTATTCTTGAATCGCCTATTGCCGAAAAACTATATTTTGATTACGCAGCCAAACAGCCTATTATAGATTATCATTCTCATTTGTCTCCAAAAGTTTTAGCAGAAAATGAAAATTTTGAAAACATAACGGCTCTTTGGTTACAAGGAGATCATTACAAATGGCGTGCAATGCGAGCTTTTGGTATTGAAGAAGAATATATAACAGGAAGCGCAGATGATAAAGAAAAATTCCGAAAATGGGCAGAGGTTGTTCCGTATACGGTAAGAAATCCGCTATTTCATTGGACACACATGGAATTGCAAAATCCTTTTGGAATTACAGAATTGTTATCGCCTAAAACTGCGGATAAGATTTACGAACAATCATCGGAATTATTAGCATTAGAATCGTTTAAGCCACAAGCACTTTTGCAACATTTTAATGTAGAAATGCAAGGAACAACAGACGATCCGACAGATAGTTTAGAATACCATCAAGCATTAAGAAAACAAAATTTTAAAGTAAAGGTTTTACCATCTTTTCGTCCAGATAAAGTTTTTGCGATTCATACAGGAGAGCAATTTAGAAATTATATTAATCGCTTGGCTTTGGTTAGTGATGTAACGATTAATTCTTTTGAGTCTTTAGTCGCAGCTCTAAAAAATAGAATAGATTTTTTTCATTCTTTAGGTTGTGTTTCTTCAGATCACAGTTTTTCATCAATGCCAATACCAGAGCAATATTCTAAGCAACAAGTAGAAAATATTCTTGTTGAGGTTTTAAATGGAAATGATGAACGAGCAGAAGCGATTTCGAATAGTTTTGCATTTTATTTATTAACAGAACTATGTTGTTTTTACAATGAAAAAGATTGGGTACAACAATTCCATCTTGGTGCTTTGCGAAATGCGAATAATCATAGCGTACAAAAATTAGGAGCAGACACTGGTTTTGATTCTATTGGAGATGAAAATCAAGCCAAACAATTATCTACTTTCTTAAATCATTTAGAAAGTAAAGATCAACTTGCAAAGACTGTTATTTATAATTTGAATCCTGCTTATAATACTGTATTTGCTGCAATGGTTGGTAACTTTAATGCTGCAGGAATAAAAGGAAAAATACAATTTGGTTCTGCATGGTGGTTTTTAGATCAATTAGATGGAATGACAAAACAAATAAATGAACTGTCTAATTTAGGCTTAATCAGCACATTTATCGGAATGCTAACAGATTCTAGGTCGTTTGTTTCTTATTCGCGACACGAATATTTCAGAAGATTAATTTGTAATCTATTTGCGGAAGATATGAACAAAGGTTACATCCCAAATGATGTAGAATTTATAGGGTCGTTAATAGAAGGAATTGCGTATAAAAATGCTCATAATTACTTTAATTTATAAAGAATGGAAAATAATAAAATAGGAAATTATAGATGGGTAATTTGTGGATTACTTTTTTTTGGAACAACCATTAATTACCTTGATCGTCAAGTTTTAAGTTTACTTCATCCCATATTAGAAGAAGAATTTGGTTGGACGAATTCAGATTATGGAATGATTACATCTATTTTTCAACTTTCGTATGCATTTTTTATGCTATTAGCAGGAAGATTTGTAGATAAACTGGGAACAAAAAAAGGATATGCAATTGCATTGGTTGTTTGGTCATTAGGTGCAATTATACACGCTTATGCAATTCCAATTGGTGAGGCATCAGTTCAATTCTTAGGAATTCTTGGTTTTGGAGGATTATCTATTTCTGTAACAGGATTTATTGTAGCGCGTTTAGTTTTAGGAATGGGTGAGTCTGCAAATTTCCCCGCAGCAATAAAAGCAACAGCAGAATATTTTCCGAAAAAAGAAAGAGCACTTGCAACAGGAATTTTTAATTCAGGTTCTAATGTTGGTGCAATATTAGCTCCGCTTACTGTTCCTTGGTTGGCGCATTATTATGGTTGGCAAAGTACATTTGTAATTATAGGTTCTTTAGGATTTTTATGGTTAGTTATTTGGTTAATTTTTTATGATAAACCAGAAGAACAAAAAAGATTATCTAAAGAAGAATACACTTATATACAAAGTGATACGGTTTACGATATACATCCTGTAGACGAGAAAAAAGAAAAAATATCTTGGTTAAAATTACTTAAGTTTAAACAAACATGGTCGTATACGATTGCTAAATTTTTAACGGACGGTGTATGGTGGTTTTTCTTATTCTGGTTACCATCTTATTTAAAAAATCAATTCAACCTTTCTGGTTCAGAAATAACACTTCCATTAAGTGTTTTGTATACCATGACAATGGTTGGTAGTATTGGTGGAGGTTGGTTGCCAATGTATTTCATGAATAAAAACACATCTCCTTACGATGGACGAATGCGTGCCATGTTAATCATTGCATTTATACCACTTTCAGTATTTTTAGTACAACCACTTTCAGATATTTCTTATTGGATTCCAGTACTATTAATAGGTTTAGCAGCTTCAGCGCATCAGGCTTGGTCTGCAAATGTATACACAACAGTATCTGATATGTTTCCTAAGGCAGCAACCGCAAGTGTTACTGGAATAGGAGGTATGGCAGGAGGAATCGGTGGTGCTTTATTCTCATTTATTGTCGGTAAAACATTCGATTATTACATGGCAACAGATAATCTAAATTTTGGATATACGCTTGTATTTTCAGTTTGTGCCGTTGCTTATTTAATAGCATGGGCAATTATGAAACTATTGGTGCCTAAAATAAAAATTATAAAAATAGAAGAAATTAGAGATTAGTAGATTTTCTCAACTCAATGGACGTGTCTAGTAATATAGTCTCATGTAAGGCACGTCTTTTGTGTTGTTGTGTAGCCAATAAATTAATTAATTTTTTTAATGCTAAAAAACCAATTTCTTGTGTAGGTTGTCGAATGGTAGACAAGGAAGGATTTAAAGAATTGGGCATATCAAAATTAGAAAAACCAATCACAGCAATTTCATCTGGAACTTTTATTTTCATCTGCGCTAAAATTCCCAATGTACGTATTGTAATTACATCAGTAGCACCAAAAATTGCATTTGGTTTAATGCTAGACTTCATTAAATTTTTAATTGATTCTGAAATTTGTTGATCAATTAAATCATTATTTCCTAAATTACAGCTTAGCATAAATTTAGGATTAAAAGGAATATCTAATGTTTTTAAAGCTTTTTTATAACTATTTATTCTAGAATTTTCTTCTCCAAATTGATCTCCCGTAATAAAAAGGATTTTTTTTCTATCAATTCTTATTAAATGTTGCAACGCTTGCATAATCCCTTTGGATTCGTTTACACCAATTTTTGTCGTTTTCAAAGAAAGATTAAATCGATCAAACAATACAATAGGGCATATATTTTCATTTACATCAGCTAAATATTCTGTGTTAGAATTTTCACTAACAGGCGCGAGTAATATACCATCAACACCTTTTTTCAATAAAGCCTCAATAGATTCTTTTTCACGGTTAACATCTTCATTACTTTGCATAATAACAATGTCATAATCAGTTTCATAAGAAGCTTTCTGTATACCGTCTAAAATCTGAGAAACAAAAATATTATTAATAGAGCAAACAACAATACCTATTGTATTGGATTGCCCACCTTTTAAACTTTTAGCTAATCTATTTGGTCTGTAATTATTTAACTTGGCGTATTCAACAACTCTCTTTTTTGTTTCGTCGCTAATCTCGTAGCTATCATTTAAGGCTTTTGAAATAGATGAAACGGAAAGACCTAAAGCTTTTGCAATTTCTTTAATTGTAATATTAGACATTAATATTGTGATATTGAAAAGCATAAATATAGAAAAAATACACGAATCAGTACAGTAAAAATGCACTTCTTTCGTTATTAAATTAGCTTAAAACTGTTAATTTAAATTTCTATAAGCAAATGGAGAAGTCCCCGTTTTTTTCTTAAATAATCTAGAAAAATGTTGCGGATATTTAAAGCCTAATTCATAAGAAATCTCAGCAATAGATTTATCAGCATCAAATACCTTTTCTTTCGCAATATCAATTATTTTATTCTGTATATATTCTTGGGCAGATTTTCCTGTTTCTTTCTTTATAAGATCACCAAAATAATTAGAAGAAAGATTCAATTCTTCGGCACAATAAGCAACCGAAGGAAAGCCTATATTTAGCGGTTTATCAGAATTAAAATAATCATTTAATAAATTTTCGAAATTCTCTAAAACACCTTTGTTTGCATTATCACGCGTAATAAATTGTCTATCATAAAATCTATTGCAATAATTCAAAAACAATTCAATGTTAGAAGCGATTAATTTTTTACTATGTATGTCTATTGTTTGCTGTAATTCAAACAAAATATTCTTAAAACAGTCTAATGCAATTTGTCTCTCTCTTTCCGATAAGTGTAGCGCTTCATTCATTTGATAAGAGAAAAACTTATAATCTTGTATAAATTTTCCCAAAGAAGTACCGTGTATTAAATCTGGATGAAAAATAATAACATGACCCTGTGGTTGATAATATGAAGTTTCATATTCCACATCCCAAGCTTGTCCCGGACCAATAAAAACTAAAGTCCCTTCTTGGTAATCGTAATAATTTTTACCATATCGAATATCACCACAAACAACATCTTTTAAGAAAATACCATAAACACCAAAATTCATTTTCACTTTTGTGCCAGCTTCCCATTTTCTTGGAGAACATTTAGATAAATCTAAAACACTTACCAAAGGATGTAATGTTTCTTGTCCACAAGAAGTATTGTAATCACTAACAGTATTAAAATAAATAACCTCACTCATATCTTTAAATTTTAGTTGGGCAGCTATTCAGCCTTCCACTCCCGCTTTTTTGTTTATCGTGCCTCTTCACAAAAAGAGCTCCGTTCAAGTCTGGCTGCAATTATAGTACGAATACATTACAAAATTAAGTAATCTTATTTACTGTAAATTAAAAACTTAACCTAATCTGTAATTATGGTAAGTAAATCAGTAATTCATATAATATAAAGGTGTAAATTCATCAGATATTTGTCATAGAAATTAAACAATCATTGTAAGTAAAGCGCTTACAAACTTTATAAAAACAAAAAATATGAAAACAAGAGTTTTAGGAAAAGATTTAAAAGTATCCGAATTAGGATTAGGTTGTATGGGATTAACTTTTGGTTATGGACCAGCTGTAAGTGAGCAAGATGCAATTGCATTAATTCACAGAGCATACGATTTAGGAATTACTTTTTTTGATACAGCAGAAGCATATAGTCAAGGTTTAAATGAAGAATTTTTAGGGAAAGCTGTAAAGTCTTTTAGAAACGATGTTGTTATTGCAACAAAATTTGGTTTTTTAGATGGAGATGCATCAAAAGGAGTAGATAGTAGACCAGAAAGAATAAGAACAGTAGTGGAGAATTCTCTTCGATATTTACAAACAGATGTTATCGATTTATTGTACCAACATCGTGTAGATCCTAATGTACCAATGGAAGATGTAGCTGGAACAGTTAAAGATCTAATTGCAGAAGGTAAAGTGAAACATTTCGGAATGAGTGAGGCAGGAGTAGAAAGTATTAGAAAAGCACATGCAGTTTTACCAGTAACAGCTTTACAAAGTGAGTATTCTATGTTTTGGAGAGAACCAGAAAATGAAATATTACCATTATTAGAAGAATTAGAAATTGGTTTTGTTCCATTTAGTCCATTAGGAAAAGGTTTTTTAACTGGAGCTATTAATGCAGAAACAAAATTTGCCGAAAATGACTTTAGAAATATAGTACCTCGTTTTTCTGAAGAAAATAGAAGAGCTAATCAACAATTAGTAGAATTAGTACAAACAATTGCATCGGAAAATAATGTATCACCAGCACAAATTGCTTTAAGTTGGTTATTGGCTCAAAAGCCATATTTATCTCCAATTCCAGGAACAACAAAAATTCACCGATTAGAAGAAAATGTTGGTGCTGTTAATGTTTCTCTTTCAACAGAAGAACTAAACAAAATAAATACAGCATTAGAAGAAATAAAACTTGTTGGTGATAGGTATCCAGCAAATTTTCAAGCAAGAGTAGGAAAATAATTTACTTAAGATTATACCTTAAACTTTTTCATTTTATAGATAGAAAAGTGCAAAACATGATGGATTGATTTAAATAATAATGTGTTTCTGGATTTGTTTCAGAAACACATTATTATTTTTAATAGTTCACAACATCAATCAATTTACTATAAAATTTACGTTTACTGTTTATTTTTATTATTTTAGCAAATGTATAACAGCTATTAATTAATCTAATGAACGAGCCAAATCAGTTACTTTTCTTTTTTAGTGCATTAGGTGCGTTTAATGGTTTTCTACTTTCTATTTATTTTGCTATTAATACGAAGAAGAAAGAATTTGCCAATTATTTTTTAGCCTTACTATTATTAGTTATAAGTATCAGAATTATAAAGTCTGTTTTCTTTTATTTTAATCCTCAATTATCCAATATTTTTATTCAAATAGGGCTCTCAGCTTGTATTTTAATTGGACCATTTTTGTTTTTATACCTTAAATCTTTTTCCAAAGAAGAAAAATCAAATTGGGTAATACATACAATTCCATTTATTGTTGGAATTACAATTATTGGAATTTTTTATCCTTACATGGAACATCGTAAAGTTTGGAGTAATTGGATTGTAACAGGAATTTACTTTCAATGGTTAGTATATAGTCTTGTAGCAATTAAATACCTTAAACCTATTTTCAAAAAAATAAAGCAAAAGGAAAAACTGAAAAATTTAGAAGTTTGGTTGCTTAGCATTTATCTTGGTGTATTTGTTATTTGGATAGCTTACAAAATAGGTTCTTATGGTTCTTACATTGTTGGAGCATTATCATTTTCTTTTGTTTTCTATTTAATACTATTACTTGTTATTTTTAGAAATAACCGAGAAACAACTTTTTTTCAGGAAAAAGAAAAATACAAGAACAAAGAAATTGATAAAGAGATGCTTGCTTTAATGCATCAAAAACTTGCCATAATTGTTGAAAAAGAATTATTTCTAGATCATAATTTTACATTAGAAGTCGCTGCAAAAGAACTTAAAGTAACCAAGCATCTTTTATCACAATATATCAATGACAACTTAGGAAAATCTTTTTCTAGCTTAATCAAAGAATATAGAATAGAGAAAGCAAAACAATTACTACAAACAGAAAGTAATTATACGATAGAAGGTTTAGGATATGATAGTGGTTTTAGTTCAAAATCTACTTTCTTTACTGCTTTTAAAAATATCACTGGTTTTACGCCAGCTGAGTATCAAAAATTACATTCTAAATAAGTTCTATTTTATAAAATAAAACTCCAAAATTATAAATCAAAGCCTTTTAATAGGACGCTTACCGAATATTTGTACTAATTAATTTTAAATAATTTAAAAATGAAAAAAGTACTTCTTATTATCGGGTTTAACTTTTTATTTCTGAATGTTAATGCGCAAACAAGTGACGCTACAAACGATTGGAATTTGGTTCAGAAAACGCTTAATCTTTACATAGATGGAGTAGGTACAACAGATTCTGTAAAAGTTTCAAAAGCCTTTCATCATTCATGGCAAATGAAATTTTTTGAGGATAATAAGCTCAATACGATGAAAAAAGCAAAATACATGGAGCGTTTTGATATTCCTCCACATGCAAAATCAGATAAATGGTCTGGTCGTATTGTTTTTATTGATATTACGGGAACAGCCGCGGTAGGAAAAGTAGAAATTAGTACAACTAAATTATTGTTTACAGATTATTTTAATTTAATGAAAACGAATGAAGGTTGGTTTATTGTAGATAAAATTTCTAGTAGAGCTCCTCATAGAACAGTTGAAGTAACTACAAGTAAGTAATATTTTAAATGAAAAAAATATTCATATTATTACTTGTTTTTATAGGTTTTAAAACAAGTCTTTTGGCTCAAAATAAAATCTTATTTGTGACTTCTAATCAAGATTTTTATGGAAATACTAAAATTAGCGCAGCCAATCATTTCGAAGAAATTATTGTTCCGTATGATGTATTTGTAAAAGCAGGTTATCAGGTCGATTTTATTAGTCCAAAAGGAGGTGCAATACCAATTGGATATATAAATACATCTGATAGTTTGCAGAAAAAATATTTATACGATCCTTGGTTTATGGACAAATTGAAAAATACTTCGAAACCAACAGAAATTAATCCAGAAGATTATTCCGTCATTTTTTATAGTGGAGGTGGAGCCGCAATGTTTGGTGTAGCAGAAGATGCGACGATTCAAAAAATTGCTTTAAAAATTTACAATAGAAATGGAGTCGTTTCTGCTATTTGTCACGGAACCGCTGGAATTGCATATTTAAAAGATAGTAAAGGAGAATCTCTGTATGCTGGGAAAAAAATTACGGGTTATCCCGATAAATTTGAGAATACAGATGCGGAATATTACAAAACATTTCCATACTCTATAAATAACATTATCCAAAAGAATAAAGGCGATTTTGTTTATTCTGAAGAAGCAGGTAATAGTTTTTATGTTGTAGATGGAAGATTTGTAACAGGACAAGACCCAAGTTCTGCTACTAATGTTGCCTATGGAGTTCTAAAACTATTAAAAAATAATTTTAAAAATGTTATTAGAGTATCAGAAGCGGATCAAATTACAGAAACATTGCTTCATTATATAGAAGGTACAGCAAATGGTGAACCTGAAAGACTTCGAAAAGCATTTCATCCAGATTTTAATTTATACACTGTTTCCGAAAATTCATTATGGATACGTTCTGGAGAAGAATATATTTCGAATATAAAAACTGGAGAAAAAGTAAATAGAATTGGAAAAATTATTTCTATTGATATTGAAAAGGATGCAGCCATTGCCAAAGCAGAAATTGTAATTCCAAACCAGCGTACTTTTACAGATTATTTTTTATTGCTTAAATACAAAGGTTCTTGGAAAATTGTGCACAAAAGCTATTCTTGGATAGACTTACCAAAGGAAAAAGAATAAACTAAAAATGAGTGTTATTTCCACTGATTTAAAATGAATATTAAAGGAGTTATCTGTAAAACACAGATAACTCTTTTTTGTTTTTAATATAATCAGTAAAAATGGTAAGGAATACCGTAATCGGTATACTCTTTTCTTTACTAGATAATTGAAATTTGAAAAAGTAAAAGAATCAAAATGAATAGAGTAATTTTTTTTATTTCAATCATTCTTTCAATACTAGATTGCCAAAAGGCAAATGCACAAAAAATATCAAATTACACTATGGCATCATTTTCAGATAAAGGAGTTTTAGCTCCAAAAGAATGGTTTACAGGAACAGTTTGGTTAAACATGAATGTGAAACCAGAAGAGGAGTATAATGTAAATATAGGAACGGTAAGTTTTGAATCTAAAGCTAGAACAAATTGGCATAGTCATACAAATGGACAAATCTTATTTGTTGTAGAAGGGATAGGTTATTATCAGGAAGAAGGAAAACCAATACAGCTTATACAAGAAGGAGATGTAGTAAAAATTCCTAAAAACGTAAAGCATTGGCATGGTGCATCACATCAAAAATCTATGAGACATATTGCTATGATAACTGAGGTTGATACAGATAAAACAGAATGGTTTGAACCTGTAAATGATAAGGATTATAATGCGTTTAAAGCTCCTTTTTACGAAGTAGAAAATAGATTATCTCCTATTGCAATAACAAACCATGAAGAACTATGGCCAGAATATATTTCTAAAGTGAAAGAGACAGATCCAGATTTAATAGAAATCTTTGACAATTTTGCTTTTGATGAGGTAATTAGTCACGATAAAATGGATGTAAAACTTCGCGTATTGTTAATTATGGCTTCTACAATTGCTAGTCAAGGATTAACAGAATATAAAATGTTTGTACATGCAGCTTTAAATGTAGGTGTTTCACCTATAGAAATTAAAGAGGTTTTATATCAATCTGTCCCATACGTTGGAATAACAAAAGTGATAGATTTTATTCATGAAACAAATGAGATTTTCAAAGAGCGAGGTATTTCAATGCCTTTAGAAAGTCAATCTACAACAACTACAGAAACAAGAAAAGAGAAAGGATTAGCAATTCAAAAAGAAATTTTTGGAGATAGAATAGATACGATGTATAAAAATTCTCCGAAAGATTTATTACATCTACAAGAATACCTTTCTTCAAATTGTTTTGGTGATTTTGTTACTAGAACAGGACTAGATGTAAAAACAAGAGAAATGGTAACCTTAAGTTTTCTAATCGCTTTAGGAGGAACAGAAAATCAAATAAAAGGACATATACAAGGAAATTTAAATGTAGGAAATAATAGGGAAACATTAATCGATTTAATGACGCAATTACTTCCTTATGTGGGATATCCTAGAATATTAAATGCTATAAATTGTTTAAATGAAATTTTACCAAACCAAAAATAAAAATTTAAAAATGAGTACAGAAGTAAAAGCGTATGGAACAGCATCAGCAGATGCTCCATTACAAGAAATAAAAATAAATCGTAGAGCATTACAAGCACACGATGTAGAGTTTGAAATTTTATATTGTGGTATTTGCCATTCAGATTTACATCAAATAAAGAATGATTTTGGAGGAACGCTATTTCCAATAGTTCCTGGGCACGAGATAGTAGGTCGTGTAACAGCAATTGGCGATCATGTGAAAAATTTCAAAATAGGAGATTTAGCAGCGGTGGGTTGTATTGTAGACAGTTGTGGTAACTGCGAATATTGTGAAGATGGAATAGAACAGTTTTGCGATGAAGGCGTAACATTCTCATTTAACAGTGAAGATAAAATTTCTGGAGGTCATACATTAGGAGGTTTCTCTAAAACCTATGTTTGCCACGAAAAGTATGTCTTAAAAATGCCTCCTTTTAAAGATTTGGCAGCTGCAGCACCTCTACTTTGTGCAGGTATTACAGTTTATTCTCCTTTAAAACATTGGCAAGCAGGACCAGGAAAAAAAGTTGGAATTTTAGGAATAGGAGGATTAGGACATTTAGCTATAAAAATTGCTAAAGCAATGGGAGCGGAGGTTGTTGTTTTTACAACATCACCATCTAAAGTAGAAGATGCTAAAAGATTAGGTGCTGATGAAGCTGTTTTGTCTTCGGATGCAGAAACTATGGCAAAATATGCTCGTCAATTACATTTTATTATCGATACTGTTTCTGCTAAACATGATGTAAATGTTTATCTTAATTTATTACGTCACGATGGTACGGTAGTTTTGGTTGGTTTACCACCAGAACCTTTAGAAGTTGCATCTTTTAATGTTGTAATTGGAAGACGAAGTTTTGCTGGATCTAATATTGGAGGAATTGCAGAAACACAAGAAATGTTAGACTTTTGTTTTGAACACACTATCACAGCAGAAAGTGAAATAATTTCTATACAAGAAGTAAATCATGCGTTCGAAAGATTAGAAAAAGGAGATGTAAAATATCGATTTGTTATCGATATGGCTTCACTTTAATAAAATAAAGGGTTATCTCAAAATTGAGATAACCCTTTATTATTTCTTATAGCATATTTTTAAGCTCTGAATCCTCCAGAAACTTCTATTCTTTGTGCATTAATCCATTTAGAATCATCAGAACAAAGGAAAGCAACTACACTTCCAATATCATCTGGTAAACCAACTCTTCCTAATGCTGTTTGAGAAGCGATTAAACTGTTGAAATCTGCATTATCACGAACAACTCCTCCTCCAAAATCTGTTTCAATAGCTCCAGGAGCAACAGAATTTACTCTAATTTTTCTATTTCCTAATTCTATCGCTTGGTATCTAGATAAAGCATCAATTGCAGCTTTCATAGCTCCATAAGCAGAATAACCAGGGAAAGAAAAACGTGCTAAACCAGAAGATGTGTTTACAACGCTACTTCCGTCATTTAATAAAGGCAATAATTTTTGCGTTAAAAAGAAAGGTCCTTTAAAATGAATATTTGTCATTGCATCTAAAATATCTTCAGTTGTTTCTTCGAAACTTGCATGTAATCCAATTCCTGCATTGTTAACTAATGCATCTAATTTAGCAGATGAAAAGTTTTTTTCTAATGTATTTTTCACTTCATCTACAAATGCATCAAAACCATCTGTTGTAGAAATATCTAATTTTAATGCAAATGCTTTTTGACCTAATTTTTCTATTTCAGAAACAACTTCGTCAGCAGCTTCTTTTTTTGATTGATAAGTTAATATAATATCAAATCCTTTTTTTGCTAATTGTAATGCAGAATCTTTACCTAGTCCACGGCTTCCTCCTGTTAGTAATACTATTTTACTTAAATTGCTTGTCATAATTTTTATTGTTTTTTTAGTAATACAAAGGTGAATATAATCTGACAGGGTGTATTTGTATAAATCAAATTGATATTTGTAAAAATCAAACAATTTGAGATTCTCTGTAATGTAATGGTGATTGTGAATTATATTTTTTGAAAAAATTAGAAAAATGAGAAACCTCTTCAAAGCCTAATGAGAAGGCGATTTCAGAAATATTCCATTTCGTTTGATCTAATAAAATCTTCGCTTCTTGATAAATTCTATTCCCAATTATTTCTCCTGTTGTTCTTCCTGTTATCTCTTTTAATACTTTATTAAGATGATTAACATGTACGCCAAGCGTTTCTGCATAATCTGCAGGCGTTTTTAATTGTAAAAGTTGATCTATGTTCTCTATAGGAAATTGTCTTTCTAATAATTCTATAAATAAAGTTGTTGTTCTAGAAGAAGCAGTCTTATTATTATCTTGAGGTAGAATTGGTTGTAACTTTTGTCCAAAGTGAATCAATTCCATTATATAATTCCTCAATAAATCGTATTTATATTGATAGTCAGATTTTATCTCAACATGAATTCTTTTAAAAATAGCTTCAAGCTCTGTAAACTGATCTTGAGAAATTTTATAAATAAAATCACTTTTTGGTGAAAATACAGGAAGAAAATCTAATTCTAATCCAGTTTTAGAAACAGGTAAAAAATCCTTTGTAAACACACAAAAATGTCCAGATTGATCTCTGTCTAAATTGGTATAATTATAAGGAATTTTTGGAGAAGCAAAAAGAATAGCAGCATCTTCAATCATAATTGTTTTATCTGCATATTCCACTTTATTGTTACCTTTTATTAAACTTATTTTATAATAAGTTCTTCTATCATAAGGCATTTCTGTTTTGTACTTGCACGAACTATGAATTTCAGAGATGTCGAAAACATTTACATGTCCAACATCTTTATGAAGATTTTCAGTTAGAAATAGATCAATATCTGGGCATGAATCGCCTAAAATATTTTCATAAAATTCTTTGATGGTAATTGAGCTCATATTATTGTAAAAATCAAATATACGTGTTTTTACTGGTTTTGATGATTATATTACTCATTTTCAGTTTTCTTGAAGAATGATTTTATTTTCTAGTCTAAGTTCTCGATACAATTTTTCTTTATTTCATTTCGAAAAACCACTCGAACAGACAGAAAATAGTTTTTTGATTATTTCCAATCCGTCATTTCGAGTGAAATTCGTTTAGAATTTTGTATCGAGAAATAAGTAAGGATTAATTTATTTTCTAGTCTAACCTCTAACCTCTAACCTCTAACCTCTAACAAATTATATTTTGACTATTAAATATTAATTCGATTTTTTAGAAAATATAAACAGTTAAAATTAAATAAAACTCTGTATTAAAGTCTTTTTTCTTCTTACCTTCGTTGAAAGTGATCGCTATTTATGAAATGGATTTATAAAGTGTTTTTGGGAATTTTATTCTTTAGTTTAGGAAGTTGTTTACCTAGTAAAGTTACTTCTGAACCAAAAGGTGAAATGGGAGAATTGAAAGAGTTTTCGGGTAAATGGTCTGTAAACAATCAATCAGATTATATTATTTTTGAAGATGCAACGCAAAAAATGGTTTTAAAAACATCTTGTGGAATTATTACAGGAAATTATACAAGAATGAAACAAGCAATAATTTTTAATCAATTAAAACAATTAAATTCGGATTGCGAAATTCCTCAAGAATTAATGAAAAGCCTTCAAAAAACGGTGTATTTCAAGTTAAATTCATCAAATAGTATTACTTTTTATGATGATACTCATCAAGAAAAAATGAAGTTGAATATTGTAAAATAAATGATTATTTAAAATTTATTATGCTTAGCATAATTTTTTATTAAATTTGTCTAAATTTTTAAAGTTGAAGAAAATTTTAAGTTACCCGTTATCCATTATATTTTATTTAGGTTATGGATTAACATTAGTTATAATGCATGTAATACAATGGTTGTGTTACAATATTGGAGGATATAAAGCTCATCACAAGAGTGTAAAGTTATTGAATAGGATTTTAGTTGATTTAACAAAAATATTTGGAACATCTTATACTTATTCTGGTCGTGAAAATTTAATAAAAGGAGTTCCTTTAATTTTTGTGAGTAATCACCAAAGTATGTACGATGTTTCTCCAATGGAATATGATTTATCAGAATATCATCCAAAATTTATATCTAAAATAGAATTAGGTTCGGGTATACCTAGTGTTTCTTATAATTTACGACATGGAGGTTCAGCTTTAATTGATCGTAAAAATGGGAAACAAGCCATAGAAGAGATTAAGAAATTAGCACTTTATATTCAAGAAAATAATTATTCTGCGATTATTTATCCAGAAGGAACTAGAAGTAAAGATGGAAAGCCAAAACCATTTAAAGAAAATGGTTTAAAGGTTTTAACAAAATATGCCAAAGACGCTTATATTGTTCCTGTAACAATTAATAATACTTGGCAAATTACGCAAAATGGATCTTTTCCATTGTATGTAGGAGCAAAAGTAAATTTACATTATCACAAACCTTTAAAAGTAAGTGATTATAAATTTGATGAACTTTTAGCACTTACAGAACAAACTGTAAAGAATAGTATAACCGCATAAAATATAATTATGTCAATAAAAAATGTTCGTCTGGAAGTCATGCAATTTATCGAAAAAGATATTGATGCTTACATGGAAAAATTCTTAGTTCCAGCCGATAAAATTTGGCAACCAACAGACTTTTTACCGAATTCTCAAAATGATTCTTTTTTTGATGAAATAAAAGAATTACAAGAGCTTTCGAAAGATTTACCAGATGATTTTTGGATTACATTAATTGGAGATACAATTACTGAAGAAGCTTTACCAACATACGAATCTTGGTTAATGCAAATGGAAGGTGTTGTTGATGAGTCTGGAGAATATATTGAAAATGGATGGTCTAAATGGATTCGTCATTGGACAGGAGAAGAAAATCGCCACGGAGATGTTTTAAATAAATTTTTATACTTATCTGGACGTATTAATATGCGAGAAGTAGAAATTACGACTCAACACTTAATTAGTGATGGTTTTGATATTGGAACAGCTCACGATCCTTATAAAAACTTTGTTTATACAAGTTTTCAAGAGTTAGCAACATATGTATCTCATAACAATGTTTCAGCAATTGCTAAACAACATGGTGCTAAAAAATTATCTCGTATGTGTAAGATTATTGCAGGAGATGAAATGCGTCACCATTTAGCTTATACAGAGTTTGTTCGTCGTATTTTCGAAACAGATCCATCAGAAATGATGTTGGCTGTTCAACATATGTTTAAACTAAAAATTGTAATGCCTGCTCATTTCTTACGTGCTTCTGGTGAAGAAAGAGGAACTTTATTTGATTCTTTTTCTGATGCAGCTCAACGTATAGGTGTTTACACAGCTTTTGATTATATTGATATCATGAGAAAGTTAATTGAGACGTGGGGAATAGATAAAATAGCTGGATTGAATGCAGAAGGAGAGAAGGCAAGAGATTTTATTATGAAATTACCAGAGAGAATGGATCGTATCTCTCAAAGAATTGTAATTCCGGAAAGTGGACCACAATTTAAATGGTTAATTCCAGCAACAAAATAATCTAATTTAAATCATACTAAAAAAGGCAATTCAGTTTCGAATTGCCTTTTTTTATTCACTAACTTTAACCTAACAAAGATTCAAAAAAAAACTTATATGGACGATTTTATTGCTGCAAGAAGTCAAATGGCAATGTCCCTCGCATTTCACATCGTTTTCTCGTGTGTAGGAATGGTTATGCCGTTTATGATGGCTATTGCTCATTACAAATATCTCAAAACTAAAAAAGAAATATACAAAGGGCTTACCAAGGCTTGGAGTAAAGGTGTGGCTATACTTTTTGCAACAGGTGCAGTTTCTGGAACAATGCTATCTTTTGAATTAGGTTTACTTTTTCCGAAATTTATGGAACATGCAGGACCAATTTTCGGAATGCCTTTTTCGTTAGAAGGGACAGCTTTTTTTATAGAAGCCATAGCACTTGGATTTTTTCTTTACGGATGGGATAAATTTAATAAATGGTTTCATTGGATTTGCGGAGTTATTGTTGGTATTAGTGGTTTAGCTTCTGGTATTTTAGTTGTTGCAGCCAATGCGTGGATGAATTCTCCTTCTGGATTTGATTATATAAATGGTGAATACCTTAATATAGATCCTATAAAAGCGATGTTAAATGAAGCTTGGTTTTCACAAGCATTGCATATGACAATTGCAGCTTTCTGTGCAACGGGATTTGCTGTTGCTGGTTTACACGCTTATTTAATATTAAAAGGAAAAAATATCAATTTCCATAAAGAAGCATTTAAAATAAGTTCTTTATTGGCAATTGTTGCAGCATTATTAGCACCATTAAGTGGAGATATTTCTGCAAAAGATGTTGCAAAACGACAACCAATAAAATTGGCTGCAATGGAAGCGCATTTTGAAACAGAAGAAAGTGCTCCTTTTGTTTTAGGTGGAATTGTAGATCAAGAAAATAAAAAAGTAGATTATGCGATAAAAGTACCAGGTGTTTTAAGTTTTTTAGTGCATTCAGACTTTAATAAAGAAGTAAAAGGATTGGAAGAATTTCCTGAAGATGAATGGCCACCAGTTCCAATTGTTCATTATGCTTTTCAGACGATGATTTCTTTCGGAATGTTAATGATGGGTATTGCATTGATTTACTTAATTGCACAATTTCTTAAAAAAGAGTGGAAAAATAAACGTTGGTATTATAAGTTATTTATGATAGCTACGCCATTTGGATATATAGCCTTAGAAGCAGGTTGGACAGTTACTGAAGTTGGTAGACAACCGTGGATTATTTATGGGATTATGCGAACTGTAGATGCTGTAACGCCAATGCCAGGAATACAATACTCTTTCTATATTTTTACATTTGTATTTATTACTTTGTCTATTATTTTGGTGTTTTTAATGAATCGTCAAATACAGAACGTAGCAAAACTTTATGATCCAGAAGATCCAAACTTTAACCCTGAAAAACATTAAATATGATATACGTAGTTACAGCATTTTTGTGGGTTTCCACTTGTTTATATTTAATTTTGGGTGGAGCAGATTTTGGAGCAGGAATTGTCGAGTTATTTTCAGAGAAAAAGTATAAAAATCAGACGAAGAAAATCATGTATAATTCGATTGGTCCTATTTGGGAAGCCAATCATATGTGGTTAATTATTGCTATTGTTATACTTTTTGTAGGCTTTCCTAAAATGTATGCAGATGTTTCCAATTATTTGCACATTCCTTTGGTTATAATGTTATTAGGGATTATTGCGAGAGGGACATCTTTTACATTCAGAAATTATGATGCAGTTAACGATAAATGGCACAATTTATACGATGTAATTTTTACTTATTCTAGTGTTGTTACACCGTTATTTTTGGGAATTATTTCAGGGTCTATAGTTTCTGGAAGTATTGATAATCAGGCAACATCTTTTCAAGACGCTTATATTTTCTCTTGGCTAAGTTGGTTTAATGTTTCAGTTGGCTTATTTACAGTCGTAATTTGTTCTTTTTTAGCTTCTGTTTATTCTATTCAATCGGTAAATAACCAAGAAGATAAAACAAAATTAAGAAAGAGAGCCAAAATTTATACGACCTTAATTTTTGTTGCAGGAGGAATTGTTTTTGCTGTTTCAGTTTGGAAAAATATCCCATTGTTAGAATGGATTACGAAACAAATTTATGGATACATTGCAGTTTCTTTGGCTACAATTTCTATTATAGCGCTTATCTATTCACTAAATAAAAAGAAAGATCAGTTAACAAAAGTCTATGCAGGACTTATTGTTGTTATGATTTTATTTGCTGTTTCATATTCCCATTTTCCAAATCTAATTTTATTTAAAGATGGAACTAAATTATCCTTATTGAAAGATTTTGGAGCAGAAAGTACCATTAATATGTTGGCTTGGGCATTGCTATTAGGATCAGTTTTTATTCTTCCATTTTTATTTTACTTAATTTATTCTTTTAATCAGAGACAAAAAATATAGATTGATATAAACTAAATATAGAGGGTTTTTACATTAAAATGATGTAAAAACCTTTTTTTTTATTTAAAAATTGAGTTTGGCATACCGTTTGTTAATATGGTTGAAAATTAAAAAAGAAATATCTACTACCTAATTTTTCTACTACCTCTTTTCTTTTTTAATTTTTTTTATAATAAAATAAAATATATAAAAATCATGACTTTGTTTAATTAAAACAAGTCATGATTTTTTATAAATGAGAAGTACTAACAACAACCTATATATTATGAAATACTCAAATTTTATTTTTTTCTTGTTAATACCAATTTTTGGTTTTTCACAAGAAGCCCCAAGTTTAACTAAAAACTTAGAATTAAAAGCTGGAGTTGGTCAATATTTAGCGCATATAAATTACGAACAACCAATATCGAAAAAAGTGATAGTAGATTTCGGAACATCTGTTAATGGTTATTATTTAACTCTCAGAGATGAAGAAAAAGTAGATTTTGGTTTAACTAGTAATATAAAATATATCTATAATAGAGAAACAAGAGCTAGAAAAAATAAAAATCTAAAAAATAATGCAGGAAATTATATAAAAGGAGGTGTTACCTATAATATTAATAAAAATATATTTATACCTAATATTATGTGGGGCACTAAAACAAATTTAGACGATAATTTTTCTTTTTTTGCAGAAATTGGTTTCGGAGCCAATCATGCATTATTAGTTCCAATGAATTTAGGATTTACTTATAGTATTCCTGTTTTTAAGAAATAATTTAATAATTACATTATAAATAAGCTAATTTAATTTTGACTTAGCTTATTTTATACAACCTAACAACAACCTATATATTATGAAATACTCAAATTTTATTTTTTTCTTGTTAATACCATTTTTTGGTTTTTCACAAGAAGCCCCAAGTTTAACCAAAAACTTAGAATTAAAATTAGCAATTGGCCAGTATTATGCGAATATCAATTATGAACAACCAATATCTAAAAAAGTGATATGGGATGTTGGAACTTCTCTTAATGGATTTTATTTAGATCAAAATGAGAATAAAAAAACAAGTTTTGGCTTAACAAGTAATCTTAAATATATCTATAATAGAGAGAGAAGGGCAGAAAAAAATAAAAGTTTAGAAAATAATGCGGGTAACTATATTAAAGTAGGAGCAAACTACTATATTAATAACAATGTATTTATTCCTAATTTTATGTGGGGTACTAAAACAAACCTTGATGAAAATTTTTCATTTTTTGCAGAAGTTGGAATTGCAACTAATAAGGAATTTTTAATACCATTTAATGTAGGTTTCGTGTATAGCATACCTGTATTTAAGAAATAATTTTACTTAAAAAATTATTAGCTAATTCTAAAATTATAAAGGTTTTTACATTAAAAATAATGTAAAAATCTTTTTTTTATTTAAATATTTAGTTTGGCATACCGTTTGTTAATATGGTTGAAAATTGAAAAAGAAATTCTACTACCTATTTCTACTACCTCTTTTTCTTTTTTAATTTTTATGAGAAAATAGAATACAAAAAATCATGACTTTGTTTAATTAAAACAAGTCATGATTTTTTTATAAGTAAAAACTAACTAGTAACCTAAATATCATAATAAAACATTAATGTTCCTCAATATATCTTGGTTTAGCAGCTTTTCTTCCGAAGACTGTCATTATAATAATCATTACAATTAAAAAATAAAAAGAGCTTTGCCATGAACTATCCCAATCATGTAAAACTCCAAAAATAGGAGGTCCAAAAGCAGCAATTAAATAACCTACAGATTGTGCTTTACCAGAAATTTTAATCGTTCCATGCATTGTTTTACTTTTAAGAGAGAAAAATAAGATAGAAAGACTAAAAGCTAATCCACTTGAAGCTCCAATTAAAACTGCGGCTAAATAAATGAATTGTGCTTTAAAAAAGAATAAGACTGTTATTCCAGTAAACATTAAAAATCCAACACTATATACCATCCATTTTTGATCCTGAATTTTGGTTGCTATAATAGGACTAATAAACATAACTGGTAGCATAGATAGTTGAATAACTAAAAGAACCAATCCTGTTTGTTCTTTAACCATACCATAATCAAGTAAAACGATTGGTAGCAAAGCGACTAAACAGTAATATACCAAAGATTGTATTCCCATAAAAATACTAATATACCAAGCTTGTTTAGAGCGAAAGACATTAAAGCTATTTGTTGGTGCCTCTATTGTCGTTTTATTTTTAGTTTTTTTCTTTCCTATAAGTGTATCTGCACTTACAGCAATAAGTGCAAGTATAGCCCAAACAATCCATATAGATAAAGATCCTTTCCATTGCATATTTGTCCATTTTCCAATAGCAATACTAAAACCCGAAGCTAGAGCAGCAACTAAATTCATCGCTACAGAAAAGATACCTGTAACTAGTCCAATTTTTTCGGGAAATATATTTTTTATGTAAGCAGGAGTTGTAACATTCCCAATGCAAATCCCCAAACCAATTAATAAGGAACCTATGTATAACATTGTTATATTTCCATAAACTCTTAAATAAAGACCTATTATAAGAAATAAAAGCGAATAGATTAAAGTATAATGAATGTTAGATTTGATAGCAATTTTACTAACCAATACAGAACAACTTGCAAATACGATTAATGGAATAGAAGTAAGTAAACTACCTTCAAAATTATTTAAATTAAATACAGCTATAATTTCACTTAATACAGGACTAACTGAAGTAATAGGAGAACGTAAGCCTCCACCAACTAATATAACGACTACAATACTAAGTATAGATATTTTAACTTTATTACTCATTTTTCTTTTATAAATCCATTACTGTATCTAAACCTCTTTTTAATCCTTTAAAACTGTTTACTTTTTCAATAGCAAGTATAACACCATTAACATAAGGTTCTGCTCCATTTCCTGCATCATGTCTTAAAATTAATTTTTCATCTTGCATACCAAAAATAGCTTCAATACCTAATACGTGACCAGGAAGTCTTACCGAATGTACTTGTACATCATCTATAGTTGCACCGCGAGTTTCTTTTACTCCAATCGTATCTTCGATAGGTACTTCTATAGTAGATTTTTGTACAGCAGATAAACGATGAGCTAGTTCTGCAACAGAACCACTTGGAGCGTCTACCTTATTTTGACTTGCGTAATCTATAAGTTCATAATTAGGGATGTATTTTGCTGCAATAGCTGCGAATTTAAATAATAATACTGCCGTAATCGCAAAGTTACCAGCAGCAAGTACAGAAGCATTATTTTTATTCGCAATAGATTCTATTTCATTATAATCTTCATTTGATAATCCAGATGTACCGATAATAACATTTTTTCCTTTTTCTAAAGCAGTAATAATATTTTTTTTAGCAATATCTGGTTTAGTGAATTCAACTAAAACATCAAAATCAATTTTTTCTAATGCATTATCTATCGTGTCAAACAAAGGAATAGTAGCATTTTCTATTTGTAAAATATCAGCTAAGTTTTTTCCTTTATTAGAGCGTGATAATCCTCCAATCAATTGCATTCCGTCATGATTAAAAATTCCTTTACTAATTGCAGAACCTGCCCATCCGGTAGCTCCTGCGACAAATACTTTTATCATTTTGTATGTTTTTTTTATTGTTTATTCAATTTCAAAAATAGCAGAGATAGAAACCGAAGAGCCAACTGGTAATGAATATGCTCCTTGTGTATTTCTTGTATGTTTACCTTTTTCTCCAAATATTTCTACTGTAAGATCAGATGCTGTATTCATAAGATCTGCATGTTTAGTAAAGCTGTCTACCGTATTAAACGTTCCTATAAGTTGTACACATTGTTTTACTCGATTAAGATCACCTCCAGTTGCTTCTTTTAATATAGAAATGATATTTAACATGGTTACTCTTGTAGCTTCTTTTACTTGTTCTTCGTTTACATCAATACCTAGTTTTCCCGGATTTACAATTTTTCCATCTTTTAAAGCTACTTGATTGATGTATACTAAATTACCTGATTTTTTGAAAAGTTGATAATTTCCAACAGGTTGAGGTAAAGAAGGTAATTCTATATTCTTTTGTTTTAGAATCTGATTAATATCGATTTTACTTTCTTTAATAATTGTTTTATTATCATTTTCTATCACTTTGTTTTTTCTAAGAGCTAAAGCAACTTTTGCAAACTTTTTACCTTGTAATTCGGCTAAATAACGCTCACTTTTACTCGGTCTTTCTACATTGTTTAATGATACGAGACTTGTTGTTCCTAATACAGCGTTTCCTTGCGGAATTGTTTTATCAATATTTTCCATTCCGCTAATTCCATTGGGTACTAAAATCATTCCATGAACAGCAAGACTATTCCAAAAAGATTGTAGAGCAAGCTCTTTTCCGGCTCCGCTTCCAGCAGACATAAAAACTGTTGCAGGTGTACCTTCTAATGCATGTTTTGACCACAGATTAGTTGTTTTTGCTAAAAATTCGCTCATACCTGTACTAATATTACCAAAATAAATAGGTGAACCAAAAGCAATACCATCATAGGTAATTAATTCTTCTACGCTTGCAATGGGAATATTTTTTAGTTTAGGATTGTCAGATTTTTTAACTTGTTTAATAATTGCTTCAACATTCTTGTAACTCTCTATTCCTTTCTTTACTTCTTTAGCTAACTCATACGTTCCACCATTATCTGAATGGATAAGCACTAAAACTTTTGCTGATTGTTCTTGTGCAGTAACATTACAAGTTGTAACGAATAAAATAAAAGCTGTTAAAAAGCTATAAAATCTTTTCATAATCTATTGTTATTAAATTTATAAACAAAATTAGTAATGTCGTTTTTATTATATTTGCCAAAAAGTATATGCAAAACGACAAGGTGAAATGTGGTTTAACAGAAATTAAAGAAGGAAAGTATATTGATGATATTCCTATAGATGCCTATGTTTGGTTCGAAGAAAATTGGGAACACGATGAATATGAGCATAAACACACTCGTTATCAATTAACTTATGTCGCAGAAGGATACCAATATTTTCATATTGAAAAGAAGATATATTTGGTTCCACAAAATCATATTATTTGGATACCTACAGGCAAAGAACATCGTACAACTTCGGAAGCAAAAATGGTTCACCTTATGGTGGTACTTTTTAATTCTGTTCCCGATGATGATTTTTATAAAAATGTACATGTTTCTCTTGCACCAAGTGTTTTAAAAGAAATGCTTTTATATACCGCAAAATGGAATAAATTATTAGTTGAAGATAAAGAACAACAGCTTTTTTTAAAAGCAATGCTTCATAGTTTACCTAACTTTTGTGAAGAGAATAATGGTTTACAAATACCTGTACCTACAGATAGTCGCTTAATACCAATTTGTAATTATATTAATACGAATTACAGATATAGTTTTGATAGTGATGATTTGGCTACAAAAGCAAAAATGTCTGTTCGCACATTACAGAGAATATTTAAACATGAAACGGGTATAACATTACAAAAGTATGTGCAATTAATTCGAATTTTGAAGAGTATAGAATTAATAGATAGTCAGCAATATACATTAAGTGAAATTGCATATCAAGTAGGTTATCAAAGTCTTTCTGCTTTTACGTCTTCTTATTCATCGATAATGAAAACAAAACCTAAATTGAAGAAGGATATACTTAAAAAATAAACAACCTTTACTTTTATTGTAAAGGTTGTTGTAATTGATTTATTTGAACATCTCTTTTATAAATAAAATAAGGTTGAAGACTTTCTCTTGTTACAATTTTCTGTCCACGTTGCGAACCAGCAAATCTTGAGAATCCAGCTCCAATCCCGAAACCTACTTCATTTTTAAGAATATAGATTTCTCTGTAAAAAGGATAAACACCATATTTCAAATTAGGAATAGTGGGTTTAATTTCATTTCCTTTGTCATCAAGAATAGCTAATATTTTAACTTTCTCTAAGTATTTTTCAACTTTAGGATCTATTTTATCACTTAGTACGTTTAAGCCAATAATTCCAATTGCTTTTTTATTTTGCTGTACATAATCAATAACCTTTTCAGCAGTTCCCATTGCAGTAACTTTTGAGCCAGCATCTACATTTAATTTTAATTTTTCATTTAATGTATTAAAATTAGCAGAATTAGGATGATCGTAAACAAAAGTTGTAGAAGGATTTTGTTTGTATAAATTATCCTTTATTTCTTGTTTTGTAATAGCATTGATAGGGTTATCTACCGAAGTTATAAAGATAGTTGCATCTAAAGCAATTTTAGAATCAATGTACTTCGTTGTAGTCAAATCATACAAATGTTGTTGTTGCGCTTTTGTTAAAGGTTTACTTACCATTAACAAAGGGATTTTACCTTCGTAAAAATCTTTAATCGCCTTTTCTTCAATTTCTTCTTTTATAGAAATTTTCACATCAGGATAATCCGTAACATATGTATTTGCTAAAGATTGCGCTAAATTTTTAAAACTAGGATCAACAGTAATTGTTAGATTTCCATATTCATGTAAAGCTCTTTTAACAGGTGTTTTTTGCTCAGCTTTTGTAAGCGTCTCTTTTTTGTCTTTGCAATTAAAAGTTGTCAAACCAATTAAAATTGCAATTGATACTAAACTAATTTTTTTGATCATCTTTATAAAGTTTTATTGCTCGATAAACACGAAAAGCTCCATAAATAATGAATAAAATTCCAAACAACATCGCTTGTGTGGGATCTAATTTCACCCCAAAAAACTCGTACTTCCACGTTAAAATTCCGATTAAAAGATAACCGAAACCAATTAATCCGTAAACAATATTCTTATTCATAATTCGATACGAAGTTACAATTTTATTGCGTGAAGAAAAGTTTAAAACAAAAATATCTTTCATTACAAAAGTTTTATAATTAAAATAGGAGTACTATTTTTTTATTTTTCCTATTCTGATAATAGATAAAAGCGTTGTATTTATTCACGATAAATACAACGCTTTTAATATTAAAAAAATTATTGACCTGTTTGAAATTTAACTGGAATAGAGAAAATTAAATTCGCTTCAGAACCATCTTGTAATAGAGCAGGTTTAATTTTTTTACCTCTTCTAATTAATTGTTTGTTGATTCTTTCTAATGCTATTTTAGCTTCTTTTCCTAAACTTTGGTGACTTCCGTCTAAAGGTTTAATCTGAGAAATTTCGCCATCTTTATTAACAATAAACTGCATTTTTGCAACTGCAGAATTTACATTGTTTTGTGCAGCACTTTCTGCAAAATCAGTTAACTCATAACTTAATTCTTTTGAGATTTTATCACTCATACATCTTGTTAAAGCTTCATTTCCTTTTTTACTTTCGCTTTCACATCCAGGATAAATAGCCATAACAGCAGCATATTTTCCAGTAATTGTCTTAGTTACTTTCTCCACAGGTTTAGTTTCTTTCGGACCTTCTTTTGCATCTGTATTTTGTCCACCAACTTTATTTCCTGTATCACTAACTTCACCACCTCCAGTTTGTCCAGGACTTTTATCACCACGGCGATCAAAACCACCCAAATCCTTGTCTACTAAATCTTCTTTAGGTCTTATCGTTTTTTCAACCTCTGGATTTTCTTTTGGAGTAGGCATAATATACTCCACTTGCTCTGTTGGTGCCTGAATTGTTTTTACTTCAGTAGGTGCTTTTTCTACTGGTGGTTCAACAGGTTTTTCTATTTCTTTTTCTTTTTCTTTTTCTATTGGTGGTTTTTCAACATCTATAACATCTACAATAACTTTTCGTTCATTATTTGATGTAACAATAGTTTCTGATTTATAATTTGCATACAATGTACCTCCTGTTATTAAGGCAACAATTCCAACTCCAATAAACAGAGATCGCATAAGGTCATAATTGGCGATTTGTCTTAATTGATAAGCGCCGTATTCTTTGTTTCGAGATTCGAATACAATGTCTAAAAATAGTTTGTTACTCATAGCATAAAAAATTAGGGTTAATATTGTATTTTTCTTTATAGATTCCGAATGTTGCAAAAAGGTTGGTTGATGATTGAGATTTTTTTTAAATTTTTGTAATTTTGATGATAATATTGTTTTTTATGCAACTGAAAATAGATGAGAAATGCCAGCAAAACTGGGAGGAAATGGGATTAATTAGTAACCAAGAAAAATTTTGCGAATTGTGTGCGAAATCTGTACATGATTTGGATAATTATTCTTTTAAAGAGTTAAAAACCTTTATGAAATCTAATTCATCTGCATGCGTAAAAATTGAAAGAAGAAATTTAAATCAATTTAATTCTTTTGAAAACTCTCAATCTATTTCTCATCAAACAAAAAAGTGGTTTCAACTATCTTCTTTATTAGGATTTTTAAGTTTTTCATCGATTACAAATGCTCAAGGAATAAAAGAAAATGATTCTATCGTATTAAAAGGAGTTATTAATGATGTAAATGATTTTCCTGAAGCAGATGTATTTGTAAATTTAAAAGGAAGCGAATTTACCGTTTATACAGATGAAAATGGGGAATTTGAATTGAAAATTCCTAAGAATGAATCAAATTATGAATTAGAGTTTGGCATTGTTAAAGAGAATAAACAATCATTTACAGTTATTAATTCTGTTGCAAGTGAATTGATTGTAATAAAAAGTAATTATAATATGTCTGATGAAGCTTTTCCTTTAATTGGGGAGGTCGCAATAGTTAAGCATTATAAAAGAAAAGTATTTTTTAGAAAAGTAGGAAGGACAATCGCTTGGCCGTTTAAACAAGTTGCTAGTGTTTTCTGAATGAGATAAATATAATTGTTGTGCATTTTAAATTTAAATTATCAAAATGCACAACAAGTTACATCATCTCTTATTGCTTAAAATTATATCTAAAAGTAATGCCGTAAGTTCTAGGGTCAGCAATTACTCCTGCATATTGTCCATAGCTTCCAGGAGCAGCTAATAACTGTTCGTAATAATCTTTGTTTGTTAAATTTCTACTCCAAATAAAAATAGAAATACCATTAGATCCTCTAAATCCTAATCGAGCATTTAATAAAGTATATCCATCAATGTTTAAGTATTTTGAAGGAGATGAACTTGATGAAAAATCTGAACGATGAAATACATCTGCTCCAATAAAATATGATCCATTAAGACCAATTAACTTTCCGCGTTTTGTTGCTTCTGTTCCTAAAGACCAAGACCACTTAGAAACACCAGGTAATACACCACCAGATACATCTTTAAATGCTTGTGAACCTCCAACTTCTTCTAATGGGACTGGCGCGTTAGTAAATTTTACATATTTTGCATCTGTGTAGGCTATTGCTCCATTTATCTTTAAAAATTTATAAAGTGAAATATTTCCATCTAATTCAATTCCTCGAACTCGAACTTTTTCCGCATTAGCAAGATAACCTCTATTTACACCAGGTTCGGGAGTTTGAACTTGTGTTTGATAATCATTAATATTCGATTGATAAAATGTAACATTTAATAAACTATTTCGTGTAGGATTTGATTTAAAACCTGCTTCGAAATGATTAACTGTTTCAGGTTTTACTTGTGCCAAGTCTAACATAACTTGTCCATTACTTGTTGGTAATCCACCAACATTAACTCCAATTGGTTTATAACTGATAGAATAGGTTGCATACGCATTCCAATTTGATGTAAATTTATATTGAACAGAAAGTTGACCAGACCAATTGTCTGCATCCGCATTCACATTAAATGTTTGATTGGTGTATACTCCGTTTTTTAGAGCTATTAATGCAGGATCATTCGTCTCTAAACCACCATACGTTTGACGATCATAATTTGCAGTTTTTTTGTCATAATTATAACGTATACCAGGAAGTATGTGAAGTTTAGATAAAGGATTCCAATCAATTTGTGTGTAAACAGCTAAGCTGGTACTTTTAATACCGTATTTTGTTTTAATTCCAAAACCATCAAATAATCTAGGAGTTTGCCATAAAGGACTATCGCTATTTTGTTGAAATCGCCATAATGCAGAACCAGCTTCTTCTATATGTACAGGATCAGTTCGTAAATCTTGCCATAAACCATATACACCTACTACACCAGTTATTTTCTCATTTATTTTTCCAGAATATCTAAACTCTTGAGACCATTGATCGTGTACTGAATTACCCGAAGATACCGTGTAAACAGGAATACCTAAATAATCTCTATCATTTAAAGGATCCCATTTCCAATGACGCCATGCAGATGTAGAAGTTAACGTTCCATTTCCAATTTTTATATCCGCATTTAAAGCAATTCCACCAAGTTTATTATCTGCCTTTGATTGTGTATCAAGATCAATTTTACGTTCAAAAGCATTCTTATAGGGAATTTCATATCCCAAATCTTTTATAATAGCATCAAATTGTCTGTAGTCTGCTCGTTGTGTTTTTACAACTCCAGCAACTGCCCATCCGTAACCATCTGGTTTTTGAGCAGAATAATCTCCCGATAAAACAAGTTTTATATCTTTTGTAGGAGTAAATAACAATTGACCTCTAAAACCTAAATTATTAATGTCATTTATTTTTCTATTTGTATAAACATTATAAAGATTTCCATCTCTTTGTGTTCCAGAAAAAGAAATTCTACCTGCTAAATTTTTTGCTAATGGACCAGTAACAGATGTTTTTGCTTGAATAAATCCTAAATTTCCATAACTAACTTCTACATTAGCTTCTGGAGAAAATTTAGGTAAACGAGAAGTGATATTAAATGCTCCTGCAGTAGTATTTTTCCCGAAAAGAGTTCCTTGCGGTCCTCTTAAAACTTCAATTTGTTCAATATCTATAAAATCTAACCATGTAGCTGCCGGTCTAGCGATGTACACACCATCTAAATAAAACCCAACTCCAGGATCTATTCCATCGTTTGTTAACCCATAAGTAGAGCCTAATCCTCTGATATTTAAAGTAGTATTTCTAGCGTTAGAAGAATACAATTGTACTGTTGGAACAATTTCTTTTAGTCGATTAACATTAAATGCTCCCGCTTCTTCTAAAGCAGCGCCTTTTATTGTAGAAATAGGAATGGGAACTTCTTGTATTTTTTCTTTACGACGACGAGATGTTACAAGGACTTGGTTTAGATTTTCAAATGGAGGAGATAATTCAATAATAGTTTCATTTGATTGTACTGTTATTGTTCTTTTTTCATAATCTTGATGAGAAACAATAATATTAATTGGTAGTTTTTGACCCGTTATAAATTTAAATTCACCATTCGTATCTGTTTTTGTTTGATGTGTAACACCTTCTAATTGAATTTTTACACCTACTAAAGGCTCTTTTGTATTGGTATCAATTACAGTTCCGATAATAGAATCATTAATAATAGGCTTGGGTGTTGTTTCTTGTGCGTGAATAAATTTGATGTTTGTGACTGTAACACTAAGTAATAAACTAATCTTGAAAATAGCTTTTTTCATATTGAATGTAATTTTTCTAAATAAAGAGTAAATTTTACTCGGGTTGGTATTTAAATATATTAACTCTATAGTTTTAATAGAGTTTTCAAATATAATTACATATTTGAATTGTGTAATTATATTTTCTAAATTTTATACAAAATTTTTATAAACTGCTTTAATAGTTCTCTATGCAAAGGAAAAAAGTAAAGATACTTTAGCCCATATCATCTTTATGGTTTATATTTGTCGTTCAAATTTTTAAATAAAATGCCAAGAATACTTACAGGAGTTCAAGCGACTGGAACTCCGCACTTAGGAAATATTTTAGGAGCAATATCGCCAGCAATCGAATTAACTCAAAAAGAAGGAAATGATTCGTTTATCTTTATTGCAGACTTACACGCTTTAACTCAGATTAAAGAAGCAGAAGTTTTAAAACAAAATACGTACGAAGTTGCAGCAACTTGGCTGGCATTAGGTTTAGATCCATCAAAAGTTGTTTTTTATCGTCAGTCAGATGTTACAGAAACAACAGAATTAACATGGTATTTATTAAATTTCTTCCCATTTCAACGTTTAACTTTAGCACATTCTTTTAAAGATAAACAAGATTATTTAGCAGATGTTAATGCAGGATTATTTACGTATCCAATTTTAATGGCAGCAGATATCTTGTTATACGATGCTGAGGTTGTTCCTGTAGGAAAAGATCAATTACAACATTTAGAAATTACAAGAAATGTTGCAGAAAGATTTAATCACCAAATGGGAGAAACATTTGTTTTACCACAAGCAGCAATCGACGAAGATATTATGTTGATTCCTGGTACAGATGGAAACAAAATGTCAAAATCAAGAAATAATTTTATTAATATTTTCTTACCAGAAAAACAGTTACGTAAACAAGTAATGTCTATCGAAACTGACTCAACTCCGTTAGAAGAGCCTAAAAATCCAGATACTGATAATGTTTTTGCTTTATATAAATTATTAGCAACTCCAGAAAAAGTAGAGGAAATGCGCCAAAATTATTTAAACGGTGGTTATGGTTACGGTCATGCTAAACAAGCATTATTTGAACTAATAATGGAAAAATATGCAGATGCTCGTATTCGTTTTGATGAATTAATGAATGACAAAGAAACTTTAGATGCGTTCTTAGAAAACGGAGCATTAAAAGCAAGAGTTGTTGCACAGAAAGTTTTAAAAAGAACACGTACTAAATTAGGTTTAAAATAACCTTATAGATAGAATTAGTCAAGCTATTGTTAATATTTATATTGTAGTTTATTTAATCTCACTTTAAATAAGTAACTTTGTAACATTAAATAGATATCGTTATGATTAAAGTATCAGAATCAGCAAAATCAAAAATAAATTCACTAATGCAAGAAGAAGGTTCATCAATAGAAGAATCTTTTGTTAGAGTAGGAGTGACAAGTGGAGGTTGTTCAGGTTTATCATATAATTTAGTATTTGATAAAGAAGAAAAATCGGAAGATAAAATGTTTGAAGATAATGGTGTAAGAATATTAGTTGATAAAAAATCATTTTTATACTTAGTTGGAATGACATTAGAATATTCAGGAGGATTAAACGGAAAAGGTTTCGTTTTTAATAATCCAAATGCCACTCGCACATGTGGTTGTGGAGAAAGTTTTGCAATATAATTTCATGAAAAGAATCGCTTTATTTTTTATATTTCTTAGTTGTGCATTTACATATGCTCAGCAAACAATAGTAGAAAAAGATTTAATGGTTTACCAACCATCAGAATCATCTACAAAATTGAATAAAGCCTATTCAGAAAATATGTTTTTTGGTTTGTTTGGAGTGAAACCTTTTATTAAAGCGCTTCATCCAAACGAATCAAAAATTAAAACACTTACAATTACGAATTCATCAACTAAGAAAGTCGCTTATAAAGCAGACTATGATGAAATGAACAATCTAGTTAATTTAGAATTAACAGAGGAGGTTGCAAAACCAACTAAAGTAATTTATGTCTATAGAGATGGTGTAATCTCATCAGAAACAATCGAGAAAAAGGGAGCTGAAAAAAAAGTAAATCAGTTTTTTTATAACCAAGATAAAATGTACATAAAAAATGCTAATCAGCTTTTTGATGTAATTTGGTTAGAAGGAGATGTTATGATGAAGAAAACGTATTTAGAACAAAAAATAGGTTTCGAAGATAGATTAATGCACGATTGTAGAATTACAAAATCATTAGGACAGGATATTAACAAGATTTGTTATAGCAATTCAGCATTTAAGGTGCCATTTAAAGTAAAGGAATTTACACCAGATGTTGATCCAAAAACAGAGAAAATTAATTTGATAGAAGGCTCTTGGTCAGAAATTAAATTGGTTTCATCTAATAAGTACCAAATTTTGAAAAACAATCAACCTCAATTTGAAGTTGAGTTAGATCAAAATCAAAGGTTAAAGAAGTTTAAATTTTTAGGTAATAAATCAGATAAACAACAACCAATGCAATTTGATTTTACCTATACATTTTATAAATAATAAGATGAGTAACACAAAATATACAGAAGACGATTTACGTGAAGATCTTGCGAGCCAAAAGCAATATGAATTTGGTTGGTCGACTGAGATGGAATATGAAGATTTCCCAGTTGGATTGAATGAAGATATCGTACGTGCTATTTCAGCCAAAAAAGAGGAGCCAGAATGGATGACCGAATGGCGTTTAGAGGCTTTCCGTGCTTGGCAAAAGATGGAAGAACCAGAATGGGCAAATGTAACTTATGAAAAACCAGATTTTCAGGCTATTCGTTATTACGCAGCTCCAAAAATAAAAAAGGAATTAGCTAGTTTAGACGAAGTTGATCCGGAATTATTAAAGACTTTTGAGAAGTTAGGAATTTCTTTAGATGAGCAAAAACGTTTATCTGGAGTGGCAATTGATGCCGTGATAGATTCTGTTTCTGTTAAAACTACATTTAGAGAGACATTAATGGAGAAAGGAATTATTTTCATGTCAATCTCTGAAGCGATTAAAGAACATCCTGAATTGGTGAAAAAATATATCGGACGTGTTGTTCCTCCGACAGATAACTTTTATGCAGCTTTAAACTCTGCGGTTTTCTCGGACGGATCATTCTGTTATATACCAAAAGGTGTTCGTTGTCCAATGGAATTATCAACATACTTCCGTATTAACTCTGCAGGAACAGGACAGTTCGAGCGTACTTTATTAGTTGCGGATGAAGGTTCTTACGTTTCTTATTTAGAGGGTTGTACTGCACCAATGCGTGATGAAAATCAATTACATGCTGCGGTTGTTGAGTTAATTATTATGGACGATGCTGAGATTAAATATTCTACAGTACAAAACTGGTATCCAGGTAATGAAGAAGGTTTAGGAGGTGTATTTAACTTTGTAACTAAACGTGCAGTTTGTGAAAAGAACGCAAAAGTTTCTTGGACACAAGTTGAGACAGGTTCTGCTGTTACATGGAAATACCCATCTTGTATCTTAAAAGGAGATAATGCTGTAGGAGAATTTTATTCTATTGCAGTAACAAATAATTATCAGCAAGCAGATACAGGAACTAAAATGATTCATATTGGTAAGAATACAAAATCGACAATTATTTCGAAAGGTATTTCTGCTGGTAAATCTCAAAATTCTTATCGTGGATTAGTAAAAGTAATGAAAGGAGCAGAGGGTGCAAGAAATTTCTCTCAGTGTGATTCATTATTAATGGGTAACGAATGTGGAGCTCATACTTTTCCTTATATCGAAATAGATAATAAATCAGCACAGTTAGAGCACGAAGCAACAACTTCTAAAATTGGTGAAGATCAATTGTTCTATTGTAACCAACGTGGTATAGATACAGAAAAAGCAATTGCTTTAATTGTAAATGGATTTAGCCGCGAGGTATTAGATAAATTACCAATGGAATTTGCTGTAGAGGCTAAAAAATTATTAGAAATCTCATTAGAAGGTTCTGTAGGATAAGAATTTAATGAGTTGATGTGATAATTTTTTAATGAGTTAATGATGAAGAAAGAGAATATTATTTTGACATTAACTTTAGAATTTTCACTTTTGATTATAGCATACTGTGAAGAACTTGAATTGAATAGAAAATTTGTTATTTCTAATCAATTATTAAAATCAGGAACTTCTATTGGTGCTAATATAAGAGAAGCTCAGAATGCTGAAAGTTTGAATGATTTTATTCATAAGTTTAAAATTGCAGCAAAAGAAATTGATGAAACCAATTATTGGTTAGAATTATGTCAATTATCTGAAAATTATCCAAATTCAGAAATGTTAACCGATAAGTTGGTTAATATTTCTAAAATAGTAAACAAGATTATAAGTACATCAAAAACAAAGTGATTATCAAATTATCACATTAACTAATTTACAAATTAGATTATGTTATTAAATATAAAAGACTTACACGCTCGTATAGAAGAGCGCGAAATTTTAAAAGGTTTAAACCTTCAAATTAATCCAGGTGAAGTTCATGCGATTATGGGACCTAATGGAGCTGGAAAATCTACTTTATCTAATGTTATTACAGGTAAAGAAGAATACGAAGTAACAGATGGTGATATCGAATTTAAAAATGAATCTATCCTAGAGATGGCTCCAGAAGAAAGAGCTCAACAAGGGATTTTTATGTCTTTTCAATACCCAATAGAAATTCCAGGTGTTTCTGTTACTAATTTCATTAAAACATCAATTAATGAGACACGTAAAGCACAAGGTTTAGAAGAAATGGGAGCTTCTGAAATGTTAAAATTAATTCGTGAGAAAGCAGATTTATTAGGAATTAAAAAAGATTTCTTATCTCGTTCTTTAAACGAAGGTTTCTCTGGTGGTGAGAAAAAACGTAATGAGATTTTTCAAATGTTAATGTTAAATCCAACATTAGCAATTTTAGATGAAACAGATTCGGGGTTAGATATCGATGCATTACGTATTGTTGCTGATGGTGTAAACGAATTTAAAAATGAAAACAATGGTGTGTTAGTTATTACGCACTACCAACGTTTATTAGATTATATCGTTCCTGATTTTGTACACGTCTTAGCGGACGGAAAAATCATTAAATCTGGAGGTAAAGAATTAGCTTTAGAATTAGAAGCGAAAGGTTACGACTGGGTTAAAGAAGAAGCAGGAATCTAATAATTTAGATATTAGAGATTAGAAATGAGAAGTTAGAGAAAGAAGATTAGAAAACTAGAAATATATCTATAATCTAAAAGTCGAAATCTAAGAATCAAAATCTATAATCTAAAATCTAAAGTCTAAAATCTAAAAAAAGATGATTGATTTAAAAGAAAATTTAGTTTCTCGTCATTTGGTGTTTAACGAAAAAAATAAAGTGAATAAAGGAATCGAAGGTATGCGACAAGAAGCCATCGAAATCTTTAATCAAAAAGGTTTTCCAACACGTAAAGATGAGGAATGGAAATATACAAATCTTGCTCCTTTATTAAAGGTGGATTATAAACTATTCCCAGAAGATGAAGTAGCAGTAGAATACAAAGACATTAAGAAGTATTTAATTAATGAAATCGATACATATACTATTGTTTTCATTAATGGTAAATACTCAGCTTTTTTATCGAATACAACGCATGATGAAGCTGATATTTGCGTACTTTCTAGTGCAATTCACAAAACAAATCATCAAGGTGTAATTGAAAACTATTACGGTAAAATTGCAAAAAAAGATGAAAGTTTAGTGGCATTAAATACAGCTTTTGCTAAAGATGGTGCTTATATTTATGTACCTAATAATGTTATTTTATCTAAGCCAATTCAAATTATGTATTTCTCTACTGGAGCTTCACAAGAAGCAATGTACCAGCCAAGAAATTTAGTTGTAATTGGAGATAATGCGCAAGCACAAATTATCGAAAGACATCAAACATTAGATGCTAAAGCAAATTTAACAAATGTTGTAACAGAAGTTAATGTTGGAAGAAATGCTGAATTACATTGGTATAAATTCCAAAATGATACAGACGAAACTTCATTAATCGATAATACTTACATTAATCAAGAAAGAGATTCTCGTGCGAATGTATTTACATTTGCGTTTGGAGGAAAAATTGTTCGTAACAATTTAAACTTCTACCAAAATGGAGAAAATTGTAATTCTGTTATGGACGGTATTACTGTGATTGATGGAAAACAACATGTAGATCATCATACATTTGTTGAGCATAACTTCCCGAATTGTGAATCTCATGAGTTATATAAAGGAATTTATGATGAAAAAGCACAAGGAGTTTTCAACGGAAAAATCTATGTACATAAAGAAGCACAAAAATTAAATGCATTCCAACAAAATAATAATGTGTTATTATCAGATGGAGCTTCAATTTATACAAAACCGCAATTAGAAATTTTTGCTGATGATGTAAAATGTTCTCATGGATGTACTGTAGGACAATTAGGAGAAGATTCTTTATTTTACATGCAACAAAGAGGTATTCCTAAAAAAGAAGCAAGAGCAATGTTATTATATGCTTTCGCATCTGATGCTTTAAGACATGTAGAAATTCCACAGATTTCTAATAGAGTAAATGCCTTAATTGCTAAAAAATTAGGTGTTAGTTTAGATTTCGAATTATAAGATCTCATTTAGAGTAATCGTAATAAGTTTTTAAATTGAACTTATTTTAAAATATAAAGTAAGTATTTAATTTTTTGAATGCTTACTTTTTTATTAAACTCAGTTTTGATGAATACTAAATGTCATTCTGAGCCTGTCGAAGAATAATAAATTTTCTATATAATGTTTCGACAAGCTCAACATGACAGAGCTAGTAAAACAAAATTATTAAATATAAAATTTTAATAATGTACTTCTAAAATAGAACTAACATTATTTGATACAAAATACAGCAAAATGTCAATAAATATTCAAGAAATAAGAAGTCAATTTCCCGTTTTAACAAGAGAAGTTAATGGTAAGCCATTAGTTTATTTAGACAATGGAGCTACCTCTCAAAAACCAAAATTTGTTTTAGATGTATTGGATGAGTATTACGAAAAGTACAATGCAAATGTACATCGTGGAATTCACACATTAAGTCAAGAAGCAACAGATAAAATGGAGGAAGCACGTCGTAAGGTTCAACAGTTTATCAATGCAAAAAATGATTACGAAGTTATTTTTACGAGAGGAACAACAGAAGGAATTAATTTAATTTCTAATGTTCTAAGAGAAGTTTTGACTGCTGAGGATGAAATTATTATTACAGAAATAGAACATCATTCAAACATTGTTCCTTGGCAAATTTTATGTCAAAGAACTGGAGCAAAGTTGAAATATATTCCATTAACTAAAGAAGGTGTATTGGATATTGATCAATTGGATAATTTATTGACAGATAAAACAAAGCTAGTTTGTGTTAATCAAGTTTCGAATGCATTGGGAGTTGTAAACCCAATAGAAACAATTATTGAAAAAGCACATCAAAAAGGAGCTTGGGTTTTAATTGATGCTGCACAATCTGCGCCACATACAAAAGTAGATGTACAAGCAATGGATTGTGATTTCTTAGTTTTTTCTGGACATAAAATGTACGGACCAACTGGTATTGGAGTTTTATATGGAAAAGAAGATATCTTGAATTCTTTACCACCTTTTCATGGAGGAGGAGAGATGATAAAAGATGTTTCTATGGAAGTTTCTACTTATGCTTGTTTACCATTTAAATTTGAAGCTGGAACACCAGATATCGCAGGTATTATAGGTTTAGGAGCTGCGGTGGATTTTATTAATTCTATCGGTATAGAAACTATCCATAATTATGAAAAAGAGTTGGTAGATTATACGATTCAACGTTTATCTGAGTTTGAAGAAGTAGAAATATATGCGAAAGATGCAGAGCACTCTGGAGCCGTTTCTTTTAATTTAAAATTAGATGGAGTACATTCTTCAGACGTAGGAATGATTTTAGATAAAAAAGGAATTGCAGTTCGTACAGGACATCATTGTGCACAACCAATTATGCAACATTTTAATATACCTGGAACTGTTCGTGCTTCGTTTGCTGTTTATAATACAAAAGAAGAGGTTGATATTTTTATTGAAGGTTTAAAAACTGCAATAAGAATGTTAGGATAATAATATTTTAAAAGATAATAAAAGGGGGATAAATTATATTTATCCCCCTTTTAAATTTGAAACGCTACAAAAGTATAATTTGGTCTATTACAATTTCAGTAATATTTTGAGTAACTCCATCCTTATCTTGATACTCTCGATAAGTTAACTTACCCTCAACAGCGAGTTGTTTTCCTTTTTCTACATGGTTTTCAATAACATCAACAATAGAACCGTATGCAACAATGTTGTGCCATGTAGTTTGTTTAATTTTTTCACTTTTGTTATTTGTATAACTCTCATTTGTAGCTAGACTAAATTTAGCAAACTTTTTGTCGTCTTCAAATGTTCTAATTTCAGGGTCGTTTCCTACATTCCCTATTAATCGTACACTGTTTCTTAATGTGTTCATGGCAATAAATAATTTTAAACTTTAATACAACGAAGTTATTAATTTAAAATTAATTTACTCAATTTTAAACACTTAAGTTTTATAAAACATGTTCTTTAAATAATTTTTCTAGTGTTTTATCAAGATTTTTTGTCATTCCTGGATGTGGTCGAGAACTTTGGATAGATGAACTACGAGTAGCTGTTAACCATCTAAAACGTTCGGCAACATCAAAATTAGAAATGGCAGATTCAGTGTAAATTCCTTCTGCAATTTTTGACAATGCATTTAAATTACTATCAATAAAATTTAAATCTAATTCATGACAGAATGCATTAATTCTATAGTCATTTATAAAATATTTTACTTTTAAATAATTTTCTTTCTTTGAGAAGAGAATTACGCCAATATTGATAAATTCTTCACGTTCAACTTTAGGAACTAAACGAAGAATTGCATACTCATATAAGATTTTTTCTTGCATTGTTTGCTTCGTTTATAAAAAGTTCTGTATGTTGTAATCTAGTTTTAATAAATGTCTTGTAAACATTTCTCATCTCATCTTCTGTCGAGTTATAAGCTTCTGTTTCTAACCATTCGTCTGGAATAAGATCTACAATACTATCAATAATATCATCGTTTAAAATTGCTTTAAACTCAGTATCAACCTCATTTAATTTTGTAGCATTTTTTAATAGCACATGATCTTTTATTGGCTGAAAAGGTGTTAATGCAGACTTTTCCCAATTATCCCATGTGTGGTGAAAGTAGAAAGATGCACCATGATCTATTAACCATAATTCTTTGTGCCACATTAGCATATTTGTATTACGAAAAGTACGATCTACATTTGTTAGGAAAGCATCTAGCCATACGATTTGAGAAGATAACTTATCATCAACTTTCATTACAGCAGGATCATAATTAATAGATCCAGAAAGATAATGTAAAGCCAAGTTAGTTCCTTCACTAAACTTTAATAAGTCTTGGATTTCTTCATCAGCTTCCGACTGACCAAAATATTCATCTAATAAAGCAAAAACTAATTCTGGAACTTTAAATCCTAACACACGTGCGATTTCTCCACCTAATAGTTCAGAAATTAACATTCTCGGACCATGTCCTGCTCCTTTAAACTTTAAAACATATTTAAAACCATCATCCGCATCTGCCAATGCTGGTAAAGAACCTCCTTCTCGTAAAGGCTGTAAATATCGTTCCACAGTAACTGTTCTTAAATCTAGATTATTCATTTTCTAAAATTACGATGAAAAATTAAAATAACTTTTACATCATTTTTTTTTTAGTCTCATTAAACTTGCAGATTTTTGCTGATAGAAAAAATAGATTTTGGGTAAGTTCGTCAAAATAAGAAAATTTATTATTAGAAAGAGTCTTCTACTTGTAGGGTTAGTTATAGCTTTTACATTGTTAGTAGCACTTATCATACAAATATATACATCCTATTTCATTTATAATTATCAAGGGAATATTCCGCAAGATTATAGAATTGCGGTTGTTTTTGGAGCAAAAGTACAATCGGACAGAAATCCAACACGATTTCTTAAAGATCGTTTAGATGCTGCAATTAGGTTATATAAAGAAGATCAAATTGATGTTATTTTACTTTCTGGAGAAAAAATTCATGAAAATTTTAATGAAATTGATGTCATGGAGAAATACTTATTAGACAGAGGAGTTAAAATAGAAGACACTTATTTAGACGGTGCAGGATTAGATACCTACAGTACTATTTACAGAACAAAGAATATTTATAAATTTAAAAAAGTAATATTAATCTCACAATCCTATCATTTAAAGCGAGCGTTATTCTTGGGAAAAGTGTTTGGTTTGGATTGTGTAGGGTACAATGCAGATAGCGGACCATATAAAACAGAAGGTAAACAAAGTTTTAGAGAGGTTTTGGCTAACATTAAAGCATTATTAGATATTAGAAGTGATAGGGCGCCAGAAATAATTATAGAGCCTAAGAAAGAATAAAAAAAATCCACTGAAAAGTGGATTTTTTTATTAATATTCTGTTAGGGATATTATTTCTTCTGTAAATGGTGTTAGCTTGTCTTTACCATTTAAAAATGTAAGATCAACTATAAAAGAAAACTGAGAAATTTTACCACCACATTTGTTGATTAATTTAGCACAAGCTTCTGCTGTTCCGCCAGTAGCTAAAACATCATCATGGATAAGTACTCTATCTCCTTCTTTTATATAATTAGGATTAATCTCTATCGTTGCCTGTCCATATTCTAAATCATAAGATTCATTAATAGTAGGAGGAGGTAATTTACCTGCTTTACGAATTAAAACGAAAGGAACGTTTAATTTTTGGGCAATTTGTATTCCATATAAAAATCCACGACTTTCTATTCCGCAGACAACATCTACTTTTCCTTTTGCTTGTTTCACAAACTCATCTACAATTTCACCAGAAAGAGTAGCATCTAAAAATAAAGGTGTGATATCTTTATAAACAATTCCTTCTTTAGGAAAATCGATTACATCTACAATAGTATCATTGATTTTTTCTTGAAGTGTCGACATTTTAAACTGTTTTGTTAAGGTGCAAAGTTAACTAGAAATAATTCTTTAATTCTAGTTTCAGTAAATTATTAAGAAAAGTATTTATAAACCTAAGCTTTCCCAAATACGTTCGGGTATTCTAACTGGTCTACGCGTTTCTGCATCCACACAACATAAAACAGTATAACCTTGGTTAATTATTTTACCAGCTTCATTGTAAATGTTATAATCAAAACGAATCTTTACACCTTTGTCGCGTTCTTTTACTGTCGCTTCAATTTCTATTAATTCATCATATAAAGCGCTTCCTAAATACTTAGTATGCATTTCTATAATAGGCATCATAATTCCCATAGCTTCTAATTCAGCATAAGGAAAACCTCTTTCTCGCATTAATTCTACACGACCAATTTCATAGAATTCAGGATAATTACCATAATAAACAACTTTCATTTGATCGGTATGCTTATATAAAATTCTAGTTTTTGTTCGAAATGTATTAAGTGATTCTTTTTGTTCAGTTTTTTCTATCATTTTATCAATGCCTCTAAATTCTGTTCAAAAGTAGAAAACAAAAAAAAGACTTTTTCATTTTCTGTAAAAAAATAAAAAAGTCTATTCAGTAATTTTTTTGTAATCCATCCAACTAAAAGATGTTTGAGAAGAATCTTTCTGTTCTTCTTTTACAAAGTCGTATGCTATTTGAATAATTGTCTTGAAAGATGGATTAGCAATTTCATAACAAAATGTCCAACTAGTATCTTTTTCATTTTTCAGAATTTCTAAAAGAGAGAAATTATTTTTAATTCCTAAATCTTTTAAATGATTTTCTATTTTTTGCTGTGCTAAATCTATTTTTTCTTGTGTAATATCCATCATATAACAAAAGTAGTAATTATTCGTTTTACACTAAATATTTTAATTAAAAATATTACATTTGTATCAACTTTTTGCGATATAAAAAATTGTCACTTTTTTTTCGATATACAAAGTATTTTTTAAAATATCAATACCCTTTTCATTTTTTTTATTAAAAATTTGTTCACAATTTTGTAAACGAGGCTCCTGAAAAAGTCTTGCTTGTTAATCAATAACTTATACTTTAAATTTTAGCACTTTTGGATAATATAACTACTATAACTGCAAATTCTGTGTGGGATAAATGTCTGTCTTTTATAAAAGACAACATTGCAGAAGACGCATACAATACTTGGTTTTTACCTATTCGTCCTGGTAAACTAATTAATAATGTATTAACAATACAAGTACCAAGTAAATTTTTTTATGAGTGGTTAGAAGAGCATTATATTAAAATTTTAAAAAGTGCCTTACAAAAAGAATTAGGAGCTGATGCAAAATTAGTTTACAGTATTTTAATGGATCAGAAATCTGAAGGAAGAGAACCATTTACTGTACGTATCCCTAGTTCTAATAAAGAAAAGTTAAAGCCTCAAGAAATTGAAGCTCCGCTAAACTTGCAAGCAGGTAAGATGATGAATCCTTTTATTATCCCAGGATTACAGAAACTTAAAATTGATTCGCAATTAAACCACAATTATACATTTAATAATTTTATAGAAGGAGAATCTAACAGATTGGCTCGTGCAGCAGGTAGAGCTATTGCAAAACGCCCTGGAGGAACTTCTTTTAACCCACTGTTTATTTACGGAGGGGTAGGATTAGGAAAAACGCATTTAGTACATGCAATTGGTTTAGAAGTAAAAGAATTGCATCCAGAAAAAACAGTTTTGTATGTTTCTACAGAGAAATTTACACAACAGTTTATAGAAGCTGTAAAAAATAATAACCAAAATGATTTTATACATTTCTATCAAATGATAGATGTATTAATTATGGATGATATTCAGTTTTTATCTGGAAAAACAAAAACACAAGAAGTATTCTTCCATATATTTAATCATTTACACCAAAGAGGAAATCAAATTATTTTGACTTCTGATAAGTCTCCTGCGGAAATCCAAGACATGGAAGATCGTTTAATCTCTCGTTTTAAATGGGGATTATCAGCAGACTTGCAAAATCCAGATTACAATACTCGACTTTCTATTTTAAAACAAAAATTAGAAAATGATGGAATTGAATTTCCTGACGAAGTAATGGATTATATTGCTCAAAACATAGATACAAATGTGCGTGAATTAGAAGGGTCTTTAAACTCTATAATTGCACAAGCAACTTTAAATAAAAGAGAAATAACATTAGATCTTACGGCTCGTACTTTATCTAAATTAGTTCAAACAGCACGTAAAGAAATTTCTATAGATTATATTCAGAAAACTGTTTGTGAATACTTTAAAGTAAAAATAGAAGATATTCAATCTAAGACTCGTAAAAGAGATGTTGTTCAAGCTCGTCAATTGGCTATGTTCTTTGCAAAGCAATACACAAAGGCTTCTTTGGCAAGTATTGGAACACAAATTGGTAAACGAGATCATGCAACAGTTTTACATGCGTGTAAAACCGTTAAAAACTTACAAGAAACAGATAAGGCTTTCCGAGGTTATATAGAAGATATTTCTCGTAAAATAGCTGATTAATTTAAATTATTTTTCTGATGAAAATATTAATGGTTTGTTTAGGAAACATTTGTCGTTCTCCATTAGCAGAAGGAATTTTACAATCAAAAGTTGGTGAACAACATTTGATAGATTCTGCTGGAACAGGAGATTGGCATGTTGGCGAACAACCAGACAGAAGATCAATTGCTGTAGCAAAAAAATACGGTGTTGATATTTCTGACCAACGTGCGATGCATTTTAATCCAATTTTTTTCGAAGAATTTGACTTGATTTTTGCAATGGATAAACAAAACTTGCTTGATATTAAGCAATTAGCAAGAACAGAAGAAGAAAAAAATAAGGTGAAATTAATCTTAGAAGATGCTACGAATAATGCAGATAATGTTCCAGATCCTTACTACGATGGAGAGGAAGCGTTTGAGCATGTTTATCAATTACTAGATGATGCAACAGATGCAATCGTCGAAAAATACAATCTTTAATAAAATTCCCATGAATACCGCTAAAGTATATTTAATTCCTTCACTTTTAGGTGAAAGTGAACACAGTAGAGTATTGCCTTTATATAATTTAGATGTCATAAAATCTTTGACAACTTTTGTTGTTGAAAATGAGAAATCTGCTCGAAAGTTTATTAAGCAAGTATGTCCAGAAAAAGTTCAGTCTGAATTAGATATTTATATCTTAAATAAAGATACAGAACCAGAAGAGATATTCGAATTAATGAAATTATTAGACAAAGGAATTTCCCTTGGTATTATTTCTGAGGCTGGTTTACCTGCTGTAGCAGATCCTGGGGCACAATTAGTGAATATTGCACAAAGTAAAAGAATTCAGGTTGTTCCATTGGTAGGACCATCATCTATTATGTTGGCGTTAATGGCTTCTGGAATGAATGGTCAAAATTTTGCATTTCATGGTTATTTACCAATAGATAAAACTGAGCGTAAAAAAAGATTAAGCTATTTAGAAAATGAAAGTTCTAAAACAGGGATAGCTCAAATTTTTATGGAAACACCCTATCGAAATAATCAAATGGTGGAAGATTTAACAAATATTCTTAAATCAGATACTAAGATTTGTGTTGCTTGCCATATCACATTAGAGGATGAGGATATAAGAACATTAACTGCAAAAGAATGGAGTACAGAAAAATATGATTTTCATAAACGTCCTGCAATTTTTGTAATGCAAGTAGATTAGGAAAGTAAGAATTAAGACACTTATGTTTCTGTTGTTCAGTTATAAGTGTTTACGTTTTTATTACATTGATTTCTATGACAAAACTAAATAATTAATTAGGATTATGCAGTATAAGTCTCGTACTTTATAGTAAATCTGTCAGATTGAGCTTGTCGAAATCTTAGATGAAAATGCTTAAATATAAAAGCTCAAAATCAATCTTGATTTTGAGCTTTTATATTTTCTTATTCAAATAAATTTAAATGATATTCATTTACTAAATCTAAAATCATTTGATAGCCAGCTACAGAATTTCCGTGTGTATCTAATGATGGGTTAAATACGCCAATTCCCATCTTATTAGGCACTGCAACAGTAATTCCTCCACCAACACCAGATTTACTTGGTAAACCAACTCTACGGGCATATTCGCCACTATATTCATACATTCCAGCAATTAACATTTGCGATTGTACTAACGTAGATATTTCAGAATTTTTGTAGGTTGTGTCACCATCAAAACGAGTACATTGATGCGCAAAGAAATAACCTATTTTAGCTAAATCCTCTGCAGTAACTTCTATAGAACATTGTTTAAAATAATTGTTCAATTTTTCTTCATCATTTGCTTCAATTAAACCACTATTTTTCATGATGTAAAACATTCCACGATTACGATGACCAGTTTCTTTTTCAGACTCGTAAACAGATTTACTATAGTCAATTAAATCATTCTTTGTAATGTATCGAATCATTTTCAATATTTTCTGAAATCCAACTTCACCTTCACCTTCTATTAAAGATGTAGTTAAGATAGCTCCAGCATTCATTAACGGATTAAGAGGTTTCCCTGATTCTAAATTAGCAAAATGATTAAACGGTTTATCTGTTCCGTAATAACCCATTTTGTCGAATACATTTTTTTCTCCCTTTTCATTAACCGCAACCATCAATGCAATAAGTTTTGAAATACTTTGTATCGTAAATTTTTTATTCGTGTCACCAACGCTAATCACTTTTCCTTTTTCTGTTACTACAGAAAAAGCAATTGCTTTTGCATCCATTTTCCCTAATTCTGGAATATAATCGGCAACTTTTCCTTTCGTGTAAGCAGTTCTATTTTTCTCAAGAATTTCGGTTAATTTACTTTTCGTTATTTCTTTAGTAGTAGTTGATTTTTGAACAGTAGTTTGAGCAAAAGCAACGGTAGAGTTTATTGATAAACTCATTACAAATAGACTAAAAAGAATAGAATATGTTTTATTTTTTTTCATTTTATGATTATTGAAAATTGCTTGTCTAAAATAGAAACAATTTTTAATTAATAAATCATAATATTTAAATATGGTTTAATGTGAATTCTTTTTGGGCGACAACCGCGCTTTTTATTCCAATCTTTTTACTTCGCTAGCACGCATCGTAAAAAGGATTTCCATTACAATCGCTGTCGCATTTTAAAGTCCTAAATAATTATGAGGCTATGCTAGTTAGCATAGATTTTTAATCATAATGAAAACGGCATTTAGCAATAAGTATTTGCCCTTCTTCATATTTGTATATTAAACGATGTTCATCATCTATTCTTCGAGACCAAAAACCTGAATATTTATGTTTTAGAGGTTCTGGTTTACCTATTCCTGTGAAAGGGGTTCTAGATATATCTTTTAAGAGATCATTGATTCGTTTTACTTTTTTCTTGTCTGTTTTTTGCCAAAACAAATAATCTTCCCAAGGTTCATCTACAAATATGTATTTCATTTATTCTTCGATTAACTCTTTTTCAAAAGATTCATTACTCTTTAATTTTTCAATGGCTGAATCAAGTCTTAATTCGTTAATACGAGAAGATAATTCATAGTTTGTTGCCATTAGAGAGTTATACTCTTCAAGTGACATTATAACAATACCAGAATCTTTTCCACGGTTGATAATTAAGGTTTCAAAATTTTTTGAAACTTTATCTAAATAAGATTTTATATCTTTTCTGAAATCTGAAACACTTGCTATTAGCATAATAATTTATTTATGTACAAAATTACGTACAAATATTTTAAAAATAAAAAGAATACTAAATAAAAATTTGTCTATCATTTCAATACATTTTTAACTTTTCATCGGAGTAAAATGTGATTCTGAAAATTTCGACAAGCTTAATGTGATAAAACAATGGTATATAAAACAAAAAATGCTTCCAATTTATTGGAAGCATTTTCAATATTTTAAAAAGTTTAAAACTTATACTTTTAAATCTGTATGAGCACCTAAAAGAGCTTTGTTTTCTTCGATAATTGGATCTACTAAATCTTTTAAAAATTCTTCTGTTTGCTCAGATGCAAAACCAGTAAAGTTTTTAGGATCTAATAATTCAACTAACTTTTCTTTGTCAATTTTTACATTATCGTCTGCAATAATTCTTTCAATTAAATCATTTGCTTTTCCTTCCATTTTAACTTGTCTAGCAGCTTCCATAGAATGTGTTCTGATAATTTCGTGTAACTCTTGACGGTCTCCACCATTTTTAACACCTTCCATAATAATATATTCAGTTGCCATAAATGGTAATTCCTCTGCGATATGTTTTTCGATGATTTTAGGATAAACAACTAATCCATCTAAAATGTTATTCCAGATAATTAAAATAGCATCTATTGCTAAGAATGCTTGCGGAATAGCTAGACGCTTATTCGCAGAATCATCTAACGTTCTTTCAAACCATTGTGTTGCAGCAACCATAGCAGGAGAAGAAGCCAAAGACATTACATATTTAGCTAAAGACGATATACGCTCCGAACGCATAGGATTACGTTTGTATGCCATTGCAGAAGAACCAATTTGGTTTTTCTCGAAAGGCTCTTCAATCTCTTTTAAATTTTGAAGTAAACGTAAATCGTTTGTAAACTTATGTGCAGATTGTGCAATGTTTGATAATAATTCTAATGCTTGTGCATCAACCTTACGATCATAAGTTTGTCCAGAAACTGCAAATACATTTTTGAAACCAAAACGTTCTGATAATTTTTTATCTAATGCTTTTACTTTAGAATAATCTCCGTCGAATAATTCTTTAAAAGAAGCAGCTGTACCAGTTGTTCCTTTAACACCACGAAAACGTAAAGTTTCTATTCTAAATTCTAATTCTTCTAAATCTAATAAAACAGATTGTAACCATAAAGTTGCACGTTTACCAACAGTTGTTAACTGTGCTGGCTGAAAATGAGTGAAACCTAATGTTGGTAAATCTTTGTATTCGCGAGCAAACTTTCCTAAACCATCAATTACATTAATTAATTGTCCTTTGATATGTTGAAATCCGTCACGAATCTGAATTAAATCTGTGTTATCACCAACAAATGCAGAAGTAGCTCCTAAGTGGATAATCGCTTTTGCACTTGGAGCAACATCACCATAAGCATGTACGTGAGCCATAACATCATGACGAAATTTTTTCTCGTATGCTGCTGCAACTTCGTAATCTATATTTGTTGCGTTATCTTTTAGTTCCTGAATTTGTTCATCAGTAATATCTAAGCCAAGTTCTTTTTCAATCTCAGCTAAAGCAATCCAAAGTTGTCTCCATGTTGAAAATTTCTTGTCAGGAGAAAAGATATATAGCATTTCGTCGCTACAATATCTAGATTCTAAAGGATTTTGATATTTGTTCATTGTATTGTTGTTTGTTTTGTTTAAAATTTCTTTAAAATAGTTTGTACATCTTTCACGTAATAACCTTCGAAAAGATATGCATGAATTAATAATGGAAACAATTGTGCAATTGGTAAACGTTCTTCACTATTTTTTTCTAATGGAAATGCTTCTTGATAAGCATCAAAAAAAGCATCATCAAAACCACCAAAAAGTTTAGCAAGTGCAATATCCATTTCTCGATGTCCGTAATATATGGCAGGATCTATAATGGTAAAATCACCTTCTTGATTAGCTAAAATATTTCCATTCCAAAAATCGCCATGTATAAGCGATGGTTTTTCTTTAGGAAAAATAGAACCAAGTTGTTTACACATATTTTCAGCAGATTTTACTTGTTTAGAAGTAATAAGTTGTTTGTTTTGCAACAACTTCATCATTGGCATAATGCGGTTATTTGCATAAAATTCGCTCCAAGAATCTGTCTGTTTATTAGGTTGAAGAACAATTGCCATATAATTGTCTTCATTCCAACCGAATTGTTTCGCTGTATTTTGATGTAATTTCGCTAAGTTTCTTCCAAAATTTTCCCAGTCGATAATAGTAGGAGTAGAAGTTTCTATCCATTCTAAAAGTAAATACTGGAAATCTTTTCCTATTTCTCCGATGTTTAAAATTTTCGGAGTAGAAAAAGTATTGGTTTTGTTTAATGCATCTAAACCTCTTGCTTCTTTTTTAAGAAGATTAGGAAAGTTTGCAGATGAATTTACTTTTAAGAAATATTTTTTATCAAACGATTCAAGTCGAAAAGCATCGTTAATATCGCCGCCTTTTATTGGGACTATAGTTTCTATGCCTAAATCTAATTGCTTTAATCGTTCTAAAATTTCATTCATAAAAAATATATCAAAAAAGTTATAGCCCAACAAAGTTAGGCTATAAACTATAATTTATTAAAATAAAGTTGTTCTAATAATGTTCTGAGAACGCTCTGGTCCAACAGAAACTAAGTAAACCTCGATACCAAGATATTGTTCAATATAATGAATATATTCTTGTGCAGTTTGAGGTAACTCTTCAAAAGATTTTACATCAGAAATGTCCTCTGTCCATCCTGGTAATTCTTCGTATTGTGCTTCGTATTGCTCTAATTTTGTAGTTGAAGAAGTAAAGTAATCAATAATTTTATCATCTTCAGTTTTGTAAGCAGTACAAACTTTTATTGTATCAATATTAGATAATACATCTAATTTAGTAATTACTAAATGTGTAATACCATTAATCATACAAGCATGTTTTAAAGCAACTAAATCTAACCATCCTGTACGACGAGGACGACCAGTAGATGCACCAAATTCGTGACCAACTTTACGAATTTGTTCTCCTAATTCGTTATCTAACTCTGTAGGGAATGGTCCATTTCCTACACGTGTACAATACGCTTTAGAAACTCCGATTAAATTTTGTAATTTAGTTGGAGGAACACCAGCACCAACACAAACTCCACCAGTTGTTGGAGAAGATGAAGTAACAAATGGATATGTACCAAAGTCGATGTCTAACATTAATGCTTGAGCACCTTCGAATAATACATTTTTACCTTCGTCTATTGCTTGGTTAATTTCTAATTCAGAATCTAAGATACGCTCTTTTAAACGCTCACCATATTCTAAATATTTCTCGTAAATATCTTCGAATTTTAATGGTTCTTTATCAAATAATTTTTCGAATAAAGCATTTTTAACCACTAAATTTTCTTTAATTTTTTCTGCTAAAACTTCAGGATTTAATAAATCAATTGCTCTAATACCAACACGCGCAACTTTATCCTCATAACAAGGACCAATTCCACGTTTAGTTGTTCCAATTTGATTATCTTTTCCTGCAAATTCCTCACGGTATTCGTCTAATAAAATGTGGTAAGGCATAATGATATGTGCTCTTCTAGAGATAAACACATGATCTGTAGATAAACCTTTTGCTTCTAATGTTCCAATTTCATTAAAAAAAGCTTCCGGATTTACTACAACTCCATTTGCTATAATACATTTTCCTTTACATTGTAAAACACCAGAAGGTAATAAGTGTAATACAAATTTATCATCACCTACATAAACCGTATGACCAGCATTGTTACCACCTTGGTAGCGTACAACGTAATCTGATTTTTCGGCTAATACATCTGTAATTTTTCCTTTTCCCTCGTCACCCCATTGAAGACCGACTACTACGTGTGTTGACATATTATTTTTTTCGTTATTTGTTTTGAAATAAAAATGATAACTTCATTCTTTTGGTTCTATGCAAAGGTAACTCAAACCTCGTCTTAAACAAATTTTATAATCAAATTAGCACAATTATTTTTCAAAAGAATGTTAATAAATTTTAAAGTTTAAATTAAGTAAAAAATAACCAAGAGCATTAAAATAATTGACGTATTTTTACAGACTTTTACACCTAAAATTTTGTGTATGAAAATAGAAATTTGGTCGGATGTAATGTGTCCGTTTTGCTATATAGGAAAAAAACATTTTGAAACTGCTTTAGAAAACATTCCATATAAAGATAAAATCGAAGTAGAATGGAAAAGCTTTCAGTTAAATCCCGATTTATCAAAAACAGAAGTAACTTCGGTTAAGGAGTATTTAATAGAGTCGAAAGGTGTTTCTGAAGAACAGGTTGTTGGAATGAATAATCAGATTGCAGAAATGGGAAAAACTGTTGGAATAGATTTTAATCAAGAAAATTCTAAAGTTGTTAATACCAGTGATGCACATAGATTAATTCATTTTGCTCAATCTAAAGGAAAAGGGAATGAGATAGAAGAAGCTTTATTTAAGGCTTATTTTACAGATGGAAAAAATGTAGCTGATTATAATACTTTATCAGAAATAGGAGAAGAAATAGGTCTAAATAAAACAGAAATTTTAGAGATGTTAAATTCTGATGCTTATGTTTTTGATGTTGCTTCTGATATTTTAGATGCTCGTAACATTGGAGTTTCTGGCGTTCCATTTTTTGTTGTAGATAGAAAATATGCAATGTCTGGTGCACAACCAGTAGAATATTTTGTTTCTGCATTAACACAAGCATACGAAAAAGATCATTTACAAGATAATGCTGATAATAATGGTGCTTCTTGTGATGTAGACGGAAATTGCTAGAATAATATTTTATAAAATGTTTCGAGAGCCTCAACATGACAGAGCGTTGTAAAAACAAGATTTTTATTAAAAATTATTGAATAAAATAAATTAGTTTAAAGAAACTTAATTCAAAAAAGGTGTTTACAATTGTAAACACCTTTTTTTGATAAACTTGTCAATAATCTATTGTCTTTATAGTACTTAAATTGTATAGTAATCGTTTTAAATACCGTATTTATTAAATATTCAATTTATAAAGAATATTGTTTAGAAAAGTCAGCACCGTCTCCAGAAAGCGTTAAATCTTCGTTTACGATAACTTCATTTCCTTTTTCAATTTTATATTTTATTGGTAAACTTGGACCGTAGTTAATAATTTGTACTCCACCAGCAAAAGCTCTAATTGGTTGAGTTGTTTCTATTACATAAGTTTTTGTTGCACCAGCAAAATCATTTTTGTTTAAACCAATTGCAGATTCACCAGGTCTTACAACTTGGTTAACTTTCCATACATCTGTTTTTCCATTTAAAGTTCCTCCAGATACAACAACAGAAACAAAATCTTCGTCAGGATTAACGTTATCCAATGTAACTGTTATTCTATAATTAGTTCCTTCTGGAGTAGAGATATCACCACTATTGTCATCGCTACTACAGCTTGTTAATGTTCCAAATGCTAAAACTGATAATACTCCTAAGAAAGCAAATCTTTTGTTCATTTTTTTCATATTGTTGTTTTTATAGTTATTTATAAAACAAATTTCAAAAAACCAGCATTTTAATACAATAATCGTAAACAATGATTTTTTTCTAATGGTTTACCATGAATTTTTAAAAACAACATTCAATAAAATATTTTTTATTCAGATATTTAACGTTTAATTATACAATAAAATGATTAAGCATATTTTTTTAATGTTGATTGTTCTGCTTTTTAATACAGTTGTTAAAGCACAACAATTAGTACCATTAGATGAGGACAAATATTTAGATGAGATTACTACAAATATTTCTTCTACTGATGAAAGAATTAAACTACAAAACTATCTTTTATTATCAGAATATTGGTCACAAACAGATCCAGTAAAAAGTAGTAGAGCACTTAATGTGGTTTTACAATCAACTAAAAAAAATGTTATTCCGAAAGGAATTATAGCATATTATCAGGGAATATTTTATGCAAACCAAGGAAATAAAGTAGAAGGAAAGAAGTATTTAGAAAAAGCTATAACGCTACTTGAAAAAGATCCTAAAAACACAGCGTATTTAATAAAAGCAATCTATTATGATGCTTATATACAGATAGAGAAAAAAGGATATGATTTTTTTGTAAAAGCATTAACAGAGAAATGTATTCCATTAGCCGAAAAATCTAGAAATATAGAATTACTTACCTATAGTTATACACAGTTAGGTATAACATTTATGTCTGTGGGACAATTAGAAACAGCAGAAGAATATCATACCAAGGCAATACAATTATTGGATAAAATTCCTACTGATAAAACAATTCATTTAATTGTTTACCACAATTTGGTAAGTAACTATTGTTATAAACCAGATAGCCAGACGGCTAAAAAATATTTAGATAAAGCTAAAAATCTTATTCAAGATTATCCAAATTCACAACATTATCCAAATTATTTTTATCAAGAAGGATTGTATTATACAACAAAGCAAAATTATGATGAAGCTTTAACTAGTTTGAGAAAAGGTGCATTATTAGCACAAGGAAAAAAGCAAGATAAATTATTACATATGTTATATTTTAGAATGTATAATGTTTATCTAATGCAAAAGGATTACGAAAAAGCACGTCTACAATTAGAGAAAATTTTAAAGGAGAATGTATTAAGCAAAGAATCTGTAAATAGAAAAATTACATATACACAATTAGCTTCTGTTAATGAGGTTTTAGGAGATTACAAACAAGCTTATGATTGGTTGAAAAAATCGAGTGCATTAAATGATAGTTTACAACAAGAGAAACTTCTTGAAAAAATGAATGAGTTTGAGATGCTACATCAAACATCTGTTAAAGAGCAAACGATTAATCAATTAGAACAAGATAAAAAGGCCAATCAACTACTTGTTAAGAATAGAAATTTACGTGTTATGTTTTTAGGTATTGCACTTTGTTTAGCTTTAATAATTGCTTGTTTAATTTATCTTAACTATAAAAAACAACAAAAACTGAATAAACAGATTAATATTAGCCATCAACAAAAATTATTGCATATTGATAATGAACGTAAATACGAAGCAACACAAGCTATTTTACAAGGAGAAGAACAAGAGAGGCAACGTATAGCACAAGATTTACATGATAGCATGGGTGGGATGTTAGCGAATATAAGAATGTCTATTTCTTCTTCTCAAGGAAAAAAATCAATCTATTTGTTAGAAAAAATAGATCAGTCTATTGCGGAGATGAGAAGAATCTCTAGAAATTTAATGCCCGAAACATTAAAAAATCTAGGATTAGAAATCGCACTAAAAGAACTTTGTGAATCGATGAGTTATAAAAACTTTTTTATTCAGTTCGAATCTTTTAATTTATCGAATGATATTCCATTTCAGACACAATTAGCACTTTATCGAATTACACAAGAAGCAATTAGTAATGTTATAAAATATGCACATGCAAGTAATGTTATTGTCCAAATTAGTCAGAATGATAATCTATTAAATCTTACAATAGAAGATGATGGAATTGGGTTTAATAAAGATGAGGTTGTGTTAGGTTTAGGATTAAAAAATATAGAAAACAGAGGACGATTGATAAATGGAACTGTTGATATTATTACAGCCAAAGGAGAAGGAACGACTATAAATGTTGAATGTTATGTATAGTAAAATGAAATTAGCTATTGTAGACGATCATCCAATGATCTTAGAAGGATTAAAATCTCTTTTTCTACAACATACAAATTATACAATTTTCTCTTTTACAAAAGGAGCTGCTATAGTCGATTTTATTCAAGAAAATGAAATTGATATAGTCTTACTTGATATTGTTTTAAGCGATGGAAGTGGATTGGATTTCTGTAAAACGATTAAGCAAAAATCTCCACAAACTATTGTAATTGCAATAAGTAATCAAGCTGAAAGAAGCATTATTTTTCGATTCTTAGAAAATGGAGGAAATGGATATATTTTGAAAAATGCAGATGCAGAAGAGATTATTAAATGTATAGAAAATTCGATTAATGGAGACCTTGCTTTGAGTAGGGAAGTACATGAGATTATGCTAAAACCTGCAATAAATAATTTCGAAGTACCACGAATAACAAAAAGAGAACAACAAATTCTACAAGCTATTGCACAAGGATTTACATCTGCAGAAATTGCAGAAAAGCTTTTTATTTCTATTGTTACAGTTGAAACACATCGTAGAAACTTACTACAAAAATTTGCTGCAAAGAATATGATTGAATTGGTAAGGATAGCGACTGAGAATAATTTAATTACCTAAAAATGAATTAGAAATCAGATTATTTATAATTAGACTAAATTATGATTTATATCAATTTTATTTAAATTTGGTCTAAATAAATAACATGTTACGAAAATGTTAACTTAAATTTGCCTTCCTAATTATTTTAATGATGGTGAGTCGGTTGGTGAAGAGCGTAATGTTTGTAGGTACAATTTGTTGTTTTGTTGCTGTAAATGCGCAAGAAAATAAATATAAAATAAATATACAAGTTGTTGATGAAGATAGTATTGCATTAAAAAATGTAAATATATTAATTGACAAAACTTCTAAAATTAATACAGATATAAATGGTGAGATAAATCTTGAATTATTACAAGGTCATCATATTATTAATTTATCGTACGATAACTATCACTCAAAAGAAATAAATCCAATTCTTACTAAAGATCAATCTTTCATAATTGTATTGCAATCAAATAACATAGCATTGCAAGAGGTTATTTTAACTGCAAGAGAAGATAAAGGATTAACAACAAAATCTATTATTAATAGGAAAGCAATGGAGCATTTACAACCATCAAGCTTTTCAGATTTAATGGAATTGCTACCAGGAGGATTGGCAAAAACACCAAATCTTAGTTCTACTAATCGTGCTTTAATTAGAGAGAATTCAGGCGTTCCAACTGGTTATGCGACTTCATCTTTAGGAATTCAGTTTATGGTAGATGATAATATCCTAAATACCAATTCGGATATGCAACGATCAATTAACCAATCACAAATGGGATATGCACCAAGTGCTCATAATAAAATAGCTACTGGAGTTGATATGCGTTCATTATCTACAAATGATATAGAAAGTGTGGAAATTGTTAGAGGTATTCCTTCTGCAGAATATGGAGATTTAACAACAGGTTTAATAAAAATAGAGCGTAAATTAGGAAAAACACCTTTACAAGCACGTCTAAAAGTAGATGGATTTAGTAAGCAATATTATATAGGTAAAGGTTTTAAAGTAAAAGACAATTGGAGTTTAAATACGTCTTTTGATTTTTTAGATGCACAATCGGATCCTAGCGATGATACACAAAACTATCAGCGTATTTCTGCTTCTATACGTTCAGATTTAAAATTAAAATTATTTAATTATCCATTAAGATGGAAAACGAATTTAGATTTTGCAGGAAATTTAGATAATGTAAAATTAGATCCAGATAACTCTTTAGCAGGAATAGATTCTTACAAATCATACTCGAGAAGAGTAAGTGTAGCAAATAACTTTATCTACACTTTACCTAAAAAATACTTTTTCAACGATGTAACATTTAATACGTCTATACAGCAAGGGTTAGATAGAATAGAGCAAACACAATTTGTACAATATTCGGGGCCACGAGCTTTGCCTACTTCAACAGAAGCAGGAGAAAGTGTAGGAATTTATGCTAAACCAACTTTTATAGCAAATTACATGACAGATGGTAAGCCTCTGGATATAAATGCTAGATTTCGTACAAGTGGAAAGAGAGTATTGCTAGGAATGACTCATGCGTATGAACTTGGTTCTGATTGGAGATACAGTAAAAATAATGGTAGAGGAGATGTATATGATGTAACACAACCACCGAGTCCTACAATGACTACTCGACCAAGAGCTTTTAAAGACATTCCAGCTACACAGAATTTAGCAGCTTTTGTAGGAGATAAAATAGATTATAAAATAAACAATCATGCTTTTACATTGTATGCTGGTTTACGTGTAAGCAAATTATTAGGCGTAGATAAATCTTATAAAATAAGCAAACAAGTTTTTGCAGAACCACGTTTAAATTTCCAATATGGACTACCTCAATTTATGATTGCTGGTAAACCTCTTCAAGTAGATGTAACGTTAGGATACGGACAGTTTTATAAACAACCAACAACTTATTATTTATATCCAAATAAGCAGTTTAGAGATTATGTGCAGTTGAACTATTATCATAATGATGAGCAATACCGCTATGTAAACTATATGACTTATGTGCAGTCTGTAGAAAACAAAGAATTAACTGCTGCAAAAAATATTAAGAAAGAGATAAGAGTAGATTTTACTTACAATCATCATAATTTTTTCGTGTCATATTACAATGAAGGGATGAGAAATGGTTTCCGTTCAGTTAACCAATATACCGTTAACTCTTATAGAAGATATGATGCAACAAAAGTAGATATTAATAATTGGACAGCAAACGGACCAGATTTATCTAATGTGCCTTATAGTATTGTTACAGAACATTCTGCTTATTCTCAAACAGCAAATGGAAGTGTAACAAAAAAACAAGGTATCGAGTTCCAATATAGTTCTCCTCGTTTTAAAGGAATAAATACTCGTTTCACATTAAGTGGAGCATGGTTCGAAACAAAGTATTACAATGATATACCAGTTTACGAAAAACCAAGTGTTTCTATTGGTGGAGCTATAGGATCATTTCCTTATATAGGAATTTATGAAAACGATGATTCTTACAAAAACTCAAATTTAAACTACAATTTAATGATGGATACGTATGTACCAAGTTTAGATTTAACGTTTTCAGCTTCTGTTCAGGGTTCAATCTTTAATCACAATATAAGAGAAAAAATAATTGGTAAACCAACGGGATATATAGATTTAGAAGGACAAACACATGCTTATACAATTGCTGATGAGAGCGATTTATATAAGCAATGGTTAATAAGAAACGTGGCAACTACAAATCCACTTTCACGTAAAGCAAGTTACACACTAAATGTAAATCTTAAAGTAACAAAAAGTATATATAAAGCTTTAAGAGCCTCAATGTTTGTTACTCGCATATATAATTACGAAAATCCTTACTACTACAATAATGTAAGAGTTGAACAAGAAAGAAAGCCAGCTCCATATTTTGGAATGGAATTAAACTATAATTTTTAATAACAACAAATAAATAACAATATGAAGAAAAGAATTTTATTACTAAGCTTTTTAGCTTTATCTGCTACTTATACATTAGTATCATGTTCTAATGATGATGATTTTGGGACAGAAGTTGTTCAGAAAAGTACTTTAACAGTTTCTTTCAAAGGAGATAATATCAAAACATATAAATTATTAGAGATTGAAGCTGTAGAATTAAATACAGGAGCAAAAACAACTAACACAGTTCAAGATGCGAATGCATATAGTTTAGAGCTTCCTAAAGGATCTTATAAAATTACTATTAATGGAACAGTTGTTACAACAGAAAATGAAGAAGTTAAAATAGGAGGTAGTGCTTCTGTAGACATTACAGCTGCTACTGCAAATCTTTCTGTTTCTTTATATATTAAACAATTTAACGAAGATTTTATTATTGAAGAGGCTTTCTATACAGGAGTAAAAACACCAGAAGGAAAGAACTACAATTCAAGTCGTTATTTTAAAATCACAAACAATACAGATAAAGTATTATACGCTGATAAATTAATTTTAGGACAATCAGAATTTGTATCTCAAGTAGATAATAATGTAACTCCTTACAACAGAGACAAAGCTTTTGCAGTAAAAGGAGTTATGGTATTACCAGGTAATGGAACAGATTACCCAGTACAACCAGGAGACTTTATTGTAATTGCTGATAATGCAATTAATCATAATTCAGTTACTAGTACAGCATTTGATTTGAGTAAAGCAGATTTTGAATTTCCATCAGAAAATCCATCTTTAGGTCAAGTTGATAATCCAGCAGTACCAAATGTAACAGTTATATATTCTCAAATGAATTTTAATATGTTTTTCCTACACAGTAGTGGAGTAGAATCTTATGTACTTGCTCGTTTTCCAGAAGGAGAAACTTCAACAACTTTCTTAGAGAAATACAAATACAGCTATGAGTATGTAAACTCTGCGGGTAATATCACAAAGAAAAGTACGTATGAAATTCCAAATACTTGGATTGTAGATGGAATGAATAATAGTGTAACAGATCGTTTTGCTCAATTATTATTAGGATCTTCAATAGATGCAGGTTGGGCAAGTGTTGGTACATGGAATAGTGCAGATCGTTTAGGGAAATCAGTACGTCGTCACACGTTAGGTAAAATGGAAAATGGTAAAAATGTTTATAAAGATACAAACAACTCTACTGTAGATTTTATCAGAAGTGCTGAGCCTAGTTTAAAAAATGGTATCGTTCATTAATAAAAATAACTGATGTTGAAAACATTAAAAATCTTTCAAATTTTTTTGATTACGTTGTGTTTTTGTTCAATAACAAAGGCACAAGATAGTCTATCACTTTTTCAAAATTTCAAAAATCAATATGATGCTGAAAGAGATTTTAAACAACAGATTTACTATAATCCAGCAAATATGCTGGATTATAGTTCTTCTTCTTTTTCCGAATTAAATGCAACCACTTTTTCTCAAAAAGATAAAGTATATCGTCAGCAGAAAGGCTCTGGAGAAAAGGGATTTGGTGTTTTTACCAATTCTTTTCAAAAACTAAATGACAGAAAAGTAATCTGGGGAAATGCTTCTTATGAAAATCTAAAACTTAAACAGGTAAAATGGAACGAAAATTTAGATTTTGATCGAGTAGCACCTTATATTTCATCAGATTCTGTTGGTGGAGATATCGACGTTGAACGTTATCAGTTTTTAGGAGGATATGCGCAAAGATTTAACAAATTATCTTTTGGAGCACAAATAGGTTATCAATCTCAACTTGGTTCTAGATCTCGAGATCCAAGATTAAATAATACAACATCTGAGTTAAAAGCTCAATTAGGTTTAGGTTATAATTTTTATAAAAATTTAGCTTTAGGTGCTTTTGTAGAAGGATATAAATACCAACAAAATAGTTCAACACGTTTTGTTAGTCAATTAGGTCAACCTTTGGTTTATCAAATGACTGGACTTGGGATTTATAATAATCTTTTTAGTGGAGGATCATCTATATTAAGTACAGTAAATGAAGAATATAGTTATAAAGTAGGAGGAAAGATTAGTAATAGAAATTCTCAAGATTTTTATATTCTAGCTCAATTTGGTCAATCTGCTATGGAGAGAAGTTATAGAGGAAGTGGAAATCGCTTTTTCTATGTTGGAGACTTAGACAAAGATTTAGTTGAGGTTGAAGGAGCAAAATTCTTTCAATTTAATCAGAACCGTGTTGGTTTAAAAGTAAATTATTTTTCTCGAAAAACGAAAGGAATAGAATATGGTTATTCTAATAATACACAGTTAATCTCGCTTATTTACAAACGCTTATCTTACAAAAGAGACGAGGAAGCGACTACTTTTTCATTGTTTTATTCTCTTAATAAAGAAAAGTTTAGATTATCATTTATTCCTTACTATAGCTTTCAGGAAATTACAGAACAGAGAGTTTATCCTAACAGTGGACAAAAATTCCAGTACAATAATATAGGAGCAAGTATAGATTATGTGCAACAAATCGCAACAAATCAAACACTTTCTTTCCGACCTTTTTTTGATTATAAGTCCGTTTCATCAGCAAAAAATGCATTAAGCAGACCAAATGAGGCATCTATTAATACATGGATTTTAAATGACTTTAATTACTTAGCAAGTGATATTACAACAATAGGTGCTAACTTGCGCTATGATATAAAATTGGAAAAATTACCAACAATGTTTGTTAGTGGAAATTTTATTCAGTCAAAAATTCAATCAAAAAATAATAATTATTCCTCACTATCTGTAGGAATTATCTTTTAAAATAAAATGAAAAATAAAGTCGTTGTTCTTTTTTTAATTATCAGTGCTTACTTTTTAGTAAGTTTTGCTCCAGTAGTAAAAAATGATTTAAACAATATAGAAGATCCAACTATTCAAGAAATTATTAATAGTTACAAGAAAAATATTTCTCTTTGGCCAAAACCTACAATTGATAAAGGTGTTGAATGGAAAGAATTTGCTTCTATACAAAGAGATACAGCTTATTTTACAACACATGATAGACCAGAAGTTATATTAGGAAAGATGCTTTTTTTCGACCCAAAACTTTCAGGATCTAATCAGATTTCGTGTAGTTCTTGCCATGATCCAGAAATGGGATGGACAGACAGAAGAAAAGTTTCTTTAGGAAATAATCATTTAGAAGGAACTAGAAATACACAGTCACTTTACAACATTGCAGAAAGAACTTCTTTTTTCTGGGATGGTAGAGCTTCTACTTTAGAAGATCAAGCCAATGGACCACTTTCTGCTTTGCATGAAATGGATATGGACGTGAATAAATTGCCAGAAAAATTAAGCCAATACAAAGGGTATAAAAAATTATTTAAAGATGCTTTTGGAGACGAAAAAGTAACCAATAAAAGAATTAATAATGCTTTGGCAGCTTTCCAAAAATCTATTAAAAGTCAACCAAGTCGTTTTGATAAGTTTATTGATGGAGATTATAACAAATTAACAGATCAAGAAATTTATGGAATGCATTTGTTTCGTACTAAGGCGAGATGTATGAACTGTCATAACGGAAAATATTTAACAGATGAGTCTTTTCATAATATTGGATTAACTTATTACAAGCGTAAGTTTGAGGATTTAGGACGTTACGAAATCACGAAGAAAGCAGAAGATGTAGGAAGGTTTAAAACGCCATCTTTAAGAGATTTATTAAACACAAGTCCTTGGATGCACAATGGCTTCTTTGACGATTTAGACGGATTAATTAATCTGTACAATAGTGGAATGCACATGATAGATCCTACAGCAGAAGAAAAAGCAAAAGATCCACTTTATCCTTATACGGATCCACTTCTTAAACCTCTTTCATTAACAAGAGATGAAAAGGCTGCTTTAAAATCTTTTTTAGAAGCAATGAATGGTTCGAAATTTAAAATGGATCGACCAAAATTTCCATTAGAATAAAGTTATTCAATTCAACGATTATCTATTTAAATAGAAAATCATAAAATAGATAATCGTTTATAATTATTTTTGGATTAATACTTAAATAAAATACAAATGCTAATTATAGACTCTCCTTCTCATGATGCTTATTTTAATATTGCATTAGAGGAATATTTATTATATCAATATCCGACAGAAGATATATTCTTGTTATATGTAAATGCACCTTCTATTATTGTAGGAAAATTTCAAAATACATTGGCAGAGATTAACTTAGATTATGTAAAAGAACAACATATAAAAGTTGTTCGTAGAATGTCTGGTGGAGGATCAGTTTATCATGATTTAGGTAATCTAAATTTTTCCTTTCATACCTTATTAGGTAAAAATGACTTCATGGATTTTTCACAATTTACATCTCCAGTCGTTAAATTACTAAATGAATTAAATGTGCCAGCTAAATTAGAAGGCAGAAATGATTTATTAATTGAGGGTAAAAAATTTAGTGGAAATGCGAAACTAGCAAAGAATGGAAAAATGATTCAGCATGGAACCATATTATTTAATTCGGATATGTCTGTATTGGGAGATGCTCTAAAGATTAATCCACTTAAATATGTAGATAAAGCAATAAAATCTAATCGTTCTCGTGTTACGAATTTAATTGATTATCTGCCAGCTGAAATGACTACAGAAGATTTAAAAAGCTTATTGATAGATGAAATTGCTAAATCAGATGAGCAATCTATTTTTTACACATTAACAGATCAAGATTTAGTTGGAGTAGAAGAGTTGATAAAAACAAAATATCAAACATGGGATTGGAATTTTGGTTTTTCGCCTAACTATAATTTTAAAAATGCTAAAAAAATACCGGCTGGTTTCATTGAAGTTCATTTAGATGTTGAAAAAGGAATTATTAAAAAAGCAAAAATCTTTGGAGACTTCTTTGCTTCAGCACCTATCGAAGAGTTAGAAAGTCTATTAATAGATACTAAACATGAAACTAAAGTTATAAAAGATGTCTTACTTAAACAAGATTTGACAACCTATTTTGGGAAAGTAACTACAGAAGAGATCATAGAATTATTTGAATGATGATAGCTTAGAATTAAAAAGAGTAATAAACTATAAAATAGGTTATTACTCTTTTTATCTCTTAAGTTGATTATAGGTTAATCACTGCGACTAAAATATAATAGGTTTAAGAATAGTCTTTATAAGTTGTTATTCAAATTAGTTTGATATTTTGTATATAGAGAAAGAGGCTGTACTAGCACCGAGTAACCCTACGTCTAATGCCGTAGAACCAGTTAAACCAAATGATATTCTATCATTTGCTTGGAAAGAGTATATAGAACTTATACCCGTTTCAGAAATAGTTAAACTTAATAAAACTAAATTGGCACCAGAAAAAGGCCTGTTATCTATAGTTGTTGCTACACCAGCCCTGGTACGAACAATACCAATTCCTGGAGAGTTAGCTAATAAAGAGGCTTGCAAACCTGTACCATATTTAAAAGTAAAATTAACTGCATAAATACCATCTGATGGAATAATATACGTATTATCTGTATCGCTAAATAAGGTTGCAGCACCCAAAGATCTTTCTGCAGCTAAAAAGTTTACAGCCCTAAAACCAGAAGGAAATAATCCTAAAGATAATAAAGACATTCCACTAGTCTTTTTTGCAGCATAAACTGTCGTGTTTGTTGTTGTTGGGAGTGTAGTGAATAAGGTTGCTGGTGTTACCATTGTAACTTCTGTAGTACCATCGTTAATTGCAAGAACGTGATAATTTGTCATCGTAGTTGATGTTGGAACTGTAGAAACTTTAAGGTTTCCTCTAACATCTAATGTAGCTTGAGGATTATCAGTACCAATCCCTACCTGAGCGTTAATAGGATGAAAAAATAATCCTAAAACTAAAAAAATAATAAATCTCTTCATAACTTATAAATTTGTTTTTCATGATGCATATTATTTAAATGGTTGATATATAGTTATAAAGTTAGGTAAAAAATTAATACAATAATAATATTAGGTAAAATATATTTTTACTCAATACCAATATGGGAATAAAAAAAAGGTCAGAAGTTAACCTCTGACCTTTCTCTGCAAGAATAAAATATTCTTAGTTTATAATAACCTTAGTTGATTGTTTTTTTGTTTTAACAATATAAACACCTTTAGGTAATTTGTTTAATCTTACTTTGCTATCTGTGTTAACATTACGAATAGTTTGTACCAATTGACCACTTAAATTGTAAATATCAATTGTTTCATTTTTTTCTAGTCCTTTAATGTAAAACTCACTGTTTGTAATAGGATTAGGATAAACAGTTAATGTATTTTTATTGTTTGATAAATCATCTGTTCCTAATTCTTTTTCATAACAAGTCCAAGAAACATTATCCATTAATACACGATTAGATGTACTATCATTCGTTAATTCAATAATAACATTTCCTTCAACATTAATATCGTTAATTTCTACTGTTTTAGCATCAGCAGAATAAGCTAATTTTCCTTTTTCTACTCCGTTAACTTTTAATGTAAAAGTTCCTGAAGTTCCACTGTAAATTAAAGATAATCTAACGCTTAAAGAACCAATTCCACTAGTAATTGTAGAAGAAGTAAGAGAACCATTTCTAATTATGATTGCTCTACCATCCATTGTTTGGTCTGTTCTTGCATCTGTAGCTTTCCATGTAATTCCTCTGTTAGTCCATTCTCTTTGTGTGTAAGAAGAGTTAGCATTTGGCATATTTTCAAAATCTTCAGTACCACAGCTTGTTCCTTGTCCTGGATCTGGATTTCCTGGGTTTGGGTTACTACCATCTTTAGTTGTTGCTTCTATAGCTAAACTATTATCAGATTCATTTCCTGAAAAATCTTTTGCAACTACATAGAAAGAATAAGTTGTAGCAGGGTTTAATCCGTTTACAGTAGCACTATTACTGTAAGATGTCGTATTGTATACATTATTTACGTAAACGTCATAAGCTCCGATACCGTTGTTATCTGTAGAAGCTGTCCAAGATAATGATACACTATTTGCTTCAACAGCTGTCGTTTTTAAGTCTGTTGGAGTAGAAGGTTTTTCAGTATCTGCTTCTCCACCACCGTTAAATGAACTTGGCCAAGTATTTTGAGCAGCTGGTCCTCCCCAAATAACTGTAGCTAAATATGGGTTATCAATAAATGGGTTTCTATTTCCTTGGAAATCTGCAACCACATTATTTCTTTGTCTTTCAAAATCAGAAACAGGATCTTCAACATTCCATTTAATTAAAACGTCAGGAATATCAGAAGAATATGTACTTGTTCCCATTGCGATTCTGTCAGGAGCACATTGGTTTCCATATCTAAGGTACATGTACATTAAGATTCTTGCTACATCACCTTTCCATTCGTCACCAGGATACCATCCTCCACCAGTTTTACCAGCATTTCCTCTACCATCAGTAAAATGTATATTACTTCTTTCACTGTTAAAAGAAATATCTGCAGGGCGTAAGTGGTGTCCATCTGCACCAGGTCCAGCAGTTCCTAAATTTGGACTAGCTTGAGATTTAGCAAAAACGTGTTCTCTGTTCCAGTTACTTACAGGAGAGCTAGCTCTACTTCTTTGGTATTTTCCTGAACTATCAGAATAACCATAGATGAGTAACATATTTTTAGGATTTTGTGGATCAGCATCACTTTTAGGTAAAAGCTGTCTTAACTCATCATAAGTTGTTTTATTTGTATGAGTTCTTGTAATTAAAGAGACTAAATCTTCTTTTAAGTCGTTTCTTGTTTTGCTAAAATTAACGCCGTTATAATATGCTGGTGCAGTTTGCGCATATATAAACAATGCTAAAAATAAACTGAAGAATGTAAATCTTAGTTTCATGCTCTAATTTGTTTTAATATTTATTGATTGTTGCAACTTTTTCATTTTCATAAAAAAGCTCGATTAAGTAATTTCTGAAATGTATTGAAATCTCTGTGTCAAATTCTAGAAAAATGTCATTTCCAAATTTGTAAAGATGTGCGGGTTGTTCTGAATTGAATAATTTACAATTAACTTTAAGTTGAAATTCATCACTTAAATTTAAATCTTTTATCCAAGTAATATCATTAGAAGAGAATTTAAAAATAGTAGAAAATAATCCTGGATGATTTTTTCCTTGTCCTACAAATAAGCGATTATCGTGTTTATCAATTGCAATAATATAAACAGATTCTGCTTTTCCACTAATGTTTAGACCTTTGCTTTGTCCTAAGATAAAATTTTCTACACCATCATGTCCACCTACAAGAAAGCCATCAAAAAGAGAATATTCTCTTTGGGAAGCATTCCATGTAAGTTCTTCTTTTTTAGAAGAGAAGAACGGTTTTTCATGGATATAAATAGAAGAATCTTTTGGTATCTCTACAATCTGTCCTATCATCATTCAAATTTCTATCTACCTTCTCGTTAATCATATCGAGAAAGGACAGCAAAGGTAAATATAGAACGTTAATTAAATGTTAAGAGAATATTAAGAATTAAATAATTAATAAATAAAAAAGCACCTCGATCGAGGTGCTTTTTTTATCTTAAAGATTGATATATTTTCTGAGCAATTTTTGGATAATTGTTTTCATCAATTAAAAATTTTCGATCATCGTTATTTGTTAAATAACCAATTTCTAACATGATAATTGGAACTTTAGAATCTCTTAGAATTTTAGAATTTGTTTCTATTATTCCTAAATTTTCTAGTCCTAAAGCTGTAATATTAGCTTCTATTATTTCTCCTAATTTTTTAGATTCTTCAAAGTGAGGATTCATAGGCGAAATATGTACTTCAGTACCCTTTTTAGTATTTTTTACATTGTAATTTGCATGTATAGATAAAACCAAGTCTGGTTTTATTTCATTAATTAAATTAGCACGATTGGTATTAATAATTTGTTCGTCATCTTCGCGTAATAAAACAAAATCAATATCACTAAATGGATTTTCGTCTTTAATTACTTTTGCTATTTTAAGAACAATATTTTTTTCCTCAAAACCATCTTCTTTTACACCTGTGTCTGTTCCTCCATGACCTGCGTCTAATAGTATAATTCGTTTTTTTGTTGGGATAGAGTCTAATGTTGTTGTTTGACCATATACATTACCTATGATGAACAGAAGAGTAATAGCAAAAAGATTTTTCATTTTTAATTAATTATTTTCAGAACAAAAGCAATAACTGTGCATTTTTTTTTGAAATTCTATGCTTCACTAAAAAAATTAAAATAGTCCTCTTGCTTTTATTTCTAAGTATTTATTAATTAAGTTTATAGATAAATCTTTTGGCTCGCAATAAATTGTTAAAATTCCTATTTGATGTAATCTCTGAATAATTAATTCTTTATCATAGCTAAATTTTTCTGCAATTGTCTGGTTATAGATATCCGTTGTAGAAGTTGCTTTTTGTGTTGTTAGCGTTTTTAATTCAGAATTTTTGAAAGAAATTAATACAACAACGTGCGATTTTTTAATCAATTTTAGATAAGGTAATTGTCTTTCTAAACCATCAATCGTTTCAAAATTTGTGTAAATAAATAATAAAGAACGTTGTGTTAATTTACGTTTCAGATAAACATACAATTGCCCAAAATCAGTTTCTAAAAAATTCGTTTCAACATTGTACAATTTTTCTAAAATTAATTGCATTTGATGATTTTTTCTATCAGCAACTACAAAATCTTGTATGTTCTTATTAAACGTGATTAAACCTGCTTTTTCGTTCTTTTGTAAAGAAATATTTGCAATTACTAAACTAGAGTTTATCGCATAGTCTAATAATTTTAAACCATCAAAAGGCATTCGCATTGTTCGTCCAACATCAATAATAGAATAAACGGGTTGCGATTTTTCTTCTTGATATTGATTTACCATTAATCGACTTGCTTTTGCTGTCGCTTTCCAGTTAATTAAACGATATTCATCGCCAATGGTATAATTTTTTATATTTTCGAATTCGGTATTGGTACCAATTTTTCGAATACGTTTCATTCCAAACTGATTATGATGCTGAGCAGTTGAATACAATTGGAATTGTTTTAATTGTAAATAAGAAGGGTAGGAAGCTATTGTCAAAGGCTCGTTTGTTTTAATTCTTTTTTCAATTAATCCAAAAACAGAAATATAAATATTTATAATCCCAAACTGATAAGAACCACGATCTGTAGGACGTAATTTATAACCAAATTTGGTTGATTGATTTTGTTTGAAATGTTTAAAGAATTGCAAATTTCTAATTTGAAATTGAATAGGCAACTCCTCAATAATTCTTACATAAATAGGAAATTGATAATGATTAGTTACTAAAAGTTCTAATTCATTATCGTCTCCATTAGAAAAACGTTCTGGATAATTTCGTGTAACATCAATTGAAATTTTGGTTAAAAAAATTAAAAAAGAGTCCAGTATAACCGAAATACATAATGCAAATAAAAGAATTTTAGCCACAATGAGAAATGGTGATAGGAAAAATCCAATCACAAAACAAAATGCAACTAAAAAACCTGCGTAGAACAGTCTATCTGTAAGAAAAATACTTCTGAAAAATTTCATTAACGAGGAATTTCTACACGATCAATAATTTGCTGAATAATGTGATGAGTTGAGAAACCTTCCATTTCCTTTTCTGGAATTAACACCACACGATGTCCTAAAATTGCATAAGCAACTTGTTTAATATCTTCTGGAATAACAAAGTCTCTACCATTAATTGCAGCATTAGATTTTGAGGCATCTAAAATTGCTATTGAAGCTCTAGGTGATGCACCCATGTATAAAGATTGGTCAATACGTGTTTGATGAACAATTGTTGCAATATAATTAATTAAAGACTCGTGAATATAAATAGATTTTACACGGTGTTGAAATGCTGTAATTTCTGTACCATTAATCACACTTTCTACCAATGTTTCTTTGTCAAGATCTTTACGTTCGTGTTGTTCTTTTAAAAGTTCAATTTCATTTTCTAAAGAAGGATATTGAACAATAATTTTAAACATAAAACGGTCTAATTGCGCTTCTGGTAAACGATAAGTTCCTTCTTGCTCTATAGGATTTTGTGTTGCAAAAACTAAAAACGGTGGTTGTAATGGATAAGTAGTTCCATCTACAGTAACTTGTCTTTCCGACATACACTCAAATAAAGCAGCTTGTGTTTTTGCTGGCGAACGATTAATTTCATCAATAAGAACAATGTTGGCGAAAATTGGACCTTTTTTAAACTCAAACTCATTAATTTTTGAATTTAAAATAGATGTTCCAATTACATCCGATGGCATTAAATCTGGTGTAAACTGAATTCTACTAAAATCAGAATCAATAGTTTTTGCTAATAATTTTGCCATCATTGTTTTGGCAACTCCTGGTAAACCTTCTATAAGAGAATGTCCGTCAGATAATAATGCTAAGATTAATTGATCGATAACATCATCTTGTCCAACAATAACTTTTTTTAACTCATTTTTTACAGCATACATTTTTTCTTGTACATCTGTAAAATCAATTCTATTTTCGAATGGTTGATATGTCTGTTCGTAGCTCATTAGATGTTTGCTTTTAGTTTATAGTTTTCAATAATTTCATGCACTTGTTTTAAATCATGTGCATTAGGTTTATTTTTATTTTGAATGCTTTTTATGAATTGGAAATTTTTGAATGCTTCTTCTTCGGTTATATTCGCTTTGTGAGCAACAACTTCAATAAATAGTTTATTGGTAAGATCTGAGGTTTCTATTCTAAAATTCTTTCTCAATCTATATAAGAAATAATCAATTTTCTTCTCTACAATATCTTTTATTTCACCACTTTCTTGATAAAGAGAAGAAATTGTTTTGGCAAATTCTACTGTATGATTTTCTTCTTTCTCAAGAATTGGAATAATTCTTTGCTCTCGCTTACTTCTAAATAATAAGAAAAGAAACAACATTACAAGTAAGATTATCCAAGCTGTTTTTAATGCAGGTTGAGACATAATGAAGCGCATCGTAGATGTATTTTTTGCACCAGAATATGTTTTGTTCGGATTATACCACAAAATGTTTTTCCCTTTAAATTGTTTTAAAACAGATTTTGCATAGAAGTAACTGTCTTCATTTAAGAGATAATAATTAGAAAAATAAATAGGTTCTGCGTGATATAAATAATATCCTTTAGAATCTTCTATACCAATTTTAATGTAATTGGGATAAGTTTTATTCCCATGTGTAATTGTACCAATAACTTCTATATCATCGTCCTTTAAATCGCTAAAATAATGATGTTCAAATTCTTTCTTCTTTTTGATTTTAAATTTGTCTTTCGTTGCCAATTCAAAATCATTTTTAATGCTAGCTGTTTCAGTATATAGGATATTATCTTCTTCTTCTTTTACATTAACGGTGTCTATGTTAGATTTCTTAGTATCATCAGAACCAAAATTATCGTAATAATCGGCTAAGAAAACAACTCCTCCGTTCTTAGCTAAATTACTTAAATGATCTTTTGCAATTGAATCAAAAAGAATGTCAGAACCTATGGCAATCACCACATAATTTTTAGCATCCTTAGCAGGAATATTTAAATCAGAGAGTTTATCTACTTCTTTTAATTTTCCGCCAGATAAATTACCAACTTCCTTATGCGCAACATACAAACCATAAGGATCTGTATTTTCTTGTAATAAATTTACATCCCAAGATTTGGGTAAATTCAAAGTTAATTTAGAAAAAGCAAATAAAGTAAGCCCAATTAAAGTAACAACACCTAAAACAATTAAAAACTTCTTTTTCATTATCTTAAGTTTTGATTAAATTGATTAAACATTCCCTTAAAAGTCTGATATTTTTCTGCATCAATTTCAAATTCACCAAACCAAACTTGGTTGAATATTTTTGTGTTTTGACGGAATGTAATTCGATTATTTTCGTCTTCTATCTGATTAATTAATTGTTGATTTGTTTTCTTCGGGTCCCATTCAATTAATCCTTTTTCGTTTAATATCTGCAAACTTTGGTAATGCAAATAACGAATTGCTAAAGGGAAATTCCCTTCATTCTCAGCTTTATTAATTAGATGATTTAAATCTATATAAGCTAAATTTTCTTCGATATAATCAAAATCGCTATCGCTATATATTTTCTTTGCATTGGATTTTAGAAAGCTTCCATTTTTGTAAATACTGTAAGCAATCATAATTAAGAGTAAACCAATAACAGCATAAAAAATAAATGTCCATGGTAAACTAGCGAGAACTTGGAATATAACTTGAAGAATCTTCATAAAGAAACCTGGTTCAACTTCTTTTGGAGGTTTTTCTGTATAATCAAACTTATTAGAAGAATATTTCTCTTTAAACTGATTAAATTCTTCTGTTTTAGCTTGAGCGAAAAGCAGACATTGATTCGTAAAAAATAGAAAAGAAAAAAGTAGTCTATGTTGTTTCATTTGTTGTATAAGTTTGATGAAACGAAAAAGATGATACTCTATTTTTTCTAATTGGATAAATAATATAATACCAAACAATTAAAATTAGAGACAGAAAAATTACAGCTAAACTGAAGTAAAGATTTACATCGTATAATCGAGTAACAAATCCTTCTATAAATCCAGCAACCATAAACAATGGAACGGTACTTAAAAGAATCATAACTGCTTCTTTTGCTTTTTTTACAAGCGACTTTCTTCGAGATAAAGTTTTAGGAAATAAAAACCCATTTCCTAACATTAAGCCACAAGCACCAGCAATTATAATAACGGAAATTTCTATTGTTCCATGCATCCAAATTGCTGTCATTGCCTTTCCTAAAACACCTTCTTTAAAGAAAATATAATGAAAAGCACCTAACATAACTCCATTAGAAAATAAGATGTAACCAGAACCAACACTAAATAATAAGCCCATTGCAAATGCATAAAAGGCAACTTTTATATTGTTGATTGTAATGGCTAACGTGGAACCTGTTTGGCTTCCTGATTTATAAATTGCAGCAGGATCTCCCTTTTTTATGTTAACTAAAGTTTGTTCTACATAATCATTTCCCATTATAAGACGCGTAAAATCTGCATCGAAATGAGAAGATAAAATTCCAATTAGTACAGCAAAACTAAAAATTAGAAATGCATATAAAAACATTCTATGATTTTGATAAACAGTATTGGGAACATCATTCTTAAAAAATTCAATTAATTGATTAGTTGAAGAACGTTGATCTTTATAAATTGATTGATGAGCAAACAAAGCAAGCTCATTTAAATAGTCTTTTGTTTTACTTTTTGAATAATATGTTTGAGCAAATGCCAAATCATTCGTAATTTCGATATAGTTTTTGGCCAATGTATCAGGATGAACATTAATTTTATTTTTCAAATTATATTCAATCTCCGACCATTTCGCCTTATTTTTATCAATAAAATGCGCTTCTCTCATTGTAGAGTAGTTGTTAGTAGTCCAAATATATGAATAAACTTTTAGTCAATACACCACAAAATGTTCAAATTGCATACAATATTGCTCCTTTTGGAAAACGTATGCTTGCTTTTATTATAGATTTAATTATAAGAGTAATTCTAATCTTTGCGCTTTTATATTTCTCGTATGGTGCAATTAATAAACAAGACGGTTGGTTTGTAATGGGGATTTACAGTTTGATTGGTTTTATATTTTTACTTTATCCTTTGATTTTAGAAATAGTAATGAAAGGGCAAACCATTGGAAAGTGGTTGTTTAAAATTAGAGTAATTAGAATGGATGGTAACAGAGCAAATAATTTTGATTACTTTTTACGTTGGGTAATTGGAATTGTAGAGCTATATATGTTTTCTGGTTTAATAGCTTTAGTTGTAGCTATTGCAAGTAAAAATCATCAACGTTTAGGTGATATTGTAGCCAATACATGTTTAATAGACTTAAAGCCAAGATTAGATTTATCTCAGACTATTTTTTCAGAATTATCAGAAACTTATACCATTCGTTTTCCAGAAGTTTATAGACTTTCGGATAGAGATATAAACATTGTAAAAGAGAATTTTACGATTGCATTAGATCGTAATAATTATGATATTTTACAAAAATTAACTAGAAAATTAGAAGAAATTATGGATGTGAAAAGTGATGGCTTAGGTAATATTGATTTTATACAAATTATTATTCAAGACCATTATCATTACCATAAAGATAAATAATAAAAAAACCGATTTCAAAGAAATCGGTTTTTTTATTATTTGAAGTTATCTAATTTTTATTCATACGAAATGGCATCCTGAGCTAAATCGAAATGTCGTTTCATAAACACGTTATAATAGAAAATGTCAGTTCGAGTGAAATTCGTTTAGAATTTTGTATCGAGAACTTAGACAGTTTATTAATTTTCTTATCTAAGTTCTCGATAAAATTTTTCTTCATTTTCATTTCAAAAAATCACTCGAACTGACAGAAAATTGTGTTGAATTTTCAACATAACACGAGGTGTTTTTAAACTATTTATTAGTCTAGTTTACCAGTCTAATATATCATCCTGATTTCTATGACACCTTATGCTAGAAACTGTCAGTTCGAGTGAAATTCGTTTAGAATTTTGTATCGAGAACTTAGACAGTTTATTAATTTTCTTGTCTAAGTTCTCGATACAATTTTTTTTCATTTCATTTCAAAAAATCACTCGAACTGACAGAAAATTGTGCTACATAATAATATTATCATTAAATATTAAACAACTTTACTATTCTGTAACAGTTATTTTTAATGTCTTACTTCCTTTAATTTCGTTTATAGAAACTTGATTGTAATTTATTTTATATACACCTGGTTTCACAATTTCGTAACCTTTTTTCAACGAGAATTTTACACTTTTGCTTTCTCCTGGTTGTAAAGTATGGTAAGAACTTTCTGGTGGTGGCATCATACGTTTTGCCATTGCACCAATGTAATTCATTTCATTTCCATTGCTATCTGTTACATCTAGAAATTTACTCATCATTCCTTCAAAAGGAGTGTGGTACTGTGTAAAACGAATTATTTCCTTAGTAGGATTTGTTACAGTAAACTCTAAAGAAATAGTATCATTCAAAGAATAACTTTCTTGTGTAGCTTTTAAACTAGATACTAATTTACTTGCAGCAGTTTTCATTTCTGTTTGTTGACTATTGTTTGTTTTATTTGTTGAACAAGCTGTTGCTCCAAGCAAAAGCATTATTCCAATTGCAAAACTTATCTTTTTCATATTGATGTTTTATAAAGTAAAAATAAGCTTAATTAGGGATACGTTTATCACTATTAACGCATATTTAACGAAGTACTAACGTAATATTTTCATGTGATTTAAAAACATCAAGCAATATTTCAAAGTAAGTTTCTCCTGTTCCTTCTTCTAAATTTTTTAATTTTTCTTGGAACAATTTAACATTAAAGTACTCAGGCTGATTTATTTTATTCAAATAATAAGCTCTTGTAGCATCAATTCCTAAAACAGTTCTACTTTTCTCTGAATCTAACCAAATAAAATGTGGAGAATCGATGCCTATTAACTCACCATAACCTCCATAAAGTGCATCATCTAAAGCATCAAGACTTTCACCTAATTGCCAATCTTCGTTTTTCATTAATAAACGATTTATTTCATTGTAAAAATCTGAAATGTTGCTGATAGAGCTTCCGTTGATAATAAATGATTCATTCATTAGAGATATTTTATTTTAAAAGTAGAAAAACTTTCTAAAATGAAAAAGACTTATGTTTTTAATTTTGATGAATGTTTAAGCAGTTTTAACATTGTATCTTTGTAGAAAATAAATTATCCGATGAATTGTCCTTGTTGTTCACAAAAGAAATACAAAGATTGTTGTGAACCTTATCATTTAAATAAAGCTTTACCATTATTTCCAGAAGAATTAATGCGTTCTCGTTATACTGCATTCGCTCTTCATTTGGTTGATTATTTAGTAGAAACAACACACGTTAGCCAACGCCCTTATCATTCTAAAAAAGAAATAGAGCATTGGGCAAAGTCAAATAAATGGTTAAAATTGGATGTTGTAAAAGCATGGGATAATTTTGTTCATTTTAAAGCATTTTACCAAGATTCTTTGGGCGATGTGTATGAGCATGAAGAATTATCAACCTTTAAAAAAGAAGGAGAGAAGTGGTTTTATGTTGATGGTAAATTCGATTTTTAAAAATAAAAGCCTCTGAAAATAGAGGCTAAAAATTTTAATTTGATAACTGTCCTACTTTTTCCCAAGATGGATCAATTTCTAATTTTACAGCAATAAAAACATCATCTCCTTTTGTTTTGAAAGCCGTACCTTCATGTAATTCAGCTTGAATTTGATCTGGTGTTAACTTATACAAAGCTCCAGTAACTGGATCTACAATTAAACCGATGACACCTCCAAAAAGAATATTTCCAATATACCAAGCATTAAATTTTCTTGATATTTTAGTTTCGTAAGTTTTATAGCCATCTAACTTAATCATTACATCATAATTCTTTTTACGTTCTAACTTTTTTTCTATTGGAGTAGTTCCAATTTCAATTTCGTTAATGTAAACAGTCGCTTGTGATGGTGTACTTTTAAAATTTACAGTTTGCTTTGAGCCAGATACAATTGTAGCGCAACTTGTAAAGGCTAATAATGATCCAGTGAATAGGATCATAAATGATTTTTTCATATAGGTAGTTTTAGTAAAATATTCTAATCAAGTGTAAGTCTATACTGCTGAAGAGATTTTATATCTCCATCATAGTAATAGTAATCAATATCCATTCTAGTACAAGTGCTCCATAGATCAGCTCCTTTAGAGTTAACTACTTTAATAATATTTGCACCATTATCACGAGCAATTTTTCTAAGCTTTTCTAAATTAGAATTATAACTACAATCTGTAGAAAAACCTGAATCTTTTACTTGTGAAGATCCAATTTTAACAGATCCAGCTGGAACTTTATGTTTTTCAGCTAAAAAAGCAAATGATTGTTCTCTAGAAATAGATGGTTTTATTTCAGAAAAATTAGTTTTAATTGATGCTCCACAACTTACTAATGAAGCAATAATGATAGTATAGAATAATATTTTCATTTAAAAATTTGAGCAAAAATAACTTGTTTTTAATAAAACAAAGCAATATAAACGTTTAGTTTTTAAATAGATATATTGATAGAGTAGTTGATTGTTGTAAAAATAAAATAATAAAAAACGCTCAATTCAATGAATTGAGCGTTTTTTATTATTTAAAAATTTCTTCTGCTTCTAAAACACTAGATGGTCGACCCACATCAATTAAGACTCCTCCCGAATGATCAAAGCCTAAAATAGTATCAACTTTCATTAATTCCATGTAAACTTTCATAATAGAAAATTTTCCTTGGAAATGAATAGATTCAAACAATTTTGGTTGTATAAGATGAATACCAGAAAAAGCCAATTCTTTTAAATTCTCGGTATTATCTGTTGCTAAAATCTCTTCATTAGAAGATAAATTTCTCCAACCTTTTAATTGATTTTTTTCATCAAACAACAATTTACGAGAAGAGTTTCTATCAGAAACCGCCAACGAAACAATTGCATTTTCTTCTTGATGAGCTTTAATGAAATGAGATAAATTTAAATCTGTCAAAATATCAACATTCATTACTAAAAAATCATCATCAAAAAAGTGTTGAGCATTTACCAATCCACCTCCAGTTTCAAGAACTTCTGGGCGTTCATCAGAAATATGAATGGTGATTCCGAAATTATTATTCTCTTGTAAGAAATCAATAATTTGATCTGCAAAATGGAAAACATTTACAACAATTTCTGTAATACCATAAGATTTTAAATACTCAATATTACGTTGTAACAAAGGTTTTCCATTAACAGGAGCTAACGCTTTGGGATGATTTTCTGTAAATGGTTTTAATCTTGTGCCTAAACCGGCAGCAAAAAGCATTGCTTTCATTAATTAGTATGCTTCGTTAATCCAATTTTTTTCTTCTTGTACAACATGCTGTACGGTAACTTGTACTTCTGGAAATTTATTTTCTATGTATTTTGCAGTTGTATCAGCAGAATAAACAGAACGATGTTGTCCTCCAGTACATCCAAAATTAATTTCTAAATTCTCGAATCCACGTTGAATATAATCTTCGATAGAAATATCAATTACTTGAAAAACACCTTCTAAAAAAAGAGCAATTTTAGTTTCCGTTTCTAGGTATTTAATAACTGCTTCGTCTCTACCAGTTTGTGTTTTAAATTCTTCTTTTCGACCAGGATTTAAAATTCCTCTACAATCAAATACAAATCCTCCTCCGTTTCCTGTAGGATCTGTTGGAATTCCTTTTTTATATGAAAAACTGCGTACGTTAATGTTTAATTTAGCCATTTATTTTATTATTTATTTTTTCTATAGTTTCTGGTTGAATTAAAACTGTTATAATGTGTTTTAATTCTGGGTAATTTTGTAAAATAGGATAATCTACGATTGCTTTTAAATTCTCTAAACCAAAAGAAATACTCTCAATAAAATGTGGCTTTCTTTCAATAATTCCTCGCAAACCATAAGCTCCTAATACTTGTATTAGTCTTGCGACAACACAATATTCATAAGATACTTTACAATCTATTGGAACAATTGTATTGTCTAATTCCTGCAATTCTTGAAGGTAAAAATTATACAAATCATTTTTAAATTCAGTTGATAAATTAGCTTTTGCTTGCCAAATTAATGAAACCAAATCGTAGAAAATTGGACCATATAAACCTCCTTGATAATCAATGAAATAAGGTTCATTGTTTTTAACCATGATATTTCTTGACTGGAAATCTCTAAAAACAAAACCTTTTGGTGAAAGTTGATCGAATTGTGAGGCAAATAAATCAAAATCTTTAATTAATTTACCTTGATTAAAATCGATTCCTATAACATTAAGAAAGTAAAATTTAAACTGAAATAAATCTCTTAGAATTAATGTTTTATCTAATTTTGGATAAGAAAATGCTTGATTGAAGTCAATTTCTTTTCCTGCTTCTATTTGCGCTTTTACTAATAATTTAATGCTGTCGAAATAATATTTCTTTGCTTCTTCAAAATCATTTTCTAAAACATTCATTAATGTTTTATCACCTAAATCTGTTTGTGTATATAAAGTGAAATCGTCGCTTATTTGCCAAATTTTCGGAATGTTTGGTAAAATTTTATTCAAGATATCTGTATAATAAAAGAATGTTTTATTCTCTTCTATATTACTACTTTCAGCAAGAATATAAGAGTGATTTTGATCAAAAAATCGATAGTATTTTCGAGAAGAACCACCACCAGATAATAATTGAACTGAATCTGCCACTTCTTGAGAATAATGTTGTGTTAAAAACGAAATAATTTTCGAATCCATTTTTACAATTTTCTGCAATTTACATCGAATCTTTGAGTTGATTTCTCTTTAAAAAGATTTTTTGTAACCTTTTTCTATCTTTTGCATCTATAAACTATAAAAGATACTAATATGAAGAAAATAGCAGTTTTAATTATCGCAATATTTACACTACAATCGTGTATTTCTGTTCGTGTAAATGCAGACATAGATCCAAATGCTCATTATACAAAAGCAGAAAATCCGAATATAAAAGTACAAGGAACTTATTTTGTTGAAGGTTTTTCTGATGAGAAATGGTCTAATTCTAACAATTCTAATTCTACAAAAGCAAAATTTGAAAAATCTACGGGTACAACTTATGTAAAGTTAGATGTAAAAAAGAAAACGTCGGTAGAGTTTCGTTCTGTTATTAAACTAAAAGGAGATTTGAATTTTAAGATTATAGATAAAAATGAAAACGTTTTGTTTGAACGTAATTTAAACGATTCTAAGGAAGAGGTTTTTACAGTTGATTTTTCAAAATCAGGTGAATATCAAATTATTTGGAATCAGCAAGCTGCAACAGGAAGTTATTTCCTAGAGTGGAAAGAGAATTAATAGTAGGGATTATTTGTTTAATCAAAAATGGTTAGAGGATTGAAATTTTTTTTTCAATCCTTTTTTTGTTTATAATATGTTTTGAAGTAAACAAGACATATATCATTATAGAAAATTATTTTATTTAAAAATTATTGTCAAATATTTGCAATAATAATTTAGACTAAATAAAAATAATGAAAAGAATATTTATCCCTTTCGTTTTAATAACGGTATCGCTTAATGCTCAGATTTTTCAAGAAGTGCAAACTGATATTTCAAATTATGGTTATGCTTCTTTAAGTGTTGGAGATTTTGATGCAGACGGTTTCCAAGATTTATTAATTTGTGGAGACGATTTTTTAAGCAATACGCAATGTGATATATATAAAAACAATAACGGTGTTTTTCAATTTTATCAAGGATTGCAACAAGGTACATATCTTGGAGATTTACGATTTGTAAACCTTAGAAATGATAATACGTTGGATATTGTAATGACAGGTCAGAATCGTGAGAATATTACGGCTTATAAAACACATCAATTTAAATTTAATGGCTCTAATTATGAATTAGATAATACGAGTAACATTGGAAAAATTTACGCTAGTTTAGGTGAAGGAGATTTAGATCATGATGGTAAGTTAGATTTATTTCTTAACGGTGCAGATAACGCTGCACACGGAGAACAAGGACGAACTGTTTTAGATTTATATAAAAACGAAGGTGCTAAATTAACTTCTTCAGAGTTAGTTGGAGGAAGCCAAAATGGAGATTTTGTAATTGCTGATTTTAATAATGATGGATTACTTGATGTTGCTATTTTTGGTTTAAATGGAGAAAATGAAACCGAAACAGATTACGGTGCATTTTTCAAAGTTTACACAAATCAAAATGGAAATTTAGTACAAAGTCAAGAATTATATGGAATGTTATATGGTTCTATGGTTTCTGCCGATTTTAATGCAGATGGTTTTCAGGACCTTGTTGTAACAGGTATCGGAAAAAGTGTAGAAGATGCTCCAACAACTTTATATTTAGAAAATGATGGTGCAGGAAATTTTATTACACATGACTTGTTACAAGGTGTGCAGAATTTTAGCTCTGTAAAATCAATTGATAAAGGAGATATAAATAACGATGGTTATTACGATTTTGTAATGGTAGGAGAGGATGAAACAGGTTCACCATCATCAAAAGTATTTTTATACGATCCATCTACTGATACATTTAATTTGGATGAAAACTCTGGTTTAGCAAATTATGTAATATCTGCTAGTTTACGATTATTCGATTATGATAACGATAACAACTTAGATTTAATTTTAGTTAGTGCGGATGAAAATTATGATCCAAAAACTTCATTGTACAGAAACTTAACAACTGTAAAAAATGAAGCTCCAAATGCGCCAACAATTTTTGATACTCAAGTTTCTGACGATAAAATAACTTTTTCTTGGGACGGAGCATCGGACGATAAAACACCAAATAATGCACTACAATATGAACTATCTGTAGGTTCTGCTTCAGGAAAAGCAGATATCGCAAAATACGTTGTAACAACCAAAAATTGGTTTTTAAATAAAGAAAATATGCCATCAACTTTTTACTGGTCAGTAAAAGCAATAGACGCTTCAGCTGTACACTCTTTAAGTTCGGAAGAACAAGTTTATTCTAGCTTATCTACGAATGATGTTACAAAGAAAAATATTTCTATTTATCCAAATCCAACAAGTGATGTGGTAAATATTAAAGCCAACCAATCGGTTGTAAAAGTTAATGTTTACAATTTAGCTGGACAGCAAGTATTCTCGAGAGCAGATGCATCTCAAATTAATATTCAATCATTAAATAAAGGAGTTTATTTAGTAGAAGTGATATTAAAAGACGGACAAAAAATCCAAACTAAATTAATTAAGAAATAGAATCTCAACTCATTTACTTTAATACTTACTTTAATTAACACAGAAATTGTAGAATTGCAGTTTCTGTGTTTTTTTATTTGCTTAATAATTGTTTAATTTTGCTCTAGAATTTATATTTTATGAAACAATTACAATTGATGCTAGGAAGTGCTATCCTTTTAGGATTTACAGCATGTCAAACACCTAAAGTAGCGACAGAGCAGCAACAAACAAAAAATAATTATCATAGTTTACAGGTTGATGGAAAAATTTATGCAGCATTTTACCAACAACGTGCAGCAGAATATCAAGCATTAAGTCAACAAGCTTACAATATTGCCAAGTTACGTTTAGATGAGGCGATAGCTAAAAAAGGAGCAAAACCTTTGGCTATTGTAACAGATATAGATGAAACATTTTTAGATAATTCTTATTATGCTGTAGAAATGGCCAAACAAGGAAAAACTTGGTCACAAGATTCTTGGGCAAATTGGACATCTAAAGGAGTTGCAACACCATTAGCTGGTTCGTTAGATTTCTTTAACTATGCAGCAAGTAAAGGTGTGCAAATTTTTTATATTACAAATCGTTACGAAGTAGAAAGACCAGGGACATTAGCTAATTTAGAGAAGTATAAATATCCTGTGCAAAGCGCAAATAACTTAATTTTAAGAAGTAAAGAAAGTAGTAAAGAAGCTCGTCGCCAAAACGTCGCGAAAGATTACGATATCGTTTTACTTTTAGGAGATAGTTTAACGGATTTTTCTTCTTTATTTGACAATCATAAATCAGAAAAGGAGAGAGCAGATGCTGTTGAAACTTTGAAAGCTGATTTCGGGAAACGTTTCATCGTATTACCAAATGTTGGTTATGGAGATTGGGAATCTGCCATCTTTAATTATAAATATGATTTAACGCAAGAGCAAAGAGATTCTATCTTATATGAAGCAGCAAAGGAAATGCCTGCTAAATAAGATGAAATAACTTCTAAAAAATATCAAAAATAAAACCCAACAGTAAGTGAAATCTGTTGGGTTTTATTTTTTATTTGGAGTATGATTAATCTATAATCTTAAACTGTTTCATCAAGAAAATAGCATTCATCATTTTTGTAGTTCCTTTTCTCAATTTATAATCCGAATAGTAATTGTTGTTTTCATTTTTTAATTCGAAAGAATAATTAATAATATGTTCTGGGAAATCTTCTTCCATTTTAGTTAACTCTAAATCGTGTGTCGCAATAAAACCAGTTAAATGAGTAGGAAATTTAATTAGCTTTTCTAAGAATTTTTGAGAACCAATTAACTTGTCCTCAGAGTTTGTTCCTTTTAGTATTTCATCTAAAATAATAAACTGAGGCTGATTGTTTTCTAATCGATCAATTAAGATTTTAAGTTTGTTTATTTCATTCTTAAAATAAGAATCACCAGACGATAGATTATCTACAGTTCTAATACTTGTAAACAAATCCATTGGGCAAAATATCATTTTTTCTGCACTCACTTTTGCGCCATTCATTGCTAAAACTAAATTACAACCCACAGTTCGTAAAAATGTACTTTTTCCAGCCATATTTGCTCCCGTAATAATTGCTATATTATTTAGTCTATTGGTTTCGAAACTATTTTTTACAGCAATGTTTTCATCTAATAATGGGTGAAAAGCATTAGAGATTTCTAATTGATTGGGTTGATTTACAATTGTTGGAAAAGTAAAATTTTGATGCAAATCATTAAAAATAGCAAATGAAACAAAAGCCTCTATTTTTGCCAATTCATCTAACCAAGGCTTGATATATGTAACGGTTTTTTGAATGTCATTTTCAAATTGAATTGAGTAATACAAGCGCCAAAGAAAGAATGTATTAAGAATAAAACCAACAAGAGGAAAATTTGAAGCATCTAAAGTTTCTTTGCTAGCTGAAATAACTTTTATTAATGCTGATGAAGATTGTGGTTTTTGAAAAATATGTTGCGCTTCTTTATTAATTTTTTCTTCGAAATTTTCTTGTTCGATATGCGAGAAAACTTCGTGAAGATTTACCAATTCATCAGCTTTTAAATTGGTATAAGCAGCTACTTTTCTCAGCTTATTTTTATATATAAGATTTATTACAAAAGAGATTGCTACAGCACCAAGAATCCAATAAAAAACAATTTCTTTAGGAAAACCAATTATTGCTAAATGGATAAACGTTAGTACATTGATAACAGAAATAACAATTGGTATATATTTTACATTTTGTTGATGGAAAACTCTATTCTCGAAAATGAAAACAGAAGCTTGATTCATGTTTAATCGTTTTGTAAAGGTTAAAAACTTAACAATCCATTCATGTTTTTTTCCTATTTCGGAGAATGCTTTTTGTCTTTCTAAAATTTCTTCTTCATTAAGAACAAGATTAGAAAGAAAATGTTTTAGTTGTAAACTTCCAATACGTGTTTGTGTTTTATTAAGACGATTAAATATTGAATTTCCTTCGAGAATATCTAAATCTTTGTTGTATACATTATTAAAATCTGCATTGTCTTCTGGGAAAGAATCAACCTTAGTTATTGATTTTATTTCACGAATAATTTCTAATGCCTGAGTAATATATGTTAATTGCGTACTAACTTTTGATGCTTTAACAACGAAAAATAAGAAAATAACAAACAGAATTATTGCTAAACCTAGAAATAAATTGTTGCTAGTTGTTACATAAATTAGAAATAAGATAAGGGAAACAAAAAATAAAGAAAATCTAATGTTACTTAATTTATTTTTTTTTGATTTTAGGAGAGAAAAATCTTGATTTAATTTTTCCTCAATCGAGTTGTATTGATTCATTCTTGTATAATTCAATGTAAATGTATGAAAAAAAGAGCGTCTAAAAAACGCTCTTTTTCTACCATATTAACTAAACCTTACGTCTTAATTTTTGAATAAAAATTAAGACAAAACCAAACTTTAAATCTCAATTTCTTTATTATAAAAAAGAAAATATATACGAAATTATGACCTAAAAATTTAATATAAATTGATCTATATCAATGGATTTTAATTTTTATTGAAATTGAATGTCTTACCATTCTGAATTAAATTCATCTTGTTTCCATTTTCTTCAAAAACAATTTTTATTTTGGCTGCAGCAAATTCAAACTCTGTATTAGATGTTGCAGATAAAGGAAATGCTCTTTGCCCAGTAGCCTGTGCCATTAGATTATTATTCTCTATAAAAAACTTTACTGTAACAGGAATTTCTACAGAAGAATAGTCGTTCGTGTATTGTTTTAAAACTTCATTAGAAACAGCAAAAGAAGTAGATTTTGTTGGAATTGAAATATTTTTTGAGTGTGTGGCATTAAATAAATTATTCTTTAAATCTGATGTAGAATATTCGTCTACATTTTTAATGAATGAATAACAGAATTCGTTATTGTCAAAGCAAAAAGAGTACGATGAAAAACCATCTATTCCTCCAGTGTGCCCAAAGCCAATAGAACTATCCGCTGTATCTTTAAATAATCCTAAGCCAGCAGTTTCGTTAATTTTTTTCATTAACTGAAGCGTACTTTCTTTTAGAATTTTTCCACTTAATAAACTATACATAAATTTATTTAGATCTGATGAAGTGGAAACAATAAATCCAGCTCCTAAAGGAATTGACATAGAAGTTTCGGGCTGCAAAACATAATTATTATTAATGTATTGATATGATTTAGCCTCATTTTTTTGATCTAAAATTTTTCCACCAACTTTTGTGTTCTTTAAACCTAATGGTGTTGTAATATATTTTTGTAATGCGTCTTTGTAAGATTTTTTTGTAACATCTTCTATTATAAAGGATAGTAAGATATAATTTGGATTTGAATATCCTTCTTCTGACGAAGGATCAAAATCTGATTTTAAATTATAAATCTTAGATAATAATTCTTCTTTTGTAAAATCTGTAGATAACCAACTATCATAATCAACATCATCTGTAATATTATGAATACCACTAGTATGCTGCAATAAGTCTTTTATAGTAATCTTATCTGAATTTAAAACTTTTGGATAGAATTTAGATAATTTAGTATCTAACGATAATTTGTTTTCCTCAATTAATTTTAAGATTAATGTTGCTGTAAATGTTTTTGAAATAGAACCTATTCTAAACTTTGTTTCTGTGTTGTTGATTAAACTATTTTCGTAATCTCTGTTTCCATAACTATTCGCATATACTTCTTTTCCATTTTTGAAAATAGAGACACTTCCTGCGCCAATTTTTTGTTGATTAAGATGTGTAAATAAACTATCTAAAGATTTTTTATTTACCTCTTGTGCAAAAGATGTTAGAGATAACATGCACAATGTGCTTAACATAATTTTTTTCATATTGTTTGTGGAATTATTAGTGATAAAATTGAAGTAGAGATTATAATGAATAAAATAGCTGCTATAAAAGCAAAAACTTGAGGTAATGTTTTGAGATTGGTAACCGTTTTGAAACTGATGTATAAGTAATAAAACATTAAAGCAATGAATGCTATAGCAATAAATGCTACAATAACAATAACTGTCATTGTAGAGGCATCTTGTAATACACTTAGGTTATTAGAGGCAACACCTTCTGTTAAATGTTCTATTTTTTTATTGATGATAGGAATAAAATCTGTTACAAAAACCATGTAATAAGCAATACGAGAAATTAAAACAACATTTACAATATCTATAATTCTTGTCCTAGAATTGATGAACTTTCCTACAGCGAAAAGAACAAGAATTGCAATAGCTATGCTTCTTGTATTTTGATATAGAATATCAATAAACTTAAAATCGATAGTTGATTTTTTAATACTCAAAAAATCTGGAAAGAATGAATGAGTAACATAAGCAATATAACAGAAAAGTAGATGCGTTATAATGCCGATAAATAGTAGAGTTTTTGCATTATAATAGGCGAGAGGATTAAGTAATTTTTTCATCATTTTTTAAAGTGTTAATAGTGATTGTCAATTAATATAAGTGTCGTTATTAATTTTTGAGTGATATGAAATAAATAAAATTAAGTTTGACTTTAATTTTATTAAAACACTTTATTCATCTTTCATTAAATTTATTTTGCTAATTAAGTCATCAACTTTATTTCTCATTGTAGGATAACTTACATCTAATTGTTTTGCCATATCTTTTAAGCTACCAGAACTTAGAAAAAATTGCATAATAAAATCTTGCTCTTCCGCAGATAATTTCAAGAATAAAGGGAGTTTGTAATTTCCTACAACTTGCGTTTCACAACTGTTACAGATTAATTTTTCTACAGAAAGTTCTTCTGTACAACTTGGACATAAAACAGGTAATTTTTTATTCATTTTTAAATAAAATTAAACTAATATTTAATAAAGTTAAAAATAATATTAATAAAAACAAGTATTGTTTAAAAATAATTATTCTTGTTATATAAAGTATTTGGTTAATTTTGAAATAAAAATGGTCTTTAAACATCTTTTTAAAGTAGGATTAGATTGGAAGATGGATTCTACTAATGCTTCAAAAAAATGCAGTAGAAATCATCAATTAAGTATTGAAGGAAAACCAATTTTAGATGTTTCTGCTGCAAAAGCTTTTAAAGGAGATCCAAGTTTATATAATCCAGAAGATTTATTATTGAGTAGTGTAACATCTTGCCATATGATGTCTTATTTATACTGTTGTACACAGCATAATATAGAAGTTGTTGCTTATACAGATAATTCTGAAGCCTTTCTTGAAGTAAATGAAGATGGAAGCGGTAAAATTGTAAAAGTTATTTTAAATCCAGTTGTTACAATTGCAGATATTAATCAATCCGAATTAGCAAAATCGCTTCATATAAAGGCTAATCAACTTTGTTTTATAGCCAATTCTTGTAGTTTCCCAATAGAACATCATGCTACAATAAAAGGAGTTGATTTTTAATCAGGATTTATTCTTCAATGTAATTTAAATCTTTATCAAAACTCTCCTTTAATTGAGTGAGAGAATATATTGCAATTCCAGATAATAAAAAGATCATAACAAAAGCAGCAGTAATAATTCCGAATTGATCTACAATATATCCATATAAAATTGTAGAAGGAATTAATGCTCCACGAACAAAGTTAGGCGCTGTTGTTGCTACAGTAGCACGTAGATTTGTCCCAAATTGTTCGGCAGATATTGTAACGAAAGTTGCCCAATAACCAACACCAAGTCCCATGAAAAAAGCCAACCAAAGAAATTTAGTTTCTGTAATTCCTGTAGAACTAAGATACCACGTAGAACTAATGATGATAATAACTTGACAAATAAAAACAACTTTTTTACGAGATTTAAAAACCTGAGCAAATAAACCTGCTAAAACATCTCCCAAAGAAATACCAATGTAAGTAAACATTACACCTTTACCAGCATTTAATTCTACCTCAGCTCCAAGTGCTTTACCTATTTCTGGTGCTTGTGTAACTAAAACTCCAACCACAAACCAAATAGGTAATCCAATACACAAACAATTAAGATATCTTTTTAAACGCTCTTTATTAGAGAATAGCATGGTTACATCTCCTTTTTTAACGTTTGTATTTTCTTCTTTCTTAAAAAGACCAGACTCCAAAGATCCAAAACGTAAAAGTAATAGTAAAAGACCCATTCCTCCACCAACAAAATAGGCAATTCGCCAATTGTATTCACTTGATACATAATACGCTAATAATGCACCCAAGACACCGATAGAAGCAACTAACATTGTTCCATATCCACGTTTAGATTTATGCATGGTTTCCGATACAAGCGTTATTCCTGCGCCTAATTCTCCTGCTAAACCAATTCCAGCTATAAAACGAATTATTCCGTAAGTTGTAACATCATTCACAAAACCATTGGCAATATTGGCCAAAGAATACATTAAGATAGAACCAAATAAGACTTTCATTCGTCCCATCTTATCACCAATAATTCCCCAAATTAATCCACCAATTAATAAACCTCCCATTTGCATATTAAGAACAAATTCCCCTTTAGTTCTCATTTCATCTAATGGCACGCCAATATCATGGAAAGAAGTAATTCTTACAATCGAAAAAATAATTAAATCATAGATATCTACAAAATAGCCTAATGAAGCGATTGTAATAATGATCCATACATTTTTATTATTATTGACTGCGGAATTGTTTTGTGTTGACATTTCTATTACGATTAATTGCAGGCAAAAGTAATATGCGGAAAAAATTTATTTTCTAAATGAGATATAATATTTGTCAATAAAGTAAATAATTAATTGATAATTCAAAAATACGTGTGTTTTGCTATATTATGTTTAACAAATAGGAGTTGAAATTGTAAACTGAATAGTTGAAAATGTTATCGTTTTTTTAGAACAGACTCTTTATCTAAAAAGATGTATGATTTTGCTTACAATATAACATTAAACTTGATTTTTCACATAGGGTTAAAAAGCAAGTTTTTTTTATATTTGTGAAAACTACAATACAATTTATATGCTAAAGAAAATTATCTTTCTAGGTTTATTAAACTTTACACATACAGCTTTAATAGCACAAACTAAAACAACTCCAATCTATTTGGACGAATCTAAGCCAGTCGAAGATCGTATTAAAGACGCTCTATCTCGAATGACTGTTGAGGAAAAAGTGAGAATGTTACATGCACAATCTAAATTTAGTTCTGCAGGTGTTCCAAGATTAGGTATTCCAGAATTTTGGACAACAGATGGACCACATGGAGTAAGAGCAGAGGTGCAATGGGACGAATGGGATCAAGCAGGATGGACAAATGATTCTATTATTGCTTATCCAGCATTAACAGCTTTATCTGCAACTTGGAACAAACAAATGTCTTGGAATTACGGAAAAGCAATTGGAGAAGAGGCAAGATACCGTAAAAAAGATGTTTTATTAGGACCTGGAGTAAATATTTACAGAACTCCACTTAATGGTAGAAACTTCGAATACATGGGAGAAGATCCTTATTTAACATCTATCATGGTAGTTCCTTATATTAAAGGTGTACAGTCTAATGGAGTAGCAACAAGTGTAAAACACTATGCGTTAAATAACCAAGAAATGTTTCGTCATACAAGTAATGTTAAATTAGATGACAGAGCGTTGTATGAAATCTATCTTCCACCTTTTAAGGCAGCAGTAACAGAAGGAGATTCTTGGACGATTATGGGTGCTTATGACAAATACAAAGACCAATATGCTAGTCAAAATCAATACCTTTTAAATGACATTCTAAAAGGAGAATGGGGATATAAAGGAGTTGTTGTATCTGATTGGGGAGCTGTAAATAATACCGAGCAGGCTATTAAAAATGGTCTTGATATGGAATTCGGAAGCTGGACAAATGGTCTTTCAGCAGGTACAAGCAATGCATATGATAATTATTATTTAGCAAAACCATACTTAGATTTAATTAAATCTGGAAAAGTAGGAACAAAAGAATTAGATGATAAAGTTACACGTATTTTACGTTTGGCTTACAAAACAACAATGAACAAAAATAAACCTTTTGGTAGTGTAGCATCTGAAGAACATATAGCTGTTGCAAAACAAATAGGTGAGGAGGGAATTGTTTTACTTAAAAATGATAATAATATTCTTCCAATAGATGCAAATAAAGTAAAATCTATTGCTGTTATTGGAGAGAATGCCATTAAGATGATGACTGTTGGTGGAGGTTCTTCTTCATTAAAAGCAAAATATGAAACTTTACCTCTTGACGGAATTAAATCTCGTTTCGGAAAACAAACTGAAGTAAAATATGCGAGAGGTTATGTTGGAGATCCAGGAGGAGAATATAATGGTGTAAAATCTGGTCAAAATTTAGAAGATAAGCGTTCAGAAAAAGAACTTTTTAACGAGGCAATTGCTTTAGCAAAATCTGCTGATGTTGTTATTTTTGTTGGAGGATTAAACAAAGCGGATTTTCAGGATTCTGAAGGTAATGATAGAAAAAGTTATAACTTACCATATAATCAAGACAAGTTAATACAAGAACTTGCAAAAGCAAATAAAAATCTTGTTGTAAGTTTAGTATCTGGTAATGCAGTTGCAATGCCTTGGATAAAAGATGTACCAAGTATTGTACAAACATGGTATTTAGGATCTGAAGCAGGAAACTCTTTAGCATCTGTATTAGCTGGAGATGCAAATCCATCTGGAAAATTACCATTTACATTCCCAGTTAAATTAGAAGATAACTCTGCTCATCAATTAGGAGAATATCCTGGGAATAAAGAAGAGTTAGCAGCCGGAAAAGGTAAAGATCAACAAAATCCGATTAACATTACATACAACGAAGGAATCTTAGTTGGTTACCGTTGGCATGATACTAAAAAGATTAAACCTCTTTTCAGTTTTGGACATGGATTAAGCTATACAACATTTGAGTTTGGTAAAGTAAAGGCTGATAAAACAACAATTAGTCAAAACGATAAAATCACATTTACATTTACTGTGAAAAATGTTGGTAACGTTGCAGGAGCCGAAGTTGCTCAACTTTATATTACAGATGTAAAATCGTCTGTTCTTCGTCCAACAAAAGAATTAAAAGGTTTTGAGAAAGTTTACTTAAAACCAGGAGAAGAAAAAGAAGTTAAAATTACAGTAGATAAAGCTGCATTAAGTTATTTTGATGCTGATAAACATGCTTGGGTTGCAGAACCAGGAGATTTTGAAGCTTTAATTGGAAATTCTTCTGATAATATAAAAACTAAAATTAAGTTTACACTTAAATAATCAAAAAAAGCTGTTCTGAAAAGAACAGCTTTTTATTTATCTTATGCTATCTTTAGACAATGGAAAATCTATTTTCAGCACATAAACAAGTTGCAACTGTTTCTTCTTTTTCGGAGCTAATCACAAAACATTTTCATGGAGAAATAAATGCATTATGTTGGCAAAGAAACTTAGAAGGAGATTTTAAAGAAATAGTCTCTCAACTACAATTAAAAGAGAATATTACTGAAATTTCTATTGAAGATTTAAAACAATTAAATTTATCCGATAAAGGAAATAGAGCAAGAGAAATCATTATAGATGATTTGGTTAATTTAACTGCTTTTGGAGCTATGCCAACTCTCAATCTATTAAAGGCGTATGACCGTGACGATGAGTTTGATTTTATTTCTACGGATGTTTATTCATTTCATGTGGATCGTTCACCTATTGGAACAGATACGTTTTTATGTACATATTATGGCGCTTCGAGTGATATTATTCCAAATGATGAGGTTGAACAAAAAATATTAATTCCAGAAGTTAGAGCAGCGCTGAAAAAACTACATGAAGGTACAGAAGATGACTTTGAGAATTTTTTAAAAGATAATTACTTTGATTTACATTATCAACCAAAACCAAATGCACAATCTGTAAATTTAGGATTAGGTCACCTTTGGCGATTAGCTGTAGATCATCCAGACCAAGAGGTTTTACCTTGTGTACATAGAGCTCCAAAAGAAAATAAGGACGAATATCGACTTTTGTTGATTTGCTAATTCATCTTCATTAAACAAGTTTTCAAATTTTATAAATTTACTCAACGCACAACACACATGACTATACAAGATTTAATAGGAGATTATTTTATTGAAGGGACTAATCAAGACGAAACAAACGATACCTATCACGGTATTCTTACTTTATCTCTTGATGAGAACAATCGTATCATTGCGCAATGGGTAATTGGCGATACCGTACAAAATGGAACAGGTTTTTATAAAGATCAAATCTTAGTGATTAATTTCAATTACGAAACTGGAGACAATAAAATTTACAAAGGTGTTGCTGTTTATCGTTGTATTAATAAAGATATTCTAGATGGGTTTTGGTCAGAAAAACATGGTAATCCTCTTTATTTAGGTACTGAATTTTGTTCTCGTATTAAAAAAGGAGAATTATTAGATTGATAACACTTTATTGATTAAGAAAGTTGAAATTCAATGGGATTTCTAAACTATTTTTATCAACGCTCATTGCTACAACTGTACGAAATCGTTTAATGTTTTTATTGCTAAAAAATAGTTCTCGAGAAAGTATTTCATAATCTTTCATCGTTGGAACAACTATTACTAAGAAAAAATCTGATTCACCAGTGACATAAAAATATTGTTGAATTTCAGGAACTAAAGAAAATTGTTCTTTTAGGGCATCAATCTGTTCTATTTTCTCACATTCAAGAAATAACTCTACCAATATAGTAACCTTATTACCTAGTTTATCTCTATTTATAACAGAAACATCTTTTTCAATAATTCCATCTTCACGTAATTTTTTTATACGTCTTTGTACAGCAGGAGCAGAAAGACCAATTGCTTCACCAATATCTCGTTGTGAAGTTAAATTATCTTTTTGTAGAATATCTAAAATTTTATAATCTAAAATATCAAGCATAACACGAAACAAAATTGCATAATGATATCCAAATTTAATAAAAAAGACAACTATAACTGATATAATTTTGCGTGCTATATAATAAAATTAAGATCAGAGTTAAATGAAAAAAGGAATTATTTTAGGAATACTAGCAGCTACATTATGGGGAATATCTGGAACATTAGGTCAGTTTCTTTTCGAAGAAAAAGAAATAAATGTTGAATGGTTGATAACAATACGTTTATTGATTTCTGGTATTTGCCTTTTGTTATTTGCAAAGTATAGAAAAAATGATCTTTTTAAAATATGGACGAATAAAAAAGATAGCGTTCAATTAATCGTATTTAGTATTGTTGGAATGCTAGGAGTACAGTATACTTATTTTGCCGCAATAAAACATTCTAATGCTGCTACAGCAACCGTTTTACAATTTATAGGTCCAATTCTTATTGCAATTTATTTAGCCATAAAATATAAAACATTACCAAAAAAAATAGAAATTCTAGCTATTGTTTTAGCTGTTTTAGGAACATTCTTACTCGTAACTCACGGAAAATTAAATAGTCTTTCTATAAGTCCTTTAGCATTATTTTTAGGATTAGCTTCAGCTGTTACACTGGCAATATATTCCCTACAAGCAAAAGAATTATTAATAAAATATAATTCAACAGCTATTGTAGGTTGGGCAATGCTGATAGGAGGAATAGTATTTAGTTTTGTAAAAGCTCCTTGGCAAATAGAAGGGAAATGGGATTTAGAAAGTCTCCTATCAATAATTTTTATTGTCTTTTTAGCGACATTAGTAGCCTTTTATTCCTATTTAACTGCAACAAAAATAATTGGTCCACAGAAAGCAAGTTTAGTAGCTTCTGTTGAACCACTTGTTGCTGTAGTTTTATCTGTTACTTGGTTAAATATTCCTTTTCAAATCATAGATTGGATAGGAAGCTTGTGCATAGTTTCTACTATTTTTTTATTGAGTAGAAGTAAATAAGAATTCTTAATTGTGTTGTATTTAACACATTTATACCGTATATGGTATGTTTATTGAATATTCTTAATCATAACGAAGCGTTCGTTTATAATTTTATAAAAAATAATCTCTACTTAATTAACAACCTTCACCTGTGTATGTCAGACAAATTGCTTTATAAATTTTAATAAAGCAAAGCAATTCAATTATTAATCTTAAAAGTAGATTAATTGAATGATGGTTTAGAGCTAAAGACTCTATTAGATATAGAATACTTATAACAGTTAAAACTAATCGTTATGTTTCCACAATTTGAAGAGTTCTTTTTATCTAGCTTACATATTTTTGCCTATATACTCTTACTTATAGGTGGATGGTTTTTTCTTTTCTTTTGGCTTAGAAAAAAGAAAAGAAATAAAAAGAACAGAGAGAATAGAGAGTAAAGTAGTGTTACTTTAATTAGTCGATTAACCAGTATATTTAAAACTGCCAATCGACTAATTTTTTTTCAATTGATTCTTAATAGAAAGAAGAAAAATTAAATAAAACTTATTTTCACTTTACTTATTACATTTATTTATTATTCTAAAAGTATACTAACAAGCAAATGTTAGTGTACTTTAATACATTAATTTTAAGAGCTTTAAATGTTTAAGAGTGTTTATGATCTTAATCATAAACAAGGCATGCTTATCTTGATAATTTAGCTAAACAAAGAAATCTAATTAGTATTTCGATAAAAGTTTAATCCAATTTATAGCGTAAGTAAATACTAGTCCATTTATGAGATAAATTACAAAACTACAATTATGAAAAGGAGTAATTCAAACAATCACAATTCGCAAAGCAATTCACACAACAATTCCCATAATGCAAAGTCTACGTTAGAAGAAATCTATCAGTTGGGTTATGATCATGGTTTTAACGACGCATCTCAGGACGAAGACTATGATGATGATTTTTCTGATTATGAAGACGAATATGACAATTTTGCAAGTGGTTATAACGAGGATAACTACGGCGACGATGATTATGATGACGACGACAATTATGACGTTGATTATGATTATGATGAAAGCGATTATCAGGACAATAGAAGAGGAAACAATAGAAGAAACATGCCAGAAAGAGACAATAGAGGGCGATTTGTTTCTTCTGATGATCGTTCTTCTGGTCGTGGAGGTCGCTCTTCATCATCACAATCAAATAACAGAAGATCTTCTTCTAATTCTAGCTCTAATTCTCGCAGTAATGCATCGAGAAGCGGGAATAGCAGAAATTCAGGAAGTGGAACAGGCTCTTCAAAAAGAGGTTTTGCTTCATTGAGTAAAGCTGAACGTATACGTATAGCGCGTATGGGAGGAAAAGCATCTCATGGAGGAGGTAATTCATCAAACCGACGTAACCAATCTTCAAATTCGAGCCGTTCAGGATTCGGAGGTAGAAGAAATGGTTAATTGTTTTGTATTGCCTCTTCTACAAGAAGAGGCAATTTTATTCTAAAAAAAGTAAAATTATGGTAAAGAAAGATTCAAGCACAACTGTTACAACAGAAATGCCAAAAGAAAATGTAGATACGAACATGAAAAAGTCTGAACTACATAAGTTTTTTTTAGCTGCATTAAAAGATATTTACTACGCAGAGCATGCACTGGTTGATGGTTTAGATAAAATGCAAAAATCAGCTACAACAGAAGAGTTACAAGATGCTTTTGAAGATCATCAATTACAAACGAAAAAACATATTAGTCGTTTAGAGAAGGTTTTTACATTATTAGATGAAAAAGCAGAAAAAAAGGAATGTGAAGCTATTAAAGGTTTAATAAAAGAAGCAGAAGAAATTATAAAATCTACTAAAGAAGGTACAATGACACGTGATGCAGCTTTAATTATTGCAGCCCAAAAAATTGAACATTATGAAATTGCGACTTATGGAGGTCTAGTTCAATTAGCACTAACAATGAAACATGATAAAATAGCTAATCTACTTGAAAAAACATTATTTGAAGAGGAAGAAACGGATTATAACCTAACCGATATTGCTGAGACTTCAATTAATTTTGAAGCTGAGGAAGAAGATTAGTTCTCTATCAGGTCTCTTATTTTTATTTTTTATTTCTGAAAATATTAATAAGAGATCTTTTTATTTAAGTAAAAGTTTAATTACTAATGTTTTTAACATTTTATTGTCGCTTATGGTATGTTTGTTGAGCTAAATTACTTTGACTTAAAATACCAAATACCAAATGTAACAGACCAAATAAAAACAAACTAAAAAAACAAGCTATGTTAATTGACGAGAAATTATTATATCAGTATGGAGCTGAAAGAATGTTCTATAAAAGTGGAGATATCATTTTTAATGAAGGTATGAGTCCATTTTTCTATTATCAGATTGTAGTTGGAAAAGTTAAACTCAATCATTATAACGAAGAAGGAAAAGAATCTATTCAGAATATTATATTGCCTGGACAGAGTATAGGAGAGTGTTTATTATTTTTAGACAATTTTTATCCTATGAATGCGGAGGTTTTAGAAGAAACAGTTCTTTTAAAATTAAGTAAAACAAAATTTTTAGAGCTATTAAATTTCTATCCCTACTTATACAAAGACCTTAGTTTATTTATGTCTGGAGAGTTATATCATAGATTTTTATTAATGCAAAATAATTCGATTAATAGTCCAATTATTCGATTAAAAGGATTACTAGATTATTTAAAGAATGAGACTTTAGATGCAGCAATTCCTTTTTCATTTAAAATAGATTTAACACGCCAACAATTGGCAGGTTTAACAGGGATGTGCGTAGAAACAGTAATTAGGACCGTTAAGCTAATGGAATCTCAGAATATGTTGAGGTTAAAAAAAGGAAAAATACTTTATTAATTACGATGTAATTTCTTCAACTGCTATATCACTAATAACTACATTATTTTATTCCGATATTTTTTATTAATATGTACAAGAAGCAGATTTTTGTTTTAATTTAAAATCTGCTACAGAGTATGTCTCACTCAAATTTTTCTCTTAACATAAAGAGAATTTCTTGTTCTTTTTGCACTTTAAAATAAGCAAATTTTGAGTATAAATTTATCAATGTTTCTTTTGTGATATTTGGTTTTAACTCTTGATTATGTTGTTTATTTGCTTTCAAGAAATCAATTGCTTGAGATTTATACGCTATTACTAAATTCGTTAAAAATTCCTTCTTTTCTTGGCAATTTGTTAATTGGCTCATTTTGTCTATAGATTGTATAATAAAAGGAAGATCGTGCAATAAATGATTTGTTGTAGAACCAAAAATAAACTCATGAATGAAGTCTACAAATTCATGATCTTTTTGGGTTATTTTTATAATTATACTCATATAGCAAATTTTTGAATTTATTTTTTATCCATTAACTATTTCACTACCATTTGGATGAATAACTTGTCCACTAATAAATCGTGAATCTTCACACGCTAAAAATAAAAATGCAGGAGCAATTTCATTTGGCATACCTGCTCTTCCCATAGGAGAATCAGTTCCAAATTTTTCAATTTTTTCTGGCTCAAAAGAAGAAACAATTAATGGAGTCCAAACTGGTCCAGGAGCAACAGCATTCACTCTAATTTCCTTTTCGACTAAATTAGCAGCTAAACTTCTTGTAAAAGATACAATAGCTCCTTTAGTTGCAGCATAATCTATTAACTTTGGACTTCCTCTGTAAGCTGTAACAGAAGTTGTGTTGATAATAGAACTTCCTTTTTTCATATATGGCAAAGCATATTTTGTTACCCAGAAACATGAGAAGACATTGTTTTTAAAAGTTTTCTCTAGTTGTTGAGTACTTATTTCCTCTAAACTTTCACTTTCCCAATGTAAAGCGGCATTGTTGATTAAAATATCAATTTTTTGATACGATTTTATAGTTTGCTCTACAGCTTTCTCACAGTTCTTTTCAATAGATAAATCAACTTTAATTAGTTTACATTTAACATTATATTTTTCTACTTCTTTTTTGGTTTTTGACGCTTCATGTTTTTCACTTAAGTAAACAATAGCTAAATCGGCACCTTCTTGAGCAAAAAGCAAAGCAGTTGCTTTTCCTATTCCACTATCTCCTCCTGTAATTAAAGCAATTTTACCAGCTAATTTGCCTTCTTTTTGATAATCAATTGGAGAAGTTTCTGGTACAGGTTTCATTTTTTTTTCTTCACCTGGTCGCTTTTGCTGTTGACTTTCTTGATTTATTTTTTTCATATCGTATTGTTTTTATTATTCAAAATCAATTTATACTTCTTCAAAAATTTCTTCTTCTCGTACAGCGTTTATAGAGAAATATTGCATCATTATAAACTGATAAATCAATTTTTCACCCATACATTTGCATAGAATAAGATATAAATAAGGATGCATTTCTAATAAATTGAAAAAGTTTATTTTTTCTAATCTAATAACATCGCAATCCTCAATTGCTTGAATAGCTATTGAGTAACAATCTTCCGAGAATAAAAAAGATTCTCCTAAACTTTGACCATTTACAAGGCTGGTCTCTAAAATAATTTCTTCCTGATTAAAATTGTCTCTTCTTACGCTTCCACGTGATAGTTGAAAATAAAATTTTGCATTATCTCCTTTTTCCACTATCATATCTCCTTCCTTATATGTTTTTTGGATTGCTCCAAATTCAAATAATAATTTTTTGTCTATTAACATATAGTAAGTTTTATAAGGGGTTAAAAAATGACAATTTATCTTGTCTTAGAAGTATTAGCTAAAGTACGTTTACATTATTGCTGTTTTTATGAGTGCAATCATATTTATACTTAATCTTTTGAGTTGAAAAAGTAGCATTACTCTTATAAAATTCAATTTTACTGTAATACTTTATAAGCATATTATATGAAAATCCAATATGATCTCAATCATAAACTTATAGTTTTTCTACTTTTAATTTTGAAACTATATATGATGAATGTCATTTATAAATGTACTTTGTTTAACCACAAAAAGATAATTTATGAAATCTATTGCGACTATCACATTTCTATTTGCTTTAATAGTTTTTAGCTGTAAAAGAACAAATGAAATGAAACGAAATAACACAGATATTGTCCCACACGATAGTATCATGTCAGGAGAGACCCCAATGTACCCTGACTCTACAAGTACTATACTTCCAGTTGATAGTATATCTCATAAAGTAGATTCTATTAAAAGAAGTAGATAAAAGAAGTATTTGTGTTAGGAGAATTCCTATGTAAATAGGAATTCTTTTTTTATAGTTGAAAAAGATACATTAACCTATACCTGTAATCCATTAATAATTTTTCCTAAATCCTAAATTATGAGTTTATTTCAAACAAAAAAAAGTATAAGTGGTAAAGTAGTTGTAATTACTGGTGCATCGAGTGGTGTAGGTTTAGCTACGGCAATTGCGTTTGCAAAAGAAGGGTGTAAAATAGTTTTGGCTGCTAGAGGAGAAGAGGCTTTAAAAAAAGCATTACAAGAATGTAAAGATCTAGGAGCTACTGTTGTGTATAAAACAACAGATACCTCAAATGCAGAAGAAATAGAAGAGTTGGTTAACTTCACATTAAAACATTTTAGTCAAATAGATTTCTGGATAAACAATGCAGGAGTTATGGCAAGTGGTAAATTCGAAGAAATTCCTATGGAAGTTTCCGAACAAGTTATCAAAACAAATTTAATGGGATATATGCATAGTGCATATTATGTTTTACCAGTTTTTAAGAAACAAGAAAAAGGAATTCTTATTAATAATGTTTCCATTGCAGGTTATATGCCAGCTCCTTTTAGTGCGGTATATTCTGCTACAAAATACGGGATAAAAGGATTAATGGCTGGTCTACAAAGTGAGTATTCTATTTATCCAGAGATTCATATTTGTAATATTTACCCTCAAGTCCAACAATCTACAGGAAATATGCATTCTGCAAAATATTCTGGTTTAGATTTTAAAATACCTCCATTTGCAGCAGATCCAACAGATACAGCTCAACTTATGGTTAATTTAACTAAAAAACCTAAAAATGATAACTTTCCAGATGCTAGTTCTTACTTATTAAAATCCGTTCATGATTTTTTTCCACAAATAATTACGAATATAGCCCATACCGCTATGCGTGTAATGATGAAAATGAAACATGGAGAAGAGGACGAAGGCAATATCTTGAAACCATCAGGAGAACCTCATCAAATTTATGGAGAAACGAGTTTGCCTGTTCCTTCTAAAAATACTAAAAGGATAGTGACTTTAGGAGTTGTGATAGGATTTGGGTTATATATGATGAAGAAAGGAGGGAAGAATTAATGATAGAATGTGCTTATATATTATTTATAATGAATAATATATAGAATGTAATTTAAGAAATTATGGCTCTGCTCATAAATTACAACTCTTATAAAATTTTAAATTTATAGTAAGAATATTGTTTAATCAAAATACAATAACCATGAAACATATTGATGTACATAGTTTAAATAGAGACGAAATTCAAAATATATTGAATCAATTCTATGATAGAGTATTCGAATTAGGATATAATGAAGGTAAAGCTGAGGTTAATGAAGATTGTAAAGTTGATACAAGAGAAGGAGTGATATTAAGCGAAGGAGGAAAACCTGAAGATAATGAAGGAGGTCTTTATTCCATCAAAGAAAAGTCTGGTTTAGTAGAATATGTCACTGCTCAATTTTATGATATTTTAAATGCTTAAAAACTAATAAAACTTTATAAAATAATAATTTAAATATTTTTCGGAATAGATTTTGTAAACCTTATAATAAATAAAAAACATTAATATGAGAAATTTAATATCAATTGTTGCCGTTGTTTTGCTTATTCTATGGGCTATTGGTTATTTTGGTTTTGGTGAAGCCGTAGGTCAATTTATCCACATCCTTTTAGTATTAGCAGTTATTGCCATACTTTACAGATTAATTACAGGTAATAGACCTTAATGAAAAAAGCTGAAAGAATCTATTGTTTAAAAGTTCTTTCAGCTTTTTAGTTTTTCTAATAATTAGTTTTCTTTATTTCAGAATTAATCTTAGCATATAATTGTTCTAAGAAATTATTTTACTCATTATTTTTTTCAGTTTCCTGCAGTATTTTTTCAATCATTTTTTCTGCGTTGCCATTAGTTCCACCCAATTCTATGGCTTTTTTATAACAATTTATTGCTAAATCATATTGTTTATTGGTGTAGTAAGCTTCTGCTAAACTATCCATTACATTGGAATTTTCTGGAAATTCTTTTACCACTAATTTAAAAATTTCGATGGACTCATTTATTTTACCTGCTCTTAGTAATTCATAACCTAATGAATTTAGTTCGCTTGGGTTATTAAAACTATATTCTTCTTCAGAAGTTTTTTTCACTTTATAGTAAGTTTCAATCGCTTTATTTACATCAACAAAAGCTTCTTTTTTTAAGAGTTGAGCAACCGATTTTTTAAGAATTTCGTAAGCTTTTCCAAGCATAATATCTCGAATTATATGACCTAAATCCCAAACTTTATTGCGATTGTTTGATGCTAGGATTACAATGATATCATTTTTAATATCGTTTAATAAAATAGATTCAAATTTATACGAAATACCATTGTGAAGTTGAAATTTATCTTCTTCATAGAATCGACCAAGTGATCCGCCCTGATCTTTTGCGTATGGATTATTCAATAATGTTTCAAAGGATTTTTTAGAAATTAAACGATTATGATTCATCGCATCAATCCATTTGTACATATCGTTAACATCTAACCAAAGCCAACCGCTGATAAATTCCATTTCTGGACATCGCACATTATCCATATCGTAGCAAGATGTTCGGTTTTTGTAACCCGATTTTGCATCAAAAACGGAATTGTTCATTTTCAATGGTTTGATAATATTTTTAGTGACAAAATCTTGGAAAGTCATTTCTGTTATCTTTTCAATAATTCTTCTTTGCAAAAACACATTACCATTATCATATCTGTAACCTTTTCCAGGTTCAAATAACAAGGTGTCCGTTTTTTTCAAAATCTTCCAAGCTTCATCATCATTTTTCGGAACAATTAATCCATTCTCTAATCTGGGAATTCCACTGACGTAATTAATCAAATGTCTTGTCGTTACTTTTTCCGACCATTTTGGTAAGTCAAAATTATATTTAGAAATAGGATCATCAAGATTTAACTGTCCGCGTTCAGCTAACATCATAATAGCAACCGCATTAAACTGCTTTGCAATAGAGCCAAAATTTAAAATTGAATTCTCTGTTAATAGTGTTTTTTTAGTTTCATCAGTAAAACCAAACGATTTTTGATAGATGATTTTTCCTTTTTTAGCAACCAAAACATTTCCGTTGAATAAACCTTTTTCGTAGGATTTAGTCATTAATTCATTAATTTGATTGATTTCATTTTTTTGTTCAATCGGCTTTTGAGCTAAAAGAAAATTGGTGAATAAAACGGCTATTAACAAATAAAAAAACTGATTTTTCATGTTGAAGATTATTTTGAATATAAGATTTGATTAATTTTTGAAAGCATTTCTTTTGCGTTTTGATTGGTTGGTTCTAATTCCAATACCTTTTGGTAATCTTTTATAGACAATTGGTAATCTTTATTGTTGAAATAGGCTTCACCTCGGCTATCATAAGCATTTGCATAATTTGGAAATTCATTCACACTTAAGTTAAAAATTTTGATAGCTGAGTTGATGTTGCCATCTTTCAAAAACTCATATCCTAAGGTGTTTAATTCATTTTGATTGGAGAAGTTATAAAAATCTGGTTCCTTTTTCTTTAATTTTTTATAAAGTTCAATGCCTTTATTCACATCATTTTGGGCAACTTTTCTTATCGTTAAATAAATAGACTCCTTAATAGGTTCTAAAGGAAAGTTTTCCCAATTATTAATGCTCGCAATACTATTCACAATCTCATAAACAAGATTTATATTGTTTCCGTTTGTCATTACAGCAATTCCATTTCCGTTTTCCAAACTACCCACATAATGACAAACAAATCCATAATTCCCGCCGCTATGACCAAAATATTTTATTCCTTTATAGTCCTGTGTAAATGCCCCAAGATTATTTTCAAGCCTTTGAAGCGACATTTCTTGGGTTAAGATTTTATTAGATTCTCCTAACAAAGACAATTGTGTTTCGATCATGTAATGAGCTAAATCTGTCGGAGTAGTCCATAATCCAGCAGCAGCTTGCTCTGGATAAATATGATACTTTCCTTCAACTTCTTTTCCATTGATATAGGCTGTTGCAAGTGAGTTTTCTTTATCTTTTAATGGAGGTTGATTAAAAAAACTGCTCTTCATTCCTAAAGGAATTAATACATTCTTCAACATATAATCCTCGTATTTTTCATTGGTTGTATTTTCGAGAATTAATTGACTAATCGTAGTACCTCCACCAGAATATTTAAATTCTAGATTAGGTTCAAATATAGAACGAACAGCAGGAGTATTAGCTGGTTTTTCACCATTAAGAATTTGAATTATTGTTGGTAATTTTTGTTCTCTTTCATAACCTCCGAAACCATTAACAGATAAACCCGCTTTGTGATTTAACAAATTTTCAATTGTAATTTTTTTCCCTTTAGAAATAGAATCATATGGAAATTTCCAAATTTTTAAATAATTATTAATGTCATTATCTAACCTTAATTTTCTTTGCTCCACTAATTTTAAAATCCCAAGACTATTAAGTGATTTACTTATAGATGCCGCTTGAAAAAGAGTTTCTGCTGTTGCTGATCTTTTTTCAGAAACGTCAGCAAAACCGTAGGCTTTTACCCATTCTATTTTATAATCTTTAATGAGTGCTATACTAACGGCGTTTGCATTGTAAAATGACATACGTTCTTTTAAAGACGATTTTTTATTTCTGGATTTGTCCCAATGATTAAGATTGGTTTCGAGTAATTTGATTTTATCACTTAAATTTTGAGCAAATGAGTTGAATGATAATAGAAGTGAAATAAATGCAATTATTTTTTTCATATACATTTTTTAGATTGAATGATATTTTTAAAAAACTTTTTGCAAATATGCTGTGAAAAGCTGTGATAGGCGACCGACTAAAAATAGTCGAACGCATTTGTAAGGAAAAAAGACAAATTATTTTGGATTTTTTCTGAAATCTGTGGGAGTTGTTCCCGTATATTTTTTGAATGATGTACTAAACGACGATTTAGAATTGAAACCTACTTCATAAAGAATTTCTAAAATAGTGAGTTCTTTTTTAGATGGATTTTTTAAAATTTCTTTGGCTTTTTCGATTCTATATTCATTAATGAAATCAAAGAAATGTTTGTTCATGTATAAATTAATCAAAGCCGATAATTCTTTCACGGGCATTTCTACTTGCTCTGCCAAATTCTGAATCGTTAATGAAGAATCGAGATAAGGTTCATTTTTAATCATAAACTCTTTTAACGTTTCAATTTGCGTATTCTTTTCTTCATCTATCTCTAAAGATGGTTTTTCTTCGGAAACAACTTCTTCTATCGGTTTTAAATCTGAATTAACTCCTCGGAAAAAATCAGGATTGTTTAATGCTACAAAAAGATACCAACACGTGCAAAACAAAAATGCAAATCCATCAATAGTAACAATCCATGCTCTAATTTCGCCAAATCCAAAAATATAGGTAACCAACCATCTTGTTAAGACAATAAAATGTAAAACGTAATAGAGAATGGTAATTTTGTAAAGAGCATTAAGTGCTGAAATATTTGGGTTTGTATAATTCTCGAGATACACTTTTTTAGCCTTTCTAATTGCCAAAAATGAGGCAATAAAATAGACTTGAAACAGGACTTCGAAAAGGTAGAGCAAAAATTGAAAGAACGGCATATCGTTCATGCCATTAATGAATTTTATTTTAGCAGGTCTATCATTAAAATAAATTCCCCACATCATAAACCCATTGAATACCAAAAATGGAATAAGATGTATGATGTGTTTCGGTTTAAAACGAAAATTGGTGTAACATACAGATACTACATACAGATAAAATGATGCTGAAACTATGTAGTTAGTGCTCCAACGAAATGCCTCGAGGTTGATGTAATTGATGGGAAAATCACGTATCAAAAACTTCAATCCATCTGCAGCAGTTGTAAAAAGAAAAAGAGCAAGCAACCAATTGGATAGTTTGTTCTTGGTTTTTACAGTTACCAAAAACAATGCAAGAACAAATACAAGAAAAATTCCTATAAAAGCAGCTATTTCTTTAAAAGTGAAGTTGTCCATTTTTGTAAACCAATACCTCTATACTATATTATTTCGTCTTGTTTGTAGAGGCGGTAAATATAAAATTTTAATTTATATTAATTTAGTTTTCTATTTCAAATTGATGAATATGGATTTATTTGAAATAAAAACCTCATCAGATTATTTTGATGAGGTTTTTATCTATATTTATAATATGTTTGATTTGATTACTTCTTAATACAGAAAGTGTGAATTCCTTTATTTATCTAAAGCGTAGGGGAGTGAGGTGTAGTTATATTTATAAAAAATTAACTAAAAATAATTCATCTATAAACTCAGATTATGAGAATTATATATCCCCATTACTTTTATATTCTTCTAGTTCTTTATAAAAATCACTTTTGAATTTATGTAAAGGTATATTTTGTATATTCTTGTCTGTATACGATGTTTCAGAAATAAACGATTCTAAATTATCAGAAATATCTTTTTCAGTTAGTTTTGAAATTTGCATTTTATAAGATGGAGAATTAAATTTTTTGTATCTATCCAATAGATTTACTATTGGTGATTTATATTCTTTATATAACGAAGTTAATTCTAATCTACTTTCCAATGTTGGATTGATATTATCTATGATTAAATCATCCATTTTGTTAAGTTTCGCTTCTCCATTGCTAATATCAATAACATTTTTAAAATTAAACTTTGGAATTTGATGATTATCAAATGGATTAAAATTAAAATTATTATCGGTAGCATCTGATTTTCTTTGATTGCAAAGAGAACAAACAGGAATTAAATTATTTAAACTTACACTGATTAGGGCATTTTTACTTTTAGGATATATATGATCTAAATTCCCATTTAAATACATCTTCATTTTTCCTGTATAAATTGTAGTATATTGTGCTAAACAGTAATGGCAATTACTTGCTTCTCGTTTCGAATAATATAAAATCAATCTATCTTTTCTTTCAGAGTAATTGAATACAGATTCTAAATAAGTATTTAAATTTAAAAGTTCATTCAATTCGTTATTTATTTTAGACTTTTCATTGGAATTTAAATTAGTGTCATTCTTTTGTTTTTCTAAATCTTTTATTTTTTTATCATTTTTCAATTCTTTTCTTTGAAATGATATATTTTCAAGAGAAATTTGATTTAATTTTTTTACTGTTTCTAAATTAGCCATTACAAAAGAATCCGTTGAATTAACGTCAATTGAAATTACATTTTCTAAACTCGAAAAAAAAGTAGTTAAATTACTTATTGAGTATTTTTTTAACTCTATTAATTTTTTTTTTATTTTTTTATCAATTTTCTTATATCTATTTATCAAGTCCTTGTCGAGGTTAGTAAATTTATTTTCATTAATTTGTATCATTTTTAGAACGTTTTTGCTTAATTTTTTGTAATCTCTCTATCTCTTTTTTTAATGCATCATCAGATAGCTTATCTTCAATTTTCTTTTTGATAACACCTTTAAGAAATGGATCTCCTACAAGATTAATTATAGACCAATCTTCTTCCTCTATTGGATCTTTTATTAAAATATCATTTATCTTTTTAGATACAAAAGCACCAATTGCACCATTTTCAAGAAAGAATTCATCTTTCAATAAGTCATAAATGTTAGCTGCAAAGGAATTGATTTTATCAGTAGATTCAGGTTTTCCTTCATTAAGTTTCAAAATATTTTGAGATGGAATATCTGAAAGAATAAACGGTGAGTGGGTTAGAAAACAAATGTTAATTGATTCTATTCCTTCATTTTCTTTAGTTTTAATTAATTCTAATGAATCTAATATATTTTTAAGAATCTGCCTTTGCATTTCAGGATGATAGTATAATTCAATTTCGTCCAAAATAATGCTTACATTCTTGTAAACCAATCTTGTATTTTTTGAAGAGAATGATGATTGAAGATTATAAAGATGATACAAGACAGTGTTAATGTTAAATATCATCTGTTGTTCACCTGAGCTTAATTGACTTAAGAGAATACGTTCTTTATCAACTATGGATAATTCAAAATCGATATTAAAAATACTTGGCGGCAAATAATTCATTAATTCTAGTACATTTAATGAATTTGATTTCTCCTCCTCTGAATGAGATTTATTTTCAAGAATGAATGCAACAAATTCATCGCTAGTAAATGAGCATGTTTTAAGGACTTCAAGTTGGAAGATAGCGTCAAGTTTTTTAGAATTTTCTGCGTACCTAATATAATTTACAACTTGTTTTATTTTTTTTGTTATGTGTGAATTATCTTCAAGTATAAAATTTTGAAAATATTCTTCTTCACTTTGGGATGAACTATCAAACTCTTTAAAGATTATAGAATGATAATTCCGTCTAATTTTCTTTAGTTTTCTCTCTAAATACCCCACAGCAATATCAAAGTGCTTGATCTTTGCAAAATTATTTTCATTAACAATGTTTTTTATTAAAAAGTGAGAACTTGATTGCTGTAATCCATCATTATTAAAGTTCAATAAAGCCGGATAGCTTTTAGGTTTAATAGAAAAGTTAATTGTTCTAATTTTATATTTGTCTAATAGCTTGTATTCTTCTTTGTTATTCTGACTTTTTACAAGATAATAAGCCAAATTAAACATTAATCTTTCTTTAGATAAATTTAGCTCATTATTTATATCATAAATACCTTCATCACGCATAGGATTTATTACAACAGGAGTTTTGTATCCATCATTTTTATGAAATAACGTGTCAATCCATCCCCCTATAATATTTGAATTTAATGAATGATGTGAGTAGTTTAAATTGATTGAGTAGAAAAATTTATCAAATTTAAAATTAGAACTGATATTTAAACCTTTATAATCCTTACAAGTCAATTTTCCATTTATAAATTCTAATATATAAATATGATTTTCTAACTCATAAATTAGAGCCATGTTAAGCTCCTTTTGTATAAGATTTTCATTCTCTAAAGCTTCATTGTAGGTGTTTTTAATTAAATGCAACTTGTCATTTAAAGATTGAAGAAGCGAATTTTTATAATTTGATTTTTTATTTTTTAAAATTACTTGGATATTATATTTTTCTTGATATTGAATCCCTAGAGAATAATTCTCTTTTTCACTATTTATAAATTTAATATCTCTCTCTAATAATTTTAATTTATCTTGAACAATATTTGAATATTTCTGTAATCCGATTTCATCATCTTCTTTCAAAGAAGAAATCGCATACACAAAATAATAAAAAAGCTCTATTAACGCACTTTTACCTGAACCGTTTTTTCCAACAACAGCAGATATATTTATCTTGATTCCATTATCAAGATTGTACATAGTATTTGGAACATTACATCTATTTACTGTAATGGCATTTACTGAGGAATTTTTATCATTAAGTTCGACAGTATAATTATTATATAGTAAATACGGAGTTCCAATTTTTAAATTTTTCCGGAATTTCTGGTTACAATCCTTAAGGGGGACTATACCGATTAATTTAAAGCCGTTATGATTATTTACATCGTCCATAATCTTGTAGTAGTTAATTCTAATTATTAGTTTTTTCTTAAACCATGATGTTGAATACTTGTTCTGGTTAATATTCAACGAATTTTGTTTAATTTAAAGAAATTAATTTATCAAAAGCTTCTTTTATTTTGACAGGAATATGTTCTTGATGATTTATTACATTTAAAATAAATTCGGCAGATTCATTTCCCTTGTCTGGTATAGAGATAAAACTATCTATATCATTTCCATCTTCTTGCCATTTAGTTTTTAAAGCATATGATAACTTCTTAAAAAATTTTTTATTACTTTGAACATTATCTCCTTCAGGAATAGAGTCAAAAATAGTTTGTATAAAACTATCGTTAATAATTAACGTTTCATCATAAAACTGATTTACGATTTCCGTCCACAAACCAATTGCAATTGAATCTTCAATATCTTGTTTTCCAACAAAAAAGACATTCTCAGTTTTATCAATAGCATCCATTTGAAAACTCATATCATTATCGAATAGAAGAATCATTGAATTTTCAATTTTATTGAATCCTTGTGTTATGGCTCTTAAAACTTCTTTATTTAATCTCCACTTATCCTTTCCTTCAATATTAATTAATTGAATATTATCTTCAATAAAAGTTTTACCAGTATATATTTTATATAAAGCGGGTATTAAATATTGTTCTGTATCTCCTTCCACAATTAGAAATTTATCATGAAATAAGAAATCAGAATTTTTAACTTTTAAACTATCAAAAATACTTTCTACATCTTCACAACTTGATAAGTTTGTATATCCTGATTCTAACTTATATGTATTCAAAATATCATTAGTATTAGCTTTATCAATAAATATTGTTGAGTGAGTACTTATTAAAGTTTGAACGTTTCCTCGAGATAACCCTTTTAAATTATCAAAAAACTCTCTTTGCGCACCAGGATACAAATGAGTTTCAGGTTCGTCAAATGCCCAAATATGGTTTTTAATTCCTGATTGTTCTGATCTTTCAGCTTTTGCCTTAATTAAAGAAAACCAAATTTTTCTTTTTAAACCTTCTTCTTGGTTATCTAAATGTATCAATCCATCACTTTGTAATTTTTGTACCATTATATCAGAAACTTTTTCTTTAACTTCAAAATGAATTTTACTATTAATTGACTGTATTTCTGGTGCTACAGAGGAAATAGTTTCTTGAATTCTGTTGAACTCTTCATTTATAGCTTCCTCTGCTAATTGTGCTTTTTCTTGAGCTGTTACTTTTATAGGCTGAATAAATTCTTCTATTTTGTCTTTCATCAAACTAGTTGCTATAGAAATAACTTCTTCCATAGAACAGTTCCAATCAAAATATTTATACTCAGGAAAAATATCAGAATCACTTTTTGCAGGTTTATATTCAATCCAAAATCTTTCTAATTCTATTTTACTATTAATAGCTCTTATTAACTCCAAATTAGAAAATCTTCCAAGGGCATTAGAATTAGTAATATCGTCAGAAGTAATATTCAACTCTCTTTTTATTATATTTAATTTCGCTGCTGTCTCACTATAAATATGTTTGTAATCATTATTTGAATTTTGAGCTAAATATCCAGTTGATGTATTAGCATTAATCTTCTTGATTAACCAAATGGAATTATCAATCAAATTTTCTAACATCCAACTTAAGCTGTTAGATAAATCTATACTTTCAAATAAATCTAATTCATTTTCTTGTAATCGTAATTTACCTAATACATATATGCTGGTATTATCATATTCTTCAAAAACAGGTAAATTCCTTTCTTCGAAAATAGAAACAAATTCTTCTTGATCTAATGTAGAATTTGATAAATCACTTTTATTATTTCCTTCTTGACTAAATGAACAATTAACTTTATTGAATAATAACTCTATCCCTTTTAACAAAGTAGATTTCCCACAATCGTTTAATCCAATAAAAATATTCGGATTATTTTCTTTTAGCTTGATATCTAATATTTTACAGCTTTTATAATTTATAATTACTACCTCTTCTAAATACATTACAATTCTTGATATCTAAATTTATTAACAATATTTGAAGCTAAATAAGAACCATGTGAAGATGCATTCATTAATCCATGATAAATATTCTCAGGAATATTATAATATTGGTAAACTCTTCCGTTATTAAATTCCACTTCTAAAATTGAGTTTTGATATCCTATACTTCGGATATTACTTGATGATACTCTTTGTCTTTCCATAATCTATGTTTTCTAGTAATTTTAGTTTATCTTTCTAACGTTATCAAATGACTTAACAATAACGTTTACAATTGTGTGAGTTTTAGTTTAGTGTAATTATATATCAATAGGAATACTACTTGCTTATCATAATTTGGAATTATGTTTGCTGAATCCTAAAAGATTTTTTCTGTGCTTTTTTAGCTATTTATTAATTTCTGATATTCTTACATAATAAAAACTCAAATAAAAACATACGAACCAATAAATCCTAAAGGAAAACCGTAATCCTAAATAATAAAAGTGATTATAAATAAGTATAAAAACAAAAACAGCGATAAACTAAAAGTTTACCGCTGTTTTTTTTATATGTTTTTTCAAATATTTTTTACTTCCCAATACAGAAAGTGTAAATCCCTTTATTAATGAACAGTGTAGGGGAGTGAGGTGTAGTTTTGGTGAAGTGAAATTTATTAAAGTTTAACATTTAATTACTCAATATTTTTCTACTTTTCTACAGATAACAAAATTATTGTAGAAGTATAGTATATATTTTTTTGATTTGGTACATACAAATATATGGTTGCTATAAATTATTTAGATGTAATTATGTTAATATGCTTCAATTTAACAAATAATAATTATCACTAACGAGAGTAAAATCCTCCTAAATTAGGAGGATCTAACACAACTTAACTCAAACTACCTCATCTTCCAAAATAAACTCCATTGTTTTTTCTACATGCTTTTTCCCGGCTAAACCTTTCGCAAAAAAAGCATTAGTGCCAAAATCGTACGTTTTCATATACGCATTGTTGATAGGCTCTTCCAATTCATATAAGTCTTCAGGAATTTTCGCTTTTATATTAAATACTTTATCTCCACTTTTAATCTTACCATTTTCATTATTTAAAAAAGTATTGTACCAGCTTCGTTCAGCTATTCCCCACGATCTTGCGAAAATTCTATCATCTACTATTACCATCCAAATGTCTAGAAAACGATGATCATCTGTACCAGCTTTTATTCCTGTCAATATCTCTGAATCAATTGATTCTTTAAATTCTTGTTTTGTCATAACATTTCTATTTCTTATTTTAAAATTATATAAATCGATCAGCATAATCTTTTAAACCTGCAAAACTTCTGAAGTTATGTGGTATGTAATTGAATTTTTCCATTTTCCACTGACCATCTTCTTTGACCATTGTTAATGGATAAAACGCTGCATAATTCTTCTCTTCTTCTAATTTCTCAAAATACTGTGGCACTATTCTACCGACAATCATATGAGCACTAATTTCGTCATCATTAATTGCAACCTTAATCGGCTCCGCAAAATGCTGCATCTGTGTCCACGGTTGTCTAAAATCCTTTATTTGCCCAATAATATTAGATAAACCTTTCAAATCTCCCATTGGTGTTAAATTACCTTCAGCAGCTCTAGAAAATGTACTTATTAATAAACCAATATCATTTTGATCAATCGCCCATGAATATCTTGAATAAGCTTCCATAATCCAATCTTTTTCTGTTCCTATTGGAATCAAATTTTTGTACTTATTCCAGGGTGCATCTAGCTCACTTACAATCACAGGAGTAGTATCACCAGGTTGCCAAAATCTCTGCCCTCTTATTGGAGACCACTTTTGAAGTAAATGTGCATCACCTTCAATCCAGTTAACGGAAAATTTGAAATCAGTTATTTCCATTGTCTCTGAATCTTTCATTAGAATCTCAATGATTGATGTCGCTCCAAAAGTTGCGATACTGTCATTTTCATCACTAATTATTCCATATAGATAGAAACTGAAAACCACTTTATTTTCTTTGCCATCAGGGATGCCTGCTATAAAATGATTACTGCTTGCTAAGCTTAATGAATGGTTTGATCTATCTTCAAACAGATTTTTAGCAACATTTACTTTTCCTTTAATTACCCCATGAACATTACTTCTAAAATTCACAAAAGGAGCAAGATCATCTGCAATTTTGTTTTCGTCTGAATTTGCCCAATGATTTATAAAATCTTTTAGAAAGATTTCAATATCAGAACGATGATATCGTGTCGTTTCCATACTTTTATATTGTTTGTACACAATAATTAACACTAAGGTTTCAAGTCGATACCTTATTTGGTTTGATGAAGAAATGGATAATCAGTATATCCTACCGAACCCATTCCGTAGAAAGTTGTTCTGTCTGCCTGATTTAACGGAGCATTCTGCTCAAAACGTTCAACTAAATCGGGGTTCGCAATAAATGGAACACCGAAAGAGACTAAATCTGCATAGCCTTCTTCCAATGCTTTATTTGCAGAATCTCTGGTGAATCCACCATTAATCATATAAGTTCCTGTATATAGCTTACGGTAATATTTCGCCGTTTCAATAATATTTTTCTCCTTATTCGCCGGATCAAGTGAAAATCCTGAAATATGAAGATAAGCCAATCCATAATCACTCAGCTTTTTACAGATATATTCAAAAAAAGCAACTGTTTCATCGTCTTTTACAATACCAAAAGTATTGGTAAGATCCGGCGCAATCCTGACACCAACTTTATTTAAACTAACTTTTTCTTTTATACTATCTAAAATATCAAACAAAAATCTTGCTCTGTTTTCTATACTTCCTCCATATTGATCTTTTCTTTGATTAGAACATTTCGCAAAAAACTGATGCAAAAGATAGCCATTGGCCGCATGGATCTCTACGCCGTCAAAACCACTTTTTATAGCATTTACCGCTGCTTGCTGAAAATCTAAAATTGTCTGTTCTATATCTTCAATAGACATTTCTTTTGGAGTTACTGTATCTGTAAAACCATTTTTAGTGTAAGACTGAAAATCTGGGTTTATTGCTGATGGAGCTAACGGCAACTTTCCATCTAAAAGATCAGGATGCGAAATTCTTCCTACGTGCCATAATTGAGCAAAGATTTTACCTCCTTTCTCGTGGACAGCTGCGGTTACTTTTTTCCAGCCTTCTAATTGTGCTTCGGAGTAAATACCCGGTACATCAATATACCCTGTTGCATTGCTGTTTATGGGAGCTCCTTCAGATATTATTAATCCGGCAGAAGCTCTTTGTCTGTAGTATTCGACATTTAGTTCTTCAGGTGCTAATTCTTCATTATTACACCTTGTTCTCGTTAAAGGTGCCATTACAACCTTATTCTTAAGGTTTAAATTATTGTTATTGAATTCTTTTAATAATGTTAGTTTTTCCATTTATATAAGTAATTATCTGAATTGTGGTATGATGTATTCACTGAACTCCTGTATCATCTCTTCAGCAGGTCTTCGGGTCGGTTTTGGATTTAAGACTGCGTGTGACAACCCTTCCTGTTGCTGTTGTTCCCAAAACTCAATTAAAGCTTTTCGGCCTCCCTGAACATAATTTCCCGCAAAAAATATTGGTGCATCTGGGTTTTCATTGAGGTCAAAAAAATGAGCATAACCATAAGGTTTATCAACTCCATTAGTGGCCTTGTTCCACAGATCTCTTCTTAAAGAAACTTTTCTGGCATTCTCTCCGTGCCATAGCCATCCATCCATATTCTCCCCAATCCAACTCAGATCCTGTCCTCCACGGCCTATTGATATTGTCGGAATGATACCGGAAAGCGGTTTTGGAATTAAATCAATAGAGCCATTAAATGATCCGTAAAACTCAGTATCAAAGGAAGGAAAGCTTTCTTCCGTAACCTTACGAATAACTTCGCGAGCTTCGCGGAAACGTTCAACACGATTTTCGAAATTGCTTCCGAATGCGGGATATTCATTGTAACGATCTCCTGAAGCTAGTCCTAAAATAAAACGTCCTCCAGAAAGCTGATCTAAAGTCGTTGCTTGCTTTGCAACAATCAGAGGATCTCTCAGCGGTAAAACTATGCCAGCTGTTCCAATCGCTATCCGTTTTGTTGTAGCTGCCAAAATTCCGCCATAAACCATTGGATCATAAATTTGCCCAGTATCTCCGAAATTGGGATCTAAGAAAGGAACATCACGCAGCCAAATTGCATCGATACCACCTTCATCTGCTGCTTTTACGGTATTTGCAAAACCTTCTGCATCTGGTATGGGACTATCAGGATAACCTGCCATTGGGGCAACAAAACCAAAAGTTAATTTTCCCGGACGAAACACCTGAGAAAATCCTTTATGCTGTTTCAATAATTCTTGTCTGTCCATAGCTATTAAGGAATTATATTTTTATCTTTAAGATTCTGGAATGTACTCAGTAAATTACTTAATGTATCTCCATTCATTTCGTGGAAGCCAAATCTTCTCGCCTTGTTTACATCAAGAAAAGCATCTACTTCAACATTAAAAATAAAGTCACCAAATCCCCATTGAACCAATGAATCTAAACTGTGCGGATCTAGATTGTATTTCTCTACTATTTCATTCCAAATTTTAGATTTCCCAGGCATATATTCGGTAAGAGAAAATGTTTGTGGTTCGGCTACTTCAACCCCAAAATAGTCTCCTATTTTTGGCCAAATCTGTGACCAGCGGAAAACATCTCCATTTGTGATGTTGAATATTCCGTCTTCTGCTTTAGTTTCAAGTGAAGCCCATTCCAGTGATTTAGCCAAAACATCCGCACCTGTTACATTAACTAAGGCATTGTAAGCCTTATAAGAACCCGGAAAACGCATTGGAATTCCTTCTTCTTTACAGATGGTTGCATAAACTGCAATAAGATTAGCCAAATTCATAGGTGTATTAACTGTAAATCCAATTACTATGTCTGGTCTTAATGCTGTCCATGACCAATTTTTACCTTGAGATTGCTGGCGAAGAAAATCCTCCTGATCATAGTAGAAATTAGGAGTCATACTACGAGGATCAGTTTCGTATGCCGGAGTTTTATAAATACCTAAATGTGCACCATATGCTTTACCTCCCTGAATGAATAATACTCTCTTGAGATTAGGTGCTATTTCCTCCAAAGCAGGGATAAAGATTTTTAGTAAATTTACATTAGCTTCAGCCTGTTGATAAGGATCTTTTCTTTCAGTATAAGCATTGAAAAAGATATGGGTTACATTCTTCAGTTGTTCAGAAAAAGAATATATCTGCTCACTATTTTCCAAATCCAATGCAATAAAGTCGGCAGTACTTTCATAGTTTAATGACTGGCGTGCTGATGCAATTACATTCCAATCATCAGATTTTGTAAGATGCTCGGTAAGATGTCTTCCGATGATACCATTTGCTCCTACAATTAATGCTGTATTATTTTTCATTTTTTTGATGAATTAATTATGGTACAAATTTCTGTATAATACACTTATAATAATAATATTAAAAATTAGCAATAACTATTAAAATTTTAATAGATTTGTATATGGTTAATTTTGAATGGTACCGGACTTTTGTAGCAATTTATCAAAAAGGTAATTTAACGAAAGCTGCACAAGAATTATTAATTTCACAACCTAACGTGAGTGTTCATCTGGCTGCGCTTGAGCAATATGTGGGAGATAAACTATTTGACAGAATGCCTCGTAAAATGGTGCCTACTGAGTCGGGCAGACAATTGTACACTCAAGTAATCGGTTCAGTAGAAAATCTGACATCGATAGAGGCTTTATTTACGAAGAAAGCCTTAGTAAAACGTTCTGTTATAAAATTAGGTGCACCCATTGAGTTTTTTTATTCTGAAATTACCCCCAACCTTAACAAAACTACTTCTCAAATACACGCAACATTTGGTCTTGCTAAAGAACTTACTCAACAGCTTATTGATGGAGACCTTGATTTTATTATTGCCAGTCAGAAAACAGCAGATCACAAACAGATTGTTTATGAAGAAATCCTGAAGGAAAATTTTATCATTATAGCTGATAAAACATTGGATATTAAAGTATTTAACGATTATATTGAGCAAGAGAATTTTATCGAAGCAGAACAATGGCTATTACAGCAGGATTGGTTTGCATATAGCGCAGATCTTGCTTACATACGAAGATTTTGGCTTAAGAATTTTAATAAAAGACCTGTCCTGATTCCAAAGTACATTGTTCCTAACCTTATTACCATTATCAAATCTATGAGTGAAGGTTCGGGTATCAGTGTTGTTTCAGACTTTCTTGCAAAAGATTATATCAAAGAAAAAAAAGTCATTTCGATTTGGAATGGCAAAGCCAAAGCCGAAAATACAATTTATCTTGCTTACGATAAAAGTAAAATATCCAATCAAAAGATAGAAGAAATGAAAATGTTATTAGATAGCAACTAAGCAAAGTCATAGATTAAAATCTTCTATCTTACAGAGTTTTATGTACAATTAGAATGAGCTTTTGAGAAATGAAATACAGCCATCTAATGTCAATGATGAATATGAAGAGAGCAAACCAATCAAAACTGTCTTTAGTATTCCAATTATTCGGATTGATTTTATCCAAATAATCGTACTTCAACAATAAAACTGAACTTGAAACCCATAGAATAAAACTAATTGAAATAATCCATATTTTCCAATCAGGAATATTAATAATTCTTTTAAAACGAGATTCTGGAATTTCATCTGGTTTAACGTGATAAAATATTTGTTGTAATATGCTGACTTCTAATAATCTTTCTAATTCTTCTTTTTGTAATTTTTTTTCAGTAGAAGTTAATACATCATCACTTTTTTTCTTATTAAATGAAGCTAATGATATATTTAAAAAATTCTTATTGAGGATTTAATTCTTTAAAAGTTCCAATAATAGTACTTTTTCCCGAACCATACCCACCTGTTAGAGCTATATTATTAATACCTTTAGTATCTATTGTCTCATTTAGTTTATCCAAATAAGGTTGTATCTTTTCTATATCTTTCTCATCCTTTAAAATTTTAGGAGCCAAAGAACTTATTATAGATTCTGTTTTTTGAGAATCAACTTTTTTTTTTTATTGAAGAAGTTTAGAAAAGACAAATTAATATTCATATTAAGATAATTTATGTTTTTTATTAAATTGATTATTGATAAAAACACATTAATACTAAAATACAAATAAAGAAATAACCAAGTATATATTCTTATGGAAAACCATAATAAAAACAAAAACAGCGATAAACTAAAAGTTTACCGCTGTTTTTGTTATATGTTTTTTCAAATATTTTCTACTTCCCAATACAAAACTTTCCGAAGATGGTACCTAATATATCTTGGTCAACATCTATTTCGCCAGTAATATGACCTAAATAAGTTAACGCCTCACGAATGTCCATTGCTAATAAATCTCCAGGAAGTCCCATGTCCATACCTTGTTTTATTTTTCCGATTTGTGATAGCGTATTTTGTAAAGCCTCCAAATGACGAGAATTTGTAACAATTGTATCGTCTTGATTAGTTCCTTTTAACTTTATTTGATGAATTAATTGTTCTTTTAAAGCTTCGATGTTAAACTGATCTTTTGCAGAGATTTCTAAATGAACAACATCTTTAAATTCTTCTTTAATAGCGGCCGGAATTACAGCTTCTGTGTTCGAAACATCAATCTTATTTGCAACATTGAATAGAATTTTTCCACGACGTTGTAAATCATCTAACTGATTCGCAATTTGATTATCTTCTGTGATATTCGAATCATACAAATAAATAATAATTGAAGCATTGTCTATTTTTTCGAATGTCTTCTCAATTCCAATACGTTCTATCGAATCACCAGCTTCTCTAATTCCTGCTGTATCAATAAAACGAAATCCAATTCCATCTATGTAAATAGTTTCTTCTATTGTATCGCGTGTTGTTCCTTCTATGTCCGAAACAATAGCACGTTCTTCGTTTAATAATGCATTTAATAAAGTCGATTTACCAGCATTTGGCGCACCAATAATTGCTACGGGAACACCATTTTTTATCACATTTCCAAAAGCAAAAGAATCTGCTAAACGTTTTAGGATATTTTGTAACTGATTTAGTAATGCATAAAATTGTGTACGATCTGCGAACTCTACATCTTCCTCAGAAAAATCTAATTCCAATTCCATTAGCGCAGCGAAATTAATCATCTGATCTCTTAAATCTTTTATCTGATTAGAGAATCCTCCACGCATTTGTTTAATTGCAATTTCGTGGGATGCCTTAGAGTCTGATGCAATAAGATCTGCCACAGCTTCTGCTTGTGTTAAATCCATTTTACCATTCCAAAAAGCACGGAAAGTATATTCTCCAGGATTAGCATTTCGAATACCAATTTTATTTAAAAGTTCTAAAACTTTTTGTTGAATATAGATAGAACCATGTGTAGAAATCTCTACAACATCTTCTCCTGTATAAGAATGTGGGTTTTTAAAAATAGAAAATAAAGCCTCATCAACAATTGTTTCACCATCCATTATATAACCTAAATTGATGGTATGCGAAGCTGCATCAGTCAAAGATTTAGTTGAATTAAATTTTGATTGATAGATTTCTGCAACTTTGGTAATTGCTTCTGGTCCAGAAATACGAATCACCGCAATTGCACCCATTCCATTAGCCGTAGCTAATGCACAAATTGTATCATTGTTTAGCATAACACAAAATTAGTAGATTTCGTTGAATTCAGCAGTATTATTTTATTTTTTCACTTTTCGTTAAAGAAGATTTAAGTATTTAGAACTAATTTTATCTTGATTAAATAATTCATAAAACAATGCAAAAATCGAATCCTGTTATTTATTTTGAAATTCCTGTTAATGACTTAAAAAGGGCAGTGAAATTCTATAAAAACGTATTTAATTTTCAGTTTGAAGAAGAGATAATTGATGAATATGAAATGGCATTATTTCCGTTTTATGATAATGAGATGGGAATTTCGGGTGCTTTAGCAAAAGGTGATGTTTACAAACCAACAACCGATGGTGTTATTATTTATTTTAGAACTAATGATATTGACGAAGCTTTACGAAATGTAATTTCACAAAAAGGAGAAATTATTTATCCAGTAACAAAGAATGAAAAATATAAATTCCTAGTTGCAGAATTTTTAGATAGTGAAGGGAATAGGATTGCTTTACAGCAATTTTTGTAATACTATTTTGAGGTTATCTGTCTAAGTTCTCGATACATTTTTCTGCGAAAAACACTCGAACTGACAGATAAGAAATTGTTTGTTTGAAATTATTCAAAATGTCATTTCGAGTGAAATTCGTTCAGAATTTTGTATCGAGAAATTAGATATTTTGAGGTTATCTGTCTAAATTCTCGATACATTTTTCTATGAAAAACACTCGAACTGACAGATAAGAAATTGTTTGTTTGAAATTATTCAAAATGTCATTTCGAGTGAAATTCGTTCAGAATTTTGTATCGAGAAATTAGATATTTTGAGGTTATCTGTCTAAGTTCTCGATACATTTTTCTACAAAAAACACTCGAACTGACAGATAGAACTTTGCTTGTTTGAAGTTATTCCGTTTGTCATTCTGAGCTTGTCGAAGAATAATAAAGCATTTTATAAAATGTTTCGACAGGCTCAACATGACAGAAAATAAAATTATATAGTCAATAATTAATTTAACCAACTTCAATAATATTTTGAGATTATCTGCCTAAGTTCTCGATACATTTTTCTACGAAAAACACTCGAACTGACAGATAAGAATTTGTTTTATTTAACCACTAACCACTAATCTAGTTCGCTCCGTAACTAGCTTTTACTGTAATTTGTGCTGTTTTTTGACGAGAAGTTGTGTTGAAAGCTCCTCCGTAAGAATATTCTTCATTGTCATTTTTACCAGTAATCTGAAAAATTCCTAAATCGGCTTTTTTAAGGCTTCCTAATTTTCCACCAGATTTTGTTGCAATGTTTTCTGCTCGTTGTTTGGCATTTTCAGAAGCTTGAGCAATTAATTCTAATTTTAAATCTTCTAATTTCGAATAATAAAAATTCGGATTAGATGAATTAAGCTCAATTCCTTGACTAATTAAATTTGAAATTTCTCGAGAAGCTTTTTCTATTTTATCTAAATCTGTAGATTCTATTGTTACATCTTGCGAAAGAATATACCCGTTGAATTGAGAAGTAGAATTTCCATTTGCATCTGTTCCATAACGGATATCTTTAGAAATATTGACAGCTTTAAAAACAATTTCATTGGATTTAATTCCTTGTGATAAAAGGAAATTTTTCACCATTTCTTGATCATTTTTTAATTGATCCGATGCAACTTTTAAATCAAAATCATTACGACTATATGTTGCTCTCCATTTTACTAAATCTGCATTAAAATCTTTTAAAGCATTTCCCGTAACATTAATAGATTCGCTGGTTCTAAATTTGTATTTATAAGCATTGCCTAAAATACATGCTGCAATAATTAACCCTATAGCCAAAATACCTGCAACAATTGCTGAAAATTTATTCATAATTTAATTCGTTTGGTTTATTGTATGTGCTTTTTTGAAATGATTTTTTCCTTCTAAAAATTCTTTATTAGAATAGGATAGAAGAGTTTTAATTAAAAAACACAACATGTTCATTTAGAATAAATCTACGAAAAATTATGCCAATAAAATAGGATAATCAGGGTTGATGATAAAAATGATTAAATCGCCTTCGGAAAATTCAATTTCGATACTATCGTCATCCGCTTTATTTCTTGTTCCGATACGAGAAAGTAAATTTAAATCTTCCTTATAAAGAGGATATTTTAAACCTTTTGTTACAATATTCTTACACTCGGGAAAGGGAAGGAGAGATATTGTTTGATCGTAATATCCAGTTAATGTAGTTTTTTTATCTGCAAAAAAGTAAGTGCTGTAATTATCGTAGAATGTAATTTTTATTTGATTCTTAAAACGAAATGCAGCATTTAAATTACCTATAAAATGATCTTGTTGTTGTCCGCTTGCTCCAAAAACATCTACAGCATCAAAACCTTTTGAGATGATAATGGCTAAAGTTTTAGCAAAGTCTGTATCATTTTGATCAGGAGTTTGAATAATTTCTATTGTCTCTGGAAAATCATTTGGATTAACAGAATCAAAATCACCAGCAATTACATCTGGCTGTATATTTAATTTTTCTAAATAGTGAAATGCCCCATCTGTACAGAAAACTTTTCCATAATTCTCTACAATAGGAATAATTGTTGGCACTTCACCATTCAGAAATAAGAGTGCTTTTTTACTCACCTGGAATCCATTTTAATTCTTCGTGCTTATTGTCTAAAGCAATTTTTCTACCTAAAACAAATAAATAATCAGATAAACGATTAAGGTATTTTTGTAATTCAGGACGAATTTCTTCAACTTCAGCTAATCCAACTGTAAAACGTTCTGCACGGCGACAAATACAACGCGCTACGTGTGCGTGAGAAGCTGCTAAATCTCCACCAGGTAAAATAAAATGAGTTAATTGTTCTAATTGACTTTCTAAATCATCAATCCAATCTTCTAATTGTGTAATATCTTCTTCGGAAACTGTTTTTGGAATACGAGGTTTACCGTTTGCTAAATATAATTTATTGACAGGAGTTGCCAATTCAGCTCCTAGATTAAATAAATCTTTCTGAATGATAATTATTTCTTCTTCTAAAGCAGGATTAATCTCATAAGAACGAATTAAACCTAAATAAGAGTTCAATTCATCAACAGTACCATAAGACTCTATTTTTAAACTATTTTTAGAAACTCTTGTTCCTCCATAAAGTCCAGTTGTTCCTTTGTCACCTGTTTTTGTATATACTTTCATTGTGTATGCGTTATTATAAAGGTCTAAGATAAGAAAATCTTACACATTTTTTTGTAAAAGAGGTTTCGTAAAAAAATGATACCCGATTGCAACTACAAATAATATGATAGAAGTAATAACCCAAAGTGTATTAAAACCGTAAGATGTAGCCACATGTGTTCCTAAAAAAGGCGAAACAATAAATGCAACAGAAACAGACATTCCATTCAATCCCATGTAGGCTCCTTTATTATTTTTCTGCGAACGAAATGCTGTTACAGTAGACATTAATGGTAAAACTAACATTTCTCCAATAGACATTAATCCAATACCTAGGTATAAAAATCCTAATGTATGATTAAATACAAAGATGAAATAACTAATTGCCGTAACAAATGATCCGAAAACTAATAATTGTGTCACAGTGAATTTTTTCTCTGTGTAATGAATTAATAACATTTCGAAAACAACAATTAAAAATCCACTGAATCCCATTAACAATCCAATTTCTGATTGTGTTAATTTCACGACATCTTTATAAAATAGAGGTAACGTGTTAAGTATTTGAAAGAATGCAATAGAAAATAATATACAGAATAAATTAAAAACTAAAAATGGAACATCTGTATAAGCGTTTCTTTCTTTTACAGTTTTATCTAATTCTAATTCCTCTGTATTTCCAGTATTTCTTTCTTTTCGACCATTAAAAAATACAAAGAATACAATTCCTGCAATTAAAGCCGCACCAGCATTGCAATAAAAAAGTAAATCATATGAGTAATAAGATAAGAAACCTCCAAGAGAAGGACCTATAGAAAAACCAAGGTTAACAGCCATTCTATTTAAAGAAAAGGCACGCGTTATGTTTTCTTTTCTTGCATAACGAGTAATAGCAACAGAATTCGCAGGTCGAAACATTTCGCTAATACTACTTAAAATTAGCATAATTACAGCAAAAGATTCCACTGTTTTAAATAATGGTAAGATAAGGAATAGGGGAGCGCTTAGAAATAAACTAATTGCTTGCACTTTAAAATTTCCAATTTTATCTGTAATCCAACCACCAAGCCAAGACCCCACAACAGAACCTATACCAAAGCAGCTTAAAACAATTCCAGAGTTTTCTAATGTAAAACCTAATTCAGAAATCATGTAAATACCTAAAAAAGGTAAAACCATAGATCCCATTCGGTTTAACAACATTACAATTGCTAACATCCAAGATTCCTTAGAAAGACCGCTATAAGCATCAATGTAGATTTTTAGAATTTTCATCATTTTATTTCAGGTGTAATTTTTTGCAAAGGTACTATCTTTTTTTACAAAAAAATCTTCGTTTATAAAGGTTTCTGATATTCTTTTGATTACTTTTGGAGCCATTATAAATACAAAATAAATAACCATGTTATTTTTTGATTTAATTCTTAAAACCTTATTCGTAATTAATGGACCTGGAGCTGCTTCTGGTTTAGTAATCGATCAGCAATATATTTATACAATAGCAGATAATGATGCTACGTTATATGTCTACGATAAAAAGAAAAAGAAAGTAGAAAATGTTGATTTAAAACCTGAAATTAAATCTCAGGAAATTACAAAAGGCAATAAACCCGATTTTGAAGCGATTACAAAATATGAAGATCATATTTACGTTATAGGTTCTGGTTCTAAAGAAAATCGTTTTGATTTGATTTCATATAATTTAAATACGAAAGAAATTAAAAATGATAATTATAAATTTCTATTTAGTCAGTTTTTAGAGGTTTCTCAGTTATCAGAAAAAGATTTTAATATAGAGGGAATTGTAGCTGATGATAATGCAACTTATTTCTTTAATAGAGGAAATGGACCAGCTAAGAGAAATGGGATTTTTAGAGTTGATGGAAAAATAAACGATTTAAGAAATAAGAAAGTTGAATTTTTTCCAATAGAATTACCTGAAATTACAAATGAATTAACAACTTTTTCTGATGCTATTTTAGTAAATGGAAAAATACTATTTACTGCAACAGTAGAACTGAACAGTACAACTTATCATGATGGCGAAATAAAAGGATCTATTATCGGAGAATTAGATTTGGAAACAATGAATGTTGTTCGTTGGGAAAAAATAGTTGACAATAGAAAAATTGAAGGATTAGCCTTAAAAAAGAAAAATAAACGAAAGTATATCGTGTATATGTGTGAAGATAATGATGATGACTCTAAGAAAGCAACGATTTATCAATATAAATACAAGATTAAAAAATAAAATTCAAACTATTATAATACGGATTTTTTAATATAATATCTCTTAAAAAATTGTGAAAATATTTCTAAGACTGTTATATTTGTCCGTTAAAATTTATTTATCAATTAAACATTATGCGAGGAAGATGGCTCATTGCAACATTTGCAATTATTTTAAGTCTCTTGTGTATCAGACAATTAAGTTATACATGGTACACAACTAAGGTAGAGCATGAGGCGGCTCGTTTAGCGAGTAAGCCAGAAGACGAACCAAGAATTTTGGATAGTTTAGCTCAACATCCATTAGATTTAGGAATTATTAAATACGATTATGCGTATGCCAAAAACAATGAAATCAATTTAGGATTAGATTTAAAAGGTGGTATTAACGTAATCTTACAAGTTTCTGAAAGAGATTTAATCGAGAATTTAGCAGCTAAAACTCAAAATCCAATGTTATCAACAGCGTTGGATGCTACAGATAAAGCTCAAAAATCAAACGGTAACGTTCCTTACGTTGAATTATTCTTTCAAGAATTTGACAAAGTAAAAGGAGGAACAAAATATGCTTCATCAGAATTATTTGGTAACAGAGATAATGCAGATAAAATTAAATTTAATTTTACTGACGATCAAGTAAAAGAAGTTATCCGTAAAGATATCGAAGCTAAAGTTGCTACGGCATATAACGTTATTAGTTCTCGTATTAACCAATTTGGTGTTGTAGAACCAGTTATTCAACGTTTAGGTGAAAAAGGTGACGGACGTATCTTGGTAGAATTACCAGGTGTTTCGGATACAGATCGTGTAAAAAAATTATTACAATCTACAGCTAAGTTAGAGTTTTGGCAAGTTGTACGCCAAGATCCTACAGTTTTACAATATTTTTCTTCTATTAATACAGAGAAATATAATGTAAAAAATGATAATGGTCAAGTGATCAAATCATTAGGAGAAGTTATGCAAGGAATTGGTTCTAACGCTAGTTTCGCTGTCGATGTAAAAGATACTGCTGTTGTAAACCGTGTTTTACAAGACAAAAGTTTTGTAGCAAGTTTACCAGCTAATGTTAGAGGATATAAATATTCTTGGGCAAATAAAGTAAATAATTATGGAAATGATCCTGCAGCAAAGGATACTCCAAAATTATTAGAATTTTATGTTTTAAAAGGTAAAAATGGAACGCAAGAACCATTAATTACTGGTGATAAAGTAGTTTCTGCATCTGCTGAACGTAATGCAGGTTCTATTACAAATGAGCCAGTGGTTTCTATGCAAATGAATCAAGTAGGAGCACAAGAGTGGTCTCGTATTACTGATGAATTAAAACCATCTGCTGCAGATCGTAATGGACAAGGAGTTGCTATTGTTTTAGATAACATGGTATATTCTGCTCCAAGTATCAAGAATCAAATTACAGGAGGAAACTCTCAAATTTCTGGAAACTTCACATTAGAAGAAGCAAAAGATTTAGGAAACATTTTACAAGCAGGTTCTTTACCAGCTTCATCTAAAATTGTTTCTGCGGAGGTTGTAGGACCATCATTAGGACAAGAAGCTATTAATAGCTCTTTAATCGCATTTGGTTGTGCATTCGCATTGGTATTAGTATGGATGTTATTCTACTATAGCCGTGCTGGTCTTTATGCAAATGTTGCATTAATCATTAACTTATTATTCTTATTAGGATTCTTAGTTTCATTAAAAGCAACTTTATCATTACCAGGTATTGCAGGTATTATCTTAACATTAGTTACGGGTATGGATGCTAATATCTTAATTTACGAAAGGGTAAAAGAGGAGTTAAGAAAAGGAAAATCGTTGCGTAACGCTGTAGATTTTGCTTATTCTTGGAAAGGAGCTTTCTCTGCAATTATAGATGCTAACTCTACGTCATTTATCACAGCTTTAATTTTATTCTTCTTTGGTAAAGGACCAGTTGTTGGTTTCGCAACAACATTTATGATTGGTATTTTTACTTCTACATTTACAGCAATTTTTATTACACGTTATTTTGTAGAAGGACGTTTAGCGAAAGGAAAATCAGTTCCATTCTATACAAGTTTTACAGCACATTGGTTACAAAATATTAAAGTTGATTTATTAAAAACAAGAAAAGTAAATTATGCTATTTCTATTGTTTTAACAATTATTGCTTTAATATCTATCTTTACAAAAGGATTTGATATGGGTATCGAATTCCAAGGAGGACGTACATATACAGTTCGTTTTGATAAGCATGTAGATCCACAAGAAATTTCTGAAAGTTTAGGTGATGTATTTGTTTACGAAGGAGAAAAATTAGTTCCTCAAGTAAAAACTTATGGTGGGCAAAACCAAGTAAAAATTACAACAGCTTACAAAGCAGACGAAGATGGAACAAATGTAGATGATGAAATTAAGACTAAATTATATACGGGATTAAAATCATATTTACCAGCTAATATAACGGAGAAACATTTCTCAGAAGATAATGCATCAATAGGATTAATGTCTTCTGCTAAAGTAGGACCTACAATTGCAGATGATACAACAAGAGCTTCTTTTATAGCAGTATCTTTAGCTTTAGTTGCAATTTTCTTCTACTTAATTGTAATGTTTAAACGTTGGCAATTCTCATTATCTACGATTATTGCATTAGCGCATGACGTTATTATTGTATTAGGTGTTTTCTCTTTATTTAAAGGTGTATTACCTTTTAATATGGAAATTGACCAAGCATTTATTGCGGCAATCTTAACAGTTATAGGTTACTCGATGAATGACTCGATTATTATCTTGGATCGTATCCGTGAGAATTTAACAATCGAAAAACATCACAAATTGTACGATATTATTAATATTTCTACATCAGAAACATTATCACGTACAATCAATACATCATTATCAACATTCTTGATTGTATTAATCATCTTTGCTTTTGGTGGAGAGTCAATAAAAGGATTTATGTTTGCTAAATTGGTAGGTATCGTTATTGGTACATTCTCATCAATTTTCGTAGCATCTCCATTATTATATGACTTTACAAGAAAAGGTCAAATGAATAAATAAAATTCAAATTTTAAATAAATTTTAAGAAAGCCATCAAAGAAATTTGATGGCTTTTTTTATTTTTCTCAATTTAGATTTTATACATTTGTTGCGTGAATAATTTAGTAATATATCCAGCGTTTTTAGATTTCCAAGAAATCGTAATTATAATGGTAGTTGCAGTCGTTATTTTTGGACCAGATAAAATTCCAGAAATTGCTCGCGGCCTAGGATCTGCTGTACGAAAGCTGAAAGAAGCCTCAGAAGACATTAAACAAGAGATAATGAATCCTGTTCAGGATGTTGACCCTACAAAAGATATCCAACGAACGATAAAGGAACTAAATCCGATGAATGAAGTAGAAGATTCTTTTAAAGAAATTAATCCAATAAAAGATTTTCAGAAATCATTTGATGAAGTTCGTAATCCTGTAGATGAAATACACAATAGCATTCATAATGAAAATGTTGTTGAAGAAAAACCTGATGTAGTAAAAGATGAAAGTGTAAAAACAGAATTAGAAATTACACAAGCACCAATTACAGAAGAAAAAAGTATCGAAAAAGAAGATACACCAACAGAAGAGAAGCCTTCTGTAAATGATGTTTTAGGAATGGGAGGAACAATTAGTAGATAATGATACAAGATTTCTTTAATTGGGATGCGCAAATATTCTTGTACTTCAATAATTTAGGTGAACAAAAATGGGATTGGTTTTGGTTACTTGTAACAGAAAAAAAAACATGGATTCCTTTGTATGTAATTTTTCTAATCGTATTATACCTTAAATTAGGTTGGAAAAAAACATTATTGGCAGGAGTATGTATTGCTTTAATGATTACTTGTGCTGACCAGTTTACAAATATCTTGAAAAACTATTTTCAACGTCTTCGTCCTTGTCACACACCAGAGTTACAAGGTTTATTTCGCCCAATAGATTGTGAAGGGAGAGGTAAATATGGTTTTACATCTGCACACGCATCTAATCATATTGCAGTTGCAATTTTTATAGGTGTTTTATTACGTAAACAATATAAATGGTTAATTTATGTATTATTACTTTGGGCTTTAATGATTGCCTATAGTAGAGTTTATGTAGGTGTACATTTTACAGGTGATGTATTTTTTGGATCACTAATAGGAGTAGTAGCTTCGTATCTATTTTTAAAAATCTATTATTATTTAGAGAAAAAATATTTCTTTGAAAGAGATTAAATACTCTTTTTATAGTATAGAAATTGTTTAAATATTTTAGTTTTTTCAAAACTAATGTGAGACAAGCTGAACATAATAAAACATTGTAGAAACAATATTATAATATAAAACAAGGCGAATACTAGTTGTATTCGCCTTGTTTTATTTACAAATTATAATAAGGTTTATGGTTTTTTCCAATAAGCCCATTTACTACCATTAAAAACAGCAAGTCTTTTTGCATTTGCTTTATTTACATAAACAATCATTCCAGGTGAAGGATTAACTATATCTTGAACATCATTAACAGTTGGTAAAACTAATAATCTTGTTTGTGATTCTAAAACTAAAACACCATCTTCTGTAGTTGTTTCTCCACCAAAAATTGTTTTAGAAATACTAGTTTCTTTAATATCTTCTGGTAATGGCTGGTTTGCCAAAGCATCACTAATATTAGAATCTGCATCTCCACTTAGACTTATCCATTCGCCATTAAAATATTTTACATGTGCTTTTTCAGGGTTAGTTGCATCAAGTAATAAAGTTCCTTCTGTAGGATTAGTAGGTAGCGTTCTAACATAAGGTAAAATAATACCTTTGTTTTGACCAGTAGCAAAGTCAAGCAAAACAGAGTTTTTAGATATTGCTGAACCAGTATCATCATCGCCAATGATAACTTGAGCATTTGTATTACTCGCTATTGTTATAAAAATTAGTGTAATTATATTTTTCATCTTTTTTATTTAAAATTTATTTATCTGTTATAATTAAGGACAAGCAGGAATATTGTAACAAGCCCAAGAAGTACCATCGTAAAGTTTTAGACATTTTTCATCTCTGTCATATAAAATCATCCCTTCTTGTGGATGAGATATAAAATTCCTTATTTGGGTTGTAAATAATCTATTTATTACAAATCCTTTTTGGTTAGATTCTAAAACAAGATGAGCTCCTTTTCTTATCATAGGCCAATTGTCTTTGTTTTTTTCAGATGCTCTTCCTAAAAGTGTTATTCCTACTATACTATCAATTCCATTACCACTAGTATTCGCATCATCATAACAACCACATCTTTTTATTGTATAGTCATCAGTTATATTAGTAAATGTGTCAGAAAAAACTGGACTAGTTGTAGAATCGAAATTATCTGTTGCTCCATTTGTATTTTGTGGTTTAATTTCAAAAGCAAAAGATTCATCAGGTTCATTAATGTCGTCATTTATTGGTGTAATATTAATTCTTACACCATCTTCGTGGTTTGTAGAATTTCTATAGCCAAGTGTAGTACCTCCATCATAATTACCAGGAGGAATTGTTATCAAATAAATATTTGTTCCATCAACATGTGTTACAGAAGGAGTACCGTTAGAGTTGGCTACAGGAGTAAGATTTATATCGGCATTATTCGCTGCAGCATTACCATTTCTAGGATTTATTAATTCTACAGCTACAGTAGTTGTTCCAGTAACAGAACCATTAATTCTTAAGAATAAACTACCATTTCCATTTACAACGCCTTCGCATGAAGAAAGAGCATTAGAGTATTTTAAATCTATTATAGGACTAATTCTAATTCGTATATCATCTAAGAAATTACCAACAGAAGGAGTACCACCATAACCTTGAAATGCTATTCTATAAACACCAGCAACAAATGTCGAAGGTAAAGTAACTGAATTTTGATTAATAGACCAAGAAGAAGTACTAGAAGGTATATTTGATGTACCTATCTGTATTTGGTGAATTTGATTTTGATTGTAAACTTGTATAGCTACTTGTTCTGATGTAAATTGCCTTGCTCTATGCCTAAAATAATAATTAATAACGTCACCAGGTCTTAGATAGATGTTTTGATAAATAGCAGATTGTTGAATAGCGTTAAGTTCTACGAAATTAATACCTTCTGCAGCAAAGACCCTTGGTTCACCATGACCAGATCTCCAAACCTCGATAGGATGACAATTTCCACTACCCATTAAATCACATGCACCTGGTTGGTTAGCATGTGTAGTAAACCATGGATTAGAAGAATAATGCCCTCGGTCTACTGCCGAATTGGCATTGGCTCTAAAATTAGTGTCAATATAAGCAAGACCACTTGCAGTAACTCCAAATTCCAGACCAGGATTTATAAATGTTCTTGACTGTGAAAATAAAGTTTGTTGTGAAATAATAAGAAATAATATGAGCATAAAAAATCCACGAATTATTTTATAAAATAATTGTGAGGAGGTAGGTAGTAAGTTTTTCATAAGGTTAGGGGTTAGTTTAAATATTTTACTTGTTAATAATAATTTAACATGACAAAATTAGAAATATTTTTTAAATAAATATAATTGTATCGTATTGTTATTTAATTGTTTAAGTGAATTTAATTTGCTTTTACTTAGTTGTTTTTTTAAATGTTTTACAGATAATATATACAAGTAACTATTTTATTATATGAATATAAAACGATTGTTAAACGTGTAATTTATGATTAATTACAGTAATGAAATTATATAAAAAATGTTGTCTTTAAAAGACAACATTTTTTTGAAAAATTATAATAAAATGATAAATGTGAGATTATTTTTTACATTTTTAAAAGAAAAATCCTAATGATATATCAAAGTAAGAATTATAATCACTCTTCTTAAAATCTGCGTATTTGTATTTTGTTTCTAAGAAGATAGTGTATTTATCGCTAAGAATATAATTATGTCTATAAGAAAGATTAATATACCAATAATTTGAAGTTAAATACTGATAGTTTTGATTCATCATTTCTTCTATAGATTGCTTTTGATAGCTATAATTTGATAACCATTGATTACTCAAATTATTATTTACACCAAAATCTACTTTAAAATTGAGAAGCGTTTTATCATTTAATTCATAAAATAAATTAGTATTTAAACCAACAATTATCTTTTTTATAGCTTGTTTAATTAATGGATCTGTGTATTTTTCTTCTGATGAAATGTATTTAATGAAAGGAGATAGTGATAAATTTTGAAGTTTTGTATTCTTCATTACATCGAATAAAGAAGATAATTCCACCACTTTTTCATTATAATGGTAGCGTGTAGCTTCGCCAATTTTTTTATAATTTGATGATGTTTCATTAAAAAATATTCCCTCTGTCCCTTTTCTATTTCTAAATACTGAAGATAATTTTATTCCTTTAAAAAAAGATAAATTAGGAGTAGAGTAAGAGATATTAAAAGAATATTTATCCTCTGTTAATGTTGATGATACTAAACTTTGCAAATTGGTTAATATTTTCTCAATAGAACTTGTAGAATAACCTACAGATCCCATTAATCCTTTTTTTGTAGCATTTAAATAAGCTAACTGAAAGCCATATCCATTACCATCAAAATAAACCCGTTTATTATTATTTCGAAATAAATTACTATAAATTCCTAATCCATTAAAATGATATACTTCTGGATTTCCTAGTTGATTAAAAAACTTTAATTCGTTTGCTTGACTGTATTTATTAAGCAAAATATTTAATGAAATTATTTTCTCTTTTGTAATTTTAGAAGAAATTCCAAGTCCAAAATTTAAATCTGAAATTGTATTTTTTGGACGAGGATCTCTATTCCTATATTCCATCAAAGCACGATAGTCAGCTTTTATTCCAAAATTAAAATTTTTCATTTTTCGGTTATATCCACCTTCTATGTAATATTCTTCTAATGATAAATTTCCACCAATAGAATCTGCCATAACATAAGGGGAAATTTTATCATAATCAGAACTTTCGTTCCATTTTACATTATTTCTAGTTCCATTTTTATAGAATACATTTCCCCAAACATAATTCGTAGAATCTATAGAATAATTAGAAATAACATGAAAAGATAAATGATCTAAACCATTTCCTTTTTGCTTAATATTATTATTCTCTTTAGTATTATAATACCTTCCGCTTAATGCTGTATAATTCTTTCTTTTACTAATAATTTGATCTGCAATACTTGTATTGATAGAATCAAAAAAATGATTAGTCGAAAAATTATTTTGCAGGTACTTCTCTAACGAATTATTTTGTGCATAAGAACATGTAATGCTGATAAAAAAAAGAAATAATGTGTAATTAAAACGAAAGTTCATGTTGTATTTATTTCTAATTAAATAAAGATGGTTTTACTTGCGCAGAAAAATCTCTTGTTGAGTTATTTGTATCAACCAAAATTTTGTTTCCATTAGTAGAAGTAGACAATGTTTTTCTTCTTACACCTTTTCCATATCTATTACTATCTCTATCTACAGTTCCGCTGTATGTCCAACCAGCATCTAAAGAAGGAGCAGTAACAATCCATTGAAATTCTGAATTAACACTAAGGTTTACAGCATCTATAATCCAATCGTTTGGAATTTTATATGCATCATTACTCATAGGAAAAGTATCTTTTCCAAAAACAAAATCATATTCGTACGTATAATTATATTGTGCTAAGTATTGACTAATATCCATTCCTTGTGGCATTCTAGCTAAAACATAACTTGTAAAACCTCTGTTATGCATAATCATACTAGAGAAAACTGGAAGTGTATTTTTTACTGAAGGATTGTCTACATCATCCATATCATCATTATAAATTTCAAAATCAGCCGTTCTTAAATCGATAGAATTAGGATTAAGTTCTTTGTGATTGATAGCATCTTCTGCAACAACAATAGATTTACCTGGCGCTATAGGAAAATCTTTACCATTTCCTGGTAACATAATTATAGCACCTGCTGTAAAGTCTGTTGCCATAATATTAGGTCTGTATGCTTGTTTTTCTACAGTTAAAAATTCAGACTGAACAATTAATAAACCATCTGCATAAAGTATTTCATCAGAATTATTGTAAATTTTGAAATATTTATCTCCATTATATTGTTTTCCTTCAGGAGATAATGTCCCTGTAAAAAATAACTCTTCAAGAATTAAATCTCCTTTAGCAACTTTTATAAATAATTGTATCGTTTTATTCTTGTCAGTAGAAGTAATAGCCTCAGAAGAAATATATCCTACAACATCTTCTGTACTTTCACCTCCATCTAATTGAATTTTTATTTGTCCAGATACAGAAACTTCGTAAGAACCAGTTGGTAAATCTATCGTTAATTCTTTGTTTCCGTTTACTGTGTGTTCCGAAACTTTACCGGTGTTTAATTCTTTGAAAGTATAATTTAATTGAATAATATCAGCATTCTGAATACCATCTGGTAATTTACTTGTATAGATTACCGAAGAAGATTTTATAGCTTCATCATCATTATTATTACAAGAGAATAGTAAAAATGCAGATAGTACTGTAAGTATACCGAATCTGCTAAGTAATTTTTGCATAGTATTTATATTTAAAATTTTATATTAAGTTCCATTCCAAAATAAGGGGATGTAAGTCCTCTTCGTCCTAAAGTTTGACCGTTAACGTTGTATTCTTTGTAGTAGTTTAGTAAGCGATTTACGAACATAGAGACACGAAAGTTTTCATAAAAAACTTTCGACACTTTAAAATTGACATTCATAGAAAAAGGAGTTGTATATTTTCTGAATGCATTATCGTTATAATTTAAAATTAACCACTTTAGAGCTGGATCACTTTTATCAGCTTCTTCGTAATTGTATTGATTTCCAGATGGATCTACATACGCTATTGGTATACCATTTTTTGGTAAAGATCTAGAAGAAGAGAACCACATAATTTGTACAGAAGTAGAAAACTCTAACTTAAGAACAGGAATATAAGTATCTCCCATAATATTGGTATTAAAACGTTCTCCTTCAGTTCCATCATCATTTAAATAAAGACCTAAATAAGGTGTTGGTTTTCCATTAATAATGATTTTATCATTTCTATCGTATACAGGAAGACTATTGGTATATTTCGTTTTAAACCAAGCACCATTAACTGTAAGTCGAGTATTAATAATAGAAAACCTTTTTGTACTCATTTGGAATTCAATTCCAGTTTTATCTAATACACTACCGTTTGCTTGTTTAGTATAAGTTCCTAATTCATTTATAGTTTCAGAAGGTAAATCTTCCACATTAGGTGCTTGATTAATTGCTGTATGATCTATAGCTGAAGTAGAAAATTTTCTATATGTATAGCGGTTATAACCTTTCATATTTCTAAAACCAGAGCTCATTCTTTCTTGGAAATAAGTAAAAGAGAAATTGGTTCCTTTGTATTCTAAATCAGTTCTAATTTCCCATTTTTTATTTACAGCTGGTTTTAATGCGTAATTAGTATTATCTAATACATACGTTTTTAAATGAATTCTTCTGTATGCAGGATTATCATGATAATAATTAAGCTGTACAAAATCTACATACGTATTTTCTGGATACAACATATTTAGAGTAGGCATTTTTGTATTTACCCCATATCCTGCAGTAAAGTCAATTTTTAGAGGATTATTATTGATGTAAATATTAGGTAATTTCCATTGGAAATTAATTCGAGGATCAAAATAATACTGCTTACTAATGGTATATTTTTTATCAATACCAGGCGATGTAATGCTTCTTAATCCAGCTAAAAACTCAAACTGATGTTGTTCTATTTTAAATTTCTTATTTGTTTCTACGAAAAATGATAAATCCTGAATTGCAGGTATTTCTTTATAAGATCTTGTTCGAGTATTCATATCCTCACTAGGAGGAAGTAGAGGATCATAAACTTGTCCATCACCATTATTTTTTGCATATTTCCATTCTGCTCCAGCTCTAGCGTTAATCCATTTTAAATCAAAATTCCCAATTAATTTTAGATATAAATCGATTGGTTTACCATCTACTTTTAAATCTGAAATATATTTTGGTTGAAGAAAAACACCATAAGATTCTCCTTCTTCTTTTGTGTTAGGAATTGCTTTAGCAGAACTTAACTGTACAAGTTTAGATTGTTTTATTTGATCAAATTGTTGAGAAATTCCAGAATAGAAATTTAAACTTTTTAGAAATTTACTTTCTTTAAAAATCCAATCTAGTGTACTAGAAATAGCAATATCATTATAAGAAGATTTATAACTGTCAGTTAATGCGTATGAATTATCAGGATCTGTTTTTTCATTATCAATAGAACCAGTATAATCTAAATTTAAATTCCAATCTATAGTAGATTTATCATTGTCCCATTTTTTGTAAGAACGGAAAGAGGCTGTAATTCTTTTATAATTTTCAAAATCATTTACAGGATCTGGTTTAGCATTAAGAAAATCAACCCCGAAATTTAAATTCAAATTATTTTAAGTTCTATTCCTTTACCTAGATAAAACATTTTGCTGTAAGCATCTGCTTTAAAACGACCTTCTAAATTTGATTGTCCTCTTTTTCGGATAATTTTAACCAATCCACTTGTTAAATCACCATATTCCACAGATGGAATACCTCTTACAATTTCAACACGTTCTATTTGATCAGTAGATATTGCGCGCATATCAACACCTTTTGCAACACTGCTTCTTCTAGCATCCGAAGCCCCTATGTTATTACCAGAATTAATGGAAAGAGATGAGCCAGCAGTATACTGTAAATTAGCATTTACATTCTTGGGGATATTATCTACAATAAAACTTGTTCCTAAAGAAGAGATTGTATAATTTTCTTGAGAATCTGCAATTCCAGTTTCTCTTAATTTTATACTATTGGTACGATTAAAAATAGGGTCAATAGAGCTTCGTCCAGGTAATAACTCTAACAAATCTGTAAAGCTAGACGGCTGTAAATGCTGCATTGCTTTTTGATCTATTATAGAAGTACTTGTTAAACCTTTCGATTCTTTTGCTGTAAGTACAATTTCGTTTAACTCGTTTATTTTAGTTTCTACTTCGTACTTCTTTTTTAGATTAGAAGTAAGGTAGATACCTTCTTTAATTGTATTAATCTTAATAGATTCTATTAAAATTGAGTAATTATCGTTTTGTAAATGATCAATTTTTAAGATTCCATTCTTATTGGTATAACCAATAATCTTATTATTTAGAGGAGATGTAACAGTTATTTGTATACCAGAAACCAAAGAATCATTTTCATTCTCTAGTTCAATTTCTAGAGAATAATTCTGTGCATTTACTGAAAAAGATAATGAAGTAAAGAGAATAATGTAAAAACAAAATTTCATTTATGTTTTATTAATTTCTGCAAAACTACATCTTATTTTAATTTAATCTAAATAAAATTAAATGATATATGTTGTTGTTTTAACATTAAAAATAAATAAAACATGAATCATTAAATCTACGAATGCGAGCAATTGCTCGCATTCGTAGAATAGGTTAGTATAACCTTTGTATAGAAAGATATAATCTTCTAATATCATCAGAAGTTGAAGTAGTATTGTTATTATCTACATTCATAAAATAATAAACTCTATACCATTTGTCGTCCAAATTGATATCCATTGTTAACACTTCTTGGTTGTTAACACCCGTATTGGTAATTTCATTTTGTGGATTGTTGATTGTTCCATTCGAACCAAAATTGGAATAAATACCATTATCTAAGTTAACCCAACCACCACCTCCAGGAGCAGATGAACCAGAACCTGCAGCAGATAAAACGATATTAGCACCATTAAATCTATCAACATTTGTTAAAGCTGCAAACCAAAATTTTACTGGTTGTTGACTAACATTAACTAATCTAGGATTAAAACTTACGGTTCCTGTTCCAGCATTTGCATTAGCGGTAAAGTAGCCATCTAATCTAAGTTTACCACCTAATATTGGGAGTTGATTATCTGCACTAACATTAGAGTTTAACCAATTAGAATTTATTGTACCATTTGCTCCACCCGCACCAATACTGGCAGGAATATTATCCGCTTTGTAATAAACTAGTTCTCCAAGTTTTACATCGTCTCCAATACCAACAACTGCATCACAAGTTTGTCCACCAATTGAGATAGGGAAAGTAGTTGTTTCTGGACTAGAAACTGTAGGAATACCCGTTACAGTATAATTTAAAACACCAGAACCTTTTTCAAAATTACCTGAATTTAAAGTTGCTGTTAAACCATTTATAGGGCCTATAGATTTAGAAGTATAAATACCTCCATTTCCTCCTGTGTAAGGTATTGTTAATATTCCATTGTATGTTGTTCCTGCTGTATATGATTTTGGAGATAAAGCGACATCAGTACAATTTATAGAGCCAATTGTTCCATTAATAAGAGAATTTCCTCCAAGTGTTTTCCATTCTGTACCATTCCAAAAAACATAACCATTATAATCAAAAGTAGGTTCTGTTCCAAGATTATAAACCAGCAATCCCGTAGCAGGAGATTTTATAGTTGCAACATCTAGGCTAGATGTTAAGGCGACTTGTGGAGCTAAAAACCCTTTTTTATTACCAGGTTGAAGTTGATTAACGTTAAGTTCTAAAATAGCAGAAGAGGTAGGTATTGCTCCAATTCCTACACTTCCATTTGGCATTACAATAAAATCATCAGATTGTTGTTCTAAAGTTGGAACTCCGGTAGTTGCATTTGTAGTAGCTGAAGTAGATTTTCCATCTACATGAAATAATCCTTGAGGATTTTCGGTATTAATTCCTACTTGTCCAAATGTAAAATTGTTTAATATTAATGATAGGATTAAAAGTATATATAATTTTTTCATTTTGTTTTTAATTAGTTATTTTATAATTTATTTAAAGCTTTTATAAAAAATAGGCGGACCACGTAAAATGTCATTATTGTTTTTATTTTTCATGTATGTTTGTATGCGAGGTGATAATAATTAATCGAGATGAGTAATTATTTTTTCGATTTGTTGTGAGACAAATCTATTAATACTAATAATGGGTTTTGAATTGTTTATTAATGATTTACTGTAAACTATTCAAATTAGTTAATTAATTGTATTTAAATGATTTGACCTAATAAAATACCGTAATTTATTATGGTATAGAAATATGAAATTTACTTTATGAATAATAGTAACATTAGAGAGGAGAAAATTCTTCAATTAAAAAGAGAAATGATCACAAAATATGTTTACTTAATGGTAAGCATCTTTATTTGTTATTTGTGCTATTTTATATTTTTTCTGAAAAATACATTTATGCAGTATTATGTATTAGGAGGTCTTTTGGGAATAATAATAGGATGGATTATTTTAAAAAATAGAATTGGAATAAAACAATTAGTTGGAGGATATTTATTAATAGCACCTTTGTATGTATTTACAATAGTTCTTGTATTTTGGGAATATTCTGTTACTAATTTTGTTTGGTTAATTCCTATACCTATAGGAGCCTATGTATTCTTTTCATCGAAAGAAGTGGTTTATTATAGTTTATATGCACTAATAATAATTATTGCAGCTTCTATACTTGCTAATCATTTACCAATACCAACAATAATAGCATCTAAAGAGCAAATAAAAATGTCAGATATATTTCTATTTATTTCTAATGTTATCATAGCAAGTCATTTTATGCTTTATAAAGATAAAGTTAGAAGCCTACAGATTATTGATAAATTAGAAAAACAAGAAAAAATAGAATTACCAGTTTCATTAGATCCAAAAGCATTGGAACATTATAAAAGTTTGTTCGATAAGATAGAGGTATTAATGAAAGAAGAACAAATCTTTAAACAGAAAGATTTAAGTGTAACTAGTTTAAGTGCATTATTAAAAGTTAGTACAAGTTATATTTCTAGAGCAATTAGATACTCGGATTATTCTAATTTTAATAGTTACTTAAATTTTTATAGAATAGAGTTTGTTGTAGAACTTTTACATGCTGTAGATTTAGAGAAAGTGACATTACAGTATGTTTATACAGAAGCAGGATATAAAAATCAGTCCACTTTTAATAATGCTTTTAAAAGTTTTAAAGGAGTAACACCGTCAGAGTACATTCAAAACCTTGAAGATTATTCAAAATAATATAAACTAAAAAAGCTCTATTTAAATAGAGCTTTATGTTTTTATGAATAGAATTGTAATGCTTTATACAAAAGCACTAAATCCAGTAATTGATCGTCCTACGATAAGAGAATTAATTTCTTTTGTTCCCTCGTAACTATAAATCGCTTCCGAATCTGCAACAAAACGAGCAACATCATGTTCTAAGAGAATTCCATTTCCACCTAAAACTTCTCTTGCTCTAGAAACGACATCTCTTGTACGCATCGTACAAAATACTTTTGCCAAAGAAGCATGTTCATCTTTTAAAATACCTTCATCTTGCATTTCAGATAATCTAAAAACAAGTGTTTGCATAGCTGTTAAATTAGATAACATTTCTACTAAATGTCCTTGTATCATTTGATAAGAAGCAATTGGTTTTCCAAACTGTTCACGTTTTCTAGTGTAATCAAGCGCACTTTCATAAGCACCTCTTGCACAACCAGTCGCCATCCAAGCAACACCAGCTCTTGTCATTTGTAATACTTTTGCAGTATCTTTAAAAGAATTGGCATTTTGTAATCTATTTTCTTCAGAAATAATACAATCTTTTAATGTAATTAAACCATTCTGAACAATACGAAGAGCCATTTTTCCTTTAATTTTTTCTACAGAAAAACCAGGATTATCTTTTTCAACAATAAATCCTTTTACTTCGCCATCATCTAAATCCTTTGCCCATATAATTATAACATCAGCAAAAGTTGCATTTCCAATCCATTTTTTCTGACCGTTTAAAACCCATCCATCATCAGTTTTTTTACAAGTAGTTGTTAATCCACCAGCAGCACCAGAACCAACTTCAGGTTCAGTTAATCCAAATGCACCAATTTTATCAAATTTTTGCATTTGTGGAAGCCATTTTTGTTTTTGTTCTTCCGAACCACAGATATAAATAGACCCCATAGATAGACCAGATTGCACACCAAAGAAAGTAGCAATAGAAGCATCAACTCTTGCCATTTCCATAGCTAAAACACCCTCCATAATAAAAGGCAGATTTGGGCAACCATAACCATCGTAGGTTACACCAGAAATATTTAGTTCTCTAAATTTATCAATTAATTCGAAAGGGAATTGGTCACGAAGCCAGTAATCATTTACAATTGGTCTAACTTCTTTTTCCATAAATGCTCTAACTTTAAGTTGTAGTGCACGTTGTTCGGGACTTAAAGTATGGAAAACATCATAAAAATCACCATCGATAGGAGGTAACTCTTTTTTCTTTTTATCTGAGTTCAACATTTTTGATAAACCCTGTAGTTGTTTATCATCAAGTTTAGAAAAGCTGTTCATTAATAATGGAAGATCAACTTTTTTTGATATTGCACTTAATTGCTCTAAATCTACTGATTTCAGTAAACGAATAATATTTTTTAAATTAGAAAATGCTCTTGACATAATTAGTGATTTTATTCAAAAATTAGCAAAGAGCATTCCTAAAATATTATATTATGGTAAAATATTAAGCTTTACCTAATTTTATTTTTAAATTATCTAACATTGTCTCTGTCATTTTCTCAATAGAAAATTTAGGTTCATAACCCCAGTCTTGTTTTGTTTCTGAGTCATCGATAGATGAAGGCCAAGAATCTGCAATTGCTTGACGGAAATCTGATTCATAAGAAATTGTAAAACTTGGAATATGTTTTTGGATTTCCGCAGTTAAATGTTCAGGAGCAAAACTTAATCCACCTAAGTTATACGACTTAAATTCCGTTAATTTGCTTTCGTCTGTTGTCATTAATTTTATAATAGCTTCAATTGCATCATCCATGTATAACATTGGTAAATATGTACCTTCATTTAAGAAAGATGTATATTTTCCTTCTTCAATAGCTTTATAATAAATGTCTACAGCATAATCTGTTGTTCCTCCTCCAGCAGGAGTTTTCCAAGAAATTAAACCAGGAAAACGAACTGAACGAACGTCAACATTATGTTTTTCTTTGTACCATTTGCACCAATATTCACCAGCTAATTTAGAAATTCCATATACTGTAGAAGGAGTTTGTACAGGATTTTGAGGTGTATTGTCTTTTGGTGTATCAGGACCAAAAACACCAATAGAAGAAGGCCAAAATAATTTATCTATAACTTTATCTTTAGCCAGTTCTAGGAAAGTTAACAAGGTATCCATGTTTAATTTCCATCCGAACATCGGATTTTTTTCTGCAGTTCCAGATAGTAAAGCAGCTAAATGATAAACAGTTTTAATGTTATACTTTGCGATTACTTCTTTTATTCTATCAGAATCTAAAACGTCAATTACTTCATATATTCCATCGTAATCAACATCTTCAGGATTTTTAATGTCTGAGATAATTACATTATTTTTCCCATAAATTATTTTTAATTTTTCGGCTAATTCAGACCCTATTTGTCCTAATGCACCGGTGATTAAAATCGTATCGGTTTCCATGCTAAAAAGTTACTTTTGTTGTTTGCTCAAAGGTAAAATAATCTACTAGATTTCTAAACTAATTTTAGTAGATTTGTAACAATCGTTGAACTTTTTCGACATATTCTTTTAAAATAAACACTGAGATAATCATGAAAAAACAATTATTTGTAGCAGCTTTTGCATGTACCTCTATATTAGCAACGGCACAGGAAGCATATCAAGCTTTCAATCCAAATTATATGGATAAGTCAGTTCGTCCACAAGATGATTTATATAATTTTGTAAATGGAAACTGGATGAAAATTACAGAAATTCCTTCTGATAGAGCTAGATGGGGAAGTTTTGACGAGTTACGTGAAAATACAGATAAAGTTACTTTACAATTAGTAAAGGATTTAATTAAGACAAAACATGCGCAAGGAACAAGCGAGCAAAAAATTGCAGATTTGTACGAAGCGTATATGAATACTGAAGCTCGTAATAAAACAGGTTTAGCACCTTTACAAAAATATTTCAAGAAAATTGATGCTATAAAAAACCTTAAAGATTTACAAGATTACTTTATAGAAGTAGCTTCTATTGGAGAAAATCCTTTTTATGGAGCATACGTTTACACAGACATGAAAAACAGTAAACAAAATGCTGTTTATTTAGGAGATGTAGATTTATCTTTAGGAAAAACGTATTATCAAAAAGAAGACGCGAAAAATACAGAAACATTAGCTAATTTATCAAAATTCGTAGATCAGTTAATGCCTTATACAGGTTCTAAAACAAAAGATTTAAAAGGTCCTAAAATTGTAGAGTTTGAAAAAATGATGTCTAAATACATCAAAACTGTAGAAGAAGATCGTGATCCAAACAAATCATACAATCCAGTAAAATTATCTGAAGTAAAAAATCTAACAAAAAATATTGATATCGAAAGATATGTAAAATCTTTAGGAATTAATCCTGAAACTGTTATTGTTGGAGAGTTAGATTACTACAAAAACTTAGATAAAATCTTAAATCAAGAGAATTTACCTTTAATTAAAGATTTCTTACGTTATAAATTAATTAATTCGTTTGCAGGTTATTCTACATCTGATTTAGATAAAATTAATTTTGACTTTTACGGTAAAACTTTATCTGGACAAAAAGAACAACGTCCATTAGAGAAAAGAGGATTATCTTTTGTAAATGGAACAACAGGAGAGTTATTAGGACAAATTTATGTTAAAGATAACTTTACACCAGAAGCAAAACAAAATGCTGAAGAATTAATTAGCTATTTATTTAAATCTTTTGATAAACACATAAAAGAATTAAAATGGATGTCTGATGAAACTAAAACTAAAGCATTAGAAAAATTAAATAAATTTACAGTTAAAATTGGTTACCCAGATAAATGGAAAGATTACTCTGATTTACAAGTGAAATCTTTAGCTAACGGAGGTAATTTAATAGATGATGTTATTGCAATTAGCAAATGGCGTTCTCAACAAAACTTAAAAGATTACGGTAAACCAGTAGACAAAACTCGTTGGGGAATGTCGCCACAAACTGTAAATGCTTACTTTAATCCAACAAACAATGAGATTGTTTTCCCAGCAGCAATTTTACAACCACCATTTTATGATTACAGAGCAGATGCTGCTGTTAACTTTGGAGGTATTGGTGCTGTTATTGGTCACGAAATTTCTCATGGATTTGATGATTCTGGAGCGAAATATGATGGTGATGGTAATTTAAAAAATTGGTGGACACCACAAGACGAAGAAAAATTTGCAAAAGCAACAAAAGCTTTAGCAACACAATATGACGCTTACGAGCCTGTAAAAGGAAGCCATGTAAATGGTACATTTACTTCTGGTGAGAATATCGGAGATTTAGGTGGTGCTTCTGTAGCATTTGATGCATTACAAATGTATTTAAAAGATAAAGGAACTTATGCAAATATTGATGGATACACTCCACAACAACGTTTCTTCTTATCTTGGGCAACAATTTGGAGAACAAAAGCAACAGATGAAGCTTTAGTAAGTCAAGTAAAAACAGATCCACATTCACCAGGATATTACCGTTCTTTTGCACCAATTGTAAATATTGATGCTTTCCATGAAGCTTTTAAAACAAAGCCAGGAGATAAATTATATAAAGCACCAAAAGACCGTATTTATATCTGGTAATTATGATTCGTAAAATCATAACTTGGTTAAAAAATAGAAAAAGAATTATAAAAATGACAACAGTAGAAGCAATAAATAATGCAAATGCAACATTAATAGATGTTCGTGAGCCTTATGAATTAGAAACAGATGGTTTTGTACCAAATGCAATTAATATTCCTTTGGGGGATGTTCCAACAAAAGTGGAAGAAATAAAAGCAATGTCTAAACCAGTTGTATTTTTCTGTAGAAGTGGAAATAGATCTGGTTCTGCAGCTCAATTTTTACAGTCAAATGGATTAGAAGAGGTATTTAACGGAGGAGGTTTTCAAGACGTTTTAGATGTTTTAGAAAAATAAATTTAGGATTTACCTACCATAATATAAAAGCCGATAAATTAATTTATCGGCTTTTTATTTGCTTGAAAAATAGTTATTTGTGTTATTTTTGAAAATAAAGATAAAAAAATAGTGACCAATATTATTTTATTGTGTCATAATAACAATAAACAAATGTAATGTCAAAAGATTCATTGGGAAATTTGAATGATGACATTTTAGTAGATAAAATTGTCAAAACCAACAACCAACATTTGTTTGCAATATTGTACGATCGATATGCAGATGTGATTTACAATAAATGTTTAAGTTTTGTAGGAGACAAAGACGAAGCAGAGGACATGACGCAGGATATATTTGTTAAGTTATTTGTAAAACTTAGAACATATCAGGCAAAGTCTAAATTTTCTACATGGTTATATTCATTTACCTATAATTTTTGTATTAATCACATACAAAGAAAACTTAATGAAGAGCGAAAAAGTTATACAGTAACAGATGATTTAATAGAAAATTATGAAGAGGATTTAATAAATGATGCAGAGATATTTGAATTAAAAGTTGAGAAGCTGCAGCTATCACTAAAAAAAATGAATGTTGAAGACAAATCGATATTACTAATGAAATATCAAGATGATTTTTCTATAAGAGACATTTGTGAAACTTTAGAGATAGGTGAGAGTGCAACAAAAATGAGATTGAATAGAGCAAAAAATCGATTGCTAGAAATTTATAATCAATTGTAACATGGAAAATCCTTTTAAAACTATTATTGAAAACGAGAAGCTTCCAGAAAAGTTGAAACAAAAAGTAATGGATGATATTGCTTTGGTAAAGCTAACACTTGATTTGGCAGATTTAATTGCTGTAAAATACCCTAAAACAATTTCAGGATTTTTTGGTAAAAAAAATAAATCAGCTAATCACAGAAAAGACGAAAATAAAAAATAAGAATTAATTAATAACAACAATATGAATATAGGTTTAAATTTTAGTTTATTAGATACTTTATATCAGGAATTTGTAATTGCTTTTCCTAAAATAGTGGGAGCAATACTTTTTGTTATTGTTTCTTACTTAATATTAAAATTAATTTTATTTATAACAAAATCTATTCTAAAGCTATCTAAAATAGATAAATTAAAAGAATCCTTAAATAATAACGATGTTCTTAAAAACTCTTCAATAGAAATAAATCCAAGTAAATTTATTTTACAATTTGTTAGATTATTCATCATTTTATTAATCATTATTATTGGTGCCGACATTTTTGGATTAACAGTTGTGTCTAACCAAATAGGAAGAATAATAGATTATCTTCCTCAATTCTTTAGTGCTTTATTAATTTTTGCAGGAGGATTTTACTTAGCGAATTACATAAAAACCATTATAAAAGGATTATTAAAATCAATTGACCTTAATGGAGCAACAATAATTAGTAATTCAATATTTTACATTATTATCGTCTTTACAGTAATTACAGCTCTTAACCAAGCAGGTGTTAATACAGATCTAATAACAAATAATTTATCATTAATACTTGGAGCAATCTTCTTAACATTAGCAATTGCATTCGGATTAGGATCTAAAGACATAATATATAGATTATTATTATCATTTTACGCAGATAAGAATTTTGAAATTGGTCAGCGTGTTATAATTGATGATACAGTAAGAGGAGAAATAATTGCGATAGATAATATATGTATGACTATTCATACAGGACAAGAAAGAATTGTTTATCCAATAAAGCTAATAGCAAATAAAAAAATAACAATTTTAGAAGAAGAATCTTCTAAAAATCAGTTTTAATATAAAAAATTCTACACTAATAAGCCGCATTTAACCTACCAGCTTTACCTAATTAAGGGTATCATCTTTATGATGATATCTAGTTTAAAAGGCTAATAAAATAGCTTTCAACCTGCCTACCTAAAAGAGACTAAGTAAATATTTAGTCTCTTTTTTTTAAAAAGGTTAATTTATTGTAAAATAGTCGTATATTTGCACCTCATTACATAATAATTATTAAAACAATATTGGCATGTACTTATCAACAGAAGTAAAAAGCGAAATTTTCGCAAAACATGGGAAATCAGCAACAGATACAGGATCAGCTGAAGGGCAAATCGCATTATTCACTTACCGTATCAACCATTTAACTGGTCACCTAAGAAAAAATATCCACGATTTTAACACAGAGAGATCTTTAGTTATGTTAGTAGGTAAGCGTAAAGCATTATTAAACTACTTAAAGAAAAAAGATATTACAAGATACCGTGCGATTATCGCTGAATTAGGATTACGTAAGTAATTTTAGAAAAACTATAAAAAGGGCAATTATAAAAAATTGCCTTTTTTTTTGTTAGAAATTGAAATAAATAATTACATTTATAGAATGCAGTTAAAGCAAACGGCTTTAACTTTAGACGAATTAAATACCAAGAAGACGAATGATTCCACAGGCGATCACAGAAAAAATTACTCTTTCGGACGGAAGAGAAATTACAATTGAAACAGGGAAATTAGCTAAACAAGCTGACGGATCTGTGGTTGTACGCATGGGTGATACCATGTTATTAGCTACCGTAGTAGCAAACAAAGAAGCTAATCCAGGTGTAGATTTTTTACCATTAACTGTAGATTACAGAGAAAAATTTTATGCAGGAGGACGCATCCCAGGAAACTTCTTTAGAAGAGAAGCAAAACCATCAGATGATGAAGTATTAACAATGCGTTTAGTAGACCGTGTGTTAAGACCAATGTTTCCAGAAGATTTCCATGCAGAGGTTCAAGTAATGATCTCTCTAATTTCTTACGATAAAAATGTAATGCCAGAAGCTTTAGCTGGTTTAGCAGCATCTGCTGCAATTGCAATTACAGATATTCCTTTTACATTAATTTCAGAAGCTCGTGTTATCCGTTTAAACGGAGAGTTAATGATTAATCCTTCTAAAGAACAATTAGAGCAAGCAGATATCGATATTATGGTAGGTGCTTCTAAAGATTCTGTTGTAATGGTAGAAGGGGAAATGAGTGAAATTTCTGAGCGTGAAATGTTAGATGCAATCGAATTTGCTCATGCAGAAATTAAAAAACAAATTGAAGCGCAAGAGAGTTTAGCTGCTAAAGTAGGTAAATCTTCCCCAAAACGTGAATATAGCCACGAAACTCATGACGAAGAAATTCGTGAAAAAGTTTGGGCTTATGGATACGATAAGTATTACGATATTGCTAAAAGTCCATCAGAAAAACACGAAAGAGGAGAGAAATTTGCTGCTGTAGAAGAAGAATTCTTAGCACAATATGCAGAAGACGAAGAAGAGTTAGCTCGTGTTAAGCCTTTTGCTCATATCTATTTCCACGATGTACAAAAAGAAGCTGTACGTCAATTAATCTTAAACGAAGGAATTCGTTTAGACGGACGTGATCCAAAAACAATTCGTCCAATTTGGTCAGAAGTTGATTACTTACCATCAACTCATGGATCTGCAATCTTTACACGTGGAGAAACTCAAGCTTTAGCAACTGTAACTTTAGGATCTTCTAAAGATGCGAATATGGTTGATGGAGTTGTTACAAACTTTGACGAAAAATTCTTTTTACATTATAATTTCCCTCCATTCTCTACAGGTGAAGCTCGTCCATTAAGAGGAACTTCTCGTCGTGAGGTTGGTCACGGAAATTTAGCTCAACGTGCATTAGCTCAAATGTTACCAGACGAATGTCCTTACACAGTACGTATCGTTTCAGAAGTATTAGAATCTAACGGTTCTTCTTCTATGGCAACTGTTTGTGCAGGTACATTAGCATTAATGGATTCTGGTTTACAAATGAAAAAACCTGTTTCTGGTATTGCAATGGGATTAATTACTGATACTAAATCAGGGAAATTTACAGTATTATCTGATATCTTAGGAGATGAAGATCACTTAGGAGATATGGATTTTAAAGTAACAGGAACTGCAGATGGTATTACAGCTTGTCAGATGGATATCAAAGTACAAGGTTTATCTATGGAAATTATGGAAACTGCCTTATTACAAGCTAAAGAAGGTCGTTTACATATCTTAGGTAAATTATTAGAAACATTACCAGAGCCACGTCAACAATTAAAACCAAATGCACCTAAAGTTGTAGTTGTAGAAATTCCGAAAGAATTTATTGGAGCTGTAATTGGACCAGGTGGAAAAGTAATTCAAGAATTACAAAAAGAAACTGAAACTGTTATTGCAATTACAGAATTAGATACAACAGGTCGTGTTGAAATTAATGGAGTTATCCAAGAAAATATAGACAGAGTTGTTGAAAGAATCAAACAAATAGCATTTGTTCCAGAAGTTGGTGCAACTTATAATACAGTTGTAAAATCTATTAAACCATTTGGAGCTTTTGTTGAAATTTCTAAAGGAGTTGAAGGTTTAGTTCATATTTCTGAATTAGAACACAGACGTTTAGAAAAAGTAGAAGATTCTGTAAATATTGGTGATAAAATTGACGTTAAATTTTTAGGTTACGATGATAAAAAGAAAATGAAATTATCTCGTAAGGCTTTATTGCCAAAACCTGAAAGAACTGAAAAACCAAAAGCAGATAAAACAGAGGAAAAACCTCAAGAAAATAAAGAAGCTTAATTAAAGTTTTTTCATAATATTTAAAAGCCACTCAATTTTGAGTGGCTTTTTTTATTACCTTATATCAACTTTTGTTTATAGAATATAAAGTACTTTTATCATAAATATTTAAAATCACAAATATGTCAAACGTAGGATTAATTTTAGAAGAGAAAGCTGCTGATATAGGAAACTTTTTAGTAGGAAGATTATTGCCATTTAAACAAAAAAGACATGTAGGTCCTTTTGTTTTTATAGATCACATGGGACCAGCCAAATTAAAAGATTATCAAAACTTAGATGTAGGACCACATCCACATATAGGTTTATCAACTTTAACGTATTTGTTTGAGGGTGCAATAATGCACAGAGATAGTTTAGGAACAGAATTAGAAATACAACCAGGTGCAGTTAATTGGATGACAGCAGGAAAAGGTGTAGTACATTCAGAAAGAACTCCAGAATATTTAAGAACGACAGAAAAAACACTTCATGGTTTACAGATTTGGGTTGCATTGCCTAAAGAGTTAGAAAATATGGAACCAAGTTTTGTTCATGTTGAAGCAGATAAATTACCACATTGGGAAGATGAAAATGCTGCGTATAAATTAATTGCTGGTCAGTTTAGAGAATACACATCTGGAGTGCCTGTTTATTCACCTTTGTACTTAATAGAAATAAAAGCACACAATGATTTTAAAGTTTCTTTAGGTAAAGATCTTTATGGAGAGTCTGCTTTATATGTTCTAGAAGGAGAAATAAAAGACGGAGGAGAGACTTACGGAACAAAACAGTTATTGGTAGCAAAAGATGCGAAACTATGTGAATTTGAAATAAAAGCAGGTTCTACAGTTTATATTTTTGGAGGTGAAGAATTACCAGAAGAACATTTTATATTCTGGAATTTTGTAAGCTCTTCAAGAGAAACAATTGAACAAGCAAAAGAAGATTGGAAAAATCATAACTTTCCAAAAGTTCCTGGTGATGATGATTATGTTCCTCTTCCAAAAGCACAATTAAATACTAAAATAAAGGACCAAAAATCTGATAATAATGAATAATGTAAAAGTAAGTTCTACAATTACTGATGAGCAATATATAACTTCAAATAAAATTCGTCAACATCATTTAATTGTAGACGAACCAATAGAAAAAGGAGGGAAGGATACCGCTCCAACACCAACAGAATTATTAGGTGTTGCTTTGGCTTCTTGTACTACAATAACATTACAAATGTATATGGGGTTTAAAGAAATTCCTTTTGAGAATATAAATGTAGAAACAGATTTTGAAGTAAAAACAACAGAATCAATTTTGTTTAAGCGATCTATTACAATTGAAGGCGAATTTGATGAAAAACAACAAACAAGATTACTCAAAGTAGCCAATTCTTGTCCAGTGCATAAAATATTAGAAAAAGGTCATCAAGTAGAGACTAAAATTTCATTTAAATAAAAAAATGCTCTCTAATATTAGAGAGCATTTTTTTTAGCTTATTCTTACGGGATAATTTGATATTCCTTCAATTACCAGTTTTTTGTTGTTTTTTAATAATGTGATTAATTTTCTTAATTTTTCTGCATTATTATCGCTATTAAACATATCGTCATGCATTAAGATAACTAAATGATTTTTTTCGAAAGTTTTATTTTGATCTAATCGATGAATAATTCCTTCGTAAATCTTTTCAGGATTATCAAGATGCTCAGCATTACGATTCCATTCGTAATCCCAACCGTAGATATAGTATTGTTTTTTTGCAATAATATCAGCAGCTACATTAGCATCTTTTAAAACGTCTCCTTTTTTTCTATTATTAAGTCTCCAAACATTACGAGCAGGTAAACGAACCCATCTTGAATGAATGTCTAATACCACTTCATTTTTTCGTATATCCTCAAAAACTTGTTCTGGCATACTGTAAAAACTTTTGTATTTATTTCTAGCATGAGAAAAAGTATGATTCGCAATATCTACGTTCGGATTTAATTTATAATCCTCAACGTGTTCTTTTAATTCTTTTGTAAAAGCATTATATCCAACAAGAAAAACTGTACCTCTTACGTTTTCTTCTTTTAGAATTTTATTGATGTTTTTACTTCCTTTGTATGGACCATCATCAAAAGTAAGATAAACATACTGTTTAGTAGAATCTATCGTGTTTTCTTGTTCGTTTTTAACAAGTGTATCTAACTTTTCAGACAATGTGTCTAATTTCACACTATAAATAGTGTCATTTTCGTCTTGTAAAATCTCCTTTGGAGTGTCGTCTTTTGATGCATCTTGTGTAGAAGAATTTTCATTTTTACATGAAAAAGCTAAAAACAATAAGCTAAAAAGGAATGTAGTTTTGTATATAGTAAATTTTGACATCGTAATAAATGTTGGATTTTCTGCGAAATTACTAATTTTTAAACGATTAATATGTTAAAAGGAAAACCAATTATCAATAATTATTTGTTTGCTAAATTGGACAAATATTTTTTGATAATTTGTAAAACACCATCCTCATTGTTAGAAGGAGCAGAAAATTTTGCGACTTTTTTTACATCATCATGCGCATTTTCCATTGCATAACTATATTTTGCTAATTGTAACATTTCTATATCATTCATAAAGTCACCAAAAACCATCACTTCATCAGACGTTATATTTAGTTTTTCCATTAAATTCTTTAGCGCAACACCTTTGTTAGAATTTTTATTCATAATATCTACCCAAACTTCTCCAGAAACAACAACTTTTAACCCGTATTTCTCAAATTCTTTTAATAAAGGGTAAACATTATCTTCTGTACCTCCAGGATGATTGATAGCTATTTTTATAAATTTCTCGTTTTCAACTTTAGTTAAATCATCTACTTTAGTATTTTTAGAATAATAATTTTTAAAATATTCAAGAAACTCTTCATCAGTAGATTCTACATAAGCACCATTTTTTCCTGCTAAAACAAGATGAGCGCCTTCTATCTTTCTTACTTTTTCTATAATTTTATGTATAACAGTTGAATCTAATTCATCTACAAAAATTTCTTCCCCTTTATTGGTAACAAAAGTTCCATTTTCTGCAATTACAGCTAATTCATCTTTTATATCCTCAAAATAACTTATAATACTAAAATATTGTCTTCCACTTGCCGGAACAAATAGGATATTATTTTGTTTTAATTCTTCGTAAACATGTTTAAATTCAGAGCTTAGTGAGTGATCAGATTTTAATAATGTACCGTCCATGTCGGTTACAATTAATTTTATATTTTGCATTTATTGTCGATTTCTTAATTAAAGAAATAAAGTTAGGAGTTATTATTGAAACGAAAAATTTTAAAATAGAAAGTATAACTATAATCATGTTTCAAATACCAGTTATTAAAAATATAATCGTAAATTTGCACACTGTTTTTTAAAGAGAGATTAAATGCAAGAGGTTTTAGTGAATGATCAAGAAGAGAAATTTTTAAATTATTGGGGGCAAAGATTCCGTAAAATATTTGAAGAAAATACAAGCTGGACAACCATGTTTATGACAGTAAATAAATCAACTTTTCCAGAAACATTAGATATTGAAACGTTTTGTCAAAGATTTATTCAAGAATTTAATATGGGGTTATCGTATAAATATGATGACACTGAAAATAAATTTGATTTAACAATAACTAGATAAGTATTTATCTGTCAAATTATAATTATACTGATAATCAGGATTTGTTTTATAAGTTTTAAATTATTGTAAAATTAAATTAAAATCCATTTGATTATTATTAATAAAATGTTTAATTTCGCAATTCACTTTTAAAGGTGATTTAGTTTTTAAAGTTTACAACATTTGTATAGCTCATAATAAGGTTGAGCGTCTCTACGGCAGACCATGAATAATTGCCACTACAAATGAATTTTTTTCAATCAATTTAGGCGTTTTTATGAATGCTTGAATCTGAAAAATATTTGTTTGTGTAGATACAAATGGTTTAAACATAATAGACCAAGAACAACAGCAAACAGAACAATGAACCAAAGACTTTTCATTCAGAAGAAATCAAATTTTGACGTTATCAGTCAAAAGACTACAATAGAACTTAGAAACCTTGTACCTACAATTGTGTGCAAGGTTTTTGTTATTTATGATCTATTTAACATCGAAGAAAGCCAGCTACAAGAAGTTCAGAATAAAGTATTTGTAGATCCAGTTACTGATGTGGTTTATAAGTATGCAGAAGATGCTATTAGCGAAAATATACCTTACACAAAAAACTATTTTGCAACAGAATTTTTACCAGGTCAATATAATCAACGTGACGATTCTGCTGAGCAATGTTTAGTTTTAATGAATGTAGAAAATGTTACGGTTAAATCTGGATTATTATACATTTTTAATGAAGATTTATCTGCAGCTGATTTACAAAAAGTAAAAGAGTATTTAATTAATCCGATAGAATCTCGTGAAAAGGATTTATCTAAAATGGAAGTTCCTGCGAATCCAGAAGCAACAGAAGTTCCAGTTATAGATGGTTTTATTTCTGCTGATGAAAATCGTCTTCAAGAAATATACAAAGAATTTGGGTTGTCTTTAGAGATGGATGATTTAGTTTTTATTCAGGAACATTTTAAATCTATTCAACGTAATCCAACAGAAACAGAACTTAAAGTTTTAGATACATATTGGTCAGATCATTGTCGTCATACAACTTTTGAGACAGAGATTACAGACGTAAAATTTAATTCAAAATTTAACGATACACTTCAAAAAACATTTTCTTATTATCAAGAAATACGTAAAGAATTAGGAATTTCGAAACCAATTCGTTTAATGGATTTAGCAACAATTATGGGAAAATATCTTTCTCGTACAGGTGTTGTTAAAAACATAGATGTTTCTGAGGAAATTAATGCTTGTTCAATTGTTGTTCCAATTGATGTAGATGGTGTAGAAGAAGAATGGTTATTACAATTTAAAAACGAAACGCATAATCACCCAACAGAAGTTGAACCTTTCGGGGGTGCTTCTACTTGTGTTGGTGGAGCAATTCGCGATCCTTTAAGCGGACGTTCTTATGTTTTCCAAGCTATGAGAATTACAGGAGCGGCTAATCCTTTAGAAAAAATAGAGGATACTTTACCAGGGAAATTACCACAGCGTAAAATTTCTAGAGAAGCTGCAAATGGATATAGTTCTTATGGAAACCAAATTGGTTTAGCAACAACTTTTGTAAAAGAAATTTACGACGAAGGGTATAAAGCCAAGCGTATGGAAGTTGGTTTTGTTGCTGGGGCTGTTAAAAAAGAATATGTTCGTCGTGAAGAACCAGTTGCTGGTGATCAAATTATATTATTAGGTGGAGCAACAGGTCGTGATGGTGTTGGAGGAGCTTCTGGTTCATCTAAGACTCACGATGGTTTAAAATTAGACGATTTATCTGCTGAGGTACAAAAAGGAAATGCAATTGTAGAACGTAAAATTCAACGTTTATTCCGTAATCCAGAAGTTTTAGCATTAATTAAAAAATGTAATGATTTTGGAGCTGGTGGAGTATCGGTTGCAATTGGTGAAATAGCACGCGGTATTAATGTTAATTTAGATTTGGTTCCGTTAAAATATGCAGGACTAAATGGTACTGAATTAGCAATTTCCGAATCGCAAGAGCGTATGGCTGTTGCTGTAGAAGCAAAAGACGTTGAGAAATTTATTGCATTAGCAAAAGATGAAAATCTTGAAGCGACTTGTGTAGCAGAAGTTACTGCAGATGATACAATGACTTTAGTTTGGAAAGGAACTAAGATTGTAGAATTAGACCGTAAATTTTTAGATACAAACGGAGTTCGTAAGCAAGCGAAAGTTGAAGTTGCGGATGAAGAATATAAAAATCCTTTTGATAATAAAGCATTCAATAAGAATGAGTTTATAGCAATGATGCAAGAATTAAATCATGCATCACAAAAAGGTATGGTAGAAATGTTTGATAACAATGTTGGACGTTCTACTATTTTAAATGCTTTTGGAGGAAAAACAATGGATACTCCAGAAGATGTTTCGGTACAAAAATTCCCAACAGACGGATTTACGAATGCTGTTTCAATTGCATCATTTGGTTATAATCCTATTGTTTCTCGTTGGTCAAATTATCATGGAGCTTATTTCGCAGTGATAGATTCTATGACGAAAGTTGTAGCTGCAGGAGGTAATTATGCAGATATCCGTTTAACATTTCAAGAATACTTTGAAAAATTAAGAAACGAAGAAATTCGTTGGGGAAAACCATTTGCTGCTATTCTAGGAACAATCGAAGCGCAAAAACAATTCGGGATTCCTGCAATTGGAGGAAAAGATTCAATGTCTGGTTCTTACCAAGATATAGATGTTCCACCAACGTTAATCTCTTTTGCAGTTGCACCATCAAAAGCAGAAAAGATTATTCAAGGAACATTTGCACAAGCAAACTCTAAACTTTCAGTTTTTGTTCCTACTCAAAATGAAGATTTCTTAATCGATGAGAATAATACTAAATCAATTTTTGATTTTATTTACTCTTTAGATAGAGAGAATGTAAAATCGATGATGACAGTTAAATTTAGAGGAATCGCAGAAACATTAGCTAATATGGCTTTTGGTAATGAGATTGGTTTTGAAGTTGAAACAACTTTAGATTTAGCTAAATATTATCCTGCATCGATTATAATCGAACATACAGAAGATTTAATAGTTCCAGCTGAACTTGCTAAAAATTACCATGCTATAGGACAAACAAATACATCTGATATTTTTAGTTTGAATGGAGAGCAAATTAATGCGAAAGAACTAAAAGATGCTTGGAAAACAACATTTCATTCATTATTTCCATACAAAACAACGACAGATGTTGTAGTAGAAGAAAAGGATTTAAAAGCAGAACAAATTTGTTTTTCATTTGCAGATCATAAAGTAGAAAAACCAAAAGTTTTTATACCAATTTTCCCAGGTACAAATTCTGAATATGATTCAGCAAAAGCTTTCAGAAGAGAAGGAGCAATCGTTTCATCTTTACCATTCAGAAATCTTTCTCAACAAGATGTAGAAGAATCTGTAGAAGCTTATGTAAAAGAAATTAATAAAGCAAACATATTATTTATACCAGGAGGATTCTCTGCAGCCGATGAGCCAGATGGATCTGGTAAGTTTATTGCAACGGTTTTACGTAACGAGAAAATCAAAAAAGCAATTCATGATTTATTAGATCGTGATGGATTAGTTTTAGGAATTTGTAATGGTTTTCAAGCTTTAATTAAATCAGGATTATTACCATACGGTAAAATTCAGGATTTAGAAGAAAACACACCAACATTAACGTTTAATGAAATTGGTCGTCACATTACACAATTAGCAAAAATACGTGTAAATAAATCTCATTCTCCTTGGTTAAAAGGAATGGAAGGACAAGAATATTGGATTCCATTTTCGCACGGAGAAGGACGTTTTGTTGCTAATGAAGAAGAATTAGAAAAGTTAATAGACAAAGGACAAATTGCAACACAGTTTGTAGACTTAGAAGGGAAATTAGCTAGTCAAATGCCATATAATCCAAATGGATCAACTTTTGCTGTAGAAGGAATAGTTTCTCCATGTGGAAAAGTATACGGAAGAATGGGACACCCAGAACGTTACGAAGAAGGATTATTTAAGAATATTCCTGAAAATGGATATATGAATATTTTTAAAAATGCTGTAGAGTATTTTAAGAATTAAGAATTAAGAATTAAGAATTAAGATATGTTTTAAACATATTATGTTACTGAAGTTATTTAAACTTTAATGTCATTCTGAGCCTGTCGAAGAATAGTAAAAGAGTTTATAAAATGTTTCGACAAGCTCAACATGACAGATCTTAGTAAAATAAGATTATTATTAAAAGCTATTGAATAAAATATTTCATCTTATATCTTTAAGTCTTACATCTTAATATCTAAATAAAGAAACAAACAACAAACAATACGAATTTTGATCCTGAACCAATCAAAATTTAATACCGAGGAATAACCTTGAACAAGTTATTTTTCAAAACAAATAGACAAACACGAAGTGGACTTTTTCATTTCAAACAAAACAAAAAAACAGATTTACGAATTTTCGGTTTTAGATTTTCGAAGCTAGTAATTAGATTCGAGCTTCGAATTTCGAATTCAAGAAAAAACAAAAGCGATGAGTTTAACAAAGAAAGACTTCATTTACGAAGGGAAAGCAAAACAAGTGTATGCTACAGAGGAAGCAGACAAAGTAATTGTTTATTACAAAGATGATGCAACTGCTTTTAATGCGCAGAAGCGTGGAACAGTTGAGGATAAAGGAGAAATGAACAACAAAATTTCGACTTTAATTTTTAATTATTTAATTGAAAAAGGTATCCCAACTCACTTCATCGAGCAATTAAATGATCGCGAGCAATTAGTGAAAAGAGTTTCGATTATTCCTATCGAAATGGTTGTTCGTAATTATGTTGCGGGAAGTATGGCACAACGTTTAGGATTAGAAGAAGGAGGGAAATCTCCTGTTACAATCTTTGATATTTGTTACAAGAAAGACGAATTAGGTGATCCATTAATTAACGACCATCATGCTGTATTATTAGGAGCTGCAACTTACGATGAGTTAAAAGAATTGTATGCAATTACAGACAAGATTAATGAAGCTTTAAAAGAGTTATTTTTAAAAGCTGGCTTGATTTTAGCTGATTTTAAAATTGAGTTCGGAAAAGATCTTGATGGGAACATCATCTTAGCAGATGAGATTTCTCCAGATACATGTCGTTTATGGGATGTAGAAACTGGAGAAAAATTAGATAAAGACCGTTTTCGTCGCGATTTAGGAGACGTTTCGGAAGCTTATCATGAGGTTTACAATCGTTTGTCAAAAGTTTTAAAATAATTTATTTTTTTCATTCGAAATGATTGATAAAAAATTACATAAGGATCAGCTGAAGGCTGAATATATGACAAATTTCTATGAAAGAAATTTGTTGAAAAAATATGCAGCCGATACAGTTGACAGTGTAAACGAAGAATGTGGTGTTTTTGGTGTTTATTCACCAAATAAAATCAATACATATTCTATTACACAATTTGGTTTATTTGCTCTTCAACATCGAGGACAGGAAGCGTGTGGTGTATCTTTCTTAAAAGATGGAAACATCAAAACAGTTAAAAAAGCAGGTTTGGTATTGGATGTTTTCAAAACAATGGAAGCAGAGATTGAAGAATACCAAGGGAATGCTGCAATTGGACACACACGTTATACAACTGCTGGTGATGGACATAGGCGAAATATACAACCACTTTATACATACAATATTTACGGGAAACCTCATTTTTCTATTGCTCACAACGGAAACTTAATAGAAGTTGATGAATTGAGAAAAGAATTAGAAGCTGAAGGTTTACCATTTTTAGCAACTTCAGATACAGAGGTTTTATTACGTTCTATTCAGAAATATTCTCATTTAGATATTGTAGAAGCTATTCAGAAAGGAACTGAAAAAATAAAAGGAGCATTTTCTGTATTACTTTTGGCTAATAACCAAATGGCAGCTTTTCGTGATCCAAACGGAATTCGTCCATTATGTATGGGAAAATTAGATGATGCTTATGTTTTCTGTTCAGAAACTTGTGCCTTAGATGCAGTTGGTGCAGAATTTATTCGCGATGTTGAACCAGGCGAATTAATTGTTGTAAATGAAGAAGGTTTAAAATCTTATTCTTTAAATCAACCATCTAAGAAAAATATTTGTGCATTTGAATACATTTATTTCGCTCGTCCAGATTCTAATATCGAAGGAAATGAAATTTATGATTTACGTGTAGAATCTGGTAGAAAATTATATGAACAATCTCCTGTAGAAGCAGATATTGTAATTGGTGTTCCAGATTCTGGAATTCCTTCTGCAATTGGTTATTCAGAAGCATCTGGAATTCCATACGAACCAATTCTTATTAAAAATAGATACATGTCACGTTCGTTTATTGTTCCTTCTCAGGAAATGAGAGAACGTGTAGTAAATTTGAAATTAAATCCAATCAAAAATAAAATCAAAGGAAAACGTTTAGTCGTTTTAGATGATTCTATTGTGCGTGGAACAACTTCAAAATTATTAATCAAAATTTTAAAAGAAGCTGGAGCAAAAGAAATTCATTTCCGTTCTGCATCACCACCAATTATTGCGCCTTGTTATTTAGGAATTGATATGCCATCTAAAGCAGATTTAATTTCGGGAAACAAGTCAATAAAAGAAGTTGAAAAATATTTGAATGTAGATTCTTTAGATTTCTTAACAGTTGATAATTTAATTGATTTACTAGGAAGTAATCAACATTGTTTTGGATGTTTTACAGAAAAATATCCAGTTAATTATAGCAACAAAGCACAGGAGGAATCAACTTCTTGCTGTTAATTGAAAATTGTAAAAAGTCCAATGTAAAATGTAAAAAGTCTTTATACTCGATACGTTTTACAATTAAGCAAAAAATAAATTCATAATTCAATGAGTACATACAAACAAGCCGGAGTAGATAAAGAGGAAGGTTATCAAACGGTATCAAAAATAAAAGAAGCTGTTGCAGCAACACATAACGAAAATGTTTTGAATGGAATAGGAAGTTTTGGAGCTTTTTATCAATTAGGAGGTTACAAAAATCCAGTTTTAGTATCAGGAACAGATGGTGTTGGGACAAAGTTGCGTGTAGCTTTAGATTCTAAAATTTATGATACTGTAGGAATAGATTGTTTCGCAATGTGTGCAAATGATATTCTTTGTCATGGAGCAAAACCTTTGTTTTTCTTAGATTATTTAGCTTGTGGAAAATTAGATTCTGATATTGCAGCAGAAATTGTTTCTGGTATTGCGAAAGCTTGTAAAGAAACAGGAACTGCTCTTATTGGTGGAGAAACAGCAGAAATGCCAGGTATGTACAAAGTTGGTGATTATGATGTAGCTGGTTTTTGTGTTGGAGTAGTAGAAAGAGATGAAATTATTGATGGTTCTAAAATTAAAGAAGGACAAGCAATTGTTGCTTTACCAGCAAGTGGATTTCACTCGAATGGATTTTCTTTAGTTCGTAGAATTTTTCCAGATTTTAATGAAGAGTTTGAAGGAAAACCATTATTCGAAACTTTATTAGTGCCAACTAAATTATATCAGAATGATATTTTTGCTGTAAAAGAAGCAGGAATAGAAATGACTGGAATTGCTCATATTACTGGAGGTGGTTTATACGAAAATGTACCTCGTATTATAGCTGACGGATTATGCGCAGTAATAGAGAAATCTAAAATAAATGTACCAACTGTTATGCAAGAATTAGCGAAACGCGGAGGTATTGCAGAAGACGAAATGTTCGGAACATTTAACATGGGTGTTGGTATGGTTGTAATCGTAGACCAAGCTGATGCCGAAAAAGTAGTGAATATTATTGATGGAAGTGCTGTTATTGGAGAAATCCAAGCGGGTGCAACCAAAATCATATTGAAATAGTAGATTAAGTAGTTTAAAGAAAAAGTCGGATAAGTTAATTCTTATCCGGCTTTTTAATTTTAAGTGGTTTTATGAATTGTTTCTGAAAATTCCAGATAAGGTATTTACTAAGATCAAATTAAAGGCTGTAAAACAAATTGCTGTTGTTGGAAAATTTCCTATGATTAAACTAACTGTAAGAAAACTGAAGAATATAATTAAGATAAGAACAAGAACAATAGCAAATAAATCTTGAAGGTTCAGGTTTTTCTTCATGTAAAGTAATGGAACATCAAAATTTACATATGCACTAAATATGAGAACAATAAAATTTACAACTAATGCTCCAAAAAGTAATACCATAAATAATACATGAAAACCATCTAGTGAATTTAAATTGTTATTTATACAATCATCAAGATTAAATGTAATAAGCATTAAAAACCAAAAAATATTGGTCACTATAAATAATTCTTTTGTGTTTCTCAATCCTCTTTTCTTTATTAAATCTTCTAAAAATTCTAGTTTATAATAGAAGCTAAAACCAGTTAGTAGTAAAGAAAGACTTATTAAATAAATAGATATAGATAATATTAATTTAGGTTTTATTATTAATTGATTTTGTAAAGAACATGTCATCAGTAAAATACCGATGACAAAAATTCCTACATAAAAGTAAATTAGTTTTATTTTACTTTGTTCCATTCTATATTTTTTGAATAGTACATAATAATTGCAACTATTATAAATAATCCAATACTTCCTACTAATAATGCATGTTCCTTTAATTGTAGAAGACTATAAATAAAGCTATATAATAAGATTAGCATTAAACTGATTTTAAATGTTAATCTATAAGACTGTAAAAATGTATTGATAAAAAATGTAATTAATAGAATGGTTGCTCCGGAAGAGATTAAATAAGAATAATCAAAACCAATATATTCTGATAATGAAATTAACAAAACAAAATTTACACATATTGCTATTCCTACTAAAGCGTATTGTACCAAATGAATATTAAAACGATTTTTAATTTCTATAAAGAAAAATGCAGCAAAAGTTAAACTAATAAATAAGATGGCATATTTTGTAGATCGGTAAGTTTTCTCATAATGATCGTTCATTTGTAAAAAGTTTACTCCAAAACTATAATTAGAAAAATTACTAGCATCTTTCCAAACCTGTCCTTGTAATGGATTTTGTTGATAGATAGACCATACTATATTTGTCTTTCCATCTTTGTAAATTGGGGTTTCATTTGGTAAGAAATTTCCATCATATTTTAAATCTTTCCAATTCGTTGTTAAATTAACATAGGTATTTATACCAGATGGAATAAAGTTTAATAGTTGAGATCCTTTTGCAGATAACTGAATAGTAACTTTATTAAAATTAAATGTTTCAATATCTATTTTTTGAGACAATAATTGAAATTCTGTAACAGTCTTGTTTTCTTTTGTAGGCGTTGAATCATAAGAATTTTCGCTTGCAACAGGGGGAGTTGGTTCTGGAGTGTAAAATATTTGATTGTCCGCAATCAAAGGATAGTTTTTTCCTCCAGATTTAGCGATAACGTTATTTTCATATCCTTTAGAATCTGTAATTCCAAAAATAAGTTTAGTCGAAATAATGTTATTGGCATCAATTTCTGAATTTTTCAAAATTTCCTGAAAATTTTTGAATTTCGATTCCAAATTTAACTTTGTAGTGTAGACTGTAACATCATAAATACTTCTATTTTTAAGTTGAGCATTAACAGATCCCTTTATATTTAAATTATCTGCCGAAATATAAGTTTTTTGCTGCTTACTTACAGTTTTACCTTTATCATCTGTCTGTTTTTCTAAATGAGTAATTTCTATAAATGGACCATAAACTGTTTGTTTCTCACTCCATTTATTCGTGAGTTCAGTCATTACTTTTTCCTTGTTTTGTTCTCTCTCTTCTATTAAGCTTAGTATAAAAGGAATAGGAATAAGTAGGCATAAAGTTAAAACTCCAACTAAAAAGCCTTTAATCATAGTTCTGTTTTGAAAAGTTGAATTTTCTGTTTCTTTTTCTAAATTGTTGTTTTCCATTTGATTGATTTTTATTTGTTGTTTTTAAAAGTACTTTGTTTTTCAAAGTAAAATGGTAAAAAAAATTATTTCATGTTATTAATTAATTCTTCAAGATAAGCCAAGTGATCTTGAAAAGCTTGTTTTCCTAATTGTGTTATAGAGTATGTTGTGTTAGTTTTTCTACCAATAAATCCTTTATGTACAATGATATAATTGTTGTCTTCTAAGTTTTTTAGATGTGATGCTAAATTACCATCAGTTAAGTCTAAAAAGTCTTTTAAATCTTTAAAAGAAATTTGATCGTTCATTAAAAGAGCGCTCATTATTCCTACTCGAATACGATTATCAAAAACTTTATTTAATTTCTTTAAATTAAAATCCATAATCAAATTTAAGCTTTGTTTCTATATTTTAGTATAATCCATATACCAAAAACTACATGTAAAACACCAAATCCTATTAACCAAAATAGTAAACCATTGTATATAAAATAGTAAGCTAATAAGCCTAAAAATATTTCTGTAATAGCTAAATATTTAATTTCTGTAATCGTATCACGTTCTACATGAAAAAGAGCTAATCCGTAAAAAAGTAGAGTAGAAGGAGCAAAATATAATAGGTTTAAATTTTTAATAAATAATAAACATACAATTCCTCCAATAAATAATATAAAACAGAATCTTTTTAAAATACGTTTTGTTACTGGATTAATAAATTTAATATTGTCCTTAGAAGATTTCTTTATCATAAAATAAAAACCTCCCGTTGCAGCAATAATTACAGTTACAATGCCTAATAGGATTAATTCTAATCTGACAGTACTTACATCAGAAAATTCTTGATAATTACTATAATTTGAAGAGTTTCCTAATAAAATGAAATGCGCAATTGCAGCAGAAATAATTCCTACAAAACCAGCCCAAATTCCACTCCATCCATTTATACTTGTGAATTTCGAAGATTTTTGCATCATCGATTTTATTTCATTTAGACTATTTATAGGATCTTTTTCGTTCATAATAAAAGTACTTTGAAATGCAAAGTTAAATAAAATATTTGAAATTAAAACAAGTAAAGATTTATTTTAGTTAGAAATATTTTACTTAAGAAATACTAAATATCCTATTACTTTCAATTTCCTTACTTCATACAATCTTCTTATCTTTGCTGTTTACTTTTTAATATCTAAAATTCACATAGAAGATTATGCAACAATCAAAGGCTTTGGCAATACTAAAATCTGGAAGAAATGTATTTTTAACAGGTTCAGCTGGTGCCGGAAAAACCTATGTGCTCAATCAATACATTCAATATCTAAAACAACACGGTGTTCCAGTTGCTATAACAGCTTCAACAGGAATTGCTGCTACGCACATGAATGGTCAAACAATCCATTCTTGGGCTGGAATAGGAATTAAGGATTATGTATCGGATAGATATTTAGCTTCGTTACGCGATAAAAAATATTTTCGCGATAAAATGGATAAAGTAAAAGTGTTGATTATTGATGAAATATCAATGCTTCACCGTAATCAATTAGATGCGGTAGATTATGTTCTGAAATTTTTTAAACAAAATGATGAGCCATTTGGAGGAGTTCAAGTTATCTTTTCGGGAGATTTTTTCCAGTTACCTCCAATTGGTGAGGAATGGGAAGAGTCTAAAGATAAATTCTGTTTTATGTCAGATGCTTGGGTACAATCAAAAGTTCATATTTGTTATTTAACAGAACAATATCGTCAGACCAATAATGCACTAAATGATATTTTAAATGAAATTCGTTCTGGAGCAATTTCTCAAAAAACGATTAGTTTATTAGAATCTAGAATAGAATATTTTGCAGATGAAATAGATACGCAAACACGTTTATATACGCATAATATGGACGTTGATCGTATTAATAAAGGACAATTAATTAATATAGATTCATCATCTAAAACATTCGAAGCAAAAGTTGCAGGAAATCCAGCTTTAATAGAAGTACTGAAAAAATCTGTTTTAGCAGAAGAAATTTTAGAATTAAAAATTGGAGCAAAAGTAATGTTTGTTCGTAATAATTTTGAAGTTGGTTTTGTAAACGGAACATTAGGAAATGTATCTGGATATACAGAAAAAGATGAACCTATTATTAGAACATTAGACGGAGAATTTTATGTAGCAAAACCAGAAACTTGGGCAATAGAAGATGAAGGAGGTAAAGCCTTGGCTTCGTTTACACAAGTTCCTTTACGATTGGCTTGGGCAATAACCATTCATAAGTCGCAAGGGATGACATTAGACTCAGCATTCATAGATTTATCAAAAGCTTTTGAAAAAGGACAAGGTTATGTTGCACTTTCTCGTTTAAGAGATCTAAAATCGTTAATGTTACATGGGCTTAATCAAACAGCTTTAGAAATAGATTCTTTAGCAATGAAAGCTGATAAACGTTTCCAAGAATTGTCTACAGAAATAGATAATTTTTTAGATGAAAAAGAATTGCAAGATTCATGGGCAAGCTTTATCAGATACTCTGGAGGTACGTTAGATAAGAAGCAAATAGCCAAGAATTTAGAGAAAAATAAAACCAAAGAGAAAGGTCAAAAAAAATCTACTTACGAAATCACTTTAGAATATGTAAAAGATGGCTTATCTTTGGAACAAATTGCAGAGAAAAGAGGTTTAACAACATCGGCGATTGTCGATCATATTGGAAAAATCAAGGAAATTGAACCAGACTTAGATTATTCTAAATTTAAACCAACAGACAAGGTAATTGATAAAGTTCGTTTTGCTTACAGCGAAATAGAATTTGAAGAAAATAGAGTATTGAAACCAATTTTCGATTATTATAATGGAGAAATTGGTTACGAAGACATTAAAAAAGCATTACTATTTATAGATTAATGCTAAAAAAGGTTAATACTTAATTGTCTTAACCAAAAAAACATAAGAACAAACACAAAATAACATAAATGAAAATAGCTGTATTTGTTTCCGGAGGAGGAACAAATCTTCAAAATATTATTGATGCAGTTGAAGACGGTACATTACCAAATGTAGAAATATCTATGGTAATGGCAGATAGAGACTGTTATGCAATAGAACGTTCGTTAGATAAAGATATTAGAACGTATGTCTTGGACCGAAAAACTTTTTCGGAAGATGCAGAACATAATTTAGAAGAAGAAGAAATAGATTTAATCGTTTTAGCTGGTTTTTTAACAATTCTCTCGTCAGAATTCACAGAAAAATGGGGATCAAAAATGATTAATATTCATCCATCTTTACTACCAAGATTTGGAGGTAAAGGTATGTATGGAGCAAAAGTGCACAAAGCAGTTTTAGAATCTGGGGATAAAGAATCCGGTGCTAGTGTACATTATGTTACAGCTGGTGTAGACGAAGGACAAATTATTTGTCAAGAATCTTTTGCTATAGAAGAAAGCGATGAAGTAGCTGATTTACAAAGAAAGGTGGCTGAGGTTGAAAGTAAAATTTTTATCGAAGCAATTAAACAAATTAGCGAAGCATAATAAAAGAATACCTCGGCGTATAAAACGTCGAGGTATTTTTATTTCAAAGTAATTGTAAAATTACGAAACAACAAATAGGCATTATGCCTCAAACAATAAACTTTAAAAACAAAACATAAAATGCAAAAACAAGCGCTAATCAGTGTTTCGGATAAATCCAATTTATTAGAATTTGCAAAATTCTTAGTTGAACAAGATTATAAAATTTTATCAACCGGAGGAACTTACAAACATTTACAAGATAATGGAATAGCGGTTACAGAAGTAAAAGATGTAACAGGTTTTCCAGAAATATTAGATGGTCGTGTAAAATCTTTACATCCAGCTATTCACGGTGGTATTATGGCTCGTCGTGCAGATGAAAATCACATGGCAACAATTGCAGAGCATGGTATTAACCCAATCGATATTGTAATTGTAAATTTATATCCTTTCTTCGAAAAGATGAATACAGGACTTTCTGAAGCAGAAATGATAGAATTTATTGACATAGGAGGACCATCTATGTTACGTTCATCTGCTAAGAATTTTTACGATGTAACTGTTGTTACAGACGTTAATGATTACGAAACGGTAATCAACGAAATTCGAGAAAATGGATCAACTTCTATCGAAACACGTAAATTATGTGCTGGTAAAGTTTTCAATTTAACTTCTGCGTATGATGCTGCAATTTCAACTTACTTATTGGGTGAAGATTTTCCACAATTCTTAGAGTCTTCTTACGAGAAAGTGATGGATTTACGTTACGGTGAAAATCCGCATCAAAAAGCTGCATATTATGTAGATAAAACGAAAAATGGAGCAATGAAAGATTTCGAATATTTACAAGGAAAAGAACTTTCTTTTAATAATATTCGCGATATGGATTTAGCTTACAAAGTAGTTTCAGAATTCGAAGAAACAACTTGTTGTGCAGTAAAACATTCAACGCCTTGTGGAGTTGCAATTGGTGAAAATGTTTTAGAAGCTTATGAAAAAGCATACGAATGTGATCCAATGTCAATCTTTGGAGGAATCATTGCTTTTAATAGAGAAGTAGATGGAAAAACAGCTGTTGAATTAAATAAAATATTTTTAGAAATTGTAATTGCACCATCTTTTACAGAAGCTGCTTTAGAAGTTTTTAAACAAAAGAAAAATCTACGTATTATTAAAGTAAAAAATCCTGTTTCGGATAAAGTAACCTATGTAAAAGTAGACGGAGGTTTAATTGTACAATCAACAGACAATCAGTTTTCAACAGATTTAAATGTTGTAACAGCAACTCAACCTACAGAAAAACAAATGACAGATTTAGTATTTGCTCAAAAAATTGTAAAATGGGTAAAATCTAATGCAATTGTTGTAGCTACAAATGGTCAAGCTTATGGAATAGGAGGTGGACAAACAAACCGTATTTGGGCGGCACAACAAGCTATTGCTCGTGCAAAAGAAAAAGTAAATGAAGATTTAGTTTTAGCATCAGATGCATTTTTCCCATTCCGAGATGTAGCAGATTATGCAGCAGAAAATGGTATAAAAGCAATTATTCAACCAGGAGGATCTATTAAAGACCAAGATTCTATAGATGCTTGTGATGAATATGGAATACCAATGGTATTTACAGGAATGAGACATTTTATGCACTAAAAACCTTTAATGTGGAAATGAGTTAATGTGATAATTAGGAAATTTTATCTTTCTATTTTCACTTATCACTATTCATTTAAAAATTAAAATTATGAACGAAATAAATAACACAAACCACAAATCGCATACTCGCATTTTAATCATTGGTAGCGGTGGAAGAGAGCATGCAATAGGATGGAAATTTGCAGAAGATTTTAAAGCAAAAGAACAAGATTTAGAATTGTTTTTTATTCCAGGAAATGCAGGTACAGCTCAATTAGGTACAAATGTTTCTATAACATCTATAGAAAGTATGAAAGATTTTGCAAAAGAAAATCATATCGATTTAACTTTTGTAGGACCAGAAGCTGAGTTATCAGTAGGAATTGTAGATACTTTTCAAAAAGAGAATTTAAATGTTTTTGGACCACATAAAGCAGCAGCGCAATTAGAAGCTTCTAAAGCGTTTGCAAAAGACTTTATGGATAAATATGGTGTAAAAACAGCAAAATATAAGAATTTTCAAGGACCAATGTTGGCGATTGATTATTTAAAAAATCAAGAATACCCAATTGTTGTAAAAGCATCTGGTTTAGCAGCAGGAAAAGGAGTTATTATCTGTCAAGATTTTGAAGAAGCGAAACAAGCTGTCTTAGATATTATGGAAGATAAAACTTTTGGTGATGCAGGAAATGAAGTTGTTATCGAAGAATACTTAGAAGGTTTCGAAGCATCAATTTTATCTTTCTTTAATGGTAAAAAAATTGTTCCATTTGTTTCGGCAAAAGATCATAAAAAAATCGGAGAAGGTGAAACTGGTCTTAACACTGGAGGTATGGGAGTTATTGCTCCAAATCCTTTGTTTACAGACGAGCATTTCAAATTATTCGAAGAAGAAATTATGGAGCCTACAAAATGTGGTTTAATCAAAGAAGGATTAGATTTTGCAGGTGTTATTTTCTTTGGATTAATGATTACAACAAAAGGTGTTTATTTATTGGAATATAACCTGAGAATGGGAGATCCAGAAACGCAAACAACTTTACCATTGTTAGAAAATGATTTATTCGATGTTGTAAACAAAGCAATAAAAGGAGAAAATTTCGAATTAAACTTTAAAAATCAACATGCTTGTTGTGTAGTAATGGTTTCTGGTGGTTATCCAGGTAATTACGAGAAAGGTTACGAAGTTAGAGGTTTAGAAAATGTATCTTGTCCTACTTTTATTGCTGGTGCTAATCTAAGCGGCGATAAAATTGTAACTTCTGGTGGACGTGTAATTAATGTTGTAGGATTAGGAGATTCTTTAGAGCAAGCACGAGAAATAGCTTACGAGAACATTACAAAAATTAATTTTGATTACGAATTTTACCGTAAAGATATCGGGATTGTTTAAAAAATAATCACAGTAAAAATTATAAAGAGTTCGATAAATATTTATCGAACTCTTTTTTTATGTTTTTATTTATAAGCTATAAGCTTAACGGTATACCTTTTTAAAATTTTTAATTTCTAACCCCTGTAAGTCATTTTTTTAAGTTGTTAGGTTGTTAAGTTTTAAAAATTTTAAATTTGCCTCTAACCTCTAACCTCTAACCTCTAACCTCTAACCTCTAACCTCTAACCTCTAACCTCTAACCTCTAACCTCTAACCTCTAACCTCTAACCTCTAACCTCTAACCTCTAACCTCTAACCTCTATCATTTAGAAAACATTCATATATTTTTCGTAGATTAAAGTTCAATTAGAAAGAAGCGGTAAACACTCTTCTTATTGTAAAATTGAATATTTTTGTAAAAATATCTCGCATGCAAATATTAGTTATTGAAGATGATAAACGAATTAGTGATTTTCTAATACAAGGATTAGAAGAGAATAATCACTTAGTTACGTTATGTTTAGATGCAGAAACTGTCTTAGAAAATTACATGAACATTCAGTTTGATTTAATTATTTGTGATATCATGTTGCCTGCGATGGATGGTATTCAATTGGTACAAATACTAAGATTTAAAAAGATTTTTACACCAATTCTAATGCTAAGTGCATTAAATTCTACACAAGATAAAGTAACAGCACTAGATTATGGTGCTGATGACTATATTACAAAACCTTTTCATTTCGATGAACTATTATCACGTATAAAAGCATTAACAAGACGTAATCAATTTCGTCAACAAGAAACAGTGCCCAATAAGTTAGTTTTTGATGAATTAGAGATTGATTTAGATCAGTATAAAGTTTTATTAGATGGCGAAGAAATAGAATTATCTCCAAGAGAATTTAAATTATTAAATTATCTCGTAGAAAATATGGAAAGAACAGTAACAAGAATTCAGATTCTAAATGCTGTTTGGGGAATAACATTCGATAATCATACCAATGTAGTTGACGTTTATATTTCTTATTTAAGAAATAAAATAGAAAAAAAGAGAAAGTTTATTACCACTGTAAAAGGAGTTGGATATATGTTTAAAGCTTAATTTTATGAAGTTAAAACACCGTTTATCCCTTTATTCTGTTTTTATTTTTAGTGTAGTTGTTCTAATTATTTCTGCAATAATTTATTTCTCATTTTCTAACGAAATGGAAAGAAAAGAATTGCAATCCTTAGAAAGCAAAACACTTCTAGCTGCAATCTATTATTTAGAGCAAGATGAGCTACCTGTTTTTGAGCATAACAACATTAAGACTCAACTTTTAAAAAGTATTTCTCGAAATGATATTATGGTAGTTGATAAAAACAACCAAATATTTGGAGGTAAAATGGCAGTTGATGAAAATATCTCGAAAAAATTCATTGATAATATTAGACATACTAAAAGTGATTTCTTTGTAACGAAAACTTATTTTTATAGAGGTCTTTACTATGAAGATAATCAAGGTGATTTTGTTGTAATTACAAGAGAATCTAAACAAGAATTTAATGAACGAGCACAGTCTTTATTACATATTTTAATTTCTGTTTTTTTAATTGGTTTACTATTTATCTACGTATTTTCTAACTATTTAGGGTATTTAGCTTACGAACCAATTATTAAAATTATAGACCAAATAAAAGAACGAGATAGTAAAAACTTTACTCAACCTTTGGTTTTAAAAAAATCGTATACAGAAATAGAAGATTTAATTATTAATTACAATCATTTTATTGATAGAATTTCTCAAACATTTACTGTTCAGAAAAATTTTATAGATTATGTTTCGCACGAGTTAAGAACTCCAATTACGGCTTTACTAGGAACTTTAGAAGTTACAAAACAAAAAAAACGTAGCGAAGAAGAATACAAAGAAGTTATTAATCAACTACAACAATACACAAACGATTTGCAAGAAACATTAGACCAAATGATGTTGCTTTCTGGTGCTAAGACAAGTTTCGAATTTCAGTCAATTAGAATAGATGAGGTTGTTTGGCAAGTAATAGAAAATGCAATTTTATATCATCAGGCAAAAATTAATGTTGACATTAAAGTTGAAAATAACAATCTTTTATCCATACAAGGAAATGAAAAATTATTAGAATTAGCTTTTAATAATTTAGTGAGTAATGCAATAAAATATTCAGATAATAAGCCAATTCATATTCAGTTTCTAGAAGTTGGTAATCATTTAGAAATTCAGATTATCGACCAAGGAATAGGAATTTTAGAAGAAGATTTGGTTAAAATAAAACAGAACTTCTTCAGAGGAAAAAATACTCAAAAATATCAAGGAAAAGGAGTAGGTTTATCTATGGCAAATGTAATATTGGTACTTCATCAAATTCAATTAGAAATTTCTCAGAACAAACCAGAAGGGACTATTATTAGACTTGTTCTTTAATTTTTTTGAACTTGTTTAAACTTATACCATTTAGTTATGGGAATCTCAAGCTTTGTCATGCTGAGCTTGTCGATGCATCATTTCAGCTTCACATCGTGTAAGTAGGGTGAGATCCTGAAACGACATTTAGACTTGGCTCAATGTGACAAGGATGACATACTAGACTAAAACAAGAGTTTTCTACAGAAAAATATACCACTCTAATCTAATTCTAATCTACTTCAAAAGTTTTCTTAATGTTGCGCAACTAATTTTGCTTTTCATAAAATCAAATTATTGTGAAATCAAATTATTTTGCTTTACTACCACTGGTCATTTGTGCTCAAATACAAGCACAGAATGTAACATTAGAAAATCTAGAAGCTGCCTTTTTAGAAAAAAACTATCAATTAATTGCCAATAAATTTAATGTCGATAAAATCGATGCAGAAATTGTGCAAGAAAAATTGTGGAATAATCCAACGTTGAGCATTTCCGAAGTTAACCTTTGGAAAACATATAATGTAGAGGAACAGCCACATTTATTAGGTAGATATGGTAAAAATCAACAGATTTCTGTAGATATAGATCAATTAGTAGAAACTGCAGGAAAGCGTAAAAAGAGAGTTGCAATAAAAGAGCTCGAAAAAAATAGTGCGTTGTTTGATTATGAAGAGTTAATGCGCGAATTGAAAAAAGAATTGCGTCAAACTTACTTTTCATTAGGAAAAATTAACGAAGAAAAAATTGCTTTAGATAATAGTATCGAATTATTTACGCAATTAACTACACAATATAAGAAACAAGCAGATTTAAAAAATGTACCGAAAGCAGATTTTTATCGCTTGCAAACAGAATTAATTTCCGTTCAGAAAGATAGAATAGAATTAGAAAAAAATGAGATAGAAGAGTTAACAAAACTTCGTGTTCTTACTCAAAATCCTAATTTAGAAATAACAGAAATAGATTTTTCTCCATTTAAAGAGCATTCAAAATCAATTCCTTTAAATATTAAAGAATTAGCACAAAACCAAAATATTGGATTAAAACGTCAAGTAAATGAAATCAACTTGGCAGAGAAACAATTGATTTTGGAAAAAGCACAGCGTGTTCCAGATTTAACTTTTCAACTTGGTTATGACAGAGGAGGTAATATCATGCGAGATTTTGTTGGTCTTGGTGTTAGTTTAGATTTACCAATTTTTAATACAAACAAAGGGAATATAAAATCTGCACAATTATCTGTTGCTCAACAACAAGTTAACCATGACGGGATTGTTTATGAATTAAATAGTACAATTGATGGACTTCAAAATCAATTAAATCAATTAGATAAAACGTTAGTTCAATGGAAGGATTTAAATACAGAAGATCAATTAAAAATGATTGAAAATTATAAAAAACACTTACAGAGTAAACAAGTTACAATGTTAGAGTTTATAGATTTTACACAAGCGTATAGAGAATCACAACAGGCTTATTTAGAGCTATTAGAAACATACCAAAATACATTCGAAGAATTAAATTATATCGTAGGCCAAGATTTTTAAAAAAATGAAGAAAGTAATCTATTTTTTAGCAACTATTTCTATCGTTTTGAGTAGTTGTTCATCAAAACAAAATGAAGAAGTAAACGAACAAGAAGAAGCAAAATTTTGCTTAAATGCTCAGCTTAAAAAAACAACAGGAATAGAACCTGTAACAGAAAAACCTGTACATGAGCAATTAACTTTATCTGGAAAGGTTGAATATAATGAGAATGATTTGGTAGCTTTTAAAAGCTTGTTACAAGGAACTGTAGATAAGGTAAATTTTGAATTGGGTGATTACGTAAAACAAGGTCAGGTTTTAGCAATTGTAAGATCTAACGATGTAATTGATTTGATGCAACAAAAACGCTCTTATCAAAACCAGGCAGATTTAGCACAGAAACAAATCAAAACTAAAAGAGAATTAGTAAATGATGGTTTAGCTTCTCAACCAGAAGTAACAGAAATAGAACATGAACTACAATCGGCAAGAATAGAAGTAGAAAAAATAAACTCAACTTTAAGAATGTATCGTGCGGTTGGAAATGGACAATTTCAGATTATTGCTCCTAAAAACGGCTACATCGTTCAGAAAAATATAAGTGCTGGTCAATCTATAACAGCAGACGATTCAGAAAATTTATTCTCCATTTCAAACTTAAATCAAGTTTGGGTAATGGTTAATATTTATGCAAATAATTTACAATATGTAAAGAAAGGAGATGTGGTAAAAGTTCGCACAATGGCATATCCGGATAAAATATACAGTGGTACAATAGATAGAATAGATAATGTTTTTGATGAAAATGAACATGTATTAAAAGCAAGAGTTGTTTTAGAAAATCAAGATTTAAATCTAATTCCAGGTTTAAGCGCAGACATTATTATCGATAAGAAAAATATTTTGAGAAATGCATATGCAATTCCAAACAAAGCAAAAATCTTTGAAAACAATAAAGAATATGTTGTGGTTTATAAAGATGATTGTAAAATGGAAATTCGTAAAATAACAACAATTGGTCAAAATGAAGAATACACTTTTGTAGACGAAAAATTTGCTCCAAACGATAAAGTTATTACGAATAATGCATTACTTATCTATGCAGAATTAAACAAATAAATTCATGAAAAAGTTAGTTCAAGCAGTCGTAACATTTTCGTTACGCAATACAACCTTTGTTCTATTTGGAGTTCTCGTATTGCTTTTTGCAGGAATTTATTCCTTAAAACATACTCCAATAGAGGCTTTCCCAGATGTAACAAATACGAGAGCTCGTATTATTACTCAATGGCCAGGAAGAAGTGCAGAGGAAATGGAAAAATTGGTAACCTTGCCAATTTCTAAAGTAATGAATAGTATTCCGCATAAATCAAACATTCGTTCTATATCTCTGTTTGGTTTATCAGTTGTAACGGTTCAATTTGAAGATGGAGTAGATGATTTTTATGCACAACAATATGTTTCTAATAAATTAAATGGTGTCGATTTACCAGAAGGTGCAGATGCAGATATAGAACCGCCATCTGGTGCAACAGGAGAAATTTTTAGATATGTTATAAAAAGTGATTTACCAATAAAAGAAGTAACAGCTATACAAGATTGGGTGATAGAAAGAGAATTACTTTCTGTTCCTGGTGTTGCAGACATTGTTAGTTTTGGTGGAGAAGAAAAAACATATGAAATTAAAATTAATCCAACAGAATTAAAAAATTATGATTTATCGCCATTAGATGTTTACGAAGCTGTATCAAAATCAAATATAAATGTTGGTGGAGATATCATTCAACAAGGTGATCAGGCTTATGTTGTTCGTGGGGTAGGATTATTGGATAAGATTGAAGACATAGGGAATATTACAATTAAACTTAATGGATCAACTCCAATTTTAATTAAAAATGTTGCAGATGTACAAATCTCAAACAAACCTCGTTTAGGACAAGTAGGATACAATAATGACGATGATTTAGTAGAAGGAATTGTTATTATGCTTCGTGGAGAAAATCCTTCGGAAGTTATTGGTAATCTAAAAGCAAAAATAGAAGAATTAAATACCAGAACTTTACCATCTAATGTAAAGATTGAAACTGTTATTGATAGAACAAAATTAGTTGATAACACTGTACATACTGTTTCTAAAAATATTATAGAAGGTATTTTACTTGTTTCTTTAATTGTTTTTGTGTTTTTATATAACTGGAAATCTACAGTAATTGTAGCATCTGTTATTCCATTATCTTTTCTTTTTGCTATTATAATGTTAAAAATTCAGGGCTTACCAGCGAATTTAATTTCTATGGGATCTTTAGATTTTGGTTTGCTCTTAGAAGGAACATTGGTAATTGTAGAAACAGTTTTTGTTGCTTTAGCAACAATGCAACATAGAGTGGGAGCAGAACGTTTTGCAAAAATGAGCAAAATGGGTGTTATTAAGAAAAGTGCAGGAAGTGTAGCTTCTTATATATTCTTTGCATTAATTATTTTAATAGTAGCATTATTACCTATTTTCTCTTTTCAGAAAGTAGAAGGAAAAATGTTTACACCTTTAGCATTTACTTTAGGATATGCACTTTTAGGATCTCTGATCTTAAGTTTAACGTATGTTCCAGCAATGTGTAAATTATTATTTACAAAAAACATTGACGAAAAAGAAAACTTTGTTACACGATTTTTTCAGAGAACAATATTTGGAATGCACGATTTAGCATTTCGTTACAAGAAACTAACAATAGGCTTATTCTTAGGTTTATTAGCAATTTGTATGTTCAAATTTTCACATTATGGTTCAGAATTCTTACCAAAGTTAAACGAAGGTGCAATTTACATTCGTGCAACTTTACCAAACAGTGTTAATCTCCAAGAATCAACTCGATTAACAAAAGAGATGAAAAAATTGATGCAGAAAGACAATGACGAAATTGATTTTATTTTAACACAAACTGGTAGACCGAATGATGGAACTGATCCTACTGGATTTTTTAATATAGAATTTAATATTCAATTAAAAGATGCAAAAGATTGGAAGAGAAAAGTATCAAAAGAAGATATTGTTCAAGAGCTACGCGAAAAATTAGAACATTACCCTGGAATTACATTTGGATTTTCTCAACCAATTCAAGATAATGTAGAAGAATATGTTGCTGGGGTTAAGAGTTCTTTAGTTATAAAAATATTTGGAGAAGATTTATACGATCTCGAAAAATATGCAAATAAAGTTGGGACAGCTATTAAAAAAGTAGATGGAGTTACAGATGTTAATGTATTTAAAAACATTGGTTTACCAGAGTTAAGAATTCAGTTAAGTGATACCAAAATGGCTAAATATGGTATTAGTACAGCAGATGTACAAGCTGTTATTGAAATGACGATTGGTGGACAAGCTGCGACAAAATTTTATGAAGATGATCGTCAATTTGATGTGATTTTAAGATTTCAGCAAACATATAGAGATACGCCAGAAAAAATTGGAAATATCTTAATTCCAACAAGTAATGGACATAATGTACCTTTACAAGAAGTTGCTGATATTGGTTACCAAACTGGACCAGCATTTATCTATAGAGAAGGAAATAGCCGATACATTGGTATTGGTTTCAGTATAGAAGGACGTGACTTAGGAAGTACAATAGAAGAAGCGAAGAAAGTCGTTGCAAAAGAAGTAAAATTACCAAAAGGGAATTATATGGAATGGGCAGGAGAATTTGAAAGTAAAGAACGTGCCGCAAAACAGTTAATGTTAGTTGTTCCTATTTCTTTAGTTTTAATTTTGATTTTACTTTATACAAACTTTGGAAACTTTAAAGACACTGCAATTGCTGCACTTACATTACCTTTTGCCTTTATAGGAGGATTTATTTCTTTATGGGTAACAGGAACTATTTTCGGAATTTCTGCGGGTATTGGTTTTATTATTCTTTTTGGAGTTGCTACGATTGATGGTATCGTATTAATTGGAATAATTAGAGAGAATTTAAAACATAAAATGCCACTAAAAGAATCTATTGTTTCTGGTGTAAGAAGTAGAATACGACCTGTTGTTATGATTGCGTTAATGGGGTCTATGGGATTATTACCTGCTGCATTATCTACAGGAATGGGATCTGAAATTCAGAAACCTTTAGCAATTATGATTGTAGGTGGATTGATTATTTGTTTAATATTATCCTTTACTATTTTACCAGTTGTATTTTATTACGCATATAGAAAAACAGAAAAATAACTATATAAATATCTTTTAATTAAAAACAGTAGTAGCTAAATTATTGCTATTACTGTTTTTTTTTAAATAATTGTTTTAAAATATTATAAATCAATTTATTATATTTGTAACAATAAGCCATTAAAATTACCATTTAATTACCGATTATGTATCTTAATTACATAATCTTAGACCTATTTTCAAATTATTATTCGAAATAAATTTAAAGTTATGAGATAAAAAATATAGCCTAATACCAACTAACCAACAACCAACCTTATGAATAAATCCATTATGGAAAATTATACTAAACTTAGTTTAGTACCAATTCTTCCACCATTATTTTTGCTACTTTCAATTGTAGTATATCTTTATACAAAAGATGCTTTTAGTATTGAAAAGTATATCGAAGTTCAAAAAGAATTGTTCCTTTTCTTGAATCTAAAATTATCTCAATTTCCAATGATTCAACATAATTTGACTCAATTAGGAGATGCCTTTGTATTTCTTTCTCTTTTAACAATCTTTATCATTCATGCACCCAAAATTTGGGAAGCTTTAGTTTGTGCCTCTTTAGTTTCAGTTGTTTTTTGTAGTATCTCTAAAAAAGTATTTTCTGTACCGCGACCAGCAGTAATACTTGACAATAACAGCTTTGTTATTGTTGGAAAAACATTATCAGGACATAACAGTTTGCCTTCTGGTCATTCTATGACAGTTTTTACGATTCTTACTATTTTGTTATTTGCATTTATGCCATCTGAAAAATATAAAAAAATAATTTGGACAATCTCTGTTCTTATAATCGGCTTAGTGTTAGTTTTTACTAGAGTAGGTGTAGGTGCTCATTATCCTTTAGATGTTATGGTGGGAAGCATAATTGGTTATATTTCGGGGCTTTTAGGCATATTTATTTGTAGAAAATATAGTTTGTGTCAATGGATTGGTAACAAGAAAATCTATCCCTTTTTTATTTTGTTATTTACAGTAAGTATTGTTCTTTTAATCAATAAAATTCTGAAAGAAAATTTAGTTATTTACTACTTTCCTTTGGGAATATTATTTGTTACAGTTTATTTAATGATAAGAGTTTATGTTAGAAAAAGAGTTTAAATTATTCCACTTCGGATTAATTATTAGTGTTCTTAATTTTTTATTGTTTCATATTCCATTTTTTGGATTTGTAGTCAATCATGTCGATGTAGATTATAAAAGTTTTAATGGAATATTATTAATCATTAGCCTTGTAATTGCAATGTTGGTAGCAAACTTCTTTGTTATTTATTTGTTTTTCTATCTATCACGAAGATTTAGCAAGGTTCTTTTTACCCTATTTTTTCTTATAAATTCTATCGCGCTTTATTTTGTCACAACTTACAGTGTTATCATAGACGAAAGCATGATAAGCAACGTTTTTAATACAAAATATGAAGAAGCAAGTAGCTTTTTTTCGATTAAGTTTTTAGTATACATTCTTTTCTTAGGTATTGTACCTAGTATTTTTATCATAAAAGCTAAGCTTATAAAACCAACTTTCAAGCGATTTTCAATTACTTCTTTAGTTAGTTTATTTTTGTTAATTGTTTTAGTTTTTGCCAATGCGAGTAACTGGTTATGGATTGATAAGAATTCAAAAACATTAGGCGGATTAGCCATGCCTTGGTCGTATTCTGTGAATACATCATTATATTTTATTCACGAGAAACAAAGAAATGCGAAAGAGATTCTTTTACCAACAGCAAAAATTACCG
>NZ_FRBH01000003.1:285273-318583 GCF_900142565.1 Chishuiella changwenlii
ACGAATTGGGGAGAGCCACCTGTTCATATTAAGAAGTATGAAACCAGAGATTATCTACGTCCAAAATGTGAGGGAGAAGATTGTGATTATGATGGTGTACTATTAAGTGGTTTAAAAGAAGAAATAAAGGTAAGTAATAAAAATAAGATATTGGTTATTTTACATACCAGTACAAGTCATGGCCCTACTTACAGTAAGAAATATCCACCAAGATTTGAGAAATTTAAACCTGTTTGTAACAGTGTAGACTTAGGAAAATGTACACAAACAGAATTAATGAATGCGTATGACAACACAATAGTTTACACAGATTACATTTTAAATAGCATTATAACAGATTTAAAAGATTTGAAAGAGTACAATAGCACCATGCTTTTTGTATCTGATCATGGAGAGTCTTTAGGAGAGAAGAATTTATATATGCATGGCGTTCCGAAGAGTTTAGCACCTAAGCAGCAATATGAGATTCCATTTATAGTTTGGGTATCTGATAAAGACAAGCAATTAAAACCAGCTAATAATACAATTCTATCACAAAATAATGTCTTTCATAGTGTGCTTAATTTTCTATCCATAGATAGTCCTATTTACGATGAAAACATGAATATATTTAAAAAGTAATATATAATATTAAAAACTAACAAAAGCTCTTTAAAAGAGATTTTGTTAGTTTTTATTATCCAATTTTCTATAATTTAATTGACTGATTAAATTGTTTAGACAAATCCATTCTCATTCCTAAAACGAAAATGTTTTGTTCCTTTTGTCCAGAAGAATTATGTCCAAAAGAAAACCTTTGTTCAGAATAGATTTGAATAAATTTTATGGGAGAATAATTTATACCTACTATCCAATCACTTTTTCTAAATTTATCGCTAACATATTGTGAATTATCTTTATTGATGCCATTAGGGACATATAAATTATAGCCTGTAGAAAGAGCTAATTTTTCCATCTTCCATTTAAAGTAGCTCTCGAAACCTTTTGCTCCGAAAACATAAGAAGGAATAATATTGTTCTCTGTAAGATTATTAGAAGAAGTAAAATCTCCATTTTCTTGAATTATTCCAACCAAACTAAAATCAAATTTTTTAGAAGAATAATTAGAACCTAATGTAAAATAACTAGGATTCCCATTTAATCCCAAAATCTTGTTATCTATTAAAGCCTTATTAATAAAAGCTTTGTTATAAGCTACACCAACTAATAATTCTTTTGAAAGCTCTATTTGAGCAGATAAACCAAAACCATCTATAAGATTACTATTTCCACCTTTTGTTTGTACTTGTGTACCGATGTGTAAAAACTTTATCTTATTTCTATAAATTATAGCTTGGTCGGCTCTTCCAGTTCCAAGTTCTCCACCATCAGTACCACCTGTAAAAGTAGCAGAAGCTCTTCCTCCAAAAACATTAAATTTATCGGTGTAAGAAGTTACATCTCGATATACTCCCCATTGTTTACCAAAGGTTAATTTTCCATATTGATTAAAATCGATCCCCAAATATCCTAATCTATTTCCGAGTACTTGTTGTTTAGTTTCGGATTTAATAGCTAATAAACCGTTGTCTAAATTTCCATCCACATTAAAAGAAGAGTTTCCTTTAAACATGTTAATCTGAAATTCTAAACCAGCTATAAACGAAATCGATTTATTTTTTATTTTTAATTCAATACCTGTTCTAGAAACATTGTCTTGTAATTCTGTGTCTTTGTCAAATACAGCTAATTGTCCTCTTAAACTAATGTATGGTTTAACAGAAACGTCTATAGAGTCTTGTGCATAATTTATGGTAGAAAAAAATAGAAATAGAAAACAAGTTAATACCTCTGATAATCTGTTGTGCATAAAATGAGAATGTTAGTCGATATAGGTTGAAAAGAATGAATAAAAAATCAACTGAATAAAAATATCCAGTTGATTTATTCTATCAATAAATGAAATTTATATGCCTAAAAATGTAAATGGTTTAGTATTCGTAAAAAGTTGAGATGTATCTCCAGAATATGTTTCGTTTTTACTAACGCTTAATCTTTTAGTACTTGCTTTATTACTAAAATCAAGTTTCTTTAAATCTACCCAAAAAGTATTTGGAGTTTTTGTTGTTTCAAAATAGTAAACTAGATTTTTTTGATCAGATACAGATCTCCATCTTGTAGAAGAAATGTTAGGCTCTGTTTCAGAAGAAATACCCAAAGGAACAGAACTATTTCTAATTACACTAAATACACTTGCAATAGCAGTTCTTGTATCATTTGTTTGTGGAATAGCATTAATGTAATAAGAAGCTCTAACAAAACGATCTGCTGCTCTGTTTGTTCCTGGAAGCATAATAGTTCCTGGAATACCTTTCCAATATTCGTTAATTGATAATTGCTCTTCAAATAAAGGAGAATTTGTCATCACAGTATAAGAAGGATCATGATGAATAACTAATTTTCCATTAACGTATTCAAAAATAGCATTATCTCCAGTTTTATCTGATATAGAAAGATGTAGTGTTGTGAATTTTTTTGTACCAGGCACATAATCAGAAACGATTGCGAATTTCTCTTTTTTTAATTCATCTACCGCTTCTTTTACAGTAGAAAAATTATCTAATACATATTGTGCCCATGCAGCAATTGTAACACCTGGTTTAGATCCTTTAGGATCAAATTTAGGATATTGACTTTCTACTAACCATAGAACATTTGCTACCAATCCTTTTTCGTTTATTCCGTCCGTTGTCGCAATATCCCAAGCGCTTGTAATAACACTTCCGTATTTAGAATTCCATTTAAAAGAATTGTCTCCAACATTTCCACTTCTGTCTAATCCTCTTGGGAAAACCCAGATATTAGCATCTATTTCATCTTTCCAATCCATAGAACGTGCCGTGATAATATTGTTATCTGGCCCTTTGTATACAACTCTTGTACACGCATCTAATGTTGGCGATAACACCAATAAATTGGTAGAAAATAAAGTAAACGTAAGGTTTATCAAAAATTTATTTTTCATTATAATAGATTTTAATTTTAGTGATAATTATTTACGATATAGATTGGTTGAGTAAATATACATTATTTAATGTGTTTTTAAAAAGAATCCAATAAGATTAAATATAGGTTAATACATTGAAATACTTTGTGTTAAATTGATGGTGATAACTATCAGATAATTTAGAATTAGTGAGATAATAAAATAGGCTAATACATTTTTAAGTATCAGCCTATTTTTTATACTTCTCTTTTATTCAAATAAAGAGAAAATTTCAAACTATGTAGATTACATTTTTTCTTCACTATATTCTCCAAGTAGTGCGTAATAGCCAAAAAGAGCCATTCCAAGAACAATAATTGGCGTAAGAACAACAAGAATAATAATCCCGAAAACTAAATCATCTTGCGAACCAGAAGTTAGTTTAGGAATACCAAATTCCATTATACAAAAGTAAGCGATAACCAATGATAAAGCTATCCATACAAATCCTAATATTTTTTTAATTGCTTCCATTTTTTTAATTTTTTAATTAACATTTCTGTCTTTGTTACTAATATAAATTGCTCCAATAATAAAACATATTGCTGCAATACCAATAGGATACCATAGTCCTTCTAAATAAAACTGTGGATCTCCATTTACCTTAGCATTTGTAACCAAATAAGTAGAAACAGCTGGTAATAATCCTCCAAAAATTCCATTTCCTATGTGGTAAGGTAAAGACATCGAAGTATAACGAATTTTAACAGGGAACATTTCTACTAAGAATGCCGCAATAGGTCCATAAACCATTGTAATAAAAATAACTTGAATCCATATTAATCCAATTAATTTCCATCGATCTGTATTTGTAATATGAGTTGTTTTCTTTATAACCTCGCTTATTTTACCATCAACTACTTTTGCTTTTCCGTTTTCTAAATGTCGTTTTGTTATTTGACTATAAGTTGTACCATCAGCAAAAGTTTGTTGTATAGTATAAACAGAATCATTAACTGTTCCATTTTTTACAATTTCTGCCTTGCGAACAGTATTTTCTACAACTTCTTGTTTGTTTGCTAAATTCGTTGTTTGGTACATTGTTTCATAAATCGGACGATAAGCAAAAACAGCAACTAACATACCTGTTAGCATTACCCATTTTCTTCCTACTTTATCACTCAACCATCCAAAGACAACAAAGAAAGGAGTACCTAATAATAAAGCGACTCCTAAAAGAGAATCAACCTGATCGGACTCAACATTCATTACTGTTTTCATGTAACTCATCGAATAAAATTGTCCTGTATACCAAACTACCCCTTGTCCCATTGCAGCACCAAATAATGCTAATAAAACAAACTTCATGTTGTATTTATTTCCGAAAGATTCTTTTAATGGATTTGTAGAAGTTTTTCCTTCATCTTTGGCTTTTTTAAATGCAGGAGATTCATCCATATTTTTACGAATCAAATAAGAAACATAAACCATAAAGATTGATAATATAAAAGGTATTCTCCAACCCCAAAGGTCAAACTGTTCATCTGTTAAAAAAGTTTTGGTAACTAAAATAACAAGTAATGATATAAATAAACCAAATGTTGCTGTAGTTTGTATCCAAGAAGTCCAATAACCTCTTTGTCCTTCTGGAGCATGCTCTGCAACATAAGTTGCCGCTCCACCATATTCGCCACCAAGAGCTAAACCTTGTAATAATCTAAGAACTAAAACTAAAAGAGGAGCAAGGAAGCCTATTGTTTCATAAGATGGGATACAACCAATTAAAAATGTAGCACCTCCCATTAAGATTAAAGTTGCCATGAAAGTGTATTTTCTTCCGATAATATCACCTAAACGACCAAAAAATAATGCTCCAAATGGACGAACTACAAAACCAGCGGCAAAGGTAGCTAACGTAGAAAGGAAGGCGGCAGTTGGATTGTCGGAAGGAAAGAATTTTGTAGATAGTACAACAGCAAGACTTCCAAAGATAAAGAAATCATACCATTCTATTAATGTACCCATGGATGATGCTCCAATGACCTTCCATATTGTTTTTTTACTTGCAGTTTCACTCATAAATTTTGTTTTTTGTTAATTTTTTTTGTGGTGTTAATTGTTTTGTTATAATAATATCATTGCTTGTATTGTAATCATATCGTCCATGTTTTTAGGTTGATCAAAAGATTTTTGATATTCTATAGATATTTTAGAGTTTTGTCCATCTATGTACCAATTTCCTCCAAGTTTTAATTCGTTTGCGGGTTTTATTAAACCTCTAAAATCTCTGTAAGAATAACCAACGTATGGTTGAATTCTATTGCGGTATTTGTGTTTTCCTTCTTCAATATTTTTTGGTAAAAGATAACCAACATGTCCAGAAAACTGGTTTCCACTTCCTACAACATTTCCTTGTAAATAGCTATCTCCCATAGCAGAATTTTGATATTTGGCGTAAGCAGTTACAGAAGAACTTTTTCCGATTGGTGCATCATAAAAAACATCAACAGCTAAATGAGTTACATCTTCTCCAATTAGATTATCATTCTCTCTTTTTACAATTGCATTGCTCTGATTAAAAAATCCAGCTCCAATATTAAATACTTTTTTTGCTCCTAAATATGTTCCAACTCTATAAGGTAATGCATTCGATTCTTGATCTAAGAACTGATAATCAAAATATCCAGAAACGGCATATTTTCCTTCTCCTAAGATGGCTTTACCTAAATATTTTTCTTGTCCGTTCTGTATAACTGTGGATGAGTTGCCGTCCAAAGTATTGGTTAATGCATCACTTAATGCAACACGATAATTTAATTTCCCAAAACGTCCTTTTGCAAAAAGACCTAAGTGATTAGCAAACTGATCAGACAATCCAAGGGTAGTCCAATCTGCTCTATTATTATCTAGCATTAACATATTAATAGAACCCTGTCCATTTCCACGAGAAATCCCTCCATAATTATTTATACCAGCACCAATAGCTAAATTATCAGTCACTTTATATTGTAAGAACATTTCGTGTAGAAACATAGAAACATCGTTGCTTTTACCTGTTGGAGTAAGGTTATGATCGTAAATCCCATTTGCACCAAAGTGGGTGAGAATCATAAATCGATCATTTATTTGAGAGTAGGCAAGGACTCTTGCTCGTTTAATAGAAAATCCGTCGTTAACATTTTTTCCTTCATAATCCTGAAACCAGGTTTGTCCCCATAGGATAAAACGAATAAATTTACTTCCGTCGTCGTTTAATTTTACAACTAATCCTCCATCATATTCAGAAGCATACTGTGCTTTTGTTATCGAAATCCCTATAGTAGATAATAAGGATAGTGATAAAAGAATTTTTTTCATACTTGTTTGAAGTGTTTTGTTTTGTGTTAATTTTTCTTAATTCTAAGATAAATTAATTAAATAATTAAAATGATTATTTAGTTGAATTATACTGATATAAGTCAGTATAATTCTATAGTGTTCAAAATACACCATAAAATAATTTTAAAATAATAATTTATTGAGTCAAAAAATGAAGAATTCTTAATTATTATTCAATTAAGAAGTAAAATATATTCTGTTAAGTTCATTAACAGAATTTTTTGGCATAGTTTATGAAAATGTTAAGAAAACTAAATTATAAAACATACTTATTATGAAAAAATTATTTTTATCATTAACATTAGCTATAGTTTCATCTTTAGCATTCGCACAAGATATACAAACGCCAGCAACTTCTGCAAACGTTGGAGATTCTCCAGTACAGCAAGGTAATTGGATTGTAGGAGGTTCTGTAGGTTCTTTAGGATACTCTTTCGAGGGGGAAAATTTTAACATTAATATTAATCCTCAAGCAGGTTACTTTATTGCAGATGGATTTGCAGTAGGTTTAAAAGCTGGTTTTGGTTTACAAACTGTTAAAGGAGGAGATAACATCTATCAATATAGATTAATGCCTTTTGGACGTTATTATTTTTCTGAAGGAGCAAAATCTAGTGGACGTTTCTTTGGTCAAGGTGAAATAGGTGTTACTGGAGCTAAGCAAGGAGGAGTTTCTGATACTTCTTTCGGATTCGGTGTAAATGCTGGTTATGCACATTTCTTATCTCGTAATGTAGCATTAGAAGGTACAGTTGGTTACAACTATTCAAAATCTAATTTAGCAAATTCACAAGCACAAAATGGATTAGGTTTAGCAGTTGGTTTCCAAATCTATTTATAAGAATGAATTTATTATATTCTTTTATATGAAAGCATAAGCCTAACTTTTTAAGTTAGGCTTTTTTATTTTCTTAAAAAATTGGAGTAATTATTTCACCTTTTTGCACATATTCCACAATATTTTTAGCGCATAATTCTGCCATTTTATTTCTTGTTTCAAATGTAGCAGAGCCAATATGGGGTAAAATGCAAACATTAGGTAATGATAATAATTTGTCATCTGCCTGCATAGGTTCGGGATCTGTAACATCTAAACCAGCAGCAAATATTTTATTTTCTTTTAAGGAATGATACAAATCTTCTTGATTAATAATAGGACCTCTAGCAGTATTTACAAGTATTGCATTAGATTTCATTTTATTCAACACATCTTTATTAAATAATCCTTTTGTAGAATCATTTAAACTAGAATGAATAGATAGTACATCAGAATCCTGAATAAGCTCTTCAAAAGAAACATATTTCGCATCTACTTCTTTTTCTAATTCAGGCTTTGGTTGACGATTATGATAAATGATTTCCATGTCAAAAGCAGCTTTACATTTTTTAGCCATTTCAATACCGATTCTACCTAAACCAAAAATCCCTAATTTTTTATTGTACAATTCTATTCCAAAATCTCTTTCGGGAATTAAATTCTCCCAATCATTTTGTTTAATTCTATCATATTGAGAAAATGCTTTTCTTGAAGCTGATAACATCAATAAAAAAGCAATATCAGAAGTAGCTTTACTTAATACGTCTGGTGTATTAGATATTTTAATACCAAACTCTTTTGCATCATTAACATTTACTTGATCAAACCCGACAGAAAATAAAGCAATCATTTTAGTTAATGGACAAGCAGAGAAGAAGTCTTTGTCAAAATCTATTACATGACCAACATTAATTAATGCATCATAGTCTTTACAGAAATCAATTAATTCTATTTTATTAAGTTCTGATGGAGCTATTGTAAAATTGATATTATTCTGTTTCAAAATTTCCATTCCAACTGGAAGTAGAGGTTTTGTAAGTAATACTTTCATTGATTATTTTTTTTGTTTGATTAAGTTACCACAAATGAAAAAACCGTGCAAAATAATTTACACGGTTTTTTTTATATGATTAAATCTAAATTAGATTATCCTCTTCTTTTACGTTTAGACTCGAAGTTACCAACGTATTCTTGTGCTACACGGAAACCAATCCAGTTTGTAGACTGTGCTTGGTGTAAGTATCTTCTTTGACCTGGATCTACCCAATAAATAGGATCTTTCCAAGAAGCACCTTTTACAACACGCGTTTCATTAGAAATATCAGAAGAACGTTTTGCATCATCTTTTTCTAAGATAACTCTTCCTTTTTCGTCAACTCTAAATTTACGTTGTGGAGCGTTGTACATTTTTTCAGTTTCTTGATCACGAGAAATACCTTCTTCAAAACTTTGATTTAAAGATGAATTTAAATCTCCATCATGATAGTTTGTCATATCATAATCAACTTCTTTTTTATAAGCACCAGGTAAACCTTTGTAAACTAAACGTCCGTTATCTAATGTATCAAATTCAACATTTGTTTCGTCGTATTTTTCAAAACCACCTTGACCATTGTCAATATTTCTTGTTTGAATATTTCCACGGTAGTAGTTGAAATCGTTTGCTTCTTCATCAATAATTGGACGATAAACATCAGAAACCCATTCAGCAACATTTCCTAACATTCCGTAAATACCATAATCATTAGAAGGGTATTTTCTTACATCATTAGAAATTGCAGAACCATCGTTTCCAAAACCTCCAATACCAGAGTAATCTCCACGTCCTTGTTTAAAGTTGTCTAAGTATTGACCTCTTTGAGCACCTTTTTGAGTACGTAAATTATTTTGAGTTACACCTTTTCCGTTATAGTCATTGTATTCTCTTTTTCCGATTAATGAAAGAGCAGCAAATTCCCATTCAGCTTCTGTTGGTAAACGGAACGGACGAACTTCTAAAGTAGTTGACGATACGTTTGCTTTTAAGATACGTGAATTTTGACTTTTAATTTGTCTAGATTTAATAATTCTAGATGAATCAATAGCCTCGCTAACGTTAGTATCACCAAGCTTATATTGTTCAGCATTAAAAGTTTTATTACCGTAATTATATTCTTCGTTATTGTAGTAATCTTTAGAAAGAATACCTTTATCAATTAAGGCTTTCTCGTTTGAACGGTCTGTTAGCCAATCACAATAATTTACAGCTTGTAACCAAGATACACCAACTACAGGATAATAACTAAATTCTGGAGAGAATAAGTAATTTTCTGTAGAGAAATCATCACGTGATAACTGATTGTTGAAAACAGTTTGATCTGGTAAAGCACCTGTGTAAATATCTTTATACTGTGTTTCTTCTGGAGGGAAAACAACTTTTAACCAAGTTAAGTATTCTCTATATTCGTAGTTAGTAATCTCTGTTTCTCCAATGAAGTAAGACTTTACTTGCATACGTACAGGAGAATTATTCCAATCGTGCAAAACATCGTCTTTTGTAATACCCATAGTGAAAGATCCTCCTTCAACGAAAACCATACCTGGCCAACCTTTGATATTTTCTTTCTTTTTACCTGAAAAGAACCAACCTTTACTATCGTTTGGTTTCCATCCTGTACGGCTAGTGAAATTTTTTGTTCCACCACCTTTTTTCTTACCAGAACTACTAGCACAACCAATAAATGCGCTTAATGTAAGAGCAGCAAAAGCAAGAGAAAAAATACGTCCTTTATTCATTTTCATAGAAAATTTCGGGTTTTCAAAAATTAAATTTTATGCAAATAAAAGCATTTGACATTAATATTACAACGAAAAAATGCTTTATTTCTTGTATGTAACGCTAGAAATATTTTTTTATTTTGCATTTGAAAATATATTTGCAAAAATAGCGTTTAAAAATACATGAAGAAATATTTTATTTTAGCAGCATCTTTGCTTCAATTTCCTCTTTTATTTGGTCAAAATTACAAAATTAATTGGGAAAATAATCAAGCAATTTCTTTAACAAATGGAACAACAGTAAATGTTCCGTATTTTTCAAATAAAGAGAATTATACAATAGGGAGTTATTTTCTTCCTGAATTTGTTGTAGAACTAAATGCAAATAATTCTTCTGTAGAAATTACAAATGTTAGTTTAGCAGAGATTCAGAGCGAATTATTGGATTTGGATACTTCTATAATTCCAGAACAAATTAGCTACTCTGCTTATAATGTTATAGATAAAAATGGTCAAGCTAAATTAATTGTAAAAGTTTTACCATTTATAAAAGAAAACAATAAAATATTTAAGATAGAATCTTTTTCTGTTACTCCAAAAAATACATTATCTGGTAGATTTGCTCAAAATGCTCGAATTAATAATTCCACAACAAGTGTTTTAAAAGAAGGAGAGTGGTTTAAAATTAAAGTGTCAAAAGATGGCGTTTTTAAGTTAGATCGTAGCTTTTTTAGTAGAAACGGAATTCCGACCAATTTTAACCCTAAATCTTTAAAAATTTACGGAAACGGAGAAGGTCGTTTAATGGAAAATACGACAAAAGATAGAGTAGGAGCATTACAAGAAATTCCAATTAAATTTATAGGAGAAGATGACAATTCTTTTGATGCGAATGATTATGTTTTATTTTATGCAAAAGGACCACATCAATGGTATAGAGAGAATACAACAACTCCAGAAAATATAAGACTACGTTATAATTTATACGATGATTATGCCTATTATTTTATATCATATAATGGAGTTGAAGGAAAACGAATTGCCGATTTACAGTTAACAGGAAGTCCTGTTAAAACGTTTTCAACCTTTGATAATCTTCAGTTTCATGAGAAAGACTCTATTAATCTAAATAGTTTAGGACAATTATGGGTAGGAGAGAATATTGATGCAAATGGAGGTTTTAGAAAAACCTTTACAGCAAATAATATTGATACTTCTGCTGATGCTTATTTACGCTATTCTGTTGTAGGTAAAAATGCAAGTAATAATGGTTTTACAGTTTCTATTAATGGACAAAATTTTACAGGTTCTTTAGGAACATCAACATTTAGTCAAACAAAATTAAATAGAACATTAAAATTAAATTCAAATTCAATAGATGTAACTGTTTCTTCTAATGGTTCTAATCCATCTGGACAAGGATATTTAGATTTTCTACAACTTCGATTTAAAGATAATTTAGTTTACAACAATGAGCAATTTACATTTCGTTTTTTAGAAAATATAAATGATGGAAATGTTTATGGTTTCAATTTAAATAATTCGACGAATGTAAATGTTTGGAATGTTTCAGATTTGCATCAACAAATGAGTGTTAAACCAGAAAATGGTTTATATAAATTTAGTACAACTAGTTTAAACCAATTTGTAGCATTTAAAGACGAAAATACATATACAGATGCGCAATTTGTTGGTAGAGTAAACAATCAAGAGATTAGAAACTTAGCGAATATAAATTATGTTGTAATAACTCACCCTCGTTATTTGGATCAAGCAAATAGATTGGCTAATTTCAGAAGAACTCACGATAAGATTAATGTTGCAGTTGTAACAACAGATCAAGTCTACAATGATTTTTCTTCAGGTTCACAAGATCCAATTGCAATACGAGATTTCTTAAAAATTTTAAAGAATAATCAAAATCCAGATTTAGAATATGCTGTTCTATTTGGTGCAACAACATACGATCCTAAAAACAGAGTAAAGGATTACACAAATTATTTACCAACTTTTACAGACGAACCTTCTAGCGCTATAGAGACTGCCATTGCAACAGATGATTTCTTTGGTATGTTAGGAGATAACGTTGTAATGTTAACTAATAATGTAGACGGAATTTATAGATACGATGCCAGATGGTTAAGTATTGCTGTAGGTCGTATTCCTGCTTCTAATACAAACGAGGCAAAAATATTGGTAGATAAAATAATTTCCTATTATGATAAAGTCCCTGCAAAAGGTTCTTCTTATGGAGATTGGAGAACAAAAATTGTTGGTGTAACAGATAATGATAATAATGTTAATACACCTGCTTTTGATGCTACATTAGATACAGAGTTTGGAAAACCAGAGAATCAAATTTATACTGTAAATAAAATATACATAGGTGGACATCAACCACAAAGTACATCGGCAGGAATCCGATATCCAACAGTTAACGAAGCTATTTTAAACGGAATAGAATTAGGTTCTAATTTCCTAATGTATTACGGACATGGTGGACCACGAAGTTGGGCACAAGAACGTATTATTACAGCGGAAGGTTTAACAGGTTTATCTAATTTTAATGCTTCATATTCTCGTTTACCAATTGTAACAACTGTAACCTGTGATTTTACAGTTTGGGATTTACCACAGTATAATTCGGCAGGAGAAATGATGTTGAAAAATGCGAATGGAGGAGCTTTGTCAATGGTTACAACCAATCGTCCTATTGGAACTGGGTACGGTGATAGTATGAATAACTTTTTAGTAAAAGAATTTTTCAGAAAAGAAGGATTAGAAAATCAAACGATTGGTCACGCTTTAAATCAATCCAAATTAAATTTTTCTCCAACCAATTCTTACCATAAGAGTGTAAGTTTATTAGGAGATCCTATGTTAGCAGCGCACCGTCCGCAACAAGATATTGAAATAACAAGTATAAAGACAAAGAAAGATGTCGATATCCTAAATGGAGGAAAATTACAAGCATTAGATTTTGTAACAATTACTGGAAATGTATATCAATTAAACTCATCAACAATAGATGGTAATTTTAACGGTAAAATTTCTATAAGTTTATTTGATAAGCAGCAGGTGAATACTTTAATGAGTGAATCTGATTGGGTTGGAAAAACTTTTGTTACAGAAGATAAAACAATCTATAAAGGAAACGGAAAAGTTGAAAATGGAATTTTTACAATTCAATTTTATGTTCCAAAAGATATAGATTATCAGTTAGCAGACCGTAAGATTAAATTTTATGCTTGGGACGATTCAGATGGTAAAGATGCTTCTACTCTTAGAACCATTAAAATGGAAGGGATTAACGAAGATGGCTTAAATGATGATGAACGTCCGCAAGGAAAATTATACATGAACAATCTTAATTTTGCAAATGGAGGAATTACAGATCGTTCTCCGTATTTAGTAGGTTGTTTAACAGATAATACAGGAATTAATGCAACAGGAGGAAGTATTGGTCATGATATTGTAGCTACTTTAGATGGTAAGGTACAAGATGCTTATGTGTTAAATAATTATTATGACGGAGGAGATGCGAATCCTTGTGTGAATAAGAATTTTGAGGATTATCAGAAAGGTCAAGTCATGTATCAATTAAAGAATTTAGAACTTGGTCAACACTCCGTGAATCTTAAATTTTGGGATATTAACAATAATTCCAATACTGCTACGTTAGACTTTGTAGTAATGGAAAACGGAACAGGACAATTGCATATAGATAAGCTTTTAAACTGGCCAAATCCATTTACTAAAAATACGTTTTTTCATTTTGAACACAATTGTAGTTCTGAATTAGATGTTATGGTTCAGATTTTTACAATATCAGGGAAATTAGTTAAAACAATTAGACAAACTGTTTCTGCAGAACCTTTTAGAGAAGGTTATAGAACTGGAAAATATGCAATAGAGTGGGACGGCTTAGATGATTTTGGAGACAAAATTGGAAAAGGTGTTTATATTTACAAAATAAATGTAAAAGGTGTAGATACCACAGTTTGCAAAGGTTCAGCAGCAGCTGTTGAAAAATTAGTTATTTTAAAATAAGAAAAAAATTAATCAATAATAAACACGAATGAAAAAAATTACCGCTAGTTTATTGATTTTAGCGAGTGCATACTCGTTTGCTCAAAATACGCAAGAAAATACAAACAATCCTATTTTAACTGGGGCTCCATTTTTAAGAATTTCTCCTGACGCTCGTGCAGGTGGATTAGGAGACCAAGGGGTTGCAACTTCAGCAGATAATTATTCTCAGTTTTGGAATGCTGCGAAATATTCTTTCGCACAAGATTATTCAGGAATAGCATTTTCATATACTCCTTACATGAGTTCTTTAACAAATGATGTATTCTTGTTAAATGCTACTTATTATACATTTTTAGGACAAGAAGAGCGTAGTACTTTAGGAGCAAGTATTTACTATTTTAATATGGGAGAAATTCAGTTAAATAGTTTAAATGCTGCAACTGGAGATATTGTAAATAACGGTATTGCTAAACCAAACGAATTCTCTATCGATTTATCATACGGTTTACGTTTATCAGATACGTACTCGATGGCTGTTACTGGACGTTTCATTCGTTCGGATTTATTTAACGGTATTAGCGACGGAACGGTTCAACCAGCAAACACTTTCGCAGTAGATTTAGCAGGTTTCTACCAATCAGAAACAATGAGTACAAATAATTTTGAAGGTAAGTTACGAGGAGGTTTCCAAATTTCTAACATCGGACCAAAATTAGATTATTCAAATTCTGATGATAATGCATCTTATTTACCAACAACACTTCGTTTAGGAGTTGGTTATGATTTTAAATTTGATGATTACAATAAAATTGCTGTAACAACAGAGTTCTCTAAATTATTAGTACCTACACCAACTTATGAAAAAGATGCTGATGGTAACGAAATTCCAGGAACAAGATATATTCCTAATAAAGGTGTTTTAGATGGTATGTTTAGTTCATTTGGTGATGCGCCAGGTGGAGGTAAAGAAGAATTAAAAGAAATTATGTACTCTATTGGTGCAGAATACTCTTACAATGATGCTTTATTTATTCGTGGAGGTTACTTTCATGAGAGTCCTGTTAAAGGAGATCGTCAGCACGTAACATTAGGATTAGGATTAAAATACAATTCATTTGCATTTAATACATCTTATTTAATTCCGATGTCTAAAACAAACAATGCATTAGAAAATACATTACGTTTTGGAATTGCTTGGAATTTTGGAGGTGAAACTCAGAATAATTACGATTATTAATCGAAATAATACATAAAAAAGAGAGCTATTTAGCTCTCTTTTTTTATTTAAAATAAAGTAGATTTAATACTTATTCAGCTTTTCCTTTTACTCTAAATATTTTTCTAGAACTAACTGGATCATTAGAAGTGATTGTTACAGATTTATTAAAATCTCCTTTTACTTCACCAGTAGAATATTTAATTACAATATCTGTTGATTTTCCTGGTGCAATTGGTGTTGTTTGAAACTCAGGAACTGTACAACCACAAGATCCAACAACACTTTTTAAAATTAAAGGTTTATCTCCTGTATTTGTAACTTTCATTTTAGAAGTTGCAACAGTATTTGATTTTAAATTTCCAAATTGAACTTCATCTTTTTCTAAACTAAGTGTTTGTGCAGAAAGGCTAGATAAACCTAATGCGAAAACACCTAATAACATAACTTTTTTCATAATGATTATTATATAGTTATATCAAATTTACAAAAATTATACGTTTATAACTATTAAAATAAACTTAAATATTTACGTTATTTTTATAATTAAAATTGAACATCAATGTTATTCATTCTTCTATCAACTATTTTTTTATTTACAGTATTTAGTGGTTTTTCATCACTAATCAATAATAGTTATAATAAAGAGAAATTTTTAAGTATTGAGTTAGTTGCAGGAATTTTTATTGTAGGGCTTTCATCAGCTTATTTATCAATATTGTTTCCTTTAAATATATACACTGAGTTAATTATATTGGCTGTAGGAATTTTTTTATTTATTTATCACAGAAAAATAAAATGGATAAAGAGAATTAGTCAGTTTCCGAAAAGTCTATTCTTTATTAGTGTTATACTGTTATTTGTGTCGAGTATGAATGCTTATATATTTGATACATTTTCATATTATTTTCCTACTATAAAATGGTTAGATGATTATGGATTAGTAAAAGGATTGGCAAATTTTGACTTTAATTTAGGTCAAACATCTTTATGGCATATACTATCTGCAACATTCAATCAAACAATTGATCCTTATTACAAAATAAATTTTTTTATAACATTTGTCTTTCTATTATTTGTCTATGAAACAAAGAAATACATTTTGTTATTTGCATTGCCTTTTTCTTACTTATTTATAGCATCGCCTTCCCCAGATTTACCAGTAATTTTATTTTCAATTATCGCAATAATTAATTATAATTTATACAAATCTAAAGCGTCTATTTGCTTAGGAATGACAATAGGAGCAATGCTTATTGTTATAAAACCAATTGCATTTGTATTAGCGATATATTTCTTTGTTTTATGGTTAATTGATGTTAAGAATAAGCATTACAAAGAGATATTAATTGTAATTAGTATTGGATTATTGTTTGTACTAAAAAATATTATTCTAACTGCAAATATTACTTTTCCATTAAGTTACGGGAGTTTATCTAATTTAAATTATTCGATTCCAAAAGAGATTTATTATTTATCTTCTGTTGATGGAAGATATTCTATTCTACCGCATGTAGAATCTATTAATTATGAAGATTTTAAAAAATGGTCATCTATCGAGTATTACACATATTTATTTAAAAACATTAACCTTTCAATTTTTTTATACCTATTCATTGCATTTGTAAATTTTATTTTCATTGTATATTCTATTATAAAAAAAGAAAAAGAAAATATTCTTTTGTCAATCCTCATGTTTTTAAAAGTAGCTGTATTTTTTATTATTTCAATTCAATATCGTTTTATTTTAGATAATTTTTTAATTATAAGTAGTTTAATTTTAGTACAGTATACTGTCAGAATTATAAAAATTGGTATACCGATTTTTATAACATCTGTATTATTTGTTTTATCTAGTAATGTATTTGATAATAATGGATTACCTAATTTTATGAGAGGTATTTCTAAATATAGAATTTCTAATGTACTACAACCTAAATTATATATTGCTCAAACAAAAGAAATAAAGTATTCAAATTTTAATGCCAACTATGTTACAAATACTATTTTTTCGCTAAATGCTCCGCAACCCGCATTAAATAAAATATTGCTAAACAGATATAATATACAAGGATATTATCCCAAATTAATCAATGAAAAAAATATTAAAGAAGGGTTTATACTTGATAAAAAGGTTGTTGTGCTAAAAAAAGATTCTAAATAATATTTCTATTATCATATGTATTCTTGATAAGAATTCTTATTTTTGCGGAACTTTATTTTTTAAGAAATTACAAATGGAAATCGCATCAAAATATACACCTCAAGAAATTGAAGGAAAATGGTATGAATACTGGATGGAGAAGAAATATTTTAAATCAACTCCAGACCAAAGAAAAGCTTATACAATTGTAATTCCTCCACCTAACGTCACAGGTGTTTTACACATGGGACATATGTTAAATAATACGATTCAAGATGTTTTAATTCGTCGTGCTCGTATGCGTGGATACAATGCTTGTTGGGTTCCAGGAACAGATCATGCTTCTATTGCAACTGAAGCAAAAGTTGTTGCGAAATTAAAAGAACAAGGAATTTCTAAATTTGATATAGGTAGAGAAAAATTCTTAGAACACGCTTGGGATTGGACACATACGCATGGTGGAATTATCTTAGATCAGTTAAAGAAATTAGGAGCTTCTTGTGATTGGGATCGTACAAAATTTACAATGGATGCAGATTTATCAGAATCTGTACAACGTGTATTTATTGATCTTTACAATAAAGGATTAATTTACCGTGGATACCGTATGGTAAACTGGGATCCTGAAGCTAAAACAAATATTTCTGACGAAGAGGTTATCTACAAAGAGAAAAACGGAAAATTATATCATTTAAAATATAAAGTTGTTGGTTCTGATGACTACATTGTTGTTGCAACAACTCGTCCAGAAACTATTTTTGGAGATTCAGCAGTTTGTATTAATCCAAATGATGAACGTTACGACTGGTTAAAAGGAAAACAAGTTATTGTTCCTTTAGTTGGACGTGAAGTTAATATAATCGAAGACGAATATGTTGATTTAGAATTTGGAACAGGATGTCTTAAAGTTACTCCAGCTCATGATACAAATGATTATGAATTAGGGAAAAAACATAACTTAGAATTCATTGATATTTTTACAGATGATGCAAAATTAAACGATTACGGATTAAATTATGCCGGAATGGATCGTTTTAAAGCTCGTAAAGAAATCGAGAAAGAATTAGAAGAAAAAGGATTAATAGAAAAAGTAGAAAATTACACAAATAATGTAGGAACTTCTGAAAGAACTGGAGCTGTTATAGAGCCTAAGATTTCTAATCAATGGTTCTTAAAAATGACAGATTTAGCAAAACCTGCATTAGATAATGTAATGAATGATACAATTAAATTTCATCCTGCGAAATTTAAAAATACATACCGTAATTGGATGGAAAATGTAATAGATTGGAACATTTCTCGTCAATTATGGTGGGGACACCAAATTCCTGCATTTTTCTACGGAGAAGGAAATGAAGATTTTGTTGTGGCTTTAACAAAAGAAGAAGCTTTACCATTGGCACAAGAAAAAACAGGAAATTCAGCTTTAACACTTGATAATTTACGTCAAGATGAAGATGCTTTAGATACTTGGTTTTCTTCTTGGTTATGGCCAATGTCTGTTTTTAATGGAATAAATGAGCCAGATAACGAAGAAATTAATTACTATTACCCAACACAAGATTTAGTTACAGGTCCAGATATTATTTTCTTTTGGGTTGCACGTATGATTGTTGCTGGTTATGAATACCGTGAACAATTACCTTTCGAGAATGTATATTTTACAGGAATTGTTCGTGATAAACAAGGACGTAAAATGTCTAAATCTTTAGGTAATTCACCAGATCCAGTTGAGTTAATGAACGAGTACGGAGCTGATGCTACACGTATGGGAATGTTATTAACTGCACCTGCTGGTAATGATTTACCTTTCGACATCGATTTATGTTTACAAGGGCGTAACTTCGCTAACAAAATATGGAATGCCTTCCGTTTAATAAAAGGATGGGAAGTAAAAGAAGATTTAGAACAATCTTCTGCGCAAGCTAAAGCTGTTGAATGGTTTGAAAATAAATTTCAACAAACATTAGTTGAAATTGAACATAATTATGATCAATACCGTTTATCAGATTCGTTAATGGCAATCTATAAATTAATTTGGGATGATTTCTGTTCTTGGTATTTAGAAGCTATTAAACCAACATTTGGTGAGCCAATAGATGCAAAAACGTATCAGGCTACAATAGGATATTTAGAAAATGTTTTAAAAGTTTTACATCCATTTATGCCATTCTTAACAGAAGAAATATGGCAATTAATTGCAGATAGAACAGAAGATGAAGCATTAATTATTTCTGAATATCCAACAATAACTTCTTTTGACGAAACAATTATCAAACATTTCGAAAATACAAAAGAGGCAACTACTGCAATTCGTGGTTTACGTTCAGAAAAAGGAATGTCACCAAAAGAAGCTTTAGAAGTTTTTGCAGATGCACAAGCAGCATCAGAAATTTTTGTCGATGTATTCTCTAAATTAGGAAATGTTCCGAATTTTAATACAGGAAATAAACCAGAGAAAGGATTTGCTTTCCGTGTAGGTACATTAGAATTTATGGTACCAATGTCAGATAATATTGATGTTGAAGCTGAACGCGAAAAATTACAAAAGGAATTAGAATATAACAAAGGTTTCTTAAACTCGGTTCGTAAAAAGTTATCAAACGAAAAATTTGTTGCTGGAGCTCCAGAACAAGTTATCGTTAACGAGCGTAAAAAAGAAGCAGATGCATTAGAAAAAATTTCTCAGATAGAAGAGCAATTAGCAGCTTTATAATTTAATTATCACAATTTATTATATACAAAAACCACTTCGTAAGAAGTGGTTTTTTTGTTATACCATAACTTTCTACGGCTTTATATGAGCGAAATAGAATAGAATTCTTAAATTAGCGAACCTTAATAAAACTATGGATTTTATACAACTTCTTTTTATCGGAATTTTTACAGCAATTATCGGGACATCTATTCCTGGTTTGTTGAATATGACGGTTGTGAAAATTGGAAAACAAGAAGGTGAAAAGTCTGCTTATTCTTTTATTTTAGGAGCTTCTATTACAATTGCAATTCAAGTTTATTTAGCGATTTTCTTTGCGAAGTTTATCAACTTTAATGCAGAAGTAACAAAAATATTTAGAGAAGTTGGTTTATTTGTATTTGTTATAATCACAATTTACTTTTTATTTATAGCCAAGAGTAGAGATCGAAAAAAGAAACAAAACAAGTTAGATGAAATAGGAGAGGTGAAACAAAAAAATAAGTTGTTATATGGCTTATTCTTATCAGCTATTAATGTTTTTCCTATTCCTTTTTATGTTTTTTTAAGTGCTACGTTGGTTTCTTATAATATTGATATTTTTGGACAACCTAATAGTTCAATTTTTGCTTTAGGCGTTGTAATAGGTTCAGTATTGGTATTCTATTCTTATCTAAAAATTTTTAGAAATAAATCAGAGGATAATTCTTTTATCTTAAAGAATATAAATTATGTTATAGGTGGTATAACAAGTGTAGTTTCTCTTTTAACAATCTATCAATTATTTATAGCTTAATTAAATAGATTTTTGAAATTTGTACTCACAACTCACAACTCACAACTCACAACTCACAACTCACAACTCAATCCTATCATAACAAAAAAATCAGTTCCATTAAAATGAAACTGATTTGTATATTCACATGTATAGTGTGCTAATTTTATTTCTTGTCTTGTGCTCCGAAAACTTGTTGTAACAAAGAAGTAGTTCGTAAAGCAGAGTTTCCTCTAATACCAGCTTCTTTTTCTGCAACCATATTAAACACTCCATTTATTGCTTGTTGTGTAACATAAGCATTAAGGTTTGTATCAATTTTATTTCCAGTAAGTGTATTATACTTTGTAATTAAATTATTCCAAACTTTATCTGCACCAACTTTTCCTAAAGAAGCTTCAATTTTTGGTTGAAAAGCAATAGACAAATCGTTGTTTGTTTTAGATTTTAGAAAATTAGTTGCTGAATTATCTCCTCCTATTAAAATATTTTTAGCATCTGTAATTGTCATAGAAGACAAGGCATTTACAAAAATAGGAGCAGCTTCAGAAACAGCATCTTCTGCAGCACTGTTCAATAATTTTACACCTTTATCTGCTAAACTTCCCATACCTAAAGAACGTAGAGTACTTTCTACTTTTTGTAATTCCTCTGACATTAAAATCTTCGCAACAGGATTATTTAAAAAACCATTTTTTTGACTCAATGATTTTATTCCATCATTTAAACCAATAGATAAAGCTTCTTTTAAACCAGAAGCAACAGTAGAATTAGATAAACTGCTTAATTTAGTTAAAGACTCCGCAGAAATAGTCTGTGGTTGAGTTGGTGTCTCAACTTTTACAGAATCTTTTTTTACAACCGTTTTTTTATCTTTAGAATTGGTTTTCTTTTTATTGTTTTTAGCTTCAACTTCTTTTTTAATGTTACCAAAAATAGAATTTAAATCTTGTGCTTTGGCGTTGTTAAAAGCTGCAATAAAAATAAGGCTTGCTATAATTTTTTTCATTTGAAAAGGTTTTTAAAATTCACTTACAAAATGTAATTTAACTGAAGGGAATTTATCTTGCGTCATCTGAATTGTGAATGCAGAATCTGCCAAGAATACCAATTGATTAAATTTATCTCTTGCTAAATAACGTTGTTTAACGCGTTTAAATTCTTTAAATTCCTCCGTGTTTTCATCTTCAACTTCTACCCAACAAGCTTTGTGTACAGCAAATGGTTCGTAAGTCGCTTTAGCACTGTATTCATGCTCTAAACGATACTGAATAACTTCGTATTGTAATGCACCAACTGTACCAATAATTTTACGGTTATTCATTTCTAATGTAAATAACTGCGCAACACCTTCGTCCATTAACTGGTCAATACCTTTTTCCAATTGTTTTGCTTTCATTGGATCAGCATTGTTTATATAACGGAAATGTTCTGGAGAGAATGCAGGAATACCTTTAAAAGTAAATTTTTCACCTTCTGTTAATGTATCTCCAATACGGAAATTTCCTGTATCATGTAAACCAACAATATCACCAGCATAAGATTCATCAATAACTTCTTTTTTATCTGCAAAGAAAGCATTTGGTGCTGGGAATTTCATGTTTTTACCTTGACGTACATGGAAATAATTCTTGTTACGTTCAAATTTACCAGAAACAATTTTTATAAAAGCTAAACGGTCTCTGTGCTTAGGATCCATATTAGCATGGATTTTAAATACGAAACCAGAAAATTTATTTTCGTAAGGTTCAATTTCTCTTAAATCTGTTTCTTTAGATTGTGGAGTAGGAGCAATATCAACGAAAGCATCTAATAATTCGCGAACACCAAAATTATTTAATGCAGAACCAAAAAATACAGGTTGTAAATTTCCGTCCATATATTCTTGCATATCAAACTCTGGATAAACACCATCAATTAAATCAATTTCATTACGAAGATTTTCAGCATAATTAGTTCCAATTAAGTCGTCTAATTCTGGGTTTGCTAAATCTTCAATTTTAGTTGTTTCAGAAATTTTTTGTTTGTTGTCTCCAGAAAAAATATTGATATTTTTTTCCCAAATATTATAAATTCCTTTAAAAGTAGCACCAATACCAATTGGCCATGAAAGTGGAGTAACTTTTAAATCAAGTTTTTGTTCTACTTCGTCCATCAAGTCGAATGCATCTTTTCCTTCGCGGTCCATTTTATTAATAAAAACCAACATTGGAATTTTACGCATTCTACAAACTTCAACTAATTTGATTGTTTGTTCCTCAACCCCTTTTGCAACGTCAATTACTACAATAGCAGAATCAACAGCTGTTAAAGTACGAAAAGTGTCTTCAGCGAAATCTTTGTGACCAGGAGTATCTAAGATATTAATCTTTTTTCCTTTGTATTCAAAAGCTAAAACAGAAGTTGCAACTGAGATACCACGTTGGCGCTCAATTTCCATGAAATCGGAAGTTGCTCCTTTTTTTATTTTATTACTTTTTACAGCTCCTGCTTCTTGTATAGCACCCCCAAATAATAATAACTTTTCTGTTAAAGTTGTTTTTCCAGCATCTGGATGGGCTATAATTCCAAAGGTTTTTCGTTTATTTATTTCTTTTTCTAAAGACATTGTAATCAAATTTTCAGGTTGCAAAGATAGTCTATCTCAAGAAAACACGAAACATTAAATTAACGAATAGAATAATATAACCAAAAATACGTTAACTATAAACGACGTCAGATTTTATGAAAAAGATAATTTACTTTTTATTACTCCTTATAAATAGCTTTGTATTTGCACAACAATATCCTGTAATTCATCCATTAACAGGTGGTTTTACATTTGCAGGAGAAAAATTAGATAATAATCCACAAGCATTTGGAGTTGCTACACCAGTTGGAGCGGGTTGTAGTGTTAGTTTTTCTAATAATTATAAATTCTATTCTTTTAAGGCAAACTTTGATATGGTTTTTGCTTTTGATTTAATTGCTACAAAACCAGATTTTCGTTTTGTAGTGTGGAAATTAACCAAAGATAAATTACCAACTGCAATTTTTGAAAGAGGAGGAACTATAAGAGCTGATAGATCTGTAGAAGGATCAAGTAACGTAAAAGGATTAAGAGAGGGATTACCTAATATTTGTGAATCTAATTTTAATGCTGGTGCAATTGGTTATGCAAAGGCTTTTGAAGGTGGTGAGATTCTAAAAAAGGACGAAACAATAGTTATTGTTGTTTATGGAACATCTGATACAGAACTTTTTGATATAAAAGTAAATGTAGCAGAAGAAAGACAAATTAATACATTTAATAATCTTTGTGTAGGATTATCTTACACTTACAATCAAATTTTTGATGCTGTAAAAACCGATTCTGGTTTAACTGATATTAAATTATATACCAATAATGTATTTAATACAGAAATTAATTCAGGAACTACTTTTAGTACAGATACTACAATCTATGCGCAAGTAAGAGATGCATCTGGAAATTTGAAGTATATTTATACAGTTCCATTAAAATTTGTTCCAGAACATCAATTTAATATCAAAACAAGTATACAAACAGAATTTGCTTGTACCAATTCTTATGTTCTTCCTAGCGCAAGTGTTTTATTATCAAAATTGTTTGATTCTGTTTTACCAGAATATTCTATTTCATCAATCACAGTAAATGGAACTTACTATAATGCTGGAGATTCAGTTCCTTTAACTGTAGGAGAAGAAACTTCTATCAAAATAAAAGTAAAATATAACGGCGCATGTGTTATTGATTCTAATGAAATTTCCATTCCTTTAAAACAAGGAAGTCCAGTTTTATCAAATAATATTTCTGCTGCAACGTGTGATAATCAACATAAATTATTGTATTCTGAGGTTTATTCGAAATTAGGAATTGATGCAAGTCAGTATGACTTAGAAGTAAGCTTAAATGGAAGTGTAATTGCGAATGAGACATCAACAGCTATAACTTCAACATTAACGTATAAAGTTAAAATAAAATCAAAGTCTTCTGGTTGCGAAAGTAATGTTGTTGATTTTGTTGTAACAAAAACTTCACCTGCAAATATAGCTAATGCAACAATTGCTGGAATTTGTTTTGATGATTTTAAACAAGCAGATATAGATAATGCAGTTTCTACTATTCAGAATGGAAATGCTTATCAGTTAAAATATTTTCAAGAAAATGGAACTGAGTTGGTATCTACTTCATTGTTAGAATTTATAAAGAATACTAAAAACGGAAAAATAATTGTAAAAGCACTTGCTTCTAATAATACAGGTATTTGTGATACGACAGTCGAATTATCTTTTAATTTAAATCAATCATCATTTAATAAAGTTGAAAATATTGAAACTTTAAAATCTTCTTGTTCAGAAGTTGGTTTAGGTTACACATTTTCTAAATCTGAAATAGAAAATTATTTAAAAGCAAAATTAGGTCGTACAGATATTATTTTTTCTGGAATAAATGATACATCACTTGCAGACAATCAAGCAGGTTCTATCAAATTCAAAGTTCAGGTGAATGGTGAAAGTTGTTGGTCAGAAGAAATGATTTTACCTTTACAAGTTTTTACAAAACCTAATGTAGCAGAAGCTTCAAAAGAATTGCAAGCAGATTGTAATAATTTGATAACAATAAATGAAACGACATTAAAAGAATTATTTGGAGCAAATTCTACAACAGATTTCAACTATCAAATTCAGCATACTAATTCAACACCATTAACGTTTGATGGAAGTGGAAAAGCATACGTAAAAGTTCTTTTCAAGAATAAATTAGATGAAAATTGTTTTGTAGAAAAGACAATTACAATTAATAAAACACAAGAATTAGTTGTAGACACTGCTTTATTAGAGAGCTTTACAAAAGCAAACGAAATTATTTATTGTGAGGATAATAGTAATGTAGCTAAAAATCAAATTCAAGTTATTTTAGATTATATTAAAACTCAATATCCTACTTTGGTTGCGCAATCAACCGTAGATGAAATTTATTCTAAATTTAATTCAAACAAAGGAGAAGTCGAGGTCGTATTTAATGATCCAAGTTTTTGTGGAAATGCTACTGTAAAATTATACTATCAAAAAAATAACTTACCAACAATTGTAGTTCCTGAAAATGGAACAGTTTGTAGTGGAGAATTGTTTGTATTAGATTTTACATCTCAAACAAATTACTCAAACTATAATTATAGTGTAGAAAAGAATGATGGTTCTAGAGTTGCAGGAATAGATAAGTTTGAATTAAATGTTGGAACTTACAAGATTACAATAGAAGATAGAATAACGAATTGTAGTGTTGTAAAAACATTAGTTATTGCAAATTCTGAATTACCAACAATAGAAAAAATAACAATTAATCAAGGTAATATTACAATTATTGCAAAAGGTAATGGAAGTTTAGAGTATGCTTTGTTTGATGATAAAGGAAACATTGTTGTAAATTGGCAAGCGAAAAATGCTTTAGATGTTCCAGCAGGAAATATCAATAATAATTTTACGGTTAAAGTGAGATTAAATAACTGTGGAACAACAGAGGTATCTGACTTAGTTTATCTCGATTTACCAAATTTTGTTTCTCCTAATGGAGATGGTAAAAACGACCTTTGGCAACCAATGAGAAAAAATGGACAAGCAACTGATACTAAAAATTCTTATAAGTTGATAATTTTTGATAGATTTGGAAAACAAATTTTAACACAAGAAGGTATTAACATTATTAAATGGGATGGGACACATTTAGGAAAGCCCGTTGCAGATGGAACATACTGGTACTTATTAGAATTTTCTAAAGAGAGCAGTATATTAAATGTTCAATATTCGGGTAGTATATTAGTTAAACGAAAGGTCAATTAATTGATTGAAATATTTTATGAAGAGAATACCATACATACTTATAACATTATTATCATTAACAAACGTTGATGCACAACAGGGTTTACCATTTTATAATCACTATTTAGTGAGCGATAGAATGTTAATCAACCCTTCATATGCAGGACAAGATCCTAATGTAATTTCTATAGCAGGTACGCACCGTAATCAATGGGACGATTTACCAGAAAGCCCAAGTACACAAACCGTAAGTGCTCATGGTATTGTAGCAGATCGATTAGCGTTAGGACTTCAATTTTTTAATGATAGAAATGGAGCGGTTAGTATGACAGGTTTTGGTTTAAATGCAGCTTATCATATTCCAATTAATGATCGTTATGATGACGAAGATCCAAATGTTTTTTCGTTTGGTGTTGGTGCTTCTAATGTATCGCAACGTTTCGATTATTCTAAAATAATTGTAGAAGACCCATCAGATCCAGCTTTACAACAAGATAGATATTCAACTTTTTTTGCAAATCTTGGTTTATCTTTTAAATATGCAGGATTTTTTGGAGGTGTTTCTGTATTAGATATTCCTTTAACTCAAAATATAAATTACGTAAACAATATAGAGCCTTTACCAACGTGGTATTATTTTAATTTTGGTTATAAATGGTATGTTAGCGATGGTATCGCTTTTGAACCATCTTTGGTTTATAATCTTAATTCAAGTTCAGAACGTCATTTGGATATTAATTTCATGACCCATTTAGGTTTTGGAGATAATAATCAAGGAGTTGATATTGGAATTGGATATAAACAAGGAATGGATTCACAAAATAGTAATCCTTTATTCATATCTCCAATTTTAAAGTTTAAAGTTGGTTCTTTAAAAGCTGGTGTTTCGTATGATATTGGTTTATCCGACTATCAAGTTGATGGAAGAAAGAATGGAATGTTATTTAGTTTAGGATTCGATTTACAAAACCCTTTGGGAGAGCGTTTCTCTTACTAATATATTCTATCTTTTTTACTATAATTTCATAACAGTTTTAAATTTATTAAAACTGTTAATTTTTTTTTAAATCGATATTGATTTAAAGTCTACTTTTGTTTTAAATATTTTTTTAGATGATTTCAAATGTGCAACTTCGGTTACAGTTTCTTGTTTTGCTTTGGGGCTTTACAGGTGTTTTTGGAAAATTAGTGACAATGAGTGCTTTACCAATGGTTTGGTATCGCGTATTGATTGCTGCTGTAGTCGTTTTTATTTACATGAAATTTAAAAAAACGAGCCTTGAAATATCTAAAAAAGAATTATTAACCTTACTTGGTATTGGTGGAATTGTTGGTTTGCATTGGTTTAGTTTTTATTTATCAATAAAATTATCCAATGTCTCAATTGCTTTAAGTACGTTGTCAATGGGCGCACTTTTTAGCTCAATCTTAGAACCCATATTTTTTAAAAGGAAAATTAATATTTTAGAAGTTCTTCTTTCTGTTATTGTTTCTGCCTGTGTTATTGTTATTTTTAATGCAACACCAGAATACAAGTTAGGAATATTTATAGGTGTAATATGTAGTTTATTATCAGCACTTTTTGCAGTTTTAAACTCTAAATACACCAAGTCTATAAAACCAACAAAAGTTACACTGTATGAAATGATAGGTGGTGTTATTACCTTATCAGTGGTTATGATAGCTTTTCAACCAGAAGGAATTTTAGAGGTTATAAATATTAGCTGGCAAAATTTTGGTTGGTTATTATTATTAGGAGTTGTTTTTACTGCACTGGCACAAATAGAATCTGTAGATTTACTAAAACATGTAAGCTCTTTTACTTTAATGCTTAACGTTAATTTAGAACCCGTTTATGGTATCATTTTGGCAAGTCTTATTTTTGGTGATTCAGAACACATGACTCCTGTCTTTTACATTGCTACTACTGTAATGATATTATCTATATTAGTTAACGGTATTTTAAAAGTGAAATTTTTCAAATAAATTATAGTCAAAAAGACGCATTTATTTCTCAGAATCCTTATCATTTAATACCTTTGGTGTTATTCAAAAAATAAAACCACAAGCGTATGATTCGCTCTATTATTACAGGAGTTGGGCACTATGTACCCGAGAGAGTTGTGACAAACTTTGATTTAGCAGAGGTAATGGATACCAATGATGAATGGATTCAAGAAAGAACAGGTATTCAAGAAAGAAGACATGTTGAAAAAGATTCAAGAGTATCATCGACAGATTTAGGTGTTATAGCTGCTAAAAATGCATTAGAAGATGCAGGAATTACTGCTCAAGATATAGACTTTATATTATTTGCTACATTATCACCAGATTATTATTTTCCTGGAAATGGTGTTTTAGTACAAAAAGAATTAGGTTGTAGAACAATTGGAGCAATGGATATTCGTAACCAATGTTCAGGATTTGTTTATGCAATGACAACAGCCGATGCGTTTATAAAATCTGGAATATATAAAAATATTTTAGTAATAGGAGCAGAAGTGCATTCTTTTGGTTTAGACATGTCAGATGATGGTCGTGGAGTTTCAGTTATTTTTGGAGATGGAGCAGGAGCAGTTATTGTTTCGGCAACAGAAGAAAAAGGAAGAGGAATTTTATCTACTAATTTACATTCAGAAGGTGAATATGCAGAAGAATTAGCTGTTTTATTTCCTGGAACTAAAACTGGTTGGTCTGATGAATTACTGAAAGAAGGAAATTCTTTAACAAAAAAAGAAATTTATCCTTACATGAACGGGAATTATGTGTTTAAACATGCCGTAACACGTTTTCCAGAATCAATTATAGAAGCATTAACTGCAGCCAATAAAAAACCAGAGGATTTAGATTTGTTTATTCCGCATCAGGCGAATTTACGTATATCTCAATTTGTTCAAAAACAATTGGGATTACCAGATAATAAGGTATATAATAATATTATGCGTTATGGTAATACAACAGCAGCATCTATTCCAATTGCTTTAAGTGAAGCAAAAAAAGAAGGAAAAATTAATAAAGGAGATTTAGTTTTAATGACAGCTTTTGGAGCTGGTTTTACTTGGGGTTCTGTTTTAATGAATTGGTAATTTTATAGCTATCTTAAAATGAAAAAGTTTTTATTTATATTTTTAATCGGAACGATTACTCTATTTGCTCAAACAGTTAATAAGAGTATTGAAAGAGATTTTAATGCTTACAGTAAATTAATCGTTGAGAAAAAAATAGATAAAGCGATGGAATATATTAATCCAAAATTATTCAATATCGCTACTAAAGAGCAAATGATTGCGATGTTAGAAAGCATTTATAATGTTCCAGAGATTGACATTAAGCTATCTATGCCAACAATAGATTCTTATGGAAATTTACAAACCGTTGAAGGTATAAATTATGTTAAGATTCAGGTAACTACACCTATAGAAATGAAATTTAATAATCCCGAATTTAAAGATGAAATGATACCTCTTTATTTAGCTTCTTTTGAGCAAGAGTTTGGGAAAGGTAATGTTGTTTTTGATGAGAAAGTTAAAGCATTTAAAATTTCATCATCTAATCCAGTTATCGCGAGTTCTACAGATCAAAACAAAAATTGGAAATTCATAACAGTAGATAATAAAGAAGTAAGTGTATTGCTGGAAACAATTGTTCCACTTGAAGTTTTAGAATAATATTATTTATAAATACAATAAATCTAAAAACCAGATAACTTTTTGATTATAAAAAATCATTAATTTATCTGGTTTTCTATTGCCTCAAAAATGGTTTTCTACTTCTTTATTTCGATGTAAAGTTTTACCTTTGCTCAATAAATTAGACGACAAATGTTTAGAACAAATACTTGTGGAGAACTTACACAAGCCAATATTAACGAGAAAGTAACTTTAAGCGGATGGGTTTCAACACTTCGCGATAAAGGTTTTATGGTTTGGATAGATTTACGTGACCGTTACGGAATTACTCAAATTATTTTAGATGAAGATCGTTCTTCTAAAGAATTATTTGAAACAGCTCGTAAACTAGGAAGAGAATTTGTAATTCAAGTTTCAGGAACTGTAATCGAAAGAGCTTCTAAAAATCCAAATATCCCAACTGGAGAAATTGAAATTTTAGCAGATTCAATTACTATTTTAAATGAATCAGCTTTACCACCATTTACAATTGATGACAATACAGATGGGGGAGAAGACATTCGTATGAAATATCGTTATTTAGATATTCGTCGTAATCCAGTAAAAAATAAACTAATCTTTCGTTCTAAAGTAGCGCAAGAAGTTCGTAAATATTTAGATGCACAAGATTTTGTTGAGGTTGAAACACCAGTATTAATAAAATCTACTCCAGAGGGAGCAAGAGATTTTGTTGTACCATCTAGAATGAATCCAGGAGAATTTTATGCATTACCTCAATCACCACAAACATTTAAACAATTGTTGATGGTTGGAGGTTTAGATAAATATTTTCAGATTGTAAAATGTTTTCGTGACGAGGATTTACGTGCAGACCGTCAACCAGAGTTTACTCAAATCGACTGTGAAATGTCTTTTGTTGAGCAAGAAGACATCATGAATGTTTTTGAAGGTTTAGCAAAACATTTATTACACACTTTTAAAGGTTTAGAATTTGGAGATTTTCCTCGTATGACATTTGCAGATGCAATGCGTCGTTATGGAAATGATAAACCAGATATTCGTTTTGGAATGGAGTTTGGCGAAATTACAGATTTAGCTAAAGGGCATGATTTCAAAATATTTGATGAGCAAGAATTAATTGTTGGTATTGCAGCAGAAGGTTGTAATAGCTATACAAGAAAAGATATTGATAAATTAATAGAGTGGGTTCAACGTCCACAAATCGCAGCAACTGGTTTAGTTTGGGTTCGTTGTAATGAAGACGGAACATACAAATCTTCTGTAGACAAATTCTATACACAAGAAGATTTAGCAGCTTGGGCAGAAAGAATGAATGCAAAAGCTGGTGATTTATTATTGGTAATGTCTGGTAACACAAATAAAGTTCGTGCACAATTATCTGCATTACGTATGGAAATAGCAGAACGTTTAGGTTTACGTAAACCAGACGAATTTGCTCCACTTTGGGTTGTAGATTTTCCATTATTAGAATGGGACGAAGAATCTGAACGTTACCATGCAATGCACCACCCATTTACATCTCCAAAACCAGAAGATATGGAATTAATAGATTCTAATCCAGGAGAAGTTCGTGCGAATGCTTATGATTTAGTATTAAACGGAAATGAAATTGGAGGAGGTTCTATTCGTATTTTTGATAAGAATATCCAAGCAAGAATGTTCGAATTATTAGGATTTACAGCAGAACAAGCAGAAGCTCAGTTTGGTTTCTTAATGAATGCTTTTAAATATGGAGCACCACCACATGGAGGTTTAGCATTTGGTTTCGACCGTTTTGTATCTATTTTAGATGGGTCAGAAACTATTCGTGATTACATTGCATTCCCTAAAAATAATTCGGGAAGAGACGTAATGATTGATGCACCAGCAGCAATAGATCAAACACAAATGGATGAATTATTTATTCAATCTAATGTTGTAGAAAAATAATAAGTTTAAAAAACTTAAATATAAAAAATGCCTTAAATTACTTTAAGGCATTTTTTATATTTAAAACGTAATAAATATTAATTCAGATTAATGATAAATTTATCGTCTAATTTTTCTGATTTAACGGCAGAAATAGATTTTGAAAACATCAACAATCTATTTACTGTGGATTTTTTTGGCTCTAATTTTTCTGTGTAAAACTTAATCATATACGACTTACTTTATAAATAAACGCAAGTAATTAAGTTTTATTTTTTAATCAACTGTTAAAATAATGTTATTATTCTCAATAACTTTTCTCAAGTTGATAATAGCGTATCGCATTCTACCTAGAGCAGTATTAATGCTAACACCCGTTTCTTCTGCAATCTCTTTAAAACTAAGTTCTTTAAAAATTCTTAATTCTAATACTTCGCGCTGATCATCTGGTAATTGAGTTACTAAATAACGTAAATCTTGATCAATTTGATTTTTTATAATTTTAGTTTCAGAGCATTCGTCCGAATTTCCTAGAAAGTCAAAAATATTATATTCATCATCGCTGCTACCAGAAGATTCTCTTACTGTAGGCATTTTTTTGTTAGAACGAAAGTAATCAATAGTTAAATTATGCGCAATACGCATTACCCATGGTAGAAACTTGCCTTCTTCGTTATATCCTCCACCTTTAAGTGTTAGAATAACTTTGATAAATGTGTCTTGAAATATATCTTCTGTGACATCCTTTTCCATTACCTTAGAAAAGATGAAACTGTATATCCTACTTTTGTACTTGTCTATTAATATTTCTAAAGCACTTTCATTACCATTAATGTAATCTCTAATTAGTAATGAATCTTTTTCGTAATTCATAGTTTAGTATTTTGATTAAAAAAGTAGATTTTTATCTATAGGCTAAAATTTTTGTTGAGAGACAAATATAGAGAACAAAAAATAAATTTGTATAAAATTAACAAAAAAAAACTTTAAAAACTTTAAAATATTCTTAAAAAATGATTTTTTATACCTTTTGATGCCGTTTATATTAAATTTATGTTAACCAAAATAATTAATAAGCGTTTATTAAATGGATATAAGAAAAAATAAAATGTATTGATAATATGCTTTTTTCTTTAATAGAGCTTGATTTGAAG
>NZ_FRBH01000007.1 GCF_900142565.1 Chishuiella changwenlii
CTTGATACAAAAACGAAACAAAAAAATCAAGGTCGTAAATCTTTGACTAAAAATTATCAACGTTACGGAATGATTTAAAAATTCACATTCGTTCATTAAATCATTTTTATCCTTCACTTTTTCAATTTTATTAACGTCAAACATTTAAATACCATTTTTTTAATCCTTTTAAAAAGGAAAATTAGCTAAATGATTAAGATGAGCCATATGGAAGTCTAAATAAATACATTATAAAAAACTCTAAAATCTATAGTTTTTTAAGGTATTGAATTTGTTATAAAATAGTCCTTTAATCTAATACTATAATAATGAATAAAAAAGGGTATTCGTTAATACGAATACCCTTTATAGTTTTTATGATTTTATTAAGAACAAGCTATTTTACCAACTCTATTCTGATGTCTTCCACCTTCGAATTCAGTTTCTAAAAATACTTTTACTATTTCTTCTGCATATTCATAGGCAATAAAACGTGCAGGTAATGTTAACACATTTGCATTATTATGTTGACGTGATAAGCGTGCTATATCTGTCATCCAGCATAAAGCTGCACGGATTCCTTGATGTTTATTTGCAGTCATGGTAACACCTTGCGCGCTTCCACAAAGTAAAATACCGAAATCTGCTTTTCCATCTTCAACAGCTTGTGCTGTTGGGTGAGCAAAATCTGGGTAATCAACACTTGCTGTTGAGAACGCTCCAAAATCCTCTACCTCAAAACCTTGACTTGTTAAAAAAGGTATCAATTTCTCCTTATATTCAAACCCTGCATGGTCTGATCCTATTGCTATTTTCATACTAATTAACAGCTGTTTTTGTTGTTTATGCTTAAATAATTGTAAATCAATTGTTAAATTAAAGTAACAAATTGTTAAAAGTTGACTGAATAAAACTCATAACTTTTTGTATATAATATTTGGAAATGTGATTTCAAATTCCAATTAGAAAATATTTAATACGAGTCAAGAAAAACTTTTCATTTTGGCACGAAAGATTTACACATCGTTATGAATACTTTTAACCAAACTTCTTTTTAACAAAAGTTGTTTATCAACCAATTTAACAAAATGTTAATACAACATCTAACTATTTCATTACAAAACAAAATTACGAATAATAGCTTGTTAATTCACATTAAATAAAATTTATCTCACTTTAGTTATCCACATATTAACAGTGCTAATTATAATAGCATTTTTTTCTTTTTTTTAAATTTTAAAAATTTTTAATCTATTCTAATTATTATGAATTGTTAATAGTTGAAAATTGTATACAATCATTTTACATCAGAAAATTAAAGTTTGATTACATTTGTGTAATTCAAAATTTCAAAATAAATGAAAACGATTAACGATTACAACTTCGAAAACAAAAAGGCATTAATTCGTGTTGATTTCAATGTTCCACAAGACGAAAACTTAAATGTTACTGATGATACACGTATTAAAGCTGCTAAGCCAACGATTGATAAGATCTTGAAAGATGGAGGAGCTGTGATATTAATGAGTCATCTAGGACGTCCTAAAGGAGAATTTAATGACAAATATTCTTTAAAACATATTGCACCAAAAGTATCTGAAATTTTAGGTGTTAATGTTATCGTTGCAAATGATGTTATTGGTGACGATGCAAAAGAGAAAGTTGCGAATTTAAAAGCTGGAGAAGTTTTATTATTAGAGAATGTTCGTTTTCATAACGAAGAAGAAAATGGTGATAAAGATTTTGCAAAACAATTAGCTAGTTTTGGTGATATTTATGTGAATGATGCATTTGGTACAGCTCACCGTGCACATGCTTCTACTGCAATTATAGCAGAATTTTTTCCAGAAAATAAATGTTTTGGTTTATTAATGGAGCAAGAATTAGTTGCTATCAACAAAGTGTTAACTGATGGTGAAAAGCCTGTAACAGCGGTACTTGGAGGTTCTAAAGTATCATCTAAAATTACAATTATTAACAATATATTACCTGCTATTGATAACTTAATTATTGGTGGTGGAATGACATATACTTTTGTAAAAGCTAATGGAGGAAAAATTGGTACTTCTTTAGTTGAAGATGATAAATTAGATTTAGCAAAAGAAATTTTAGCAGAATGTGAAAAACATAATGTAAAGGTATACTTACCAATAGATAATGTTGTTGCTGACGATTTTAATAACGATGCAAATTCTCAAACTGTTAAGTCAGACGAAATTCCAGATAATTGGATGGGAATGGATGTTGGAGTTGAGTCTTCTAAAAACTTTGCAGAGGTTATCGCAGCATCAAAAACTATTTTATGGAATGGTCCTTTAGGTGTTTTCGAAATGCCAAACTTTGCAAAAGGAACAATTGCTTTAGGTGATGCTATTGCAGAAGCTACTAAAAACGGAGCATTTTCTTTAGTTGGTGGTGGAGATTCTGTTGCCTTTGTAAAACAATTTGGTTACGATGATAAAGTAAGCTATGTTTCTACAGGTGGTGGAGCAATGTTAGAATCTTTAGAAGGAAAAGAATTACCAGGTGTTGCTGCAATTTTAAAGTAAGAAATACAATCAATTATAAATTTAAAGTCGGACAAGTGTCCGACTTTTTTCATTATATAATATTTGTCATAAATGTATTTATTTAACTTAAATAGTTTATTGTTAATGTAAAATAATATTAACTTTAAGAACAATCTTTAAAACATACTAAATGGAAAAATTAACTTCAAAATTTGACAAAGTTTTAAATGCTTCAAATGTAAAAGTTGTTCACGCACCAGATGCAAGCAAGGAAATTGTTCGTAACACAAAAGAGAAATCTTTCCCGTTTGCTGACCAAGTAGGGAATTATCAACGTAACAAAGCTGTTCCCTTAAAATCGTTTGATAAAAGTAAAGTTTACATTGTTGGTAGTGGAATAGCAGGTTTATCTGCGGCTTATTATTTTATTAGAGATGGAAGAATTCCTGGAGAAAATATCATATTTATAGAACAACTTCATGTTGAAGGAGGTTCTATGGATGGAGCAGGAAATGCAGAAGATGGTTATATTATTCGAGGAGGAAGAGAAATGGATTTTTCTTATGAAAATCTATGGGATTTATTTCAAGATATTCCAGCTGTTGAATTACCAGAACCTTATAGTGTGTTAGATGAATATCGTTTATTAAATGATAATGATCCCAATTATTCTAAGTCTAGATTAATTAATAACAGAGGACAAATTAAAGACTTTAGTAAATTTGGTTTAAACAAAAAAGATCAACTTTCTATTGTAAAATTATTATTGAAAAAGAAAGAAGATTTAGATGATATTACAATTGAACAATATTTTAGTAAAACATTCTTAGAAAGTAATTTTTGGACTTTTTGGAGAACAATGTTTGCTTTCGAAAATTGGCATAGTTTGTTGGAATGCAAACTATACATGCACAAATTTTTACATGCTATAGATGGTATGAGAGATTTCTCTTGTCTAGTATTTCCTAAATACAATCAATATGATACGTTTATAAAACCTCTAAGAGAATTTTTACAACAGAGAGGTGTAAAACTACAGTTTAATACGCTTGTTAAAGATTTAGAATTACATAGTGATATAGAAGGAAAACTTGTAAAAGGAATTATAACAGAACGAGATGGAGCCGAAAAAATTATTCCAATTACACAAGATGATTATGTGATTATAACAACAGGATCTATGACAGAAGATACTGCTTATGGAAATAATACAGAAGCACCAATTTTACAAATAGATAATTCTACTAGTGGAATGAGTCCTGGTTGGAAATTGTGGAAAAACCTTGCAGCTAAATCTTCAATATTTGGAAAACCAGATAAATTTTGTTCTAACATAGAAAAGTCATCTTGGGAATCTGCTACATTAACATGTAAACCGTCTGTATTAACAGAAAAATTAAAAGAATATACGGTTAATGATCCTTATTCTGGTAAAACTGCAACTGGAGGAATTATTACGATTACAGATTCTAATTGGTTAATGAGTTTTACATGTAATCGTCAGCCTCATTTTCCTACTCAACCAAATGATATTTTAGTTCTTTGGGTATATGCATTGTACATGGACAAAGAAGGGAATTACATTAAAAAGAAAATGCCAGAATGTACAGGTAATGAGATATTAAATGAATTATGTTATCATTTAGGAATTGAAGATAAAATAGATAACGTAATAGAAAATACAATTGTTCGTACATCTTTTATGCCTTACATTACTTCTATGTTTATGCCACGCGCAAAAGGAGATCGACCAAATGTTGTTCCAGCTGGTTGTAAAAATTTAGGTTTAGTGGGACAGTTTGTAGAAACTAATAATGATGTTGTTTTTACAATGGAAAGTTCTATAAGAACAGCACGAATTGCCGTTTATGAATTATTAAATTTAACGAAACAAGTTCCAGATATTAATCCTTTACAATACGATATTCGTCAATTACTTAAAGCATCATCAACGTTAAATGATGATCAACCATTTGTTGGAGAAGGAGTATTGAGAAAAGTTTTAAAGAATACTTATTTTGAACATATTTTGCCAGAAGATAATCATCACGAAGAAAAAGAATCTTTTTTACACGAACATTTAGGTAAGTTTAAAGATTGGATTAGCGAAATAAAAGAAAAAATCTAATTCATTATAATATCAATTATTTTTAGAAAGCTCATTTATTAAATGAGCTTTTTTTGTTAATAATAAAATATTGATAACAAGTTAATTAACTATATATCAACATCATTATTTGTTAACTTTGTTAATAAGCATAAACGAATAGAAATTTAAAGATGATATGTCATTAGTATGATGTTCCTATTTCAATAGCTTAATAAAATTGTTGAAAAAATACTATTGGTTATCAGTTAATTAATATCTTATTAAGATAGTTTATTAAAGAATGTTGAAAACATAATTTATTAATCAATATACCTTTAATTGCTAAAAACATGTTATCTTACAATCTATTAGAAACTACTTATTAATACTATGAATGAATTTAAAGAAAGACTAAAAGATGTCGAAAACCATTTTTTACAAAATGATCTCGACTTAGGTTATCGTCGATTAATTGATTTAATTCTCGATTTAGGTGAATTAAACTTCTATCAAGAGATAATTCATTATTCAGATTTATATTACAATGAATCTTCCTCGGATGAGTTAAAGAAAGAGAAAGCATTAGAGATATTAACAGCGTTAAAAACAGTTTCTCCACCAGAATATAAACAAGAAGAAGTCTTAATATCAACAACACAAGTTGAAAAAACTTATAATAAAAGAAAATTTAGACTTCACCCTATAACTTTCGATATAAAATCTAGAGAAGTTGTTGGTTTAGTAGGTGAAAATGGAAATGGTAAAACAACTTTATTACGATTAATTTGTGGTGAATTAAAACCTACAGATGGCGAAATAAATTATCATTTTACGAAAGCTAAACCTTACAGTTATGAATTAAGAACAAAATTGGTTTATGTTCCTCAAAGAATAGACGTTTTATATGGTTCTTTATTAGACAATTTACAGTTTACATTAACAGCTTACGGAATAAATAATAAAGAAAATATTTTATTAGCGAATGTAATGTTAGCACGCTTAGGTCTTTGGCCTTATAAAGATTTACAATGGAAACAATTGTCTTCTGGTTATAAGATGAGGTTTGAGCTTGCAAAAACTTTATTACGCCGTCCAGAAGTATTATTACTAGATGAACCTTTGGCTAATTTGGATATTTTAGCGCAGCAAATTATTTTGGAAGATTTAAAGTATCTATCGCAATCTATCAGAAATCCATTTGGTGTTATTTTGAGTTCTCAACAATTGTATGAAGTTGAAAAAGTATCAACAGAAGTATTATTCTTAGAGCAAGGAAAGCTTAAGCTACAGGAAGATAAGGAAGAATTAAACCAGAATTTTACAATTATTGAAATAGATGTTATTAATGACAAAGAAGAGTTATTAACAGCTTTATCTAATCTTAATTTAATTCAACTAAAATTTAATGGAGGTTCTTTTATTGCTTATTTTGATGAATCAGTTTCTATAAATACAATTTTTATCGAAATAGGAAAATCATCTTTACAAGTAAAATACATCCGAGATATTTCAAAATCTAGTCGTCGTTTCTTTGTTAATTAATTTGTTCGCTATGTTTAAAAAATTAAATCAAACTTTAATAACAAAATATCCATTAATATGGAATCTTAAATACATTTGGATTTTACTTGCTGCAATCAGTATTAATATCATTGCATTTATCAATGGATTTTTATTCTTTTCAAAAAGAAATCAATTACAAGAAAGTAGACTTTTTGATGGTTTTACAGAAGGTGGAACGTTTGTTAATTACATTTTTGCAAGCATCATTATTATCATTATATGGTTGTATTTCTACATTAAGAATAATCGCTTTAAGTCATTTTACCCTACATCTAGAAATTATTTGTTTAAAGAGTTTTTAGCTTTATTTTTCTTATTCTTTGTGTTTTTATATATCCCTAATTCTTTTAAATTAGGAATAAAATACAGAGTTGCCAACACTATAAGTAATGAACAATATTTTAAAGATATTGATATTATAAACCGTGCACAGGCATTTACTTTACAACCTAACTTTGGTTATAATAACTCATCAAGAAATTTAGCTGTTCCAGTTTTCGACTCGTTAGTATCTGAAAAAGAAACGAAACAGTTATTTGAGCAAAATTTTATTGCTTATAAAAAGCAATATCCAAAAGCAGAAAAGCATTTTATAGAACCTTATTTCCGTAATCCTGAATTTGAGATTTTATTAGAAAAGCATTTTCCTCAACGAAAGAATTATCAACCAAGCGGTTTTACAACTAATCATGTTCGTTTAAATGAAAAAGATCCAAATGATTATGATTCTTATGTAGCTCCTAATTCATATGCTACTGAATATGTAGGGGGATATATTCCACCAGTTGAAGAAAAAGCAGACTCTGTAAAAGAATATTATCATTTAGAAAGTTTATACAATTACAGTAGACTAGCTTTTGAAAATAAAAATGATACAGCAAAAAATCATGCGTATTACGATAAAGAATTAATTACTTTATTACAGAAAAATGATCGTAAAGCGATAGAAACACTATTAGTTGATTACACTAAACTATTAGATAAAAATGAAATTGGTTATGAGTTTAAAAAATCTACTTGGTTAAATTATATACCTCAATATCCGTATTATTTTATCGACTATCAATTAGGAAAAAATAATAGTTATCCAAATGGAGAAATAGAAAAAGATTATATTAATCAGAGTTCACTAAATGAAGTTTATAACAATTTTGAAAAAGCAAAATTTCAATCTAGTTGGTTAGAAAATATTGAATATTATATGATGTTTGCAATTGGGTTTGCAGTTTTTCTTGTAACATTTAGATTTAGTTCTTTCAAAGTTTGGTTAATTTCTATTGTAGGAGCAGGTATTTTAAGTATTCTTGGAAGTGTTTTAGGTTTGGGAATTTCATCAGTTTTTAATTATAATAATTATACGCCATATATTATACTGATATTATTTTACATACTATTTATTGTAATTATGTCTTCTGGATTACGAACTAAACAATATAAATTGATTACAGGAGTTAATCTTAATTGGTTTGTTGCTACTAATATTTTTATTGGAATTGTTTTGTTAGGATTTTACACAGATATAAGAGCTGATATGTTATATGATCCGACAAGTAAAATAAGTATTTATCAATTAAGAGAGGAGAATGCAGAATTAAGATTATTGAAACAAATTGCAGATATTTTTATTTATGTTAATCCAATTTTATATATCATAAGTTTTTATTTTATTATTAATCTTTATAAAAATTGGCAAGCAATGCCAGAAGAATAATTCTATTTTTATAAATTTTTAATCCTTTAAAATACCTTTTGAACACTCATGGATACTCAAAATATACCCAATTTATTAAATAAACATAAAATTGTCTTTTAACACATTGTAAAATTTATGTATCTACCTTTTATTTGTAATGAAAGTAAATACTACTAAACAAGAAATTTTAAAAAATAATCTTTATTTACAATGAATACTAGCGAACAAATCCATGTAACCAAACCTAAATTTGAAAAAGCGGTAGTAAAAGTATTTGGAGAAACAAAAACATCAAAAAATTTTTCGAAGTTATACGAAGAATATTTTTATAGGGAGATTTTATTCACGATGTGCATTTATATCTACAACTATAAGATAGACGAATACAACGAAGATGAATTAGGTGTTATTGATGAGTTTATAAATAAATATAAAGACGATAATACTTCACATAAAGATGTGGTAAAATTAATGGATATCCTCAACGCATAATAATAGCATATCATATATAATAAAAGCGAACCTAACTGGTTCGCTTTTATTATTATATAGATTAAATAGTATTTTTAAAACACTATTTTACTAATCTTGTTTTAATTTGTTGATAAACATCTTCAGCACTCAAATTCTGAAAATAATCGAAGTTTTTAAACTCTTCTGGATCTTTACCAAAAATTGAAGTAGGTCTACAAGTTAATGTTTCATCTTGTATAACATCTTCCATAGATTGTCCGTAACCTAAAAAACCAGCATACGGATGCGTTCCGCCCCAAATAGAAATTGTTCGCGTACCCATTAAAGAAGCTAAATGCATATTGGCGCTATCCATAGAAATCATTGCTTCTAGCTTTGCTATTTGTTGTAATTCTTCATCAAAAGAAATTACACCTGCTAATGATTTTATAGTAGGGTTGAGGTTCTCCCATGATTTTAATTCTTCTACTTCATATTTGCCTCCACCAAATAAATAAACCGTATAACCATCATTTGCTAGCTTTTCAGCAACTATTTTCATTTTTTCTAAAGGATACATCTTACTAGAAAAAGCAGCGTATGGAGCAATTCCTATCGTTTTTTCCTCTTTCTTGATAAATGATTTTAATTGATGGCTTAATGTTAATTGGAAACCAAAACTTCGTAAAACATCTGCGTAGCGTTCTGTCGTTAACTTTAATTGTTTTAAAGTTTTATTTTCCTGATTAACTAATGCTTTTTTTTCTGCGCGACCTTTGTCTAAAGTTGCAGTTTTTATTCCATTAATCTTAAATAAAAATGTAATAACCTTAGATCTAATTACATTATGTAGATCAGCAACGTAATCAAACTTGTATTTTTTTAATTCTTTATATAGGCTAAAGAGACTGAAAAAGCCTTTGTATTGCTTATTTAAATCTACTGGAATAAAATTAATTTGTGGAAACTGCTTAAAAATAGTTTCCATAAATGGGCGAGAGGCAACATAAATTTCAACATCAGGATTTTGTTCTAATAATTCATTTAGAACAGGCGCAATCATAGTTACATCGCCTAATGCAGAAAACCTTAAAACTAAGAGCCTTTTTTTATTCTTTTTCGATATCATTTCTACTACTCATTTCTTTTGCAACCAATTTCATCTGTTTTTCTAGTTCTTGTTTAGAAGCTTCAAAATATTGGTCTGTATTTTCTGCATGTTTTGCGATTTTACGCAAAGATTTACGATCACTTTTTATGAATATTTCACCTATTTTAGATGCTTCTTCATAACTAAAACCATATTTTAGTAAAATTTGTCGACCAACATAAACAGATGAGAAAAAGTTTTCTCTGTAAACTTCGTTTAAACCTTCTTTTAAATAGTTGTAGGCATAACTACGATTTTTTGCTCGTACGATTATTTCTAAATGAGGAAAGTTTTTTCGAACAATGTGAACCAATTTCTGATTAATTTCTGGTGGATCCAATGCTGCCACAAAATACTTGGCATGATCTGCACCAGCAGATTTTAATAAATTAATGTTTGTTGCATCACCATAAAAGACATTAAAACCATGCTTACGCATTTTTTCGACCCTTTGGCTGTCGTTATCTAAAATAATAGATTTAATTCCTGTACTTCTTAAAACTCGACTTATCGTGTTTCCGAAGTCTCCAAAACCTGCAATAATTATTTCTCCATCAGATGAATTAGGATTAATATCATCACTTTCTATTATTGATTCACCTTTGGATTTTACACCAAAATATTTCAGAATTAATTTTTCGTTTAAAACTAAAAGTAGTGGAGTAATAGTCATTGTTATAGCAGTCGTTGCTAACATCAAATCGTACCATTCTTTATTTAATATATCTAAGTTTCTAGTTAGAGATAAAATAACAAAGGCAAATTCTCCTACTTGTGATAAAAGCAAAACGAAAAGCATTTTTTGATCAAAATCAAATTTATACTTAATTCCAATTATCCATAAAACAAGTGCCTTTATTCCCATAATTCCGAATGTTAATCCAAGAATCATTAGTGGTTGTTCTCCTATTAATTTAAAATTGATGGTAGAACCAACAGCTATAAAAAAAATACCTAATAATAATGATTTAAAAGGTTCTATATCACTTTCTAATTGATGTTTATATTCGTTATTTGCTAAAACAACTCCAGCTATAAATGCACCTAATGCAGGCGATATTCCTACTTTTTGCATTAGAATAGAGACTCCAATAACCAATAATAAAGCAGATGCGGTGTATATTTCTCTTACTTGTAATTGTCCAACATATTTAAAATAAGGAGTTATGATGTATTTTGCAACAACGTAAATAAAAGTAATTGCTCCTACAATAACCAATGTTTTCATAAAAGCAGGACCACCAACTAATAAACTTTTAGAATCATCTCCTATGGATTGAATTAATGAATCTCCAACTAACAAAGGTATAATTGCTAAAATTGGAATGACCATTATATCCTGAAACAGTAAAACAGAAAATGTAGATTTACCAATTCCTGATTTAGTAAGACCTTTTTCGTTTAAAGTTTGCATAATAATCGCTGTCGAGGACATGGCAACTGTAAAAGCAATGGACATTGCTCTTGGAAACTTCATATCCAATAGAAAAATACCAACTAATGTTACAATTAGTATTGTTCCTATTACCTGCATTGCTCCAAGATTAATAATTTTATTTTTCATTTTCCAGAACTCTTTGGGATCAAGTTCAAGTCCAATTAGAAATAACATCATCACAACGCCAAATTCCGTTGCATGCATAATGTCTGTTCCATCGTTTCCAACAAATTTTAAAACATATGGACCAATTAAAACACCAGCAATTAAATATCCTAAAACAGAACCCATTCCCAGTTTTTTAGAAATTGGAACACATATTACTGCAGAGAATAGAAAAATAAACGCCTGTCCTAGAAAATCATTCATAAGTGTTTTTTGTAGATTTTGCTAATTATGTATTTTGTTTTGCATTAAAAGCTATAGCGTAAAATTTGAACTGTTTTACCATTGCTAATAATCCATTTGCACGTGTAGGGGATAAGAATTCTGATAAACCTATTTCACTAATAAAATCTGTATCTGAATCTAAAATATCTTTTGGTGTTTGATTGTTGTACATACGAATAAGTAGTGCAGCAATCCCTTTTGGTAAAATAGCATTAGAATCAGCTCTAAATTCAATTATATCACCTTTCATTTCTGCATCTAACCAAACAGAAGATTGACAACCTTTTATAATTTTATCGTCAGTTTTCTCTTCTTCGCTTAAAGTATTTAAACTTTTACCTAATTCAATTAAATATTCGTATCGTTGTTCCCAATCATCAAAAAATGAGAATTCATCAACTATTTCGTTTTGGATATCTTTAATTTTCATACTACAAATTTAGAAAGTTTTTGTGTGTAAATCTTTTAATATTTCGATTATTTAAGATTTCTTACTTTTGTAACACTTTATAATCAAATAACTAAAAATGAAATATATTTTCATTGTCAATCCTAATTCTGGAAACGCCAAGCACGAAATTTCTCTTAGCTTTTTACAATCAATGTTTTCTTCTGAAGACGAAATTGTTTTAAAGATAACCATTTATCAATTTCATGCTAAAGAATTAGTACAAGAAGCAATTAATGAAAATGCAGATGTAATTGTTGCTTGTGGAGGTGATGGAACAATTAATGAAGTTGCAAGTGCTTTAGTAAATAAAAATATTCCATTAGGAATTATTCCTGCCGGATCTGGAAATGGTTTAGCAGCAAATCTTAATATTCCGAAAGATATTAACAAGGCTATTCATATCATCAAAAATAATTCTATTCGTACAATAGATGTTGGTAGAGTGGAGGATAACTATTTTTTTAGTAATCTAGGTTTTGGTATAGACGCACAAGTTATACAGGCTTATGAACAAAATCAAAAACGTACTATCGCTGGATATTTTGATGCTTCTGTAAAAACGTTATTAAATTATAAGTCAAAATTATTTCGCCTTTATATAGATGATGCTATTATAGAGAAAGATTTTTATTATTTGTTCTGCTCTAATTCTAACATTGCAGGTTATGGGATATCTTTTACGCCACAAGCAGATTTAGAAGATGGTTTACTCGATTTATTAATGATTGAGGATTTAGATGTTTTTGAACAGTTCTATTTTTCTGTTTTAGTGCTAGCAAAGAAAATAGATTTATTAGACAAAGCACGTTATAAACAAGTAAAGAAATTTACAATTGAAAGTTTAGATGGGAATAAGATTTCTTATCAATTAGATGGTGAATTTCAAACAACACATTCACTTAAAGTAAAAGTTGAAGTACTTCCAAAAGCATTAAAAATAATCTATTAATTAACAATATATAATATTTAATATTAGCTAATTAAGATGTTATGAACGACTTTATAAACGTTTTGTTGATACCTTGATATTATTCTATTTTGATAGATTTTATCAAACATAATTAGTGTTTAGTCGTAACTTTGATTTAAAATATATAAAATGAAAACTCCTTATAAAATATTAGCAATAGATTCTAATCATGAGTGTTTAAATGACGGTTTAAGAGATGCAGGTTTTATTGTTGATGAGGATTATACGTCTCCAAAAGAAATTATAGAGCAAAAAATAGCTGATTATGATGGAATGATTGTTAGAAGTCGTTTTCCTATTGATCGATCTTTTTTAGAGAAGGCAACTCAATTAAAATTTATTGGTAGAGTAGGGGCAGGATTAGAAAATATAGATGAAGATTATGCTGCTGAGCGTAAAATAGTTCTTTTTAATTCACCAGAAGGAAATAGAGATTCTTTAGGAGAACATGCTGTTGGTATGTTATTAATGTTGATGCATCATTTACGAAGAGCAGATAACGAAGTAAGAAACGGAATATGGAAACGTGAAGAAAACAGAGGAGATGAATTAAAAGGAAAAACTGTTGGTCTTATAGGTTATGGAAATATGGGAAATGCCTTTGCTAGACGTTTACAAGGATTTGATGTTGATGTAATTTGTTATGATATATTACCAGAAAAAGGAAATGAATTCGCGAAACAAGTTACGTTACAAGAATTTTTAGAACGTGTAGATGTAATTAGTTTGCATACACCACAAACACCTGAAACAACTAAAATGATTGATGCTGAATTTATAGCAAAAGTTAAAAAACCTTTTTACTTTGTGAATACCGCTCGTGGAAAATCTGTTGTAACAAAGGATTTAGTTGCAGCAATGAAAACGAATAAAGTATTAGGTGTTGCTTTAGATGTTTTAGAATTTGAAAAATCTAGTTTTGAACGTTTAGTTGCTTCTGATTTACCAGAAGAATTTCAATATTTAATCCAAGCAGACAATGTTGTTTTAGCTCCTCATATTGCAGGATGGACACATCAAAGTAAAATTAAATTAGCACAGTTTATTCGTGATAAAATAATTGCTTGGCAAAATGATAAGATGTAAGCTAACTTATAAATAATACAAAAACCGATAACTAAAATTTAGTTATCGGTTTTTTTGATAATGAAAATTGCTTTATATACTTATTCGACTTTTTGTTTTATTGTTTGTGTTGTATAAGCAGAAAAAATACCTAGTGCAGGGCTTCCTGTTATATTATTTGGTGGATTAGTTGGTGTTATTCCTCCATTAGGACCAGCATTAATTACTTGTAAAATTGTATTAAAATAATTATAAGTAATTCTATCGATACAACGCATTTCTACTTCTACAAGATCATTTTTATTGATATATGTATAATCTAAATTATAAATAGGACTATCATTTATCTGGTCAATCCCATTCGTGTCATTTTTTAAATAATATGTATCATCGGTACGGTTATTAATTTTTGTAACAAACCTATAATAATTACCAAATGTAGAAGGGTTTTTGTAGATAGGAATTATAGAATAATAATCCTCTCCTTCTGTATCTTGTCCATGTTCAAATCTTATGCTATCTAAATTCACTTTCTGTGGCATTGTAGAAGTTGCATAATATTTATCTTCACCAACAGTAATGCTTAGATTATATGTATTTCCAGGAAAACCAACAATATTATTAGTTCTATATAAACCATCTTCTAACTCTGTTAAAACATCTGAGTTTCCTAAATTATCTGTTATAATTACAGAAGCTCCTGTTACAGCAGGGAATTTATTTGGATCGTAGAAGTTTATACTTTTAGAAAGTTTTACAAAATAAGGTCCTTCAGCATCTGTTATTGCACCCTCCACAACTATTTGTGGTGTTGTATTTTTTAAATCTAATTCTATTTCTTTTTCACAAGAAATAAATAGAAGAAGTAATGGTATGATTGCTAGTATTTTTTTCATGACTTAGTAATTAAAATTTAAAGTTGTATGTTATAGAAGGGATCATTTTAAATAATGATGTCTGTACTGATCTAGAACGATTTCCTGAATCTTCAAAATTTATAATATATGGATTTTGTCTTCCATAAACATTGTAAACTCCAATATTCCAAGAAGATTCATATTTTCCTTTATGTGGTTTTTTATAAGTTGCACTTATATCTAAACGATGATAAGAGGGTACTCTAGAAGCATTTCTTTCGTTAAAGTTGTATATTGTTTGACCTTCTATTTCGTATTTTCCATTTGGATAAGTAACTGCATTACCAGTACTATAAACAAAAGCACTAGATAATGACCAACGTTTAGTTAAATCATACATTGTAACAATGGATAAATCATGCGTTCTATCTTGTCTTGCACGGTACCAATTATTGTTGTTGACACCATCTATTTTTCTTTCTGTTTTAGAAAGTGTATAACCAATCCATCCTGTTAATCTACCACTAGTTTTTTTCGCTAATAATTCAAGACCATATGCTCTTCCTTTTCCATATGCAAATTCGCTTTCTATATCAGCAGTAGCTATTAAATCTGCTCCATCTTTGTAATCAATTTGATTTTGTAAGCTTTTATAATAAACTTCTCCGCTAAACTGATATTTTCTATTCTTTGAATTACGAAAATATCCTAAGCTAATTTGATCACTAATTTCAGGTTTTATATTATAAGAATTTCCAATCCATTGATCTGTAGGAAAACCAGCTGTACTATTTGATTGTAAATGTAAATGTTGAGTATTTCTAGCATAACCACCTTTTATACTACTATAATTATTCAACATATAGCTAAATTGTAGTCTAGGTTCTACATTAAAATAAGTCTTACCAAATTTACCAGAAGATAAATTAATTTGATTTACTAACTCACTATCTTTATTATAAACATTATAGCTTCCTTTTCCTATTATTGAATATGAAGAAAGTCGAATACCATAATCTAAAGTTAGCTTTTTGTTTATTTTATTGTTATTACTAACAAATAGTGAACTTTCTAAGCCTTGTCTTTTATTTTCATCTTTTAATGATTCGTTTCCTTGGAATCTGTTTGGTGTAATTGTATGATGTATGGTGTTAAAACCAAAACTTAATTTATTCTTTGTATTAATATTGTATTCAAACTCTTGTTTAAGATTATAATCTCGAATATTTGAATTAACATTTAAATTTGAACCAGCCTCATTTAGACTAATTTTATAATCATAATTACTGTATATTAAAGATGTGTTTGAAAATAATTTTGGAGATATAATACTATTCCAACGGATTGTTCCAGTTGTATTTCCCCAATTATTATTAAATTCTTTCCCATATCCTAATACATCTTTTCCAAAATATCCTGAAATAAATATACGGTTATTGTCATTAATCCAAATATTAGCTTTTGCATTAAAATCATAAAAAAATAGGCTATTATTTTTATAAGTGTCAGATAATTTCAAGAACATATCTGCATATGTTCTTCTTGCAGAAACGATAAATGACGATTTACTTTTTTGTATTGGACCTTCAATGCTTAAACGGCTACTAATAAGCCCTATACCTCCAGAAACATTATATTTTTGATTGTTTCCTTCTTTCATAGATACGTCTAAAACAGAAGAAAGCCTTCCTCCATATTGAGCAGGATTATTTCCTTTTATTATAGTAACATCTTTTAAAGCATCACTATTAAAGGTAGAAAAGAAGCCTAATAAATGTGACGCATTGTAAACAGGAGCTTCATCTAATAAAATTAAATTTTGATCAGCATTACCACCACGAACAAAAAAACCACTGTTTCCGTCACCACCTGATTGTATACCAGGCATTAATTGAATTGTTTTTAAGATATCTTTTTCTCCAAATATTACTGGAAGTTTATCAATCTCTTTTATATCTAATTTTTCTACACCAATACTTGTCTTATTAAGATTATTATTCTTTTTATTGACAGTCATTACAACCTCTTTTAATTCAGTTTCATCTGCCTTAAAAGAAATAATATGGTGATCTAACTTTACATTATCATTTAAAGCGACAGAGATTGTATCTGTAGTATTAAAAGTTAAGTTATATTCTCCTTTTGGTAATGTTAATGAGTAGAAACCATAGGAATTTGATGTAGCAGTAAAATCTGGAAGTTCTACAGTTAAAATTCTAATTCCATTCATAGTTTCACCAGAAGACTTTTCTTTTATTGTTCCACTAATTGTAAATTTTTCTTGTGCAAATGAAAAACTTGAACCAACTAGTAGAGCAAAACAGGCTAAGCTTGTTTTTTTCATTAATTTTTTTTTAGGTTTGGTTTATTTAGCTAGCATTACTACATAATTCTAGTAAGCTATTATTCAATCTAATAGATTGATTTTTCTGCATTTAGCAAACGTTGTGCCATAGTAGGAAAATTGATATAAAGTTATATTAATTGATTGTTAATCAGTTCTTAAAATACTAATTCGAAGAAATATTAATTATTATTCTATCCAAGAGACGAATTTGAATGGAATTATTAAAAAGGATTGTATAACTTCTTTTGTCTTTATGTTAGTATTTAATTAATAGTATCGCTTTATAGGCGATAAGCTTTTAGTAAAATCTAAACTCTTTTTCAAAAAGAAAATTAATTCCAATTTTAATTACATTAATAATGTATTTTGATTATAATAGGTAAGATAATGAGAAGTTATTTATAGCAAAAAGGCTGCTTTATTTTCATAAAACAGCCTTTTTTATTTTGTTAGTTTTTTGTAGACTTTATACAAAATAACTGCAGCTAGAATAACCAAAACGATTTGAACCAAAATCCAAATAATAGTATTTATTGAGCAATCGTTTAAATTTGCTAGCATATTCTCATGTGTTAATAAATGCTAAATTATGAATATTTTTTAACATTTCATTAATAATTAACACTATTTTCTAATCAGCTAATAAGTTTCTATTACTTATCACAAATCAATTAATATTTTTTTGTACGACCGTAAATTTGTAGAAAATTATTATTATGAATTATCAATTATTCAAATCAGAAACTAGAGGAGGAGCAAACCATGGTTGGTTAAACACTCGTCATTCTTACAGTTTTGCTAATTATTATGACAAAAATCGTGTTCATTTTGGAGCTTTAAGAGTTGTTAATGATGATATTATTAGTGGAGGTATGGGCTTTGGTAAACATCCACATGATAATATGGAGATTATTACTATTCCTTTAAGTGGTGGTATTTCTCATGAAGATTCTATGGGAAATGGTTCTGTAGTAGAAACTGGAGATATCCAAGTTATGAGTGCAGGATCAGGAATTTTTCATAGTGAAATGAATGCTTACGAAAGCCAAGAAGGACAATTTTTCCAAATATGGATTATTCCAAATAAAATGAATGTTGAACCTCGTTACGATCAAATTTCTATTAGAGATATTGCTAAAGAGAACGAGTTATATCAAATACTTTCTCCAAATGCAAACGATCAAGGTGTTTGGATACACCAAGATGCTTGGATATTTATGGGTAAATATTCTGAAAGTAAAAAAGAATCTTACCAATTAAAAAATCCTAACAATGGTGTGTTTTTTATGGTTGTTGAAGGAGAGGTAGAATTTGATAATCAAAAACTGCAACGTAGAGACGCTGTTGAAATAAAAGATACGAAGGATTTTTCTTTTGTGGTTTCTCCTAATTCACACGTCATGTTAATAGAAGTCCCAATGGACGTTTAAATTTTTTGTTTTAGTTGTTTTTATTAAAAAAGCAAGCTTCGCAAGAAGTTTGCTTTTTTGTTATAAATATTCATTATCAACTCAAGTTTTACTATATTTACTTCTTATAAATTATAGAAGTACAAACGTATTAATTAGAAGATTATGAAACGTTTATTTATTATAGCTTCTTTTGCATTAATGATTATTAGTTGCAAGAATGATAAGCTTGAAATTGATTCGAGTTCTGCTCAAACATTTAGTGAGACTGTTGATGAAATTTCCAAAGGATTACCACTATTACAACAAGATAAATTTAAAGAAGCATTACAGATTGTTTTTGAATATAAAACAAGTCAATCAATGGATAATGAATCTCGTTGGTTAACTGTACGAACTTTGTTAAATGGTAAAACTGTAGATGAAGTTTTTGATATAGCTGAACAAGTTGCATTAGAAAATAAATTTACATGGAACAGAAACCAAGTTCCTCTTGTAAACGGTATTCCAAAACCAAATGCTGTCCCTACTGAGGAGGTCGTAACAGAACCTACTTCTAACGTGCAACGTTTTGATTTTAGTTTAAAACAAGATGATGAAGGAATAAATATTTCTCCATTTTTCTACAATGCTCAAGGCGAAGAAATTCAGTTAACAGAACCAGTAACAGCTACTATAGAAGTTTTTAATTCAGGAAGTATTGTTTACAGTTTTCGTTCTAAAATTGATCCTAACTCTATGGATGATTTATACAGAAAGAATGCTATTGCAATAAAATATGCTCTTTTAGATGCATCAAAAATAAAAACAGATCGATTAGATATTTTAATTAGAGTACCTAATTCTGAACGTTATTTAACGAACAGAAAAGCAGTACAAATTCCTATGAATTTAATTGGAGCAGTGTCTACTTCAGATTCACTTGCTGTTGCTTCATCACCTGCACAGGTAAGTAAAGAGGCAGAAATGTTGAAATCATTATCAAATCGTTTTATCAACAATTTAACGAAGAAGAATTATTCTGGAGCTTTTGCTTTAACAAGAAGTAATGAATGGTCTACATTTCAGAAGTTTTCATCTATGGATGAGGTTAAAAATTTAGATCAAGCAACGATTAGTGATGCCAAAGTTTTAGATGCAGATGAAAAAGTAGCTCTAGTACAAGTAAATGCAAATTTAAAAGATGAGAGTGCTAAATCTTACCAATTAACTTTAGAAAAAATAAACAACAAATGGTTTATCGTTAATTTTAAATAACAGATAGAGATATAAATTAAAAAAGTCGCTTATAAAGCGACTTTTTTAATTTATATATTTTGTATAATGTTACTGTCCAGCTTCTTTTGCTGCATCAGCTTTCATTTTTTCATTAGCTGTAATAGCAATCTCTACACGACGGTTTTGAGCTCTACCTTGATCTGTATTGTTATCAGCAATTGGTTCTTCTAATCCTTTCCCTTGTGATGTTAAACGAGACGAAGAAACACCTTTAGATACTAAATAATCTTTTACAGATTGTGCACGTTTTTGTGACAATGGTAAGTTATATGATTGCGAACCTTTATTATCTGTATGTCCTACAATTAATAAGTTAGTGTCTGGATATTCTTTAAATACTTCGATTAACTTATCTAAATTAGTTTTAGCAGTAGACGTTAAAGATGAAGCATTGTAATCGAAAGTTACTCTAGAGTTTTCATCTAAAATTAAGTTAATACCTTCTTCTGTACGTACAACTTCAGCACCAGGTAAAACTTGTTCAATTTTTTGAGCTTGTTTATCCATTTTGTTACCAATAACACCACCAGCAGCACCACCTACAGCAGCACCAATTACAGCACCTAAAGCAGTATTACCACCTTTACCAATGTTATTTCCTAATATTCCCCCAATAACACCACCAGCAACAGCACCAATTCCGGCACCTTTTTGGGTATTATTAGCATTTTGTACTGCAGTACAAGAAGACAATATAAATGTTCCTCCTAATACCATTGCAGCTATTCTAGTGTTTATTTTCTTCATAACGCTAAGTTTTTTGATTGATTAATTATCTTTGAAAGTTATAAATTACTTGTGCAATTTTTCCACTTGTATTTACATCTTGCACTAATTGCATTGAGTTTGCATCTACACGACTAATTTTTAATTTGTAACCTGCAGTATTTTGTTTTGCTTTAATTCCAGTTACATCTTTAAAGATAAAATAAGTTGCTGATCCATCTTGTTGTACATCCCAAATAATATCTGCTGTACCTTGTGGACAAGATGCTCCGGCACTATTAAAAGTATAAGTACCTTTTTTATTGTTTTGTACTAAACTCCATGTAGATCCTTCATAACATTCAGGACTAGCTGTATCAAAAACATTTGCTACGGTTTCGTTTACCTTTACATTTCCTTTAACTTCATTCTTAGAAAAACCATTGTAATCTACAGAAGTTAATGTCCAAGAACCACGTACATCTTTACCAATTCCTGTTGTTTGTTTTGCGGTCGTTGTAGAAGCACAAGAGCCAAGTAAAGTGGCTGCTCCAATTCCAAATAATAAGATTCCTTTTTTCATAGCAATTTATTTGTTTTTAGTTTTTAGGTTAATAAATGACATTCATAGATTAAATTTAATCAATTAAAATTAAATTTTAATGGTGTTAATCATTTTAATATAAAAAAACTGCTTAAATCGTTTAATTTTAGCTTTTAATCTTAATTGTATAGATTAAAGATGAGTATTCACCTGTTTTTTTAGCTTGATTGTTTGATTTTAATCCAATTCGAATAGCATTAAGAAAACCTAATTTATTTCCTTTATATTTTTCAGAAAGTAGGCTCACATAAAATGAATCTAATTTCATTGGACTAACATTTTCAATTTTCATACCAAACTTATCAAAAAGCTTTCTCATGCTCTTTTCAGAGAAATGCCATAAGTGTCTAGGAACATCATAAGCTGCCCAATATTTACCATAATATTTTGCATCATAAGATTCATGATTTGGAACTGCTATAATTAAAATACCATTTTCATTTAAATGATTTTTTAAATGTGATATGACTTCATTTAAATTTGGAATATGTTCTAAAACATGCCAAAGAGTAATTACATCAAATTTATCTTTTATTTGTTCTATTTGTGTAGAAACAACGTTATTTATACCAATCTTAGTTTGTGCAATTCTACGAGCAGAATCATTAGGTTCCATACCTAATACTTCGTAGCCATTTTTTTGCATCATTTCTAAATAATCTCCAACACCACAACCGTAATCTAATATTTTTTTACCTGACGAAATTTTATCAATTAATTTTAATTTTTCGTTTAAGTTAATTGCTTTTGCAATTTGGTAAAATCTTTCAAAAATTGATTTCTTTCCATCTGTGTGAGAAATATAATTTTTGCTTTCGTAATATTTTCCTAAAGTTTCGATAGGTTGGGGGAGAGTGTATAACACACCAGTTTCTGAATCTTCATACAATTCGAAATCTTCTCCTGTTAAAAAATAATCTTTTAACTCTAGTTTTTTTATACCAGAAAATCCTTCTTTTGAAGGATTTTCTAAATATGTTCCACGTGAAACATTTTCCATTTTATCTACCCATGTAAATTAATAATACACTAATATCTGCTGGAGATACACCACTTATTCTTGATGCTTGAGCAACAGTAGCGGGTTTTATTTTTGTCAATTTCTGACGAGCCTCAATAGACATCGAAACAAAAGAACTGTAATCTACATCTACAGGAATTTTTAAATTCTCTAAACGATGTAGTTTGTCAGCATTCTGTTGTTCTTTCTTAATGTAGCCTTTGTATTTTATCTGAATTTCTGTTTGCTCTAATTCCTCTTGATCGTAATTATTATTCTCAATGAATTCGTTTACTCTATCTAATTTTGTAAAATCAGAAAGTTTTAATTCTGGACGAGAGATTACAGAAATCATTTTATTTGGTTGCTTTAAAGGTGTTCCTTCACGTTCCTCAATTACATCATTAATTTCTTGTGGTTTGATAGAATTCTCCTCAAAATAATGAACAAGCTTTTCAGCTTTATCAAACTTTTCTTCCATACGTTTTAAACGATCTTCAGAAGCTAAACCAATATCAAATCCTTTTCTTGTTAAACGTTCGTCAGCATTATCTTGTCTTAATAGAATTCTATATTCTGCACGAGATGTAAACATTCTATAAGGTTCTTCTGTTCCCTTAGTAATTAAATCGTCAATTAAAACACCAATATAAGCTTCATTTCGATTAAGGATAAAAGGATCTTTTTCTTGTATTTTTAAAGCTGCATTTATACCAGCCATTAAACCTTGAGATGCTGCTTCTTCGTAACCAGTTGTTCCATTAATTTGACCAGCGCAATATAAGTTCTCAATTAGTTTAGTTTCTAATGTATGTTTTAATTGTGTTGGTGGAAAGAAATCGTATTCTATTGCATAGCCTGGACGGAAGATTTTTGCATGTTCAAATCCTGGAATAGAACGTAATGCTTTTGCTTGTACATCGTCTGGTAAAGATGTAGAAAATCCGTTTATGTAATATTCTACTGTATTCCATCCTTCAGGTTCAGCAAAAATTTGATGACGGTCTTTGTCTGCAAAACGATTAATTTTATCTTCTATAGATGGACAATATCTTGGTCCAGTAGATTTAATTGTTCCATTAAACATTGGAGATCTGTCGAATCCTTCTCTTAATAAATCATGTACTTCTTGGTTCGTATATGTAATCCAACAAGAACGTTGTTTTGTTAATTTAGGAGTATTGGTATAAGAGAATTTTGATGGGTTTTCATCTCCTGGTTGTTCGATCATTTTAGAATAATCTATAGATCTACCATCAACTCTAGGAGGAGTTCCAGTTTTCATTCTACCAGCTTCAAAACCTAAATCAACTAATTGTTCAGTAATTCCAAATGCAGCACCTTCTCCCATACGTCCACCTCCAAATTGTTTTTCTCCAATATGGATTAAACCATTAAGAAATGTTCCATTAGTTAAAACAACTGCTTTAGAACGAATGCTCATTCCCATAGCTGTATTAACACCACAAACTTTTCCATTTTCTATGATTAAACTTTTCACCATATCTTGAAAAAAGTCTACATTTTCTGTTTGTTCAAGAGATAGTCTCCATTCTTCTGCAAAGCGCATACGGTCCGATTGTGCTCTTGGAGACCACATTGCTGGACCTTTAGATTGATTCAACATTTTAAATTGAATCATTGTTTTATCTGTGATAACACCAGAGTAACCTCCTAATGCATCAATTTCTCTTACAATTTGTCCTTTTGCAATTCCTCCCATAGCAGGATTACAAGACATTTGTCCGATGCTTTGTAAGTTCATTGTAACAAGAAGCGTTTTTGCTCCTAAGTTTGCAGCAGCAGCTGTTGCTTCAGCACCAGCGTGACCACCTCCAACTACAATTACATCATATTCTGATTGAAATATCATTTCTTTTTATTTCTATATTATGACTAAAAATAACAAATGTTCCACGTGGAACATTATGCTTTTAATAAACTAAATGTTGCTAAATATTGATCTTCTTTCGAAGTCATCAACTCTTTATCTTCTGGATCTTTGTCCAAGTAACCTGCAAAATGTAAGATACCATGCATCATTATACGAGCTAATTCATTTTCGAAAGAAACACCATTTTGTTCAGCATTATCTTTTATTCTTTCAACACTAATAAAAATGTCGCCCATTAATTCATCTTCTACAGAATTATCAAAACCTATAACATCTGTATAATAATCGTGGTCTAAATATTGTTTATTAATTTCTAGTAAGTATTCGTCATCACAAAAAATATAGTTTAATTCTTCTATAGTTTTTCCTTCATTCTTCATACTTTCTACGACCCAATTAATCCATTGTTGAGCTTCTGTAATCTCAAAATCTGTTTCGTAAAATAATTCTATCATTGTTCTAAAACCAGTATCCTAAACTTAAATTAAATAATCCTTTTTTAGTGTTAGGTGAGTAACTCCACATAAAGTTAAGAGGTCCTAATGGACTATCGTAACCATAAGTTACACCGTAACCAAGATATTTGTAATTTGTTAAACGTATTTGTTCAATTCTGTCTGTAACATTTGCAATGTTCATAAACACACTTGTGTAATGATTTTTCAAAATTTTAGCCTGCACATGAGAACCAAAAATTAATTGATTGTTCCCCAAAGCAGATCCAAAAGGAAGTCCATAGAACCTCATATAATTGAAAAATTTCTGTTCAACATATCCTCCTAAATAAAATTTTTGAGGGATTGTAACGTTCTCATTAAAAAAGGTTCCAAAGTTAGCAGTAAATCTGTAACTTAGGAAATTATTTAACGGAAAATTTGCTTCTAAGCTTCCTTCTAATAAATAGTTAGTTTCAAAGCCAGCAACATTAGAATCAAATAGATATTTCAAATCACCACTAAATTTAAATCCTCTTCGAGCAAAGTTGGCGTTATTTCTATTATCAGCTTTTATATATCCGTATGCTTTCCAAAAATAACCTTCAGATAATGAAGGAAAATTTGTTGACTCGTCAATGTAATTATTTGTAAAAACTTTGGTGTATTGGTGTTCTAAACCTATACCAATCGCATATTTTTCTTTTATTGTAGATTGAATGTATAATTGGTTAGTAAATTCTCTGAAATTATAATTTACTTTATTATAAGGCGAATTATTACCCGATACATTTTTTAAGTCTATTTCTTTATCAAAATAATAGGAATAAGAATTAAATCCTATACTAGGAATATAACCATTATCAATAAAGAAATTTAGGTTATAACGAGCGAAATCTCCAACAACAACATCGGCAGATAGAATAGAGTTTTTAAAGATAAGACTCTTAGATGTGAAGTTTAAAAGTAATCCCGTTTTAAATAAATCGTCATAATGTAAACCAAAACGAACAGATTGTTTGTTCTTATTTTCTTGAACTTTTAAGGTTAAAAGATTATCATTCTCGTTTAACTGAGATATTTTATATGTAATATTATTAAAGTTTCCAGAGGCATATAATTTATCTACACCTGTTTTTAAATCATCATATTTAATTAATTCAGGAGTACGAATACCTAATTTACCTTTAATAAAATTTTCATTATAACTCTTTAAACCTTCAACTTCTAAATCTTTTACTAAGACATAATCTTCTAATTTTATTTCTTTTCTACTTTTATTTTGCGCATTTTGTTTCTGTGCGATTTCTTTTAATTGATCAAAAACTTTGTCCGAAGCTTCAACACCTTTTTTATAGATAGCATCAACTTCATTAAAACTTGTTACGGCATAGTTTTTAAGTTCTGGCTTAATTAATAAGTCGACCATTTTCTTTTGCTCGTCTGTTTTTTTAACAATGCTCATGGTCATAATTTGAGTTAAGACACCAATTGCAGAATTTAATTCGTCACCTTTTTGTAATCCATCACCTAGTTCCACACCAATAATAATATCAGCGCCCATATCTTTTACCTCCTTTACAGGAAAATTATTTACAACGCCACCATCTACATATATTTTTCCGTCAATATTTACAGGATCTAGCATCGTCGGATATGCACCCGAAGCTAAAACAACACGTGGAAGAAATCCTGAACGGAAAACTTTCTCTTCACCAGTTTCTATATTGGTACCAATACATACAAAAGGTGTGGGAAGTTGATTAAAATCGTCAATATTATGAACAGGACGAAATAAATAAGTTAATAAATCTAATGGTCCTTGACCTTTAGAAAATGCATTTGGAATGGTAAGTTTAAAGTTATCAAAAGGTAACTCTAGAATATATTTTTCTTTATAAGATTTATCGAAAAATGGAATTTCTGCACGGTTTTTATTTTGTGTAATCAATGAAGTAATGTCCAATTGATACATTATTTTCTGAAGTTGATCTGGTGTATAACCAGCAGCATACAAGCCACCAATTATAGCGCCCATACTTGTCCCGCCTATATAATCTATTTTAATTCCTGCTTCTTCTATTTTCTTTAAAGCACCAACGTGTGCATAGCCTTTTGCTCCTCCGCCACTTAGAACAACACCAACTTTTAATCGGTGAGTATCTTTTTCACTTTCTTGTGCAAAAGAAAATGTGGAAATAAAAAAACTGAAAATTAAAAAAATACGCATAAAAGCTATTTTAATTGATGAATAAAGATACGCCAAATTTTAATTTGTATGATGCAATTAGTTATTATAATAAAAAAAGAAGAGTTATCTGTAGACAACTCTTCTTTTTTTATTCTTTATAATAGACTCTTTTTATTCTTTGTGAAACAGAGGTTAAAACTTCGTATGGAATTGTTTCTAGCCATCTAGCTACGTCTGCTATACTAGGTGAATTTCCAAAGATAGTTACTTCATCACCTTCTTTACAGCTAATATCTGTAACGTCGACCATCATCATGTCCATACAAATAGAACCAACTATTTTAGCTAATTTTCCATTTATACCAACACTTGCTTTTCCATTTCCTAAAGAGCGTCTAATTCCGTCTGCATAACCAACAGGCAATGTTGCTATTCTTGTTTTACGCTCAGCAGTAAAACGACGACCATAACTAACCGTCTCTCCTGCTTCTAATTCTGATATTTGAGAAATAACAGTTTTAAAACGAACAACAGGTTTTAAATATTTCTCCATGAAATCTGTATATTCTGAATAGCCATACATTCCGATTCCTAAACGAACCATATCATATTGATGTTCTTTATAGGCAACTATTCCTGGAGAGTTTAAAGCATGTTTTATAGGAGTTATGTCTAAAGCTTTTGTAATAGATTCGTAACTCTTATCAAAACGATTTAATTGGTATTTAGCATACGCTTCTTCCTCTGGCATATCTGCTGTTGCTAAATGTGTAAATATAGAGCGAACATATACCTGAGAATTATTTTTTAGTATCGTAACTAATTCATCGAAATCATCTTCATGAAAACCTAAACGATTCATCCCTGTCTCTAATTTTAGATGAATAGGATAAGCAGATGAAATTTGTTTTTCTTGTAATTTCTGAATAAATAATTTTAAAACTCTTAAGCTATAAATTTCAGGTTCTAACTGATAATCTATTACAGTAGAATAACTGCTTTGCTCAGGGTTCATAATAATTATAGGAATTGTTATTCCAGCTTCTCTTAATTCTTTTCCTTCGTCAGCAATTGCAACTCCTAAAAAATCGACACCATTATTCTGTAAGGTTTTAGCAACTTCAAAACTTCCAGTTCCATAACTATTTGCTTTTACCATACACATTAATTTTGTGGTTGGTCTTAGCATAGATCTGTAAACATTAATATTCTCTACTAAATTCTGAAGATTAATTTCTAAAACAGAATCGTTGGAACGAGTCTCGAGTTCACTTGATATTTTTTCTAATTTAAAAGGTCGAGCACCTTTTAATAAAATTGCTTCGTTATCTACATTCTGATGTTTAAACTGTTCTAAAAATTCTTCGGTAGAATTATATGAACGCACATAGGATTGAAATAAATTTTTAAACAATGTAATTTTCTCACCTATTAAAACAATTTCATCAAAATGATAAGCATTAACTAAATTGGCTGCTTCTTGATATAAATCTTTATCAGATAAGTTACTTTGTAAAATATCAGTTAAAACCAGCGATTTTTTCTCTTTTGGTTGTTGATTTAATACATTTAAACCAATTCTTAAAGAATTTAGATCAGAATTAAAGGTATCATTAATTAAAATAGAATGGTTAATAGCTTCCTTTATTTCCAAACGCATTTCGATTGGTAAAAGCAAAGAAAATTCTTCTTTAATTAATTTATAATCAACATTTAAAGCTATTAAAGTCGTTAAACAGATTAAACTATTTTTTATAGAAGCATCATCTGTAAAAGGAATTGAATAAGTAAATTTTTCTTGATTATGTAAAATAGAAATCTCAGTATTTGTTAAAGAACTTTCTATGTGTTCAATTTTTACTGTGGCAAAATCGGAATAACCATAAGAAAATTTATCAATTTTAGACAAATGTTCATTTTCTAAAATAGCTTGATAAACTTTTTCATTCTCGATATTGAAAACTAATTTTTCTACATGTGTAAATAATTTTAGTTTTTCTTGAATCAATTCATCTTGATTTTCGAAGTTCTCCAAATGTGCTTCTCCAATTTTTGTAAGAACACCAATTGTAGGTTGAATAATTTCTTCTAACTTTTCCATTTCGTTAGGAAGAGAAATTCCAGCTTCAAAAATTCCTAGATTATTTTTTTCTGTAATTTGTAGAATAGATAGGGCAGCACCAAATTGAGAATTATAACTTTTTGGACTTCTTGCTATGGAAAAATTTTTCCATAATAATTGATTCAACCATTCTTTTACAATTGTCTTTCCATTAGAACCTGTAATTCCAATAACTGGAAGATTAAATTGTTTACGGTGGTATTTCGCCCAATTTTGTAAAGCTTGCAAAGGATTATTAACCAAGATAAAATTTGCATTTGCAAAATGTTCTAATTTTTCGTGAACAACGAAATTTCGAATACCTTTTTGGTAAGCATCTTCTATGTATTGATGTCCATCTTTTTGATTGCCATTAAGCGCAAAAAAGATTCCATTCGCAGGATGAACAATCATTCTCGAATCAAAAAATATTTGATTTATAATGACATTTTCATCGCCAAATAAAGTACCATTTACGATACTTGAAATTTGATTTAGCTTATAATTTTTCAACGTTTAGTTTATTTATTTCTTCCCAAAAAGCAGCTCTACTTAGAGGTTCATACTCTGATGTTTCTCCAAGTTCTACTAACTTTTCGCTATCAATTTTTCGATGCGAGTAGTTAGCTAAATTACCAGTTCTTACACAAATTGCATGTACTTTTGTAATGTATTCTGCGGTTGCTAATAAATTAGGCATTGGTCCAAAAGGACGACCTTTAAAATCCATATCTAATCCAGCAACTATAACACGTTTACCTTGATTAGCAAGCTCGTTTGCGACTTCTACAATTCCTTCATCAAAAAACTGCGCTTCATCAATCCCTACAACTTCGCAATCTTCGGCTAATAATAAAATAGCAGAAGAATATTCCACAGGAGTAGAAGAAATAGAATTTTTATTGTGAGAAACTACTTCGCGCTCTGCATAACGAGTATCAATAGTTGGTTTAAAAATTTCAACTCTTTGCTTCGCAAATTCAGCACGTTTAAGACGACGAATAAGTTCTTCGGTTTTACCAGAAAACATTGAGCCACATATAACTTCTATCCAACCACTTTTTTGTTGATGATTAAAGGTATTTTCGAGGAACATAATTGTATTAAAGTTTAATTAAAAAATATATGGAAACAAATTTAAGCAATTAATTAGATGAGAAAAGTAAAAATACAAAGATGTTTTTATAAGAAATGATTAAATAGAACGTTGTTAAGTTTATAGAGCATACTAATAACGATTAACACAAAGTAAATGACGCACTTTTATAATTAGAATAATGAAAAAGTTAAGAAAAAGAAAGTTCTATTTCTTGCAACAAATGATTGATATTAGTGTTTTAATTATTTTCTTTTTTATTTTTCTTAAAATACAATATTTATCTTTTGACCAAGAGGTAAATTATCTACTAAATACGCAAAGTCTTATTAATTTGATAAGGTCACATTATAAAATTCTGTTTTTATTTTTGTTGAGCTGGTTTATGATAAGCAATAATATACAATTATATTCTACGAAAAGAAATACAAAATTTGTTGTATTACTAAGGAAGTTTTTTTTCCAAATTCTACTATTCTCTATCGTCTTTTTCGCAATTTCTGGTTTAAACAAAACGGATATATTTATCGGAAATATTGGGTTTATTTATGTTAAAATACTTTTTATACTTGGTGTAATTTCGAGATTAGGAATTTTCTATTACTTTAAAAACTTACATCGAAATGGTCAAAATTTGGCTAATGTTCTAATTATAGATGAAAATAATAACACACAAAATTTTATAAATGTTTTATCGGATAGGAAAGATTTAGGAATTAAATTTTTTAAACAATTAAAGAAAGAAGATTTAGTTTTCGAAAATCGAAACTTGATGATTAATGGACTTGAGTTTAATCTATTTTTATTAGAAAATAGAATTAAAAAAGTTTTTGTCTCACAAAAAGGAGAATTGGAACCAGTTATAATGAATAGAATTGCTAGGCTATCGGAAGCTAATTTAATTCCAGTTTCTTATATACCCGATTCTATTTATAACGGATTAACAGAATTAAAAGTGACTTATATTGATACACTACCAATTTTTGAAGTAAAAAGATTTCCATTAGACTTATCTATTAATAGAGTTGTAAAAAGAATGATAGATTTGTTATTGGCAGTTTTATGTTTAATTTTTGTGTTGAGTTGGTTATTTCCAATACTTGCATTATTAATTTATTATGATAATAAAGGACCAATATTTTTTGTACAGCAAAGAAATGGATTAAATGGAAATAAATTTAATTGTATCAAGTTCCGAACGATGTTTGTTTCTAATGTTTATTCAACAAAGATTACAGAAAGAAATGATCCTAGAGTTACAAAATTTGGAAAATTTCTAAGACAAAATAGTTTAGATGAATTGCCACAAATTATTAATGTCTTAAAAGGTGATATGTCGTTTATTGGTCCACGACCACAAATGCCAACAGAAGATTATCACTACAGAGAGATTATAAACAGATATAATATTAGACATTACGTTAAACCAGGAATTACAGGTTTATCTCAAGTAAAAGGACATAGAGGAGCTATTGATTCTATTGTTGATATGGAGAAAAGAGTAAGAACAGATATTTATTATGTAAGGAATTGGTCTTTACTTTTAGATGTTCAAATTTTATATCAAACCTTAATGTTAGTTATTAAAGGAGATGAGAATGCGATATAAAAAAACCTCTCATGTAAATGAAAGGTTTTTTCGAAAATAATTCGAAAATATGTTTTTTTAAATAATCGAAAAATTAAATTTCGTCATATTTTTTCTCATTATCATTACCAAATTTAGCTAATTTGTTTAACCACCAGCCCATTAAAGCGATACCAATGAATGTAAATAACCATCCAAAAATAACACCTATTGGAGATAATAAATTCTCGAAAGTCCATTTGCAAAAATCACCAATTGCAAAAAATAAATCAGTTATAACTCCCATATTCTAGTTTATTGCTTAATTTGCATCAAAGTTAATAAAATGTTGGTTAATCTACTTAAGAAACGAAATTTTTTTAAACAAATATTTATCATTGTATTGTTCACCTTGCTTGGAACAGTAGAATATAATAGTTTTTACTTGAACGATTTAGAAAAGGTAGGAGCAATTTTAACTCTTTTGTTGATTGCTTTTGTTGGATACACGGATTATTTAAATGTATTAATCAGTAAATCTGCCTATTCTATTTTTACATATATGCTTTTTCTAATGCCTTTTGTTGGCGATTTGATAGACTATAGGATGATAGGAAGTTTACTTTTAGTAACATATGTTTCTACAAAGCTGCTTTACTTCGAATCAGAAAAAAATGATCCTTATAGTGCATTTGATATTGGTGTATTTTTAAGTTTTGCAATATTACTTAATCCTATCTTAATCTTTTTAGGAATAATTATTTTTATTTACTTCTTAACCTTAAAAGCTGTAGAACCCAAAGTTCCTATATTAGGTGTTTTAGGATTTATTGTACCAATATTAATTGTGGCACAAATTAGCTTTTTATTAGACTATTATTTTATTTTAGATTTTTATAAAGAACAGTTCACTCTAAATATTATACAACCGCAATTGAAGTATATTTTCTTAGCTCCAACTGCAGTTATTTTGGTCTTGTCTATTCTTAATCATTTAAAGAACGTTAATAAATTAACTGCTCAGAAGAAAAGAATTTACAGTTTAATTCATCTTATGTTTATCACTATACTGATAACATTTGTTCTATTTGGAGGAAATAAAGATGTATTTTTAGCATTCTTATCTTATAGTATTATGACAATGTTGTCAAGATATTTTCTAGAAAGTAAACCAAAAATAGAATGGCTAAATGAAGCTTTACTTTGGATTTATATGATTTCTTTATTAATCTATAATTTTTATGATAGAATTCCTAGGTTCTACTCCCTCATCACTGAAGTAAGTCTTTAATTCGAAATTATTACCATCAAAAGTACCATAAGTAAAATAATCTATCCAGTCGCCTAGATTAATGTGTTTAGCATTACCAATTGTAATTTCCATTGGTAAATGACGATGTCCATAAATAAGATAATCGTAGTATTTTCTCTTTAATTGTTGGCGGCTATACATTACCAACCATTCGTTTTCTACACCAAGAAACTTTACATCTTCATCTCCCGAAATCATTTTATTTTTTCGGGAAACAGTAATACCTAACCACATAGCTAAATCTGGATGAAGAAGGTAAAAAAGGAATTGACAAACTTTGTTTGTAAAGACTTTTTTCATGCGTTTGTAGCCTTTATCTCCAGGACCTTTTCCATCGCCATGTACAATGAAAAACTCTTTACCATTGATGATAAAATCTTGTTTATCTCGAAAAACAATTGCATTTATTTGTTCTTCTAAATAATCTTTCATCCATAAATCATGGTTACCAACAAAAAAATAAATTGGAATTCCTTTGTCCGATAACTCTGCTAGTTTACCTAATACACGAACAAATCCTTTTGGTACGACATACTTATATTCGAACCAAAAATCAAATAAATCTCCGATAAGAAATAAAACACCACAATCGTCTTTTATTTCATCTAACCATTTCACAAATAATTTTTCGCGTACTAAACTATCTTTCTCATTTGGCGCACCAAAATGATGATCCGAAGAAAAGTAAGCTTTTTTATTCGCTTCTAAATTAATTGTTATTGGTTGTCCTCCGCTAACCATTCTCCGTAAGAGTTTTCTGTTTCGTGTAATTTAAGCGCAACCAATTCTATATTTGTTGGCAATTGTGCTTTTATTTTATCTACCATCCACAAAATCATATTCTCGCAAGATGGCTGATAATCTGTAAAAACAACATGATGACCTTCTGCAATTAATTTATCTCCTAATGCTTTGTGTGGTGAATTTTGGTTTAATAAAATAGCATGGTCAAATAAGTTGACAACTTCTTTATTAATAATCTTTTTTAAGTCACCAAAGTCCATTACCATTCCTAACTTTACATCGTTAACATCTTCAGATGGAATACCTTTTACAGTAACAAAAAGTTTGTAAGAATGTCCATGTATATTTTTACATTTTCCATCATAACCATGTAATGCGTGAGCAGTTTCAAAAGTAAAAGCTTTTGTAAGTCGTATAATTTTCATTAAATTTAAATCTAAACTATAATTTGCAAAGGTAATGGAAATCAAAACAATCGTAAATTCTTTGGTAGATTTATTTTTTCCAATGCGATGTTTAGATTGTCAAGAGGTTGTACAATCATCACAAATTTTATGTGTTTCATGTTCTACAAAATTACCTTTTACACATTGGAATTTAAATCAGAATAACATTATTTTCAATACACTAAGAAATAATTGTGTAATAGATAATGCATTTTCTCTGCTTCATTTTAAACATAAAAATATTACACAAAAACTTTTACATGAAATGAAATATAAAAATCGACCAGAAATAGGAATCGATTTGGCTCATTTAGTAAAAGTAGACTTAAGTAATTATGATGGAATAATTCCTATTCCATTACACACGAAACGAATAAAATCGAGAGGTTACAACCAAATAGATGATTTTGCAAGAACATTAGCAGAGATTAATCAAATCAATTATTATGCTGATGGGTTAATTCGTACAAAATATTATTCATCTCAAGTTAAAGAAGATAAAAAACACCGCATGCAAAACTTGAAAGATTCATTTGAAATTGATTCTAATTTGCCTTTTGGTCATTACATTTTAGTGGACGATGTTATTACAACTGGAGCTACATTATCTTCTGCGATTAAAAAGTTTAATTTTTCAGAAAACTTTAAGATAAGTGTAATCACAATAGCATGTGCATAATAAGAAGCTTTTTATTAACTTGCACGCATGAATAAGACGACTCGTATATCGCTTTTAATTTGCTTTATTTTGTTGATTGTTTCGTGTGCTAGACAAGGTACTCCGACAGGAGGACCAAAAGACGAAACACCACCAGTTTTTATAACAGCTGATCCAGATACATTGGCAACAAATGTTGATGTTAATCTAAAAGAAGCCATTATAAATTTTGATGAATATGTTTTACTAAAAGAATATAGTAAGAATGTTGTGGTTTCGCCATCTTTTCAGATTCCACCTATTGTAACACCACAAGCTTTAGCCAAAAAGTTTGTTTCAATTAAATTTCAAGAACCATTGTTACCAAATACGACATATAGTTTCAACTTTGGTGATGCCATTCAGGATTTTAATGAGAATAATAAGTTATCAAACTTTCAGTATGTTTTTTCTACTGGGGCTTTTATAGATTCTTTGAAAGTTACAGGACGAGTAAATTCTTCTTATGATTTCAAATTACCAGAAAAGATATTAGTCGGGCTATATAAAATGGACGAAGAATATAAAGACAGTGTTGTACTTAAAGAAAAACCATATTATATAACTCGTGTTGATAAAGAAGGAAATTATCAGTTGAATTATTTAGCATCAGGTAAGTATAAACTAATTGCATTTGAAGATAAAGTAGAAAATGTAAAATTTGATTATGGTAAAGAACGATTAGCTTTTCATAATGATCCAATCGAGTTAAAAGAGAATCAAAAAGTCAATTTAAATTTATTTAATCAAAAGGCAGATTATCGTAAACCAGAAGCAAGTACTAAACAAGAAGGATTAATTGCATTTCAATTAACAGGAGCTAAGGAAAATGCTACAATAACGCCAATATCTAAGGAATTTAAAACAGCATATATTCAACGTTTTTCTAGAAAGGATTCAGTTAATTTTTGGTTCAACCCTAAAGTTGATACAATAGTAGGTAGATCTGCAAAAATTAATTTTAAAGTACAATACAAAGATAAAGTTGATACAATTAGTGCATTATATTCAAAATCAAACACAGAACATAAATTAGAATTTAAACCACTTAATGATCAGAAGTTAGCGCCTAATAAAAACTTTAGATTACAAGCGAATGTTCCAATTAAAACGATAAATACGAGTAAAATATTTATGTTTAAAGATACTATTGAAGTTCCTTTTAAAGCAACAATAGATTCTTTAAATCCACAAATTATAAATTTTGCATTCGATAAAAACTTAGACGAATCTTTTGAAGCGAATATCTATCCAAATGCTTTTGTAGATGTCTTAGGAGAAAAGAATGATACGCTTGCATATCCTATAAAAATGGGTGTAAGAGGAGATTTTGGACATTTAAAACTAACACTTCAAAATGCACCAACAAAACCGTTTATTTTACAGTTTCTGAAGCATGATAAAGACTTTACTGTAATAGATGAGATTTACAGTCCTGCAAATAAAAATTATTTCGAATTTGGTTTTATAGAACCAGGAGAATATTTATTCCGTTTGTTGGTAGATGAAAACGAAAATGGAGAGTGGGATAGTGGAGATTTTCTTACAGGAAAACAACCAGAAGCAATTTATTTGTATCCTGAGATTATAAAGACCCGTGCAATGTGGGATTCTGCTGAAACCTGGATTTTAGGAGAGGCTAATCAACCAGTTTTCTTACCAAGCGATGAAAAAGATTCGGATAAGAATCGATTAAAAAATGGAGAACTAAAAGAGGACGAGGAACGACAGAATCCTAACTCAAGAAATAATAACAATAATTCAAGAGGTAACAGTATGAATACTGGCGGAAATGGGTTAAGAAGATAATAAAAAAGCGAGCATTTATGCTCGCTTTTTTATTATCTGTATGTTTTTAAAATTTAAATTAATATTAGTTTCTATCAGTTATTTTCCCTTGTCAATTACTTAAAATTATCACTAAATATTTTCATCTAGCTTTCTGGCGCTAAATAAATAAATGGTGAAACAGGAATATTACGCAAAATAGCGTACACAAATAAGAAAATTAAAAAATTTCGTGCAAAACTAGGAGGAAGGTGAAATTTATTTCCAAAAGGAATTTTAAGAAAAATATTTCCAATTATCGCATAATAAGTATAAATCGTAATGTATAAAGCAAAAGGTAATAAAAGATTATGCCTTAATGAAGATAATATATGCCCATGTACAAACAAAGAAAAAGCTCTTTGTCCACCACAACCAGGACACCACAATCCTGTAGCAGAATGAAAAATACACTTTAATGCAAACGGATTTTGATTAGAATAAAAAGCATAAAAATAAATAATCACAATAAGAGGCAATATTGTTGCCAATCCATAAACCAAAATCTGCTTCATTGTATATTATAATATTTTATTGAGCACTTTCTAAAACAGATTTATATTGCTCCATATAAGCCTCAGTTCCACCAGTTATAATAGTTACAAGACTAATAATAAATCCGATAATTCCTAAACCTATTGCAACATAAGAAAGAATTTTAGAATTTTTGGCTGCTTTATCGGCTCCAATGTAGTCACCAGCATCAAATTTAGAGTTAACTTGAGTTGCAAATACAATAGCAACAATTCCAACAATAAGTCCGATACAACAAGGTGAACAAATCCCTAAAACAGTACCAACGATAGCCAAAACTAAATTGTTTTGTGGTTTTGGACGAATTTCTTCAAAAGAAGATTGTGTTGATTGATCAGTATAATCCATAATAGTAAAATTTATTTAGAAATCTAAAATAGAATATTTTAGTCAATAAATCTTTATCAAATCTTTAAATTATCATTGAAATAACATTCGATATAAATCTTCTACTTTTGATATACGAACAATTCTTATTCCGTAGTCAGTATCTTTAATTTTATTATATTTTGAAACAAAAATTACATCAAAACCAAGTTTTTCAGCTTCAGTAATACGTTGTTCAACACGATTTACAGCTCTAATTTCTCCACTTAAACCAACTTCGCCAGCAAAACAACAATTGTCTGGGACAGCAGAATCTTCACTAGAAGATAAAATTGCAGCTATAACAGCCAAATCAATCGCAGGATCATCAACTCTTATTCCTCCAGTAATATTTAAAAAAACATCTTTCATATTTAATCGGAAACCAGCACGTTTTTCTAATACAGCCAAGAGCATATTAAGACGTTTTGCATCAAAACCAGTTGCAGTCCTCTGAGGTGTCCCATAAACAGCCGTAGAAACCAAAGCTTGTATTTCTATTAACATAGGACGAACACCCTCTAAAGTAGCTGCAATGGCGTTTCCACTTAGTAACTCATCTTTCTTCGTAATTAAAACTTCAGACGGATTAGTTACCTCTCTTAAACCAGCACCTTGCATTTCGTAAATTCCGATTTCTGCTGTAGAACCAAAACGATTTTTATTGGCGCGAAGAATTCTATAAATATGGTTTCTATCTCCCTCAAACTGTAATACAACATCTACCATATGTTCTAAAATTTTTGGTCCAGCAATTACGCCTTCTTTTGTAATGTGACCAATTAAAATAATAGGTGTATTAGTTTCTTTAGCATATTGTATCAACTCAAAAGTTGTTTCTCTAATCTGAGAAATACTTCCAGGAGAAGATTCTACATAAGATGTTTGTAATGTTTGTACAGAATCAACAACGATTAATTGAGGTTGAATTTCTTTTGCATGTGCAAATATTTTTTGTGTGTTGGTTTCGGGTAAAACAAAACATTGGTCAGATTCTATTCCAATTCTTTCTGCTCTAAGTTTTACTTGAGAAACAGATTCCTCACCAGATACATATAAAATCTTTATAGTATCTAATTTTAAAGCCACTTGTAGCATTAAAGTAGATTTTCCAACACCAGGTTCTCCACCAACAAGAATAACTGATCCTGGAACAATTCCGCCTCCTAAAACACGATCTAATTCCTGATTTTTTGTTGAAATTCTAGTTTCACCAAGAGGATTAACCTCGCGAATATTCAAAGCAAATGTTTTTTCTTTTTTATCTGCTTTGTCTTTCCACAACTTTTTTTCTTCTCCTTTGTCTACAATTTCTTCTACAATGGTATTCCATTCACCACAACTTTTACATTGTCCCATCCATTGAGAAGTTTGTGTTCCGCAGTTTTGACAGAAATAGGTCGTTTTTGTTTTAGCCATTGTATCTATTTTGAAAACAAAAATAATGTTTTAGAACGACAAACAATGGTGTTTAAAATTTGAAGTTAGTAGACAACTAATAAAAGAGTTAAAAAAATAAATCTAATTTTTAACAAATTCTGAGCTTTAGATAAAGTTGCGTTAAATATTAAAAATCAATAAAAATGTAAATTACTTTTAAATCAAAATTAAACGTGAATGAAAAAATATTTACTCTTTTTTACTTTTATACTTTCTTTCGTACAGGCTCAGAATAAATTAATTTCCGGAAAAATAATGATTGATGGAGATGAGGAATTAATAAATCTTGAAAAAATTAATATTCTCAATTCTAATTCTGATGTAAAAACAACGGCAAATTCTGATGGAATATTCTCTATAAAAGTTAATTTAAATGATGAATTAAGCTTTATTGGTGGAGGGATTGAGCAACGAACATTAAAAATAACTGAAGCTATTTTTAATAAAGGTTTTATAAACATACATCTTACAGTTGAAGTGATTGAGTTGAATGAGGCTAAAGTATTCACACTTAATAAAGATATGTTGAAGAATATTGGTAAAGAAAAATCATTTCAAGAGAAGATGAATGATGAAATGGGAATTGTTACGCATAACTTTAAAGCAAAATTAAACCTTAAAGAAACTGAAACAAGTGTAAGAAGAACAATTGGTCAAGTTGGAGGACTAAGTGCAATAGGCTTGTTCAAAACCATTACTGGCGCTCATAAAAAGATAAAACCACTTCCTAAAATTCAGAAATCTAAACAAGATCAAATAGATGATTTAAAAAGATTTTATACCGAAAACTATTTTGTGGAAGATTTAAAAATTCCGAAAGGAAAAGTTACTGAATTCATTGATTACTGCTTCACTAAATACAACTTTGGTAAACTCTTGAATGAGAATAATTATGATGAAATTCTTAATACAATAGAAGAGCAAGCTCCAAAATATCTAACCAAATTAAAATCAGAAGAATAAATTTCTATTTATGATTAATGGATATAAATTCGATGAGCTTTAAAAAAAATCATGCAACAATACTAATTTAGAACAATTTTTGAAAGAATGTATTTAACGAAATAATTGTAACTTTAGATAACAAGTATTGACTTATTAAAAAAAAATAGAAACTAACAAATACTAAAATGATGAGTAAAATATTATACACAATAGCTTTCAGTTTAATAAGCTTGTTTTCCATTGCACAAACTAATCTTATAACAGGAAAAGTTGTAATTGACGATGCTGTTGCTGGACAAGATGCACTGGAAGGAATTATTGTAGAAAATCAGAAAACACACGCCAAAGCAACTACAAATGCAGAAGGAATGTTCTCAATAAAAGCTTCTGTTGGTGATGAACTTTCTTTTAGTAATGATTTTTATGAAGAAAGATCAGTAAAAGTTTCACAAGAAATGCTGAAGAAAGGATTTATAATTGTCCATCTTAATATAGAGGTTGTAGAGCTTGCAGAAACAACCGTAAATACTTTAGATAAGAATTGGAAAAACAATGTAAAGGATAGTAAAACAAAAGAGACAGCACTTTATGAAGGACTAGGTTTAGACCCTAATATGCAATATAAAAAGGTAAATCCTAATGCAAGTTCTGTTCTTAATGGAAATGGTCCTTTAGATCCTACACAATGGATATCGATGATTTCTGGACAAAAGAAAAAAGCTAAAAAACAAGACCAATATTTTAAACGTGTAGAGAAAATAAAAGCTGTTGAAGATTATTTTACTACAGAATATTTTGTTGAAAGTTTAAACATTCCCGAAAATAAAGTAAATGATTTTGTAACATATTGTTACAGCAATTTTGAGATTGAGAAATTAGTTAAGCAAAATAAATACGAAAGAATAGAGGAGGTTTTTAAAGAGCAAGCTTCAACTTATTTAAACATGATAGAGAAGAAGTAAAACCAAAATTTAAATTTGCTTAACGCTTAACATACAATAAAATGAATTATACACCAATTTTAGAAACTGACCGATTAATTATTCGTCCCATGACTTTAGATGATGTTGAAGGACATTTTAGTATGGATTCTCAACCAGAGGTGCATACTTATCTTAGAGCCGAGCCATTACAAAAGATAGAAGAATCAAAAAAAATGATTGAGTCTATACAAATCCAATATAAAAATTTTGGAGTAGGAAGAGTTGCTGTTATCGAAAAGGAGTCAGGAGAATTTATTGGTTGGACAGGGTTTAAATTTATTGAAGAAAAGGAAGCAATAAATAATCAGTTTGGATTTTTAGATTTTGGTTATCGATATAAAAAAGAGGCTTGGGGAAAAGGATATGCAACCGAAGCAGCAAAAGCTTGTATGGATTATTATTGGAAAGAAATGACACATTTTAAATTAAATGCCTTAACACATATCGAAAATAAAGCATCAAGAAATGTTCTTGAAAAAATTGGTTTCGAAGTAACCGAAACATTCATTTTTGACTTATGGGAAATTGATTGTTTTTGGTATGAATTAAAATCGGGAATAAAGTTTTAAAACTTTATTCCCGATTCTATTTAAAATTCACAACAGGTATTTAATACCTCGTTTTTAAAACAATTTTCCCGATGTCTTTAATTTCATCTTGACTCGTAAAAAATACTTTTCCTTTTTTAGTTATTACTTCCCAAGCAATCGTACTTGTTATATCGTCAATTGCGCCATTTTCTGTAGGATCTTCTACAATATCAAAAGTTCTGTCATCTAACATCTGAACAGCTTGATGAAAATCTTGATGGACAATTAGTAATTCTCCTTTTCCATCAATCGCTGCTTGATAAATTTCTTGTAAATCTGTAATTACCTGACCTTTTCCTACAGCTTCATGCATTTCTGCTATATAACTTTCTCTCTCTTTGTGTTGTTTATCTTTTATACAATCCCAAGCTAATTTCATGAACTCATTTTTTTGAGTAGGCGAATTAAAATCAGTAGAAACACTGCCAATATATAGAGAAGGAACATCTGCCACAGTTAATAATAAACTGTAGTTTTCGTCTGTAGAAACAACTAAACAAGGCAAAGCGTGTTCTGGATTAGCTCTTATAAGTGCTTTATCTACTTGATTATAAAATTCTTTTAATTGATTGGATTGTCTATTTCCTTTAGAGAATAAATGAGACAAGTTGTAAGCTTCCTCAGTGTAAGGAAAGTCGTCGTTTTCTATTTCTCTTACAATAGAGTCATTTAATGCTTCGTATAAATGAACCCCTTTTTGTGTAAGATAAAGAACAAGATATTCTTTATTTCGGTTAATTTCTTTTATTAATGGGCGAATAGCAAAAGATTCATCAATCCAAACCCCTTCCTGATTTAATGGCCAAGTTGTTCGTATAAACTCGAAAGTATCTTTAGATAAATAGATATTTAAGCTTTCTAAGTTTTTATTAACTTCTAATTCGTCTGGTAATTGATTCAATTTTTCTAAAACATCTAGAACTTCTTTTTTATCATATTCTTTCAGAATTCTTTCTTCGGCTTCTTTTACTAGGTTTTTAAGTTGAATAACATCTTTCTGATTATCGGGCGAACTTCTATGCGTATTGAAAGCAATCGTAACCGATGGAGAGTTTCTTTTAGTTGCCAAATCTAATAATTGATCTTTTATACTCATAAATAATAAAAATTTAGTTAGATAATTTTATTAAGGTAAAAATTATAAAGCATAAATAATTGAAAATAAGATAAATTAACTTTTTGTAAACAAATCTTTAAGTTTTTGAAAAATTGTGATTAGAATAGAAATCTTACATTTGATAAATAGACATTAATATCAATTTAATTAAATGAAATTAGCGCTCACATTAGGTTTTAGTATTCTGTTATCTCAATTAAGTTTTTCTCAAAAAATCTTAACAGATGAATATGAACAGAAAATAACATTAAACGATTTTAGGTTAAAAGGAAAAGTAAAAAAAGTCATTTCAACAGCAACAGATTCTAATGGGAATTCTGCTACTTTACCATTGTATGAAAATGAATATTATGATCAAGTTTCTTTAGAATTTAATGAAAAAGGTCTTTTAGATAAGCGAGTTAATTATTTAGATTATAGAGGAAAATTAGGTGTTTATAACTATGTTGATTACGTGTATAAAACATCTTATTTGTTAGATAATCAAGTTAATACAATTGTTAATAACGGAGAGGATCCTAAACGAGTTGCATCAAACAAATCATATTACTACGACAATAAAAATCAAGTAATAAAACTTATAGATAAGGTAGAAGGTAGGTCTTCGAAATCTACTTATGAAACGAATTTTATTTATTCGAACAGATTAGATAAAATTGTTACTAAAGTCGAAAACTCTATCTCTACAGAGAATAATTTAACTTACAATAAAAATGGGTTTTTAGTTTTGAATGAATCAACATCGTTTGATGGAAAGAAAGGTCGAAAATCATATTATTTATACGATAATAAAACACCAATATATAAAGAAGAAATTGCAGGAAGTTTAAGTTCTATAACTTTTTATGATAAAGGTTCAATTTCTAAAATTCAATCCTTTGACACAGATAAAAATTTAAATTACGAGGCATTATATAATTCTAATAATGAAATTGAATCATTAAAAACTCAATCTTTTATAGTGGGAAAGTCAACTCTTACAAATTACAAGGTTACCTATGATTACGATGAAAAAGGAAATTGGATAAAAGCTAAAATAACATCAAATGGCGTATCAAAGTTTAATGTAAATAGGTCGATTTACTATTTTTAGAGTAGGCTTATGCAAACCTCTTTTCATCTTGATTCTGACAATTATTTAAGATATTAAATTGTTGAAAAGTAAAAAGTAAGATAATTCAGCTTTTTAAGCTTATTTTTGAGAAACAAAACACTCTTTGTCTCATATAAAATATTTAGATGGACTCTTTAGATACAATTGATTTAGAATTATTGAGAATCTTACAAAAAGATTCGAAATTGACTGTTAAGAAGATTGCTGAAATGGTAAATCTTTCACCTTCTCCAGTTTTCGAACGAATAAAAAGATTAGAACAACAAGGTTACATAAAAAATTACAGAGCTGTTTTAGATGCGGAAAAATTAAACAAAGGTTTTATGGTTTTCTGCAGTATAAAATTAAAACAACATGACAGAGTAATTGGAAATAAATTAGTAGAAGATATTCTTTTAATTGATGAGGTTGTAGAATGCTACAATATTTCGGGTGAATATGACTTTATTTTAAAAGTACAGGTCTTAGATATGAAACATTACCAAGACTTTGTTTTTAATAAACTAGGAGGCTTAGAAAGCATAGGAAGCACACATAGTTCTTTTGTAATGGCAGAAATTAAAAATACATACGGAATCAATTTCTAAATGAGCCACTTATTACATTTTTAGATAAAAATCCTTTGTTAATTTTATATAATTCTGTGTGTATTGATGTCTTTCTTCTTCAATAATTAAAGTTTCTTCTGTAGTTTCTCTTTCTTGAAAAGAAAATTCTAGTAAAACTCTTTTTATAGGTGAAGTATTATTCCCTTTTATATAAAGTGTTTTATTCAATTTAAGCTTATTCTTAGATGCTATTTCTGTAAAAATAACACACTGATCGTAAGGAATTATAAAACATGTAGAACCCGTCTCGTTTAAGAGTGAAGCTGTTTTATGAATTAAATCGTCGAAATTTAATGTTTCTTGTTGGCGAGCTTGTTTTCTTTGATCAAAATCTACCAAATTATTCACGGTAAAAAATGGTGGATTACTTACAATCAAATCATATTTCTTTGATGTGGAATAATCTTGAAATGAACTTTCATAAATTGATAATTGCGAAGAAAAAGTAGAATTTTCAAAATTAGATTTTGCTTGTAAATACGCCTCATGATCTATTTCTACAGCATCAATATCTGTATCTGTAAATCGTTGTGCTAACATTAATGAAATTAAACCTGTGCCTGTTCCAACATCTAGAATTGTTTTTCCTTTATATAGGTTTGCCCATGCGCCAAGTAGAACACCATCTGTTCCAACTTTCATTGCTGTTTTATCTTGTAGAATTTCGAATTGTTTAAATCGAAAAGGTTTTTTACTCATGGTATGGAATCAAAATATAGAATGTAGTACCAACAGAAACTTCAGATTCGAAACGGATTGTACCATCGTAATCATCTATAATTTTCTTCACCATTGGTAAACCAATTCCCATTCCACTATTTTTAGTGGTAAACTTAGGTACAAATATAGAACTTTGAGCTTCAACAGGAATTCCCTCTCCGTTGTCTTTTATAGTGATGTGAACGAAGTTATCTAATAACATAACATCTACCTTCACTTTAGCTTTTCGCGTGTGTGGAATGGATTGAAATGCGTTTTTAGTAATATTTGTAATTACCCTGTTCAAATATTGCTTATCAAAACGCATCATTATTGCTTTTGGCGAATAGTTAAATTCTACATATTCTGCAGGGAAAACGTATAAAGCATTTTTTATAACATCTATAATGTCAATCTTTTCATCATTACGAGAAGGCATTTTTGCAAAATCAGAAAATGCTTCTGCAATACTTGATATGGTATCTATTTGTTGCAACAAGATGTTTCCTGTTCGCATTGTTTTTTCTTCTAAATTGGGATCATTAATATCAAATTTACGCATGTGGTTCTGAATCATTAATCGCATTGGCGTTAATGGATTTCTTACTTCATGTGCAACTTGCCTTGCAAAATCTCTCCAAGCTTCTTCTCGCTCTTGTTTTGCAATTAAATCTGACTGATGTTTTAGCTTTTTCAGCATGTCGTTGTACGAATCAACTAAAACCTTAATTTCATCGTTCCCATCATAACGAATGGGCATGTTATTTACAATAACTTCGGTTTCTCTAATGCGATCTGCAAAAGACCATAATCTTGTTAAAGTTTTCTTTGTAACAAAATATACAGCCAATGTTCCAAATAAAATAATAACGGCAAATGCTAACCCATAACTTCCTATTAGGGTAAACATGTCTTGTTGTAAAAAGTCTTGATTAGATTGATATGGTAAACATAGAATAGCAATATTTTCGTTGTAATAATTTTTTATATTGCTGTAAGATGAATAAATATCATTCTCGTTATTTGTGTCTTTATTGGTAATAATAATCTCGTTGTTATTCTTTAGCCTATCAAGGATTTTTTGAGGTAAAACGTTATAAGTTGTAGAAACTGGTTGAGTAGTTAAAATCTTATTTCCACGTAAATCATAAATAACAATATCTGTTTTATTGATGTCTCCAATTCTCAGGAAACCTTCCTCAAGAATATTGTGTATATTTTCTTTTGTAGCGACTCCGGGAAAATTATCCATTTCATAATCCAAGGCAGCTTCTACAGCTCTTACTTTACGTTTTAAAATATCTTCGTGATATTGTTTAGTCTGATTATTAAAATGATTAGCAGTAATTAATAAAATAGCTCCTGCAGTAAATAGCAATATCGTTACCATATAAATGATAATTCGAACTGGTAGCGAAAAACTATTATTTTTTTTATTCATCTTACTTTTGGACTAATCTTTTTACATATTTTCCAATGATATCAAATTCTAAGTTTAATGTATCTCCAACCTTTGCATTACTTAAATTAGTAAAATCCCATGTGTAAGGAATTATGGCAACGGAAAATTCTCCTACTTTACTATCTACTACGGTTAAACTAATACCGTTTAAACAAATAGATCCTTTTTCTACAGTTACATTTTTTGTACTGTCTTCATCGTAAGCAATTGTTATAAAATAACTTCCTTCTTGGTTGTCTATTGAGATAATTTTTCCTGTCTGATCTACATGACCTTGAACAATATGACCATCTATACGACCATTAAACTGCAAACATCGTTCTAAATTTATCGAGTCGCCAATATTTAATGTGTTAAAATTTGTTTTCTGTATCGTTTCTTCTATAGCTGTAACCTTATAAAGGTCGTCTTTAAAATCTACAACAGTTAAGCAAACTCCGTTATGGGAAACACTTTGATCGATTTTTAATTCATCTACAAAATCTGCTTTTATCCATAAATGCAAATTTGTTTGCTCTTGTTCTATTTTAACAAGTTTTCCTAAACTTTCTACAATTCCGGTAAACATGATTAATTTTTTTTGTGAAAATAATGATTAATTATACAAATATAAAATAAGATAGGGATGATTTTTTAACATCATCCCTATCTTGTATTCTAATAAAAATTGTTTTTTTTTATTCTACTGTAACAGATTTTGCTAAGTTACGAGGTTGATCAACATTTTTATCTAATTTAACTGCAATCCAATATGATAATAATTGTAATGGAATAGCTGTTAAAATAGGAGAAAATTCTTCTACAGTTTCTGGGATTACTACATAATCATCAGACATAGCAACAACTTGTGTATCTCCTTCGTTTACGATAGAGATTACTTTTGCACTACGAGATTTGATTTCTTGTATATTAGAAACTACTTTTTCATAATATCCTTTCTTAGGAGCAATAACAATAACTGGCATATTTTCATCCAATAAAGCAATTGGTCCATGTTTCATTTCAGCAGCAGGATATCCTTCTGCATGGATATAAGAAATTTCTTTTAATTTTAATGCACCTTCTAAAGCAGATGGATAGTTATATCCACGACCTAAATAAATAGCATTTTTGTTGTCTTTATATTTTTCAGCAATTCTATCAATTACCCCTTCACAGTTATCAAGAATTTGTTGTACTAAATTTGGAATACGCTCTAATTCTCTTGTTAACACAGTGAATTTTTCTGTTGATAATTGACCATTGTGTTTTCCTAATTTTAAAGCAATAAGAGCTAAAACAGTTAACTGAGCAGTAAATGCTTTTGTAGAAGCAACCCCAATTTCTGGTCCAGCATGTGTATAAGCTCCAGCATCAGTAATACGTGCAATAGAAGAACCAACAACATTGTTAATTCCAAAAATAAACGCACCTGCTTCTTTTGCTAACTTTAATGCTGCTAAAGTATCTGCAGTTTCTCCAGATTGAGAAATAGCAATTACAACATCTTCTTTATTAATGATAGGATTACGGTAACGGAATTCTGATGCATATTCAACTTCAACAGGAATACGAGCAAAATCCTCAATCATATATTCAGCAACTAATCCTGCATGGTATGATGTACCACAAGCAACGATTATAATACGTTTTGCATTTAAGAATTTTTCTTGATGATCCCAAATACCAGCCATTTTGATAATTCCTTCGTCTACTAAAAGACGTCCACGCATTGTATCGCGAATAGAACGAGGTTGTTCGTAGATTTCTTTTAACATGAAATGCTCAAAACCACCTTTTTCAATTGCTTCAATATTCATTTGTAATTCTTGAATATCTAAAGATACTGGCTCATTATTTTGAATTGTACGAATGTCAACATCTTTATTTAAAGTAATTGTTGCCATATCACCATCTTCTAAATAAATGGCATCTTTTGTAAATTCAATAAATGGAGAAGCATCAGAAGCTACAAAGAACTCATCTTTTCCAATTCCAATTGCTAATGGAGAACCTAATCTACCAACAACAATTGTGTCAGCTTGTTCTTTATCAAGAACAGCAATTGCATACGCTCCAATAACTTCATTAAGTGCAACACGAACAGCATCTGTTAAATTTAAATCTTGCTCTTCTTGGAACAATTGAATAAAGTTAACTAGAACTTCTGTATCTGTATCGCTATGAAAAACGTATCCTTTATCTAACAATAATTGTTTAATAGCTTCGTAATTCTCAATAATTCCATTGTGAACTAAAACCAAACGCCCATTATTAGACATGTGTGGATGAGAGTTTACATCATTAGGAACACCATGTGTTGCCCAACGCGTATGTCCTACACCTAAATGTGGAGTTTTGTCTAAGCCTGAAGATTTCTCTTCTAAATCAGAAACTTTTCCTTTTGTTTTTACTAATTCAAAATCAGAACCAGTTGATAAAACCAGACCTGCGCTATCATATCCTCGATATTCTAGTCTTTTAAGGCCATTTATAATAATTGGATACGCCTCTCGGTGTCCAATATATCCTACAATTCCACACATAATATTCTATAGTTTAGTTAATTTATTATCTCTCAGAATAATATACTAAAAGCTTTAGCTTTTTAGCTTCAACTTCTGAGTTATTTCCATGTAATACAATTCTATAAGGATTGTATGCTCTATTATTTTGGTAAGGATTTGTACTATTAATAGTAGTTGCATCACTAGAAGATGTAACAAAATTACCCATTGTAATTAGCATTGTTTGATTTTGGAATTCATTATTCTTTTCTAACATGCTTTTTAAATGTTTTGTAATATCAATAGTATAAAAATCCGTACTTCCAGTTACAATAGGATTAAAATGAACAGAATTTGGATAAGCATTATAAAACTCTAAAACATCAGCATATAATTCGCTAATAGCTTTACCATCTTTTGTATATTCATTCCAAGCAACAATGTATGGAGGTTTTGTTAATTTGTATGCGTCGTCTATAAAGAATTTTAATTTAGCACCAATAATTGTAATGTTTTTAGAAGACATTTCTGTTTTCAAATCACTTAATTGTTGTTGATTAAAACGTAATTTAGCATAACTACCACTCATTCCATTTAAGAATATGCGTGCATCTCCTAATTCTGTATTAACATTTGCCATAGCAGCTTCGTATGTAGTACCAGCGTAATTATTTACAATTTGGCTTGCTGTTACATTAGAACCTGCAAGTGATGCATTCCATATATTTGTAAAATCAAATCCATAAGTACCTGTTAATCTTTCTTTGTAATTCGTTTGTCCTTCTGTTTTAGCAGTAGGATTTTTGTACGAATAATACATGTTTAAGTTTAAACCATTTGGATTAAAATTAACAATAAATCCATCTGTTTCATCAACAGAGAATTCAAAACCTCTTATATTTTCACGAATAAATGTTGAATAATCAGAAAGTAAACCTGTTTTCGCATTTTTAATGATTTTATCATCAAAATATTGCTTATCTAAAGTTACTTTATATCCTACAGTTTCTTGAAAAATATTAGTTGTAGCACTTCTTACTTTTACAATTTTATTACTAACTGTTTTACCAATAGTTGCAGTTCCAATTACTGGTGAATTAACAGAAAATAAAGATTCAGAGCCATCTAATTTTGAAAAGTACTTAGAGCTTGTATACATAGGTGTATTAATATCTCTAACTTTCAAAGTCATGTTCATGTCTTTTTTTCCATATAAAGAATCAACAGCATACTTTGTTGTAATTAATATTGTATCGTTATCTGTTGCTTTTTGATTAGGCTTAGATAAATTAATAGTGTCTTTAGATACTGGATCTTTAGAAGCATTAAAATAAACAGGAATATATAAATTAACTGAATCTATTTTTGTTTCTGTTCCAAAATCTGCATTTCCAATAGTTGTAGGTCTTAATTGTGTATAGAATTTAGAAGAAGTTGTTCCAAAAACATTTTCATTATAAGCACCAAAAGCACCATTTTTTAAAACAAACTTATCTGTTCGTAAAGTATCAAACTTACTGTTATAGGCAATAACATCTAATGTTTTAACATTTCCTTCGGCTTCGCCTCCGATAACACCATTACCTAAACCTAATGTTTCATCTTCACATGAAACAATTGCTCCCATTCCAATCATCATTGCGATAGATACAGATAGGATATTCAAAAATTTTTTCATTAATCTCAACAGATTTTAATTAGAGTTTAATACTCCTTCTACATAAAAGTTATTGTAAACTTCTTTTGCTTGCTCTTTAGAACAATTTTCTAATAAAGGAATACCTTGTTGGTTGATATAATTTTTTACATCTTCTGGAATTACATCTTCTCCTTTTGCAACTGCATCAGCATAATGCAAAGAAGCTTGAATCATTCCTAAATGTGTAGGGTTTTCTAAATACTGTTTTACATCAGCCTCAACATTGTCAAAAGCTAATTTATTAACTAATTCTTTGTCTAACTCTCCTTCAAAAGCATTGTCGAATAAAGAAACGACAACTTTAGCATCTTGAAAAAATGGATCGTCAGCATAATAATTTTTTAGATATAAAGGTACTAAACTTGACATCCATCCCATAACATGAACGACATCTGGTTTCCAGTTTAATTTTTTTACTGTTTCTAAAATTCCTTTTGCGAAGAAGATAGATCGTTCATCATTATCAGAAAACAAAGTATTGTTTTCTCCATAAACATCTTTTCTTTTAAAATATTCTTCGTTATCGATGAAATACACTTGTAAACGCTCTCCTGGAACTGATGCTACTTTAATGATTAATGGTTGATCCAAATCATTAATAATCATGTTCATACCTGAAAGTCTTATTACTTCGTGTAATTGGTGTCTTCTTTCGTTTATTGCTCCAAATCTTGGCATAAAGATTCTTACATCTGCGCCATTACTTTGCATGATTTTTGGCAAGTCTAATGCTTGTGAAGACATCGGATTTTCAGGAAAGTAAGGTACCATTTCTGTTGTTACATACAATATGCGCTTTCCTTCCATAATTTCTATACTCTCTTTTCCTAATGAATAATAAGGCACAAATTTACAAAAAAATGTTGATATATTATTTGCTTATAGTAGCTTTGCGCCTATATTAGTTTTTTTTTAACAAATCCACATCATGGATATATTTAACGAAAAGGAAAAATTAACTCAAACAATTATCGAGTTAAAAAAACAAAACAAAACGATTGGTTTTGTCCCTACAATGGGCGCTCTGCATGATGGACATATGTCTTTATTAAATGTTTCTAAAGCCCAAAATGATTATACAATTGTAAGTATTTTTGTCAATCCTACTCAATTTAATAATCCAGATGATTTAAAAAAATATCCTCGAACAGAAGAAAAAGACATCGAATTGTTAATAAAAAATGGCTGTGATTTTGTCTATATGCCATCTGTTAGCGATTTATATGAGGAAAATGAGAAAGCAAAACATTACGATTTTGGTACAATTGATAAAGTAATGGAAGGTTCTTCTCGACCTGGACATTTTGATGGAGTAGCAACAGTAGTTTCTAAATTATTTAACATTGTTCAACCTACAAAAGCCTACTTTGGAGAAAAGGATTTTCAACAAATTCGTATTATTCAAGAAATGGTTAAACAAGAAAAACTAGATGTAGAAATTGTCCCTGTATCAATATATCGTGCTGTTTCTGGTTTAGCACTTAGTTCTAGAAATGCTCGTTTATCTTCGAAACAATTAAATGATGCACCACAGATTTATGAAATTCTTTCTAAAGCAGTCGCACTTAAAAGTGAAGGGAAAGATGTTGCAGAAATTAAACATTTTGTTGAGAAAGAATTTGCTCAATCTCCATTCGAATTAGAATATTTTGAAATAACAAACGAAGAAACATTATTATCAATAGAGCATTTTGAAGAGGCAAAAAATGTTAGAGGATTTGTTGTGGCTTATGCAGGAGATATTCGTTTAATAGATAACATCAAATTTTAAATAAATTAATTTTTTATATTAAAATATTTTAAAATTTTTAGAATAGCTTTTGAATTTATTTTGTTAAACGTAACTTTGTAAAATTATGATGGTAGAAGTTTTTCACTCTAAAATACATAGAGTTAAGGTAACAGATGCAAAATTAAACTATATTGGAAGTATCACAATTGATGAAGATTTAATTGATGCTGCAAATATGGTTGTTGGGCAAAAAGTGCAAATCGTTGTACAAGACAATGGTGAACGATTTGAAACATATATTATTAAAGGTAAACGTGGGAGCGGAGAAATCTGTTTAAATGGTCCTGCAGCTCGTAGAGTGCAAGTTGGTGATACAATTATTATCATTACTTATGCAATGTTGGATTTTGAAGAGGCTAAAACCTACGAACCGACAATTGTTTTTCCGAACGAAAACAATCGTTTAGATTAAAGAAATTAATTTTTAATTATACATGAAGAGTAAGATTAAACAATCACTCTTCTTAATCATTGCTTCGCTGTTAGCTATTTTTTTTATTGTAATAACAGTGAAGCAAATTGATTTCGAACGAGTTGCATCCGTTTTAAAAGAAACCAATTATTTTTGGATTTTTGCCTCAATGGCAATTAGTATTTTAACCTATTGTATTCGTGCTTCTCGTTGGAATCTTCTTCTTAAACCCATGGGGTATCACACCAAAACATCTTCAGGGTTTTGGGCAATCTCTTTTGCTTATTTTATGAATTTAACAATTCCAAGAAGTGGGGAAGTAGCGCGTGCAACAAGTTTATATAAAATGGAGAGAGTTCCATTCGAAAAATCTTTTGGGACTGTTGTATTGGAACGTGTGATAGATCTTTTATTTTTAGGATTGTCTTTCGGTTTAACACTTCTATTTAATTATGAAACTCTTATTCACTTTATAAAATTAGGCGATAAAGAAAACTCATCAATTGATACAAAAGAGCCATCTTATGTAAAATATTACATCGCTATTGGGATTCTGGTTTTAGGAGTTTTAATCATCACTTTTTTCTGGAAAAAAATAACTCAATTATCCTTTTTTGAAAAAATAAAAAAATTCTTACTTGGTCTTTGGGAAGGAATAAAATCTATTTCTAAACTAGAAAAAAGAGGTTTATTTATTTTTTATTCTTTCGCACTTTGGATATGTTATTTCTTAATGACTTACCTTGTCTTTTTTGCATTTCCCGATACTAAAAACTTTGGAATTCCAGAAGGATTATTCTTATTAATAGCAGGCTCATTAGGAATGATTTTACCCGTTTCTGGAGGTTTAGCTTATCCGTATGTTATGTCCATTGCATTTTCTGCTGTTTATTTTACAAAAGGAGGAGATGAGCAAGAGGGAAGAGCTATTGGAGACTATTTTGGATTGATACTTTACTTAGCTCAAGTTATATCAATGTTAGTATTCGGGCTAATAGCTATCTATAAAATTGCTCGAATCCGACGAGATTCTACGGTTGGAAATTAGTCGTTAATACAATTAAAATAACACATAATAAAACCCCCAATATCTTTTAAAGATATTGGGGGTTTTTATATTTATTAGAACTTCTTATCCAACAATGTTGATAATTTTTCCAGGAACAATAATAATGTTCTTTGGTGTACGATCTCCTAATTGTTTAATTGTACGTTCATCTTTCATTACAATTTCTTGTATCTCATCTTTAGATAATGATAAAGGTAATTCTAATAAGAACTTCATTTTACCATTAAAAGAAACTGGATATTCTTTTGCATCTGCAACCAACCATTTCTCTTCTAAAGCTGGGAAACTTTCATTCGCAATAGATGTTTCATGACCTAATTTCTCCCATAATTCTTCTGCAATGTGTGGTGCATAAGGAGAAATAATAATTGCTAAAGGCTCTAAAATAGAACGTTTATTTGTTTTTAATTTTCCTAATTCATTTACAGCAATCATAAATGTAGAAACAGAAGTATTAAATGAGAAATTGTTAACATCTTCATCTACCTTTTTTATAGTTTGATGTAAAACTTTCATTTCTTCTTTCGTTGGCTCGTCATCAGAAACAAAGAATGCTTCGTTTTCTGCTCCATGATACAAACGCCAGAATTTTTTCAAGAACGAATAAACACCAGATAAACCTTGTGTGTTCCATGGTTTAGTTTGCTCTAATGGACCTAGAAACATTTCATATAAACGTAAAGAATCTGCTCCATATTCGTCACAAATCGTATCAGGTGAAATAACGTTGTATTTAGATTTTGACATTTTTTCTACTTCACGTCCAGTGATGTATTTACCATCCTCTAAAATAAACTCTGCATTTGCATAATCTTCACGCCAAGCTTTAAATTTATCAAAATCTAATTCATCTCCACCGTCTTTTAAGATGTTAACATCTACGTGAATTGGAGTTGTCTCGTGCTGATCTTTTAAAGATTTAGAAACAAAAGTATTTGTACCATTAATACGGTAAGCAAATGCACTCATCCCTAAAATCATTCCTTGGTTAATCAGTTTCTTAGCATATTCGTCAGTAGGAACAAAACCTTTATCGAATAAGAATTTTTGCCAAAAACGAGAATATAATAAATGTCCTGTTGCATGCTCAGAACCACCCATGTATAAATCTACATTTTCCCAATAATTTACGGCGTCTTTAGATACAAATTCTTTGTCATTATCTGCATCCATATAACGTAACCAGTACCAAGAAGAACCTGCCCAACCTGGCATAGTATTTAATTCTATTGGAAAAATAGTTTCGTTATTAATTAAGCTATTATCAACAACTTTATTAGTTAATGTATCAAAAGCCCATTCTGTTGCTCGACCTAATGGTGGCTCACCATCTTTTGTTGGTAAATATTCGTCAACTTCTGGTAAAATAATAGGTAAAGCCTCTGTTGGAATTGTGTAAGGCATTTCGTCCTTAAAATAAACTGGAACTGGCTCACCCCAATAACGTTGACGAGAGAAAACAGCTTCACGTAAACGGAAGTTTGTTTTTCCTTTTCCAAAACCATTTTCTTCTAATGCTGCAATAGCTTTTGCAACAGCTTCTTTATAGCTTAATCCGTTTAAAAAATCAGAATCTTGTAATTCGAAACCACCTTTTTCTGTAAAAGCGGCCTCAGAAATATCTTGATTTTTGAAGATATTTATAATTGGTAAATCGAAATGATTAGCAAAAGCAAAATCACGTTCATCACCACAAGGAACAGCCATTACAGCTCCCGTTCCGTAAGAAGCTAAAACATAGTCACCAATCCAAATAGGAACTTGTTTTCCTGTGAATGGATGAATAGCGTAAGCGCCTGTAAATTCTCCCGTAATATTTTTTGCATCAGCTAAACGATCACGCTCCGAACGTTTCGAAGTATAATCAACATAAGCCTCCACTTTTTCTTTATTTTCTGCTGTCGTTATTTCAGATACTAAAGGATGTTCTGGAGCTAAAGTAACATAAGAAACTCCAAAAACAGTATCAGGACGAGTTGTGAAAACTTCTATTTTTTCATCATGACCATCAATTCCAAAAAAGATACTAGCACCTTGAGATTTTCCAATCCAATTACGTTGTGCTTCTTTTATAGCATCAGACCAATCAATTGTATCTAATCCGCTTAATAAACGATCTGCATAAGCTGTGATACGCATCATCCATTGTGTCATTTTTTTACGAATAACAGGATAACCACCACGCTCAGATAATCCATTAATAACTTCATCATTTGCTAAAACAGTTCCTAAATCTGGACACCAGTTAACTTCTGCTTCTGCTAAGAAAGTTAAACGATATTTTAATAAGATTGCTTGTTGCTCTTTTTCAGATAAAGTATTCCATTGTTCAGCTGTAAAAATTTCTACATCTTCATCTGCGACAGCATTTACACTCGCATTTCCTTCAACAGAGAATTTTTTAGTTAATTGACTAATAGATTCAGCTTTATTTGTATCATTATCGTAATAAGAATCAAATAATTGATTAAAAATCCATTGTGTCCATTTGTAATATTCTGGATTTGAAGTACGAATTTCTCTGTCCCAATCATATCCAAGACCAATTTTCTTTAATTGATTTTCGTAACCAGAAATTTCGTTTCCTTGTTTATCAACTCCACCTTCTATATTTACTTTTGTTGTAACTGCAGGATGTTGACCAGTTTGAATTGCATATTGTTCTGCTGGTAAGCCAAAAGAGTCGTATCCAAGTGGGTGAAGAACATTAAAACCTTTTAGTCGCTTATAACGAGAATAAATATCTGAAGCAATGTATCCTAATGGATGACCAACATGTAATCCTGCACCAGACGGATAAGGAAACATGTCTAAGACATAAAATTTAGGTTTATCAGATTCATTATCAGCTTTAAAAGTTTTTTTATCGATCCAATTATTTTGCCATTTTGGCTCGATTTCTTTTGGATTATATTGCATTATGTAATATTAAGTTTAATAATTTTCACAAATTTACATTTTTTATGTGTCATTATGGTTAGTTTAACGATATTTGTGTACTAATAATCAACACCTAATAAACCTCAATATGAAAAAGAAATTAATAATTTACTACATTGGAATACTCGTATTTTTTACTGTATTAATCTTCTCTGTGAGATATATAGTAAATACAACACGTGTTTTTGTCGGATACAATGATGGATTTAATCCTATTTACATTAAATGGTCTGTTGATGAAAGAGATTCTACTCTAAGAATAAAAGATCCTCTTTATTTGAGAAAAGGTTATTATTTAGCCGATAATTCTGAAAGCTCTTTAAAAGAAAAAGATTCTATTTTATATGCAGATTTATTTAGCGATTCTTTAATTGTAAATAAAGGAAGTGCATTAAATGTTAAGCCTCCATTCTATATTTGGAAAGAAGCTAAGAATGATACATTAAAGTTTTTTAAGAATGGAACAACATTAAAATTTGTTGAATCTGCTAACCCTTTTTCAAGAAAAAATAAAAAGTAGAACCAATATTTACTTTACTGTTTACATGAATTCGCTCTTTGTGAGCTTCAAGAATATGTTTAACAATTGCTAAACCTAAACCAGAACCTCCATTGTTTCGATTTCGTGATTTATCTACGCGGTAAAAACGTTCAAAAATTCGGTCTAAATCATTTTGTTTAATACCAACGCCTTGATCTTTTATAGAAATTTTAATCTTATCATCTACACTCGTAAAGTCAATAACGACTTCGGTATTGGCATTAGAATAATTAATAGCGTTAACGACTAAATTAATTAAAACCTGTTGTATTTTCTGAATATCACCAACGACTTTTACGGGCTGATTAGCAGGATGATTAAGTGTTAATTTAATATTGTTTTTTTCTGCTTTTATCTCTAATAAATCAATTACATCTTGAGTAAGAGCTGTTATATTAAAAGTTGAGAATTCTATATTGATACGACCTTTTTCTAATTCAGAAATCATATCTAAATCTTTTACAAGATATATTAGTCGATCAACAGACTTATTAATTCTGTTTAAATACTTGTCTCGAATATTTTCGTCATCAATTCCACCTTCAATTAATGTTAAAAGGTAACCTTGTACAGAAAATAATGGAGTTTTTAATTCATGAGAAATATTACCTAAAAAATCTCTTCGGTAATTTTCTCGCTCATTAAGAAAGACAATTTCCTGCGATTGTCCTTCCGTCATACTAGATATTTTTTGAGAAAGCTCTTCAAAATCTACATTGGTAGATTTAAATTCTGGAATATTTTTAGAAATTTCAGTAAAATCTTTTTTACGTTGATTTTTTAAGAAAAACCAATAAAATATACTCAGTACAATTAATAAAAAAAGTACTAAACTGATGTAGAAAAATTTTTCTGCGATGATAAAATCAATATTTCCAAACCATAAATAGGCAAATAACACATAACCACTTGCTAAAAAAAGTGTACTGAAAAATGCGTATAAAAAAATATTCTGAACCTTAAATTTTGAAGCCATGAAGCTTTTAGTCGTTTATTTTGTAACCAATTCCTTTAATTGTAGAAAAGCGATCGTTACCAAATTTTTCTCTTAATTTTCTCATGTGAACATCAATTGTACGTCCACCAACAACAACTTCGTTACCCCAAACTTTTTCAAGAATTTCCTCTCTTTTAAATACACGTTCTGGGTTAGAAGCTAATAAAGCAATTAATTCAAATTCTTTTCTAGGTAATAAGAAGTCATTACCCTGAAAGTTAACTTTATAAGTTTCACGATTAATTTCGAAGTTATTTAACTTAATAAATTCATCTTTTGGAGAATCACTAGGTTGCTTTAATTTTAGTAATGCGTTTAATTTACTAATTAAAACTTTTGGTTTGATTGGTTTTAAAATGTAATCATTTGCACCAGCGTCATAACCAGCAAGTTGAGAGAAGTCCTCAGATCGAGCAGATAGAAAAACGATTAATGTATCTTGAAATGAATCTAATTTTCTAAGTTCAGCACACATTTCCATCCCATCCATTTGTGGCATCATTACATCTAATAAGATAAGATCTGGACGAAAAACTTTTGCTTGTTTTAAACCTTCGATTCCGTTTTGAGCAGTTTCTACATCAAAACCTTCTTTTTTTAAATTGTATCCAATGAACTCTAAAATGTCTGGTTCATCGTCAACTAATAGAATTTTTATGTTCTTCATATATTGTTTGTAATGACTATTAAATCTAGTCGATGTAAAATTAAACTTAAATTATACGAGAAATTTATAAATTATGTTTCTTAACATTCATTTAAAGTTAAGAAAATATAATAACATTTCCATAACAAATTGTTTACGATAACAATAAATGCTTATCAAATACTTAAAGCAACTTTGTACCCAACAAACACGAAAACACATTTTTATAAATGAAACGCAATTTAACTTTACTTTTATTATTAGGTTCTGCGGCATTATTTGCACAAACTAATAATAAATTAGAAGGGACTTTATTTGATCAGAAAACAAATAAACCCTTAGCTGAAAAAACTTTTATTGTTGAAGGTTTAAACATTGAAGCAAAAACAGATCAGAACGGACATTATGAAATTTCTGTTCCAGAAGATGTTTTTCAGATTGATTTAAAAGTTGAAGGTTATCAAACAATCACACAAAATTTAACAGAATCTACTACATACAACTTATACCTAAATCCTGTAGATATAAGTAATAGTAATATAGATTTATCTACTGCTGTTGTTACTGCAACAAAAAGCAAATCTTCTGAAGCGAACTTATTAAACATGCAGAAGAGATCTGTAAATGTAATAACAAATATAGGAGCAGAAGAGCTAGAAAGAAAAGGAGTTAGCGATGCAGCAACTGCAATAACAAAAATTTCAGGAATTTCTAAATTAGAAGGTACAAACTTAGTTTATGTAAGAGGTTTAGGAGATCGTTATATTTCTACATCACTTAATGGGTTACCTTTACCATCTAATGATCCTGAATATAAAAATATTGATTTAAGTATTTTTAATACAGATATTATTCAATATTTATCAGTTGATAAAGTATACTCTTCGAAGTTATCTGGAGATTTTTCTGGAGCAGGAGTAGATATTGTTTCAAAGAATTTTACTGATAATAAAGGAATGTTTGAATTTTCTTTAGGAACTTCTGTTAACACAAATGCAATAGGACAAGATAATTTCATGTTACAAGATGGACCTAATAAAATAGGATTTTCAAAAATTAATATTCCTAATAACCCATTAAATACATTTAATTTTCCTACTAAGTTAAATCCAACAACATCTACTACAATTGCTCCAAATTTTGGATTGAAAGCTGGTAAGACATTTAGAATTGGATCAGAAGGAAAATTAGGTTTATTTGCAACAGCTAACTTTAATAGTAATTACGATTACATTGAAGGATTAAATCAAACAATTAATGCGCAAGGAGGTCGTGGAGGTCGTTTAAAATCTTTTGACCCGCATCAAAGATATTCGTACAAAACAAACTCTACAGGAATGTTTAATGCGAATTATAAAATCAATAAAAACCATAACATCCGCTATAATTTATTATTCATTAATTCTTCGGAACAATCAAAAGATATATACAAAGGATATGTTCGTGATTTAGCGGAAAATGACAATGGTTTAATTTTAAGAAATACCTATGTACAGAATCAATTAATGGTTAACCAACTTTTGGGAGATCATAAATTGACAGATCGTATAGATTTAGATTGGGCATTGGCTTATAACAAAGTAAAAAGTGATATTCCTGATCGTACACAAAATTCATTAATTTATGATAATAACTTAAATGGATATCGTTTAGGGCAAGTAACGACAACGGATAATCATCGTTATTACCATAACTTACAAGAAGACAGTTATGCAGCTAATATTGGTTTAAATTATAAATTAAAACCAAATGCTGACGGATTAGAAAAAGGTTTTATTCGTGTAGGATATAGTGGACGAATTATAAATCGTGATTTCGAAGCACGCCAATTTAACTTTAGAATTAATGCGTCACAATTATTGAATACTGTTGTAGATCCAAATAACTTAGATGCATTTTTTAATCAAACAAACTTTAATAACGGTTATTTCACAACCGAAACATATAACGGAACATTAATGCCACAAATTTATAGTGGTGAACAAAATAATCATGCTGGTTTTGCTAGTATCGAATATAATTTCACAGATAAATTGAGTGCTATTTTAGGTGTGCGTTACGAAAATATATTACAATCTATTGAATGGAGAACACAGTTATCAGGAAATTTAAATAAGAATGAATTAGACGAGAATTTCTTTTTACCTAGTTTAATTGTTAAGTACGCAATCAATAACAAACAAAACTTACGTTTTGCAGCTTCTAAAACTTACACATTACCACAGTTTAAGGAAAGAGCACAATTTTTATACGAAGATGTAACACAAACAAAATATGGTAACCCATATTTATATGCTTCTCAAAACTATAACGTAGACTTAAAATGGGAAATTTTCCCAGCTAGAGGGGAGCTTTTCTCTGTAGCAGGTTTTGGTAAATATATTCAAGATCCCGTGAATGAGGTAATTATTGCTTCATCTACAAATGATATTTCTTGGGTAAATGGTGACTACGGTTATGTTGTTGGAGCTGAGGTTGAGGTAAGAAAAAACCTTATCAATTTTGGAGCTGTTGGTAAAAATACATTATCTGCAGGTTTAAATGCAAGTTACATGAAAACAGATCAGGAGATTGACGCTGATAAAGTTCGTAGAGAAACGAATGGAATGTATAACCTGAATTTAACAACACCAAAAGCAGCATTAACAGGAGCTTCTGACTTACTTGTAAATGCAGATGTTTCTTATGTAAGACAATGGGATAGAGGAGGAGAATTAATGGCAACTGTTGCATACACATATTATTCTGACCGTATCTATGCTTTAAATAATGAACAAAGAGGAAACTTAGTTGATAAAGGAATAGGTTCTCTAGATTTTATTCTACGTTCAAAATTGAATAAAAATATAGGAATCAATTTCGCTGCAAGAAATATTCTTAATCCAGAATTTAGAAGAGTTCAAGAAAATGCAACAGGTAATGTAACAGCTGTTTCTTACAAAAGAGGAGCAAACTTTGGATTATCAGTAAACTATAATTTTTAAAAAAATACATACAAACATAAAAACAAAAAACATGAAAAAATCAATTTTTAGATTATTAACTTTAGCATTATTAACAGGAACTGTAGCTACAACTGCTATTTCTTGTTCTAGTGATGATAATTCTTCAGTAGAAAATCCAAATCCTTCTGATTTCGTAGTAAACAGAAACGATTTAAAAGGTGAAATTAAATCTGGAGAAGTAATTTTAGAGTCTGGAACTTATAAATTAACAGGAAGCTTAATCGTAAGAAATGGAGCTACTTTAAGAATTAAACCAGGAGTTAGAATAGAAGCTACTGCACCAAGTTCTGATACTGCATATGGAGAAGTAAGATTTATCTCTGTTGCACAAGGAGGAAAAATATTTGTAGAAGGTACAGCTACTAGTCCAGTTGTAATGACTGCTGATGTTAAACAACCAGGAAAATGGGGAGGTTTAGTATTAGCTGGTAGAGCACCAATTAATAAAGGAACTACTGCAACTTCTGAAGTTGGTGGTGATTTAGCTTACGGTGGTACAGATGTAAATGATAGTTCAGGATCTATTACTTATTTAAGAATTGAGTATCCAGGTTTTGCTTACAATGCAGATAAAGAATTTAATGGTTTATCTTTCTTTGGTGTTGGTAAAGGTACTAAAGTAGAGAATGTACAAGTATATGAAAGTTCAGATGACGGTTTTGAGTGGTTTGGAGGAACAAACGACGTTAAAAACTTAGTTGTTTTAAATGCTGATACTAATTTTGTTGGAGATGATTTATTTGACTGGACTGAAGGTTGGGTTGGTACTGCAACTAGCTTATACGGAAAAAGAACAAACGGAGGTAACCGTGGTATAGAAGCAGATAATAACTCTAATAACCATTTAGCACAACCAATTTCTAACCCAACAATTAATGGTATTACTTTAATTGGAGCTGGAAGTGTAAGTGCAGGTGGAGAATTCCAAGCAGTTAAATTAAGAGTAGGTTCTGAAGGAAAATTAGATAATGTTGTATTAAGTAACTGGCAAGTTGGATTTGATATTCAACATGACGAGTCTATTGCTGCTATAACTTCTGGTAAGTTAAAAGCTACTAACGTTAAATTTGAAAATGTTACAACAAAATCTGTTGGTAAAAATACAGCAGGTACAACTGTAGACGTATCTAAAGTTTTCACAGAAAGTGCTACAGCAACAGGAGCTGGAAATGGAACTGCTCAACCAGAGTGGTCTAAAGGATGGACAGTAGGTTTCTAATAAAAGCCTAATCACAATAAAAACTTTTTTATAAAAAGTTCTTCGTGTTTGTAAAATCGCTTTTCTAGATTCTCTAGAGGAGCGATTTTCTTATATAATAGATTTATTATTTTAACTCATTAAAAATAGTTATTTATAAAAATTTTATGCCCCATAAAGTATTTGTACATTTGTATAGAATTAGAGTTGATAACAATGGCATTAACAGAAGAACAATTAGATTCGATTGGAGAAAAGTTAGTAGAGAAGTTTAAATCTGTCTACGATCCAGAAATTCCAGTTGATATATATGAACTAGGTTTGATTTACGATGCTCAGGTGAATTCAGATGGAGAAGTAAAGGTTACGATGTCTTTAACATCACCTAATTGTCCTGTAGCAGAAACTTTACCAAGAGAAGTAGAACAACGAGTAGAAGAAATAGAGTACGTATCTAAATGTTACGTAGAAATAACTTTCGAACCACCATGGGAGAGAGATATGATGAGTGAAGAAGCAAAATTTGAATTAGGAATGTTATAACAACATTCCTTTTTTGTTTCAAATACAAGTCTAATATTTTTTCCGTATCTTAAGCCAACAATTATTAAACTATTTACTATGGGACCTTTCTTAGGAATTCTACTTTTTATTGGAATCATTATTTTATTCCTTTTCATTTTTACAGTTAAGCAACAAACAGCAGTTATCATAGAGCGTTTTGGTAAATTTAATAGCGTACGTAATCCTGGTTTACAATTTAAAATTCCAGTTGTGGATAAAATTGCAGGAAAAATGTCTTTAAAAATTCAACAATTAGATGTTGTTGTAGAAACTAAAACAAAAGATGATGTGTTTGTACGATTAAAAGTTTCTGTACAATACCAAGTCATCAAAACACAAGTATATGATGCTTTTTATAAGCTAGATAATCCATTTACACAAATCACCTCTTTTGTATTTGATGTTGTCCGTGCTGAGGTTCCTAAACTTCGCTTAGATGATGTTTTTGAGAAAAAAGATGATATTGCTATAGCAGTAAAAGGAGAGTTACAAGAAGCCATGAATTCTTATGGTTACGAGATTATTAAAACTTTAGTGACAGATATTGACCCAGATGAACAAGTAAAACATGCTATGAACCGCATTAATGCCGCTGAGCGTGAAAAATTAGCAGCACAATATGAAGGAGATGCTGCGAGAATTTTAATTGTAGAAAAGGCAAGAGCAGAAGCAGAGTCTAAGCGTTTACAAGGACAAGGTATTGCAGACCAAAGAAGAGAAATTGCTAAGGGACTTTTAGAATCTGTAGATGTTTTAAATGGAGCTGGAATTACTTCGCAAGAAGCATCTGCATTAATTGTTGTTACACAACATTATGATACATTACAATCTATAGGAGAGAAGTCTGGTAGTAAATTAGTGCTTTTACCTAATTCTCCTACAGCAGCTTCGGAAATGTTGAATACAATGGTTACATCTTTTACTGCTGCTCATCAATTAAATGAACATCAGATACAAAAAGAAGAAGAAACACAAAAAAGAAGAAAGTCTCGTGATGATGACAAAGATGATTCATCATTCAAGTTTCCAACATTAGATTAATTAAGAAATTAAAATTTATAAAACAACCTCGAAGATTCTTCGAGGTTGTTTGTTTTTATATATGAAGTTGTTAAAACTAATTATTTTATTCAATAGTTTTTAATCATCTGTCATGTTGAGCCTGTCGAAACATTTTATATGTTTTTCGATAGATTTAAAATGAAACGAAGAATTAATCAAAATTTATCTTCTTTTTCCTCCTTTTGGTTTATTTGGATTACTTTTTCCGACCCTAGCTGATGAGCTAGAAGATTTTTTTGCTCCTTTTTTCTGAATCATTTTACCTTTTGAGTCTTTAAAATTTGGAGAAATTTCGGTAGGCTTTTTCTTTTTTGGTTGACTAGATGATTTCTTTTCAATATGTTTTTCAGAATCTTTTGTCAAACGATTTAATTCAGACAACTCTTCTTGGGTTAGATCTCTGTGTTGTCCAACCGGAATATTTAATGTAAGATTCATTACACGAACACGTTCTAATTTCTTTACACCATATCCAAAATATTCGCACATACGTCTAATTTGTCTATTAAGACCTTGAATTAAAGTAATCCGGAACGAATTAGAATTGATTTTCTCTATTTTACACTTTTTGGTAACTTGTCCTAAAATAGGAACTCCGTTAGCCATTTTGCTACAAAAATCATCGGTAACTGTTTTATCAACTGTTACGATATATTCTTTTTCGTGATTATTTCCTGCTCGAAGAATTTTATTTACAATATCACCATCACTTGTTAATAATATTAATCCTTGCGAATCTTTATCTAATCGACCAATAGGAAAAATTCTTTCTCCGAAAGAAAGATAGTCAACAATATTATCAGGATCAGAAGAATCTGTAGTACAAGTAACTCCAACAGGTTTGTTTAACATGATGTATGCCGCATTCTCTTTTGCCTTTGGCTCAATAACAATACCGTTTACCATTACAATATCTGTTGCTTTTACATGCTGACCAACCTTTGCAACTCTACCATTAATTAAAACAGCGCGCTTTTCTATGTATTGATCTGCTTCTCTTCTAGAACAAATTCCACTATCACTAATGTATTTATTCAATCGTAACAAATTTGTTTCTTCCATAAAGCAAAGATAGTTTTTTATCAAATTATATAAGAATTTGATAAAAAACTATCTCGTTAAAAATATGATGTAGTAAATTAATACTTTACAACAGAGAAATTGGTGACATTTCCATTACCTGTAGTTCCTGTTTGTGTTCCCTGTACAGAACCAGTTGTCATATTTATACCAACAGAAAATCTATCTCCTTCGTTAAATTGTAGAGTTGTAGTATAAACTCTAAATTGTCTATTTGTGTTTGATGTAGAAAAAGTAGCTCTACCAATCCAATTACCAGATGTATTTAGAATTCCAATAATAATATCTGAATTGGCTGTAACACTATTTACACCAACTTGTACTGTAAATTGATATAATCCAGATGATAATATAGTGTAAACTCCATTACTATTTATTTGTAAGTACTCATCATTCGATACAACATTTTGGTTAAATGGAATAATCCTTCTGTCACAAGTAGAGCAAGTAACATCAGTAGTTAACCTGAATATACCAGCCATTTTAGGAGAGTAACTTGCAGGAGTACCATTATTGACTATGCTTGTTTCAACTTTTTTAATATTTCCTTGTTCATCGGCTGTCAAAAGGTATTCTGGCGTTTCAGTTAAATCGTCTATTTGTCTTACCCTTGCATTACCATTTACGTCTAAAGAAGATGTAGGATTAGAAGTATTAATACCTACTTGTGCATAGGTGTTTGTTAAGAGGGCTAAAGCAAGTAGTGTTAGATTTGCTTTCATAATAAATTGTTTTTTGAGTTTGTTGTAATTCAAAACTATAAAAAAAATAGTACAAGATTATACAAAAGGCGGATTTTTAACAAAATCACGCTTATTATTCAAAAAACACTAAACTGTAATAGCTAAAAAATAATTTCAATTATAAAAAATAGCTGAGTTTAATTATTAAGGTTTTTAATTTGGCTCTTACTATATTTACAGACCAAAGAATTTTTAAGATGAAAAAAGTATTTTTTTTAAAAACTTGTGATACGTGTAAGCGAATAATGAAAGAATTAGATTTTACAGGTTTTGACTTACACGAAATAAAATCTACTGCAATAACTGAAGAAGATTTAGAAGAGATGAAAAATTTAGCAGGAAGTTATGAAGCACTTTTTTCTCGCAGAGCTCAGAATTACAAAAAACTAGGTTTAAAAGATGTAGAATTATCTGAAGAAGAAATAAAAAATTATATTTTATCAGATTATACTTTTCTAAAACGTCCAGTTGTCGTTGACGGAGATAAAATTTTTATTGGAAACGAAAAGAAAAATTTAGAAGCTCTTGAGCTTCATTTGAAATAAAAACTCACACATGAAAAACACAATTTTATTCAGTTCTCTTCTTTTGAGTGCAAGTTTATTTGCGCAGAAGAAAGATATTACGATGGAAGAGGCTGTCCTTGGTTTAGGTACTAATTTAAGAATTGAGAACTTAAATCAAATTCAATGGATTCCGAATCAAAATGCGTATACACAAAATGTAAAAACTGCTTATGGAGAAGCTTTAATTAAAAAAGAAGTTCCTTCGTTAAAAACAGATACAATTTTTAGAAGCTCTCAATTTGAGAACAAACGTATACCTTCTCTTAATTGGATAAATGAGAAACAAGCTTATTTTACAAGTAAAACAGGATATAAAACTATTACGATTACTGGTGAACAAAAAGATTGGTTATCATTGCCAGAAAATGCAGAAAACGTAGAGCTTGATGCAACAAATAATCAAGTTGGTTATGTGGTTGATAACAATTTATTTTTTGTTGATAAAGCAGGTAAAACACATCAAATTACCAAAGATGGAAAATATGAAATTGTAAATGGAAAATCTGTTCACCAAAATGAATTTGGGATTCACAAAGGAATTTATATTTCACCAAAAGGAAATTTAGTTGCTTTTTATAGAATGGATCAGACAGTAGTTACAGATTATCCAATTATTGATTGGTCTGTACAACCAGCAATTAATAAAAATATTAAATATCCATTTGCTGGAACAAAAAATCATACTGTAACGTTAGGAGTTTACAACCCAACATCTCAGAAAACAATTTTCTTAGAAACACAACCAGAGGTTGACCATTATTTAACTTCTGTTACATGGTCACCAGATGAGAAATTTATTTATATCGGGATATTATCTCGTAACCAAAAGCATTTAGAATTAAACCAATACGATGCAACGTCTGGTAAATTAATCAAAACATTGTTCAAAGAGGATAATGATAAATATGTAGAGCCTCAACACGAATTATATTTCGTTTCAGGAAAGTCAAATGAATTTATTTGGTGGTCTCAACGAGATGGTTTTATGCACCTTTATCGTTTTGATGCAAATGGTAAATTAATCAATCAAATAACAAAAGGAGATTGGATCGTTACAGATATTGTGGGTGAAAATGCAAAGAAAAAAGAGTTGTTAATTATGACAACAAAAGATTCTGCAAAAGATCGTCATTTATATGCTGTAAATTGGGAGAATGGTAAATTACGTAAAATAACGACAGAATCTGGTACACATAATGTTGCTGTATCATCTAACGGAGAGTTCGCACTAGATAACTGGAGTAGTGATGATATTCCTAGAAAAATAGAAGTTTTAGATACGAAAGGAAAGTTTAAACAAAACTTATTAACAGCAAAAAATCCTTTAATCAATTACAATACAGCGAAAGTTGAAAATGTAACATTAAAAGCTGATGATGGAACAGATTTATATGGTAAATTAATCTATCCAACGAATTTTGATCAATCAAAGAAATATCCAGTAATTGTTTATTTATATAACGGTCCACATGCGCAATTAATTACTAATCGTTTCCCTGCAACAGGAAATCTTTGGTACGATCATTTGGCTGAAAAAGGTTACGTTGTATTTACAATGGATGGGCGAGGATCTGCTAATAGAGGTTTAAAATTTGAACAAGCTATTCATGCAAATGCTGCAACAACCGAAATGAACGATCAAATGAAAGGAGTGGAGTATTTAAAATCTTTACCTTTTGTAGATGCAGAAAGAATGGGTATCCACGGATGGAGTTATGGAGGATTTATGACAACATCTTTTATGTTACGTAAACCAGACGTTTTTAAAGTTGGTGTTGCTGGAGGACCAGTTTTAGATTGGACACAGTACGAAATTATGTACACAGAACGCTACATGGAATCGCCACAAGACAATCCAGAAGGTTATAAACAAACTAACTTAATAAATAGAGTAAAAGACCTAAAAGGAAAATTATTAATGATTCATGGTGCACAAGACAATGTTGTAGTTTGGCAACATTCTGTGAATTTTATCAGAGAAGCTGTTAAAAATGGTGTACAAATGGACTACTTCATTTATCCAGGACATGAACATAATGTTCGTGGAAAAGACCGTGTTCATTTAATGCAAAAAATTACAGATTATTTCGATTTATATTTAAAACCGGAAACTAAATAATCATATTAAATTATAAATAAAAACCACTTCTATTGAAGTGGTTTTTGTTTTTATCTAACTCTTCGAAAGAACTTGATTATTAAAAATTACTTTCTTTTAAATTCTGTTTTTTGTCCGTTTTCTTCAACCACAAAAGACTTTTTATCTTTTGCAAAAATGATTTTAATCTCACTTTCATTTTCGTCAAAAATGAATGTATTATCTCCATTATAGTCCAACGTCAAATTATCTCCATTAAAAGATAAACTTAAGCTGTTATTTACTTCTTTTAAAACTAAATCAGAATTAAACTTCTCGCTTGTGTAAGTTCCTTCATACTCCTTAAGATTTACTTTCTCTAATCGTTTTTTTTTGACATATTAAAAACATTGTTTTCAGTATTCGTATCAGGAATAGCACCGTTAGGATCTAATTTTATCGTTGTAATTTCTTTTGTAGAATTTATTTTAAAAGACCATTCTGTATTTCGTTTCCATACTTCTATAGGAAGCTTAACCTCCTTAGAAGTTCCATCATTAAAGTTTACTTGTACAGTTGTAGGAATAGGTAATTGTCCAAAGTTTTCTACTTTCACAATTACACCATTTTTATAACTACCATTCACATATTTTGCACTTGTAATCCCTTGGTCAATTGTCCATTTATTTAAGAACCAACCTCTCCAAAACCAAGATAATTCTTCTCCAGAAACATTTTCCATTGTTCTAAAGAAATCTTCTGGTGTAGGGTGTTTAAACGCCCAATTCTTAATATAACTTCTTAAGGCTTTGTCAAATTTTTCTTCTCCTAAGATTGTTTCTCTTAAGATTGTCATTCCTGCTCCTGGTTTATAATACAATAACGCACCAATGTTACGTTCTCTCATATTGTCTGGTTGAGTTGTAATAGGTTCTAAAGCATCGCTAAAAAAAGAATTTGACATTCTTTGTAAAGATTGTTTTTTGTAATATTCACCATTATTAAAATTCTTTTTAGAAATAGCATTAATAAAAGTATTAAAGCCTTCGTCCATCCATCCATGTACACGTTCGTTAGAACCAACAATCATAGGAAACCAAATGTGTCCAAATTCATGGTCTGTAACGCCCCATAAACCTTCACCTCTTGATCGCATGTGGCAAAATACAATTCCAGGATATTCCATTCCACCTTCATTTCCTGCAACATTTACAGCTGCTGGATAAGGATATTCAAACCATTGTTTAGAATAATGTTCTATAGTTGTTTTTGTATATTCTGTAGATCTTCCCCATGCTTCTTTACCATCACTTTCTACAGGATAGGCAGAAATTGCCAAAGACTTTTTACCACTTGGTAAATCTATTCGAGCAGCATCTAAAATAAATGCTGTAGAAGAAGCCCATGCAAAATCGCGAGTATTTTCAATTTTAAATTTCCATGTTTTAGTTTTATCAGTCGCAGTTTTGTCTGCTTTATTCACTTCTTCCGAAGAATGGATGATAACAGTTTTTTCACTATTTCTAGCTTGATTCCAACGATTAACTTCTTCTTTAGAATAAACATCTCTTTCGTTTAATAATTCTCCAGAAGCAACGACATAATGATTAGCAGGAACTGTAATATTTGCAGTAATGTCACCATATTCTAAATAGAATTCACCAGCACCTAAATATGGTAATGTATTCCATCCCATAATATCATCATATACAGCCATTCTTGGAAACCATTGTGCCATTGTAAAAATCTTACCATTTTTTGTTGGCTCAATACCCATTCTATCAGCTCCATAATTAGGAGCAACAAATGAATATTCTATTTTAATTTTTACTTTTCCTCCACGTGCTTTTAACTCATTTGCTAAATCAATTTGCATTCTTGTATCAGAGATTGTATACTTTGCTTGTTTTCCATCAATCTGAACAGATTTTATTTTGTATCCTCCATCAAATTCATTTCCAGCTTCACCATATCTACTTCCTGATGATGGAATTAAAGCATTACCTCTAGAATCTTTATTAAATAAATTCTGATCCAATTGTAACCATAAAAAGTCTAAATTATCAAAACTATTGTTTGTATAAGTAATTTCAGATGTTCCAGTTAATTCATTTTTTGCTTCATTTAAACTTACATTTAAATGATAATCGGCTCTATTTTGCCAATAATTATGCCCTGGATTCCCATTTGCAGAGCGTGTTTCAGTCGCGTTGTTCTGGTAAAAAAATGGTTTAAATGCTTCTTGATAATCGTATTTATTCTTTTCTTGACCGTTTGCAATTACACTGCAAAGACTTAATCCGAAAAGAATAAATTTTAAGTTATTTTTTATCATGTGCTAATTGTTTTTCTGTAATGCTAAATTTACCTTTATTTTTAATAATTTTTACATCATTTCAACCAAATAGTGATAAAATATTTATTTTGTTATAAAACACAAAAAAAAGCCATTTCAAAATGTGAAATGGCTTTCTATATATTGTTATTATATGTATTATTTCTTGTTTGCGTAAAGAACAGGATTTAAATCCTCGTCATTATACATTTTCATTTGTTTATACACTTTCATGTATTTTTTTCCAGCCTCAAAATCAGCCAATAATTCTTCTATCGCAATAGATAAATCTTGGTGTTGTTGATTTAAAACATCTAATTTAGTTTGACAAGCTGCTTTGTGTTCAGGTGTTGCATCTGTACGTTCAGCTTCTTGTTTCATGTGATAAACTTTTAACGATAAAATAGAAAAACGATCTATCGCCCAAGCAGGAGATTCTGTATTATAAGTTGCATCAGATTTTACTTCTACATTCGCATATTGTTGTAAAAACCAGCTGTCAACATACTCTACCATGTCTGTACGCTCTTGGTTAGATTTATCAATCCAACGTTTAAGGCTTAAAGCTTCAACAGGATCAATTTGTGGATCACGAATAATATCCTCTAAGTGCCATTGTACAGTATCAATCCAATTTTTTTTGTATAATAAATGAGAAATTAAATCTTCCTCACTATATGGATTTTCAATTTGACGATTCACATCATCATGTTTATGATAGTCGTTAATACTTTGATTAAAAATCGACCAAGCTTTATCTGTAAATTTCATTTTAAAGTTTTATTTATATAGTAAAAGCATTGTATTCAAAATTTCTTCAATTACAATGCTTTTGTATTTTAATTAAAATTAGATTTTAATTTTCTTTTTTATCAGAAGTAGTTTCTTCTGTTTTGTTGTCTTCGCGAGTAGCCTTCTTAAATTCGTTCAAACCAGAACCTAATCCGCGCATTAATTCAGGAATTTTTTTACCCCCGAACAATAGTAATACAACTAAAATGATTACTATCCACTCTTTTCCTCCTAATCCCATACTGAATTGATTTTAATGCAAATATATAATTTATTTATTACATTCCTGCTACCCAAGAAGCAGGATTTTGTTTTGTTGTTCCACTCCAAACTTGGAAATTCATAACTGTTTCTCCTTCTGCTGTAGTATAAATAATACCTAAAGATTGACCACGTTTTACATCATCACCTTTAGACACGCTTACGCTAGATAAGTTAGTATATACAGAGTAATAAGATCCATGTTTTACTAAAACTGCTTTTCCAGTTCCAGAAACACTCATTACTGCTTGTACAACACCTTCATAAACTGCACGTGCATGTGCTCCACGATAAGTAGAAATATCTACACCACTGTTTACAGTTGTAATGTTAGATAAGATAGGATGCGAATTAGATCCAAATCTACTAACAACAGTTCCACGATCTACAGGCCATGGTAAACGACCTTTATTCGATGAAAACTCACCAGAAATTCCTTCAGAATCTGGACGTTCAGAGAATGTTTCAGCAGGTTTTACTGCGTCAACTTTAACAACACGTTCTTTTTCTGGAACTTTCGTTACAACTTTTTGTTCTGCTTCTATTTTTGCTTTACGCTCTGCTTCCGCTTTTGCTTCTGCAATTTTTTGAGCATTTGCTTCTTTCTGTGCATTTAATCTTGCTTCTTCTTCCGCTTTACGTTGAGCAATTATACGTTGACGTTCTGCTTCTGCTTCACGTTCTAGTTGCTCAAATTTTGAAATCTCAGTTTTAGCTGTAGAAACAAAACTACCTTGTGGATGATGAGTTAAATAAGATTGGTAAGCTTGCTTAGTATGCGCTGAACGGGCAATATTCCATGCTTTAGCATCATTTTCTATTCTTAGAATAGCTGTTCTAGCAGATTTAGCGTAATCTCCTTTAGGGTTTGTACGTAAATATTCGTTGTAAGATGCAATTGAGTTACCACGCTTGGCTTCGTTCCAATCTTTTAAATCTTTTTCTGCACGTATTTTTGCTTGTCGAATTTCTTCTTCAATAATTTCTTTAATCTTCGCGTCGATTTGTCTTTGTTGAGAGGCTTTTTCGTTTATTTCTGCAGCAATTACACCTTCATTTTTATGAAACTCTTCAACAGCTTTTTCTTTCGCTAAACGCTCTTTTTCTAAATTCTGACTGAATAGAACTTGTTGAGAAAGAACTTTTTCTTTTTCGTCTTTTGCTTTTTCTTTCTTCGCTTTTTTACTTTGAATATCAGTTTGCTTACCAATAATTTCATTCGCTTGACCTAACTGAAATTGTGAGTATTTTTCTAAATATTTTATACGACGATAAGCTTCTCCTAAACTTTTAGAAGACAGTACGAAAAGTAGTTTATTTTCTACAGATTTATTTTTATAAGCACGTACTAACACTTGCTTATAATCTTTTTTTAATTCAACTAACTCGCGTGAAAGTTTATTAATCTCCAATTGAGTTAAATAAATTTCGTCTTCAATAAATCGTTTCTCTTTTGTTAAATTGCCAACAAGCTTTGTCTGAACTTGAATTTTCTTTGTCAAGTTCTGTACATAGCCAACATTTAACTTCGAGTTACGTTTATTAACTTCAAGTTGTTTATTTAAGTTTATAATTTCTTTTTTAAGCTGAGCATTTTGTTTTTGTAAGTTCGCTTTGTTGTAAGGAACTTGTGCAAACATTGATAATGAAAGCGTTAAAAATATAGTTGATAAAACAAACTTCATTATTTTATTTCTTTTTTCTTATATCCAGCTGGAATTGAGAACGGTGTGTTCGTTTCCTGAAACGTAAAACTATTATATTCCAAGTCTATTTGACGCGTTTTTTTATCTTTTATAAAAATTTTAACATTTTTTGGAAATTCTTCTTCTCCCGCCTTTACCCAATTATCATAGGCTAAATCTATTTCAATATTTCGTTTCGGATCTTTTAAATGTGCTTCTGTAAGACGAAATCCATTGTCAAAAACATAAGTTTGAATGTACTTTCCTTCTTTTGGAGCAGCTTTAATTGCTTCGTTTTCGTTGTAAGTAATAGTATATTTATTATCCGAAAAATTTGCAGTATAATCTACAGGATTTAAATCTACAAAAACTTTTCCTACTAATAGATTTTGTAGTTTTTGATAATCTATAAAATCAACTTTTAATAATTTATTAGCAAGAGAAAAATCCCCTTCATAATAAGTTCCACCTAATTTTTCAAAAGCTGCAAAACCAGTTGGTGTAAATTGAGCGCGTGCTCCTGTTATACCAAACTTTGTTGCATTAACCCATATCTTTTGTTCATTTTTTATTGCAATAGTCGCATTTACATCTCCAGACATTCCTTCTAAATCTGCAACAACTTTTGCTTTTATAGTTAAATCTTTAAATGCTGATTTTTTAGCAAGAGTTTGCTGAATGATTTTAGCTGAAGCTGATACAACTTCGGCATTTTTATCATCAACTTTTGCAACTTTTTGTGTTGTACAAGCAGTTGTAATAAGTCCTAAACAAAAGATATACGTTAATTTCTTTATCATAATTTTTATGCTTCGTGAGATTTGAAATCTAATTCAGAGTAATCACCTAAACTTACGCTACGAGATACACCATAATATTTGGCATGATTTCCAATCATTGTATCTGATAAATTAGCGTGAAAAATTTTAGAATTTTCTTGAATTAAACTATTGTCTATGTTAGAGTTTTCAACAATTGTTCCATTTCCAATAGAAACAAATGGTCCAACTTTAGAGTTTTTAATTTCTACATTTTCACCAATAAAACATGGCTCAATAATTAATGAGTTTTCAATTTTTGCTGAAGCAGGAATTGCTTTAAAATCTTCTTTATCTAAATTTAAAACTCTTGTATTTGTATCAACTGTAACTGCTTTATTTCCGCAATCCATCCATTCATCAACTTTACCAAGTGTAAATTTATCTCCAGCAGCACGCATATTTTCTAATGCGTCAGTTAATTGATATTCTCCACCTTTTTGAATATCATTTTCTAATAAATATTCAATTTCTTTATATAGCTTTTGTCCATCACGGAAAAAGTAAATTCCAATAATAGCTAAATCTGAAACAAATTCTTTTGGTTTTTCAACGAAATCTGAAATAACATTGTTTTCGTCTAATTTTACAACTCCAAAAGCAGACGGATTTTCGACTTGTTTTACCCAAACAACCCCATCAGATTCCATGTCAAGTTTAAAATCTGCACGGAATAATGTGTCAGCATAAGCAACAACAACTGGACCTTCTAAAGCTTCTTTTGCCATCCAAATAGAATGAGCAGTTCCTAGAGGTTCTAATTGATGACAAATAGTTCCTTTTGCACCTAATTTTTCTGCAATAGCAATTAAATCAGCTTCAACTTCTGCTCCGAAATCACCAATTACAAAGGCAATCTCGTCGATTGGTTCTGAACTAACTTTTGCAATGTCTTCTACTAAACGGTGTACAATTGGCTTACCTGCAATTGGAATTAAAGGCTTTGGAGTAGTTAATGTATGAGGGCGTAAACGTGATCCACGTCCAGCCATTGGAATAATAATTTTCATTTTTGAGTATATTGTTAAGATTGTGTTTTTTATTGTTTTCCTGTGCTTCCGAAACCTCCAGCTCCACGTTCTGTTACGTTTAAGTTTTCAGTTTCAAGCCATTCTATCGTTTCGTGTTTTGCAATAACTAATTGTGCAATGCGATCACCGTCATTAATAGTAAAAGCTTCATTAGAGACATTAGCTAAAATCACACCAATTTCTCCACGGTAATCAGCATCAATTGTTCCAGGAGAATTAAGGCAAGTTAAACCATGTTTTAAAGCCATTCCACTTCTAGGACGAACTTGTGCTTCGTATCCAGCAGGTAATTCAATACTTAATCCAGTAGGAATTAATCTTCTTTCTAAAGGTTTTAATTCAATCGGCTCCTCAATATTCGCTGTTAAATCCATTCCAGCAGATAAAGCTGTTTTATATTCTGGTAAAGCGTGTTTAGAAGTGTTGATTACTTTTACTTTCATGTTTTATTTTCTTAATTTTTTTAATGTATTACGTTCGGCGAAAGCAATAAATGCAATGTACGCGATTAGAATAAGATTACCAATAATCAAATTAGAATTGAGTATAAAATAATTTGTCCAAGCAAGTGCAATTGCAACTCCCATATAAAGTACAATTTTATTCACTTTATAAGGAATTGGATATACTTTCTGTCCCCAAATGTACGAAATCACCATCATAATTCCGTAAGCAATTAATGTTATCCATGCCGAAGCTATAAAACCATAAATAGGAAGCAGAACAAGATTTAAAATAACAGTTAATGCTCCACCAATTAATGATATTACAGTTCCTATATTCGTTTTGTCAGTTACTTTATACCAAGTAGATAAATTGTAATAAATACCGAAAAATAAATTCGCAATTAAAATAATTGGTACGATATCTAATGCTGACCAAAACGAAGAATCTGGAATAAATATTTTCTTAATCCAATGTATGTTTGCTAAAATTCCAAGGATTACGATGTTACAAATAATACTGAAAAAGAATAAGATATTTGCATAAGTTTGCTTTGCATCTCCTTTTTTAGCTACTTTAAAAAAGAATGGTTCTATCCCCATTCTGTAGGCTGTAACAAACAATGTCATTAATGTTGCTATTTTATAACAAGCTGCATAAGATCCAGCCGAAGCTTCATCAATAAGGTTTCGTTGAACTAATTTATCAAAATTTTCATTCAGAATATATCCCAAACCAGCTATCATAATTGGATAACCGTACATAAACATTGTTTTAAATAACGGCTTGTCAAATTTAAATTGTATATGTCTTATTACACCAATTAATAAAATTATTCCAAGAATACTTGCTATTAAATTGGTTATGAAAGGGTAAGAAATAGTGTTGTTAAAACCAAGATTTACCATGAATTCTTTCGAAACATAGTATAACAAAACAATAGTGAAAATTGCTTGAAAAACATTTTGAAAAACTTTAATTCCAGCATATAAAATAGGTCTTCCTTTAAAACGTAGAACAGCAAAAGGAATAACACACAATGCGTCAAAAAAAGCAATCCAACCAAACCATAATAAATACTCGGGATTATCTTTATAATTTGCATATTCCGCTAATGGTTCTAAAAATAGATACAGTAAAACCATCATTGTAGAAGAGGTTATTACCATAAACCAAAACGAAGTATTAAGTACTTTTTGATATAAACCTTCTTCTGTAGCATAACGAAAGAATGCAGTTTCAAAACCAAATGTCAAAATAACATTCAAGAAAGAAACGGCTGCATACAGTTGCCCAAAAATAGAGAAATCGGTATTTGATGTTTTATCAATAATGAATGGATTTAGCGCAAACATTATTAATCTCGGTAAAATAGAGCCAATACCATAAATAATGGTCTCACTAAATAATTTCTTGTACAAGTCGTTAAAATTTTTACAAAATTGATGTTCTTTTCTTTAAATTCAAAATACCTAAGTTATAAATTAATTAACTTTGTGTGAACAATAAATGAATTATGATGGATTTATCTAATCAAAAAGTTGGATTAATAGGGAATGGAAGTTGGGCTACGGCAATTGCAAAAATGTTGAGTAAAAACCTAGAAACCTTTAATTGGTGGGTGAAAGACGAATATGTAAAAGGTTATTTAGAGCGTAATAAACATAATCCTAATTATTTAACAGGAGTAGAGTTTAAATCAGAAAAATTAAATATTTCAACAGATATTAATGAAGTTGTAAGTAATTCTGACATCATATTTTTGGTTGTTCCGTCTATTTATGTTGCTGATTGTTTAAGTAAACTAACAGTTTCACTAAAAGGAAAATTTATTGTAACATCTATTAAGGGAATTATTCCTGATCATTATAAATTAGTTGGTCAATATTTATTAGACAAATTTGAGCTTGATGAAAATCAACTAGGAGTAGTTAGTGGACCTTGCCATGCAGAGGAAGTTGCTTTGGAACGTCTTTCGTATTTAACAATTGCTGCAAACGAAGAAGAGAAAGCACAAGTTATTGCGAATTGTTTGGAATGTAATTTTATTAAAACAAAACTTTCGAATGATATTCATGGAACCGAATTTGGCGCTGTTTTAAAAAATATTTATGCTATTGCAGCTGGTATTGCGCATGGGTTGGGTTATGGAGATAATTTTCAGGCTGTTTTAATGAGTAATGCTATTAGAGAAATGAATCATATTTTAAAAACTGTAAGTCCAGTTAAAAGAAAAATTAATGATTCTGCTTATTTAGGGGACTTATTGGTTACAGGTTATTCTTTCTTCTCTAGAAATAGAATGTTTGGTAATATGATTGGTAAAGGGTATACTGTAAAATCTGCTATTTTAGAAATGAATATGGTTGCCGAAGGTTATTATGCAACAAAAGGTGTTGCAATAATGAATGAAGAATACCAATTAAAAGCACCAATAATTAATGCCGTACATAAAATTTTATACGAAGGGAAAAACCCAGCAAAGGCATTAGAAAAATTATCAAAAAAATTAGATTAAGATGATTAAACAAGATTTTATTTCAAAATATATACAAGAGTTATCTAAAACCTTAGCGAAGATTATTGCTTTAGAAGTAGGAAATTCGGATGATGGTTTTCTGATTATTTTTAATCAAATGTTACAATCTTATTATAAGTTAGATGATAACAATTTGGTTGTTTTATTAGAAGCTAACGAAGAGCGTGATCAGTTTTTATTAGCAGATGAATTAAAGAAAAAGAATATACTAACGTTTATGAAAGCTATTCGTGTTTATCTTAATCAAGGAAATACGGAAAAAGCAAAAGCATCTTATGAAGTTTTGAAAAGAATTGAAAGTATGAATACTGGGATTTTTCAATTTCCAACAGAGGAAGACAATTTGATAGCGAAAGAAAGAAAAGTTGTAGAAGAAAAAATGAATGGTTTATAATTATTGATTAAACAATTCATTTATAAAATATTAAAAAAAGTCTTACTTCTTAAGTAAGATTTTTTTGTTGCCAATAAAATAATAACATCTTACAATTTGTCCTTATCTTTGCACAAACACAACAAACAATGCAAATTTTAGATGGTATAAAACTTTCTAAAGAGATCAAACAAGAGATCAAACAGAAAGTTGAATCGTTCAAAGAACAAGGAAAAAGAGTTCCACATTTAGGAGCTATTTTAGTTGGAAACAACGGTGCTTCACGTACTTATGTAGACAACAAAATTAAAGACTGTAATTTCGTAGGTTTCGAATCGTCAGAATTAATATTGCCAGATACAATTTCTCAAGAAGAACTAATTGCAGAAATTGTAAAATGGAATAATGATGATTCTTTAGATGGTTTTATAGTGCAATTACCATTACCAAAACATATCGATCAGGAAGTTGTAATTAATACGATTGATCCTGATAAAGATGTTGATGGTTTTCACCCAATGAATTTTGGAAAAATGGCTTTAGAAATGGAAACATTTTTACCTGCTACACCTTACGGAATTATGGAAATGTTAGAACGTTACAATATTGATACAGCTGGTAAACACACTGTTGTTATTGGACGCTCTCGTATCGTTGGTAGACCAATGAGTATTTTAATGAGTAAAAATGGAAATCCAGGAAATAGTACTGTAACATTAACTCATTCTAAGACAGAAAATTTAGAACAATATACAAAAGAAGCAGATATCGTTATCACAGCTTTAGGAGTTCCAGGATTCTTAAAAGCAGAAATGGTAAAAGATGGTGCTGTAATTGTCGACGTTGGGATTACGCGCGTAGATGATTCAACAAATCCGAGAGGATTTATTTTAGCTGGAGATGTAGATTTTGATAACGTAAAAGAAAAAGCTTCATGGATTACACCTGTTCCTGGTGGAGTAGGTCCAATGACGAGAGCTATGTTATTAAAAAATACATTGTTGGCATACAATAGAAAAAAATAATTTTATGATACATATTGCATCAACAACTGCAGAAGAACAAGACTTAATAAAAGAAGGAAAATTACTTCCTGTTATGGAACATTTTTATACCATACAAGGAGAAGGTATGTACACTGGTGTGGCATCTTATTTTATTCGTTTAGGAGGTTGTGATGTTGGTTGCCATTGGTGCGATGTAAAAGATAGTTGGGATGCTGAAAAGCATCCCTTAACTGATGTTGATGAATTGGTAGAATTAGCAACTTCACAAGCTAAAACGATCATCATCACAGGAGGTGAACCTCTTATGTGGGATTTAACTTATCTTACAAAAAAACTACACGAAAAAGGCGCTCGTATTCACATCGAAACATCAGGCGCATATCCTTTAAGTGGAGAGATTGACTGGGTGTGTTTATCTCCTAAAAAAACAATGTTACCTTTAGATGATGTTTGTGAGGCTGCGCATGAATTGAAATGTATTATTTTTAATCAGCACGATTTTCAGTTTGCAGAAGAACAAGCCGCAAGAGTAGGAGAGAACTGTACGCTTTTCTTACAAACAGAATGGGGAAAAAGAGAAAAAAATCTTCCTTTAATAATAGACTATGTAAAAGAAAATCCGAAATGGCGTTATTCTTTACAAACACATAAATATTTAGATATTCCTTAGTCGGTTTCATCTGCCCAAAATCATTTTTATTTATAATGAGTAAACTTTTTTAAGTTGTTGTATTTCTTTATTTTTAAGGAAATAAAATATTAATTATGAAAAAATTGTTTATTCTAAGTTGCACAGCTTTATTTATAATGAGTTGTGGAGGAAAGAAAGAAGATTCAACAGCTTCTGATATTGATTATAGCACTGCTGAAACTTCAGTTGAAACTAATGAAGCATCAACTCCTGCAACAAATAATCATATTGTATTAAAAGCAGGTGACGATATGCGTTACGACAAAACACAGTTTACTGTGAAAGCTGGAGAAGAGGTTACATTAATTTTAATGAACTCTGGTCAAATGTCAAAAGAAGCAATGGGACATAATTTTATTTTATTAAAACCAGGTTCAGATGCTTCTTCTTTTGCAAATACTGCAGTTTCTGCAAAAGCAACGGATTATATTCCAACAGAATTAAAAAGTGAAATAATTGCTAATACAAAGTTATTAGGAGGAGGAGAAAATGAGCAAATAAAATTTACTCTAACTGAAGGTTCTTATGACTTTTTATGTTCTTTTCCTGGGCACTTTGCTACAATGAATGGAAAGATAACTGCTGTAAAATAAGCTTTATCCTTAGATAAAAATATATCGGATGAGGTTACTCATCCGATATATAACTATAACTCCATTTGCAATACTAAAACTTAATACTATTGCGAAAACTTTTTTTAAAAATTGTGTTTTACCTCATACAACACAATTCTTCTGTCACAATTTGTTTTAATCTACTTCTAACTACTAAAAAGTGACAAAAAAACAATAATCATAAAACGATTTATTAATAAAAATAAAAACCATTAAATTATATGCTTTGGCACAAAGTTTGATATTAGTAGTATAAGTATAAGATTTAGTAGAGTAAATTTTGTCCTCATGTGTTAATTTGAAGCCTGTTTTCTAAAGAAAATAGGCTTTTTTTATTCTATAGAATTTTATATCCAATAAATCGTAATTAATAATACTAAGCACTAAATGAGGTCTGAGTATTTATCATATTTTCAGGATTTAAAATTTGATCTAAACGACTTTTTGACAGTAAATCATATTCTAAAACAAGTTGATAGACACTTTTACCTGTTATTAAGGCTTCTTTCGCAATTTTAGTACTCATTTTATAGCCTATAAAAGGATTTAGAGCTGTCACAATTCCAATACTATTTTTTACTAAATTTTCTGAAACATCTTTATTTGCAATAATGCCTTCTATGCATTTCTCTTTTAAAGAAGTTAAAGCGTTTTTCATTAACTCCATTGATTCTATTAAACAATGAACGATAATTGGTTCCATGACATTTAACTGAAGTTGCCCTGCTTCTGACGCTAACATAACTGTTGTGTCATTACCAATAACTTTGTAACATACTTGGTTTACAACTTCTGGAATAACTGGATTTACTTTTCCTGGCATTATAGATGAACCGGCTTGTAAAGCAGGTAATGAAATTTCATTTATTCCAGCTCGAGGTCCAGATGATAATAAACGCAAATCATTACATGTTTTAGAAACTTTAATGGCTAATCTTTTTAACGCAGATGAATATTCTACAAAACTACTCGTATCAGATGTTGATTCAATAAGGTTTGGAGCAACATAAACAGGAATATTTGTTACTTCTCTTAAATTTTCTGCACAAAGTTCAGCGAACTCTTTAGGAGCATTAAGTCCTGTTCCTATTGCTGTTCCTCCCATATTAATAGATAAAAATTCTTCTCTGGCAGTAACTAATTTTCTTTTCTCCTTTTCTAATGAATAGGCAAAAGCTTCAAATTCTTGTCCCATAGTCATAGGAACTGCATCTTGTAACTGCGTTCGTCCCATTTTTAAAATAGACTGAAATTCGATTGCTTTTATTCTTATAACTGTAATTAAATTATCAAGTGCTTGGTAAACCTCATCATGCATTTGATATAATGCAATTTTTACAGAAGTTGGATAAGCGTCATTTGTAGATTGTGCTAGATTAATATGGTCGTTAGGTGAGCAATAATTGTATTCACCTTTTTTATATCCCATTATTTCTAATGTACGATTAGCGACAACTTCGTTAATATTCATATTAATAGAAGTTCCTGCACCACCTTGAATTAGATCTAAAGGAAATTGATTGTCAAATTGTCCATCAATAATATCTAAACAAGCCTGTCGAATTGATAAGTATAATGGCTCATCTAATGAGTGTAATTCATAGTTTGTTTTAGCTGCTGCTAATTTTACTTGTGCTAATGCCTTAATGAATGTAGCGCAATTACTGAGTTTGTGCGAAGAAATTTTGAAGTTTTCTATTGCTCGAACAGTTTGAATTCCATAATATGCATTTGTAGGAACTTTTAAGTCTCCAATCAAATCACTTTCAATTCTAAATTCGTTCATGTTGGTTTGTTTTTCAGTTTACCCTACAAAAAAACAATACATTAAAATAAAAAACAAGTGTTTTTAGATATTTAACTTAAAAATAAGGGGGTGTTTATTAAAATAATTAAAAATATAAACATTTTAATTGATAAATAAGGGGGTTAAATAAAAAAAAGAGATGTTTTTAACTAAAAACATCTCTTTTTACATATGGTTTGATATTAGAAAATTATTTTCTCCAATATTTATAGGCGTTTATTAATCCATTTGTAGAAGAATCATGAGATTCTACTCTCTCATCATTTTCTAACTCTGGTAAGATGACATTAGCTAATTGTTTACCTAATTCCACTCCCCATTGATCAAAAGAGAAAATGTTCCAAATAACACCTTGTACAAAGATTTTATGTTCGTACATCGCAATTAAGTTTCCTAAAACTTTTGGCGTAAGCACTTCATACATGATAGAGTTAGTAGGACGATTTCCTTCGAACACTTTAAATGCAGTTAAAAAGTCGATTTCTTCTTTTGTTTTTCCTGCTTTTTTCAACTCATCGATAACAGTTTTTTCATCTTTACCAAAAGCTAAAGCTTCTGTTTGAGCAAAAAAGTTAGATAATAATTTTGCATGATGATCTCCTAAATCATTTAAAGAATTAGCTCCAGCAATAAAATCGGCTGGAATTAACTTTGTTCCTTGATGAATTAATTGATAGAATGCATGCTGACCATTTGTACCAGGTTCTCCCCAAATAACAGGACCAGTTTGATACTTCACTTTTTCTCCATCGCGACCAACATATTTTCCATTACTCTCCATATCTCCTTGTTGGAAATAAGCAGCGAAACGAGATAAATATTGTTCGTATGGTAATAAAGCAACAGATTCAGCTTTAAAGAAGTTATTATACCAAATTCCAAGTAAAGCTAATACAACAGGAATGTTTTGATCTAAAGTTTCTGTTCTAAAATGGATATCCATTTCATGAGCTCCTTCTAATAATTCTTCGAATTTATCAAATCCAACACCAAGACAAATACTTAAACCTATTGCGCTCCATAAAGAATATCTTCCACCAACCCAGTCCCAAAACTGAAACATATTGGCAGTGTCAATTCCAAATTCAGCTACTCCATTCGCATTTGTAGACAATGCAACAAAATGTTTTGCTACATCAGCTTCAGTTGCTTCAGATTTTAATAACCATTCTTTTGCAGAAAAAGCATTGGTCATTGTTTCTTGTGTAGTAAATGTTTTAGAAGCAACAATAAATAATGTTGTTTCTGGATTAATAGATTTAAAAGTTTCTGCTAAATGTGTTCCATCTATATTAGAAACAAAATGAAGATTTAAACGTGTTTTATAATATTTTAAAGCTTCTGTAACCATTACAGGTCCAAGATCAGAACCTCCAATACCGATGTTTACAACATCTGTAATTTCTTTACCAGAAAAACCTTTCCATTCACCAGAAATAACTTTTTCTGAGAAAGATTTCATTTGTTCTAATACCTCATTAATTTGTGGCATTACATCAACACCATCAACTAAAACTTCTTCGTTAGAACGATTACGAAGAGCAGTATGTAGAACAGCTCTTTGCTCTGTTTGATTGATGATATCTCCACGGAACATTTTCTGAATTGCTTCATCTACGTTCATTTCTTTAGCCAAATCAATTAAAAGTTGAATTGTTTCAGCAGTAATCTTATTCTTAGAATAATCTACTAATAAAGATGGGTATCTAATTGAGAATCCTTCGAAACGGTGAGTATTTTGTTCAAATAATTCTTTTATTGATGTTTTTTCTATTACAGAAAAGTGTGTTTTTAATTTATTCCAAGCTGTTGTAGTTGTTGGATTGATTGTGTTTAAAGCCATTTCTTTGTGTTTTTTCCCTTAACAAATTTAATCATTTCAAATTCTTTTCAAAGCATTTATTTTTATCCTTTTGTTACGAATTAGATTTAAAGAGATAAGATTATAAGATATAGGATTAGAAGTTTTGTATGTTTTCTAAAATAAGCAGTTGATGGTAAGTGTTGTTTATTTTCACTCATCATTTATCACTTTTCATTTATCTTTGGATTTTAGAATAATAAAAACTTTCATGAAATACATTAAAGGATTCTTGGTTCTTATTTGGCGAATTTGGATGATACTTTTAGGTTCAATTTACGTTTTAATAATAGGTGTTTTTATCGTTTTGCCTTTAGCTAATTTCGATAAAACTTTTCCATACATCTATCCGTTAATAAGATACTGGGGAAAATTTATTTTATATGGAACAGGATTTAGAATAGATTATAAAAAATTGGTTCCTTTAGATCCGAAAGAAAATTACATTTTTATAGCTAATCATTCATCCATTATGGATATTATGCTAATGTTGACTATTCTAAAAGATCATCCAATTGCATTTGTAGGCAAAGCAGAATTGCTTAAAATTCCTATATTTGGGAAGATTTTTGAGCGTATTTGTATTCCTGTGGATAGAAATAGTGCAAGAAGTAAAGCAAATGTTTATCCTGAAGCAAAGAAAAAATTAGATAGAGATTTAAGCATCTTTATTTTTCCAGAAGGAGGAGTTACGAATGAAAAAGAGTTTCAGATTTATTTGGATAAATTTAAAGATGGAGCGTTTAATATCGCCGTGGAAACTAAAACTCCTTTGGCAGTGATCGCTATTCACGGATTAAACAAAATGCTTCCTTTTAATTGGTTTAGAGGATATCCAGGGAAAATAAAAGTGAGATTATTAGCAACTTTTGAAACTAAAAATCTCGAATCAAAAGAAGATAAACAAGCGCTAAAAGAAGAAGCTTTCAATACAATTTTAAAAGATTTACAACAATGCAAAAACTAGTTTATATAACGTTAGGAACTTTATTCGTAATGATAGGTTGTAACAAACAAGCAAGTTCTTCTACTGTGTTAGAGGCAAAAGACAATCAAACATTTGCTGATTTAGATAAAGCACTAATTAAACATTTAAGTTTAGACATTGAAACAGATTTTGAGAAAAATATCATCACAGGATCTGCTCAATATACATTTGAAAATAATTCGGCAAAAGAACTTATTCTAGATACAGAAAAACTAACAATAGACTCTGTTTTATTAGCGAACGGTAAAAAAACACCTTTTAAATTAGGAGAGAAAGACTCTATAAAAGGTCAAGCATTAATTATAAATGTTTCTCCAAAAGATACAATAGTAAAGGTTTTTTATAAAACCTCTCCAAATGCAAATGCTTTACAATGGTTAACGCCGGCGCAAACACACGATAAAAAACATCCATTTTTACTGTCTCAAGGGCAAGCAATTTTAACACGTTCTTGGATTCCAATTCAAGATACACCAAGTGTTCGTATTACGTATGATGCAAAAGTAAAAGTGCCAAAAGATTTATTAGCATTAATGAGTGCTATTAATCCAAAAGAAAAAAATGCAGATGGTATTTATACATTTAAAATGCCACAAGCAATTGCTCCTTATCTTATTGCTTTAGCTGTTGGTGATGTAAATTATCAACCTATAGATAATAGAACTGGAGTTTATGCGGAACCAGGTTTACTAAAAGCAGCTGCATGGGAATTTGCAGAAATGGGAAATATGGTAACGACAGCAGAAAAATTATACGGGAAATATCCTTGGGGACAATTCGACGTACTTGTTTTACCTCCGTCTTTTCCTTTTGGAGGAATGGAAAATCCTCGCTTAACATTTGCTACACCAACAGCAATTGTGGGAGATCGTTCTATGACAAACCTTATAGCACACGAATTAGCACATTCCTGGTCAGGAAATTTAGTAACCAATTCTACTTGGGATGACTTTTGGGTGAACGAAGGGTTTACAGTTTATTTTGAGCGTAGAATAATGGAAGAATTAGAAGGAAAAGATTACGCTGATATGATTTCTGTTATTGGATTTCAAGACTTAGAAACTTCTATGCGAAATCTTCCAGAAAAATATACTTCACTTAAAGTTGATATGAAAGGATCTAATCCTGATGATGCTTTTTCTGATGTGCCTTATGACAAAGGTTATTTATTTCTTAAGATGTTAGAAAGTAAATATGGAAGAGAAAAATTTGATAAATTCTTGAACAACTATTTTTCTTCTCATGCTTTTCAAACAATGACAACAGAGAAATTTGTAGAATATTTAAAGAAGAATTTAACTGATGGTGATGATAGCTTTGTGCAAGAGTGGATTTATAATACTGGTTGGCCAAAAGATTTAAATAAACCAACTTCTAAATTGTTTGATGCTGCTGAAGCCCAATTAGAACAAGATATAGAAAACGGACGAAATAATGTAAAAGCTATAAAAGTGGCTATTTCTACAAAGTCAACAAATGAATGGGTTCATTTCATTCGTCAAATTGATGTAAAGAAAAATACAAAAGAAGATTTAGCTTATTTAGATGCTATTTATGATTTTACAAATTCTAAAAATCCAGAAATTGAGTGTGCTTGGTTTGAGAAAACAATTCTTTTAAACTATGAAAAAGCAAACCCAAATACAAAAGAGTTTTTAGTAAACGTAGGAAGACGTAAATTTTTAGAACCTCTTTATTTAGCATTAAAAGAATCTCATCAATTAGATTTTGCGAAAGAAATTTACAAAGAAGCTCGACCAAATTATCATTTTGTAGCTCGTCAAACCTTTGATGCGATGTTAAATTATCAACCTTAATTTTATGGCAATTGTAGCATATACAGATGGCTCTTCTTTAGGAAATCCTGGTCCAGGAGGTTATGGTTGTATTCTATTAGAAACGGAGAAAAAAGTAAAGAAAGAACTTTCTCAAGGTTTCCGTAAAACAACAAATAATAGAATGGAATTAATGGCAGTTATTGTTGCTTTAGAAACATTAAAGTTTACGAATACTGAAATAACAATTGTTACAGATTCTAAGTATGTTGTAGATGCAGTTGAAAAACGTTGGGTATTTGGTTGGTTACAGAAAGGCTTTAAAGGAAAGAAAAACGAAGACTTGTGGCGTCGTTTTCTACAGGTTTATAAAATACATAAAGTAAAGTTTCAATGGATAAAAGGTCATGCTGGTCATCATTGGAATGAAGAGGCAGATAAATTAGCTGTAGCAGCGGCTAATAATCCCGAAAATTTTAAAATAGATTCTTACTTTGAAATACATCAAAAAGAAGAATAATTTTCTACTTTTGCTACAGACAAAAAAAGTATGAAAATCTATTTGGGATTTCTCCTATTACTATTCATTTCAATATACAGTTGCTCGCCAAATAATAAGAAAGAACAAGTTATTTATTTTGGAGGAAGAGTTGCGCATGCCGAATCTGACAGCATATATTTATTATTAAACAATCGAGAAAAAGCATTCGCTTTAGATTTTGATGGAAATTTTTCTGATACCATTCAAATACAAGACGAAGGGTATAAAAAACTTTCTATAGATCGTGAAGAGTTTACACTTTATATTGTTCCAGGTGATAGTTTAATTCTAGATACAGATTTAAACCAAATAGAAACACGATTTACATTTACTGGAAAAGGAAGCAATAGAAATAATTATTTGATTAGTAAAAGTTTTAAAACAGATGCTTTTTTGTCACATAATAGCGAGTTATTTCGTTTGTCTCCGACAGCGTTTCGCAATGAAATAAAAACCTTTAATGACGCTCTTCTTAAAAGTTTAGATAAAATAGATGTTAGTTCAGCTTTTATAAATAAAGAAGAAAAAAATCTAAATTACGACTACATTAATTTTTTATATACTTATAAAGATTCCTTTAATTATTACAATCCTACTTTAGAACAATTACCAATTAATTTTTTAACGGAATTGGAACAAATGGATTTAGATAATGATGAAGATTACAGAACTTATCAAAGTTATAGAGGAATAGTCTTAACAGATTTACAAGAGAAGTTATACCAAGGTTATTCAGCAGACGCTTTATTGCAGAAAATAAAAAGTACTTCCATTAAAAATGGTTTTCTAAGTGCTCTTATTTATGAGTTAGATCCAAAAGATCCTAATAGTGAAGTTGTTTACAAAGCGATAAAAAAACACTGTACTTATCAGCCTTGGTTAGATGAAGCTGATGAGCGAATGAAAAAGAATTAAAATATTTTATCAAAATAAAAATAACGTCTTTATGTGTTGACATAAAGGCGTTTTTGTATTTTTGGCAAACAATTTGAACTAACCTAGAAAACCAATTGAATGAAAAAATACATCATATTTTTCACATTAATTATAATCTCATTTACATCATCATTAAATGCTCAATCCAATTTTAAAGCTGGTGAGTTTTTAAAATTTAGAATTCATTATACTGGATTAAATGCAGGATATGCAACAATAAATGTAGAAGATGTAACATTAAATGGGAAAAGTCATTATCATATTATCGGTAAAGGTAATTCGAGCGGTGCTGTTCGTGTGTTTTTTAAGGTAGATGATAATTATGAATCTTATATTGATAAATCGACAATGAAACCGACAAAATTTGTCAGAAATATTGTAGAAGGAAGTTATAAAAGACATCAGATTTATTATTTTGATCATGCGAATAAAAAAGCAAAAGTTGAAAATAAAAAAGATGGAAGTATTAATACAGAAACAATTCCTTTTGATGCACAAGATTTGTTATCGGCTTTTTATAATTTGAGAAATCAAGACTATAAAAAAATTAAAACAGGAGACTTTTTAAACCAGAATATTTTCTTAGGAGATGAAACGTTAAAGTTTAGATTAAAAGTTTTAGGAAGAGAAACTTTAAAAACAAAGTTTGGAAAGATTAGTGCAATAAAGATTCGTCCTTATGTACAATCTGGTCGAATTTTCAAAGAATCTGAGTCAGTTACAATGTGGATTTCTGATGATGAAAATTTAGTGCCGCTAAAAATTAAAGCGGGATTGATGGTAGGATCTTTAAATGCAGATTTAGACGATTTTAAAAATCTAAAATCACCAATCAAGTTTTCAAAATAAGAGTTTGCTCTAATTCTTTTAAAAAATAAACCCCACAATTGGTGGGGTTTTTATTTTTAATCATTTGCTTCTAATAACAATTGTTTTAATTCTGCTCTAATAGCCGATTTATCGCTATTTTTTGGAAACTCACCAATGTAAAAAGTTTGTTGAGGAACTTCATGGCTTTCCAACTCATCTTGCGGAATATGTATTTCTTCTATAAATCTACTTTCTATAACTAAAGTAACAACTTCTTCTCCTGTTTTTTTACTAGGAAACCCTAATACACAAAAGTTTAAATTTATATATTGATCTAATTTTTGTTCAATTAATTCAAAATTAATTAGACTTCTACTTTTTCCAATTCTATATTCGCCAGTAGAAAGAAATCTAAATTTATTATCATCCGTAATGTAAACTTGTCTTTCAGTATTTAAAGGCTCATCTTCATAAATAGAATTCAAAACAAGGTTATTTTTTTCATCTTCAGACAATTCTACTTTATCTAAAACAGTAAAATTAAGATCATCTTCTTTTTTAACACCAACAGGAAAACCGTTTACAACATAAATAGAATAAAAAGTAGGTTTCTCTAATTCCTTTAAATAATTTGGAATGTGTTCACCAGATAATGCTATTTTTTTAATACGCACCAGTTCCGAACTAGAATTTTCTACATGTTTTCCGTTTATATATGCATAATCTATTGCAAACCCAATTTGGTCTTGTTCTTCTCCTATGTATGGAATTTTTATCTCCTCAAGATTATCACTACAATATAAATCTAGTTTACCTTCTATGGCTTGTACTAAACTAATTTTTCCATCATTGTCTAAAACCGAAGAGCTCAATAAAGCAGTATCTCCTCTTTTTAAACCTAAGAAATTATTTAATGATTGAAATGTAGCATTGGAAAACTCTCTTTTAAAAACTGATTTATACAAGCTATCATTTCGTTGATACAGAAAATTAATTGTTGAGGTATTATTTTCGTAATTTTTTAAAAAGTCAAAAATATCATTCTGCCATTCTAATGTGCTTTTCCCTTCAAACTCTGCTAAAATTTCAGGGATCGTTTTTTTACTAAACTCTAATTTCATAGTTGATATATTTTATAGTTAATAGATACGATTATAATTACTTATTAATTATGCAATAACTTGACCAAATTTTTTTCGAATGTTATTCTTATGAATTAATTTTTATGAAATATTTATTACAAGAAACACCTTTTAGAATTTATGAAATATTATAAAAGCTAACTGATAATTAGTTATATTAGCTAGATGAATCGCAAAACAGATTTTTCGAATTTACGATTTAAACGAAATCTAAATTCTAATCCATCTCATATAGAAAACTTCGAATTAGATAGTTTACAAGTAAAAAGTGATTATAGTTACAATGATGTAAAAGATTTAAAACAGATAGATTTTTTACCAGGTGTAGCACCATATCTTCGTGGTCCTTATACCACAATGTATGTTCGTCAACCATGGACAATTCGTCAATATGCAGGTTTTTCTACGGCAGAAGAATCGAATGCTTTCTATAAAAGGAATTTAGCTGCAGGTCAAAAAGGACTTTCTGTCGCATTCGATTTGGCTACACATAGAGGATACGATTCAGACCATGAACGAGTGGTAGGTGATGTAGGAAAAGCAGGTGTAGCAATAGACTCTGTAGAGGATATGAAAATTTTGTTTAATGAAATTCCATTAGATAAAATTTCGGTATCAATGACAATGAATGGAGCAGTTTTACCTATCCTAGCTTTTTACATTGTAGCAGCAGAGGAACAAGGAGTCTCAGAAGATTTACTTTCAGGAACAATACAAAATGATATTCTGAAAGAATTTATGGTACGTAATACTTACATATATCCGCCAACACCATCAATGAAGATTATTGCGGATATTTTTGATTATACTTCTAAAAATATACCTCGTTTTAATTCTATTTCTATCTCTGGCTATCACATGCAAGAAGCTGGTGCAACTCCAGTTTTAGAAATGGCTTATACATTAGCAGATGGATATGAGTATGTAAAAACAGGTTTAGAGGCAGGTTTAAAAGTAGATGATTTTGCACCTCGACTTTCTTTTTTCTGGGCAATTGGAATGAATTTTACCCAAGAAATAGCGAAAATGAGAGCTGCAAGAATGCTTTGGGCGAAATTGATGCAAGAATTTGAACCTAAAAATAATAAATCGTTGATGTTGAGAACGCATTGTCAAACATCAGGATGGAGCTTAACAGAACAAGAACCTTACAATAATATTGGAAGAACAGCTATAGAAGCACTTGCCGCCGCTTTAGGTGGAACACAATCTTTACATACAAATGCATTAGACGAAGCAATTGCTTTACCAACAGATTTCTCTGCCAGAATTGCTAGAAATACACAAATCATATTACAAGAAGAAACTGAGATTTGTAGAACAGCAGATCCTTTTGGAGGAAGTTTTATGATAGAATCGTTGACAAACGAAATGGCAAATCAAGCTTGGGAATATATTCAGGAAGTTAGAGAGCTTGGAGGAATGACAAAAGCAATTGAAGCTGGAATTCCAAAAATGAGAATAGAGGAAGCTGCTGCAAAAAAGCAAGCTAAGATTGATGCAAGCGATATTGCGATTGTAGGTGTTAATGCTTACCGATCTAAATTAGAACAACAAGAGTTTGAAATATTAGAAGTTGACAACACAACAGTTCGTCAAAAACAAATAGATCGACTTAATAAAATAAAAGCTGAGCGAGATAATGATGCTGTACAAGATATTTTAGCTCAATTAACAAAAGCTGCAGAAACTGGTGAAGGTAATTTACTGGAACTTTCTATTGAAGCGGCAAGAAGAAGAGTAACTTTAGGAGAAATATCTGATGCTTTAGAAATTATTTTTGGTCGACACAAGGCAATAACAAGAGGAATACAAGGAGTTTATGCTATGGAAGCTGGTAAAATGAATAAGTTTGAAGAAGCCAGAAATTTGGCCGACGAATTTGCAGAAGAAGATGGACGTCGTCCCCGCATAATGGTTGCAAAAATGGGACAAGACGGTCATGATCGTGGAGCAAAAGTTGTTGCAACATCTTTTGCAGACATGGGATTTGATGTGGATATTTCACCCTTATTCCAAACGCCTGCTGAGGTTGCAAAACAAGCAGTAGAAAATGATGTGCATATTCTTGGAATTTCATCTTTAGCTGCTGGGCATAAAACGCTAGTTCCGGAAGTTGTGAAACAATTAAAAGAATTTGGTAGAGAAGATGTTTATATTGTTGTGGGAGGAGTTATTCCACGTCAGGATTATGATTATCTTTACCAAAATGGTGCTGATGCTATCTTTGGTCCAGGAACCAATTTGGCAGAATGTGCCTGCGAGATTTTAGAGAATTTATTAAAATCGTCTAAATAAATCTATTTTAGTAAAAAGTATTCCTGTCATTGATAGGAATATTTTTATATTTATATACAGAATTTGTTTAATTGACTACAATTTTGATTCATTCTGAGCCTATCAAAGAAGAATAAAGATTTCTATAAAATGTTTCGATAAGCTCAACATGACAAATTATAGTAAAAACAAGTTATTATTAGAAATTATTGAATAGAATAATATAAAATTAAACAACTTTACTACAAAGCCTTTATATAATGAATAAAAGACTTCGATATATTGCCATTATAATTTCCATTCTTTTTATTGCATGGTTTTTACTTTATTTTTTAATTGGAGATTTGATTAGTTTAGAATTTAGCAATACTAATTTCTCTAGAATATTCCCTAAAATCTTAACATTCTTAGCATCTGTAAGTGTGTATGTATTATTCTTGTTATCAATTAAGAAAAGTAGCGGTTGGAGTTTCTTTAATGTAATGAAATTTGTTTTAGGAATTGTAGTTGCGTTAATTCCTTTGTTGGTTTTTGAATATTTAAGTATAGACAATTGCCCGACTTGGAAAATGAATAAAAAAGATAAAAAAATTATATATCAATCTGTATCGTCAGCTTCAGAAACGATAAGATTAATTGAAATAGATTGCCCTAACGCTAACAAAAAAACATTAAAAACGAAACGAGTAATGCAAATAACGCCTTTGTTTATAACATCATCTGAAATTGATACATTGAAAATTTCAGATAAAAACTGGAAAAAACTTTAAAATAGGATTAAACGCTTGTAGAATAATAATGTCTAACAAGATGAAATTTGCCTTATGATGAAGTTTATTATTGCTTTATTTTTTAGCTTTTGTGCTATTTTTTCTTTCGGACAAGAAAAAAAAATTATTATTACTGGAAAGGTTACAGATGCTTTAAACTTACCACTAATTGATGCTGATGTTTCTTTAAGAAGTAAATCAGATTCTACAAAAATATTGTCTGTATTCACAGATGAAGAGGGCGCGTTTAAATTAGAAATCTCTGCTCAAGATAATAAAAGTTATATTCTTATTAGTGATCCATTAGAAGGAACATTTAAAAAGGAATTCGAAACGATAAAAAATAACATAGACCTTGGTACAATTGTTATAAACCCGATGGTTTATGATTTAAAAGAAGTTGTTATAAATAATGTAGAAGCTATTGTTGTAAAAAACGATACAATAGAATATAATGCAGGTTCTTATAAAGTAAAACCAGATGCAAATTTAGAAGCTTTATTGCGCGAATTACCTGGTTTTGAAATGGACGATAATGGTGCAATTACTGTTAATGGAAAAGATGTAAATGAAATTTTAATTGATGGAGAATCTTTTTTTGGGACAGATGGAAAAGTTGCATTAGAAAATTTACCAGCTGATATTATAAAGAAAGTACAAGTATCTGATTTTAAAACAAGAAATGAGAAGTTTTCGGGAGAACGTTCCAAATCCAATAAATCATCATTAAATATTACACTAAAAGAAGATAAGAAAAAAGGCTATATGCTAAAAGCTACCGGAGGTTTTGGAACAAACAACCATTACGAAGGAAGTATAATGGCTAATTATTTTAAAGGAAATAGAAGATTAAGTTTAATAGGTTCTTCTAGTGATATTACTGCTTCTGGAATGGTAAATGGAGAAGGTTCTAGAGGAAGAGGAGGAATGGGAAGAAGAAGTTCTAACGGAATTACAACAAATACATCTGTAGGATTAAATTACAACGATCAGTTAAATGATAATTTAAAAATAGGAACAGATTATAGATTAAATCATTCTTATAATAAAAACGAAAATTTAACTCGTCAGCAAAACCTTAATCCTGACAATATTTTTACTACAACTTCTAATAATAAAACTAATAACGAAACATATGGGCATAATTTCGGTACCAATTTAGAGTACACGAAAAATAATACGAAGATTTTTATTTACCCATCGTTTAATAATTCATCATCTACAAGTACTACAATTGGAGATAGTGAAAGTGTAAATGAAGATGAGGTTTTAAAAAACACAACGACTTCTAATAATAAAACTAAAACGAACGCCAATTCATTTAGTAATTTATTGTCTGTTTATCAAAGATTTAAAAATAAATCTTATTTAGATTTTAGTTCAACAATTTCTGTAGGAAAAACAGATGCAACGACACGAGAAATTTCGAGTGCAATTTTTTATGATGACTCCAGAGAGAATACAAATCGAAATGTAAACACAAGTAATATTTCAAAAAATAATTCGTACAATTTCGATTTAAAATATACTTTACCAATTACAGATTCTATTAATGTGTCTGTTGGTTCAGCTTATAATTTCTCTGATTCGGAAACAAATAATTATTCGTTGAATTTTAATGAGGCAACTGGACAATTTGAAGATGTCAATACAGATTTAACACGCTTGTTTTCTACAAAAGCGAATATTATTAATCCTTATGCTCAGTTTTTATTGAATAAAGCAAAACTATCTGCTACATTACAGCTTGGAACTAATATATACAAGCAAGATAATTTTGGTGTTTACAAAGGTAGTTCTGAACAATTAACGATTAATGAAATTTTACCTCAATTGGAAGGAAACATTCGTTATCAGACAGAAAATAATATGTGGATGTTGATGTATAACTATACAACAAGTTTAGCATCGTCATCTCAATTATTAGCAATAGAAGATCAATCATCATTAACAAGTACAATAATCGGTAATCCAAATCTTAATCCGAACAAATCTCACAACATCAACTTAATGTTCGGAAATTTTGATCGTAAAACACGCCAAGGTTTTAATGCAAATTTAGGGTACACGTATAATGAATCGAGTATTGTAAATTCTATTGTAACAGATGAGAATTTAACAAGAAGAATTACATACGAAAATGTATCAGGAAATTACAGTTTAAATGGAAATTTCTCTTTTAATAAACAATATCAAAAAGGAGTGAATAAGTTTCGTGTAAACTTTGGTCTTTCTGCTGGTTATGGATTAATACAAGGATTAAACGAAGGTTTAAAATATGAAGCATATAATACTAGAATTTCGCCTAATTTGAGATTAAATTGGGATTATGGAGATTATTTAACGATTTCACCATCTTATCGTTTAAATTTCACAAAATCTAAATACGAGAATTATCAAATAAACGGACAAGATAATGTGACACATAATCTAGGAATAAGAACAATAACAACTTGGCCTAAGAATTTATCTTGGACAAATGATTTTAGTTATAATTATAACTCGAGAATGGCGGCAGGTTTCACAAGAGATTTCTTTTTATGGAATACAAGTTTAACCTACAGATTTTTTAATGACAAGTTAGAAGCTGGTGTAAAAGTTTATGATATTTTAAGCCAAAATAATAGCTTTACAAGAACTATTTCTGATCAGTATATACAAGACCAACAAAATAATATTTTAACTCGATTTGTAATGTTTACATTAACGTTTAATCTAAATCAGTTCGGTGGAAAATCTAACCGACCAGATAATGGAAGTCGTCCTAATGATGGAAATAGAGGTGGCAGAATGAGATTTTAGAAAAGTATTATGTAATGAAAAATCTAAAAAAAAAGGTGATTATGAAGCAAGCTCATAATCACCTTTTTTTATTTTAATAATGTTATTTATTATCCATCATTTTTACTAATTCTTGATACTTATCGTAAAGCCATCCTTTTTGATGTGAAGCATAAACTAGTTTAAGTCTTTTTCTTTTTAGATGAATAATTAAGTCTTCATCATCATGCGAAATGATTGCTCTTCTATTCAAGTCTTTTCTACAATCATACGTTTCAAATACTTTTTTAATATCTGTACATGTTTTTTGAAATTCATCTTTACTAAATGAGGATTCTTTAACCTCACTAATTTTTTCATTATATCTATTATCCTGCGAAAAAGTAATACTTGCTAATCCAAAGAATAATAAAATAAACATAACTGCTTTTTTCATAAATAATTATTTTAAGTTGGTAAATAAATATACAATTTAAAATGCAATTATTTGTTAGTTAAACGTTTATTGTTTGTTAAAATTTAGTAAGTCAATTATTAAATTGATAAATAAAATAGTAAGCTTTTTATTTTTTGCTTCTAAATAACTTTTTTGAATTTTAATTAAAACCTTTAAATTCTTCGATGGGAATCTGATTTTCTGAATCACTAATAAGAAGAGCATAGTCAATAAAATCTATCGTAGATTTTGTTTGATTATTTTGCTTGTTTTTTTTTAAAAATGATTTTACCTCAATTAGATCAAATCCTATATTATATGGAGTATTATTGCTATTTAATTTAAATAATGTAATATCGGATAGTTTATTTTTCTTTAAATATTTTATCCCTTGAAAATATTCGTTCCAATAATCTCCAATTCCATAGCCTCTTCTTATTGTATATGATGTATAATTGCCTTTCTTATCATAAATTTTATTCCATAAAACTTTACTTTTTGTCAAATAACCAGCTATTGTAATTACTTGTTTTCTGGAATAAATATTATTCTCAATTAACTTGTTAAAGAAAGGTGCGTAACCAGACTCTTTTTCCTTTTGAATATGAAAAAAACCGTATTTGAAAAATTGTTTTTTTGAACTTAAAGAATATAGATTATTTAAGAAAACATAATTTGAAGTAATAATTTCTTCACGATGTCTAGATTCTTGAAAATTATATGAAATGTTTTGAATAATGTGATTGAATATAATAGTATCTCTAATGTTATTGTTATAATTTTTTTTATGATTTTCATAATCATTTATAAAATCTAATAAAGGCTTTTTTAAGTTCTCATTAGATAAAGAAAGGTCTATATTATCAGAAATAATTTTATCTAATTCATCACGTGTTTTCCAATGATTAATATCTTGACTCAATAATAGAATATGTTTTATAGGAAATTTGTATTCATTAATAACATCAAAACCAATTATTTTTATTGGTTTATTAGAATATTTTGTATTTAAATGCCTTAATTTTTTCCAAAAATTAAATGTTTCAATTGTGCCTTCTTGAGCTACTATTGTTTGAAAAGAAAGAACAAGCTCTTTGAGTAATTCTTCATCTCCATTATCCAAATATTTTTGAAAGAAAAATGCTTGACTAAAATTAGTTTCTGGAATATAGTATTCTATGGAATTATTCTTTTGTAATGATTCAATTAACTTTAGTTCAGCATCATATGTTTTAGAACTACCATGGTATGCTCCGAATCCAATTATGGAGAAATCTTTTTCTGGAAAAGAAAAATTTTGATTTCGAAGATTAAAACTATTTTTCTTTAAATAGTCATCTTTTGTATTTTGAGAATATACATTTAAAAATAAAAAAATGAATAATAAATTTAAGGTTCTAAACATTATATGACGATTATTTTAACTTGATACAAGTTAAAATACAAATAAAAAAATAATTATTAGGTGTTAGATAAATAGTGTTTTTAAAAATAGAGAATTAGTTATAAAACACAAAAGACCAACTTCTTTAGAAGTTGGTCTTTTATTATGTAGATTAAAATTTATTAAGATCTAGCTCTTCTAAAATATAAGAAGGCTGTTAATATTCCGAAAACAATATTCGGTATCCACGATGCAATGAACGGAGATACAAATCCTTTCTCAGAAAATGCAGACGTGGTCTGTGAAAAGAAAATATACACAAAAGCTAATGAAATACCTACAGCTAAATTCATTCCTATACCTCCACGTCTTTTTTTAGAGGAAAGGGATAAAGCAAGCAATGTTAGAATAATTGTTGAAAAAGGTGTACTTAAACGAGCATTTAATTCGTTTTGATAGGCATTTACATTTGCAGAACCTTTTGTTTTCTGAGCTTGTATAAAATCATTAAGTTCAAAAGTATTCATTGTTTCTGCCACATAACCCTCAGGTAAAATTTCATCTGGTGAAGCTACTAGCTTTATTTTTGCAGTAGGCTCGTATGTTAATTTCTCTGTATGATCTTTGTTTATTTCACGTGTGTAAACTGTCGTTAAAGAATAGGTAGAATCTTTGTCATCCCAATTAAAAGTTGAAGCAAGTATTTGTTTTTTTAATTCTGTTGAATCAAATTTCTGGTATACAAATGCATTTCCTAATTTATCTGTTCTATCATATCCTTCAACAAAAACAAATTCATTTGGCGATATTTGAGAAGCTATAGGCTGTCGTTTATAATATTCTTCACGATCCGAGCCGCTTAATAAATGACCATACTGATATTTATTTTTTTTGATATTAGCCCAAGGTAAAACAACATTTCCTACAACTAAAGCTGTCGCTGCTAAAAATATAGCAACCCATATGTAAGGTAAAGTAAATCGATAAAAACTAATACCACCCGAAAGAACTCCTACAATCTCTGTTTGCATTGTTAAACGAGATGTAAAGTAGATAACGGTAATAAAAACGGCAATAGGTAAAAAAGTATTAACAACCCAAATTGTCCAAAAGGGATAAAATTCAGTTAATGCCGACATTGCTGTAGATCCCGTATCATTAATACGTCCTAATTTTTGACTTAAGTCAACAATTACTGCAATTGTAGATAAAATCAGAACCATAAAAATAAAGGTCCCAATAAAATTTCGAATGATATATTTATCAATTATTTTCAAACTACATACGTTGTTTTAGTTGTGGAACAATTTGTTCTTTCCATTGTGCAAAATCTCCTGCTAAAATATGCTCTCTTGCAACCTTAACCAAATCTAAATAAAAAGCAAGATTATGAATAGAAGCAATTTGCTTGCCAAGAGACTCGTTTGCATTAAATAAATGTCGAACATAAGCTTTTGTATAATAACTATCTACGTAGCTTGTTCCAGTTTCATCTAAAGGCTCAAAGCAATCTTTCCATTTAGCGTTTTTCATGTTCATAACACCATTCCAAGTAAATAACATTCCATTACGTGCATTTCTTGTTGGCATTACACAATCAAACATATCAACACCAAGAGCAATACACTCAATAATATTCCAAGGAGTACCAACACCCATTAAATATCGAGGTTTATCTTGTGGTAATATTTCTGTTACAATATCAGTCATCTCATACATTATTGGTTCTGGTTCACCAACAGATAATCCTCCAATAGCATTTCCTTCGGCTCCAAAATCAGCAATATATTTGGCAGATTCTTGACGTAAATCTTTAAAATCATTTCCTTGAACAATAGGAAAAAGCGTTTGCTTATGACCATAATATTCAGGATTATTATTTAACCAAGTTCTACAACGCTCTAACCAACGGTGTGTAACATGCATAGCGCGTTTAGCATCGTGATATTTTGCTGGAATACCAGTTAATTCATCAAATGCCATAAAAATATCGGCACCAATGTAACGTTGTATTTCCATTGATTTTTCTGGCGTAAACATGTGGTAAGATCCATCTATATGAGACTTAAACTTTACACCTTCTTCACTTTTTTTACGACTTGTAGCTAATGAATAAACTTGAAAACCACCAGAATCTGTTAAAATAGGTTTTTGCCAATTTATAAATTGATGCAAACCTCCAGCTTTATGTAAAATATCTGTTCCTGGTCTTAAATACAAATGATATGTATTTCCAAGAATAATTTGGGCTTTTATATCTTCTTCTAATTCACGTTGATGAACAGATTTTACTGTACCAACCGTACCAACAGGCATAAAAATAGGTGTTTGTATAGTACCATGATCAGTTTCTACAACACCAGCTCTTGCCTTAGAAAATTCGTCTTTTTTATCGATTGAAAATTTCATAATGCGCAAAGATATTAATTGTTTAGTATGTGGCGAGTTAGTTTCTGAAAAAAAATAATTAAAAAATGAGAGTAAAGCGAACTTTACTCTCATTTAGGGAAATTACTTCGATATAATTATGAATTATGGTTTATATGAATAAAAAATTATTTTGTGAATCTTAACGACATTTTACGATCAGAGGCTCTTTCTTCATCAGAAGCACTTTCGTCTACTTTTGCAAACTCTTCTCCATATCCTTCTGCACTAACTACTTGTGTACCTACACCTTGTTTTGTTAACTCACTTTTTAAGAAGTCTGCACGTTTCTGAGAAATTTCTTTATTTAGTTTATCATCTCCTTTTCTATCTGTGTATGCTCCAATTTTTATTTTTACACCAGGATATTCTTTTAAAATTGCAGTTAAATTTTCTACTTGTACTTCCGAACCAGGTTCTAACTGATCAGTTTTACCAAAAACGAAGTTAACGTTGTCAAAATCAAACCATTTTGTTTTTAATTGTTCTTCTGTTAATGTATTAAATTCTGGTGAATGAATAAATGTAATTATTTGATCTTCTAATCCGTTTTGATATGCTTTTAAGTTAATATCTCCATCTAAATGTATACTTGAAACTTCTTTCGGAACCTTTATAGTATCTGTAGTAATACGTTTAACATTTGCATCTTCTACAACTGGTTCTTCACTTTTTCCTTTGCAATATTTAAAAAGGAAAAATGCTGCAAGTAAAAGTAAAAGTATTGGAATAAGTGTTTTTAAAAAACCTCCACTGCTTTTTTTCTTTTTGTTTGAATAATTGTGAGAAGGTATATCAACAGTTTCTTTTTTTAATGCAGGTTTCCAAAATGCTCCAAAACCTAATGCACTAAGACTTAGTCCTACTGGTAAAAGTTTAAGTATTTCATCTTTAGAATTCTTTATAAGTTTAAAAAAATCATTTTCACCTATTTGATTAGAATCAATTTCTTTTCCAAGCGTACCGAAAGCTTTCATGGCAGTTAAATCTAAAATTTTAGAAGAAGATGTTTCTGATAATCCACTGTACTCTGCTACTGTATCACTAATTGAGTAAACATCACTACCAAATAATTTGTTTTTTAGTCCTGTAATGATATCTGGAGTTTTTTGCAAAGCAGATAGATTTGTTACGTTTTCTTTAGTTCCAAATGTTTTAATAGATTCAAAAAGATTAGAGACAGTTTCTTTTTTTTCCAATACACTTCCTAGTAAAATAGGAACGTATGCTTGTATAGCATTGGATACACTTGTTTCATTTTCTCCTAATTCTGAAGAAATTTTAGAAATAAAATCAGGAGTAATACTCTCCTTTACTTGATTAATAATTTTCATAGTTTTAATTTTTTTAAGATGGTTATTGATGTTTATAGTTTAGTTACTATACTCATCTAAAAAATTACTACATAAGGAAATCTTACATAGAAGTATTTTCATGTGCTAAGTGTTATCTGAAATATTAATTAGTGAATTAGGTTGAAATAAAATAGAACTTATCTATTTTTCCTTTTCGAAAGAGTTTATAAAATTAAATAGATTTAATTTTCGTTTAAGAGTTATACTTTTCATAGTTTAGGTTTTATGTAATTATTTTAATATATGTTGGTTGGTGTTATTTTATATTAAAAAACAACTGCGTGTTAAAGTTAATAAAAAAAACTTAAATTTTGTTTTTTTTTTCAAAGACATAAATTTGGTATTATTTTTAGAGTCTGTATAAATTTATATTATAAAACTTTTAATAGATTAGATAAAACTAAAAAACAATTAATTATGCAAGAAAACGACAAAGTAGATAGTTTAAAAGATGTTATCCAAGCTCCATTTAAAGATTTGGAATACATTAATAATATAATACTTACAAAAGGAGCCGAAATTGGTTGGAGTTTAGTTTCTGCACTTTTAACTCTGTTTATAGGTTTTTGGATAGCTGGAAGATTGAAAAGAATCATAGAACGTAGAATGATTGCTCGTAATGTTGATTTATCAATTAGAACATTCTTAATACCAATTATCAATATTATTCTGAAACTAATTGTAGTCGTTTTTGTTGTTACACGATTAGGATTAAATGCTTCTGGTTTTATTGCAGCATTAGGAGGAGCAGGACTAGCAATTGGTTTAGCTTTACAAGGTTCACTTTCTAATTTTGCAGCAGGTATTTTAATTATCATTTTTAAACCTTTTAAGGTGGGAGATTATATCGTATCTCAAGGAAATGAAGGAACTGTTGAATCTATAAGTTTATTAAACACAGTAATTCATACTGCAAAAGGACAAGTGATTACTTTGCCTAATGCAAACTTATTTAATAACCCTATTGTCAATTATTCTATAAAAGAATACCGTAGATTAGATGTTAATATCGGAATTTCTTATGGAGATGATTTTGATAAAGCTAAAAAAGTTTTAGAAGAAGTATTAATTGATAATGAGTATGTAGATCAAGATCAATCAAAAACAGTAGAAATTTTAGAATTTGCAGCAAGTAGTGTTAATTTAGCAGTACGTTGTTATGTAAAAAATTCGGATTACTGGACTGCATATTGGCAAATTTACAGACAAGTTAAGTATGCGCTTGATGAGAATAATATATCAATACCTTATCCGCATACAGAAATGATTATTAAAACGAATAACGAATCTCCAAACCTTCCATTTGAACCAAGAGATTAATGAAAAACATCATATTATTTGTGTCTATTATTTCTTCTGTTCAACTTTTTGGGCAGAAGGAATTAATAGATAACGAATTAAATACAGAATTTTACTCTTCTCAGTTTACAGGATTTTATCTTTATGATCCATTTACGAGTGAAGAACTTTATAATTATAACGGAAACAAATTTTTTATTCCAGCATCCAACACTAAAATTTTCACACTCTATACAGCAATGAAAACATTAGGTGATTCTATTCCTGCATTTAAGTATCAACTTATTGGAGACGAATTACATGTAGAAGGAACTGGAGATCCAACATTTTTACATCCAAAATATAACAATAATAAATCTTTAAACTTTCTTAAAAACAATGGAGCTAAGATTGTGCTTCATTGGAATAATTTTGATGAAGAATCCTTTTTGCCAGGTTGGACGTGGGATGATTTTAGGAAAGATTATGCTCCCGAAAGAAGTCAATTTCCTATTCACGAGAATTTAGTTTCAATTTCAAAAAAAGGAAATTCGGTAGAGACTTTTCCAAACTATTTTAAAGAGTTTACAGTAATAAAAGATACGATTGAGCAACGAGATTTTTACGAAAATAAATTTTATATAAGTAAGAATAAACGAAGAGAAAGGGTACCTTTTATTGTGAATAAACAAACAATAGAAAATACATTATCAGAAGTTTTAGGTAAAACGATAGAAGTGTCAGATGCAGAATTTCCAAAACAGTTTATGATTTTTTATGGAGAAAAATCCGATAATGTTTATAAAGAGATGATGGAGAATAGCGATAACTTCTTGGCAGAACATCTTTTATTATTAATATCGAGTACGTTGCCTGGTAAACTAAGCGCTTTAGAAACAATAGATTATTCAAAAAAATATTTGTTGAAAGATTTAAAACAACCTCCACAATGGTTTGATGGATCAGGCTTATCACGATATAATTTGTTTACACCTCAAAATTTTGTTCAGGTATTAGATAAGCTATATAAAGAATTTCCTCAAGACAGAATATTTTCAATATTTCCAATTGGTGGAAAAACAGGAACGATAAAAAATAGATACAAGGATTCTAAAGATTCTTATGTTTTTGCTAAGACAGGAACTTTAAATAATAATGTTACGTTAAGTGGTTATATCAAAACTAAATCTGGGAAGATGTTGATTTTTAGTTTACTTAATAATAATTCAATCAAAGATTTATCTGAAATTAGAGATAAAAATGAGAAGCTTTTAAGGATAATAAGAGATAATTACTAATCATAGAAAAGTATAAAACAAAAAAAATCCTCAGCCTAGCTGAGGATTTATATTTTATTGAATTGATTTCAATTATTTAGCTGGAGCTACTTCTTCAACTTTAGAAGTTGCAGAATCAACTTTAGCTGCTGCTGAATCAACTGTTGCTGCTGCTGAGTCAACTGTTGCTGCTGCAGAATCAACTACTGCTGCTGCAGAATCAACTTCTGTTGCTGCTTCTTCAGCTTTTTTCTCTCCACAAGATACTGCTCCTAATGATAAAGCTGCTACTGCAACTACTGCGAAAAATTTTTTCATCTTTATTGTTTTTAATTATTAATAATTTTCGATTAATTTTCTTTACCAAAGATATTGTGAAATGAATGCAACATGATGTAAAACCAATGTAATATAATTGTAATTAAATAATTCTGATTTATTGAAATTTAAAACATTGTAAATTAATTAATTAAAAATTTATTTTACATGGAAAAATAAATTTTGTAAAATAAATTTATGGTTATCTTGAACTTAAATAAGTCATTTTCTGCTCATTTTTCACCATTTTGAATAGATTTTTGATACTTTATCAATTAATGTTCAGCAAAAAATTATTTATTTTATACATTTGTATAAATTTAATTAAAAATATGCTAGTAGTTTCTTACATTCAAGAAAACAAAGATCGTGTAATTGAAGGACTTAAAAAACGTAACTTCAAAAAATTAGATCTTGTTGATGAAGTTTTAAATGTTGATGAACTTCGTCGTAAAACTCAATTTGAATTAGATAATGTATTAGCTGAATCCAACAAATTAGCAAAAGAAATTGGTAATTTGTTTAAAGATGGTAGATCGGAAGAGGCTAATGAATTAAAAAATAAAACTATCGATTTGAAATCACAATCGAAAGAATTACAAGATTTATTATCTAATTACGAAAGTTCCGTTAAAGAAATTTTATATCAAATACCTAATATTCCTAACGAGCTTGTAAAAGCAGGAAAGGATGCAGATGATAATGAAATTGTTTTTGAAAAAGGTGAAGCTATTTCTAAACCTCAAAACTTACCGCATTGGGAAGTTGCAAAGAAATTTGATATCATTGATTTCGAATTAGGTGTTAAGATTACTGGAGCAGGTTTTCCTGTTTATAAAGGAAAAGGAGCTCGTTTACAACGTGCTTTAATTCAATTTTTCTTAGATAAAAATGCAGATGCTGGTTATACAGAAATTGTACCTCCATTTGTAGTTAACGAAGCTTCTGGATATGGTACAGGTCAATTACCAGATAAAGAAGGACAAATGTATTATATAGGTGAAGATGATTTATATTTAATACCTACATCAGAGGTTCCTGTAACTAATATCTATAGAGATGTAATCGTAAAAGCAGAGGATTTACCAATTACTCATACAGCTTATTCACCATGTTTTCGTAGAGAAGCAGGTTCTTATGGGAAAGATGTAAGAGGTTTAAATCGTTTACACCAATTTGAGAAAGTAGAAATTGTTAGAATTGAGAAGCCAGAAAATTCTTACGCAGCTTTGGATGCAATGGTAGAACATGTAAAAGGTCTTTTAGAAGATTTAGAATTACCATACCGTGTCTTGAGACTTTGTGGAGGAGATACAGGATTTACTTCTGCAATTACATATGATTTTGAAGTTTATTCTCAAGCGCAAGAGAAATGGTTAGAAGTTTCTTCTGTTTCTAATTTTGAAAACTTCCAAACGAATAGATTAAAATTACGTTACAAAGATGAAAATGGAACTCAATTAGCGCACAGCTTAAATGGTTCTGCCTTAGCTTTACCACGTATTTTAGCTTCTATTTTAGAGAATCATCAAGAAGAAAACGGAACAGTTAAATTACCAAAAGCATTACATGCTTATACGCGTTTTGAAACAATTGATTAAGAGTAATTAATTTTACGAAATATAAAAAAGCCACTCATATTGAGTGGCTTTCTTTTTTTAGGATTAAATCCTTATAGCATTTTTAAGAAATTAACTTCTTGTTCAGTTAATTTTCTATATTCACCTCTTTGTAAAGTTTTCTTAGTTAAACCAGCAAAAGAAACACGATCTAATGCTTCTACTGTATAACCTTTTGTTTCAAAAATACGTCTTACAACACGGTTCCAACCGATATGTAATTCAATACCAATTTCTGTTTTTGGACGGCCTTCAATAAAAGAAATATCGTCAACTACAGCAATTCCTTCTGGAATTAAACGAACTCCTTTTTTAATGTCAGCCAAATCATTAGCTGTTAATTTTTTGTCTAATGTTACATGGTAAATCTTCTTTACATCATGACTAGGGTGCGTTAACTTTTTAGTTAAGTATCCATCATTCGTAAATAATAAAACACCTGTTGTTTGTCTGTCTAAACGACCAATAGGAAAAATACGAGCAGTTGTCGCAGTTGACATTAAATCCATTACAGTTTTACGATCTTTTTCGTCTTTTGCTGTAGAAATAAAGCCTTTTGGTTTGTTTAAAACAAAGTAAACATTCTTCTCTGAAGAGATTTTACGACCATCAAAACGTACTTCATCATCGGGTTGTACTTTATAACCCATTTCTGTAATAACGTCACCATTCACTGTAACTATTCCAGTTTTGATTAACTCGTCAGCCTCTCTTCTGGATGCAATCCCTGCATTCGCTACATATTTATTTAAACGAATAGTGCCGTCGTCGACTGGAGCTTTCTTCAGTCTCTTAACAAATGGTTTTTCACCTGGTTTGTTAAACGGTTTTTTTGGTCCAAAACTTTTCTTTCCTTCTTCTGTTGGTTTTCCTCCAAAAGTTGGTTTTCCTTTCCCTGTAGAAGGTTTAGAAGAAGAATTTCCTCTATTTCCTCCTTTTCCACGATTGTTCCCGCCTTGGGAATTTCTGTCGTTGGATTGATTTCGTCTGTTATTCATCTGAATTTGATTAATTTACGCGCTTACTAAAATTTTGCGCAATAGTTTGCAAAGTTAAGGGATTTATTTCGATTAATACGATACTAAATACACCTAGTACTATCATTCCTTTAAAAAAGTAATGTAAAATCTTATATTCTTGTATAGTTTTTATTCTCCAAATCATCAATAAAACGAAGAAGAATGCGATGTTTGCGCAGATAAAGAAATATTTCATAGCACCAACATCATTTTTAATAATAATTAAAATACCGATAACTAATTCGGTAATAATTAAGCAAGAAATTAAAACTTTTGTAAAATCTATACCATATTTTATTGGAATCGAATTGTAATTATAAATTAAATCTGCTTTCTGTGAGCTTAGATCTTTTACAATATCTGTTATTAAAAATAATATGGTTAAAAATGTAGCATGAAGAGCTAAGTTAAATGTGAAATTATCAAAATAAATAAGTAAAGCAAAGAATGGCATTACTCGAATTATAATTAAATAAACATTTTTAATAAGCGCAAATCGATTTATTTTATGACTATAAAACCAAACTAGAAATTGATAAATAACAAAGAAAATAAAAACTCTCCACGAAATAAACCAAGCAATAATTAATGCACTTAGATTTAAAATGATGTAGATTGTTAGTTTGAAATTTTGAGAAACTTGCTTTTGCAAATAAACCTGCAAAGGGCGTTTTATCTCATCTTTCTCTAAGTCGTAAAAATTATTGATAATATAGCCTGCCGCAACACAAAGAATCGAACATAAGATGATACCATCTAATTTTACATCTGTAATAATTTGTCGATGTCCTAAGTCCGGGGCAAAAATGAATAATGCAGCAAGATATTGCGCAAGTATAAGAACAATTAAATTGTATCCACGAACAACAGAAAATAAAGCAAATAATTTTAATATTACTTTCTGAAAATTCATTTTTAGTAGACTTTTTTAAATTTAATTCTTAGAATTTATAAATAACTTCTGTCTGAAAATCTTTTAAGTGATTTTTAGCTGTCTCATAATCTTGAGTAAAACCAAGGACATAACCACCTCCACCAGAACCGCAAAGTTTAAGATAATAAGTATTTGTGTCAATTCCAGTTTTCCAAGCATCAATTAATTTTTGAGGAATCATTGGACGGAAATGTTCAAATGCCCAAACAGATAGTTTTTGTAAGTTAGAAAACAAAGGACTATATTCTCCTTTTACAAAGTTTTCTATACAAGCGTTGTTATATTTTATAAACTCTTCTTTAAGTGTTTTGCGGAAACCTTCTTTCTTCATTTTTTCGAAGAAAATATGAATCATTGGAGCTGTTTCTCCTGGCGCACCAGAATTAATTAAAAAGACAGCGCCTTTTCCTTCATTATTTGCAGTAGGTAAACCTATTGTAGAAATATCATCTTTAGATTGTATTAAAATAGGAATATTCATATAACAAATAAGAGGATCTATACCAGAACTTGTTCCATGAAAATGAGATTCTAGTCGACCAAATAAGCACTTAAGTTCACTTATCTTTTCTTTTGTTAAATTTTGAGTAATGTCAATTTTAGTTATTGCATACTTATCATAAATTGCAGCAACCAAAGCGCCAGAACTTCCTACGCCATAACCTTGTGGAATATTAGAGTCAAAATACATTCCTTGCTCAACATCCTTACAAAAAGATTCGGTATCAAATAATTCTGCAAAATTCTCTTTTAAGTACTTTGCATAATTTTTAAGATGAAAATTAGATTGTTCAGCTTTTTCAGAATGTTCAAATTTTAATGCGCCTTGATAAAAGTTATAAGGTACAATTAATCCTTTCGAATCTTCGATAATTCCATATTCACCAAACAAAATGATTTTGGCATAAAATAAAGGGTTCTTCATTTAACACTAAATTGGTACTGCAAATGTACAAAATTCGAACCATTATTTGTTAAATAATTATTCATAGTCTAATTTAAGAAATTGTAAATCAAAAATATGTTGCAATTATGGAATGTATTTTGCCTAATTATGTAGAAATGAATTACCTTTTTTTAAACTTTATTCTTAAAATAAACTTTAAAAAATTAGAAAAAGCTGTTATAAAAGTATAAAATATCTAAATTTGCGTTATGTATATCACGAACTATTTAACGAATGAAGTTAAACCAGGTAAGATTAATTATTCTGCAAAACAATTATTACAGGTTGTACAGGAGAACAAATTGACACATTTACCTATGTTTGATGGTCTAAATTTTGTTGGAAATATTTCTGAAGAAGATTTAATAGAATTATCTCATGAAGATAATAAAGTTGATTATTCATCTTACTTAGAGAATTTTTTTCTTTCGGAATCTAGTACGCTTTTAGAAGCTGTTCAGATGATGTATGCCAATCAATCTAATATACTTCCAATTATTAACGAACAATCTCGTTATGTAGCATCTATTACAGAGAATGATATAATCGGAGCATTTGCAAGTTTTCCTTTTGTTTCATCTGAAGGTGTTTCTATGTTAGTTTCAATTTCAGAAAAAGACTTATCTATCACAGCAATTTCAAATATTATTGAAGGTAATAATGGTAAAATTTTGGGATTAATGGTTGTAGGAAATAAAGAAGACCGTGTCTATGTTTTATTAAAATTTAGTACGTCTAATTTATTAGCAATTGGAGAAACATTTGAGCGATATGGTTATCAAGTGATACAGAAATTTTATAATGACGAAAAACAAGAATTGTTGCAGAACCGCTATGCACAATTACTAAAATACATGAACACCTAATGATAAAAGTTGCTCTTTTTGGACAAAAAACAAGTACGTCTTTAACGGATATTATTCCAGAATTTTTAAACTACTTAAATAAAAATAATATTATTTATTGTGTAGAAAAAAAATTCTTGGAGATACTTAAAGAATCAACAAGTATTGATCTTAGTAAGGTCGAAATCTATACTTCTTATGAAGATTTAGATAAATCTGTAAAATTTTTGTTCTCTTTTGGAGGAGATGGAACTATTTTGTCTGCAACAACATTTATACAAGATTCTAATATTCCAATTATTGGAGTTAATACAGGACGTTTAGGTTTTTTAGCAACCATTAATAAAAGCGTGTTATTAGAACAAATGGATAGTTTTTTTAATAACGAATACAATATTATTCCAAGAACATTATTAACTGTAAAAAGAAGTGATGGCGTAGAGATTGAAAATAATTTCGCTATTAATGAAGTAACGGTTGTTCGTAGAGAAACAACAAGTATGATTACGGTTGATGCTTATTTAAATAAAGAATTTCTTAATTCATTTTGGTCAGATGGATTAATTATATCTACACCTACTGGGTCAACAGGGTATTCATTAAGCTGTGGAGGGCCAATTGTACATCCATCAAATCAGAATTTTATTATTACACCAGTAGCACCACATAATTTAAATGTTCGTCCATTAATAGTTTCAGAAAACGAGAAAATTAATTTAAAAATAAGAAGCCGTGCAAACGAATATTTCTTATCGCTAGATTCTCGTAACTTTCCTTTAACAACTGATGTTGAATTAACAATACAAAAAGCTGACTTCAAAATTCTCATAATAGAGCCTATTGATGCTACTTACTTTATGACTTTAAGGGAAAAAATGCTTTGGGGTTCCGACAAAAGGAATTAAAAATTACAATAAAACTTCTTAATTTTTGTTAAATCAGTTAGGTTGAATTGACTTTTGTTTATATTTGTTCGAAATTTTAACAATAAAAAAGCAAAAGCCGAAAAAATAACAGAACAAATGAATAAAATATTTTTAGTTGTTTTTACATTGTGTCTATCACAAGTTATGCTTGCTCAAAGACATGAAATCGGAGTTTTTGCTGGTGGAGCTAATGTAATTGGAGATGTTGGTAAATCAACATATATAAATCCTTTTCCAACAAAGACAGAACCAGGAGGGAAAATATTTTTACCTATTTCTATTGGTGGTTTATATCGTTTTAATATTAATCCACAAATGGGATTTAGAGCTAATATTTCTTATTCTAGAGTAGGAGCTAGCGATCATAGAGCGAAAGAACAATATAAGTTAGATCGCAATAAAAATTTTAGAAATAATATAGTAGAAGGATCTCTATTATTTGAATATAATTTCTTTGATGTAAATTCTGATCAAGAAACTGCCCAATCTCCTTATATATTTTTTGGAGTAGGAGCTTTTTCGGCAAAGCAAAAAAACTATGATTACGATCCAGACGAAAACGTAATTATAGAGAAAGGAAAATATAAAACAGGTTTATCAATACCTTTTGGTATTGGTTATAAATTTAGATATAATTATAATTGGATTTTATCTATAGAATCTGGAGTTCGTTATACGGGAATCGACTATATTGATTACAATAGAGGAGAATTTACGGATAGATTTAAAGAATCAATAGATAACGGTACTTTACCAAGAGATGAATATAATAAACGCATCTATGGTAATTTATCTAATAAAGATTGGTACGTAATAACAGGAATTAGTTTAACGTATGCGTTTGGACGTCCTGCATGTTATTGTGATTAAAATAAAATGGAGATTAGTTTACTAGATCAGATAAATAAAGAAAAATTACCTAATCATGTTGCAATCATTATGGATGGTAACGGAAGATGGGCGAAGAAGAACGGAAAAGAAAGAACCTTTGGACACAGAAGTGCTTTGGGTGCTGTACGATCTTCTATAGAAACATGTCGTAGATTAGGAATTGGATACCTTACACTTTACGCTTTTTCAACAGAAAATTGGAATCGTCCAAAATTAGAAGTTAATCTTTTAATGACATTATTAAGTTCTGCAATAAAGGATGAGATAAAGGAATTGCATAAAAATGGAATTCGATTAAATGTTATTGGTGATATGGAAAAGCTACCTAAAAAAGCCAATAAAGATTTATCTCAAGCAATGGACTTAACAAAAGATAACACAGGTTGTGTTCTTACATTAGCATTAAGTTATGGTTCTAAAGACGAACTTTTAAGTGCTATAAAATCCATTGCAAAAAAATACAAAGACGGAGAAATCTCCGACGAGGATTTTAATGAAGAATTAGTTCATCAAAATTTATATACGCACGATTTACCAATGGTAGATCTTATGATTAGAACAAGTGGTGAAACACGTATTAGTAACTTCCTATTATGGCAAATAGCTTATTCGGAATTATATTTTACAGATGTTTTATGGCCAGATTTTAATGAAGAGGAATTTTATAAAGCAATCTTAAATTACCAAAACAGAGAAAGAAGATTTGGTAAAATAAGTGAACAAATAACGAACTAATCGAACTGAAATAGAGGATTATGAAGAAAATTTTTTGGACAATGTGTATGCTAGGTGCTTATATGGCTCAAGCACAAGAAGTAGATTCTACTAAAACCATTGATTCAACTCAACAAGATAATTTTGTTTTAGATTACAATAAAGCAAAAACTTTCAGACTGAAAGATATTATTGTAACAGGTGATACAAAATATTCTAAAAACCAAATTATTCGTTATGCAGGTTTTGCTATCGGAGAAGAGATAGAATTACCAGGTACGAAAGTAAATAATGCAGTTAAAAAACTTTGGAGATCTAACATATTTTCGGATATAGATTTATATGTTAATAAAATAGAAGGAGATCAAGTAACATTAGAGCTTGCATTAGTTTCAGTTCCAAGTTTAGGAGAAATAAAAATTAATGGTGTAAAGAAATCTCAACGAGAAGATTTAATTAAAGAAAATAAATTAAATCCAGGAGTTAAGATTACACAATCTTTAATTAATACTACAAATAATAAGATTAAAGATTATTACACAGGAAAAGGTTATCCTAATTCAACTATTAAAATAAATCGTCAGCCAGTAGCAGGAAAAGACGAAGAAGAAAATATCACATTAGATGTAGATAGAGGAGAGCGCGTGAAAATCAAAAATATTATTTTTGAAGGAAACAAGAATTTAACATCTGCTCGTTTACGTAAAAAAGGATTGAAAAATACAAAACGTAAATCAATCAATATTTTCAAATCATCTAAAATGATTCCAGAAAAATTTCAGGAAGATTTAAAAACATTAGTAGATGAATACAAATCTGTAGGTTTTAGAAATGCAAAAGTAGAATCGTATGATATCGAAAAAGTAGATGATAAAAACTTAATTGTAAAAATTAAAGTTAACGAAGGAAATCCTTATTTCCTTGGAGATGTAACTTTTTCAGGAAATTCTATTTACACATCAGAACAATTACAACGTATATTTTCTTATAAAACCGGAGATCGTTACGATGCCATAGGTATTAATAAAAAGATATCAGGTTCTGAAAAAGATGATGATATTTCTACACTTTACATGGATAGAGGGTACTTATTTGCTAGAGCAATACCTGTAGAAAAAAGTGTAAAAAATGATACGATCGATTTAGAAATTAAAGTTTTCGAAGGTACACAAGCAACTTTAAATAAGGTAACAATTAATGGTAATACGGAAGCGCATGACCATATTTTATACCGTGAGTTGAGAACAAAACCAGGAGATTTATTCTCTAAATCTGATATTAAACGTACAATGATGGAGTTGGCAGGTCTAGGATATTTAGAGCCAACGCAAATTGTACCAGATATTCAGCCAAATCAAGAAAACAATACAGTTGATGTTGAATGGAAAGTTGCGCCAAAATCTTCTTCTCAAGTAGAACTACAAGGAGGTTATGGAGCAGGAACGTTCATTGGAACATTAGGATTAACATTTGGAAACTTCTCTATCAAGAATATATTTAATAGAAAAGCTTGGCGCCCAGTTCCAATGGGAGATGGACAACAATTGTCTTTAAGAGCACAAGCCGGAAATGGTTATAAAAACTATAGTTTCTCTTTCGTTGAACCATGGATTGGAGGTAAACGCCCTACAGCTTTATCAACATCTGTTTATTATTCTCAATATAATTATAGAGATCAATATGGAGAAAGAGCGAATCTTGATATCATTGGAGGAACAGTTGGTTTAACAAAATTATTAACTTGGCCAGATGATTACTTTAGATTATCTAATACAATTTCATACCAACGTTATAATTTTGATAACTATTCGTTGAATGTAGGTAATTTAAATTATGAAAATGGTTCTTCTAATAACTTAAATTATACATTAGGTTTAACTCGTAATTCTGCTGGTCCAGATCCAATATTTCCACAGTCAGGATCAGAAATTAGTTTATCATTTACAACAACATTTCCATATTCTGCTGTAAATAAAAGAGATTATGCAAATATTTCTGATGTAGAAAAATTTAAATGGTTAGAATATTACAAATTCAAAGCTAAAGCTTATTTCTACAAAGAATTAACAGGTAAATTAGTCCTTAAAGCAGGTGGTGAGTTTGGAGTTTTAGGAACTTACAACCGTAAAATAGGAACTATTCCTTTCGAAAGATTTTATTTAGGAGGAACAGGATTAATGCAAAACCGTTTTGATGGACGTGAAATCGTTTCGTTAAGAGGTTATGAAGATGCGACAAACTCTGGAGGACAAGCTTCTGATATTACACCAGAAGGAGGAGGTACTATTTATAATAAATATTCGTTAGAGTTACGTTACCCAATCACAATGAGCCAGACAGCAAAAATTTATGCGTTAACTTTTGCTGAAGGAGGAAATGTTTGGAACAATACAAGTGAATTTAAACCGTTTGAATTAAAACGTTCTGCAGGACTTGGTGTTCGTATCTTTATGCCAGCATTCGGATTATTAGGATTCGACTTTGGTTATGGATTTGATAAAGGACTTGGTCAAACGGAACGTTCTGGATGGCAAACACACTTTATTATTGGACAACAATTCTAATTATAAATGTTTTTTTAGATTCGTTTAGGATAATTTTAGGATTAAAACAACATAACTATATGAAAAAATGGATTAGCTTTATAGCATTGTTCTTTGGATTAGCAACTATTACTTTTGCACAGAGATTTGCTTATGTAGATTCTCAGTATATTCTAGAAAATTTACCAGAATATACTTCGTCTCAAAGCAAATTAAAATCGCAAACAGAATCTTGGCAAAAAGAAATTGAGCAAAAACAAGAAAATTTAGCTAAATTACAAGCCGAATTCGAAGCAGAGAAAATTTTACTTACTGCAGAGCAAGTAAAGGAGCAAGAAAAAAAGGTTTTTGAAGAAGTAAAAGGTGTAAAAGATTTACAAGATAAAAGATACGGACCAAAAGGAGATTTAGTTAATCTAAGAAGATCTTTGGTTAAACCTTTACAAGATCAAATTTATAATGCAACAAAAGAAGTTGCGGACAAACGTGGTTATGGTTTTGTTTTTGATAAAGGAAGTGATTTAATCATGATTTACACGGATCCAAAATTTGATATCAGTAGAGAAGTTCTACAAACTTTGAGACCAGATTTAAAACCAAATAATTCAAACTCAAATTCGAAGAACAACAATAAAAACACAAATAGTAAAAAAAGAAAATAAATTTTAATACAACAAATAGAACTAGAAATGAAACAAATTAGATTGATAGCAGTATTCACAATGATGGTTTTCGGAAGTGTTTTATCTTTCGCACAAGAAATCGCTCATATCGATACTCAAGCAGTAATAGAATCTTTACCTGCTTACAAAAAAGCTGAGGCAGAATTAGAAGCTTTAGGTAAAAAGCACCAAGATAAAATTGCATCTTTACAAGCTAGCTACAAAACTTTTATGGAGACAGCTCAAAAAGATTTAGCTGGAAAATCTCAAGAAGAAGCTCAAAAATTAATTGCTGCTAATAAGTATCAAGAAAAAGAACAAGAAATGCAAAAAGCTTACGAAACTTATGCAAAAGCTGCACAAGAAGAAGTACAAGCGAAAGAAAAAGCATTAATGGATCCTATTGAAAAAAGAGTAACAGAAGCTATCAACGCTGCTGCTGCTAAAAAAGGAGTTAAATATGTTTTACCTGCTGGAGTATTAGTTTACAAAAACGGAGGATACGACTTATTAAACGATGTTAAAAAAGAATTAGGATTATAATATTTAAAATAATTCATATTTTAGAGCCACTATTATTAGTGGCTTTTTTTATATAAAAAATTATCATGAAAAAAATTTTAATTACCGGAGCAAATGGGCAGCTTGGGCAAGCAATTTTAGAACAGTCTAAAAATTACAAAGAAATAGAATGTTTTTTCGTAACCAGAAATGAATTGGATATTACGAATGAAGATTTAGTTAAGAATTATTTTCAAGATAAAACATTTGATTTTGTAGTAAATTGTGCTGCTTATACAGCAGTAGATAAAGCAGAAGACCACCCTGACGATGCATTTTTAGTAAATGCAAAAGCAACGGAATTTTTAGCCAAAGCAACAAATGAGCATAACATTCCATTTATCCACATTTCTACGGATTATGTATTTGATGGAAAAGACTCTAAACCTAGAATAGAAACCGATGAAACTAATCCAATTGGTGTTTACGGACAAACGAAACTAGATGGAGAAAAATTAGCCTCAGAAAACAACTTTAGAACAATTATTATAAGAACAGCATGGGTTTATTCTCGTTTTGGGAATAACTTCGTTAAAACGATGCTTAAACTGTTTAAAGAAAGAGATTCTTTAGGAGTTGTTAATGATCAAATAGGATCGCCTACAAATGCAATTAATTTAGCAGATGCTATTCTTACTATTGTAATGAAAGATGAATCTATTTTTGGTATATATAATTATTCAAATGAAGGAGAATGTTCTTGGTTTGATTTTGCAAATAAGATAAAAGAGTTTTCTGGTTTATCAGTACAAATAAATCCTGTAGACAGTGCAGCATTTCCTACTAAAGCAAAAAGACCTGCTTACAGTTTATTAGATAAAACAAAAATAAAAACTGTTTATGAAGTTGATGTTCCAAATTGGGAAGACAGTTTAAAAGAAGAAATGAAACATATAGAATATTAATAATAAAAAAAAGGTTGTTTTTACATGTAAAAACAACCTTTTTTGATGAAAATCATAACTAATTAATTTTAGTTTGATTCATTGTAAAGTGTATTATGATCTTTGTCCAAGAAATTAAATTGTAAATACTTATACGCATCTCTTGGTACAATCTTAATCCACTTTTTATGCTTAAAAAACCATTTCATCTGAATGCTTGGCAATCCGTGTTGTAAATATGAAGCTACAAAAGGATGAACATGTAAGGACATTTTTCGTAAGTCTTTATCTTTTCGATCAAGGATATTCAAGAGCACTTGTTCAATTTTATCAATTGTAACGATAGGTGCCTCAACTTCATTCGATTCTTGGTTTGGATTTTCTTCAGTCGTAACGAAATTCACTTCTGGGCGAACACGTTGTCTTGTAATCTGAATTAATCCAAATTTACTTGGGGGCAAAATTTTGTGTTTTGCTTTATCTTTCGACATTTCAGCTCTTAGATGTTCAAACAGTTCTTTCTTATGTTCAACATCGGTCATATCAATAAAATCGACCACAACAATTCCTCCCATATCGCGTAAACGTAACTGACGTGCAATTTCAGAAGCTGCAATTTTGTTTACCGCAAAAGCAGAATCTTCCTGATTTTTAGAGTTTCGAGAAATATTTCCCGAGTTTACGTCGATTACATGTAACGCTTCAGTATGTTCAATCACAAGGTAAGCTCCTTTAGATTGTGGAATAGTTACCGTTTTTCCAAAAGCTTGTTTAATTTGTCTTTCAACATTAAACTTTTCAAAAATGGGAACAAATTGGTCTTCATATTCTTTTACCAAACTAATTTTGTCTGGAGCAATAACTTCCAAATATTCGCGCATTTCATCTGCTAATTCGCTATCATCAACAGAAATTTTAACAAAATCATCGTTAAAATTATCTCGTAAAATAGAAGAAGCTCTATCCATTTCACTTAATATTTTTGCTGGAGCTTTCTTTTTCTGAAGATTTTTAAAGATCTGTGTCCATTTGTTTAACAAATAGCTTAAATCTGCTTGTAATTCTTCAGCATTTTTTTCCTCAGCAACAGTTCTGATGATAACTCCAAAGCCTTCTGGAGTTAATCCTTCTAAAATTTTAATTAAGCGATCTCTTTCTGGTTTTTGTTTGATTTTTTGTGAAATCGAAACACGTTCCGAGAATGGAACTAATACCAAATATCGACCAGCAATAGATATTTCAGAAGTAATTCTTGGTCCTTTCGTATGTATTGGTTCTTTTGTAATCTGAACCAGAACAGAATCACCAGGAGCAAAGATTTCCGTTATAAGGCCATCTTTTTCTATAGGTTTTTCCATACGAAAGCTTTTCAACTTTTCGGTTTTATACGTTTTGTTAGCTACAATTTTGTTGTAAGCATTAGAAGAACGTACTTGTGGACCTAAGTCATGATAATGTAAAAATGCATCTTTGGAATAACCAATGTCTACAAAAGTTGCATTTAAACTAGGAGCTAATTTTTTGATTTTTCCCAAGTAAATATCACCAACAGCAAAACCATCGTTTTCAGTATCCTGATGGAACTCCATCAATCTACCGTCGTCTAGAACTGCGATGCGTACTTGTTCAGCTTGTGCTGAAATTACTAATTCTTTACTCATCAAAAAATTATGTTATTAAAAATGATAAAAGCACTTTCCAAAATTTCCATTGAAAAGTGCTAACTTTTAAAAAAGATAAATCTATTAATAGCTTAGCTATTAATTATTTTTTCTTTTTGTGTCTGTTAAGACGACGACGTTTTTTACGTTTGTGTGTCGCTACCTTATGTCTTTTACGTTTTTTTCCGCTTGGCATGATACGATTATTTTATTGTTATTTGATTACGTTTGCGTCGCTAGTTTTCACTTCTTCGATGAAAGTCTTAGCTGGTTTAAATGTAGGAACGTTGTGTGCTGGGATAATAATAGAAGTACCTTTAGTAATGTTTCTTCCTGTTTTTTCAGCTCTAGTTTTAATAGTAAAAGATCCGAATCCTCTTAAGTATACATTTTCTCCTTCTACTAATGATTTAATCACCTCCTCCATAAACGATTCTACTACTCTTTGAGTATCGCTCTTTTCAAGTCCTAATTTACTTGAAATATTATTTACTATTTCTGCCTTTGTCATAATTCCTCTTATTATTCTTAAATTTGAAAGCGGGTGCAAATATAACGATTGTATCTTAACAAAAAAAGATTTTTTCAGTTTTTATGAACTTCAACTACCTGATTTTGTCATATTTTGACGAAAATAAAAGAGATTTACCTTGGCGTCATACAAAAGACCCGTTTTGCATTTGGTTGTCGGAAATAATTCTCCAACAAACAAGGGTTGACCAAGGTATGAAATTTTACAATAATTTCACACAAGAATTTGAGACAATTTTTGATTTAGCAAATGCAGATGAACAAAAAGTCTTAAAACTCTGGCAAGGACTGGGTTATTATTCCCGTGCCAGAAATTTACATTATACTGCGAAGTATATTTCAGAAGAACTAAATGGTGTATTTCCAACTAGTTTTAAAGAGTTAAAAAAATTAAAAGGAATAGGAGATTATACAGCTGCAGCAATTGCTTCTATTGTATATAACGAGCCTGTACCTGCTGTAGATGGAAATATGTTTCGTGTATTTGCGCGATATTTTAATATTAATGATGATATTAGTAGTCCTAAAACAAAAAAAATCTTTTGGGATTTAGGCTTAGAAGTCATCGATCAGAAAAGACCAGGTGATTTTAATCAGGCAGTTATGGATTTAGGAGCAACAATTTGTTTACCTAAAAAACCTAAATGTGAAGAATGCCCATTAAATGAATCTTGCGAAGCTTTACATCTAAACAAAGTTGAAAAGCTTCCTGTAAAACTTAAAAAAACGAAAGTTTCTAATCGTTTTCTTCATTTTATTGATATTGAATGTGATAATGGTATTGCTATGTCAAAAAGAGTTGGAAATGATGTATGGAAAAACTTATATACTTTGCCAAAAATTGAAACTGATACAGATTTATTAGACAAAGGATGGGTTATTGATGAAGATTTACAGAAGGATTTAATTTTTATTTCTGAAGAAAAACATATTCTATCTCATCAAAATTTATTTATAAAATATTGGAAATTAAACGTATCTTTAGATAAAATGCTTAATTTACAAGATAAAATAGGTTTTGAAATAATTGATAGAAGTAATATTGATGATTACCCATTGCCAAAACCAATAGAAAAATATTTAAATAAATATTATTTGCATTAACTTTGTATATAACAAGCCACTAAAACCTTTTAAACTATGAATGGAACAACAAATAAAGTACTTTTAATAGGGAATTTAGGAGATGATGTAAAATTGCATAATTTTGATGAGCAAAATTGCATCGGAAGATTTCCTATCGCAACAACTGAGTCTTATATCTCTAGAACAGGAGAACGTATTACAGAAACAGAATGGCATAATATTGTTACAAGAAATAAATTAGCAGAATTATGTGATCGTTACCTTAAAAAAGGAGATAAAGTTTTTGTAGAAGGACGTATCAAAACACGTAAGTGGGACGATAACGGACAAACTAGATATACAACAGAAATTGTAGCTAATTCGATAGAATTTTTAACGCCAAAAGTTGAAAATGAAAATCGTCAATCAACCCAAGAGGATTCAAATAAAACTGCATCTTCACAAAATACACCAATTGTTGAGCCTCCTTTTATTGAAGACGGAGAAGATGATTTACCTTTTTAGAATAAAATATAAATGAATTTTATACACTTTTACGATTTACGTAAGAAAATGAATTTAAAAACTATAATAGCATTATGTAGTAGTGCTATTTTTTTTGTGTCATGTAATAAAAATGATGAAACAGCGAAACCAATGGGGCAAGTTCGCTTAGAGTATCCTCAACAAACTTATGTTAAGTTTGCAAAAGATGTTCCTTATACATTCCAGTATTCTAATTTCGGAAAAATAATAGAAGGAAGAACAACAAATTCTTTTAATATTGTTTACCCTAAAATGAATGCTACAATCTTTTTAACTTACTTTCCTGTAAAATCTTCAGAAGATTTAGCGATACATATTAAAGAGAGCGAAAAGTTTGTTCAAGATCAAACAGTAAAAGCTAGCTTTATTTCTCCACAAGAGTTTACATTTCCTAAAAAAAGAGTTTTCGGGACAATGTTTGAGTTAGGAGGAGAATCTGCAATTAATATTCAGTTTCACGCGACAGATAGCACTAATAATTTCCTTTCAGGATCAGTTTATTTTAAAAGTCAACCAAAGCCAGATTCACTAGCACCAGCTATTGATTATTTAAAAGCTGATGTAAAAAAATTGATAGAAACGTTAGAATGGAAAAAATAAACGTGACTGGTAAATAAAAACAATTAATTTTGTATCCATTATAAAAATAGAACATAATCAAATTTAATAAAATATGTTAATACAAATAGCTACCCTAATGCTTAGTTTGATGCTTTTAGTAATGTTGCACGAACTTGGACATTACGTAACAGCAAGATGGTTTGGCGTTCGTGTAGAACGTTTCTTTTGTTTTTTCGATGTAAAATTTGCAATCTGGAAAAAGAAAATTGGTGATACAGTATATGGTATCGGATGGTTACCTCTTGGAGGATATGTAAAACTATCTGGTATGATAGACGAAAGTATGGATCTTGAACAAATGAAACAAGAGCCTCAACCATACGAATTTCGTGTAAAGCCAGCTTGGCAAAGATTAATTATTATGTTAGGTGGTATTATAGTTAATATCATTTTAGCAATGATTATTTATGCAGCTTTATTCATTTCTCAAGGAGAGACGTATGTAGATGTTAACAAAATGCAATACGGAATAGAGGTAGATGCTAAACAAGAAAAACTTGGTTTACAGAACGGGGATATTCCAGTTGGTGTTGACGGAATTAAATATAATTCTTTAAGAAATATCAATAAAGAAGCTCTTTTAGGAGGGAATACTTTAGAAGTTAAACGTGATGGTAAAGAAGTTTCTTTACCAATAAGTGAAAACTTTAGAACAGAGATTTTAAATTCGAAAAGTAGCTTTTTTATTCCACAAATCACTTTCGAAGTAGACTCTGTTGTAGATAATAGCGCTGCACAAAAAGCAGGTTTATTAAAAGGAGATAAAATTATTGCTGTTGATGGTTTTACAACACCATTGTATTCAGATTTTAAAAGAAAATTATCTGAGTATAAAGGAAAAACTGTTCCTCTAAGCGTTGTTCGTAAAGGTGAAGCGATAGAGTTAATGACAAATGTAAATAAAGACGGAAAGTTAGGATTTACTACTACATCAGCTTATTTAAATTCTTTAGAAGTTCACAGAGACTATACAATTGCAGAAGGTATTACAATGGGACTTACTGAGCCTTTTGAATCTATTGCAACACAAGTTCGTGGTATCGGAACATTGTTCAAAGTAAAAGACGGACGTAAACAAGTTGCTGGTCCTATTGGAATGGTAAAACAAATGCCTACAAAATGGAGTTGGTTATTCTTTTGGTCTTTTACAGCTATGATTTCTGCTTGGCTAGCATTTATTAACTTATTACCAATTCCTGGTTTAGATGGAGGACATGCTGTTTTTGCTATCTACGAAATGGTAACGGGTAAAAAACCTAGCGAAAAAGTTTTAGAAAAAGCGCAGATGGTTGGAGTTGTAATTATCTTAGCCTTAATGGTATTCATTTTTGGGAATGATATTGTAAATATGATTTTTAAATAAAATTTAAAATATTTTTTGTGGGTGTCAAAAATCCTATTATATTTGCACCCACAATTAAGCAACATTCCTCCTTAGCTCAGTTGGTTAGAGCATCTGACTGTTAATCAGAGGGTCCTTGGTTCGAGCCCAAGAGGAGGAGCTTTTTTAGTGAAAAGTCAAACAAAGACTTAAAAATAAAAAATATCGGATTTTCCTCCTTAGCTCAGTTGGTTAGAGCATCTGACTGTTAATCAGAGGGTCCTTGGTTCGAGCCCAAGAGGAGGAGCAAAAAGACAATCAAATTGATTGTCTTTTTTTATGTCTTGTAACTAAATAAGTTAGAATATTTTTGCAATAAAAAAATATTGATTAGCTTTACATAACAAAATAGGAAATGGTGTTCTTCCTAAACCAAACCGCTTTATAATAGCTGATGACGCCTGATTATTAATAAAATAAACACTATTAATCAGGAGAGTTATGTCAAATTTTCAACAAAAAGAATCAGCAACAAAAAAATCACAACTTTATTTTAAGTTATTTTTTAAAAAATACCCAGCAATTCTCTTTATCATCAAGTGGAGCTTAATAAGTAGTATATTAGGTATTTTTATAGGTTCAGCATCTGCAGGGTTCTTAGTATCGCTAAATTGGGTTACCAACTTTAGAGAAGAACATTTATGGATAATTGCTTTACTTCCTTTAGCAGGTTTATTAATAGGATTAGCCTATTATTACTCTGGTAAAGATATAGAAGGAGGAAATAATTTAATTATTGATACAATCCATCATCCTAAAGAAACAATTCCTTTTAAAATGGCTCCTTATGTTTATCTTGGAACTATTATTACCCATCTTTTTGGTGGTTCTGCTGGTAGGGAAGGGACAGCAATACAAATGGCTGGAGCAATAGGAGATCAGTTTGGTAAATTATTCAAGCTAAATAAAGAGGATCGTATAACACTTCTTATATGTTCTATTGCTGCTGGATTTGGGTCTGTATTTGGAACGCCCTTGGCGGGAGCAATTTTTGGATTAGAATTATTTTTAATTGGTAGAATTAGATACAATGCTATTTTTCCTGCTTTTGCATCGGCAATTTTAGCAGATTTAGTAACTAATATATGGCAAGTAGATCATACTCATTATGCGATAGATTTTGTTCCCAAATTAAGTATACTGCCAATTTTCTATAGTGTAATAGCAGGATGTTTATTCGGGCTATGTGCAGCATCTTTTAGTAAGATTATTCATTTTTCAACTAAGTTATTTAAATCAAAAATATCATATCCACCACTTCGCCCATTTGTAGGTGGAATTATTGTGGCTCTTGCAGTTTTAATACTAGGAACAACAAAGTACATTGGTTTGGGAATTCCAACAATTCAGCAATCTTTTCATGAACAACTTCCTGTTTACGACTTTGCAATAAAAATGATGCTTACGATTATAACACTTTCGGCAGGTTTTAAAGGAGGAGAAGTAACGCCTTTGTTTTTTATTGGTGCTACGTTAGGAAGTGCATTATCTTTATTTATTCCATTACCAACAGCGCTTTTGGCTGGTATGGGATTTGTAGCTGTTTTTGCCGGTGCAACAAATACACCATTAGCATGTATTCTTATGGCGATAGAACTTTTTGGATCTGAGTGTGGAGTATATGTTGCAATTGCTTGTGTTGTTTCTTATTTACTATCTGGAGAAAAAGGGATTTATTCTTCACAAAGAATAGAAGAGTCAAAATTCTAAATAATTATCTACCGTTTAAAAGAATAGGATAGCTTTAAATTTATAAAACGATTTAAAAATCATTTTATGAATCATAAATTATTCTCTACACTATTAATTATTATTAGTTTGTTTTTTGTTAAAACTAATGCCCAAACAATCTTTCAATCGGGAGAAGTTCTTTTTATGAAGCCTGGAGATATCAAGAATGGGTTCTCTCGTGGTGATTCTGTTGATGTTATGATAAAGGTAATAGGAAAACCAGATGATATAATTACTGAATTTTTTGCAATAGATGATGCCTATGGAGAAATCTACTGTTACCAGAGTAATGAAATTTATGTTATAAATAATCAAATAAACAGTATTTCAGTTTATGATGATACGATAGCTTTTGGTATTATAAATAAATTTCAATTAAAGGTTGGAGATAAAATAAAAGAATTTAATTATACTCGAGTTGATATAAATAAATTCGATAAAAGTGGAGCATACAACGATTTTAAACCTATTACTTATGAAAAAGGACGGGCTTATAATTTAGATTATGATGCGTATTTTAGTCCAGAATTTTTTTATTACAAAGATGTAAGATTAGATTTAGGATTTACAATCCTTTTTAAAGATGATCGAGTCCTGTTTATTTCAATGTATGATTATGATTGTTAAAAAACTTGCGTAAAACAATAATAAAACAGAGTGTGTTTTTTCAATATACTAAAAAACTCAATTATATTTGTTTGTGATGATTAACACATTATTATATGAAAAAGAAATTGAGTATACCCTTACTAATTATCTTAATAATTATTGGAAGTGCAATTTATAGGAATTTCAATTTTGAGACCATGAAATTTGAAAAATTTTGGTTAGGAATTTTATATATTTTCACGCTTCTACTTACATTATTTTTGATGCTATATTCATATAAAAAGAATTTACAGAAATAGATAATCGAATGTTGTTTACTTATCACATTGTAAAACTACCTTTAATCTCGGCGATAAGAATTCTTTTTTTTCCGCCTAAACATACTAATGGGTTAATACAGGCAGAAATAATGTCTGGAATGACTTTAGGAGCTCCTGTTTATTCAATTTCTAGAATTTTGACAAGACAAATTGTGATGTTTGCCCAATGGAAAGATGAAGAAAGTCTTGAACATTTTTTACAAACAAAACCTTTTGGAAAAAAGTTAACAAAAGGATGGTATGTAAAATTGTTATTTCTAAGACAATGGGGAACGATTTCTGGATTCGAAATTCCTAAACATGAAATTGAAATTGAAAAAATGGATACAACTGTTGTTGCTGTAACAATTGCACGAATGAAACTTTTAGAAATACCTCGATTTATTCGTTGGGGAATTCCTGTAGAAAAATTAGTTCGCGATCATAAAGGGACAACATTGTCTCTAGCTTCAATACGTTTTCCTAGAACAATTTCTACTTTTTCTATATGGAAAACTCAACAAGAAATGCTTGAAATGGTTAGTGGACATAGTAAAGTCGAAAAACCAAAAAGACATCTTGATGCGATGAAAGAAAGAAATAGAAAAGATTTTCATGTAGAATTTACAACTCTAAGGTTTCAACCATTAGAAGAGTATGGAAGTTGGAAGGGGAAAAGTACTTATACTCAAAAATGAAAGTGAATTTAGCATACACCATGCAACAGTTTCAAGATTGGTTTACTCAGCAATGGGTAATCTTATCTGGTAGACAATTTGATCCAATCAATTATTCATGGCTAATTGGTCCATTTGGTAACCTTAACGGAATTGGAGAAGTTTTTATTAATGAATTAGCTGCAACTGAAAATTTAATCATTAAAAGAAATACTGAATCAACAGGTTTATTATCTTCAATTCAATTACTTGATTTTAAAGAAGATGAATTGAATAATCTGTCAAGAAAAGTAATTGATTTTTATGAAAATACATCAGATTATGAACTTCAATTTTTAGTAAAATGGAACCCATTTTTTATACCATTTGGTTACATTGTAAATAGACTATTTAGTAAAAGAATAAATCAATTAAATATTCCCATTCGTAATCTTAAAAATTCAGAAGCAATTACAAGTGAAATTATATCGTTAATTTCTCCAGATAATCAGCAAGTTAAATATACCATTTGGTTAAGAAAATTTAAAAGCTCAAATAGAATTATTTATTCAGGTGTTTATGGAACTTGTAAACTTCCTTCAGGTAGAACATGTATAAAAGCAGTTTTTCCTTTACCAAAAGGTAATGCTACTGTAATTTTAAATCCATCAGTTGGGAATAATGGTGAATTGATTTTAGATTCTTCTGGTAAGAAATATGGTGATGCAGGTTTCTATTTTTTATTGAATGATAGAGGAGGAAATTATTGGAGCAGATTTGTATCAACTTTTAAAGATAAATTAGTTGTCTATGAAGATGAGAATGGTTCTTTATATGCAAAACAAAATTTAGAAATATGGAAGAATAATGTTGCAACATTTACCTATAAAATAATTCTTAAAAATGATTAAAAGAATACTAAAATATTTAATTTATAGTTTATTGGTATCATTTGTTTTGCTTAATGTAATTACAATATTCCATGCATATAAATTCACTCATTTTTTACAAAAAGATGATTCGAACAGAACCAAATCACCTGCTGAGCTAAGTATTTTAGAGAAAATTCCATTATTATTTTTTGGAGTTAATAATCCAAAACCAAATTTTAAAGGAGAAATTCCTGCAAATTATAGCAGTAAAAAAATTAATAGTAATGTTGAGTTAGAAATATGGGAAAATATTATCCCTAATTCCAAAGGAACAGTTTTACTTTTTCATGGCTATTCTTCAGAAAAATCATCACTACTAAAGAATGCGGCATATTTTAATGAGTTAGGATATTCTACTGTTTTAACTGACTTTATGGGATGCGGAAATTCTGAAGGAAATACGACTACTATTGGGTTTTATGAAGCTGAAAATGTAAAAGCGGTTTACAATTATGCACATCTTAAAACTGAAAACATTATTCTATATGGAAATTCTATGGGTGCCGTTTCTATAATGAAAGCAATCTCAGATTTCGATATTCAACCTAAAAAAGTAATTATAGAATGTCCTTTTGGAACAATGTATCAAACAGTTGAAAATAGATTTGAGAATATGAATGTTCCTACATTTCCTATGGCATATATGTTGACGTTTTGGGGAGGAGTTATAAACGGATTTTGGGCTTTTGACCATAATCCAGAAGAATATGCTAAAAATATCTCTCAACCTATATTATTAATGTATGGAGCAAAAGACAAAAATGTGAAAACTTTTGAAACAGAAAATATTTTTAAGAATATTAAATCGAAAGATAAAAAATTAAAGATATTTAAGTCTGCTGGTCATGAAAATTATCTTAATCGATTTTGTGATGAATGGGAAGAATCGATATCAAACTTTGTAACTAATTAATTCGAAAAATTTATTCAAGATGTTGATTATTCAACCAATTCTTAGCCATTTCGAACGCTGAAATAGTTTTATCTTGACTAATTGGATGCTCTTTCAATTTTTTAATAAACTTTTGCTGAATCAAATCAAAAGCATAACGCTCGGCTTGTTTTAATTGTTGCTCTTCTCTATTTTTTTGAAAGTAGTTATTTTCATAAATAAATAAATAATATTCATTTATCAAATCCCATAGTTCGGGAATTCCTTTACCTATTAACCCAGAACCAATAATAGATTTTCTTTTCCATTGAGAAGCTTTTGTAGGAAGAAATTGTAATGAACGCACAATATCCAGCTTTGCATCTTTTACTAATTTTTCCTGAAAAGTATCTGCTTTGTTTACAAAAATTAAATCCGCCATTTCCATTATGCCTCTTTTTATTCCTTGTAAATCGTCACCAGAACCAGGAAGTTGTAAAAAAACAAATAAATCTGTTATTTCATTTACTAAAGTTTCTGATTGTCCAACGCCAACAGTTTCTATAATTACCGTATCAAAGCCAGCAGCTTCGCATAATAGGATAGCTTCGTAAGTTCGAGAAGTAATTCCACCCAACGATCCATTAGAAGCGCTAGGACGAATAAATGCATTTTCTTCTCGTGCCAAATCTTCCATTCTTGTTTTGTCTCCCAAAATACTTCCTTTAGAAAGAGAACTACTTGGATCTACAGCTAAAATGGCTACTTTTTTACCTTGTTGAATGATGTATTTTCCTAAAGATTCTATAAATGTACTTTTTCCAACACCTGGAGTTCCAGTTATGGCAATTCTTTTAGATGTTTTAGAAGTTGGTAAAAGATGAATAATTTTATGAGCTAATTCTAAATGTTCTATACGACTACTTTCTGCAAGTGTAATTGCTCTGGAAAGAGCAAAACGATCTCCATTAATAATTTTTTGAGCAAGAAGTTCAGCATCAATTTTTTGCATAAGAATAAATCTACTTTTAAAGATAAGTGCTCCAAAACAAATAAAAAAATATTCAGTTTTAAATTCGGTTATTTTATATAGTTCGTTTTAGTTCCTTTTTCTTTCTTCTTTTATTTTTTTGATATATACAGAAGGAGATTCGTCCATTATTTGGGTGAATATTGTAGTAAATGTACTGTGAGATGTAAATCCGCAATCGCTAGCTAAATAACCTATTTTAGTATTAATATACTGTGGTTCTGTAAGTAATCTATTTACAATATAATCAATTCTTAATTCATTAAGATAGTTATTAAATTGCTTGTTGCGATGAATTTTAATAATTTCAGAAAGGTATTTAGTGTTGGTTTGGAATTGTTTTGAGAGAGAATTTAACGTAACATCTTTCCTTAAAAAGCCTCTATTTTTTTCGAATAGATCTAATTTTCTTAATATTTCTTTTTCTGTTTTAGATGAAATACTGATGTTTAACTGTGGTTCTTCCGCTTTTTTTTGAGGAATAATTATTGGTTCAGAAACTTCTATTTTAGTATTAATAGTTTCTTCTTTCTCCTCTATTTTAATTTCTTGGAAAGTAGTTAAATCTTTATCTTCTGTTTTCTTCTTTTTCTTAAAAAAGAGTAAATAGACTAGACCTACAATAATTAATAAAATAATAATTCCGATAACAATAATCCAACTATCCATTTATAAAATATAATTTTCTGAATTAATAAAAAATAACCACATGATTATCAGTAATGTAATTGATTAACATGTAGTTTATTTCAGTAAAAATACTTCGAAATTTTCAAATAAAAAAGGTTAGCAATTTGCTAACCTTTTTTATTTGAAATCTTTTGATCAGTTGCACATCCGCAACCTTTTGAGCATGAGCCTGCTTTTGAGCCAAAAGAATTTTTTATCATTTTGAAAATATACCAAACTGCAAATCCGAATAGAAAAGCAATAAAAATATATTGAATCCAGATATTGTCCATTTTTTTATTTTAAAATTTGATAAGCAATAAATGCTACTACGTAAGCCAATCCAGTCATAAATCCAGTCTGTATCAACGTCCATTTCCATGAATTTGTTTCCTTTTTTACAATCGCAATTGTACTCATACATTGCATTGCAAAAGCATAAAATAATAACAAAGAAACTCCAGATGCAAGATTATATGCTGGTCCTCCTGTATTTCGGTTTATTTCAGACTTCATTCTTTTTAATAAAGTGTTTTTTTCTTGATTGTCTTCAACATCTACTTCTCCTAAGCTATATACTGTAGACATTGTACCAACAAACACTTCACGTGCAGCAAAAGATGATATTAAACCGATTCCCATCTTCCAATCGTAACCTAATGGTTCTACAACTGGTTCTATAAAGGTACCTAATTTTCCTAAATAAGAGTGCTCTAATTTATAAGAAGCAATTTCATTTTCTAAATCTCCTTCATCCATTTTAGGATTATTGGCTGTCACAATTTCTTCTGCATTATTAAATTGTTCTCCAGGACCAAATGTTCCTAAAACCCATAATATAATAGATATTGCAAAAATAATTTTACCTGCATTTATTAAGAAACCTAACGTCTTTTCCCAAACATTCAGAATAACATTTTTCCAGTCTGGAAGTTTATAAGTTGGCATTTCCATAATAAGGAAACTCTTATGTTTAGATTTTATAATTAAATTTAAAATAACAGCGCTTCCTAATGCTCCTACAACTCCAAGAAGATACATAACGAATAAAGCTATTGCTTGATAGCTTAACCCTAAAAATGTTTCGTCAGGAATAACTAAAGAGATAAGAACAATGTAAATTGGTAAACGAGCAGAACATGTCATGAAAGGCGTAACTAAAATTGTAAGTAAACGCTCTTTGTCATTTTCTATATTTCTTGCAGACATAACTGCTGGTATGGCACATGCAGCACCAGAAACAAGAGGGACAACACTTTTTCCGCTTAACCCGAAAGGTTTTAACCATCTATCCATTAAAAAAACAACACGGCTCATATAACCAGTTTCTTCCATTATGGAAATGAATAGAAATAAAATAGCAATTTGCGGAACAAATACTACAACTCCTTCAATACCTGGAATAACAGCACCTGTAATAATATCATTAATTGGTCCTGCAGGAATCAGACTAATAGCAGTTTCGTCTATCCAACCAAATAAATCTTCAACCATTGTCATTAATGGAGCAGACCAAGCATAAACTGCTTGAAATATCAATAATAATATTCCTAAAAATATGACGTATCCAAAAACCGGATGAATTAAAGTTTTATCTATTTTATCTGTAAAAGTTTCTTTTTGTTTAAAGTTGTAAGAAACAATATCTTGTAATTTCTCTTCAAGAAGTTTATTTCTATCTAATGTTTCTTTTACTTGTAAACGCTTTGGAATTATATTTAATTCACTCTTTATTTTATCTAACTGAACTTGTTGTTCATCATCTAAAAAAGGAATAGTTTTTTGAGAAAGATATTGCCATGCAATGTAATCAGAATCAAGATTAAAGTTTTCTTTAATATTTGCTACTGCTGCTAAATAGTCATTAGGGACAACAAATTTAGGAGAATATGAATTAGCAGGTTTTGTAAATGCTTCAACCAATTCATTTAATCCTTCGCTTGTTCTAGCATTTGTTAAATATATTTTAGTCTGTAAAAAAACTTCTAATTTTTTTAAATCAATAGATAGACCTTTACTTTCTATTTCATCTTTCATATTGATGACGAAAATAGCAGGAACACCTAAATCTCTTACTTGTAAATAAAGTAGGATAGATCTTTTTAAATTTGATGGTTCACCAATTACAACGGCTAAATCTGGATAAAGTTTGTTTGATGGGTCACCTAAAACTTTTAAAACTACTTCTTCATCTAAAGAACTAGGATATATACTATATGTACCTGGTAAATCTGTAATAGAAAATTTATTTCCGTTACGTTCTATATTTCCTTCACGTTTTTCTACCGTTACTCCTGGATAATTACCAACTTTTTGACGAAGATTTGTAAGCTTATTAAATAAAGATGTTTTTCCTACATTAGGATTACCAATTAAGGCAATTTTGTACTGACTCATTATTTTTTATTAATCAAGATTTGATCTGCTTCGCTTCTACGTAAAGCTAAAACAGATTTATTAGATACGATACTAATACATATAGGACCTCCAAATGGAGCCTTGTTTTTAACCAACAATTTAGTTCCAGGAGTAAACCCCATTTCATATAGTTTTACAGGAATTTCTTCATCTTTAAATCCGATAATTTCTGCAACTTCTCCTGTTTTTAAATCTTTTAAAGAAAGTTCTTTAATTAAATTTGTCATTATAGTTTATGTATTGATATAACTGCAAAGATACCCAATTTTTAATTAATCCAAATAGAAGAAATATCATATTAATTGTTCTTTCTTATTAAATTTCAATCAATTCAAGTTTTTTTAATCAAAAAAATGATTATCTTTGCACTCAATTTATTATTTATAAACATTAATTTATGTACGCAATTGTAGAGATAGCAGGGCTTCAATACAAAGTTGAAAAAGATCAACAATTGTTTGTAAACCGTTTAGCTGGTGAAGCTGGTGACGAAGTAAAATTCGACCGTGTTTTATTAACTGATAACGGAACAATCAATGTTGGCGCCCCAGTTATAGACGGAGTTACCGTAGTAGCTAAAATCGTTGAACACGTGAAAGGAGACAAAGTAATCGTTTTCAAAAAGAAAAGAAGAAAAGGTTACCAAAAGTCTAACGGTCATCGTCAACAATTCACTAAAATTGAAGTAGCTTCAATCGGATAAGATTAAGCTTTTATTAATTATTAACTCGTAAAAACAAAACGAAATGGCACATAAGAAAGGGGTCGGAAGTTCGAAAAATGGTCGTGAATCACATTCGAAACGTTTAGGTGTTAAAATTTTTGGTGGACAAGCAGCAATCGCTGGTAACATTATTGTTCGTCAAAGAGGTACTCAACATCATCCTGGTGATAATGTAGGAATCGGTAAAGATCACACATTATTCGCATTAGTTGACGGAAAAGTAGTTTTCACAAAAAAACGTAACGATAGATCTTACGTTTCTATTGAACCATTAGCTTAATCGCTAATTCAATTCGAAAACGCTAAAAATATAAAAGCTCATCCATTGGATGAGCTTTTTTTATTTTTTATAAATCTGAAATAATTTATAAAATATTATTTATTGTATATTTTGATTATTCTTATTAATAAGAATTGTCATTCTTAGCCTGTCGAAAGAATAATAAAGAATTATATAAAATATTTCGACAAGCTCAACATGACAGATTGTAGTAAAAACAAGATTATAATTGAAAATTACAGAATAAAAATAATTAGTTTAAACAACTTTAATTTACTAATTATCAAATCAGCTAATTCACAAATTAATTTTCCTCTTCTTCTTTTTCAACTCCCCAACCTTGTGCAGTTAATGGAACCATTTGTTCACTACCACGAGTAATTAGATAGTTTTCTTCATTTTTACCAGTTACATGTCCAATTACAGTTAAATGTGGATTACCTTTTATTTTCTCAAAATCTTTTTGATTAATCGTAAATAATAATTCATAATCTTCTCCACCACTTAAAGCACAAGTAATAGGATTTATTTTAAATTCTTCGGCTGCTTTTATAACAGAAGAATCTAAAGGAATTTTTTCTTCATATAGACTAAATCCATGTCCACTCTCTTTTGATAAATGAATAATTTCAGAAGATAATCCGTCCGAAATATCAATCATAGAAGTAGGTTGTACTTTTAATTCTTTTAAAAGATTAATAATATCTAAACGAGCTTCTGGTTTTAATTGGCGTTCTATTAAATAAGAGTATTGTTCGAAATCTGGTTGATTGTTAGGATTTACTTTATTTACTTGTGCTTCGCGTTCTAAAACTTGTAAACCTAAAAAAGAAGCACCTAAATCTCCAGAAAGAACAATTAAATCATTTTCTTTTGCACCATTTCTATATGTTATCTCTTTCTCTGGTGCAGAACCAATAGCTGTTAAACTAATTACTAACCCACTAAGAGAAGAGGTAGTGTCTCCACCTACAATATCGATGTTATATTTATCACAAGCGTATTTCATTCCGTTGTAGATTTCATCTACAGCTTCTATTGTAAATCTGTTAGAAAGAGCAATAGAAACTAACAATTGTTTCGGAATTGCATTCATTGCTAAAATATCGCTAATTGCAGTTACTACAGCTTTATATCCTAAATGACGTAAAGGCATATAAGACCAACTAAAGCTTACACCTTCTACTAACATATCTGTAGAAATAACAACTTTTTCTTTTTTATAATCAATAACCGCAGCATCATCTCCAATTCCTTTAATAGAACTTTCTAATTTAATTGGAAACCCTTCTTTTATCTGATTAATTAAACCAAACTCGCCAACTTCGGCTAAGCTTGTTTTTGAAACATTTTTATCTTCTAACATTTTTTTATTTTATTGATTGAATATTGAAGGATCTACATTCTCTGATCGAAAAGGTAATTTAATAATATCTTGTTTAGATAATATTTTTACTGTTTTGCCTTCAAAAGATTTTTTAATATTTTCTACCATAACAGTTGGCGGAGCTTTCATTTTGCGTTCTGTCATCGAAAACCAAACACCAGTTAATTCTGAATGACAAAGATGAACACCATCTTGATTGTATAAATTATGAATAAATTGATAAATCATTCCATCTTCTGACATTCCTCCAATTTCTACCGAAATATAGATTTTTTCACCTTCCATTGCTTCTTTAAAGAAAGAAAATTGTTCATGTAAAATAGCAGGTCCAATTCCATATTCAGCTAAATTTTTCATTGATACACCATAATCTCTTAAAAATGCAATTCTGGCAAAACTTGTAAAGTTCATGTACGAAGCATTTGCTAAGTGTCTATTCGCATCTAAGTCAGACCAACGGATAGTTGTTTCTTGAAAATATGTCTTGTTCATTATGATTAACTTAATTTATTTGGCAAAGTTATGAATTAGATAGCAGAACTAAAATTGATAATATTTTTAATGAGATGAAATAACAAAGCACAATACGATTTAACATCAAATTATTTTTAGGCAAAATATTAATTTGTACCTTTAGTATGATATCTAACAAATAAAAAATTTTTATGAAAAAAATATTATTTCCAACAGATTTCTCAGAAACAGCAAACAATGCGTTTTTGTATGCATTAAATTTAGCAGAGAATCAAAATGCTGAATTATGTGTTCTACACGCGTTTCAATACCCTATGATTAGTGGTGGAATTGATGCAGCTGTTTTACAGAATGTTTATGATACGATTGAGTTAAGTAATTTCGAAAATTTAAAAGATCATATTCCGTTCTTGAGAACAATGGCAGAAGAAAATGGTTTTTCGAACGTAGATATTAAATTCTTTATAAAAGAGGGAATGTTATCTTTTGTTCTTCCAACTTTTATAGAGGAAGAAGGAATTGACTTTGTTGTAATGGGATCAACGGGAAACACAGGTTTCGATAAAGTTATTTTTGGTTCGAATACAATGAATGCGATAAGAAGCTTAAAAATTCCAGTTCTAAGTATTCCAAATGGTTACAAATACAAAAAAATACAAAGTATAGGATTCACAACAATTTTTGAAGATAAAGACCGTAAAGCATTAGATTATTTATTAGAAATTGCTTTCCGTTATCAAGCAAATGTACATTGTTTACATGTTTCTAAAGATGAAACTTATGATGTACCAACGCTTAATCATTGGAAAGAATACTACAAAGATGAGCCAATAGATTTTTCTATTTATGTAGCAGAAGAGTCTGTTGATGCAGTTTTAGAGTTTATAAAAACAGAAAAAATAGATTTATTAACTGTTGTGAGTAGAAATAAAGGATTTTTTGAAAAATTATTTTCATCAAGTTTTACTAAAAAAATTCTTTCAGAGAGTGTAGTTCCTTTATTTGTTTTCCACGAATAAATAAATATCAATCCCTACATAATAAAGCTCAATTTACTTTTGTAGATTGAGCTTTATGTTTATCAACAAAATTTTGTAACTTAAAGCATTAAAACACGAAAAATGAAAAAAATATTATTTCCGACAGATTTCTCAGAAACAGCAAACAATGCTTTTTTATATGCCATTAACTTAGCAAAAAGCATTGGTGCAGAAGTTTATGTTTTACATGTTTACGAGTTGCCAATGATTACGGGTAGCTTAAGTGCTGGTTTAATACAGAACGTTTATGAAACCGTGGAGTTAGGAAGTTTTGAAAATTTTAAAGATAATATTCCACAGCTTAGACAAATAGCAAAAGACAATAATTTAAGTGATATCACAATAAAGTTTATTCTAGAAGAAGGAAACTTTCTTTACATATTAAGAGAAACAATTACAGAAGAAAATATAGATTATGTTGTAATGGGAACGGATGGAAATTCTGGCGTGCAGAAGATGATATTTGGTTCAAATACAATTAATGTTATTACTTCTATGAAAATTCCTGTTCTTAGTGTACCAAGAGGAATGAAATTCGATGCTTATAAAAATATTGGATTCACAACTGTTTTTGAACAAAAAGATAAAGAAGCCTTAAAATATTTAATAGAAATAGCAAATAGACATAAAGCAACAATACATTGTATGCATGTTTCAAAAGATGGAAAATACAATGAAAATGCTCTGGCGTTATGGCAAAAAGAATTTGAAAATGATCCTATTGTGTTCGAAATTTTTTATGATTCAGATCCCGTAAACGCTGTGTTAGATTTTATTAAGGAAAAAAAGATTGATTTGCTTTCGGTAGTAAGTCGTAATAAAGGATTTTTAGATAAAATATTTTCACCAGGATTCACTAAAAAAATAGCGAATAAAAATCTTACACCATTATTCGTTTTTCACGAAAAATAATTAAGAATTCATCATAGTTTTAATTCATTCTTCGGAAGATTGAAGATTAATTCCTTTAAATTTGTTTTGTGAAAAAAATAGCGATAATTGGAGGTGGAGCAGCAGGATATTTTGTTGCAGCTAATCTAGGAAAAGTAGTAGGACAACAAACTGTTTTATTTGAACAAGCAAACTTACCATTGCAGAAAGTTCGTATTTCTGGAGGAGGTAGATGTAATGTTACACATGCTTGTTTTGATCCATTGGATTTGGTAGAATTTTATCCTCGAGGGAAAAAAGAATTACTAAGTGTTTTCTACACTTTTCAACCAGGAGATACAATGGCTTGGTTTGATGATCGTGGAGTAGAGCTGAAAATTGAAGATGATAACCGAATTTTTCCCGTAAGTAACTCTTCTTTATCAATTATTGAGGCTTTAACAAAAGCAGCAGATGAAAATAAAGTACAACTTAATTTTTCTGATGGTGTGCAAGATATTTCTAAAGTTGATGGAGGTTATCAAATCACTACAAAATCTGGAACTCAATTTTTCGAAAGTATTATAATTACAACTGGTAGTACTCCAAAATTTTGGAAAAGCCTAAAAGGATTTGGTTTAAAAATTATTGAGCCTGTCCCTTCCTTGTTTACATTTAATTGTAAAGATCCTCGTATAGAAGGATTAATGGGGATTTCTTTTGAAAATGCAGAAGTAAAAATCAATCAACAAAAATTAGATGCCGAAGGTCCTTTGTTAATTACACATTGGGGATTTAGCGGGCCAGCTATTTTAAGACTTTCCGCTTGGGGAGCTTTAAAATTAAATGATGCAGCTTATAAATTTGATATTGAAATTAATTTTGTTAATCAAACAAAAGATGAGGTTATCTCACTACTTAATACAAAGAAGCAGCAAGATGCGAAGAAGAATATACATAAATATAATCCATTCGATTTTCCGAAAAGATTTTGGATTAGTATTCTAAACTATTGTCAGATAGATGAACAAAAAGTCTATGCTGATTTATCAAAAAAACAAATTGAAACTATTGCAACAGAATTAACGCAAGGAGCTTATAAAATAAATGGTAAGAGTACTTTTAAAGATGAGTTTGTTACAGCGGGTGGGGTAGATTTAAAAGAAATCGATTTTCAAACAATGCAAGCGAAAAAATCTCCAAATTTATTTTTAGCAGGAGAAGTATTAAATATAGATGCAATAACTGGAGGATTCAACTTTCAGGCTTGCTGGTCAGAAGCTTTTATTATCTCTGAAAAATTAAAAGAAATTTATCAATAGTGTATATTTTACACTATTGATTTTTTTTATAAACCCTCTAAATAAAAGGCTTTATAAAAATTTACTATGTTAACATAACATTATCATAAAATTGTGTTATTTTTGTTTAAAAGAAAGTAAATAAACGAACAAAGAATATGAAGAAATTAATTTTGACTTTAGCATTCATAGGATTATCATCTTCTGCTTTTGCAGGAGGTTACCGTGTTGCTTTACAGGGAGTTCGCCAAGCGGCTTTGGGAGGAACTTCCGCTACACAAACACACGATGCAAGTGTTGCGTTTTATAATCCTGCGGGATTAGCTTTTGTAAAAAGTAAGTTAAGTATTGCTGTTGGAGGTTTTGGTGTAAAGACCGATGTAAAGTGGCAAGATGCTACAACACTTCAAAAAGCAGAAACAGATAGTAAATTGGGAACACCAATGTATTTGGCTGTTAGTTATAAGCCAATAGATGATTTAGCGATTGGTCTTAGTGTAACTACACCTTTTGGTAGTTCTGTAACTTGGCCAGAAGATTGGCAAAATAAATCGAATATTACACATATCGATTTAAAAGCTTTTAATATTCAGCCAACAGTAGCATATAAATTTAATGAGTGGTTTAGTCTTGGTTTCGGATTTATTTATACACATGGATCAGCTAAATTAGAACGCGTTAATACTGTTGCCGGAAATGATATAAAATTACAATTAGAGGATAAAGATGCTCATGGTTTAGGATTTAATGTTGGAGCAATGTTTAAACCAACAGATAAATTAGGAGTAGGTTTAGCTTATCGTTCTAATGTAGATGTGTCTGCAAATAAAGGAAAAGTGACATGGTCTAATGTTCCTGATGGAATTTCAGGAAATGCACCATTTAACATGAATAAATGGAATACAATCTTGCCATTACCATCAGAATTTACTTTCGGTATGTCATACAAAGTATTACCTCAATTAGAATTATTTGGAGATGTTGTTTGGCAAAATTGGTCTCGTTACAAAACATTAGATATTAATTTATATAACGAAGGAACAAACGCTCAGTTTACTTCTTCTTCACAGAAAAACTGGACAGATAATACATTATTCCGCTTTGGAGCAGAATATACATTTAGTGATTTAGTTACAGGACGTTTAGGTTATTACCACGATAAATCTCCAGTTCCTGGTTCTTACTGGTCTTCAGAAACACCAAGTACAAACTTAAATGCACTTACTGCAGGTTTAGGATTTAGATTTTCTTCAGGATTTAATGTTGATTTATTTGGATCTTACGTACAAGGAGACGAAAGACATGTTAATAACATCGAACAAAATTTCCAAGGAGATATAAAATTACGTGCAATCAACTTTGGTGTTGGAGTATCTTATAACCTTAAATAACAGAAAAAATGAAACATTTAAATAAAATTATACTGGTTGCTTTAGCTGCTACGACATTTAGTTGTAATGATGATTTTGAACATCCGATAGAGGATATTCAAATTTCTGCAGGTGAAGCTAATTTTACAAAATATATTGCTTTAGGAAATTCGTTAACTTCTGGTTATAGAGATAATGCTTTATATTCATCAGGGCAAGAAAATTCTTATCCTAATATATTAGCAGGATTAATGAAAGCTGCAGGTGGAGGAGAGTTTAAAACTCCTTTAATGCCAAATAATACAGGAGGGTTTACAAATTTACCTGGTTTTCCTGGTAAATTAGAATTACAAATTGTTAATGGAGCTTTATCACCTGTTCCTACTACAGCTGCTGCAGCTTTAGATAATGTTGCGGCAGGAGGACCATACCAAAACATGGGAGTACCTGGAGCAAAATCATTCCATTTAGGAGTTGATGGTTATGGTAATCCAGCTGGTTTAGCAACAGGAACAGCTAATCCATACTTTGTTCGTTTTGCAACAAGTGGAACAACTTCTGTTGTGAAAGATGCATTAGCACAAAGCCCTACGTTTTTCTCTTTATGGATTGGTAATAACGATGTATTAGGTTATGCAACAAGTGGTGGTGTTGGAGTAGATCACAACGAAACAGGTAATGTTGCTGCTGCAACTTATGCAAGTGGAGATATCTCTAATGTAGCTGTTGTTAAAGGTTCTATAGATGGGATTTTAACAGCTATGACAGCTAACGGAGCAAAAGGAGTTATTGCAAACATTCCTTCTGTAACTGCGATTCCATATTTTACAACAGTGCCTTATGCACCATTATCTCCAACAAATCCTAGTTTTGCGCCATTAATAGATGAGTTAAATACAACTTATGCAGCTTTAAATCAGGTCTTTGATGCATTGCAAGTGCCAGAGAGAAAAATTTCTTTTTCTAAAACAGCAGCAAGTCCTGTTGTAATTAAAGATAAAGATTTAACAGATTTATCAGCAGCAATAACGACAGCTTTAACTCCTAGATTAGGATTAGCAACAGCTACTTTGTTCGGAATTACTTATGGACAAGCTAGACAAGCTACTTCAAAAGATTTATTAGTTTTAACATCTTCTTCAGTTATTGGTAAAGTCGACACAAACCGTGTTGCTCAATTAATGGGAGCTGGATTAACACAAGAACAAGCAGGTAAATTATCTGTTGTAGGTGTTAGTTATCCAATGACAGATAATTATGTTTTAACAGAAAAAGAGACTGCAAAAGCAGAAGCAGCTGTTACTAAATTTAATGCAGCAATTTCAGAATTAGCTACAAAGCACAATTTAGCATTTGTTGATGCGTATTCTGAAATGAAAAAATTAAGTTCAGCTTCTGGAATTAAATATTACGGACAAACGTATACAACAACATTTGTTTCAGGTGGAGCATTTTCTTTAGATGGTGTTCACTTAACAGGTCCTGGTTATGCAATTGTTGCTAATATGTTTGCAGATGCTATTAATAGAAAATACAAATCAACATTAAGACATGTATATCCAGGTAATTATCCTGGAATTGCAATTCCTTAATAGAATTTATACAACTTAAAAAAGGTGGTCTCTAATTAGAGATCACCTTTTTTATTTTTAGAGGCAAAAATGATGTTTTAAAAAACTTTCACAACTTACAGAAAATTCGTAATTTTGCAGACTAGTACAAATTCTAAAAGAAAGATGATAAACATTTCTCTTCCAGATGGAAGTGTAAGACAGTATGAGAGTGGCGTAACTCCAATGGAGGTGGCGCAGAGCATTAGTGAAGGTTTAGCACGTAATGTAATTTCGGCTTTAGTAAACGATAAACAAGTTGAGACAACAACCCCAATCACCACAGATGCAACGATCAAATTGTTAACCTGGAATGATGAAATGGGTAAAAAAGCTTTTTGGCATTCATCGGCTCACTTATTAGCACAAGCTATTTTAGAGTTTTATCCAAATGCAAAATTAACAATAGGACCAGCAATTGAAAAAGGGTTTTATTATGATGTTGATTTTGGAGAAGATAAATTTACAGAGGCAGATTTTAGCAAAGTTGAAAAAGCAATGCTAGAAAATGCTAAGAAAAAAGCAGAATTTAAATTATACTCAGTTTCTAAAGCAGATGCATTAGAAACATATAAAGATAACGAATACAAAGTAGAATTAATCTCTAACTTAACAGACGGAGATATTACATTTTGTACACACGATAACTTTACAGATTTATGTCGTGGTGGACACATTCCAAATACAGGAATTGTAAAAGCTGCAAAAATCTTAAATGTTGCTGGTGCGTATTGGCGTGGAAACGAGAACAACAAAATGTTGACTCGTGTTTATGGTATTACATTCCCAAAACAAAAAGATTTAACAGAGTATCTAGAGTTATTAGAAGAAGCTAAAAAACGTGATCACCGTAAATTAGGAAAAGAATTAGGTTTATTCGCATTCTCTGAAAAAGTGGGTGCAGGGTTACCATTATGGTTACCAAAAGGAGCATCTTTAAGAAGAAAATTAGAAAATTTCTTATTAAAAGAGCAACAAAAAATGGGATACGAAATGGTGATTTCTCCTCATATTGGACAAAAAGAATTGTATGTAACATCTGGACATTATGCAAAATATGGTGCAGATAGTTTTCAGCCAATTAAAACACCAAATGAGAACGAAGAGTTTTTATTAAAACCAATGAACTGTCCTCATCACTGTGAAATTTATAAAACATCTCAGTGGTCTTATCGTGATTTACCAAAAAGATATGCAGAATTTGGTACAGTTTATCGTTACGAGCAATCAGGAGAATTACATGGTTTAACTCGTGTAAGAGGGTTTACTCAAGATGATGCACACTTATTTTGTACATCAGATCAATTATTAGATGAATTTAAAAAAGTAATTGATTTAGTTTTATATGTATTCACAAATCTAGGTTTTGATAACTATTCTGCTCAAGTTTCTTTAAGAGATCCTGAGAATAAAGAAAAATATATCGGAACTGATGAAAACTGGGCAAAAGCTGAACAAGCAATTATTACAGCTGCAAACGAAAAAGGTTTACCAACAGTTGTAGAATATGGTGAAGCAGCATTTTACGGTCCTAAGTTAGATTTTATGGTGAAAGATGCTTTAGGGCGTCAATGGCAATTAGGAACAATCCAAGTTGACTATAATTTACCAGAACGTTTCGATTTAACTTATACTGGAGCAGATAACGAAAAACACAGACCAGTTATGATTCACCGTGCACCATTTGGTTCTATGGAGCGTTTCATAGCGATCTTGTTAGAAAATACAGCAGGTAATTTACCACTTTGGTTAGCGCCAGATTTATTCACAATTTTACCAATTAGCGAAAAATATGTGGAATATGGAGAAAAAGTATTAAATTTGCTGGCTGAAGAAGAAATTAACGGATTGATAGACAGTAGAAATGAGAAAACTGGTAAAAAAATCCGTGATGCAGAAATCAAGAAGATTCCTTTCATGATTGTTATCGGTGAAAAAGAAGCAGAAAACGGTACAGTTTCTGTAAGAAGACACGGAGAAGGAGATTTAGGAGAAATGAAAATTCAAGAATTCATCGACTTCATGAAGGAACAAATCAAATTAAAATAATTTAAAAACAGAATAGTATCGCAATTAGAAGAAAAGGCGGCAGAGGTCCAGCCAGAGTAATTAAGGAAGATCAACACAAGATCAACGATAAGATTGACGCAAAAGAAGTTCGCGTTGTCGGAGAAGGTATAGAACCTGGTGTATATCCAATAACAAAAGCTTTAGCCTTAGCAGAAGAGCAAGGTTTAGATTTGGTTATGATCAGTGAGAAAGCCGTTCCACCTGTTTGTCGTGTAGTAGAGTATAAAAAATATTTATACGAACAAAAGAAGAAAGAGAAAGAACTTAAAGCAAAACAACAAAAAGTTGTGGTAAAAGAAATTCGTTTTGGTCCTCAGACAGATGATCACGATTACGAATTTAAAAAACGCCATGCAAGATCTTTCTTAGAAGAGGGTTCTAAATTGAAAGCGTATGTTTTCTTTAAAGGACGTTCTATTATATTTAAAGATCAAGGAGAGATCCTATTGTTACGTTTAGCACAAGAATTGGAAGATGTTGGAAAAGTAGAACAAATGCCAAAACTTGAAGGTAAAAGAATGATTATGATGATGGGACCTAAAAAATAATTAGGTTCTCATTGTCTCAAAAAATATAAAACGTTTTAATTTTAAATATTTGTAATCATGCCAAAATTAAAAACAAAATCTGGAGCGAAAAAACGTTTCAAATTAACAGGAACAGGTAAAATTAAAAGAAAACACGCTTTTAAAAGCCACATCCTAACAAAAAAAGAGACTAAACAAAAGAGAAATTTAACTCAAACTGGTTTAGTTGACAAATCTGACGAAAAATCAGTAAAACAACAATTAAGATTAAAATAAGAACTTGTTCTTATTTGGTTTATTAATTCATTATTAACCCTGTCGATGGGCCTTAAAGTAGAGAAATCTCGCCCACTACAAAAAAATTAAAAATTATGCCAAGATCAGTAAACGCAGTTGCGTCAAGAGCTAGAAGAAAAAGAGTTTTAAAACTTGCAAAAGGATATTTCGGAAGAAGAAAAAATGTTTGGACTGTTGCTAAAAATGCAGTAGAAAAAGGTTTAGTATACGCTTACCGTGATAGACGTCAAAAGAAAAGAAATTTCCGTGCGTTATGGATTCAAAGAATTAACGCTGGAGCAAGATTACACGGATTATCTTACTCTAAATTCATGGGAGCTGTTCACAAAGCAGGTATTGAATTAAATCGTAAAGTTTTAGCGGACTTAGCGATGAACAATCCAGAAGCTTTCAAAGCTATCGTAGAAAAAGTAAAATAATTTTTTAAACAATATTAAAACGTTTTAGAACTTGGCTATTTAGCCAAGTTTTTTTTTGCCTAAATTTGATTTAAAATCTAAATAATATCTACTAGGAAGAAACTAATATTATACTTTAAAATGCAGGAAATTAAAAAACAAATAAATACAGCGTCAATACATCAACAAAAAGATTTATTCTTAAGAATATGGCCATTCTTTGTGGTGTTTTTTGTCTATAATTTTGCAGCAGTAGCATTAACACAATATTTTGGAAGAGATGAACTACATCTGTACTTTAATAAATTTAGCTATTCTTATTTAGATCGTTTTTTCGTTTATTATACAGATTTCGGAACTGTATATCTATTTATATTACTACTTGCTTATTTGTTCTTTAAAGAAACCAAAAGACGCTTCTTATATTTGCTAATAGCAGAGTCTACAGCGTCAATAATTAGTGTATTCTTTAAAAATGTTTATTTTAACGAAGTTCTTAGACCAGGCTATTATTTTACTCAGAAAAAAATAGATATTGTTTTAGTTAAAGATTATGCCGTACAAATGGCTTCTACATTCCCTTCGGGACACTCACTAACAGCAACAATACTTTCTATGACGTTGTGTTTACTTACTAAAGATCGTAGGGTACAGCTTGTTTTTGCATTATTATTTCCTAGCATAGCAGTAAGTAGAATTTACTTATCAAGACATTTTGCGATAGATACAGTTGGAGGATCTTTAATCGGATTTTTTATTTTTATCTTTACATATTACATTATTAATTCTATCACCGACTGGAGATTAGATCAAAAATTTTTGAAGAATGGAAAATCAAAATAAACTTAAAATTTCACTTATTCAGTATGATTTAATTTGGGAAGATGCTAAAAAGAATCATCAATACTTAGATGAATTACTAAAAAACCATCAAACTGATATTATTTTATTACCAGAAATGTTTGCTTCTGGTTTTTCCATGAATGTAGAACATGTTGGAGAAGCCCCATTTGGAGAATCTTTTAAATGGATGCAAGAAAAGTCGAAAGAATTAAATGCAGCAATTGCGGGTAGTGTTTCAACAAAGGAAAATGGGATTTATCTTAATCGCTTTTATTTTGTATGTCCAAAAGGATCTATTTATATCTACGATAAAAAACATTTGTTTAGTTATGGGAAAGAAGCGACTGTTTATTCTGAAGGAGACAAAATAGTAACAATAGATTATAAAGGATGGCAAATACGTCCTATAGTATGTTATGATCTGCGTTTTCCTGTTTGGATACGTAATACAAAAGAACATCCTTACGATTTACTTTTATGCAATGCAAACTGGCCAAAAGCTAGAAGAAATGCATGGATTTCTCTGTTAAAAGCAAGGGCTATAGAAAATATGGCATTTGTGGCTGGTGTAAATAGAATAGGAGTTGATGGATATAAATTAGAATATTCAGGCGACTCTCATTTATTTGATACTTTAGGAGAAGACTTAAAAGTAATTAATAATCATTCTGAGATTTTACAATTTGAAATAGATAAAGAAAATCAAAATAAAGAAAGAGAACATTTTAATTTTTTAGAAGATAGAGACGATTTTTATTTTGGATAGTTTTTTAGTTTTAAGACTTAAGATGATAAGATTTAAGCATTAATGTTCTAAATAAATAAACTGTTTAAAAAATCATAATTTGTCAATTTCTAAACAATAGAAAATAAAAAATCCCAAACTTTCGTAAGGGATTTTTTTAGCAGTGGTGCCTCCAGGAATCGAACCAGGGACACAAGGATTTTCAGTCCTTTGCTCTACCAACTGAGCTAAGGCACCGCCTTAATTGTGATGCAAATATAGAGTGAAAATTGATACTACCAAATCTTTTTAAAAAGATTTTTTTAGTTCTTTGGCTATCTATTTCATTTACCGATAAATAAATTTTTAAAATATTTTTATATTTACACAAAAATTGAGTTTTTTATATTTTAATAGATAATTAACAGCTCATTTTTGCATTCTAATTTTTACAATTCGCAACAAATCATCATATTTGCGTCTTAGAATTCTATTATAACATTCATAATGAAGTGGATTATTTGCAGTTTATCACTTTTAAGCGTGATAACAATTAAAGCTCAATCAATATCAGTGTCTCCTTATTCAGCTTATGGAATAGGAGAACAACTATTCGATGGGAATACTGAACAAGCTGGTATGGGCGGAATCTCAACAGTACCAACAAATCCTTTCGGACAAAGTGCTAATTTTTCTAACCCGGCAGCAAACCAAAGTTTACGTATGACAAACTTTAATGCAAGTGGAAGTGGTACAAATTATACTTTTAAATCTCTTACAGATAAAGAGAATACAGGAAGATTTAATATTTCTAATATATCATTAGCTTTCCCAGTTGGAGAAAAAGGAAGCTTTGGATTAGGTTTTCAACCTTTTTCAGCTTTAGGATATGATATTTTAAATTCAACAGAAAGAAACGATTTAAAGCAAAATGTACAATTAAAAGGAAATGGAGGTTTAAATAGTCTTCATGCTTTTTACTCTAGAAATTTAGCGAAAGGGTTTTCTTTAGGTTTACGTGTTAATTACCTATTTGGAGAATTAACAAGAAATGAAATTCTAGCTGTAGACGGAGCAAGTTTAGCTGTAGATTATAGCAATAAGTCGAATTACAGAGGAGCTCAGTTTACATTAGGATCAATGTATACAAAAAGAATTGGTAAGACCAAAAATCTATATGTTGGAGCAACTTATACGTTAGGAACTAATCTTAGAACAGATGTTACAGATTTAACGACTTCTTACACTTTTGTAGGATCTGCGAAAGCATCTGTAGATACGATTTCTATTTTCCGTAGCGATAATGCGAAAACAAAATTACCACAAACATTTGCATTAGGAACTTCTTATACAAAAGATAATTCTTGGTCTATTGGGGCTGAAGCAAAATACAATACTTGGTCAGACTTTAGACAACCAGTATTAGGTAATAGTTCAACATCATCTAATGTAGATTATAAAAATAATGTACGTTTAGGAGTTGGTGGATATTGGATTCCTGATTATAACAGTTATAAAAGCTATTTTAATCGTGTAATCTATCGTGCAGGTGCATATTACCAAACAGCACAATTTTCTATTAATGGAACGGATGTAGATGCTTATGGAGCTACTTTAGGTTTTGGTTTCCCTATCGGGAAACAAAATGATGCTTCTATGATGAATGTTTCGTTAGAATATGGTCAAAGAGGAAAAACATCGAATAACTTAATCAAAGAAAATTTCATTGGTGTAAAAGTTGGTTTCGATATTAATGATATTTGGTTTAGAAAAAGAGTTATTGACTAATTTTGGATCAACAAAAAAATAACATAAAAGCAAATAAAAATGTTGTTGTTAAATTGAATTTTATTTTCAGTTTAATGAGCATTTTTATTTTGCTTTTTTCATGTGGTAGAGAAACACCTCCTAACAATAAAAAGAAAGTAGATTTTCCTACGCGTACATTAATTAATGCAAATATCATCAATAATGATTCTGGTAGAATTTCTTGGAATTTGCGTTCTCCTTTAATAGAGGAATTTACAACTGTAAAGTCTCCTTATACACTTTTTAAGAAAGGATTGAATGTAGATTTTTATGAGAAAGGAAAAGAAAAACCGGGGTATTTTATTGCAGATTGGGCAAAACTTGATGATGGAACAGGAATTTACGAAGGTAGAGGAAATGTAATTGTCGTAAATGAGAAAGGTGATTCGTTGAAAAGCGATCAATTATTTTGGAATAAAAAAAGAAAAACAGTTTATACATCGAAAGAAGTTTACTTAATTAATAGCAAAGGAGATTCCCTAAAAGCTACAAATGGTTTACAAGCATCAGATGATTTAGAACATTATACCTTGTTTAATAATCAAGGTTATATGTATGTTGATGATAATCAAAAATTCTAAATTTCATTAAAAAAATAAAGAAAAAACACATTCTTTGTGGTTTCTTCTATTTTATTATTCAATGTATTGTCGTATTTTCGCCACCTATTATAGAAATAACATAAAATAAAATAATGGCAGTTTTAGGAGAAATTCGTAAAAAAACTTGGCTTGTCTTCGTAGTAATCGGAGTAGCAATGTTAGCTTTCGTTGCAGGAGATTTATTCGGAGAAAACTCAAGAATAAAACAATTATTTACAGGAGATCCGTCTGTAGTTGGTACAGTAAACGGAGAATCTATTGGTATTGCAGAATATCAAAGTGCATATGATGCAACGCAAAAAATGTACGAAAACCAAGGGCAATCTGCTACACCAAACCAAATCGCACAACAAACGTGGAATAGCTTGGTTAGTCAAAAAGTATTATCACAACATGCAGAAAACTTAGGTTTAAGAGTTGCTGATGATGAATTTTGGAATTATGTTGCACAAAACTTCGGAATGTCTTCTGGAGCTGAAGCGCAACAACAAATTGCAGAATTAGAAGCAAAAGCTTCTTCAGATCCTGGTGCACAACAACAATACAGAGGTTGGTTACAAACTGCAGAGCAAATAAAATTACAATTATTATCTCAAAAATATTTTGGATATGTAATGGCAGGAACTGTAGTAACAAATAAAGAAGCTGACATTCAGCAAGCTTATAATATTTCTAATGCAAATATTCAGTATGCTTTTGTTGATTATCCAACTTTAACTAAAAAATTAAATGTAAAAGTAACTGACGACGAAATTTCTGCTTACGAAGCTAAATATCCAAAATTATTTAAAGCAGAAGGTTTAGTTAAATTAAGCTATACTTATTTCCCTGCTGGAGCTTCTAAGTCTGATGAGGCTGTTGCGTTAGCAAATATTAATAAATATTTAGGAACACAAATTGTTCACGACGAAGTAAATAATATTACAGATACAATACAAGGTTTTGGTTCTACTAAAAATGATTCTGTTTATGTAACTCAAAATTCTGAGAAACCATTTATTCCGAATTATTTTACAAGAGCAGAATTAGAGCAAGCTCAATTAGGACCAGAAACTACAGCTTTCTTAAAGTCTGCTACAGTTGGACAAATTGGAGGACCTTTTAAAATTGGAAACACTTACCAATTATACAAACTTTCTAAAGCTAGAGAAGTAAGAGATTCTGTAAAATCTAGTCATATTTTAGTTGCATTTCAAGGAAGTGCTGGAGGAACAGGAATCAAGAGAACAAAAGAGGAAGCGAAGAAAGTTGCTGAAGGAATTTTAGCAGAAGTAAAAGCTAATCCTGCTTCTTTTGGAGAAGTTGCTTCTACAAAATCTGATGACAAAACTGCTTCTTTACAAAAAGGAAGTATTGGATGGGTTGGAAAAAATAATCAATTAGATCAAACATTTAATGGATTTATTTTTACAAAACCTGTTGGAACAGTGGAATTATTAGAAACTCAATTTGGTTTCCATATTATTAAAGTTGATGATGTTAAAAACAAAACAGCTTATCAAATCGCTAACATTGTAAAAACTATCGAGCCTTCTAAAGCAACAACAGAAAAAGCATTTACAGGTGCAAGAACATATGTTCAGAATGTTGAAGGAAAATCTTTAAACGATTTTAAAAACATTGCTAAAAAAGGAGGTTATTTAAATAATACAACTGAAGGGATAGAACGTTTTGCTGCAATAGCACAAGACATTCCGAACGATCAAGATGCTGATATCTTAAAATGGGCTTTTGATAAGAAAACTGATAAAGGAGCAACAAACTTGTTTACATCTTCTACAGGAGATTATATTGTAGTTCATTTAGTAGAAAGATTTGACAAAGGATTAGCTCATCCAAGTGTAGTTCGTCAGTATGTTGAGCCAGTTTTATTACATGAAAAAATTACAAAATTAGTTGACGAGCAAATTGGTAATGGAGGTTTAAACGCTTTCGTATCTAAATTTGCAGCTAAGAAAGGAAATGCTACAGTAAACTTCTCTAACTCTAATGTAAATGGAGTTGGATTAGAGCCTAAAGTTGTAGGAGCTTCTTTCGGAGTAAAAGCTAATCAGTCATCTAAAGCTATAGCTGGTAATACAGGAGTTTTCTATGTAATACCTTCTAATCAACAAATCCAAAAGAATCAAAAAGGTTCTATGATTTTAGATAACTTAAATCGCCAATTACAAGGTAAATTCCAACAAACATTATTACAGTCTTTAATTCAGGCTGCTGATGTAGTTGATAATCGTGCAAAAGCATTAAAATAAATAAGAGTATATATCTCTAAACAAAAAGCTCCAAAGTTAACTTTGGAGCTTTTTTATTTTTTAAAGTTGTTTTAAACTTTTTAAATGATTAAACTTTTACTTAATCTATGCTTCTCTGTACTTGTTTTTAAAATAATAAAGAATTTATAAAGTACTTTGATAAGTTAGCTTAAACAGCGTATAAACAAGATAATTTAATAAAATAATTAGTTTTAAAACTAAAAAAAACATCAATGTAATTTTACATTGATGTTTTATATTATTTACTTTTCTTCTTTCTCGTACGACGATAATTGATCAGCTTCGGTTGATGTTTCAAAATCTGAAACATTAATCACAGATACAATTTCTGGTACATATTTTTTAATTGTCATTTCAACACCTGACTTTAACGTCATTTGGTTAACAGAACATGATGTACAAGCTCCTGTTAAGCGAACTTTTACAATGTTATCTTCTACCGAAATTAATTCGATATCACCTCCGTCTGAATTTAAGAATGGTCTAATTTCAGCTAAGGCCTTTTGTACTTCTGAATATTTTTCTTCTGGAGTCATAATCTTATGCTTTTTATTATTAATTTTTTGCCGAACAACCAGCCATCGTAGTAATACGAACAGCTTCTGTTGGAGGCAATGTATTGTTACGCTCTACTAAGCTTTGTACTGTATTACGAGCGATATTTTTATAAACTTCTGCAACTACTGTACCTTCTTGTAAAGCAGCAGGTCTTCCTACATCGGCAGCTTCTCTAATTGATTGTACAATTGGAATTTCACCTAAGAAAGGAACATCTATTTGATCAGCTAAACTTTTAGCACCATTTTGTCCAAAAATATAATATTTATTATTTGGCAATTCTTCAGGTGTAAAATACGCCATATTTTCTACAATTCCTAATACAGGAACATTAATAGACTCCATTTGGAACATCCCAACACCTTTTCTAGCATCTGCTAATGCAATGTTTTGAGGTGTAGAAACTACAACAGCTCCAGTAATTGGAACTTGTTGAACAATAGATAAATGGATATCACCTGTTCCTGGAGGTAAATCGATTAATAAGAAATCTAATTCTCCCCAATGCGCATCACGAATCATTTGATTAAGTGCTTTTGCAGCCATTGGTCCTCTCCAAACAATTGCTTGATCTGTATCTGCAAAGAAACCGATAGATAACAATTTAATTCCGTAAGATTCTACAGGTTTTATTTTTGTTTTTCCATTAACCTCAACAGAATAAGGACGCGCATCTTGACAATCAAACATAATTGGCATAGATGGACCATAAATATCAGCATCTAATAAACCAACTTTAAATCCCATATTAGCTAAACTAACAGCTAAATTAGAAGAAACAGTAGATTTACCAACACCACCTTTACCAGAGGCAACAGCGATAATATTTTTTACTCCTGGTAATTCAGAACCTTTAATTTCGTTTGGGTTTTTCTCTTCAACCTCAACCGTGATATTTAATTTTAATTTTGCTTCTGGTAAATTTTCCTTAAAAGCATTTTTTAAGGCAACTTCTAAACGTTTACGCTCGTGCATTGCAGGCGAAGGCGAAACGATATCTAATATAATATCATTCCCCATTACTTGCGCATTACGCATCCAGTTACGAATACCTAATTCTTCTAAAACTTGATATATTTGATCTCTTGTGTAAGCCATCTTTTTTATTTAACACTACAAAATTACAAAGAATCGAAGACTTTATGTAATCTAAAAACGTGATTTTAATTGTTTTGCTTTATTATTTGATAAATAGATTTAATTTAATGTATATTTAAACTTTAATTCTCATTATGGAAGAGCATATTATTTATCTGACAACGATTAGAAAACAGATTATTGATGAGCTTGAACAACACTCTCTAAAACAACTGCTTTATATTCCTGTCGGATACAAAAACAATTTATTTTGGAATGCAGCACATGTGCTCGCAACTCAACAATTAATACACTATTATCTTACAGATAATCGTATGTTGGTGGATACACATTTTATTCAAAATTATAAAAAAGGAACAGTAGGAAATACTGAAGTTACCGAAGATGATGTAAAAGAATTGAAAGAAATGCTAGAGTCTACACCAATGCAATTATTTAAAGATTATAGGGCAGAAAAATTATCATTTTATCGTTCTTATAATACAAGTTTTGGTGTTAACTTAACTTCTATAGAAGAAGCAATTTTATATAATAATATTCACGAAGCAATGCATTTAGGTTATATGCTTTCGATGAAAAAAAATATTCCTTTTTAAGAAATGTCCGAATTGATTTATAGAGATGCTAAAAGAATTGATTTAGATAAAATTGTAGAAATCTATAATTCTACAGTTTCTTCTCGATTGGTGACAGCAGATACAGAGCCAGTTTCTGTAGAAAGTAAACAAAAATGGTTTGATGAACATTCATCAGAAAAACGACCGCTTTGGGTGATAGAGAATACAGAAAATGAAATTGTTGGTTGGGTAAGTTTTCAGTCTTTTTATGGAAGACCTGCTTATGATGCAACAATAGAAATTAGTATTTATTTAGATGATAAACAGAGAGGGAAAGGTCTAGGAAAAAAAGTATTAGCTTATTGCATAGATAAAGCACCAGAATTTGGTGTAAAAACAATCCTTGGTTTTATTTTTACTCATAACGAACCAAGTTTAAAATTATTTAAACATTTTGGTTTTGAGGTTTGGGGCGATTTTCCAAATATTGCAACATTAGATGGAATAGAAAGAGGGTTATCTATTTTAGGAAAAAGAGTAGGTTAAGAATTACTCTTTATTCTTAGTTCTCTTTTTACCTTTGTATTATTAAACTCTTTTAAATTTAGTTTGTACATTCTATTTACAATATTATTGTTGTCGACGATTCCTCCAAGTATATATAAATGGTCATCATGTATAAATATTTGACTATTATCACCTAAAACATTGTTTATAGTATATTCTTTTAATATTTTATTATAGGAATCGAAAGTGTAGAATATCCCATTTTCATAAATGTAAATGGTATGTTCTTTCTTTGTAATAGAAGGTTTACTCATTGCAATAGGAAGTTCAAACTCCTTCGTCCACTTACCACTAGTTAAATCAAACGATTCAATATCTTTTAATGGTTGATTTTTATTTCCACCTATTAAATAAATTTTACCATCAACTAAAATTCCTGGAGATTCTTTTGCTTCTGGCATTGGATCTAATTCATACCAATAACCATTAGTAAGATTATACATACTCACTTTATTTGTATAAAACTTTCTATTGTTATTGTATTTTTTTGTTGAACCACCAAAAAATAATACTTTATCATCAACTTTTACAATAGCAGCATTTACTGCCTGATGAGCCATTACATCATCAAGTAACATTGTATCATTTTTTATATCGTAAATATCTATTTTATCATTTAAGAGCTCTCTAGTTCTATTATGACCAACTTTTCTACCGCCAAAACTATATAATTTACCTTCATGATTAATAATAGTATTATTAGCAACTGTTGATGATTTTAAATTTAATGTTCTCCAATAATCAGTATTAAAATTATATGCATAAATTTTATCACTAAAGCCTTTGTATTCTGTTCTAACCCCAACATTTGAAACATCTCCACTCATTACATACAGCATATCTTCTTCAATCGCAAAACCAAAAGAATAAACACCAAGTTCTGGCATTTTCTTTAATTCTTTATATTGAACAGAATTTTTTAGTTTCTTATTTGCATCTATCTTAACTTCTTCTAATTCTATTTTCTCTTGTGCAGAACAATTTATAAACCCGAAGAAAAAAATGATTAAGCTACACAAGGTTATTTGCTGAATGTTTTTCATAGATTGAAGTTTAAAAGTTATTTATTTCCCTAAGCCCCAAATAAGAGCTTTTTCTTCTGTAGCTCTATAAATAGTAGCATGAGTTTCTTTTGCTTCATTAGAATAAAACCATTTTAATTGTGGAAGATTTGTAGTCTTTAATATATTTTCAAACTGAACTGTATTTCTATTTATGTCTCCAGCATCTGAAGCCGCGAACCAATATTTTATTGGTTTAGAAGATAGTTTTTCTAAATTTTGTTTTGCCGTTTTAACAGAATATTGGTTATTCCACCATAAAGATGGATCGATTGCAATGTAAACATCAAACATTTGTGGGCTTTCTAAGAAAGTTTCTGTAATAAATAGACCTGCTAAGGATTCACCAATAATTGCTTTATAATTTTTAGTACGAAAACGTTTCTCAATTTCAGGAAAAAGTTCATCGTTTATAAAATCTCTAAAATCAGAAGAACCACCAACAATAGGTGCAACTTTTTTATCGTCCTCAACTTCTGTTTTTGGCGTTAAATCTTTTCTGCGTTGTATATTTTCTATTCCAACTAAGATAACTGGCTCAATTTTTTTATCCTTTATTAATTTTTTTAATGTATTCGCAACATGCGGAAAATCTTCTTGTATTCCACCATCTGGCATATAAACAACAGTTAAAGAATCTGTTGATTTAGTATAATCTTTAGGCACCCAAACATTAATTACTCTTTTTTCATTTAATTTTTCAGAGTTTATTGTAAATGTTTCGTGTTGAGGAATAGAGTCACTAGGAGCTGCTCTTTTTATTTTGCAACCTTGTAAAATAAAAAGAGTAGAAATTAGAACAGTAAAAACTTTTAACATGTGTTTCATAACTAAATTTTATGTGGAAAAATATAATATAACGAATATACTATATTTCTATTGTTGTTTTAAAATATATCTAATTAAGTCAAAATAGAATCGCCTTTCAAAAGAATGAAAGGCGATCAATGTAATTGTTATTTTAATTAAGAATTAATATTCTAAAAATTTAACTTTACTTTCTGCTGGTTGTCTACTACCTTCTAGTAAATCACCGTCATGTTTTCCCATATAAAAAACACCTACACATTTTTCACCTTCTTCCATTGTCGTAAACTCGTCTACATTTGCAATTACGTTTGCAGGTGAAGACCAATATGCACCAATATTAAGAGCAGTAGCCATTAACCACATGTTTTGAACAGCCATAGATGTAGCAGCCAATTCTTCCCATTCTGGGTTTTTCTCTAGGTTAATAAAATTGATTAATACGATTTTGTTAGACTTGTCGCATTTCTCAATTAATGCATTTATTTTTCTGTCGTTTAATTGATCTGTAGGAGTTCCTTGTACATAAACTCTTTTCACATATTCTCTAAAACGATCTTTAGAAGGACCTTCTAAAACCACAAAACGCCATGGTTCTGTTTTTTTATGAGAAGGAGCCCAATTAGCAGCTTCAAAAATTAATGCTAACTCTTCTCTTGTAATCTCTTCTTGATTATATTGTGGAGGAAAAACTGAACGTCTTTTTTTTATTATTGATAATAAATCTTCTGTATACATGTTATTACTATTTAGTAAGTTTGTCACTTATATAAAACAAATTTACATTAATTTGAATGAAATAAATATATAAACATGAGAACATTAGATTATAATAAAATAGAGTATTGTAAAAACAATAAATTTAATTTCGATATCGGGAAATATTTTAATCAGTCGATAGAGTTATTTAAAAATAATTGGCAACAATTTGTACTATATTCTTTTGTAAGTGTACTTATTCTATTTGTTTCCTACTTTACAATAATCGGATCACTTATAATTATGTATCCTTTATTAATGGGATATTTAGTTGCGGCTGAAAGAGCTGATGATGGATTAAGTTTAGAGTTTAATGATTTTTTTAAAGGATTTAAAAACATAGGAACTTACGCCTTACTTGCATTAAGTATTATCGTACTTTATGGGATTTTAGTAACACCATTTTTTCTTATGTCATTACTTCCATTAATGGTAGATGAGGCTAATGATACCAATACATTTTTAATACTTGGATCATCAATTTTTGTCTTCATATTTATGTTTGTATTGATAATACTTTTATTTGTTTTTCAAATTCTGATTTTCTTGACACCTTATTTAATTCATTATGGAGATATGAGTTTAAGAGATGCTATTAAGACTTCTTATGCTATTGTAAAAAAGAATTTTTGGTGGATGTTATTACTTTTATTTATAAGTGGGTTTATTTCTTCTTGTGGAGCTTTTGCTTGTTATATTGGAGCATTAGTTTCATTTCCTGTTGGGTATATTTTTATTTATTTTATGTTGAAAGATATGATTTTAACGGGTGATGAAATAGAATCTGAAATTGATTTACTTGGAACAAACCAAGAATAAGACTAAATTTATCGCATGTTTACAACGCATTCGATTTTTAATAAAATGAATGAATTAGGAGCTGCAAAAGTTCCTTTTTTCTTTATGATTGACTTTTTGAAAGAAAAGGGAGAAGTTATTCCTTTAAGTGAATTAAATAATGATATTTTATTCGAAGTTAATTCTTCTCAAAAAAAATCAATCAATAAGAAAATAAAGTTCGAAAAATTTCCACTTAACTACGAGGACTATCTAAAAAGGTTTGAGGTTGTTCATCAAAATTTATTATTCGGAAATTCTTACTTAACAAATCTTACCTTTCCTACAAAAATTGAAACAGATTTATCTTTAGATGAAATTTACGAATACTCGCAAGCGAAATTTAAACTAAAATATAAAGATGAGTTTGTTTGTTTTTCTCCAGAGCGATTTGTTAAAATAGAAAATAGAAAGATATTTTCTTATCCGATGAAAGGAACAATTGATGCAGATATAACTGATGCAGATAAACTCGTTTTAGAAGATGAGAAAGAAGCAGCAGAGCATGCAACAATTGTCGATTTAATTCGAAATGATTTAAGTTTAGTTGCAGATAATGTTCATGTTACAAAATATCGTTACCTTGATAAAGTAAAAACAAATGATAAAAATTTGCTGCAAGTTAGTTCGGAGATTTCTGGAGATTTAGAAGATAATTATCAAGAAAAACTAGGAACAATCTTCGATCAACTTTTGCCAGCTGGTTCTATATGTGGAGCTCCTAAAAAGAAAACAATAGAGATTATTTTGGAAGCTGAGAACTATGAACGTAAATTTTACACAGGAGTTTTCGGAGTTTTTGACGGAGAAAATATAGATAGTGCCGTAATGATTCGTTTTATAGAACAAATAAACAATCATTTATATTTTAAAAGTGGAGGAGGAATAACAGCAAAAAGTGATTCTTTTTCAGAATATAAAGAATTAATACAAAAAGTATATGTTCCAATTTATTGAGTCGATTTGTTGTGAAAATAAACAACTTCGAAATTTAGGATTTCATCAAGCAAGATTTGACAGAACGAGACATGATAATTTTTCTGATTCTCAACCAATAGTATTAGAAAATATTATTCAGTTTCCTGCAGATTTAACAAATGAAAAGTATAAAGTAAGAATTGTTTATGACAGAGAAATTCAATCTATCGAATTTCAACCTTATACAATTAAAGAAATAAATTCTATTCGACTTTACGAAATCGATCCAAAAATAAATTACACTTACAAATATCTTGACCGTTGGTTCTTTGATGAATATTTAAAAGAATCTCAAACAGACGATTTAGTTTTAGTTAAATCAAATTATATTACAGATGGAATTTATTCTAACCTAGTATTTTTTGATGGAGAAAATTGGATAACACCTCGTTCAGTCTTGTTAAAAGGAACAATGCGTGAAGCTTTGTTACAGACGGGTAAAATCGTTGAAAAAAATATTAAAGTATCCGATTTAATTAACTTCAAATCATTTAAAAGAATCAATGCAATGATGAATTTAGATGAGAGTCAGGAGTTGGATATAAACACACTTCTTTAAACTCTATAAAAATAATAGAGGTTTATTTTATTTTTTGATTTATTGCTATTATATTTGCATCACTTATCAAGAAAGGTGGAGGGAATGGCCTGTAGAAACCTTAGCAACCAGATGACTCATAATCAAAGGTGCTAAATCCAACCCTATAAAGGGATAGATGAGATGAAAACAAATTTTGTTTAACTTTTGTATGTTGGTTTCTTGATGATTTTTTGAAAAATTAAAATGAAAAGAAACAAATTTTTACTAGCAGCATTCGCAATTTTTGGAACTTCGGCTCTTTTTGCACAAGAAGTTAAGGAAGAAGAAGAACAAACGAACTTAAATGAAGTTGTATTAATTGGAGGTCGTAATTCCGAAAGAACAGTTGTTAATTCATCTGTTCCAGTAGATATTATCGATATAGAGAAATTAAAAACTTCATCTCCACAATTGTCTGTAAATGATATCCTAAATTACGTTATTCCATCTTTTAATTCAGTTCGTCAATCTGCATCAGATGGAACAGAACATATAGATCCTGTAACACTTCGTGGAATGGGACCAGATCAGGTTTTAGTATTGGTTAATGGAAAACGACGTCATACTACATCGCTAGTTAACTATCAAAATACTGTAGGAAACGGATCTGTTGGGACAGATTTAAGTGCAATTCCTATTTCAGCAATAGATAAAATTGAGGTTTTACGAGACGGAGCAGCAGCACAATATGGTTCTGATGCAATTGCTGGTGTTGTAAACATTGTATTAAAATCGAAACCAGGAGGAGATGCTTCATTAACTTATGGACAGACTTCTCGTAACGATGGAGAAACTTATAATTTTAACGGAAGTTATGGTACTAAGTTAGGAGATAAAGGTTCTATTGTTTTTTCTGCTGTGATAAGTGATCGTAAAAAAACGAATCGTTCTAAAGATCATGGTTTAGATATCTTTGGAGATAACTTTGCCTACGATTTTGCTGATGATCCTGCTGCTGCACGAGCTGCCGATGATGCGAAGATAGCTGCTCTAGGACTTTCTCGTAAAGATTTTAGATTTCAGATTGGAGACGCTGCAATAAAAAATCAACAATTTTTTGTTAATGCAGAAACTGCATTAACAGATAAATTAGATTTTTATTCGTTTGGAGGAGTTAGTTTACGACAAGGAAATGGGTATGGATTCCGTCGTTTACCAAGTGATTTATCTGGAGAAGCTTTACAAGTTTATCCTAATGGATTTCAAGCAACCTTAAAATCGAATGTAAATGACTTTTCAAATTCTACAGGATTACGTTATGCTTATGATGGTTGGAATATTGATTTAAGTAATACACTTGGTTTAAATACATTTAAATATAATGTAGAGAATTCAATTAATCAATCATTAGGATTTAGTTCACCAACAGATTTTTATGCAGGAAGACATCAATTTTTACAAAACACAGTAAATTTAGATTTCTCAAAAAAAATCAATCAAAACATTAGTTTAGCTTTTGGAGGTGAATACCGTTATGAACAATACAAGATTGGAGCAGGTGATGAAGCATCTTACACAGGTTCTGGATCAGAATCATTTAGAGGATTTGCACCAACTAATAGCATAAATGGAGATAGAAATTCTTTTGCTGCTTATGTAGATGGAGAATTAAAATTTGGTAATTTCTCAGCAGATGTTGCAGGTCGTTTTGAGAACTATTCAGACTTCGGAAATACCATAAATGGTAAATTAGCTTTACGCTATGAGTATATAAAAGGATATTCTATTAGAGGAGCTATTTCTACAGGATTTAGAGCACCATCTTTACAACAAAAATACTTTAGTAATTCCTATACCGATTTTTATTTAGATGAGAATGGAAACCAAGTTTTAGGAACGAAAGGAATTATTAGAAATGAATCTGATTTATCTCGAGAGTTAGGTTTAGATCAATTAAAACAAGAAAAGTCTATTAATGCAAGTTTAGGATTAACTTTTCGTCCAACTTCAAAATTATTCATTACAATAGATGGATACTTTATACGAGTTAACGATAGAATTGTTTTAACATCTGATATTTACGATCCAGCATTGGAACAATATAATATTACTGCTGCAAGAATATTTACAAATGCTATTGATACAGAAACAAAAGGTTTAGATGTTGTAATCTCTTATGATACTCGTTTAGGAAAAGGAAAATTAAATGCTAGCTTATCTGGAAATCTTAATGAAACAAAAATTGTAGATTATCATTTCCCTGCTTCTTTAACTATCGAAAGAGAACAATTTTTTGGGCCAGATCAAGTAAATATTATAGAATCATTAAGTCCTAAAACAAAAGCAACTTTAGCATTAAATTATTCTATTTCTGGATTCAATTTTATGGTACGTAATACGTATTTTGGAAAAGTAATTAGAGATGGACATCCTTACGGAAGTATACAAGAACATACAGGAAAAGTTGTAACAGATGCTTCTATTGGATATGATATAACAAAGAATTTTAATTTCACAATTGGAGCGAATAACTTGTTGGATGTTTTTCCAGATAAACAAGTCGCAGAAAATTCATATTACGGTGTATTCCCTTATGCACCAGTGCAAATGGGAATGACAGGTGCTTATTACTTTGCGAGAGCAAGTTTTAAATTTTAAGTTTATTTTTAAATTCCGGATGATATTAACTACCATTCGGAATTTTATTTTTTTATATTGTTGTTGATTAAAAACAACAACATTTAGACACTTTTGGTGTATGACACAACATAAAATTGGTTGGAAAACCGCTGCTGCTTTAGTAGTTTCTAATATGATAGGAACTGGAGTTTTTACAAGCTTAGGTTATCAAATTAGTGATTTAAAAAATACACAAACCATTTTATTACTATGGGTAATAGGTGGTTTTTTGGCTTTAATAGGAGCTTTTATATACTCGGAATTAGCTTCGAAATTCAAACAATCGGGTGGAGATTATATTTATTTATCACGAACATATCATCCATTATTTGGTTATCTTTCTAGTTGGATTTCTTTATTTGTAGGTTTTTCAGCGCCAATCTCTTTGGCTGCATTAGCTATGAGTAAATATTTAAATATTTTTGGATTTAATTTAGGTAGAGAGTTTGCAATTGCAATGATTCTTATTGTTGCTATTTTTCAATCTTTTAGTATTAATTTAAGTAGTCGATTTCAGAATGTTTTTACAATTTTAAAAGTTGTATTTATTATTGTACTTATCGGAATTGGATTTTATTTTGTACCAGAAGTTTCTCCAAACGCGATTAATTTTGGTTCTTCTTGGACAAATGAATTAATGTTACCAGCTTTCGCAACATCATTGGTTTATGTTACGTTTGCTTACACAGGTTGGAATTCCGCTTCTTATATTATTGAAGAAATTAATCAACCAAAAAAAAACTTACCTAAAGCACTTTTTATAGGCGTTATTTTTGTTACGTTATCTTACGTGCTTATTAATTTCGTATTACTCAAACACGGATCTGTAGACGCCCTTTCAGGGAAAGAAGATGTAGCTAATATTTCTTTTTCTAATATCTTAGGAACAAATGTAAAATGGGTAAGTTGTTTTATTGCGTTACAATTAATAGCAACTATTAGTGGTTATTTATGGATAGGCTCTCGTTTAACACAAGCAACAGCGAAAGAAAATAAGTTATGGAGTTTTATGGCGAAAGAGAATAAGAATAGAATTCCTGTTCGTGCTATTTGGGTTCATGCAATAATTAGTATTCTCTTAATTTTTTCTGGAGATTTTGAGGTTATTTTTACTTACACTTCTTTCGTTTTACAAATCCTTGCAACCTTGGCAATTTCTACAGCTTTTTTTATTAAGAAAGATCAATTAACAATTATTAAAAGTAGATTTTTCTACGTCTTACCAACAATATTTTTAGCATTTAGCTTATATATATGTTACTTTGTTTTGATTCAAAAACCAAAAGAAAGCTTATTTGGTTTAGGAATAATTGCTCTAGGAATTATTATATTTTTCTTTGATAAGAATACAAGTAAAAAGTAGATGTATAATGTTATTTTCATAACTTCTGAAAATTTAAAAGTAGAGCAATAATATTATAGAGCAAATAGTAAGTTTTTATTGATATTTATTTAGACTTAATTAAAATAATTAAAAATATTTTTTTAATTTTGCTCTAACAAACCTAAATATTAATAAAAAAATCTACTACCTATGAAGAAAAGTATTACACTTTTATCATGTTTATCACTATCAATTTTTGCATTCTCGCAAAAACAACCTAACTATATAAGTTTCGAACCAACAGAAGGCTATAGATTAGGAAATATAGATGGCCAAGGTAATTGGACAGTTGCTTTTAATCAAGTATCAGAAGTTTATGGTGCTGTTAAGACGCATGTTGTAACAAATGAATTTGCTAATGATGGAAATCATTCTTTGTTAATTGCTCAAGATCATGATATTCCTCCCTACAATTCACAAACTGCAGAATATAACTTACCATCAGCTCAAGATAAAGATATTGAGTTCTATATTAGACCTTTTTTTGATGTAAACTCTGAGTATGTTATAGATACCGAAGGAATTGAGGAATTTAGTGGTGAATATATAAGTTTCAATAAAGATGCGAACGGTATCGCTTACGTTTCTGTATTTGATAGATTGCTACCAAAATTTATAACAACAGATTTTATATTATCTTCTGATACATGGTATAAAGTAAATATTAATTATAATAAGGCAGAAAATAAAGTAGAATATAAATTTGATGATGTTGTTGTTTATACAAAAACAGCTGTTAAAAGTGGTAAAATGGATTATAAAAAAATAAAATTTTCCCATAATAATAATGGCACAAAAATGTATATAGATGATTTATCTTTTAAAAATGATTTAGTTTTATCTGTTTCAGAAACTAGAAATAAAACTAAAGTTGCAGTTTATCCTAATCCTACATCAGATATTATTACAATTCAAAATATAGAAGGAGAAGTACAACAAATTACTTTAGGCAATATTAATGGACAAACCGTACGCCATATAAAGACAACAGATCGTAAAATAGATTTAAGAGGATTACCAAATGGTACTTATCTATTAAAAATAAAAACAGATAGAGGATTTTTTACCGAGAAGATTTTAAAAAAATAAATTGAAAGTTTCTTCTCAAATTTTTATTTTAAAACAAAACAACAACCTTTACAAGGTTGTTGTTTTAAATATTTTTAGAATTATTTTTCAGAGAATAATTCAGCTTCATCAGCAGGATTGTCAACAGATGGTTTTCCATCAACAGGTTCACCCTTGATTAAAGCAACAATTTTTGCTTCTATTTCTTCCGCTAATTCAGGATTGTCTTTTAATACTTCTTTTACAGCATCACGACCTTGTCCTAATTTGCTATCGTTATAAGAATACCAAGAACCAGATTTATTTACGATTCCTTTTTCAACTCCCATATCTAATATTTCTCCTACTTTAGAAATACCTTCACCATACATAATATCAAATTCTGCTTGGCGGAATGGAGGAGCAACTTTATTCTTAACAACTTTTACTTTCGAATGGTTACCCATTACTTCATCTCCACTTTTTATTTGTGTAGAACGACGGATGTCTATACGAACCGAAGCATAGAATTTTAATGCGTTACCACCAGTTGTAGTTTCTGGATTACCGAACATAACACCAATTTTTTCACGTAATTGGTTAATGAAAATAGCAGTACATTTTGTTTTATTAATTGTTCCTGTTAATTTTCTTAAAGCTTGAGACATTAAACGAGCTTGTAATCCCATACGAGAATCACCCATTTCTCCTTCAATTTCAGCTTTTGGCGTTAATGCAGCAACAGAGTCAATAACAATAATATCTATTGCACCAGAACGAATTAAATTATCAGCAATTTCTAATGCTTGCTCTCCATTATCTGGTTGAGAAATAATTAAGTTCTCAACATCAATACCTAATTTAGCAGCATAGAAACGATCAAATGCATGTTCAGCATCAATAAAAGCAGCAATTCCACCAGCTTTTTGCGCTTCTGCAATAGCATGTAAAGTTAATGTTGTTTTACCAGAAGATTCAGGACCGTAAATTTCAATTACACGTCCTCTTGGGTATCCACCAACTCCTAAAGCTAAATCTAAACCTAGAGATCCAGAAGGAATAACTTCTATTTTATCATCTACAGCAGAATCTCCCATACGCATTACAGTACCTTTACCGTAAGCCTTATCCATTTTATCTAAGATTAGCTGAAGTGCTTTCTTTTTATTATCTAAATCGCTCATTATTGTATTTTTTATTTTTCTAAAATTTGTTTTGCGTGTTCTTTTGTTTTTACTTTTTCTATAACATCTGTTATTGTTCCTTTTTCATCAATAATAAAAGTTGTACGATGGATTCCATCAAATTCTTTTCCCATAAATTTCTTAGGACCCCAAACACCAAATGCATTTAAAATTTCGTGATTTTCATCTGCTAATAAAGGAAATGGTAAATCGTATTTCTCTGCAAATTTCTTTTGTCTTACAACAGAATCTGCACTAACACCAATTAATTCATATCCTTGTGCTTTTAAAGCCTCTTCGTTATCTCTTAAATCGCAAGCTTCTGCTGTACAACCAGGAGTACTCGCTTTTGGATAAAAGAAAACAACTAATTTTTTTCCTTTGTAATCCTTGTAAGCAATAACTTTTTCGTCTTGATCAATTCCTTTAAAATCTGGAACTTTATCTCCTATTTTTAACATATTGATTTTCTTTTAGAACTCATTGTAAAAATAATGATTATATATTGAATCCTTATAGATTTAATCTGTTAATCTTTATTCTGATACAAATATATAAAACGTAAGCGTCAAAATATGACGCCTTAAAATATTAAGTATAAAAATGATACTTTTACAAAAATTTCAGAAACTATGATGTTAAAGAATGAACGTATTAAATTTGTTATTGATGAATTAGAAAAACTATATCCAGTTCCACCAATTCCATTAGATCATCAGGATGCGTTTACATTATTAATTTCCGTTTTATTATCAGCCCAAACAACTGATAAAAAAGTAAACGAAGTTACACCAGAATTATTTGCAAAAGCTGCGAACGCAAAAGCAATGTCTTTGTTAGAAGTAGATGAAATAAAATATTACATTCGTCAAATAGGATTATCAAATACAAAAGCTAAAAACATAAAAAGATTAGCAGAAATTCTGGTAGAACAATATGATGGAGAAGTTCCTGAAGGTTTTGAAGAATTAGAAGCCTTACCTGGAGTTGGTCACAAAACAGCTTCTGTTGTAATGTCGCAATGGTTTGGACATCCAGCATTTCCTGTAGATACACATATTCATAGATTAATGAAATTATGGAAATTAACTAAAGGAAAAAATGTGGAAGAAACCGAAAAAGATGCTAAAAGAATTTTTCCTAAAGATTTATGGAATAAACTTCATATACAAATAATTTACTACGGTCGAGAATATTCTCCTGCTAGAGCTTGGAGCTTAGAAAAAGATTTTATTACACGACAAATGTTCGAATAAATATTAGATTTCATCGTTAATCAATCATCAACTCCTTTGGAATGATAAAACGTATTTCGCGAAAGAATTTAGATTTAGAAAAATATTCAACTTGTCTTGCTAGTGCTATCAATTATCGTATTTATGCCGAATATTGGTATTTAGATACATTAGTTGGTGAAAATTGGGCATGTTATGTTTGGAATGATTATGAGGCAATAATGCCTATCTGTTATGCAAAAAAGTTAGGAATTAAATATATTATTCAACCAATTTATTGTCAGCAACTAGGTGTTTTTCATGCCGAAAATTTTTCAAAAGAAGTATTTCATCAATTCGAAAAAAAACTTCATCGAAACTTAGTAAGAAGTTATCATTTTAATGAAGAAAATACGGTTATGTTTTCTCCGAAAGGAAAGCATAGAGTAAATCAGGTTTTGGATATTAGTAAAAGTTATGATGAAACTTTTACAAGCTATTCTAGGAATAGGAGAAATGAAGTTAGAAAAGCTAAGAAATCTAATTATAAAGTAGTAAAAGTTGATAAACTAGATAATTTCTTTAGAATAAATGCGGATTATGATTATCTAAAAAAAGATCAGTTAGAGCATAAGCTAACTCAATCTATTATAAACTTAGTTGGTTTAAATATCATTAATGTTTTTGAAATCTATACAGAAGATGAGGTTCTTTTAGGTTGTCAGCTAGAAATGATTTCAAATAACAGAATTTATAATTTTGCATTTGCTAGAAATCAATCCGAAAAAAATCAACAATGTTCGGCATTTATTATTGATTTTTTAATTGAAAAATCTTCTGACAAAAATTTATTATTCGATTTCGAAGGGTCAATGGTTACTTCGATTAATCAGTTTTTTAAAGGATTTGGGACTGAAGAAAAAAATTATACAAATTATTCTAATTTCTCTTTCTGAGATACAAAAATTAATTCTCTATAACCATCGCCAACCGATAATTTTTTAGCATAATCTTTAGGAATGTATTGTCTGTAATCAATTTTTGAGATATTAAAACGTTCTCTTTTTAACCTCTCTTCAAAATCTTGCCCATGAAGCCTTAACAAATCTTTCTCGCCATAATTTAATAATCGCTCATGTTCATCAATTAAATTTTTATCTTCAAAAGTATTATTTAGAGGATGAATTGGTGTTAAAATAAATGCTTTTCCATTTGGTTTTAGAACACGATATAATTCATCAATAGCCAACTTTTCATCTGGAATGTGTCCTAAAACGTGTGAACAAATAATGTAATCAAATTTATTGTCAGGATAATTAATGGCTGTAATATCAATTATTTCGTCTGCAAAATTTTTATTGATATCACCATTTATATATTCAATTGTTTTGCTTTTTTTGAAAATATCTTTTAACGCATCTTCTGGCGCAATATGCAACAAAGAGTTTGGTTTTGAAAATAGATCAGTTTCATTACGAAGAAACTCCAATAAAACTCTTGTTCGTTCTAGTGACCCACAATTTGGGCATTCTGCATTATTTCTAGTTTCAATTCCATTTGATTTTTTTAAAAAACTTCTAAAATTTTGACCACAACAATTACAATAAAAATCATTTCCTTTTAGAAAGTATTTTGATAATTTATTTAAACTCTTTCTATTATTAATTCTTATCTTTTCCGAAAATATTTTTTTGTAAATTCCTTTGGCAATGTTCATGAGAAGAAAACGTTTAAACTAAAACTTTATGATAATAAGTTCAATAAAAAAAAACATATTTCCTTTTTATCATACAATTTCTAATCAAAGATTACCTCATATTGATAATTTGTATCCTTTGAAATCCATTGATCAATTTCAGCGAGAATTAGATTATTTACAGAAAAATTATCAAACAATTTCGTTAAAAGAATTGATTCGACTTGAGCAAGAAAACCAATATATTCCACAAAATAATTATTTTCATTTAAGCTTTGATGATGGATTAAAAGAATGTTTAACGATAATTTCGCCGATTTTAGAAGAACGAAACTTAGATGCTACATTTTTTATTAATCCAAATTTTATAGGGAATAAAGCGATCTTTTACAGATATAAAGTTGCTTTAATTTTAGAGAAAATAACAGATAAGAGTCTTAAGAATAAATTATTAAACTGTACTATCCATGATACAAAATGGATTGATTATTTAGTAAATGAAAATCAAATAAATTTATCGGATTTCGATATTTACTTAAATGAAAAGGATATTCAAGAATTAATAAATAAAGGATTTTCTATTGGAGCTCATTCTATGAATCATCCATATTATAGGGATATTTCTTTGGAGAATCAATTACAAGAAACAGAACAAAGTTTAGCTTTTTTACAAGAAACATTTAATTTAGATTATCGTGTTTTTTCTTTTCCATTTACAGATGATAATGTATCAAAAAACTTTTTTGATAGTATTGAGTTAGACCTATCATTTGGAACTGCTGGAATTAAAGATGATGAATTGTCAAATAACATTCAAAGATTGCCAATGGACAATTGTTTAATGAATCCTATACTATTTATAAATAAAAACCGTTTTAAATACTATTTACAAAAAATTGTCAATAAGCATATAGTTGTGCATTAATTTACTTTCAGTTCAACAGAAAATGTTCTTCTGGGATTATCGTATAATTTTAATTGATTTGTTTCGAAATTCTTTGGAATATAAATAGCACACATAGTATTTTCTACATGATAAATATTTTGATGTAATTCTTCTGGAGTTCCTTTTAAAATTGCATTCAAAATCTCGAAACGAATTCTTTCAGGAGAATAAGCATAGTCGTGCCAAATCACAATAGAATTTTCATGAACTAAATGTGTGAAAATATTTTTAGTATCAGATACAACAAAATCAAAATGATGATTTCCATCGATAAAAATAACATCAAATTTCTTATTTAATTTAGCGAAATCAAATTTTGTAGAATCGCCTAGATGTTGTTTTATTTTTGAATTTTCTTTGATGAAGTAAGAATGTGCTTTAGCATAATCTTCTGAAAAATGATATTTTTCAAAATCATTTATATCTAAATCTAATGTATTCAGATCTTCAGCAACATCTACTAAATTTATAATGCTTTCTCCACGCCAAGTTCCTATCTCAAAATATTTGCAACTAACAAAAGTTTTACAAGCATTTTTTATTAACAATAAATCTGTAATAAGAGATCCTCCATCTAAAAAAGCAACAGTTTCTAATTTGCCATCAAATTCTGGAAAAAGTTGAGGTAAAGATATCTGTCTTAATCCTTTTTTATAATCTGAAGGAGTTTTATGTTCCCAATTTTCATTTCTATTAAGAATATCATTTAATAACCAAGGATTCTTTATTATTTTAAAAATTCCTTGACCTGTTTTTGTTATTTTATTTATGAAAGACATTTTTAAGTTATTTTTTAATTATTAAATAAATTCCTCTTCTCAATTTAAATCTTCATTAAGTAGCTGCGAAATATAAATGCAGAACAAATACCCATTGATATAAATGTTAGAGCAAGCGATATTGCGAGCCCTATTATACCAAAAAAAGGAATTGTAATTAAACTTAATAAGACCATTAAAATGATAGAAATAATTGAAATGATTGTATTTTGTTTTACGTAACCTATTGCAGATAGTAAATTACCATATAAATTTCTTAAGCACATATTACAACACACAGAAAACAATATAATGAAGAAAATCCAGCCATTTTCTTGGTATTCATTTCCGAAAACAAATTGTAAAATCCAATCTTTTATAAAATAGCCTATGATCAGAATGATTATAGTTAGAGGAATGAATATTTTATAATAGTTATGAATATAAAATTTTAAATAGGATTTATTACTAGAGTTTGAAATTATTTTTGGTAAATCTGTCTGTATAAAAATAAGAGGAATAAACATTAAATTCATAGGTAAAATAATGGCAACTTTATAATTTGCAACTGCTTCTTCATTTAAAAAATATCCTATTAAAAAAACATCAATCATGAAAAGAGTTTCTGAAAAAAGATAAGTGAATGATGAATTAAGACAGTAATTCCAAAACTCTTTTATCTCAAAGTCTAATGATGGTAAAGACATCGGTAAGTAAATTTCTTTTTTATAAAAGAAGAGAGCTAACCAAGGAGTAATTGCTAAACTGATTAGATACCCCATTGTTCCAGTATAATAGGTAAGAAAAATACTAATTAAAACACCAAAACAATTTATAAAAATTGAAATGATAGAAAATTTATTATTTTGATATTGTATTCTATAGTAGGATAAAATGAAACTGTAGAAATATACTCCTAACATTCTTATCAAGAAAAAGACAATAATAACCCATATGTTTTCATATTTCAATTCATAAAATATTGAACAGAAAACAAATAATAGCATAAGAAGCAAGTGTCTTTTTAATCCTTCTTTAAAAATAAAATTTGCAAGAATGGTCTTGTCTTTTGCTTCTTTTTCTAATGAACCATAACGTAATAATCCTTGAATTGTACCAAATCCATTCATTGTAATTAAAACTCCGAAAAGTGAAGCAATTAATGTAATAGTACCATAATCTTTTTCTGAAATCATTCTTACAACAAAAATTACATTAATTAGCCCAACAAGCTTTTCAATTAGCATTGAAGAGAATACCATTAATCCTTTGTTTTTAAAAAAATCTTTTAGAAAAAGAGTAAAATTATTCATTAATATAAATCTGTTTTAGAGTTGAAAGAACAGTTAATACAGCAGATTTTTCATTAAAATTCCCTTGTTTGAATTGAAGAATAAGATTATTCTTTAATTCAAAAGATTCTACTAAATTAATATTCTCATCAAAATATATTTGCAATTCAGCTTTTAACTCTAAATTCTTTTGGTAATAATATTCATAAGCAGTCATGTCACTTTTTTCAAAATTTTTCAAAATTTTCTTCATGAAAATATTATAACCTCTTTTTACAAATTTATCTCCAATGATTGTATTAGAATTATTAGTAGGTTTTAAAAGGGTTCTTTCCCATATGTAATTTGTAGCTTTTTTATGTTTCTCATTAATCCATTCAATATATAATTGTTGATTAAATTTCCATTCTTCTGGTAAGCTCTGAGTAAATTTTAAAAAATCAGAATGCATAAATGGAGATGTTTGATAACTAAATTTTTCTGCAAGATATGACCCCATTACAGCACGATTGTAACCAACATTTCGTGTTAAGAATAATTCTTCAGAATCGTATGAAGCTATAATTTTATTAAAAAAATCTTCTGTAAATTTAAATAAACGTTCATTGGTAACAATTTTTCTCTTTGTTACAGGATGTTTAATAGGATGTATATTAAACATTCCTAAAATTCCATCTCCTAGTTGACCGCTATGAACTAAACCAAATTTGTTTTTATCTATGTGTTTGTATGCGAAATTTACATGAATACCACCATAATAATTAATTAAACCATTTGAGATTTTAGTGATTTCATCAACTTTTGTAATGTATTCGCCTCCATTTAATTTAACGAAATGAAATGGTAGTTGATAGTCTTTTGCAATTCTTTTTGCAATTCTTTCATCAAAATAATCCTTCTGAGAAAAACAAAAAACTTCATCTATATTATATTGATTTTCTAATGCTGCTAAAACGGTCATTCTAGAATCTAAACCTCCACTTAGTAATGCAAATGAATCTTTATTAATCTCTTTATCTTTTTCAAATTCTAATTTTACAGCATGATTAAAAAAGTCATCAATTTGTTCGATTGCTTCTTTTTTTGTTCCTTTAAATTGATCAAAATTTGTTTGATAAGATTTTAAATAATAGTTCGTATTTAGGACATCAATATCTATGTATTCAGCATTACATAGTTTTTTTACTTCTTTAATTGATGTATTATTTTCTAATGTATTTCCGAAAACCAAAATACTATACATAGAATCTTCATCAATAGAAAATGGAGTAGAGTTTTCTTGTAATGTTCTTGAAAGCCTAAATAAATCCGTATCTACATAAATTGTAGAATTTATTTTTGTGTAAAATAATTTTCTTGTTGCTGTAAAGTTAGTAAAACAATAAATTTTACTTTTAATTTTATCAACTATAAAACCTACAAACTCTCCTTCTAAATTTTTAAAAAAACTAGTTCCTTCCTCTTTATACTTTGAAAAAATTTGAGAGGATTTTAGATTTAATAAAACTCCCTCTATTACAATTAATACATCGTCGGAGTCATAACTAAAATTGTCAAAATGATCTTCTTTTAGATATAAATTATAATTTAATTGTCCGTTTAAAATATTTAAATTAAATCCTTTCATCTTAAAACGTTGTTGTAGACATCATCAATTTTTTTTGAAATAACTTCAGTCGAGAAATTCTTCTTTGCATAAGAATTCATTTCTTTTGAACTTGAAAACTGAGTATTATTAATGACTTTTTTCATTGCTAAATAAAGTTGTTCTTCATTATTTTTAGAAATAATAAAACCAAAATTTTCTGGGAAAAATTCTGAAATACCTCCAACATCAGTTGCAATAACAGGAATTCCAGAAGCGAATGCCTCTATTTGTACGCAAGGTTGATTTTCGTAATTGCTAAATAACACAAAACAATCTGCTTGTTTCATCTTTTCATTTACTTCTTCATGCTTTAATCTTCCAAAAGATTGAATATAGTTAGATAAATTATTCTGAGAAATAAAATTATCAATTAATGATAAATCTCCATTTCCTCCAATTTTAAATTTAAAATTATATCCTTCATCTACTAAACGTTTTGCAACATTTAGCATTCCGATAATATTTTTATGTTCATTACCTAAATGAGAAAGATGTAAAAATGTTTTCTCACTTGACATATGTTGATCTTTCACAGAAAATAAATCAACATCTACTACATTTGGAATTATGTTTACTTTTTTTATTTTGTAAACTAGACTCATTTTATCACTTAAGTCTTTTGAAACGGTTGTCAAAAAAACTACTTGTTCTAAAATTCGTTTAATTAATATTTTCTTATAAAAAGCTAATTCAATAAATCTTTCAGGAGAAAAAATGGTCCAATGCTCTGTAAGAACAATAGGTTTTCTATATTTTTTTTTCAAGTATACAGCAACAATACCAGCAGGATAAGTAACGTTAAGATGAATTAAATCAAAATTTTTAACCAATTTTACGCCTTTTAAATATGCAATTATTTGTTTTACTAAATTAAATGGACGAAAAATAGAAGGTTTAAAATAAATAATAATTTCTCTAACATTATGGTTGTTTTTGTCTGAGATCTCAAAATTATTTTTTAAAGTAATGTCTTTTATTGCATGAATTAAAGTAACATTATTTTTTGTGGAAATTGCACGTAAATATCTTTGAATAAAATCTCCATTATCCAAAAAAACTCTACTAGGATACCAAGAAGCTAATGCTAGAATATGTTTCTTATTATTTTCCAATATTTTTATAACGTTTCAATTCCTTCATTACAAAATATAATTGAATTAAATATCCAATTCCAGCAAAGAAAGAATAAAGAGATAACGTTAAAAGAATATTTTTATTTAGTCCTCCAATAATACAAGTTATAAAAGTGATTAATACCAAGTAAATATTGAAGTAGAAAGCATAATGGTTTTTTTTAATTACAACAACAATTTGTTGAATAGGATTAAGAGCTGCTCTACATAAAATCCAAAAAGAAAGAATCCAAGTCATCACATGTAAACCTTTCCACTCCGGTCCAAGAATCCATTCTAATATAAAAATTCCAATAAAGTTCATTAATAACAAGAATACGGCAATTGCCGCAACATTATACAAAATTACTTTTTTAGATAAATCATATAATTGATGTGCTCGATGAGTAATCATTCCAGCAGATTTTTGAAAGAAAACTTTTGACATCGAATTAGATAATAAAACCAATGGAACAACTAAAACCTTTGCGGCATTTCCATAAAATCCAGCATCTTCTTTCAGAAAATAAAATGCAATTAAAATTGTCATTAAATTATTCGCAATTGCATTTAACGATTCAGAAGGTAACGTATACTGAATGATTTCTTTATTTTGGAGAATTGTCTCTTTAGCCAAACCAAAATTTACAGAAGTAAATCTTCCTTTTGTAATCATAAAATAATAGACACAAGACAAAACAGTTCCGAAAATAGTTCCATAAATAAGACCAGTCTCTTTATAGTCTAATAAATAAAAAACATACTGAAATCCAATAGAAAAAATTGCATTGATAATTATGCCATTCGAAATACTTTTAAATAATTTATATTTAGTAAACAAAGAGGTTTGTACGTTATTCCAAGCTGTAAATAGGCCTGCAACACAACTTAAAAAAACAATAAATAAAGATGTTTTTAAAGAAAAAATTTCTTCGAGAGTTACATATCCCAAAAAGAATAAAAAAGTAACAATTGTGCTTAAAATTAATAAAGTGGAAAATAAATTTCGAATAGCTTTTGAAGATTTAGAAATTACAAAAATATTCTCTAATCGGAAAGTTGTTAATATAGAAAGTATAGCAACAAAACTTAAAAAAGTATTATAAGTACCGGAAGCTTCTGGGCCATAAAATCTTGCCAAAACTAATCCTCCAGAAACCATAATTACTTGCGCAATTGTATTTCCTGCTAACAATGATAAAACACCTTTGGCATTTTTTGTTTTAAATTTTTCTAGCTTCCCTTTCAATTGAATTTTTTAATGCCTAGCAAATTTACACAAAATCCTTAGCTTTGCATTTATGAACACAATAAAACACGTTTTTTTCGACCTAGATAATACGCTTTGGGATTTCAGAAAAAATGCAAAATTTGCTTTAGCAGAACTCTATATAAAATATGACGTAGAAACTAAACATGGATTTTCTTTCGATGAATTTCATCCATATTATCACCAAAGTAATGAGGGATTATGGGCTCAAATTAGAGATAAAGAAATAACGAAAGAAGAATTACGTGCAAGACGTTTTAAACAAGCTTTTGATAATTTAGGAATTGATGATGATGAATTAGCTGCTATTTTCGAGGAAGAATACATGGAAACTATTACAAATTATAATGAAGTTGTAGACGGAGCTATGGAGTTGTTAGATTATTTAAAACCAAAATACTCTTTACATATTATTACAAATGGTTTTATAGAAGTTTCTAAAAGAAAAATTGAATCTTCTATTTTAAATGGTTATTTTCAAACAGTTACTTATGCAGATGAGTTAAAAATACTAAAACCAGATCCAAGAATTTTTTCACATGCTATAGAAAAATCTGAAGCTAAAAAAGAAGAATCGATTTACATTGGTGACGATTGGATTGCAGATGTAGTAGGGTCAAAAAAATTCGGAATGTCTTCTATTTTCTTTGATCGATTAAATGATAATTTTTCTATGGATGATGTTCCTACAATTACACATTTGGATGAAGTAAAGAATTACTTATAGAATAATTTTTAAACAATATGATGAAAGCCGACAAAAATTTTATGATATTTTTGTCGGCTTCTTTAATTTTAAGTTAAAGAATTGAAAAATTATTATCATTTATTTTGTCAATTTTAGTAGTGTAAAACACTTAATAAATACTTGCGTTTTGATGTTAAGTTTTATTGTGATTATATATTTTTTAATAGAATAATATATAATGATTTTATTATTTAATTTTTTGGAAGCTATATTCTTTTTTAATTAAAAACAATCGATTGAATTATTTTAATTGGTAAAAAAAAATAAATATTAAATATTTTAATAATGCATTAATTATTAAGCTCTTAACTTTTTTAAATAGAACATATTACGGAGTTTTGTAAACTAACCTATTTATAAAAAGACTATGAGGAAAAGAATTACATCTTTGAGTTTATTCGCTTTCCTAGGATTAGGAACAGTAGTTTTTGCTCAAGTAACAGGTGTTGTAAACGATGCTAATAATTTCCCTGAAGCCGATGTTGAAGTTTCTATAAAAGGAACATCAAATGTTGTTTATACAGATGCTGAAGGAAAGTTTGATATTGACGCTAAAATAGGAGATATTTTAGTTGTTAATGGAAAAGATTTTAAAGTAACTTCTAGTAATTTAGGCGTTATAAAGTATACGGTAGAATCCAAAGAATTAGATGAAGTAGTTGTAGTTGCTTTTGGTAAACAACGAAAAGAGGCTATAGTAGGTTCTGTTTCTGTTATTGATGAAAAAGTATTAGAAAAACAAGTTGCTACAAACCCTTTGTCAGCCTTACAAGGCTCAACATCTGGGGTTAGTATAATAAACAACGGAGGGCAACCAGGAGCTGCACCTTCAATTAGAATTAGAGGAATTGGTTCTATTAATGCTTCTGCAGAACCTTTGATTGTTGTAGACGGAGTACCATTTAATGGTAATATTTCTATGATTAGTCAAGATATGATAAAATCTATAACAGTTCTTAAAGATGCTGGTTCTACAGCTTTATATGGAGCTAGAGCCTCTAATGGTGTTATCTTGATAGAAACAAAGAGTGGTAAAATGAATATGGCACCACAGGTCTCTTTCTCGTCACAATTTGGTGTAGCAGATCAATCAGTAAAACTTCATAAAAGGGTAAGTAGTGATGATTTCATGAAATATACTTGGGAAGCTATAAAGAATACCAATGGAGCAGAAAGTGCTACATCTGGGTTAATTCCTAGATTAGGATATAATCCTTATGGACCAAATTTTCCTAATCCGATTGATGTTAATGGTAATTTATTACCAGGAGCACAACTATTATGGGATACAGATTGGGAAAATTTATTAATTAATAATGCTGCAACAAGAAGAGAGTATTCTCTTAGTGTAGATGGAGGAAGTGAAAAAACAACCTATAGTTTTGGAGGAGGATATTTAAATCAAGAAGGTTCTGTTAGAACGTCTCGATTTGAGAGAACAACACTTAGAGCTAATATTGTTTCTAAAGCAACAGATTGGTTAGAATTAGGATTTAATTCTTTAATATCATTTAATCATGAAGTCGGACCTACACAATCAGGTAATACTTTTCAATCTCCTATTCAATGGATTAACAATATGTCTAGTATTTATCCATTACACAGGAGAAATCCTAATGGAGAATTAATAAGAGACATACAAGGTAATCTTATTTATGATTATGGAAATAATGGAAGAGGTGTAAATGAAAGTAGACCTATACTTAGTATAGAGAATGCTTTAGGTGCTTTAGAAAATTACAGAATAACAAATAAAATAACGAACGTTAGTGTTAGTGGTTTTGCAAAAATTAATTTCACAGATTTTCTATCTTTAAAAACACACATTTCTTATCAGTCTTATTTATTGGATAATTCTAATTGGTCTAGTAATTTATATGGAAATGCAGCGTCTGTAAATGGACGCGTTACAAAAAATAGAGATACTCAAGCGACGAAGAATATTATTAATAGCTTAAATTTTGATAAATCTTTTGGAGATCATAATTTAAAAATTGATGCAATTATGGAGTTGTACGATTATAATTATGAAACGATGAGAGCGCGAGGTACAGGTTTTGTTTCTGGTATTGATGTACTTAGTGGTACTACTAATCCTGAGAGTGTTTTAGGAAGAGTTTTTAGAGAGCGTAACTTAAGTTATATGTCGCGTGTAAGCTACGAGTATAGTAAAAAATACTTTTTAGAAGGATTATATAAGAAAGAAGCTTCATCACGATTTGGTCCAGACCATAGGTGGGGAGAATTTTATGCAGCAGGCGCAGGATGGATTATCTCTCGAGAGAATTTCTTAAAAGGATCTAAAGTAGTATCAAATTTAAAATTAAGAGGATCTTATGGAGAAACAGGAAATAATAGAATATTAGATCCAAATGATGAAAATGCGCAAAGCTTCTTCCCTTACTCACAAAATTATAATGCTGGTTGGTCTAATTTAGGTGCTATAGGATTAAATATTTCACCAATTGTAAATCCTAATCTTACTTGGGAAAAACAGGTTACTACAAATATTGGATTAGATTTTGGCTTTTTTAATGATAGAATTTCGGGATCTATTGAGTATTACAATAAGGTTTCTAAAGACTTGATTATGGATTTTGCTATTCCTTCTTCAAGTAGTGCAGGTTTTGTTGGTTATACTACAAATGTTGGAGTTGTTAAGAATTATGGTATTGATATTAATTTAAGAACTGCAAATATTCGAAAGAAAGATTTTGAATGGACAACAAGTATTAATGTTGGGACTTATAGAAATAAATTAACAAAATTAAATGGTTCAGATGGTATTACTACTGAGATGAGACGCTTAGAAGTAGGAAGTAGTATCTATGATTTTTACCTATGGGAATGGGCTGGTGTAGATCCTACAGATGGAAAAGCAATGTGGTATACTGATGACGAAGATGGAAATAAAGTAACAACAAAAAATTATGCTTCAGCTAAACGTTACAAACAAAATAAATCATCTTTACCAGATTTTGAAGGAGGTTTTACCAATTATTTTAGATACAAAAACTTCGATTTAAATGTCTTATTTAACTTTAGTGTAGGTTCTTATATTTATGATTTTACTTACGCTAATTTAATGAGATCTGGTAATAGAGCAGGGAATCAATGGTCGAAAGATATAGAGAATAGATGGCAAAATCCTGGAGATATTACAAATGTACCAGTATTGACAATATCAAATAACGATGACATCTCAAGATCTACAAGATTTTTGTTTAAAAATGATTATCTAAGATTAAAAGCATTAAATATTGGGTACAATTTTTCGGATAAAAATGTTCGTCAGATGGGAATAAAAGGATTAAGAATTTATTTTCAAGGAGACAACTTGTTGACTTTTCAATCGCATAAAGGTATCGATCCTGAGCAATCTGTTACAGGAGTTACTAATAACAGATCTTATCAACAAAGAGTTTACACTCTAGGATTTAATGTTAAATTATAACAATAATAAAATGAAAAAATATATAATTTTATCAATTGCAACCTTATCTCTTCTTACATCTACAGCATGTATGGATGATTATTTAAATGAACCTTCACCTTCTCAACAAGGATCAGTTACTCCAGAAGAAGCATTCTCAACGAAAAGTAATGCTACAGGAGTTATTGCAGGTATGTTGAGACAACAAAGAAGACCATGGAATGAGTATGATAGAACTGATGTAGGAGGATTGTATTCGTTACTTTTTGCCAGAGCAGTAAAAGGGTCAGATATTCAGTTAAATGAAAACTGGTATGGAGATGATTATAGAAATGAAGATCGTGAACCAACTTCTAATAGGTCTGGATTTACATGGAGATTTCCTTATATGATGATTGGAAGAAGCAATTATTTTATAGAAGGGGTAGAGGATTCGGAAGGAATTGTTGATACTGACAAGCCAGCATTATTGGCACAAGCAAGAGCAATTAGAGGATTTTATTATTTTCAATTAGCTTTAGAATTTAATCATGCATATAAAAACAATCCTCAAGCTATAGCACCACCTGTTTACACAGCGGTAGATTTAGACGGTAAACCAATGGGGACTTTAGAGGAGCTTTACAAACAAATTATATCCGATTTAGAATATGCTGTAGAAAATGCTTCAACTTCTAGAAGAGATAATTCTTGGGTGAATAAACAAGTAGCTGCAGCTATGTTAGCAAATGTTTATTTATCAATGGAAAATTGGTCTGGTGCAGAAGAAATGGCTAAACTTGCTTACGGAGGTAATGTTACAGAAGCTTTAAACAGTATTAGTACTTATCAACCTTCTGGTTTTAATAATGCAGGAGATAAAGAATGGTTATGGTCTATGTCGCAACAAGCAGATCAATCTAATTATTATTTTATGGCACCGCATGCTTTTTTCTCTCCCTCAGGTTATGGTAATGCTTTTGTAAATACAACTTTTTATGATTCGTTTGATGAAAATGATAGAAGAAAAGAGGCTATGAGTATTACAAATTCTAATTTTGAAGCTACTGATATAAGATACTTATCTTCAAATAAATTTGTTTTCTCATTTGGTGGCTCAATGCCAATTTATAGAACTCCCGAATTTATTCTGGTTGCTGCAGAAGCTGCTGCAAGACAAGGAAATTCTTTAGAAGCTCAGCAAATTTTAAATCAATTTAAAACAACACGATATACGGAATATATCGATCAAAATTTAACAGGAACAGCTCTAATTGATGAAATTTTACTTGAACGTCGTAAAGAAATGTACGGAGAAAATGGAATCCAATGGTTTGATGCAAAAAGACTTCAACAAGGTATAGAAAGATCAGGAAATCATTCGGTTAAAATTAATTTAGCACCAAATGATATTCGATTTATTATGAAAGTTCCACAAGTAGAAATTGATAATAATAAACATATCGATGCATCAGTAAATAATAATCGATAAATCTATTCTGTATTTTTATCTATAACATAGTATGATTAGAATAAGAATAATATTCATGATTCTGATTAATTAGAATCATTTAAAATAGAAGTTATTTTTTAATAAAAAAATATAAAAAACGATTTTAATTTTAAGGCTATTTCGCTAATTGCGAAATAGCCTTTTTATATTTCATTAACTAAACAAAATAGCTTAATTCCTCATTAAAAAATTTAAAATATCACCAATAAGAAAATAGATTAAGTTAAAAAATTAACATATTGATAATATAATAGCCCTATAAATACGAGTAGTTCATCAAACACTTAATAAATGAAAAAAAACATGTAACTTTTTGGAAATCTTAAAAAAAAGTTAGAGTTTTGTTTAAAATGTTATAAAAATTATAAACTATGAGGAGAAGATTAACATCTTTGAGCTTACTAGCTTTCCTAGGGTTAGGAACATTAGCTTTTGCTCAGGTTACGGGTGTAGTTAACGACGCTAACGATTTCCCAGAGGCAGACGTAGAAGTTACTGTGAAAGGTACTGATAAAGTTGCGTTTACTGATGAAAACGGAAATTTTAACATTGATGCAAAAGTAGGTGATACGTTAGTTATCAATGGAAAAGAATTTAAAGTAACATCTACTAGTTTAGGTGCATTAAAGTATTCAACTACTGAAAATGTAGCCTTAGATGAGGTAGTTATTACGAGTATTTTCGAAGCTCCTGCAAAAGCAGGACAAACAATTGTAAATTCAGATCAAATTAAGGATTTTAATCCTAGTTTATCTGTTGATCAAATGTTAGGAGGAAAAGTTTCTGGTTTAATTTCTCAAGCTCAAAGTGGAGCGCCAGGTTCTACTGCAAACGTTACAATTCGTGGAGCTTTAGGATTAAGTGGAGGTGTAAAATCTCCGTTATATGTTGTTGATGGAACTTACATGTCTGAAACAGATATGAACTCGATTAATCCTTCTGATATTGAAACTATCAAAGTATTAAAAGAGGCATCACAATTAGCTATTTATGGTGCGAGAGGGGCGAATGGAGTTGTTATTGTTAAGACAAAAACAGCTAAAAAAGGAGCAACTACTGTAAGTTATTCAAGTAGAATTGGGGTTACGAATATGATGGATTTACCAAATATTAAGGTAATGAATTCTTCACAACTTTTAAATTTCCAAAGAGGTTTATATGATTTAGATCCTACTGCGGGTTATGGTATTGATTGGACACCTGCTGAAATTGCAGAATTATCAAAAACAAATACTAATTGGGCTGACGAATCGTACAGAACAGGAATTTTAACTTCAAACCACATCTCTATTTCTAGTAATGAAGGTAACTTAAGTCAAAATTTTAGTATTGGTCATGATAAAGATCAAGGAGCTGTAATTTATTACAAAGGATTTGAAAGAATTACATCATCTTATAACTTTACATCAAAAGCTAAAGATTGGTTAAGAGTAGGTGCAAATGTTAATGGTTCTTACCAAACAAGAGATATTCCTCGTGATAGATTCAACGCACAGTCGGTATTTAACGCTGTTTTAGAGAATCAACCATATGCAGATGTATACATCTATGATGATCAAGGAAATATAACTTACGATCAATGGGGTTATCCTGTTTACAACCCAAATAATGGAGGTGGATATCCTACATTAGATGAGATGGCAAAAATGTATAATAGAACTAGACAGTTTAAATTATTTGGATCTGCTTATGTAGAGGCTGATTTATTTAAAAATGTTACTGCTAGATCTACTTTTGGTGCTACTTATGTAAGATTACAACAAGAAATTTTTAATAGAGGTAATACTTACTTGGCTCAATTATTAGGAAGTCCAGCAAGTAAAACTGACGATTCTAGAGATAATCTTAATTATAACTGGAGAAATGAGATTAGCTACGTTAACTCTTGGGATAAACACAACCTTAGAGCAACGGTAGCGAGCGAGTTTCAAAAATACAATAATTACCGAATGGTAATTGCAGGTAGAGGTTTCCCTAATAACGATTTAGTTACGCAAAATTTAGCGCAAGAAATTTTAGGAGGAGGATCTTCTTTCACTAACAGATCTCAAATTGTAAGATACGGTTACATTGGAGCATTATCTTATGATTACGATAGAAAATATATGTTAGATGCATATATTCGTCGTGACGGAACTTCATTAGCTGGATGGAACAGTATGTATGGAACTTTCTGGGGATTCTCTGTTGGTTGGGATATCGCTAGAGAAGAATTCTTAAAAGGAAGTAACGTTGTTAACAGTTTAGTTATTAAAGGATCTTATGGAGAAGTAGGTGATGATTCTGCTTTAACAACATATTCTAACTTAAACTTAATTAGCTTAGGTTTCTATAATGGACAATTCTCAGGAACTCCAAGTAGAAATATCGCTAACGCTGATGTAAGTTGGGAAACGAATAAAAAATTAAACTTAGGACTTGAGTTTGCTTTGTTTAAAAATAAACTTACAGGATCTGCAGCATATTTCCAAGATAAGAGAAATAACTTCATTTTCCCTAATCAATTTTCATACACAAATGGAGGATACAGATCTTTCATGAATGCAGGGCAATTGACTACAAATGGACTTGAGTTAGACTTAAATTATGAAGTTGTTCGTACTAAAAACTTCGACTTATCTCTTTATGGAAATATTACAAATGTAAATTATAAAGTTAATCAGTTGAACGGTACAAGTCAATTATTTGTATCAGGAAGTGCTGAAAACTTAGTTCATATTGAAGGTCAAACACCATATCAATTTTATTTAGTTCGTTGGGCTGGAGTAAACAGTCAAACAGGTGAAGCTCAATACTATGATATTGATGGAAACATTACGACTACTTATGATGGTGGAGATGCTGTTGCTACAGGGAAAACACCATTACCTAAAGTATTCGGGGGATTCGGATTAAATACAAAAGTATACGGTTTCGATTTAAATGCTGATTTTACATATTCTGCAGGTGGATACTCTTATAACAATGTTTATCAGTGGATAACAGATCCAAATGGAATAACAAATAAAGATGTTTCTGCTAATGATTATTGGAGAAATCCAGGTGATAATGCAAGATTTGCTCGTCCAGACGCTTCAGGTCATCAATATTCTACTCAATTCTTAGAGAAGAGTGATTACATCTTATTTAGAAGTTTATCTTTAGGTTATAACCTTGATAAGAAATTGTTAGATAACACACCTTTAAAGTCTTTAAGAATTTACGGACAAGTGCAAAATTTAGCTATGTTTACTAAATTCCATGGAAACCCAGTTCAAGGAACAGGTTCATCAGAATCTAGTACAGTATCAAGTACAGGATACGTTTCAAATTCATTTGCTGGATTTGGTTACCCAATGACAAGAACATATTCATTAGGAATTAATGTATCATTTTAAATTTTAGAACAATGAAAAAGAAAATATTTTTATCATTATTAACGTTATCATTCGCATTAAGTTTTACTTCATGTAATGAGGATGATTTACAATTAGATTCACCAAATGATCTAAATGACAATACATTTTGGAAAACAGACCAAGATTTTGAAATAGCAGTAAAAGGAGTATATGATGGGTTTAAATCTCTTGGTTTTTATGGAGGTTCATCTAATGCTAGAGATATGATTATTGTTGGAGATTTATTATCTGATAACTTAGTTTTTAATCCAGGAGGAAGAAGAACAAATTATTTATCTTCATACTTTGCTTACAACAGTAACTCAACTCCAACAGATGTTTATCAATATGGATATGTAATTATCTCTAATGCTAACATGATATTATCTAAAATTGATAATTTACCTGCTGGTGCAACAAAAGATAAATTTGCTGCAGAAGCGAAAGCATTAAGAGCTATTGCTCATTTTGAAATAGCGAAAGCTTATGCTCAAATTCCTACTCAAGCAGCAGGTTCTGCAAACTCTGTAGGAATTCCATTTATCAATACTTACGATCCTAAAGGAACAGTAACAAGAGATGCTACAATAAATGAGGTTTATACTAAAATCATTAATGATTTAGAGTCTGTATTACCAAGTTTACCAACAGCTAACTATCAGTCTGCTGCGTCAAACTCTAATGCTTACTACAGATTAAATCAAACATCTTTAAGAGGTATTTTAGCTAAAATCTATTTATATGTAGGAAATTATCCTAAAGTTATTGAGCATGCTACACCTGTAGTAAATGCAGTAGTACCTACAAATAAAGACTCATTAGATGAGTTCTGGAAAACAGAAACTAATCAAGGTGCTTTAATTGTATTTCCTTTCTTTAGAACAAATGATTTACAATTAGGAACTAACTATAGCCAAGGAACAAGTCCTTCTAACTATAGATTTGAGTATTCTGTTGATAAAGCATTATATGATTTATATAATCCAACAACAGAACCAGAACGTTTATCAACAAGTATTATAACAACTCCAACTATTTATGATACAGCTCCTCAACACGCTGTAGCTAAATATATGGTTAGTAGAACAGGTTATAATGCAGGTGTTAACGACGGAAGATACTTAAGAGTAGAAGATGTTATTTTAACTTTAGCAGAAGCTCAATATTTAAGTGGTAACCAAGCAGGTGCTTTAGTTACTTTAAATAAATTAAGAGATGCTAGATATACTTCTTACGCTGGAGGAGAAACTGGTGATGCTTTATTTGAAGCGATCATTACTGAAAGACGTAAAGAGTTAGCTTTCGAAGGAGATAGATTCTATACTATTAAACGTTTAATGGGTGTATCAGGAATTCCTGCAAAATATGCTCAAGGATTACAACGTGCAGGTAATGGACATAGAGCAGATGGTAGTGGAACAGTTTCACCAACTCAATCTTTACCAAAATCATCTCACTTATGGCAATTCCCAATTCCACAAGCAATTATCAATATTGATAAGATTAGCCAAACAGAGGGTTATTAATAAATATTATAAGTTATCTTAAAAGATAATTTTATTAAATATTAAAAAACTAAAATCATAACAGAATTTATTCTGTTATGATTTTTTTTATATCATTACTTTTGAGTTAATCTGCTAACTAATAGATTATTTATAAAAAAACAATAATGAATTTAACGCTATAGATTTATTTTTTTCTATATTTATAGAGTACTAAAAAAATAGATTTATGAAATATCTAATGACAGTCTTATTGGTTTTATCATTTATAAAATCCGAAGCTCAAGATCAAGATTCTAAGATGACAACAGGATTTTTTGGAGTTGAGATGAAAGATAACAAGAAAGATATTGTAGGCTCTCCATATATTGATGCAAACTTTTCTCAATACACAATTACTGGTCATAAAACGAATGATGTACCATCATTAAGATACAATAATTATTCTGATCAAATGGAGTATATGAAAGATAAGGCTTCTTATGATTTAGATAGAGTAAATAATATGATTGTATCGCTTAGAAATGGAAATAAAACATATGTATATTTAGATGAATATTTTGTTGGAAATGATTCTAAATCTGGATATTTACAAGTTTTATTATCTGGTAGTAAGTCTACATTATATAAAAAAGAGGCTGTAATCATACAAGAAAAATTAGTAAAAGAAGATGTGATGGATGTAGGAAAAAAAATACAAGAGTATTCTACTTCAAAACCACAATACTTCTTAAAACTTAATGATAAGGTAGTTGCTGTTCCTCAGAAAAAAGGAGATTTTAATGATTTATTTACTGATAATGAATCAAAAGATTTTATAAAAAAGAATAAAATATCTTCTACAAAAGAGCAAGACTTAATCAAACTGGTTAATTTTTTAAATAAATAAAAAATCCCCTCAAGACGAGGGGGTTTTTATTTTATATATTCTTCTTAAGAGTATAGAGAACTATTCTATTCTCAACTCAGCTATAATAGGGAAATGATCAGATTTAATGTTTTCTCCACGATAGAAATTTGTCACATTAATAGATTTGGAAACCCAACACTGATCGATATTTGTTCTAAAAAGAGGAATAAAAGCATTCCAAGAATTATTTAATCCGAAGCCAGAACGAGCATCCTTCATTTTGTCTGATTGTACTAATTTAAAATTGGGTGAATAAACTGTCGAATTCAAATCTCCAATTAATATAATATTAGAAATTTTCATTTCATCAATCTCTTTTTTCATTAATTGATATTGCTTATTTCTTCTTTCAAATCGTGCCTGATTTGGTAATGGAGGAACAGGGTGTGTTGCCAAAATAGAAAGAGATTTACCGTTAATTTTTAATTCTCCAATTAATGACGGATGCATTTCATCAATATAATTTTTTGTAACAATTGTATCAAAGGGAGTTTTAGAATAGATGGCTATTCCGAAATTATTATCTCGAACTTCTTCTTTAAAATAAGGATATTCTTTTCTAATGAAATCAATATTTTTTTGCCAATCGGGAGTTAATTCTTGTAAAACTAAAACATCAGATTTCTCCGTTTTTAAATAATTCTTAAGCTCTTGAAATTCGCTATTCTGAGAAAAAATATTAATCGAAATTATTTTAAAATTTGGCTTTTCTCCTTTCGCATTTTCTCCAAAATAAAAATTTCCCATATTAAGATAAACTATGTAAGGAATTACAAAAATGGGAAGTAAAAAAAGTATATTTTTTTTCTCATTTTTTCTAATGGCATAATTATAAAGTAAACATAAAAAGAACGCTATAATTAAAGCGTAAATAGAATAATGTACCAGCATATCAAATATAAAATATTCATAAAAACTTTTGCTGATTAAATAAATTCCTATAAATACAAAAAATAATATTTTACTCCATTTTGCTAACATTTCATCAGGGTGTTTTAGTTCGCTGTAAAAGTAATGTATAATACTTACTAAGCCTCTCAAAAAATACTTAATTCTATTATTCTTTACATAAAAATTGACCTTAATTCTTTTTGAGGCATTTAAAAAATTATATTATTCATTAACTTTGCATTATGATAAAAATCGGAATTTTAGGAGGAGGGCAATTAGGTTATATGTTTTTGCAAAATGCATTACAGTATCCTTGTGAGATTAGTATTTTAGATCCAGCAGCCGATGCGCCATGTGCACCACATGCTCATCATTTTGTACAAGGAGATTTTAAAGACTATGATACAGTTGTTGAATTTGGAAAAAATCTTGATGCAATTGGAATTGAAATAGAACATGTAAATGTTGAAGCATTACGCTATTTAAAATCAATTGGGAAAAAAGTAGTTCCAGATCCTGAAGCTTTGGCTATTATTCAAGATAAAGGAGTTCAAAAAGCTTTTTACACTTCAAATAATATTCCGACAGCACCTTATTTTGAGTTAGAGGATTGGGAAGAATTAAAATCTAAGCAAGATTTAAGTTATCCTATTTTTCAAAAATCTAAAAAAGATGGTTATGATGGTAAAGGTGTACAGTTCTTAAAATCTGAAGCCGATTTAGAGAAAATGCTTCAAGCTCCATCTATTTTTGAAACTCCAGCCGATTTAAATAGAGAAATTGCTGTTGTTACAGTTGCCGACCATTTAGGTAATATTGTAACATATCCTACAGTAGAATTTATCATAAATGAAGAATATAATTTATTAGATTATTTATTAATTCCATCTTCTTTATCTAAGGAGATTACAGATCGTGCAGAAGAAATTGCGCGTGATGTTGTAAAGGCACTAAATTCTCCTGGTGTTTTTGCAGTAGAAATGTTCTTAAATAAAGATAATTCTATTTGGGTAAATGAAACTGCTTCTCGTGTTCATAACTCTGGACATTCTACAATAGAAGCTGCTTATTCTTCTCAGTTCGATCAAATGTTGAGAACGCTAATGGAACTACCATTAGGATCAACAAAATTATTTACAACCTCTGCAATGGTTAATTTAATTGGAATAGAAGGGGAAACGGGAACAGCAGAGATTAAAAACATCGAAAAGTTATTGGAAATACCAGGAGCTTTCTTGCATTGGTATGCAAAAGCTATTACAAAACCTGGTCGTAAAATGGGACATGTAACTTTAGTAAATGATGATTTAGAAAAATTAAAACAAAACATAAAACAAGTTAATACAACGGTGAAAGTCGTTGCAAAAAAGTAAACAAATATGGTAGGAATTATAATGGGAAGTGATAGCGATTTGCCTATCATGAAACAAGCTGCTGAAATTTTAACAGATTTGAATATTCCATTCGAATTAACAATTGTTTCTGCTCATCGTACACCAGAACGTATGTTTGAGTATGCAAAAACTGCTCACGAACGCGGAATTAATGTTATAATAGCAGGAGCTGGTGGTGCTGCACATTTACCAGGAATGGTTGCTTCTATTACACCACTACCTGTAATAGGTGTTCCTATAAAATCTTCTAATTCTATTGATGGTTGGGATTCTATTTTATCAATTTTACAAATGCCAAATGGAATTCCAGTTGCTACAGTTGCTGTAAATGCAGCAAAAAATGCAGGAATATTGGCTGCTCGTATATTAGGAGCTACTAATCCTGAAATACAAGAAAGAATGATTAGTTATCAACAAGATCTACAAAAAGCTGTTGAAGCTAAAATAGAGATTGTTAAGGGAGAATATCCAAATGGATTTGATAAATAAAATTTTACATCAAAGTATTACATAAACTAAAACCCTGCAAATATTTGCAGGGTTTTAGTTTATGTAAAAGTTGCTTTATATAATATATTGACTTAAATATAATATTGTTATTTCTTATATATAAATAAAAAAATGAATAATATTAATTAAATTTATCGCACCAATCTTAATTATAAAAATCCTAAAATGAGAATTTATTCATATTATCTCTTTTTTATACTGAGTTCTGTTTTAGCTAACTCCCAAACAAAACGTGATAGTACAAATTTTATTTCTTATGAATCAGACATTATGATTCGTTCTAATTTTTATACAAATAGAGAAGCATACTTTTACACGTACGAAAATAATAATATACATCTAGTTACAAATAATAAAATTTATACATCCCTATCATTAGATTACGAAGTAATTAGTGTAGCGATTGGTTTTGCACCTAATATTATTTCTAGAAATAAAAATGATAGTTTAAAAGGTAAAAGCTCTTTTACTCAAATTAGTTTCAGTATGTTCCCTAAGAATTTTATACAAACTTTTGGATATAAGAGAAACAAAGGATTTTATTTGACGAATACAATAGAATATGATCCTAATTGGAGAGAAGGCATAGATCCCTATATACAATTTCCAGATTTAGAAATACAAGAATTTTTGGGAAGTACTTCTTATGTTTTTAATAAAAATTTCTCTGTAAAAAGTATTTATTATCAGAACGAATGGCAAAAGATAAGTAGTGGAAGTTTGATAACATCTTTGGATTATAATTTGACTGTAACACGTGATAAAATAGATGGAAAAATAAATCGAGACAACTTATTTAATTTCGGGATTAATATTGGTTATCATTATAATTGGATCGTCTCTAAAAATGTAAATATTTCTCCTCATATCTATGTAGGTTTAGGAGGAAAGAGTGAAACTGAGAATAATATGTATTTAGATAAACGTACTGGTGGAGGTTTATTTGTGGGTTATAATACAGATAAATTTTTATTTGGATCAAAAATTAACTTATCATTTTCACGCTATAAAATTAATTCGGGAGAAAGGGTTGAAAATGATATTATAAATGGATTATTTTACATTGGGTTTCGTTTTAAACCGCCTAAAGTAATTTCTAAAAATTATGATAATTTACAGAAAAAAGTACCTTTTTTGTAAAAAATAAACTCTCTAAAACTAATACGGTTTAAAGAGTTTATTATGCACTAAATATTTATTTACTTACTTATTGTTTTGATAATACAAAGTTATATTTGACATCTACTTCTTCTGCTATTTTTTTCATAACCATTTTAGGAATAGTTACCTTATAATCTGCAGGTTTAACTTTAAATGCTCCTTTAACAATTATTTTATTGTCCTTTAGTGAAACAGAAGCCAACGTATTTATTTCTTTTGCAACACCATGAAATGTTAGAGTTCCTTTAATATTATATTTTTTTGGAGTTGCTGAAAGATCAGACAATTTAAAAGTTACAATTTTACCTTTAAAAGTTGTTTTAGGATATTTTGCAGATTCTGCATAATTTTCGTTAAAATGTTCCTCCATTAATTTCACAGAGAACTTAAAATTATTCACCACAGTTACAGAAGCAATTGCTCCTGTCTCAGCATCAATTACTGTTGTGTTATTTTTATCTACAGCATTTATATCCTCAAACATTGGTACAGATGCAGAGAAAGATAGGTTTCCTGTTTTCGTAATGTACTTTTGTGCAGATAATAAACTTGTAAATAAGATTGCAATAACTAATAAAATTTGTTTTTTCATAATTTTTATTTTTCTGTTAAACCTTTATTTTTCCAGTCTATGATTGTATTAATTTCTGTATTTGGCATCCCATTAGGAGGCATACGAAATGGATCACCAGCTGGACGTTGTATCAAATCTATAATACGATCAATAGACCTTGTTACTTGTTGATAATTATTTAATGGTACCGATGATGCTCTTCCACTTGGAGAATGACAACCTGTACATCTAGTTTCAATAATTGTTTTTACTTGTCCTTCATAACTTATTGTATCTGTTATGACAGTTCCAGTAGAAATATCTTCGAAAGTGTTGCTATCGCATGACCATATAACAGCTACTATAACTGCTATTATTACTGTTAAAATTTTACTATTCATAATTAAAATACTCTATATAAGTTAAATCCAAAAAATACATTTCCCTTTCCCCAATTACCAGAAGCATTTGTTAAGTAACCGATATCTGAATTGAATCTGGAGTTAGAAAATAAAAGTTGAAATACATGTCCTCCTGTTTCAATGTCCAAGCCTAAAGAGAAAGGATTTTTATAAATACTAGAATTAGAAAAATTTACGAAATACTCTGTATTTACAGATATCCTTTTAGATAGTTTGTATCTACCTCCTAAACCTGTAAGAAATTGATCTTTTTCTTCTTCTTTAGGCTCATAAAGATTTTTATGAACAAAAGATGGAGAAAACTGCAATGAAAAGCTTTCACTGAATCTTCTAGAAACTAATGCTTGAGAGAGATAAGATAATCGATTAGAAAATTTTAATCCAGGATAGTCATCTTTACTCAAATCAGAGTTAACAGCTAATACATTGTATCCAACTATTTCTACAGGGAAGTTTTCGGACTGTTTAGCAATACGATACTTGATTCCTCCTTCGTAAGTTTTTAAAAGTGTTTCTCGAGAAAGACTAAGAGATAAATTATCTGTTAATCCGTAAATAAAACCAATTTTCGTAGAAGCATTATCAAGACCGAAAAAGTTGTCAAATCCTTGACTAACATCTCCAAATCTATGGGCGACAACAGAGTAAAGATCTCCTTTTGAAGCTAATTTTGTAGATTGTCCTGTTACAATTTGTAATCCCTTAAATGCAGGAGGAATAAATCCTGTTTCGGTAGTAGTCTCTATTTCTTCTAATAAATCTTCTTCCTGTGCATAAATAAAAGGAGAAAATATCATCATAAGAAATAGAATAGTATTCTTATTCATATTTATAGATTTAATGCCCCGTCATCAAATAGAGTACCAATGAGCTCTAAATCAATAATTAATATTTAATAAGAATTTATTTAGATTAACTTCATATAGCAACAATCTTTTTAAGCAGTATTTTTCTCAAAATTTTAATTTAGTATGTATATGATGATTGATTAAGAGTCATAAAAAAACTTCATTTTTCGATAAAACATTTTTAAATGCATATATAGTTGATTAAGTATTGATAGGAGTGTTTTTTTAATGGTTAAGTATTGATTTTCAATTTTTAAAGTGTAAAAATTGTAGTATTTTTTATGTTAAAAAAACTGTGAAATTTTGAATATAGAAGAAAAATACTGATTATTGCGTACCTAAATCTACTACCTAAAAAATGAAGAATAAATTATTAGCATTTGTTTTGCTTTTGTGTTCATTTTCTTATTCTCAAGAAAAGAGTGAGATAGATGAACTTAGAGAAGAAATAAAACAATTAAAAGAGAAAATAGATAGCAATTCAACTTCTATAAAACACATTCAGGATAATCCAATACCTGCAGACGAATTAAAATCACCAGCTCGCATAAAATTTTCAGGTGGAGGACTTCTTCGATTTGGTGAATGGGATGTGAATCAACAAAGAATAAACCCCAAAAAAGGCTTACATTACAAAGACAGAGATAGATTTTGGAGTCGATTTAATTTTTATCTGGGAACAGATATTAAATTAACAAAAGATATCGATTTCCATGCTCGTATAAGAACCGGAAACAAACAGTATTCTTTTATTTCTTTTGGAGGAAATGATGATGAAAGATTGAATGTTTTACTAGACGAATTTTGGCTTAACTATTCCTATAAATTTACAGATTTAAGGATAGGTAGGCAAAGTGCATCTAGAATTTGGAATAATCAATCTGGCGTAATGTTCGACATTCCAACTCATGATGGGGCAACTATTGTATCTGATTTTAAATTAGGGAGTGATTTAAATCTAAAATCTAAAGCTGCTTACTTTGTAGAAAGATATGCGAATAATGCTCCTTTAAAAGATCAAGGAAAAATGTATGGTTTTTCTTTAGAATTATCTTCTACGATTGCGAATGCTATTCCTTGGAAAATATCTAGTGGAATTATAAAAGCGGAGGCATTACCAACTAGATATAAAAATGATTTAGCACAAACAGGAAATGGAGTAACACTCTATAATGATGGTGATTTGGCACCAGATTATTCTATTTGGGCAAGTCAATTTAATATAAAATTTAAGCAATTTTACGGTTTATCATTAATAGTAGATTATTATAATAATTTAAGAAAGTATAATGAGAACCCAATTTCTCACATGATTTACGATATAAATGGAAACAATTCTTATTCGAATCGAAATGAATATGATTCTTCTAAAAGTGTAGATTTTACAAAACAAACCCAAGGTTTTGTTGCAACCATTGCAATAGGAGATCAAGCAATAGCAAAACAAATTTATGCAGGTATATCTTATCTATATATGGAAAAGTACGCTGCGATGGACTATTTTGCTCAGTATGACTTTTCGCGTTGGACATCATCAAATATTAAAGGACCAGAATTTTCTCTTGCTTACAAATTAAATAAATATTTAAAACTACGGTCTAGATTATTTATAGCAGAAGAAATAAAAGGACTAAATGCTATAGATACTGATTTTAAAAGATCTGGAACAAGAATAAGAATTGATATGAATATTAATTTTTAGATAAAATAACTCACATAAACCTTTTTTAGATATGAAAATAGCATTACACTGGAGAATTTTAATAGGGATAATTTCAGGGATTATCTTAGGTATTTCATTAAATTATTTTTTTAGAAACGAACCTGATGATAACTTTTTTTACTACATAAAATTTCTTTTTAAATATGTAGGATCTGTATTTGTAAAATTACTTAAGATGCTTGTTGTTCCATTGGTAATGGCATCTATTTACATGTCTATTGTTAGCCTAGAGAATATTGCAGAAATAGGAAAAATAGGGAAAAAGACAATCATGTATTATATGTTAACAACAGCCTTAGCAGTTTTAATGGGAATTGTTGTTGTAAATATTATTCAACCGGGAAATGTTTCTGTAGAAACTGCAAGTGTTTTAAAGAAAGCAATGAATGTTCCAGATAAGGTATCGAGTGCAGGAGTGGGAGACAAAAGCTCTTTTGAGATTGTTGTTGATACTTTAGTAGGAATGATCCCTGATAATCCATTTAATGCTTTGGCAACTACCAATGTACTTCAAGTAATATTCTTCTCTATTTTTATAGCAATTATTGCTGTAACAATGCGAGAAAAATCTGAACCATTTAATAATTTAATGAAATCTGTTGACGCTTTAATGCAAAAAGGAGTTGTTACAATAATGGGGTTAGCTCCATACTTTTTATTTTTCTTAGTGGGAGGAATTTTTATGCAAATAGGTATAGAAGCTCTACTTCCTTTATTAAAATATGCTTTTACGGTATTACTAGGTTTATTAGTTCATGGATTTATCATTTTACCATTAGTTGTCTGGATTTTTACAAAAGAGAATCCTTATAAGTATTTACTTAAAATGATGACACCTTTATTAACAGCTTGGTCAACATCATCATCTGCAGCAACTTTACCTGTTACGATGAAAACTGTAGAGAAAATAGGGGTTAGTCCAAAAATATCAAATTTTGTATTGCCATTAGGTGCAACAATAAATATGGATGGAACTGCTCTTTATGAATCAGTAGCAGTTATTTTTATTGCTGGTTTATTAGGTGTTCCTTTAGATTTTGGTCAACAAGTAGTTATTTTTCTTACAGCTTCATTAGCTGCAATGGGAGCAGCTGCAATTCCAGGAGCGGGTTTAGTAACAATGGGAATTGTATTATCTGCGGTTGGTTTGCCGTTAGAGGCAATAGGTATTATACTTGCTGTTGATGCACTATTAGATCAATTTAGAACAACTATTAATGTATGGGGAGATATCACAGCAGCAATAGTGATTAATAAATCAGAAAAGAATAAAGAAGAATTAGAAGAAAGTATTTTAATTGAATAAAACACTACTTATGAAAATACCAAAAATTATAGAAAGATTCATTTTTGAAAGTATAACAGCCACATTTGTTTATAAAGGACACAAAATGTTTTCTGCTACATATATTAACCCAGAAAATGGTGTTAAAATGAAGCTATTTACTTGTTATGATGAACAAATAAATAGTCAAACATTTGGAATATCGGTAAATAAATCCATTATTAGTGGTATACCAACTTTTGAAAAATTAATAGAAATAGCTTTTGAACTTGTAAGAGAAAATAAAAGCTTTTTAGGAAGTAATCAAATCGACTCTATTTAATTCAAATAAAAAAGGTTGCATTTGCAACCTTTTTTATTTAGAAAAAATTATTTTCCTTTATTCTTTACATATTTTTCTAACCATTGATCTTGTTCCCATAACATATGTAGAACATTTTCTTTGGCAGCATAACCGTGAGATTCTTTTGGTAAAAGAACAAAACGAGTTGTTGCACCTAAACCTTTAAGGGCGTTAAAATAACGCTCAGATTGCATAGGGAAAGTACCTGTATTGTTATCTGCTTCACCATGAATTAATAATAATGGTGTTTTCATTTTCTCTGCATTCATAAATGGAGACATTGTATTGTAAACTTCTGGAGCTTCCCAATAGTTACGTTGTTCCGACTGAAATCCGAATGGAGTTAATGTACGGTTATAAGCTCCTGAACGAGCAATTCCTGCAGCAAATAAATTAGAATGTGTTAATAAGTTAGCTGTCATAAAAGCTCCATAAGAATGTCCTCCTACAGCAACACGTCCTCTATCTATAAATCCTAAAGCATCAACAGCATCAATTGCAGCTTTTGCATTTGCAACCAATTGTGGTACAAATGTATCATTTGGCTCTTCTTTTCCTTCTCCAATAATTGGGAAAGCAGCATTATCAAGTACAGCATATCCTCTTAACGCCCAAAAAACTGGACCTCCGTAAGAAGGAGATGTAAATTTATTTTCTGAAGTTGTAACTTGTCCTGCTGTAGCAGCATCTTTAAACTCTCTAGGGTAAGCCCACATTAACATTGGTAACTTCTCCTTTTTCGTTTTATCATAATTTGGAGGTAAGTACAATGTTCCAGATAATTCTACTCCATCTGCACGCTTATAAGTAATTAATTCCTTGTAAACATTATCTAAAGATTCGAACGGATTTTTAGTAAATGTAACTTGTTTTGCTTTTCCTCCTTTTTGGAAAATATTACGAATATATAAATTAGGATAATCAGATTTAGATTGAATTTGCTCTAAAACAATACCTTTCTTAGTATCAATAAAACGAACAATAGCTTCTAATTTATCAGATTTCTGAGCTCTCCATAAACGCGTTACTTTTTGTGTTTTGATATCAAAATCATCAACAAATGGTAAAACACCTTCAGCAGAAATACCTTCACCTGTTAATAATAATTTTCCTTTGTTAAAAGAAAGAACATTATATCCATAATCATTCATCTCTGTTACAAAAGATCCAGGATCATTGTAGGCATCTTGTGTATTACGACTAAAAAATCTTTTTGCTTCTTGCGAAGGATTTGAAGGATTAAAAATATAATAACTTTCGTTACGTGTATTATACCAAGAATCTCTTATTAATGCAACATCATTATTTCCCCAAGTTACACCACGGTAACGGTCTTTTACTTTTACTAATAATTCTTGTTTCCCTGTAAAAGGAGCTGCTAATTGATATAAAGCATCACGGTATTCTGCAGGTTTGTTTGCGTCTCCACCATCTAATGCTTCAACCCAATATAATGTAGAAGGTTGATCAGCACGCCAGTATAAACTTCTTTTTCCTAAAATAGTAGAAGAAAATCCTTTAGGAACAACTTCTTGTAAAGCTTTTTTATCTACTTCTTTTACTAATTTTCCGTTGATATCAAAAACAGTATCTACAGAAGGAAAACTATTATAAGTTACGATGTAAGAAAATGGTTTCTGAATTTCGCTTGTTAAAACATATTTTCCATCAGGAGAAACAGAAACATCTGTATACATTGCAGCATCTTTCCATTTTGTTTTTGTCCCGCTTTCTATGTCAACTTTAACCAATTCTGATAAAGCTAATTGTTCAAAATTAAACTCATCATTTTTATTTTTTAATAAATCTTGATATGTTCTGTTTTGAGCTTCTTTTCCGTCTGCTACAGAAACTGTAGGACCTGTAGGAATAGCATCTGTTGTATTAATTAATGCTTTTTTAGAAGCAGGAATAACATTCACCATTACTTCTTTATCAGAAATCCAACTAAATGGTCTTCCTAAGTTTGCATTTAATTTATCTTCGTAAATCTTTGTAGCGTTTAAAGTTTTTACATCAATAATCCATAATTCTACACCTTTTTCAGTTGTATTAGTTACGGCAAATTTTGATTGACTTTTATTCCAAGACTGATTAGAAAAGCGCCCTACAGATGGTAAACCTGCAATTGTTTTTTCTTTTGAAGTTTTTAAATCATAAAAAGTAATTTTCTCACTAAAAACTTCACGAGAATTTATATTTGTTACTGGATTAATACGTAATCCTGCTAATCTAAATTCTGTTTCAGATAATTCTGCAATTGTTTTGTAGCGACTTCTGTAAGATAAAAAAGAATTCTCAGCCTTACGATCTGTAGAAATCGATGGTGGCATTTCAGCATCTGCTAATTGTAAAATTTCTTGTGGAGGTTTTTGGTAGGTAACATTTTCTTGTGCATAAAGCGTAGAACCTAATGTCATCGCTAAAAACACTAAGGAATAAATTATTCTCTTCATGATGTTTGTTAATTTTTACTAAGATAGGGATTTAGTTATTATTTGAGGTTGCTTAAAACCTAAATTTGTAGTAAAAATTATAAAAATTCAAAAGCTGTTTTCACAAATTGCGAAAACAGCTTTTTTATAGAGAATATTTTACGTATTATTTAATACAAATTATCCAACTTGTACACCATTTGGAGTCTCTGCTTCTGGATTTACAAATGTTAATTTACCATCTGCTTTATCAGCAAATAATAACATTCCGTTAGATTCTATTCCACGAATCTTTCTTGGAGCTAGATTAGCTAAAACCATTGCTTGTTTACCAACAATTTCTTCTAAAGTAAAATGTTCTGCGATTCCAGAAACAATTGTACGAATATCCATTCCTGTATCAACTCTTAATTCGAATAATTTATCAGCTTTTTCTACTTTTTTTGCTTCTAAAATTGTTCCGATACGAATGTCCATTTTTTGGAAATCATCAAAAGAAATTAATTCTTTTTGTGGTTCTGCATTTGGGTTTGTCATATTATTTTTGACTTTACTGTCGTTTAATTTATTTATTTGATGCTCTATTGCCTCGTCTTCTATTTTAGCAAAGATTAATGCTGATTCACCTAATTGATGTCCAGTAGGAATATATTCGTCTGTTGACTCTAAATCATTCCAATCCGCTTTTTCAATATTCATCATTGCTAACATTTTTTCAGAAGCAAACGGAATAAATGGCTCTCCAAATTGTGCTAATGCAGCAGCAATTTGTGTTGCTGTGTACATAATTCCTTTTACAGCTTCTGGCTCATCACCTTTTTTCCAAGGTTCTTGTGCTTGTAAGAACTGGTTTCCTAAACGTGCTAAATTCATATACTCTGTTAAAGCTGCACGGAATTCATATTTCTCAATATGTTCTGCAATGCGTTGAGCGAAGTATTTAATTTGTGTTAGTTCTTCAAACTCGATTGTTTTTTCAGGAACAATTCCTTCATAATATTTGTGAGAAAGAACCATTACACGATTAATAAAGTTTCCTAAAATCCCAACTAACTCTGAATTATTTTTTGTTTGAAAATCTTTCCAAGTAAAATTATTGTCTTTGTTTTCTGGCATATTAGCCGTTAAAACATAGCGTAAAGTATCTTGTTGATTAGGAAATTCTTCTAAATATTCGTGTGCCCATACAGCCCAGTTTCTAGAAGTAGATATTTTATCATCTTCTAAATTTAAGAATTCGTTTGCAGGAACATTGTCTGGCATAATGTAATCACCATGAGCTTTCATCATTGTAGGGAAAATAATACAATGGAAAACAATGTTATCTTTTCCAATAAAGTGAACTAATTTAGTTTCTTCATTTTGCCAATAATCTTTCCAATTTTTCCCATTCTTTTCTGCCCATTCTTGTGTAAAAGAGATGTATCCAATTGGTGCATCGAACCAAACATACATTACTTTTCCTTCAGCACCTTCTACAGGAACAGGAATACCCCAGTTTAAATCACGTGTCATTGCACGAGGTTTTAAACCATCGTCTAACCAAGATTTTACTTGTCCATAAACACTCGATTTCCAATCATTTTTATGCCCATCTAAAATCCATTCTTTTAAAAAGTCTTGGTATTGATCTAAAGGTAAATACCAGTTTTTTGTTTCTTTTCTAATAGGTGTATTTCCAGATAAAGCAGAACGAGGATTAATTAATTCTTCTGGGCTTAAAGTAGATCCACATTTTTCGCATTGATCACCATAAGCATCCGTATTTCCACACTTCGGACATTCTCCACGTATATAACGATCGGCTAAAAACTCTTTAGCTTCTTCGTCATAAAACTGTTCTGTAACGTCTTCTGTAAATTTATTATTGTTGTATAAAGTTTTAAAGAAGTCTTGAGAAACTTCTTTATGTTTTGTAGAAGTTGTACGAGAATAAACGTCAAATGTTACGCCAAAGTTTTCTAACGTATTCTTGATATTCTCATGGTAACGATCTACAATATCTTGTGGTGTAACACCTTCTTTTTTTGCACGTATTGTAATTGGAATTCCGTGTTCATCAGAACCTCCAATAAATGCAACATCTTTTCCTTTTCTTCTCAGAAAACGAGCATAAATATCCGATGGAATATAAACACCTGCCATGTGACCAATATGTAAAGGTCCATTTGCATAAGGTAAAGCTGCTGTAATTGTATATCTTTTTGGTTGAAACATTTCTTAAAATCTATAAACGACAAAGATACGATTTGTAGTTTGTTTTGCTTAAACCTTTTTCTTATTTTTATAAAGTAATTCTATTTTATGAAAGATCAAGTTGTCGCAACACCAGAAGATTTAGTTTCGGATTCTATAAATAATATCTTTACGTATATTAATTATTTTTTAGTTGCAGCTTTAGTTGTTTTATTAATTTATATGACAATTAGAGATTTTAAGAAAAAGAAGGCACAAAAACAATTGGATAAAGAGCGAGAAGAATATGCTAGAAGTGGCGATGAAAATTAAATTTTATTTAAATTTTACCAACTTTAGTCATCTAAACGCTAATCTATTCATTTAAGATTTTTTCATTCTTTAAAACTACCTTATCTTAGGCGAGAATTAACACATTTAGGAAATCTAACTATTATGAGTTCGTACGAGTATTACAACTTTCCGATTCAGTTAATTAAAGGTTTTTTAGACGATTCTAAAAAAGTTTTAATTGATATTTCGCATTATTGCATATACAGAGTCTTTATTGATAATTTTGAAAAATATTCAGGATCTTTCACAGGATACCAAAAAGCTTGTGATGATTTTGGTATAGAATTTAAGAATGTGGCGGCTGCTTACCAAAACGGAAAAGATTTATACGAAGCAACAATTAGTAAAAGTCCCATGGTCGGAATGACATCAGAAATGTATTGGGATTACATGACGAATGAGAAAACCGATTTTGAGAAAGTTTTACTATTAGGAGATTTAGCTTTTAAGAGTATTTTAGGAGCAAAATCGTACATTAAATTAGATAACAAGTATTGGTTTAGTAGAATGAATGGTTCTGCAAAATCAATTACAAAAGAAGAACTTTCACCAAGTTTACAGCGTTATCTTAATGAATATCAAACCAAGAAAATTAAAAATAAATTAATTGCAGATTGGGGGCTTTCTTCTTATTCTAGATTTAACAGAGGGTTTTATATTAGCTATAAAATGACTTTAGATGATTTGGCTTATCATGCCGAAAAAATAAGAAAATCTACACAAGACAAGAAAATTAAAAACGACGTAAAAACTGCTCATGAAAAGGCAATGGAGCGTTTAGCAAAAGAAAATTTATAGAAATCATTCATTTTCAAAATAACATAAAAATATGGACAAAATTTTGTCCCTATTTTTATGTTATAAAGTTTAATTCAATTTATATCTAATTCCTAAAAATCCTCTTATATATAAATCTCTATCATCCATTTCATATAGAGGGGTGAATTCTATATTTAATGATAAATTTTTAAAATTATCAAATGGTTTTACAGCGACTCCAACAGGAAGTACAAAACCATTAATCTGATTAAAAATCATACCTGCTCCGACATATAAATCATACTTATTTTTATTGATGAAATTATAATTTAACACCAATTCTGGAGTAATATTATCGATGTTTGTTCCAGAATAAATTCTTAAATCAGTCCACAATTTTTCATTAAAATTATAACCAATAGCAAATTTTGAATTTGAACTATTTGTGTAAAATGAAGCTGAAATTTGTGAATAGGTTTTTGTAGATAAAATAAGAATAGAAAATAATGTAATAAAATTTCTTAAAGTTTTAGTTTTTGACATATATCGTTTAATTTATTATATAATAATATGTCTATTACTTTCATTTATTCGGTTTTAAGCGGATAGGTTAACTTAGATTTAATATTAATAAATAAAAAAATCTCACTTTATTTAAAGTGAGATTTTTAAAATATAATTTGTGTATTTTTTTAGAATAATTCTGCTTGAAATTGCTCAATAAAACGTTTATCATTTTCTGTGTATAAACGAATATCACCAATTTGATATAATAATAAAGCAATACGCTCTATCCCCATACCAAATGCGTATCCAGAATATTTCTCAGGATCAATATCTACATTTCTTAATACGTTAGGGTCAACCATTCCACATCCCATAATTTCTAACCAACCAGTTCCTTTGGTCATACGATAGTCTGTTTCAGTTTCTAATCCCCAATATACATCAACTTCTGCAGAAGGCTCTGTAAATGGAAAGTAAGAAGGACGTAAACGGATTTCAGATTTCCCAAATAATTCTGTTGTAAAATAACTTAATGTTTGTTTTAAATCTGCAAAAGAAACACCTTCGTCAATATATAAACCTTCTATTTGGTGAAACATCATATGAGAACGAGATGAGATTGCCTCATTACGGTAAACACGACCAGGAGCTAAGAAACGCATAGGAGGTTTATTGTTCTCCATGTGACGAATCTGAACAGATGATGTATGTGTACGTAAAACGATATCTGGATCTTTTTCAATGAAGAAAGTATCTTGCATATCACGAGCAGGGTGATATGTTGGTAAATTTAAAGCTGTAAAATTATGCCAATCGTCTTCAATTTCTGGACCTTCAGAAACACTAAATCCAATACGATTAAAAATCTCAATAATTCGATTTTTTGTAATATTAATCGGATGACGAGAACCTAATGGAAAAGGTTCACCTGGACGAGTTAAATCTAAAGAAGTATCTGTTTTTCCTTCATTAGAAATCTCATTTTTAAGAACAGTTGATTTTTCAGTTGCTAATGTTTTTAATTCATTTACAACTTGACCAAATTCTTTTTTTTGTTCGTTTGGAACAGATTTAAACTGAGTGAATAAATCGGTTAAAATTCCTTTTTTTCCTAAAAATTTAATTCTGAATTCTTCAATTTCAGCAGCATTTGTTGAATGAAAGTTTTTTACTTCCTCAATATATTGTTTGATTTGGTCAATCATAATTTTTTGATCAATTTGGATACAAATTTAACGGATAATCAATTTATAACAAATTATTCGTGAGTTTTTATCTATAAAAGAGTTTAATAAATGGCCTTTACTTTAATTGTTGATAAAAATAAAGGGTATAATTCGGAAATAAATCGGGGTAAAAAATCTTTCCTAAATCATTTAGTATAATATCTGGGCGAACAATTCCTTGCTCAAAATAATCATTGGCACCTTTTATATTCATACGTTTATTATAAGCATAAACATTTCCATTTTTAAATGCATCAAACCAAGTATAATTAGGATATGAAGCCTTCATCTCAGCTAAAGAATTTGCACTTGTAACGTTAATCCAATAATTAGCAGATTTACCTTTTTTATACACTTCTTCAAACGTTAGGCTCAAGCTATTTAATCCTGTTTTGTCATTAAAAATATAATTTCCTTTTGCGTCTTCAATTAATTTTGCTTGTAACAAGTCTTTTGTAGGTAAATACCAAACATCTCCATACATTGTGTTAACAAGCGTAGATACATTACCTTTTCCTTTCGTTTGAATAATATTTTTTATAGAATCGTATCTATTTTTTACCAACTCAAATTGTTGATTGGCTTCATTATTTTTATTAAATAATTTTCCGAAAACTTTTAAATATTCTATTTGTCCCAAAGGATTTTGTTCTTTGTATTCGTCAAGATATAAAACCTTAATACCGTTTTGTTCTAATTGTTGATGGTATTTTGCTAAAACAGGGTTGGAGTTCGCAATAATTAGTTGAGGTTTATTTTTTAAAATTGTCTCAGTAAATAATTCGTTCGAGTTTCCAATTTCTAGAATCGTCTTATTTTTAATTCCTTGATCTATTTTAGGATTATACATAAAACTGGCATCTGTTACACCTTTTATTAAGTTGAATTCTCCTAACTCTGTTAAAAATGAAACAGCAGAAGAGGTTTCTACCATCACGCTTTTTATAGGAAGTTCTTCTTTCTTGAAAGAAATTGTATTTCCAGATGATTTTATCGTAAGTGTTTGCTCATTTTCTTCAATCGAAATATTTTTTGAAAATTGAAAAGAATTGGGATTTTCAATGGTTTTATTTTCCGAAGATTGTTTACAATTAAATATTAGGAGGAGAAAAAGAAGACTTAGAACACTATTTTTTATCATTTTTTTGAATTGATTAATTAAACTGCAAGATATGAATTTTAGAAAAATTGCTAAAAATAATAATCTAGGAGCCTACTTAAAATTCATCTAATAATTTGTTTATGTCTCTTTTTAGCGATAAAATCGTTAAATTTCTCATGATAGCTTCCGGCTATCCTTGCAAAATTTGCCTATTTATTTCTCAAAATAAACTATAAACAGTTTTATAATATAAATTTAAGTAGGCTCTAAATAATTGAAAACTTGTTGATTAAATTTCAGTTAAAAAAAAGTTATTAAAAAACTAGGTTTTTAGCAGAAAAGTGCTGTATATTTGCAGTCGAAAATAATGAAAACCTATTCATAATTTTCTAAATGGCCGAGTGGCGCAACTGAATAGCGCACTTGATTACGGCTCAAGAGGTTACAGGTTTGAATCCTGTCTCGGTCACAAAAAAGGCGTTAACTATTTTAGTTAACGCCTTTTTATTTTAGAAAAAAAATGTCAAATATTTTCATATTCGACATTTGGTATAAATTTAAATGTATTATTTTATTGTTGCTTATTCGCTAAACGCTTTCTAATTGTACTTACAAATTCCTTAGAAACACCTAAATATGAAGCAATATAATATTGCGCTACACGCTGCGGAATCGTAGGATATACTTTTATAAATTCAAGATAACGATCTGTAGCAGGTTGCGAAATTGTTTTTACCAAACGGTTTTGAAGTGTTACTACATAACGTTGCATCATCATTCGGAAAGCTCTTTCAAACTTCGGTACTCTCTGCAATAATTCCTCTTTCGTTTCTGGAGTTAACATATAGATCTCAGTATCTTCCAACGTTTCTATAAAAATCTTTGAAGGTGTTTTATTATTAAAAGAATCAATATCAGTAATCCACCAGTCTTCAACGGCGAACAGAAGTGTTACTTCAAATCCATTTTCATCAAGATAATACGTTCGTATACAACCTTCTTTTACAAAACCTTCAAACTGACAAATTTCTCCTTCGCGTAGAAGATGTGTTTTCTTAGGAAATGTCTGAAGAGTCAGTAAATCTTCATAAATTTTTTCCTCCTCAGCCGTTAAACTAACAAATCGAGAAATGTTTTTAATGATATTTTGAAACATAAATTTATTTTACGGGTGCAAATTAGGAAAAAGTGTGTAAACTTTATTCTTTAGAAGTTCACTTCCTCCGTATTTTTGTTTTCTAGTCACCATTCCGTCAAAAAATTGGTTTATATTACATATGTCTATTTCCAGTAATTTTTAGCTCATTCAAATCCAATTGAGATTCAGCTTTTCTTATTTCATCATCACTGAATTCCTTTTCGCGCTTAATTTTAAAAAGTTCCTTTCGTTGCAATGCAAAAATATCAAGCATAATTTCGTGATATTCATTCAGATCGTTTCGTCTATTGGTACACATTTCCAATGATTCTAGATGACTTTGTTGTTGTTGAATATCATTTTCAACGGTATTTTTAAAATTCTCTACCAGACTGTTTGTTTCTAGATTAGATGAATACTTTTCAGTTAATCGGTTAATTGAAAGATTATTCAATCTGATTTGAATACTTGCCTGCTGTTCATGAGACGGGAGAATAGGATCCAATTCACCAATTTTAGTCAATTTAATAATCAACGGAAGTGTTAAACCTTGAAAGACTAATGTCACAAAAATAACTACAAACGTGATAAAAATAATCAGATTCCTCATAGGAAAAGCTGTCTCGCTATTCATCATTACAGGAATTGACAAAGCAGTTGCTAGTGATACAACACCACGCATTCCTGCCCACCCAATAATTAGAGGATTTTTCCATCCTGGATTTGGAGATTTTCTTTCTTTTTTGCTCAACCATCTGGGTACATGAGCCACAGGATAAATCCATAAAAGACGCACTACAATTACAATTAAACTGATGATTAAACCATATTTAATACCTTCCATTACAGAAGTTTCACCTAAACCATTTATAATATCAGGAAGTTCTAAACCTATCAAGACGAAAACCAGTACATTCATTACGAAAATCAATGTGTTCCAAACACCGGTCATATTTATTCTCGTTATTCCAGTCTTGAAAATCTCATGTGAACGAAACGACATAAACAGTCCACCACTTACTACAGACATTACTCCAGAATAATGGAAATGCTCTGCAGCCAAAAATAAAACATAAGGTGTAATTACTGTTAATGCAGCATCAATTGCAGGAGTTGTTGGCAAAAACCGATGAATAGCGTAAAAAACGTGTGCTCCTGCAATTCCGACAACAACTCCCATTCCAGCCACTAAAAAGAATTGTCCTGTAGCTTCCTGCATCGAAAATACTCCCGTCATCACAGCTACTAAAGCAAATCTGAAAACGATAAGAGATGAAGCATCATTTATAAGGCTTTCTCCTTCCAACATTGCAATTGTACGTTTCGGAACTTTAAGACCTTTTAAAACCGTTGTTGCTGCAATGGCATCTGGTGGAGAAACAATTCCGCCTAATAAAAACCCCATTGCCAATGTAAATCCAGGAATTAAAGCTTGTGAAGCGAATGCTACAACAATAGAGGTTATAAAAACCAATCCGAAAGCAAGTGATCCAATGGTACGTTTCCATTTCCAGAAATCATTCCACGAGGTATACCAAGCAGCTTCATACAATAAAGGAGGGAGAAAAATAAGAAAAATAATATCAGGATCTAGTTGTAAAACCGGAACTCCCGGAATAAAACTGATTCCTAAACCTGCTAATACCAAAAATATAGGATAAGCAATTCTAATGCGTTGTGCCAACATTACTAGGAATATTACGACAATTAAAAGTCCGAGAATTAAAAGGAGTTTTTCGTGCATAGTTTTATTTTTTTTAGATGTCAGACGGCAAGATGCTAGACTTACACTTAGTGTTTATTTAAAGATAATAGAATTAGCTAATTCAATTTGCTCTTGATTTATAGAATGTCCAAAATTAACATAGACTTTCTCTGTAACATCAGCATTCATTTCTCTCAAAATATTGGTTGTAGCATAAACTCGTTCCACTGGAACGTGGAAATCAGGGTTGCTCGTTCCTAAGAAAATTGGAGTTTGTGCAAAATCACCTTTGTAATTTTCACGATTAATTTTTTCACCAATAACTCCACCTATAATGGCAACTGCACCACCAAATTTTTGAGCATTTCTTGCTAAAAATTCCAATGTTAAACACGCTCCTTGTGAAAACCCGAAAAAGTAAATGTTTTCAGCTTTAATCCCTGCATCCAAAGCAGTTTGGACAGTTTTTCCTACTGTCTCGATTGCTGATGATAACCAAGGTTCGTTTTGTTCTGTTGGTGCAATGAATGAAAAAGGATACCAAGTTCCGTTCGTAGCTTGTGGTGCCAATAAGGCATAATCTTCCACATTCAAATGCTGAGATAAACTCAAAATATCTTGTGCACTTCCGCCTCTTCCATGAATCATGATTAAAACATTTTCTGCTTCATTCAATGATTTACCTCCTGTTTTTATATCTAAAATATGACTCATTTTATCTGTATTATTTTAGTTGATGGTATTTTGTTAACTGCTGATAATTTAATTTATAGCTTATTAAGCTTCTTCTTTGAACCAAACGTCTTTGTATTCTTCGGGATTTCGTTTGAATTGTGCATGAACGTATGGGCAAAGCGGAACTATTTTTAAATTATTCTCTCTGGCATAAGAAACCAGTTGATTTAATAATAATTTCGCAAAACCATTTCCTGCGTATTCGTCATCAACCTCGGTATGATAAACAGTTAATTTATCTTTTATAACCGAGATATCCATTTTACCTGCTTTTTTATCGTCTGAGAAAAGTTGAACTTCACCTCTTACATTTCCTAAAACTACTTTTGTTGTTTCCATACTATTTTTTTGCTTATTGCTAAGATATATTGTTTGTGAAATTTGCGTAATGACCTATGATAACTTAGGTAATACTTCTTCGATTCTTGAACGTAATGGCTCGTGCTGTTTTGGAAGTTTTAAGTTAGTCCCCAATTCATCTAAAGGCTCATCTACAGTGAATCCTGGATTGTCAGTTGCAATCTCGAATAAAATACCTCCTGGCTCACGGAAATATAATGAGTAGAAATAATCTCTGTCGATTTTAGTCGTGATATTTAATCCTGCTGCAACTACTTTTTCACGAAATTCCATTAAAACTTCTTCATCTTTTACTCTAAAAGCAACGTGATGATTAGTTCCTGCCGCGTTTTTTCCTGACTGGATTTCATCATTCTCAATAATATCAACAATATTAGCTGTTTCAATAGCATTGGTTGCAAATCTGTATCTGTCACCTTCCTTTTTTTGTAAATCGTATCCGAAAATATCTGTCAATACTTTGATGGTAGGAGCTGCATTTTTCAGTGTTAAAGTAATATTGTGAAAACCTTTCAAACCATTTTCATCTTTAATATCATCAGTTACCCAAGGTTTTCTGTCATCTGCTGTTGAAGATTCGATGAACTGTAATTGTAAACCGTCTGGATCTTGAAATGAAATCAGTTTTTCACCAAAAATCTCTCCTTCTTCAAAATCTACATGAAATTCTTGAAGTCTATTTTTCCAAAATTCTAAGCTACCTTTTGGAACTGAATATCCGATATGTGTTGCCAAACCCGATCCGTTAGTTCCTTTACTAATTCTCTCCCAAGGAAAGAAAGTTAGGATTGTTCCTGGAGTTCCTTCTTCGTTTCCGAAATAAAAGTGATACGTAGTTGGATCGTCAAAGTTGACAGTTTTCTTTACTAATCTTAATCCTAAAACCTGAGTGTAAAAAGCTAAATTTCTATTTGCGTTTCCTGCGATTGCTGTAATGTGGTGCAATCCTAATATTCTATTTTCCATTTTGTTTATTATTTAATTTTGATATGACAAATTTATGACGAGTGAAAATGCTACACATTTAACTAGTTTAATAAATCACATTTCTATGAATTTAATTTTGAAAGAATATTACTTCTATATAAAAACGATATTCAATACTATAATGATACTTTTTAAAACAGATAATCTTAGGTAGTTCGAATTTTGGAAAAATGCTTTTAAAATTTTTTTCCATTAAAATATACGAAATTAAACTAGATTAATTTTTACGTGTTTTGGCTGCTATACATTTGCTAAAGAATTAAAACAATTAACATTTAAAAAATATTATTATGAGCACATTAAAATTAAAAGACGGAACAGAGATTTTTTATAAAGACCAAGGAGAAGGACCAGTATTAATGTTTCACCATGGGTGGCCATTATCATCTGACGATTGGGATGCACAAGTAATTTTCTTTCTTCAGAGAGGTTACAGAGTAATTTCTCATGACAGAAGAGGGCATGGTCGTTCTAGTCAAGATATTTATAATCATACAATAGAGCAATATGCTTCTGATGTTGCAGAGTTGGTTGAATTCTTAGGTTTGAAAGATGTTGTTCACATCGGTCACTCTACGGGAGGAGGTGAAGTTATTCGTTATGTTAACAAATATTCTAAAGGAAGAGCTAAAAAAGCAGTTTTAATAAGTGCAGTTCCTCCAGTAATGGTAAAAAGTGAAAGCAATCCTGATGGAGTTCCAATGGAAGTTTTTGATGGAATAAGAGAGCAGACCTTGAACAATAGAAATCAATTTTATATTGACTTAACTTTCCCTTTCTACGGTTATAATAGAGAAGGTGCCGATATAAAAGAAGGTGTACAAAGAAATTGGTGGAGACAAGGAATGATGGGTGGTATCGTAGCTCATTATGATGGAATAAAAGCATTTTCTGAAACTGATTTTACTGAAGATTTGAAAGCTGTGGATATTCCTGTTTTGGTTCTTCATGGTGAAGATGACCAGATTGTTCCAATTGAAAATTCTGCAATAAAATCTGCAAAACTGTTGAAAAATGCAAAATTGATTACATACCCAGGTTTTTCTCATGGAATGCCAACTACGGAGCACGAAACGATTAATAAAGATCTTTTAGAGTTTATTAAAGAGTAATTAGAAATAAAAAGCTCATCAATTTTGATGAGCTTTTATATTTCTATATATTTTCTTCTAGTATTTCGTTTTCATTAGTTGGTTTAATACAACTCAAAATCTTTTAATTCCGCAGTTGGTCTTAAAGTTTTCTCAGCGTCAAATTCTTTTAAAGGACGTCCTTCCTTTATTTTTAATGGAAAGTCGTGGTTTGCTAATGCAGATTTGCCAATCGTCACTAAATCTGCTACTCCTTCTGAAATGATTGATTTTGCCGAATTTTCTGAATCAATTTTACCATTTAATAAAATAGGTATTTGCAAAGTTTTTCTTGCAATCTGAGCCAATGAAAGAATTTCAAGGGTTTTATATTTATTAGTATCAAAAGCAGGAGCTGTAGCATCAAATTCAGTTAAATGAACATAATCAACTCCGGATTTTTCAACAGTTTTAAATATGAACTCCGCTTCTTCTTCATTCTTCCATTTATGAAAATAATCATTAACTTTTCCTTGAGAAAGTCTTATTCCAACAACAAAATCATGGCTAACATTCTTTTTAATTTCCTTAATAATATCAACATAAATTCTCAATCTATTTTCAATATTGCCTCCATACTCATCATTTCTGGTATTACTATATGGAGTAAGAAATTGGTCTAGAAGATAACCATTTGCACCATGAATCTCGACTCCGTCAAAACCTGCAATCTCTGCGTTCTTAGCAGCTTTAACAAAAGAATGAATAATTTCATTAATATCATTTTTAGAAGCAGATTTAGGTATAGCATAATTACCATTTCCAAAATAGAAATCCAATTGTTGCCCTTTTGGTTGTACTGATGAAGGCGCAATTGTTTCGTTTAAATAATAATTGCCTTGAGAAAGACCTCCTGAATGCTGAATTTGCATAATAATTTTTGCACCATTAGCTTTCACATCATCAACAATATTTTTCCATCCATCAATGTGTGTATCTAAAGCTATTCCCGGTTGTAATCTATAAGTCTGACTGTATTTTGTATCAATATAATTTCCTTTCGTGATAATCAATCCAAAACCTCCTTTTGCAAAACTAGTATAATAATTTTTCATTTTTTCAGTAGGAATTCCATCTTCTGTTGCACTAATTCTGGTCATTGGAGCTAAAGCAAATCTGTTTTTTACATTTAAATTTCCAATTTTAAATTCATGAAATAACATAATAATAACTCTTTATTTTGTACAAAATTACACTTGAAAAAACTTATTAATGCTAATTACAACCACTTGTCTGTTACGAACAATTTTGTCTGTCGTCGATTAAGATATACAAATCATGATTTTGTAACTTTGTATATAATTTAGAGAAAATGAGTAATAGAAAAGAAAATTCGACTTATTCTATCAATGAAAAAATTGTTCACGAAGAATGTGACCTAATTTATGCTATTAACAAATTGGGAGGAAGATGGAAACTTTATATTCTGAGCAAATTAGAAGGTAGAAAGATGCGTTATAAAGAGCTACGAGATGAGATTCATCCGATTACTGAAAGAATGCTGACACTGCAGTTAAAAGCCTTAGAAGAAGATAAACTTGTTAAACGAACAGTCTATGCTGATGTACCGCCAAGAACAGAATATGAACTGACTGAATACGCAAAAAAACTAATCCCGATTTGGAATTCTTTAATTGAATGGGGAGGAAGTCATAAAGAGATTATGAAAGAAGATTTATAATTGATGAACTTAGAGTAAATAATTCTAAGTTCATCAATTAATACAAAGACAAAAACCATGAAGAGAATGTTAATTTATTTTTTCAAAGATCTTAGACATAGTTTCTTTATCAAGACTTTCCATATCTATTAATTTCAGAGATTTTACCATTTTCAAAGTTGATGTTTTGTATTTCAAAAAATGTGGTGTCTGCAAATGAAACTGATACGCTTCTTCATCCGCATAAATTTCTACAATTCTTATCCTAGCAGGATTTTCCTTTTGATACATCGGAAAAATAGCAATCACGCCTTTCTCTAATTTTATAGAAGTCGAAGCTTCTTCTTTCAGAATTGAATTATATTCTTCCAAAAATTCAGGAAAAATGTCTATTTCGGAAATACGAATCATCATATCGTTTTTGATAATAGGAATGAGTGGTTCTCCAATTATTTTCCTAACAGTATTGGCTTGAGTTTTATTAACAGATTCTTGTATTAAATTAGCTAATTCCGCTAATTGATCTTCAGTAATTCCTGTATTTTTCCCCATGACGATATGGGATTTCAATTGAGATTCAACACCTGTTAAAGAAGCTAAAGCAGAAACTGTCACTAATTCTCTTTGCTGATAAGTGAGAACATCACTCACAAAAATATCCGCAAATAAATGTTCTTTTAGAAAAGCATCAATTCTTGGAGCAAACTCTCCAAAACCAGTTGCTGGTTTAGTTTGTGGCGTTTTTGTTAATGCTTCCAATGTTTTTCTGCCTTTTTCGTATTTATCAATAACATTATTTTCAATGATAATTTTTTTTCCTTCAACATCATTGATTCCTTTTGTTTTTCTTTCTTCTAAAACTACTTTAAAAGTATTAATAGCATTCAGACTTCTCGGAAAACCGCAATACGCATACAATTGAACCAATACTTCTTTAATTTCATTAATAGTCAAACCAGAATCTAATCCAGCATTCAGCTGAACTTTCAAATTTTCAAGATTTCCAGTTGCCGTAAGTGAAGAAATTTTCACCAAGCTTTGTTCTTTATCATTCAGATTTTGATGAGTCTTATTTTCTTGTGCATTCATTTTTGTCATACTAAATGTGAGAACAAAAAGAATGATCCATTGTAGAAACTTGTTTTTGCTCTTCATAAAAAATTATTTTTTATTGGCTTCATTAAATTCTTCATCAGACACAGCTTCCAACCATGTATTCTGATTGGTTTGCGGATTTCCATTTGTAGCTAAATGCGAGAACCAACTTTCTGCAGTCGCACCATGCCAATGCTCAACATTCGGAGCAATTTCTACGATATCACCAGCTTTTAAACGACGGGCAGGTTTTCCTCTCTCTTGATATAAACCTTCACCACCTACAACAATCAAAAGTTGTCCACCAGTGTGAGTGTGCCAATTGTTTCGACAACCTGGTTCAAATGTAACATTAGAAAGAGGAATACTTAAATCTTTATTATTTGTAAGTTGTGCTAAATAGGACTTGCCTATAAAATATTTTGCAAAAGCAGTGTTTTCTTCACCTATCGGAAAGTCACTTATTTTAGGGATATTTGTACTCATTTTCTTAGATTTTATTTTGTTTGAATTTACTACATTTTGTGCTAAAATGTCTAAAGGATTTAGTAGCATTAAGCCTACACTAACCAAAGCTGTCTGCTCAATAAATTTTCTTCTCGAATTTTGATTGTTGTTTTCTTCCATGTTTTATGATTCAATTGTTTTGATGATTTTTGCAGGAACTCCTCCTACCACCACGTTATCTGGAACATCTTTGGAAACGACTGCTCCAGCAGCGATAACTGCATTTTCGCCAATCGTAATTCCTGGAAGAATTGTCGCATTAGCTCCAATCCACGCATTTCGTTTGATGAGAATAGATTTACCTATTAATCCTTTTCTGTGTTGAGGTTCTAAAGGATGATTTTCAGTTATCAGACTAACTTTCGGACCGATTAAAACATCGTCTTCAATGGTAATTCCGCCTAAGGTCAGAAAAGTACAATCGAAGTTGATGAATACATTTTTACCGATGTTAAGATGTTTTCCGTAGTTGATGTAAATAGGTGTAAACACCGCTACATTCTCCAATTTTTTACCGACAATTTCACTTAATATTTTCAAAATATTATCCGGTTCATTGGAATTATTGAGTTGAAGCAATTGCTTCTTAACTTGATAAGAAGCTTCTTTCAATTTGTGAATTTCCGGGTCGTCTGGCATTATTGTTTCGCCATTTTTTAGTTTAGTGAAAATATTTTCTTTAAATCTCATTTTTAATATTTAGAAAAAAAATGCTAAATCTGCAGTTTTATTAAACAGATTTAGCTATTGGAATAATATCAATTATTTTAAATTGATTCTGAAGAAATTATCCAGTTTTTCAAATGGAATTACATCCACTTTATCATATAAATCGACGTGAACTGCATTTGGGATAATCATCAATTCTTTCGGTTCAGAAGCTACTTTGTAAATATCTTCGCTCATATATTTAGAATGTGCATTCTCTCCAGCAATCAGTAACATTGGTCTTGGCGAAATTTCTTTGATATAACTCAGCATTACTGAATTCGCAAAAGATAAAGAGTTGGTTTTTGTCCAGCCTTTATTGGAATTTAAAGAACGTTTGTGATAACCTCTCGGCGTTTTGTAATAATCAAAATAATCTTTCACAAACTGAGGTTCATCACCGTTTAATTTTTCTGGTAAATGGCTTGTCGGATATTCAGGTTTTCCGTTTTCGGCATCTATCCAACGTTGCAGACTCATTGTTTCAAAAGCTTTAGTTCGTTCTTCCTGAGTCATTTTATCATAATAACCTTTGGCATTTACTCTCGAAATATCATAAGCACTGGTCGTTGCGACAGCTTTTACTCGTTTGTCTGCAATGGTTGCATTTAAGGCGAAAGTTGCGAAACCACAAATTCCTATGATTCCGATTTTGTTTCTATCCACATTGTTTTGAAGTCCTAAGAAATCAACTGCTGCACTGAAGTCTTCAGTATTGATATCAGGTGAAGCAATATCTCTCGGCTCTCCTCCACTTTCGCCTGTGTAAGAAGGATCGAAAGCGATAACTGCAAAACCTCTTTCCGCCATTTGATTGGCATACAAACCAGAAGATTGCTCTTTCACTGCACCGAAAGGTCCGCTGATTGCCAACGCTGCCAATTTTTCGTTTCCTGTATTTTTTGGAAGATATAAATCTCCGGAAAGGGTTATTCCGTAACGGTTTTTAAAGGTAACTGCTTTTCGTGTAACCTTATCACTTAATTTGAATGTATAATGTTCTGTAGTTTCCATTTTCTTTGAATTTGATTTTTTATTCTGTGCGAATGCTTGTCCGATCAAAAGAAAGGATAAAGCCATCACTGTTGTTATTATTTTCATATCTGAATTTTGTTTAAAAAATTACTGATACAAAATTAAAAACAGCGAAACGCTAACAGTTAATGATAATCAAACCAAAAATTAAGAAAATCAAACTTCGGCTAAACGAAATGCTTTTGGATTAGTTCCAGTTTGCTTTTTAAAAAAATTATTGAAATACGTTGGATAATCGAACCCAAGTGCGAATGCTATTTCTGAAATATTCCAGTCGGTGTGCTGCAACAATGCTTTTGCTTCTGTAAGAATACGTTCCGAGATATGAGTCGTTGTAGATTTTCCAGTTACTTCTTTTACAGCACGATTGAGATAATTGACGTGTACATTTAGGTTTTTCGCAAACTCTTGAGCAGATTTTAGTTGCAAAGATTGATCTGTAGTTTCAATAGGAAATTGTCTTTCCAAAAGTTCAAGAAAAACGGAAGATAACCTTGACGCAGCATTTTTCTTTTGGTCGAAATCTTCGGCAGGTTCCAGTTTCAAAGATTCGTGGATTATCAGGCTGATGTAGTTGCGTATCAACTCATCTTTATAAACATAATCACTTTCCTGTTCAGCAATCATCTTTTGGAAAAGAGTATTGAGAAAAAGTCTCTGCTCTTCAGTAATTTTCAGAACGGGAGTTCCGCCAATTTTAAAGAAAGAAGACTGCTGTAAGCTTTCAGAACGTTCAGAATTCTTAAAAAACTCCTCAGAAAAAAGAATAGTATAGCCTTTATAAGCCGTTGAAATTGTTTCCCAAGAATACGGAATATGCGGATTTCCAAAAAAAAGAACCGTTCCTTCCTGCTCGAAGCTTTTATCAGAATAATGAATTTTACTTTTCCCTGTTGTCAAGCATATTTTATAGAATTCTTTTCTGCTGTACACGCGAGTATCGCTTCCGTCCTGCTCAATCTGGAATGCACGGAAACCTTTTAGTTTTAATTCAGTATTAAACTCCGAAACAACTCTTTTTACCTTTTCTTTCATTTTTTAAAGTTAAGAAAATCAAATAATATTTAATTTAGTTTTATAAGTAAGAACTCTTAAATAATTATATAGTTTAAAAGTTAAATTGACTTTTTTGTGAAATAATTATATACAATATCACTCACAAAAAAAGCTCATCAATTTTGATGAGCTTTTATATTTCTATATATTTTCTTCCAGTATTTCGTTTTCATTAGTTGGTTTAATAATTAAGAAATACATACAGTTTGCAAACCATGTCATCCAAAATAGATAGAAACCGAAATGGAAACTTGCTTTTAATAATCGGTGAGATGTTTCTGTAAAATCATGATAAGTATAATACAATCCTCCAAAGCCCATTATAAGAAATACCATAGGTAAAATGAATTGTTTTAGCTTAGAAACGTTCTTTTTTTGCCAAATACTGAAAATTGTAAATAGAATTACTTGAATCACAAAAAACAATAGCGCTGTTTTCCACCACGATTTAAGAATTGCATATTCATTGTAAATGATGGTGATACCAACTCGACCAATAAATGACATCTTCGAAATTAAAATTCCTGATAATAGAGAAGAAAACGCTAAAACCAAAACGGCTATAATTCTATTTTTCATACTTACTTAAAATTAAAAACATTATTCAAAAAAATAATCTCCAGAATAGATTCAAATTACTTAATATAAATATACCAAATAAAGAAATCATTTAAATAAAAAAAGCTTTGCAATTAAGCAAAGCTTTTCAAATTCTTATCTTAACTATCAAATTTTATAAATTGATAGAAAAATCCATTAATTTTTTGAATTCTTTTAAACGTTCAGCTAATCCTTCACGTGTTAAATTTTGTAAAGATTCTGTACCAAATTTTTCACATGTTACAGATGCTAAAGCAGAACCATAAACAATTGCACGTTTCATATTATCAAAAGAGAAATCGTTTGTTTTTGCTAAATATCCAGAGAAACCTCCAGCAAATGTATCACCAGCTCCAGTTGGATCAAATACATCTTCTAATGGTAATGCAGGTGCAAAGAAAACATTTTCTTCTTGGAATAATAAAGCACCGTGTTCACCTTTTTTGATGATAACAGTTTTTGGTCCAAAAGACATAATTTTCTTAGCTGCTTTTACTAAGCTATATTCTCCTGATAATTGACGAGCTTCTTCATCGTTAATAGAAATTACATCAACATCTTTTATAACGTCCATTAATTCGTTTAATGCACAATCCATCCAAAAGTTCATTGTATCTAAAACAACTAATCCTGGACGATTATCTAATTGTGTTAAAACTCCTTTTTGTACCAATGGGTGTAAGTTTCCTAACATTAAAACGTTTGGAGATTTACGATCATTAGGAACAACTGGATTAAAAGTTTCTAATACATTTAATTCTGTTGCTAATGTATCACGTGTATTTAAATCGTTGTGATATCTTCCTTCCCAAAAGAAAGTTTTCCCTTCTTTTACGATTTCCATACCATCTAAATTAATTCCTTTAGATGTCAATAAGTCGATGTATTCTTGAGGAAAATCTCCTCCTACAACTGAAACGATTCCTGTATCTACGCCTAATAAAGAAGACGCCATACCGATATATGTAGCGGCACCACCTAAGATTTTATCTGTTTTTCCGAATGGAGATTCTAATTTATCAAAGGCTACTGTACCAACGGTTAATAAACTCATTTTGTATATTCTAAATTAAATAGTTTGCAAATATATTGAACTTATTTGAATTATAAGGCATTAGCTAAATCTGCGAAGGCAATTTCTGTTTGTTCACCAGAAATCATATCTTTTACAGTCGCTTTTTGCTCTTCAATTTCTTTTTCTCCTAAAAGAATAACTTTCTTAATTCCTTTTTTGTCTGCATATCCCATTTGCTTTTTCATTTTAGCATCGTCTGGATATACTTCTGTATTAATTCCTTGAGAACGTAATTGTTTAACCAATTTCATTGCATGAGCGGCTTCTTTTGTTCCGAAATTAATGAATAATGCCTGAATATTAGTTGAATCTTCTAAAGCAGGGAATAAGTTATTATCTTCTAAAACTAAGTAAATACGATCTAAACCAAAAGAAATTCCAACACCAGAAATATCTTTTAATCCAAAAATTCCAGTTAAATCGTCATAGCGACCACCACCACCAATAGACGAAGAAAATTCACCAATTTTTGCTTTAACTTCAAAAATAGCTCCTGTGTAATAATCTAATCCTCTAGCCAAAGTTAAGTTCAAGATTAAATCAGCAGATTGTAATCCGATGTTTTCTGTATTTTCAAAAACAAATTCTAATTCCTCAATTCCTTTTAATCCCGTTTCCGATGTTTTCAAGATTTCTTTTAATTGAGCAAATTGTGTTTTGTAATCTCCATTCATTGTAAATAAAGGCGATAATATTTCTATTGCAGATTCAGAAATTCCTTTTCCACGCATTTCCTCTTTTACAGCTTCTTCACCAATTTTATCTAATTTATCTAAAGCAACAGTAAAATCGATTAACTGAGCAGAAATATCTGCAACTTCTGCTAATCCTGATAATATTTTACGATTGTTAATATGAATTTCAACTGGCGCATTTAATTGTGTAAAAACTGAATCGTATAATTGAACAAAATCTACTTCTTGTAATAAAGAGTCTGAACCAACAACATCTGCATCACATTGAAAAAACTCGCGAAAACGTCCTTTTTGCGGACGATCTGCACGCCAAACTGGCTGAATTTGGTAACGCTTAAATGGAAATGTAATATCATTCTGATGTTGTACAACGTAACGAGCAAAAGGCACTGTTAAATCGTAACGTAATGCTTTTTCAGAGATTTTAGCAATTACTTTTTGACTATTTTTTTCTGCTAATAATTGCTCATCAACTTTAGATAAATAATCTCCAGAATTAAGAATTTTAAAAATTAAACGATCTCCTTCTTCTCCATATTTACCAGTTAATGTTGATAAATTTTCGAATGATGGAGTTTCTATTGGAGAAAATCCAAATAACACAAATTGTTTTTTTATTGTGTTGATAATATATTGACGACGATTCACTTCTAAAGGAGAGAAATCTCTTGTTCCTTTTGGAATCGATGGTTTTTGAATTGCCATTTTCTAAATGTTTCTTTTACAAGTGACAAAAATAAGGCTTTTTTGAAATTTCTACCTTTATTTTAAATCTTTTACTTTAGGAACAGATTTATATGGCGTTCCTAATATTCGAAATGTAGAAGTATTTCCATGTTTACTAAATTTTGTAATCACTTCTTCTAATTTCGACATATTCTTCGCAATAAGGTGAACAATAACACAAAAATCTCCTGTGGATTTCATGACAGATATAACACCATTAATATTTTCAACTTCTTCTATAAATTTCGGAATATTACAATACTGAATATCAATTCCGATAATCACATTTTCATTTATTCCTAATTGTTCATAATCCACATCAATAGAATAAGATTTAATTATTCCAGCTTCTTCCATCTTTTTTATTCTCTCGGCTACAGCTGGAGATGTAAGTCCAATTTTTTTACCTAATTCAGTATTTGTGATGCGAGAATTATGCATCAATTCATTAAGAATTGAAAGATTTAAGTTGTCTAGGTTCATTATTTTAATAATTAAAGTATTTAAAGTTATAAAATTAATATTTAAAGTACTTTATTTCTAACATTGGAGGACTTTTGTATAAATAAAAATTATGAAATCTAACCTATCTATACTTTTAGCTTTTATCGCTGTTATATGTCTTGCAACAGGAGGTATATTTGTAAAATTATCTAGTACAGCACCAATAAATACAGCTTTTTACAGAATTTTGTTTGCTGTAATTCTTCTTTTTCCGTTTGTTTATAAAGATTTAAAAAAGATAAATAAACAAGATTGGATTATTGTTTTATTTAGTGGCGTATTTTTAGCAATAGATTTAATTTTATGGAATAAATCATTCTCATTTACAACGGTAGCAAATGCTAATTTGTTTGTTAATTTAGTTCCCTTTACAACCATCCCATTATCTTACTATCTTTTTAAAGAAAAAATAAATAAACCATTTTTAGTAGGAATACTTATTACGATGGTAGGGATACTTGTTTTAATGTCTAAAAACTTTCAATCGTCAGGAAATATTAAAGGAGATTTATTAGCGTTTTTAGCTTCTATTTTTTACGGATTATTTTTAATCGCAGTGTATAAAGTTCGATTAAAAATGAAAATATCAACTTTAATGTTTATTAGTGGTTTAGGATCTTTACCAGTTTTAGCTTTAGGAATTTCAGTTTTTGAAAAATTTGAGATACCAACTTCTATAAATGATATTTTCTTCTTGTTAGCCTTAACTATATTTTCTCAATTATTAGGACAAGGACTACTTAGTTATAGTATGAAAAAGATAAGCATTACATTATCTTCAATCATTATTCTAACACAGCCTATTTTTAGTGCTATTTATGCTTATATCATTTTTAATGAAACACTAACAATTATAGAAATTTTAGGAATTATAATCATACTAATAGGTGTTTACATTGGTAAAAAAGAAAAGTTTAATTATAATTTTTCTTTTACTAGAAAAAAGGTGTACAGTTTGAAATAGATACCTATTAAATTATAAAAACTCGACTTTTCTAAAGCCGAGTTTTTATCTAATATTTATCTATCTTGGATACATTCTATTTATTGCGTTAATATCAGTCTGTATTAAATAATTTTGTCTATTGTAAGTGTATGATCTTCCATTTCTTTGAACAATAGTTGGTTGTCCATTACGAGAGTAAGAATTAGTCCAATACATCATCATAGATTGAGCATTAAATTCTCCTATATCTACTCCATCTCGACCAATACCATTACTACTATAAATGTTAAAATTGTGTTGCTGTCCATTTTGAATATTATTCCAATTTATTATAACATAATTATCTCTATCTCTACGTGTATGCTCATGAAAAAGACCTATTGTATGTCCCATTTCGTGTAGTAAAGATCCTAATGGTATATTCCAATCAAGTGAAATGTATTTAGATCCATTTTGACGTCCAATTGTTGCTGATCCATCTGTACCATTACTACCAGAAGGGACAAACTGTACATATGTTGGTGCATTAAAGCCAACTTCTGTCCATTTTAAATTCGTTTTACTATTATACTCTCTAATTGCAGCATTAATTCTATTGTGGAGATTTGTATTTCTTATCTGATTAGAAATCGTGTAATAAACGGTGTTATTTGGCCATCTTAGTCTATTTGCAACTGCACCTCTGTTTTGTAGATTTTCTTTCAGCTGTTCATCAGTAATAAGCATATCACCTTGGAAAATATTTTTTCCATCTTTTCTGATATAAATAATTTCCTCTCCCAGAAAAGATCCTTTTTTAAGGTCTTTGTTAGTAACTTGCTTTTCTAATTTTTCATTATTATCATCATTTGTATCGCAAGATGATAATAATACAACTGTACACAATAATCCTTTTGAAAGTATTGATCCCAATCTTTGTTTTTGATTCATAAGTTTTTTCATATTAATTAATTTTGAGTTATTTCATCATTGTTTTTTAGTATTACTAGATTTAGTAGAGATATTAAATACTACACAATGGAATAGAAACAACCTATTTAATTAATATTAACTTTTTCTTCAATAATTGTAATTTTAAATGTTTCATAAATAGGTAGTAAATGTTTATTTTTTTATTTAAAACTAGAAAAAATATATTTATCAATCAAATATTCAACTCCTTAATTATGTTAAATTTTAAAAAATTAACATAAGTCTATCTTAATAGAATTGTTGTTTAGATAATCCACATTTTAATCTAAATTAAAATGTGGATGTAGGAAACATAAATCTAAAAAACAACAATATATTCTAAATCTCTAATCGTAAATTGTCAAACGTAATTCGTAATTTTGCTTTATGTATTTAAAAGAACTTAAAGCAAGACAATTCAAGAATTTTGATGAAAATAATTTCGAATTTTCACCAAAAATTAATGCATTTGTAGGACAAAATGGAAAAGGAAAAACCAATGTTTTAGATGCAATACATTATCTAGCTTTAAGCAAATCTTATCTTAATCATTCCGATGCAATGAATATTCAATTCGATTGTGATTTTTTCACGCTCGAAGGAACATTCGATAAAAACGAATCAGATGATATTATTTTTTGCTTAGTTCGTCCCGGTCAACCCAAACAACTAAAAAGAAATTCAAAATCTTATGACCGAATTTCAGATCATATTGGTCAATATCCTTTGGTGATGATTTCACCTTATGATAGTGATTTAATAAAAGAAGGGAGTGAAGTAAGACGTAAATTTTTAGACAATATTATTTCGCAGTCTAATAAGCAATATTTAGCAGATTTAATGCGCTATAATAAAGTATTGATGCAACGAAATGCGTTGTTAAAATATTTTACGGCGAATAATACATTTGATGCAACATCTTTAGAAATTTACGACGAAGAATTAATTCATTTAGGAAAAAGAATACATGAGACAAGAAAAGAATTCGTTGAAAACTTTTTAGAAGCTTTTCTAAAATATTACAATGAAATATCAGAAGGACGAGAGAAAGTGAACATCGAATATATTTCTCAGCTGAATGATGCACCTTTTGAATCAGTTTTAAAAGAAGCGCTATATAAAGATAGAGCGGCACAATATTCTACAGCGGGAATACATAAGGACGATTTATTGTTTACGATTACTAATTATCCGATTAAGAAATTTGGTTCGCAAGGACAACAGAAATCTTATTTAATTGCTTTAAAATTAGCACAATTAGAAGTAATAAAAGAAGCGTTAAACTTAACACCCTTGTTGTTATTAGACGATATTTTTGATAAATTAGATGAGCATCGTGTAACACAATTAATTAAGTTGGTAAACGAGGAACGTTTCGGACAAATTTTTATTACCGATACACATTCCGAAAGAACTGAACAAATTATTAAACAAATTAATTCTGAAAGTAAAGTCTTCCGATTATGAAAAAGTATGAAAAACGAAGTAATCAACAAACGCTTGGTCAGGCTTTAGAGCATTTTATAAAACAAAGTGGAAAAGAAGAATTAATTTGGGAGGTAAAAGCAGAGGAAGCTTGGCACAAAGTGATGGGTAAATTCTTCGAAAAGTATACCGATCGTGTTGAGGTTAGACAACGTATTTTATATGTAAAAATTAATTCTCCAGCTATGCGACAAGAATTACTAATGGGGAAATCTAAAATTATTGCCAACATCAACGAAGAAATTAAAAAAGATTTTCTAATTGATGCCAAAATTTATTAATCATGCCTTATATAAAATCTGCTTATCCAAAACCAAGTTTTCTAAATAGAAATTCGCATTATTCTACAATATATCCAGCGAAAATAAAAAAGTATCCAGTTCCTGATTATTCAAGAGAAAAGATAGAAACACCAGATCATGATTTTTTAAATTTAGATTGGAGAAAACAAGCACATAAACAAAAATTAATCATTCTATTTCATGGTTTAGAAGGAGATTCTAAAAGAACTTATCTTAACTCATGTTCAGATTATTTTTACCAAAAAGGCTTTTCTGTTCTAGCTTGGAATCACAGATCGTGTGGGGGAGAGATGAACAAAACATGTACATTATATCACCATGGTTCTATTAATGATGTAAATAGTGTTGTAGAAAAAGCATTAAGCGAAGATTATAAAGAAATTTACTTAATTGGCTACTCTATGGGAGGAGCTTTGGTTTTAAATTATCTTGGAAGTTATACGATTGATGAACGTGTAAAATGTGGAATTGTTTTTTCTGCTCCATTGTCTTTAAAATCTTGTTCGGATAGTTTGAAAAAAGGAATTAATAAAGTTTATTTTAAAAATTTTCAACGCACACTTGTTCCTAAATTCAAAGAGAAAGCAAATCAATTTCCTGGGAAATTAAATGAAGATATGATTGATAGAATCAAAACATTTGATGAAATTGATGAATATTTTACGGCGCCTTTACATGGGTATTCTTCTAAAGAAGATTATTATGATAAAGCATCTCCTTTGGCGGTTATTGATAATATAACAACGCCATGCTTAATTGTAAATGCCAAAAATGATCCATTCTTAGGGGAAGAATGTTATCCAATTCAACGTTTTGAAAAACATTCTTTTTGCACATTCGAAATGCCAAAATATGGTGGACATTGTGGTTTTCCATTAAAAAATAATCATCATTCTTGGACAGAAATGAGAGCATATAAGTTTATTGACGAATTATAATTTACATATTCACCCAGTTTGTCAAGCTGAAACTTATCAATAACTCGATTCCTTACTAATGGGGTTTTAACCCGAATTTCTATTTGAGAATTTGATAAGATAGAGTGGAGTCTTAATCAGGATTTGAGATTGTAAACAGCTCTGAACTCATTATAGTTTACTACAACTCTATTCTCTTCTTTTTTATCCAATTTAAGATAATTCAAATCTAAAGGAATTCATTTCAGCTTCACATCGTGTAAGTAGTGATGAGATCCTGAAATAACAAGATGACATACTAGACTTAAACTAAATTTATAATTACATAATATTTAGTTTTGTCATAGAAATCAGCATGATAAGCTTAACATTCGTCGTTTATTTATTGATATTTTAATGTCATTCCGAAAAAACATTCTATCTAACAAAATAAACCTTATGTCTTAAAATCTTAAGTCTTATATCTAAATAGATCATCTACACTCTTTGGCGAACAGCTTCGTAAACACAAATTGCAGCAGCATTACTCACGTTTAAAGAATCTACAAAACCAAGCATCGGAATTTTGATTAACGAATCTGAGTTATCTGCCCAAAAGTCTGAAAGACCAGTAGCCTCCGTTCCTAAAATAATTGCAGATGATTTTGTGAAATTAGTTTCATATAAACTCTTTGTTTCATCTCTTAAGAAAGTAGAAACAATTTGAATATTTTTTGATTGTAGAAAATTTAAAACATCTTCTTTTTTTCCAGCAGCAATATTATTTGTAAAAAGAGTTCCTACAGAAGAACGAATAACATTAGGATTAAAGAAATCTACAGTTTCATCGCACACAATTACAGCGTCAACTTTTGCCCCATCACCAGTTCTTAAAACAGCACCAAGGTTTCCTGGTTTTTCTACTGCTTCTAAAACAATTACTAAAGCATTTTCTGGTAAATGTAAGTCCTCTAGTTGTACAGCTTTCGTTTTATAAACACCAATAATTCCTCCAGTAGATTTTCTGTAAGCCAATTTTTCAAAAACAGGACGAGTGATGGTAAAAACCTTTGCGTTTCCAAAATTTATAGTATGCTGATAAATATCTTCGCAAAGATAGATTTCAACAGCCTCGTAATTCCCTTTTATAGCCAATTCATTTTCTTGTGTTCCTTCCACAATAAATAAACCTTGGTTTTTACGCTCTCTTGATTTTTCTTGCAGTTTAAGCAAGTTTTTAATCCTTGGATTTTGAAGACTTTCTATTTGCATGCTGCAAAATTACTTCTTTTTCACTCAATATTAAATAGATTTTTTACGATTCATATTATACCTCTTAAAAAACTCATTATCAATTTGATTCAATTTATATTCAGTATAAACTTATATTTTTTGTAACTTTGCACCTTTAAATCAGAATTTTCGTATGACTAATAATGGAAGAATGGAGTTAATGGCTCCTGCTGGGAATTTCGAATCGTTGCAGGCAGCATTAGATAATGGAGCAGATTCTGTATACTTCGGAGTTGATCAGTTAAATATGCGTGCGAGAGCATCAATTAACTTTACAATGGGAGATTTACCAGAAATCGTACAACGTTGTGAAGAGAAAGGTGTACGTTCTTATCTTACATTAAATACAATTATATATGACCACGATTTGTCTTTAATTAAAAACTTATTGGACAGTGCAAAACAAGCTAATATTACGGCTGTTATTGCAATGGATCAATCGGTTATTGCTTATGCAAGACAAATTGGTGTCGAAATACATATTTCAACTCAAATTAACGTAACAAATATAGAAACTGTTAAGTTTTATGCAATGTTTGCAGATACAATGGTATTATCGCGTGAGTTGAGTTTGAAACAAATTAATAAGATTTGCGAACAAATTGTAAAAGATGATGTACGTGGACCAAGTGGAAACTTAGTAGAAATAGAAATTTTTGGTCACGGAGCATTGTGTATGGCTGTTTCTGGGAAATGTTACTTAAGCTTACATTCTCATAATTCATCTGCCAATCGTGGTGCTTGTAAACAAAATTGTCGTAAAAAGTATACAGTTATTGACCAAGAAACTGGTTTCGAGATCGAATTAGATAATGAGTACATGATGTCTCCTAAAGATTTATGTACAATGGAATTTTTAGATGAGGTTGTTGAAGCTGGCGTAAAAGTATTAAAAATAGAAGGTCGTGGACGTTCTCCAGAATATGTAGCAACAGTTATTCGTTGTTACAGAGAAGCAATAGATTCTATTGCTGATGGGACATATTCTAAAGAGAAAGTAGATTACTGGATGGGATTATTACAAACAGTCTATAATCGTGGTTTTTGGTCTGGGTATTATTTAGGTCAGAAATTAGGAGAATGGTCTGCTGTTCCAGGATCTATGGCAACACAGAAAAAAGTTTACATTGGTAAAGGTGTTCACTTTTTCCCAAAAGCTAACATTGGACAATTTGTTATTGATGCTTACGATTTAAAAGTTGGTGATTTAATTTTAGTTACAGGACCTACAACAGGAGCAAAAGAAATGGTTGTTCCATCAATGTTTGTAGAAGATGTAGAAAGCAATACAGCTAAGAAAGGAGATAGTATTACAATTCCAATGGAATTTAGAATCCGCCCTTCAGATAAATTATATAAATTAGTAAAAGTAGACGAGCCAGGAACACAGCAAAATAGTGTTGCAGAAGGAGCATATTCTCACTAAAAACTACTTAATTAATGGTTATTATTACATTACAACGCGATAAATGTATTGGCTGCAACTATTGCTACGAATTAGCACCAGAACGCTTTCGTATGTCTAAAAAAGATGGTAAATCTGTTTTGCTAAAATCAATTGATAAAAAAGGTTTTCATACTTTAAAAGATCCAGATCATACAATTGCTGACAATTGTGATCGAGCAGCAAAAGCTTGTCCAGTAAACATTATTACAGTAAAAGAAATATAAAATTTCACAAAAATTTAACAATACCCCTATTTATTTGATTAATAGGGGTTTATTTTTGTTTTAAATATTTATTATTAAGTAATATTGTTTTAAACAATTCTAAAATTCTATTTTCATATTTTTTAACGCAACCTTTTTTTATTTTTGCATCCTATTTATAATAGACAATAAAATAAACTTATAACTTATGTCAAAAAGAATTCATAAAACCTACAAAGAATCTTTTTTAAAGAGATTAGGAATAAATGTTAAATTAGTAGATATTTTACTTGCTTCTGCTGTTATTGGAGGGATATTTATTTTCTTTTTATTAAAAGATTAATCACTTATTTAAAATTATTTCTAAATTAGTTTAAACAATAATTTAGACGTAATGCTAAAAGCTGAGGTTAGGAAATATTACAGAAATATCAGAAAACAATTTTCTAAACAAGACGTTGAACGTTTAAGTAAAGAAATATCTGATCAACTTCAGTTTTTAGACCTTTCGTTGGATCAAACTTTCCATATTTTTCTACCAATAGAAAAAAATAACGAAATTAATACTTACCCTATTATAGAGTGGCTATTTAGCCAAAACAAAACTGTTACCTTACCACTTGTTGTTGGTGATGATATGATAAACTGTAAAGTTGAAAAAGGATTTGAGACACAATTAAATTCTCTTCATATTCCAGAACCTATTGTATATAAAGAAATAGAATCTACAGCAATTGATGTTATTTTTATACCAATGTTTGTTGCCGATAAAAAAGGTAATCGTGTTGGTTATGGAGGTGGATATTACGATAAATTTTTATCGAGATGTAGACCTGATGCAAAAAAAATAGGCCTAACTTATTTTAGACCTATTGATAGTATTGATGATGTTTATTTCGGAGATTTTCCTATAGACTTTTGTGTAACACCAGGCGGAATAGAATCGTTTACCTGAATGGTGTCATTCTCATTTAAAGATGTAAAGTAAAACTTAAACTCTCTTTTAAATTGTATTGGTTCTTGTTTTAAAACGAATATACCAATTCTGTCATTTGATTCTATTAGTTTCTTATCTTCATTAAAATAATTTATAGAATAAGCAACTTTTTTGATTGAATCTGGCGTAATTGAATCTTTTGCTAAAATTTTAAATTTAGTTACAGAAGTATAGGTTACTTTCTTAGAAGATAAATCTCTTAACAATGAAAATATTTCTGTAGTATCTTTTTTCGGGAAATAGGTTAATAATTGCTCTCTTAATAAACTATTAAGTACAGTATCATTAGAATTTGATGCCAAAGCAGAAAGTTCATACAACTCTCTTAGTTTCTGTTTTGTAATAAAATTTACAGCTTCTACAGAATCCATTTTACTACTTACTGTGGCGGCTTCGTTCTTATAACCTTTAATTGTATCTGGATTATAATCACCTTTGTACTTTTCGTCTTTACACGAAAGTAATATCCAAACACTTAATAGCAATAACATGCTAAATTGAGTAATTTTATTTATCATTCTCATCTTGTTGGATTTTAAATTTTAATTTGACAATTTTCCCATTTTTGTTTTCTGATTCTATTAAAGAAAAATTCTTTAAAGAGGTTGTTGGTATCGTTACCAAGTTTATATACTGCTGTTTTGAAAGAATCTCTACACCAAAAAAATCGTTATCATACACCTGATAAATTAAGGCGTTATCAGCAATCATCTGATTTAGTTTATCTATACGTTGCTTTAAATCCTTTGCAGAATTAGAGTAGTAGTACAGCATAATTTTATAATCATCTGGTTCTAATAGTAATTTTTCGGGTTGATTATATTGATGAAGGTTAACCTTAAAAGTATCTTGTTTATAATAAGGCGAACTCACAAACATTTTAATTGTATCGGTTTCAGATTTAAATTTAATACAACCAGTTTTTGTAGATAAATAGAGTGGAGTAAAACCATCTCTTAAAATTGTGATCTCAACAGAGTTTGTTACAGCAGTTTGGCGATCCGCATCTACAAAACAAAATTCATATTCTCTTTGACTAAAAAAAGCAAAGTAAACAGACGTTGCAATAACAGTAAGTAGAATAACAACAAAAGCAACCATAGAAGCTGTACGTAGCTTAAAATTTGTTTTTTTATTTTTTTCTACTTCTTTTATTTTTACTTTTTGCTCAATATTTTCATCATGATCAATAGTGTCTATATCAGAAGAAACTAATTCAATTTTTTCTTCTATTATAGAATCAGTTTTTGGTTTATCTGTCTCAAAATGTTCTATTTTCTGAACATTTAAAAAATGTGCCCAATTCTTATATCCGCAATATTGTGCTAGTAAATTTAGCATGTCTATGCGAGGAAGTTTCTTAAAATCTGATTTAAAATAAGTATAAAACCATTTTTCACTAACAGTGGATTTAGTTTTATTAAATAAATCGTCTTGAAAACTTGTTATTTCTTGTCCCTTCCAATCTGATATATTTTCTGATTGAGCAGAGTTTTCTTCTAAAAAACGATTAGCAATCGCTTTTTTTAAAATCTCAAAAATTTCTATATCTGTAAATTTGCTCAAAAAAATATTGTTTACCTATTTGTTTATCAATGTTTTGTAAAATAGAATTCTATTTTACAATTTCCGTTTTAATTTCGCTACAAATAAAATGATTTATTTCTGATAATAGCATTGCTTTAGGCTTTTTATCGTACTTTGATTAAGTTAAATTTTTGTAAAAATTACAAGAGATTGAATTACAAAAATCTTACAACAGTTTTATTTCAATCTTTAGATTGCTTCATCTAACTTTGAATCATTAATTAATATAGTCCTTTAAAACATAAAAAATTAAAGTTATGAAAAAAATTGCATTAATCGCTTTTGTAGCTATTTCATTTACAACATTTTCTTGTAAAGAAAATGCTTCTCAGCCAGAACCTTCAGCACCAACGGAGGATTCTTTAAATATAGAACAAACAGAAGTTCCTGCTCAAACAGCTGATTCTGTAGAAAGTGTAACAGTTGATTCTGCTAAAACAGATTCTGTTGCTAAATAATTATACATATTATTAGACATAAAAAAATCCGCTTATAAAGCGGATTTTTTAGTATTTAAAAATAATTTTAAGCTTCTTTTAATGATTTAATATCAATTACAAATCGATATTTAACATCAGACTTCATCATTCTTTCGTAAGCAGTATTGATTGTTTGAATATCAATTACCTCAACATCAGAAACAATATTATGTTCTCCACAAAAATCTAACATTTCTTGTGTTTCTTTAATACCTCCGATTAATGATCCTGCTAAATTTTTTCTTTTCATTACTAATAAACCTCCGTTTACAGCTTCTATTGGTTCTATTGCTCCAACGATACACATTGTTTTATCTAGTTTTAAAAGATTTAAATATGGATTAGCATCGTGTTTTACAGGGATTGTATTTAAAAGAAAATCAAATGAATTTTTATGCGCTTCCATTTGTGCATTATCTTTAGATATTAATACCTCATCTGCTCCTAATTTTTTAGCATCTGCACCTTTAGATTCAGAAGTTGTAATCATTACAACATGAGCACCCATTGCTTTTGCAAATTTAACTCCCATGTGACCTAATCCACCAAGACCAATAACACCAACTTTATCTCCTGGTTTTACATTCCAATGACGTAATGGAGACCAAGTAGTAATCCCAGCACATAATAATGGTGCAGCAGCTTTTACATCGATGTTTTCTGGTACACGAAGAACAAATTTTTCTTCTACTACGATGTTTTCAGAATATCCACCATAAGTAACACCTCCATGTTTAGAGTTTTTAGAATTGTAAGTTCCTGTAAAACCATTTTCACAATATTGTTCTAAACCTTCTTCGCAAGGATGACAATCTTGACAAGATTCTACCATACAACCTACACCTACTAAATCTCCAACTTTAAAGTTAGTTACTTCTGAACCTACTTCTTTAATTCGCCCAATAATTTCGTGCCCAGGAACAACAGGATAATTTGGTTTTCCCCAATCTCCTTTTGCAGTATGAATATCACTATGACAAACACCACAATATTCGATATCTATAAAGATGTCTTTTGGTGATAATTGACGACGTTTTATTGTATGTGGTGCTAATGCATCTACTTCGTTAAATGCTGCGTATGTTTTTGTACTCATTTTTATATATTTAAATTATTTAAGTATTTAAAATTAGAAAAAACTTCTAAAATAATGTATAAAGGTTATGTTATTTATACCTTATAAATTCTAATTATTAAAAATAATTTTTCTACTACTTGCTATTAGTCTATTCACTTATATTGTTTTATAAAAAGTAAAAAAATCCATCTGATTGCTCAGATGGATTGATGTTTATTTAATATTATTTATAATTTCTCTTTGTTTGTCTAATGTATATTCAGTTTTACAATCTATAGTTAATTCTGATTTATACATTTTTATGTAATTATCTAAGTCTGAACAATCTTTTAGAAAGAAAAATTCTTTTGACTTCACATCAAAAATAACTCCTTTCATATAATTGATATCATGAAATGTAAAGTTATTTTTAACAAGATTAATATAGCTTTGAGAATAATCTTCTTTCTTATTGTTTGATACAATTGCATCAGTAACAGCTCCTACCGCTGCTCCTATTGCACCTCCAGCAATAGCAAATATTGAAGTGAAATCACTATCCATTCCCTTTGGTAATTCAAAATATAAATGATTTTCACTTCCTGCTTTCACTCTAACATAAGCAAAGCTAGGAATGCCACTACCAAGATTAGTTTTACTTTTTTTAGTTAATTTAGAAAATTGCTTCAAACTAAAATAAACATCTCCATTTTGTACTATAGCAAAGTATTTATTTTGCTGAAACTCTGGGAACTTTCCTTTCCTGTCGTAAAAATTAACTAAATCATCAGAGTATTCAAATGCCTCCGCCTGCATATTAGGTTTCTTTTCGAAAGTGATTGCCTCAGGAGTCTTGTTAATAAAACTCTCTATCGTTAAATATAGTCCATCAGGATAGTTTAAAGTTCCTTCATAATAAGTTTGTTTTATATCAGGAATGCTTTTAGAATAATCAATAGAATCAAATTCTAAGTCAATATCTTTTAAACGAGCATAAACTAATGCGTTTTTAAAATTATCAGTATTAAATTTAATAAACTTACCGTCTTTTAAGTATTGTACGTTTGTAATTTCAAACTTTTCATTTGTTTTTTTAGAAGTAATTGTTGCTTTCTTTATGTATTGACCAAATGCAAATGAGGTAAGTAGAGTAAATAAGGTAAAGGTATATTTCATTTTAATTTTTTGTAAAAGTAAAAAATCCATCCGATTACTCAGATGGATTGATATTATTTAATATTATTTATCATTAATTTTCTAACATTCTGAATATTATATTCTTCCTTATTTTCACAATCAAAATTCATATTGAGATTAGTCCCGAAATATTCATTGAATTTCTTGCAGCCTTGTACTTTGTAAAACTTTTTTTCGCTGTTCAGTAAAACAATAGGTACATAACCACTATGATTCGAAGAAAGTGCTCCTGCAATAGCTCCACCAATCATTCCTCCTGCAACTCCTCCTGCAACCATCCAAAAAGTAGAATTTGAGGATACTGGAAAATCCGTATAATAATAGTCATCATTTTTAAATTTAACTCTAACGTATCTCATACTTTGTGTTCCCAAATTAGCAGAACCTTTCATTTTTTTCGATTCATTTTTATTAATTCCTTTTACTCCAAAATATAAATCATTATAATATACAACTGCAAATGCAGTTCTTAGAATTTCATCATCGGATCTTCTTTTAAAAGTCATTAAATCTTTAGGTCTTTCTAAAAAATCTTCTCCATCTGGTCTGCCAGCTAATTTCTCAGTAGAAGAAGGTTTTCTATTATAAAAATCTTCAATTGTTTCATAAATTCCTTCTGGTAAATCATTTTCGAAATATGTTTCTTTAAGTTTAGGAATTTCTTTAGAAAAGTTAATTGAATCAAATTCAATATTAGAAACTTTTTTGATTTTTACAGTCTGTAGAGTATAAGGAACCTCTTTTTCTACAAATTGATATTCTTTCTCTCCGTAAATAATTTCTTCTGTTTCAATCTTTTTTCCATTATCTAAAACAATGGTTGCATTTTTAACATATTGTCCGAAAGTAAATGAAGAAAGTAGAGTTAATAAAGTAAATGTGTATTTCATTTTCATTTTTTTGTAAATGTAAAAAATCCATCTGATTGCTCAGATGGATTGATATTTATTTAATATTGGATATTATTTTAATTTTTTAATTCCCATATTCCATAATGTAAATGCATATTTATCAGCTGTTTCGTTAATTACAACTTCTGTAGAACGACCAGCTCCATGACCAGCTTTTGTCTCAATTCTAATTAAAACAGGATTGTCACAACCTTGTTTAGCTTGTAAATTTGCTGCAAATTTATATGAATGAGCAGGAACAACACGATCATCATGATCTCCTGTTGTAACTAATGTTGCAGGATAACAAGTTCCCTCTTTTACATTATGAACAGGAGAATAAGATTTTAAATATTCAAACATTTCTTTACTATCCTCTGCTGTTCCGTAATCATATCCCCAACCTGCACCAGCAGTAAATGTATGGTAACGTAACATATCTAAAACTCCAACCGCTGGTAACGCAACTTTTGCAACTTTAGGATTTATAGTTTCTGTAGCACCTACTAATAAACCTCCATTAGAACCTCCAGATAAAGCTGTAAAGTCTGGTGAAGTATATTTATTTTTTTGTAAGTATTCTGCAGCAGCAATAAAATCGTTGAATACATTTAGTTTATTAAACTGACGACCTCCATCGTGCCATTTTTTTCCATATTCACCTCCTCCACGTAAATTTGGAACAGCGTAAATACCTCCATTCTCTATCCAAGCAGCAACTGCTGGGCTAAATCCTGGTGTTAAACTAATATTGAAACCTCCATAACCGTAAACAATTGTAGGGTTTTTACCATTTTTCTTAAGATCTTTTTTATACGTAATAATCATTGGAACTTTTGTTCCATCTTTTGATGTGTAAAAAATTTGTTCAGAGATGTAGTCATCAGAATCAAATTTTACATTTGGTTTAATATAAACTTCAAATTTCCCGCTTTCTACATTGTATTTATAACTTGTAGAAGGTGTAATATAATTTGAGAAACCAAAATAAATATCTTTCTCAGATTTTTTTCCTCCGAAACCAGATGCAGAACCAACTCCTGGTAATTCTATTTGACGAACTTTCGTACCGTCATATTTATATTGTTCTACAACAGAAATGGCATCTTTTAAATATTTAGCGAATAAATATCCACCAGCTGTAGAAATATTTAATACATTTTCTGTTTCTGGAATAACAGTTTGCCAAGCACTTTCGCTTAAATCTGCAGTAGTTGCTTTTACAACTTTATTATTTGGCGCTTTATTATTTGTAAATAAATAGAAAGTTTCACCATCGTTATCTATAATAGATGTATTCGTCTCAAAATTATCAACAATTGTATTTATTTTCCCATTTGCTTGAGATAAATCTTGATAATATAATTCGTTTCCTGACGTCGTATTAGCAGCAGTAATGATTAAGAAACGTTCATCATCTGTTAAGTAAGCACCAACGTAACGACGAGGAATTGCTTGTCCTCCGAAAATCATTTGATCTTTTTTCTGAGAAGTTCCTAACTTGTGATAATATAATTTATGTTGATCTGTTTTTTCTGATAATTCTGATCCTTTTGGTTTATCGTAAGAAGAATAATAAAAACCATCGTTTCCTTTCCAAGCGATTCCAGAAAACTTAACATCAATTAATGTTTCTCCTACTTGTTTTTTATCTTTTGCATTTAAAATAATTACTTTTCTCCAATCAGAACCTCCTTCAGAAATTGAGTAAGCAACTAAGCTTCCATCTTTAGAAAAACTAACGTCTGATAAAGAAACAGAACCATCTTTAGAAAACTTATTTGGATCTAAGAAAATTTCTTCAATTCCTTCTTCTCCTAATTTACGGTATAAAACAGAATGTTGTTGTAAACCGTCATTTTTATAATAATAAGTATAATCTCCTTCTTTAAATGGAGTAGAAATTTTCTCGTAATTCCATATTTCAGTTAAAGATTTTTTTAATTGAGCTCTTAATGGAATGTCATTTAAATAAGCATAAGTTGTTTTATTTTGCTCTACAACCCATTTTTTTGTTTCTGGAGACAAATCATTCTCTAACCAACGGTATGGATCTTGTACTTTTTCTCCAAAATAAGTATCTACATGATCTCCTTTTTTTGTTTCAGGATACTTTTTCTTGTAACTCTGAGCATTAACTCCAGTCATAACTGCTAAGTTTAATAAAATAAAAGCTATTTTTTTCATCTTTCCGATTATACTATTTCTGTAAAGATAGCAAATCATACCATATAATTATCGCATACGAAATACATTTTTAAACGTTTAAATATTTAAAATTTAATATCATCTTAACAGACTTCAATTAACGTATTAGCTAACTTTATGAGAGTAAAAATAAATATAATATGTCAAATTTTAAAGGGAAAACAATTATAATAACTGGTGCTGCAATGGGTTTAGGATATGCAGCAGCTGAAGCATTAGCTTCAAAAGGAGCTAACTTAACATTGGTAGATTATAATAATGATAGTTTAGAAAAAGCAAAAAATGAGCTAAAAGAAAAATATCCAGAAAGTAAATTTTTAACTGTAGTTGCAGATGTTTCTATTGAAGAGAATGTGAAAAAATATGTAGAAGAAACTGTAAAAGAATTCGGAAAGATAGATGGACTTTATAATAATGCTGGAATAGAAGGGAAGCAAGCTCCATTAATTGATTATGATATAGATGTTTTTAAAAAAGTTGTAGACATTAATTTGATGGGTGTTCATTATGGAATGAAATACGTTATTCCTGAATTACAAAAGAATGGAGGAGGAAAAATTGTTAATGTAGCTTCTGTTGGTGGTATAAGAGGTGTTTTAAATCAGACAGCTTATGTGGCAACAAAACATGCGGTTGCTGGTATGACAAAGAATGCTGCGTTGGAGTATGGGAAAGATAATATTTTAACAAATGCTATAGCACCAGGTGCTATTTTAACACCAATGGTTGCAGAGGCTTTTAAACAAGTAAATCCTAGTGATCCTAAAGTAGCTGAAAAAGAATATGCGTCAAGAAATCCTACAAGAAAGTTAGGTGATCCGAAAGATGTAGGAAATTTAGTTGCTTATCTTCTTAGTGATGAAAATGGATATGTATCAGGACAAGTTATTGCGATAGATGGAGGTGAATCTAACATGTATGGAAATTCATAAAAAAGAATAATATAATTAATACAAAAGCTAGTTCATTATTTATTATGAACTAGCTTTTTTAATAACTAACTATTTTAGTCAAACATATTAGTTTGTTTTATTTATTAAGTTAACCATTTGGTTAAAAGAAAATACCGATTTTAATTTTTGAAGATCAGATGCTGTTGTTAAGTTTCTAGGCAAAATATTTATAGTATGACCAAAGTAAAATACAACTCTATTTCCAGGACCTGTTGCGAAAAATAAAGCTTCTTTAGTATCAAGGTTTTCTAAATATACTTCACTACCTTCAGGTAAATCTGTAGAAGAGATTAGTTCATAAGGTAATGTTACACGTGATCTGCTATCATTGTTATTTGTAAAATATTTAATATTTCTTTGGTCGCCAAATGGTCCATTATTTACATCATGATTTGTTATTACTACATCTTTATTGAGAAAAGATCTACTACTTGTATAGTTCAAATTTTGTCCAGTATATTCCTTGAATAGAGATTGTGCCAAAACTCTTCCACCTGTATCATTCCTTTGACTTAAATTTATAAATAATACTCCACCTCTGTTTACATAATCTTTTAATTTATCGGCTAATAAAATTGCTCTAGTATTATTTGATGTTGATGAAATAGAAGTAATAATAGCTCCTTCGGCATGCACTATATTATATCTACTATAGATTTCTTCTCCAGAAATCATATTTTCTACAGCTGTACCTCCTCTATTCGTTGAAGATTGTCCAGGATTAGATATGGAATGAGTACGTACTGGTTGACCGGCTCTAACCCAACTAATAGATTTATCGTATATACCTTCATTAGCTCCAAAATTTTTACGATTTACAATATGTTCTAACCATGGTTGAGTATCAAAAGTAGTAAGATGAGAGGTAGCCATAAAAACACCTTTTCCTTTTCTTGCTGTATCAGAATAATTTTTTTCTCCAATACAGTTAGACCATGAGTTATCTGTTTTATATAGACGTACGCAGTCTAATGTAGAATCGTACATAACTGTTCCAGGTACTGGACTTCCTCCGTTTTGTGGATTTATAATATTACTAACATTACTATTTGTTGGTAGAACTAAACCATTATCGTTTGTAGTTGGTTTGTTAATATCTAATGCCCCTCTAGGGGTTGTTGTTCCTACTCCCACTTGAGCGTAAGAAAGTAATCCTATATATAAAAATGATAGGATAAATGATTTTTTCATAGTAATTGTTTTTATTTGGTTAAAAAACTTAAGGGGTTATTATTGGTATTGTAGGATTTATGGGTTTAGAGCAATCTTCACAAAAACAATCTGACCATGTATTTGTTTGTTTATATAATCTTATACAGCTATTTTTTATGTCGTAAAAAATAGTACCTGGAACTGGATTGTTATTTGTTTCAGGGTTCTTGATATTTGTTGCATCTAAATTAGATGGCAGAACTAATCCTGCTATACTTTCTGTTGGAGAGTTTATGTCTAAAGCTCCTCGAGGAGTTGACGTTCCTATTCCGATTTGCGCAAATATGCAGATATTAGTGAATAGGAGTAATAAACTGAAGAGGTTTTTCATATTTATTAAAATTTGGTTAAGGTTGGTTAATTTTTTTCCAAATTACTTTTATAAAATAGCTTGAAAACATGTATTTATATGGTTATTTTAAATATTCATATAAAAGAAATAGGTTTTAAGATGTGTTAATTAATATTTCCCACATTAACAAACGATATGCCAATTATTTAATAATAGTATAGCTTTTTTTTATTAAAATTATAATGTATTTTTATTCATTCATAGTAAGTATTTAAGACATATTTAATAAGTATTTAATACTCGATTGATCATAAAAAAAGGTTGCTTTTAAATAAAGCAACCTTTTTTTATATGGTGTATAAATTAACTTATTTTTTAAAAGTATAGTATCTCGCTCCTTTTAAATCAGGATTATCAGTTTCTATTCTTTCTAAGGCAAAACCTTTAGAATCATCTATAGATTGAGTTAATTTTTTATTATGTAAATCTTGGTATTCTTCAAAAGAAATGGCTTGTCTATTTTCTAAATAGTTAAATAAATTGATCTTATCAATTACTTTTTTCCATTCTTTACCAACTTTACCTTGGAATACTTTAGATTTTGATCCAGATCCATAAGCAATAAAACCTATTTCTTTTCCTTCTAGTTCTTCACCATTATCTGAGCTTACTTGTAAGGCCGATAAAAATGCAGTAAAAATAGAAGCTGTGTACATATTTCCGATAGCAGAAGAAGCGCGTTGAGTAGGTTCAATTTTTTCTTTTACTAATGTCTTATAAGCATCAGATTTGGCTATAATTTTTAAATTATCGTTTGTGTTTTCTTCTCCATTTTCCAAAGAAAAAACATCAGAAAACATTCTTTTACCTTGAAAAGCATAAGGTAGATGAAATGCTATATAACGCCAATTTTCATATAATTTACCTTGCAAATTAGCCTTTTCTTTAAAGTTAAAGTAGGCTTCTCTTACGCGGTCTTTATAACATTCGTTTGAGTATTGTCCTTCGAAAACAGGTTCGTCAGAAAAAATTTCAACTTCAGTTTTTGTAGTTTCTAATGCTTGTAAAATTGCAGGATTTTTTGTTGATTGATGAGGTTTAAAGAAATCAAAAACAGATTCCATTCCAATTCCCCAAATACCATCAAATGCTATTACATCTGGCTGGTTAGAAATAAGTAAAGCAACAGCTCCAGCTCCTTGTGTATATTCACCCGTAGATTCTAAACCATATTTTGCATAATCAGCTGCAATTACAATTGCTTTTTTAGCAGGATTTACCTTCACATAATCTATAGAATTATGCATGGCATCAACACCTCCGATACAAGCAAAAGTCATATCAACAACATCAGTATTTTTAAATGCTCTTTCTCCAAGTTTTTCTGCTAAAACAGATTCTACTAGTTGTACTGCGTAAGTTGCAGTTGGTTTTGCTCCATCTAAGGCACTTTCTGTTCCTAGATAAACACGACCAATCTCTGAAGGATTTATGTTGAAATCTGTGATAAGTTTTAATAAAGCATTCGCTGCAATAGTAGCTGTATCTTCGTGAACATCCAAAACAGCCATTTTCTTTAATCCTAAGCCTAATTCTAATTTTTCAGGATCTATATTTCTTTTTATAGCTAAATCTTTTATTGGCAAATATATACGCGGAACATAAATAGAAGCCGCCTCTATTCCATATTTCATTATTTTTTAATTTATTTAAAGCAAGCGCCAAAGTTAAGTGTAATTTAATTTTATTGTAGTATAAAATAAATCTTGAATTTCAGGAAACATTGTTTCATTATCAATAAATCAATTTATGATGTTGTTTTTCTGAAATTTCTCAAATTAATGAGGCTCAATTTGAATATTCTATTTTCGGAATTAGTAGGTTTGATGCACCATTATTTTTTTGAAATTTAAACTTTTTTATTTTTATTGTATTGATAATTAATTTATTAAAAATTATTTTAAAAATATTTGAAAATAATTTTGGATTTATAAAAAATACATCCTTATATTTGCAATCCAAAATGAACGGTGCCTTAGCTCAGTTGGTAGAGCAAAGGACTGAAAATCCTTGTGTCCCTGGTTCGATTCCTGGAGGCACCACATTTTAAAACCTCAAGCAATTGCTTGAGGTTTTTTTTATTATATACGATATAACATTTTTTTAATCAAATATTTGTTGTAAACGTTTTTAAATAATTGTAAATTGCATTGCAAATGGAAATAGGAAATAGACCGTGGGGATCTTACTATGTATTAGAAGATACTGACTTTTATAAGCTGAAAAGAATTGAGGTAAATATTGGAGGACGTTTGTCTTACCAGTACCATAATCATCGTGCTGAAGTTTGGACAATTGTTCAAGGTAAAGCTTTAGTGACACTTGATGATAAAGATTATGAATACAAAGCTGGAGAAGTAGTAATTATTCCTTTAAAGGCAAAACATCGTATTAAAAACATCGGAGACGAAACGTTGATTTTTATTGAAGTACAACATGGCACGTATTTTGGAGAAGAAGATATTGTTCGTATAGAGGATGATTATAATCGATCTAGTGAAGATTAGATATAACTAAAACCTAAAATACTATGAAAATTGGAATAACTTTTAGTGCATTCGACCTTTTGCACGCAGGGCATATTAAGATGCTTGAAGATGCAAAACAGAAATGTGATTATTTAATTGTTGGACTACAGACTGACCCAACGTTAGATAGACCAGAAAAAAATAAACCTACTCAAACAGTAGTAGAGCGTTATATCCAATTAAAGGGATGTAAGTTTGTAGATGAAATTATTCCTTATGCTACAGAACAAGATTTAGAAGATGTTTTAAGATCATTCCATATTGATGTTAGAATATTAGGAATAGAATATCAAGATAAAAACTTTACTGGTAGAAAATATTGCGAAGAGAAAGGAATTGAATTATATTACAATTCTAGAGATCATCGTTTTTCTAGTTCAGGATTAAGAAAAGTTGTTGCTGAAAAAGAACTTTTTAAAGTTGCAAAATAATATACAAGAAGGTTAGAAAATTATTTCTAACCTTTTTTATTTTTTAAAACTTACATCTTAAAAATTTAATACAAAAATATTTAACAAATATCATACCTTTGCAAAATGTCAAATATAGTTGCAATTGTAGGAAGACCAAACGTTGGTAAATCTACATTCTTCAATCGTTTAATCCAAAAAAGACAAGCCATCGTAGATGACACTTCTGGTGTTACACGTGACCGTCATTATGGAAAATCGGATTGGAATGGAAAAGAGTTTACCGTAATAGATACCGGAGGGTATGTCGTTGGTTCTGATGATACCTTTGAAGAAGAGATCCGCAAACAAGTTGAATTAGCCATTGATGAAGCAAACGTTATTTTGTTTATGGTAGATAATCAAGTTGGATTAACGGACATGGATAAGGAAGTTGGCAACCTTTTAAGACGCTCTAAAAAGCCTACATTTTTAGTAGTGAATAAGGTCGATACCAACAAAAATTTAGAAGATACCTATGAGTTTTATAACTTAGGAATCGAGAATATGTACACAATCGCTGCAATGAGTGGTAGTGGTACAGGTGAATTATTAGATGATGTGGTTAATTGTTTTACAGAAGAAGAACATATTGATCCATTTGAAGGTTTACCAAAAATTACAATCGTAGGTCGTCCAAATGCTGGAAAATCTACTTTAATTAATGCTTTACTTGGAGAAGAGCGTAACATTGTAACAGATATCGCAGGTACAACACGTGATTCTATCGAAACATTATATAATAAATTCGGACACGAATTTGTTTTGGTAGATACTGCTGGAATGCGTAAAAAAGGAAAAGTAAGTGAAGACTTAGAGTTTTATTCTGTTATGCGTTCAGTTCGTGCAATAGAGGAGTGTGATGTTTGTGTGTTAATGATTGATGCGGAGCGTGGAATTGAAGCACAAGATTTAAATATCCTTTATTTAGCAGAACGTAACCGTAAAGGAGTTGTTATCTTAATTAATAAATGGGATTTATTAGAAAAAGAAACAAATACGATGAAAGAGTACAAGGATGCTATTTTACGTCGTATTGCTCCATTTACAGATGTTCCTGTATTGTTTATTTCTGCATTAACAAAACAACGTGTTTTAAAAGCTGTTGATACGTTTATAGAAGTTTACGAAAACAGAAGTCGTCGTATTAAAACAAGTAAATTAAACGAAACGTTATTACCGATTATTGAAATTACTCCTCCACCAGCGGTGAAAGGAAAATATATGAAGATAAAATATGTAACGCAATTACCTACAAAAACGCCTCAGTTTGCATTTTTCTGTAATTTGCCGCAATATATTAGAGATCCGTATAAACGATTTATCGAAAATCAATTGAGAAAGGAATTCAATTTTGAAGGTGTTCCGATTGAGATTTATTTCAGAAAGAAATAATAAAAAATAGAAAGTCCATTTAAATTTTTTAAATGGACTTTTTTATTGATTATGATTATAAAGTAATATCTTTTCTTATTCTGCTTAAAGAAGACTGTGTTATCCCAAGATATGATGCAACATAGGACAAAGGTATCTTGTTTGCTGACGGAAAACTATTTAAAAAATTTTCATAACGCTCTTTTGCATTTTCTGTCATCATAGGGCTTATTCTATTTACTTTATCTGCTAATCCTTTCGCTGTAATTTTAGCAATAATCTGATCCCACTGAATTATTGTCGCAGATAATTCTTTCATTGCTTGTCTAGATAACACGAAATATTCGCAATTTGTAATGGCTTGAATATATTCTGTAGACGGAATCTCTTGATTATAACTGTTGATATCAGCTAAAAAATTATTTTCACTTAAGAAATATTTAGTTATTTCATCTCCTTTATGATTGTAATAACAAACACGCATAATTCCTTCCGTTAGAAAAATAATTTCATTCGGAATTTTTCCAGCTTCGTGATAAAATTCTTCTTTAGTAGTTTTTCTACTTGTTACTTTACTTTTTATTAATTCAATCTGTTGACTGTTTAAATTTCCAAATTGCTGTAAATAGTTAATTAAAATTTCCATTGTTATTTCATTTGGCTCATAATTAATTTATCAAATAACTTATCTGATAATAGCTTTCTTATAAATAAAAAAGGTTTTGCATTGCTTGCTGCATAACGTGCTTTAGGAGATTTAGATTCTATAGACTTTGTAATTAATTTTGCAATTTCTACAGCTTCAATTGCTTTTTCTTTTTGAGCTGTATAAGACTTAATTACGGCTTTAGCTAAATCTTTATATACTGTTTTTCCCGAAACACGCATTAAATCGTCAGTTCCATTCTGAATCATTTCTGATTTTGTTCCTCCTGGTTCAATTACAATTACATCTATACCGAATTGTTTTACTTCGTTTCTTAAACAATCACTTAATCCTTCAATTGCAAATTTACTAGCATGATACCAGCTTCCTAGTGGTAATCCTACTTTTCCACCAATAGAAGATATATTTACAATTTTTCCATAGCTATTTTTTCTCATTTCTGGTAATACTAGCTGTATTAAGCGTGAAACTCCAAATAGATTAATTTCCATCTGATTTTTTGCTTCTGCTATCGAAACATCTTCTAAGGCTCCATAAGAACCTAAACCAGCACAGTTAATCAAAATATCAATCCTTTTTTCTTGCTTTAAAATTATATCTATACAAGTCGTTATACTACTATCAATTGTTACATCTAAAGCAACGGGTTTTACTCCATATAATGTTAAGTCTTCTAATAATTCTACTCTTCTTGCTGCACCATATACGATGTATCCTTTTTTTGCTAAATATATCGCGGTAGCTTTTCCTATACCAGATGTAGCACCAGTAACTAAAACTATTTTTTTCATTTTTTAATCTATATTTAAATTAATTATGATGTAAAATTATTTGTAAAAAAAAGTTCATTACTTGCCATTTGGCAAAAGCAATATTATATTTTTAGTTTTAAAATGATGTAGTTAAAATCTACTATTATCATCTTGTTTTATTTTACATTTGTTTCATAATCAATTTAGAATGGAAGAGACAGTAGGATTATTAAACAAGATAAGACAACATAATAAATTACTGATTGCTTTAAACGAAAACTGTAAAGTTTCTTTACCAGATGATGTTTTAGAAGTATTAAGAAAACCTCACCGACTTTCGTTTTATTATTTTCAGTACATGGAAAAAGGCTCGGCAACTTTTAAAACAGATTTAACTGAGTTTACAATTGCTGATGGTGAATTAGCTTTTGGTGTACCAAATCAGATTTTTACAAAGTTACCTTACGATGTAAATATGCTACAATATGCTCTTTCTTTTGACGAGCACACACTTAGTTTATTACCTGGTAATTATCCATTTTTATTTAATCCATTTGCAGCTAATTCAATTCAGTTTGATTTAGAGTCACAACAAAGAATAAAAAATTTACTTTCTGGTTTGTTCCAGCTCTTAAATGGTTCTGGCAAGCAGAAAAAAGCTGAAGTTATTTTGGCTCATTTACATACTTTATTAACAGAATATAATACAGCATATTTTGAACAATATCAAGATCAGAAAGAATTGAAAGGATCAAAATTAGAAAAATATATCGCTTTTAAAATCGCTGTAGAGACTCAATTAAATGAGCATCATGATGTACAAAGAATTGCCGATCAGTTATCTCTAACTTCGAATACATTATATGCAATAGTAAAAGAATTTGGCGGTTTGTCTCCTAAAGAATGGATAACCAATCGAATTATGATGGAAGCGCAACGAAAGCTTCAATATTCGAATCTTTCGGTAAAAGAATTGGCTTATGAACTTGGGTTTAGTGATCCTAGTTATTTCTCTCGTTTATTCAAAAAAAATACAGGAATGAGTGTGCGCGACTACCTTAGCGAGATACAAGATTTGTCCAGCAATTAAATAGATTTGTCCTTATTAGTTGCTGTTTCATCTGCTAGCTTTGTGATAACAAAATAAAGAGAAATGAAAACAGCATTGATAACAGGAGCAAATAAAGGGATTGGTTTTGAGGTTGCTAAAATATTGGCAAAACAAGGAATCTATGTATATATTGGTTGTCGTAATCTTGATAATGGAACAAAAGCATTAAAAGAATTAAATACAGGAGGTATTCATAATGTTGCCATTATTCGGTTAGATGTTACCAATCAAGAATCTATAGATGAAGCTAAAAAAGAAATTCTAAAGACAACAGACGTTTTAGATATTTTGGTAAACAATGCTGGAATATCTGGAGAATTTGAACAATCAGCAATTTCATCTAAAATAGACGAGTATAAAAAGGTTTATGAAACAAATGTTTTTGGAGTTATAAGTGTTACTCAAACTTTTCTTGATATGATGGAAAAATCTCCCGAGCCAAGAATTGTAAATGTAAGTACAGCTATGGCATCGCTTTCCTTAGCAGCAGAAATAGATAATGAGAATTATCCAAAACGATACGCAATCTATCAGTCTTCTAAGTCTGCACTTAATATGTATACTTTACAATTGGCTTATGAACTAAAAGATTTACCATTTAAAGTAAATGCTGTTTGTCCTGGATGGACTAAAACTGATTTTACAAATCATCAAGGAACAAGTACACCCGAAGAAGCAGGGCAAAGAATTGCAAAATATGTATTACTAGATGAAACAGGACCAACGGCAAAATTTTTTAGCGAAGAATACTATCCTGCGCCAGCAAATTGTCCTTGGTAAAATAGATTATTTGTTTGATAAAGAGAGCTTAATAGCTTAATTTTACCTTTTGAAGCTGAGTGATAAAATCCAAAAAGTCCATTTACATAATGTAGATGGACTTTCTTATTAATAACAATAGAATTTAATATTCATAAAAAATGCTCAGCGTCATACGTTGAGCATTTTAGTGACCGAGACAGGATTCAAACCTGTAACCTCTTGAGCCGTAATCAAGTGCGCTATTCAGTTGCGCCACTCGGCCATTTCAAAATAAAAAAATATCGTTCTTATTTTGGACTGCAAATATATAAAGAATTATTTTATGTGCAAATATTTTTTATAATTAATTTAATCTTTTTCCTAATTGTTACTTGAAAGTAATTTTTTTTCAATAATGTATTAAAAGATGTGTTTACTATTGTTAAATTTTTATTTTTTAAATAGTTTAGCGGAAAATTTTAAACTATGATTGACTGGTACACAAAGGTCGTTTTCGAAAATTACACAAATTTCTATGGAAGAGCTAGAAGAAGTGAATATTGGTATTTTATTTTAATGGATTTGATAATTCAATTTATTTTATTTTGTCTATTCATAATGTTTTTTGGATTTTCAATTTTCTCAGTAGATGCAACTCCTATGGGAATTTTAGGATTTTCTATGATAGGGATTTGGTCGCTTTATTGTCTTGCAACTGCATTGCCGAGATTGGCTGTAAATGTTAGAAGATTACATGATACAGGAAGAAGTGGCCTTTTTTATTTTATAGTTTTTATTCCAGTAATTGGTCCAATTTTATTATTGATTTGGTTAGTTACAGAAGGACATGCTAGTGAAAATCGTTGGGGGAAAGATCCAAAAGTTTTATTTTCAGATAGTGGTCACATTCTATCAAATAATCAAAACTACTAATTTCCTTTTTGAATAATATATATAAGTATTTATTTTATACAGTGTAATTTTAAATTGCGCCTTAGCTATATTCATCTATTTTTTGTATTTTCGCAGTCCATAGAATCAGTATTAAATACAATTATAATAAAATGGCAAACATTACATTTACAATGATTAAGCCTGATGCAGTTGCAAAAGGACATATCGGAGATATTTTAAAAGACATCACAGATGCAGGTTTCAAAATTAAAGCTGCTAAAATGACTCAATTAGCAAAACAAGATGCTGAAGCATTTTATGCTATTCATAAAGAGCGTCCTTTCTTTAAGGATTTAGTAGAGTTTATGACTTCTGGACCAATCGTCGCTGCGGTTTTAGAAAAAGACAATGCTGTAGCTGATTTCCGTACTTTAATTGGTGCTACTAATCCAGCTGAAGCTGCTGAAGGAACAATCCGTGCTAAATATGCAGAATCTATTGATGCTAATGCTGTTCACGGATCAGATTCTGATGAGAATGCTGCTATTGAAGCTGCTTTCCATTTTGCTGCAAAAGAGATTTTCTAATAAGATTAAAGTAAATCTAAACATACAATCCTTTCGAAGTAATTTCGAGAGGATTTTTTTTGCGCTTATAATTTTAGTACCTTTAAATTAAAATCTAGAATATGAAGAATTATTTCTTAGCTCTATTTACTTTAACCACTTTAGTTATTTTTAGTTGTAAAAGTGAAAAAGAGGATGTAAACACAGAGGTAGAAATTACTGATACTATAGCCTCGGGACCAACAGAGAAATTAATTAATTACGAAGGTGTTTACAAAGGTGTTTTTCCATGTGAAAAAGGAGATTGTAAGAACGTTGAAATGGAAATTAAGTTACTTCCTAATCATGGATATGTTTATTCAACGAAACGAACTGGAGTCGACAAAATGGCTTTAAAGACAACTGGTGTTTTCGAATTTGAGAAAGATGGGACTATAATTGTTTTACCAGAAATTGCTGATGCGCCAAATGGATATTTACTAGAAGATGGTAAAATTGTTCGTTTAGATAGAAACAAAAATAAAATTACGACTGCAGATTCTGCAAAGTTTGTATTAAATAAAGAAAAATAGTTTGTTGTTGGGCTTGTTGGAACATTTAATTATTCTTCAGAAAGCTTAGAATAACGATTTATTACCTTGAAAAAAGATTAAAAACTTTATTATAGAACTTTCTTTACAACTCTATGTTGCAAAGAAAGTTTATTTTATCTTGATGTTGAATTCTAAATAGAATTCCATTCTTATTCTTTTGTTGATGAATTTCTATTTCGTCAAAAAGATTTAATTCCTTTAGAAAATTCATTTCGATAGCTTTTATTTGATGATTAAGCAAAACTTCTGGCTCAATTGTATCTAAACACCATTCTAAATATTTTGTATTGTTCACATGATTTACAATGTCTAAATCAGAAAACTTTACTTTATAATTTGTTTTTAAATCTGCTTCGAAGTCTTTTTCTAAAATTGAAATTTCTTGTTTAGTTGGTTTTCTATCAGGAAAACGTTCAATATGAGATGAGTCAATTTGTAAAATATCTGGACGCCTTTTATTCGTATTAAAAACAGCCCATAAACTTGTCGCATTTACTAATTTCTTACCGTTTTTGAGAATAGAAAAATCTCGAATTGATTTTGCACCTTTTAAAATTTCAATCCAAGTTTCAACTTCAACAATATCATTCCAAAAAGGTAATTCATCAATTTCTATTCTAATCCTATTCATTACCCAAGACTGATTGTCTTTTTGTAAATCTTCAAAACCTAATCCACCTTTTGTAGCGTGTTCGGAAGCTGTTAACTGAAATAAATTAGCTAATTGAGTTAATTTTAATTGAGCTGTAGGATCACATTGAGAAAAAAAGATTTCCCATTTTTTAGTGTGAATTGATTTAAAGTTTTCAGAAATAGGCATTAAAAAGAATTTTTAAACAAATTTTCCTGTTGATAATTTATTTAATTGTCTTCTTAAATCTACCATCATTACAGCAGCAACACCAGCTTCTACACCTTTATTTCCGTGTTTTCCTCCAGAGCGATCTATTGATTGTTGCTCGTTTTCATCCGTTAAAACACAAAAGATAATTGGAATATCATGTTTAATGTTTAAGTCTTTAATTCCTTGTGTAACACCTTCGCAAACATAATCAAAATGAGCTGTAGCTCCTCTAATCACACAACCAACAACAATTATTCCGTCTAAATCTGGTTGAGTTTTAGCTATTTTATCTGCTCCATAAATTAATTCGAAACTTCCAGGAACATGAAATAAAGAAACATCTTCCGGATTAGCACCCAAGTCGATTAATGTGTCTTTTGCTCCATCTCTTAAATTAAATGTGATGTGATTGTTCCATTCAGATGTAACAATTGCGAATTTTGATCCAGCTACATTAGGTAACTCAGACTTATTGTATTGTGATAAATTTTTATTTTCTGTTGCCATTTTTTTAAAATTGAATAACAAATTTACAAAAATGATTTAGTAAAATCTTTGATATGAATCAATAAAAAAAAGTCGAACAATTGTTCGACTTTTAATTATTTATTTTAATCTAATTACTTTGCAGTTTCAGAAGCATATTTTAAACGCTCGATGAATTTTGCATTTTCACCGTTATTAGCATTTGGATATTTATCTTCTAAAGCTTGGAAATATTTTAATGCATCAGCATTTTTTCCTAATTCCATTGCGATTTGTCCTGCTTTTGTGTAGTAAGTAGATTGTAAAGTTTCTACTTCTGTTGCTTCAGCTGCTTTTACATAGTAAGGCAACCCTTCTTCTAATTTATTAGATGCAACTAATGCATTTCCTAGCATTCCATATTTTTGAGCTAACATTACATTATCATCAGTCTTAAAATCTTCTAGTAATTTTACAGCAGAAGCATAATCTCCTAATTTATAATATGAGCTAGCAGCTTTGAAACGAGCTAAGTTTCCTGCGTCAGTATTTCCATATTCGTCAACAATTTGTTGCAATCCTTGAAAACTTCCAGCACTACCATTAAGTGCTACGTTAATAGAATCTTGATCAAAAAGACGTTCTGCTTGTACCATTTCTTTAAAAGCATCTTCAGATTTAGGTTCTACAACTAACTTTAAGTAAGCAAAATAACCTAAAACAACTACAATAATTAATCCTAAACCAATACCAATTGCTTTAGCATATTTTTCAACAAAAAATTCTACGTTGAAAGCTGTTTTATCTAATTTTTCCACGAATTGCTCTGTAGCAAATTCTTCTTTTTTATTATTTTTCGCCATTTTAATGTTTTACGAGGTTGCAAAAATACAATTTGGAACAAATATATCCAATAAATTTATTTACAAACAACCTTTTAGAATAAATATGCCACTGTTAGGTTTAACATTTGTGGTCTATTTTGTGTATTAAATTCTCTATTATTACCATTTACAATCTCAGTTCCTAGTTTTCCTAAACCAAATTCATAGCGTAAATCGAACAATAATTTAGAAACTTCTACACCAGCACCAATTTGCATTCCTACGTTAAATTCGTCTTGCTTTGCTGCTGTAAATTCTTTTACAGAAATTTTATCGTCGAAATAGTAAGAGAATACTGGTCCTGCTTGAACGTTAGCTATACCTAAAAATCTTTTTCCAACATTTACAGGAACATCAATACGTTTCTTAGTAACAGAAAATCTTGTATTTACGTCATTAGATGTTGCATCAGCTGGAACATCATAATCATTTTTAAATTGAGTATATAATAACTCAGGTTGAATATAGATACCCGCTAAAGATATTCTAGATAATACCCCAGCTTGAAATCCAGCAGACGCTTTTCCGTCTCTTTTAAAAATATCTCCTGCGTCTCTCCAAACTTCACCTTTGTCTGTATTGAATACCGCACCACCTTTAATACCAAAATTAATATTTTGAGCTGAAGCAAAATTTGCTGCTAATCCGACAATTGCCGTTAAAATTACTTTTTTCATTTTTTAAATTTTTATTGATTTATTCTTTTTCTTTCAATAAAGCTTCTCTCAATTTTTTGAATAGGTTTGATGAGTAAACAAAATCAATCACATTTGGATTGTCAGCAACCAAAATTTCATCCTTAGTTCCTTCCCATTCTAAAAATCCATTTTTTAAGAAAACAATATGATCTCCAATTTCCATAACCGAGTTCATATCGTGTGTATTAACAACTGTAGTGGTATTATATTCTTTGGTGATGTCGTAAATTAACTGATCAATTACCAAGGCTGTTTTAGGATCTAATCCAGAATTTGGTTCATCTGCAAACAGATACTTTGGGTTATTTACGATAGCACGAGCAATTGCAACACGTTTTTGCATTCCTCCAGAAATTTCTGATGGATATTTCTTTAACGCTGTTTTTGCAATTTCAACACGATCTAAAACCTCACGAGCTCTTTTTTCTGCATCTGCATTAGACATCGTAGAAAACATATCCAAAGGGAATTTTACATTTTCTACAATATTCATAGTGTCATACAAAGCAGAACCTTGAAATACAACACCAATTTCTGAACGTAAACGTTGTTTTTCAGCATAATCAAACTCAATCATATTATCTCCTTCATACAAGATTTTCCCTGATGTAGGTGTTAATAAACCAATTAAGTTTTTTAGAAAAACGGTTTTACCAGATCCACTTTGTCCAATAATTAAGCTAACATTTCCTTTTTCAAATGTTACAGAAAAACCTTTTAAAACTTCTACAGCATCAAATGATTTTCTTATTTCTTTTACTTCGATCATTAACTTAAAATTGTTTGTGTTAATATTAAATTGATCACAATAATTGTTACAGATGTCCAAACTACGGCTGTTGTTGCAGAACGACCAACTTCTAATGATCCTCCTTTTACTTTATAACCATAGTATGCAGGTATTGTTGCAATAACAAACGCGAATACCATTGTTTTTACAAATGTGTAAACAAATAGCTTAGTAGCCATATTCATTTGTAAACCAGTAATAAAATCTGCTGCCGACCATAAATTTGAAAAAACGCCAATATAATAACCTCCTAAAAGTCCAAACCCAATAGAAACCATAACTAATAATGGGTTGAAAAATACACAAGCTATAATTTTTGGAAGAATCAAAAAGTTTGCCGAATTGATTCCCATTACATCAAGTGCATCAATTTGTTCTGTTACTCTCATTGTTCCAATACTCGATGCAATGTAAGAACCTACTTTACCTACAAGTATAAGCGACATAATTGTTGGAGCAAATTCTAAAACTAAAACAACTTTAGTAGCATAACCAATATAGGCATCAGGAACTGGAATTGCAGCACCTTGAAAGTTTTGAGCCATCTGTATTGCTACAACAGCTCCCATGAATGTTGAAATAAAAGTTACTATTCCTAATGAATTAACTCCTAAATCATATATTTCCCTAATAGTCAATTTCCAGAAAACACCTATTTTTTGCGGTTTACTGAATACTTTAGCCATAAGCATAAAGTACGACCCTAAATTTTCAATCAGTTTCATTACGACAAAATTAATATTTTTATTGGAAAGGGTTTTTATTTATCTTGCACAATGTGAATTTAGAACATTTAATTTCTTATCTGCCCACTAATGGCGACTTATTTGTAAAAAAATGGTTAGAAAATCATTATGTTTTATTACGAATAACAAGAAGACGCGAAACAAAATTGGGAGATTATCGAAAATTGATGGAAAATGACCGTCATCAAATTACTGTAAATGGAGATTTAAACCCATTTGCTTTTTTCTTTGTCTTTACACATGAAGTGGCTCATCTTAAAACATTTGTTCAGTTTGATTCCAGAACGATTAATCCACATGGAAAAGAATGGAAAACAATTTTTGGAAGCCTTCTTTTAGATTCTCTTCATATATACCCAGATCATTTAAAACCGTATATTCTTCATCATGCAAGACATCCAAAAGCTAGTTTGGGCGCAGATATTAATATATCGAAATTTGTGATTAATGATTTAAAGCCAAATCAGTCGTATTTAGAAGATTTAGATTTTGGCACACTATTTTCTATAGGAAATAGAGTTTTTAAAAAAGAAAACAAACAAAAATTAAGATACCTTTGTTTGGAGTTGAAAAGCAAGAAAAAATACTTGATTAACGCAACAACAACAGTAAACAAACTACAAGAAAATAACCATGAATGATCAAGATAACTATGCTGTTATTTTAGCAAGTGGAACCGGAGCGCGCTTATGGCCTTTAAGCACAATGAAAAAGCCTAAACAATTTCACGATTTATTAGGAATCGGTAAAACATTTGTTCAATTAACTTATGAAAGATTAAAAAAAATTGTTCCTAAAGAGAACATTTTTATTGTTACAATTTCAGATTATGAAGAAATTGTTTTGGAGCAATTACCAGAGTTTAATCCGACTAATTTTATTATAGAGCCAAGATTAATGAATACTGCTGCGTGTAATTTATTAGCAGCAATGACAATTCAACAAATTAATGCAAACGCTAAGTTGATTATTTGTCCATCGGATCACTTCATTTTTAATGAGGAAGAATTTGTAGATAAAGTAGATTTAGCTTTTCGTAATTCTGACGAAGATAAACTTACCTTATTAGGTGTAGCACCAACAAGACCAGATGTAACGTATAGTTATATACAGTTTATAGAAAGTACAAATCCAGTAAAAAAAGTAAAATCATATGTTGATAAACCAGATTTTGAATTTGCAGAATCGTTTATTACAAGTGGAGAATTTATTTGGAATACCGAAATTTTAATTTGGTCTACTGATAGTATCTTAAAAGCTTATCAAGAATTTTTACCATCAATGTACGAAACATTGAAGAGCTATTTTGATTTAGATAAGAGTTTACAAAACATAAAGACGCTAAAACCTATTTATACAACATTAGATGTTACGACTATAAATAAAGGTATTTTAGAGAAAGCTGATAATGTTTATGTAATTCCTTCTACTTTTGGTTGGAGTGATATTGGAACTTGGTCTATTATCAATGAAAAATATAAATATGTAGGAGAGGGGCAAGATGAAAATGAGAATACATTATTATGTAAACATTTTTCTGGTTATAATACCAAAAATAATTTCATCTACTCTACACAAGATAAAGCAATTGTTGTTGAAGGACTAGAAAATTATGTCGTAATTAATTCTGAAAACGGACTATTAATTTGTCCTAGAAGTAATGTGCAGACAATTAAAACATATGTTCGTGATCTGAAGCTACAGAAGAACGGAGAAAACTATTGTTAATAAAAAAAGCTACTTAATTTTAAGTAGCTTTTTTTATTATTTTAAAGTGATCGTGTTTTGACCAACCTTGTAACCATTTTGATAAATGTCTATTTTATATTCTCCTTTAGGGAATTCATAATCCACCCAGTCAAATTTTACTCTTGCACCAGACATATTATTGTAGTTAACATTAACACGGTCAGAATATCTAATGGCTGAACCAGAACGTAATGTAATGTCTCCGGAATGAGCTCCTACAAATTTACCCACTTCACCGTTTGGTTTATAAACCGTAACATAAAGTTCTTTGTTTTCAGAGGTTGCATTTAAGTTTTTATCTAAATCAAATGTAACACGAACCTTGTCTATTCTTCTCGCTCTATTTGTCTCAACTTCTCGTCCACTAGATTTTACTACTAAACCTTTTATTGAATAATTAGAAATAGATAAAGTCGAATTCGTTTCTTTAATTAAATTATTTTTATTTTCTTTTTCTTGATTAAGATCAGATTCTACCGTTTTTTTCTGATCAGATAAATTCGAATTCTCAGAAGCTAAAGCTGTATTCTTATTTGTTAATTTTAAATTTTCATCTTTTAATCTAACAATTTCTTCTTTGAAAACTTTTATATCTGCTTGTAGAGATGCGATTAAACGTTTTGCACGTTGTAATTCATCACTCGTTATTCCTTCTTTATTAAGAATAGATTGAATTTCTTTTTGCTTCTCTAAAATCATACGATCTTGGTAACCCAAAGAAGAGTCTCTTTTTACAACTCTAGTTTTTGCATCATCAAAATCAGCTCTAACAATTCTTAATTCTTGTTTTAAGATTTCTCTCGATCTTTCCAGATCATTAATATTACCTTGCATTTCTACAGAATTTTTAGAATTAGCTTCTTCTGTATAAACAATATAGAAAACGGCTAGAAGTAAACATACTGCTAGTGTCGCAATAATAATATTTTTAATAAAATCTTTTTTATGTTTAGAGTTATTGGTAGGTTCTAAATTTTTATAATCAGTCATTTTATTTAATTACAACAAGGTATTTAACTTATCAAAAATCAAACCAATGTTACATGGTTTGATTTTAATTTTGGTTTAAATATTTGAAGTAAAAATAAATAAGTAAATAAAATTTTATTGTTCGTCTTTTTTAGTGTTATCAGAAATCTCGTTGATCTTATCTTCAGCTTTTTGCTCAATTTCGCTAGCTTTTTCTTTAATCTCATCTTTCTTTTGCTCTAGATAGTCTTTCGCATCAGAAACATTTTCTACAACTTTCTCTTTTGCTTCTTCGAATTTGTTTTCAGCTTTCTCTTTTAATTCTTCAGCTTTTACTTCAGCGTCTTGTTTTTTATCTTGAACAATATCTTTTGCATCTTCAAACTTGTCTTCCGCTTTTTCTTTTAATTCTTCTGCTTTTACTTCAGCATCTTGCTTTTTGTCTTGAATGAAGTCTTTTGCGTCCTCAATTTTATCTTCAGCTTTTTCTTTCAGTTCATCTTTTTTCTCTTCGAAATCTTGTTTTTTATCTTGAACGAACTCTTTTGCATCTTCAAATTTTTCTTCCGCTTTATTTTTAAGCTCTTCTGCCTTTACTTCTGCCTCAGTTTTCTTTTCTTCGAAAAATTCTTTTGCTCCAGCAACCTTTTCATCAAATTCAGAACTTGTTTTACTTGTTTCTTTTTCTGCAAAATCTTTTACTTCTTCAAATTTTTCCTCAGCTTTTTCTTTTAGCTCTTCTGCTTTTATTTCGCTATCTTTTTTCTTTTCTTCAATAAAATCTTTTGCTTCAGCAACTTTTTCTTTAACAGCATCGTTTGTTTTCTCTGCTTTCTTTTCTGCAAAATCTTTAATTTCTTCAAATTTTTCTCCTGCTTTTTCTTTTAAGTCTTCAGAAGCTTCTTTTAAATTGTTAATAGCATTCTTTGTGAAGTCTGAAACATCATCGGCAACTTCTGAACCTGTTTTCTTAATTGAAGCAGAAATATTATCAAATTTCTCTTCAGCTGTTTCCATTGCGTTTTCTGTTTTTCCAAAAAGTCGATTAAAAAAATCTTTAAGTCCCATAATAAATTATTTTTGTTGTTTATTTTCGATTTAAATTTACAGCGTCAAACATTTTAACGTTTAAAATTGGTTTTAGATTATGCCTTATAAATATATTAAAAAATATTGTTCTAAAATATTAATTGTTGGATTATTAGTCATTTACAGTTGTTCTCCAAAAAATAATTCTATTAGAACGGTTTCAGAACAGTCATCTGATATACCACAACTCAAATATTCGACCAAAAATGAAAATTATGTAAGTGCACATAGAGGAGGAAGTGGAATAAAGAACTATCCAGAAAACTGCATTGAGACTTTTGATTATCTATTTAAAAACGGAATTCAGATTTTTGAAATTGATGTTGCAGAGACAAAAGAAGGAAATTTAGTCTTAATGCATGACAATTCTTTACAAAGAACTTCTACAGGAAGACAAGATGTCAACCAAGTTACTTTAAATCAACTTAAGGAATATTTTTTGGTTGATGATTTTGGCAATAAAACATCATTTAAAATTCCAACCTTTAAAGAAGCTTTAAAATGGGGTAAGAATAAACCTATTTATTTTATGGTAGATATAAAAAAGGGAGTTGATTATAATGATATCATAAAAGAAATAAAGGAAACAACTATGCAAAATCAGGTTGTTTTAGTGACTTATACCATAGGTCAAGCAAAAAAAATGCATCAACTTGCACCCAATATGCTTTTATCTGTTTCGATGAGAAATGAACGAGAATTTAATGAGATGATTAACAGTGGAATTGCAAAAGATAAAATGGTTGCATTTACTGGAACAAAAAGAAATGATCCATCATTATTAAAGAAAATTCATGAAGAAAATATTTTAGTAATTTTCGGTACATTAGGAAACTTAGATAAAAGTAGCGCGGCAAAAAATGGTCAATTATACCGTGATTTAGAAAAAGACGGGGTTGATATTTTTGCAACTGATAGAGCAATTTTTGTTCATCAAACAATTAATAAAAATTAAAATGGAAGCAATATCTCTAAAGGATTCAAATTATTTTTCTGAACTGATGTTAAATTACATCAACCAAGAAGAAAACTTAAAAGAATTCTATCATCTTTTTCCAACTAAAGATAATTACATTACACAAGCTCATAATAAGCTTAAAAATTATCATAACCGAGAAGTTTTTGTTCAACAGATTAAACAACAACTTAGTGGTTTAGAATTATCTAAAAAGCAAGAAAAGAATCTTAAGAAACTTGGCGAAAAAAATACTGTAACAATTACAACTGGACATCAGTTGAATCTGTTTACAGGACCAATATTCTTCTTTTATAAAATATTACAAGTTATAAAAGCATGCAAAGAGCTAAATAAAGAACAGGATGAAATTAATTATGTTCCTATGTTTTGGATGGCTACAGAAGATCATGATTTTGAAGAAATAAATCATTATAAATATTCTGATAGAATAATTCATTGGACAAAAGAATTCGGTGGTCCTGTTGGGCGTCTTTCTACGGAAGGGTTAAAAGATGTTTTTGAAAATTTCTTAATGCTTATTCCAAATGGAAATAAGAAAAGTAAGTTAGAAGAATTAATTAATGAATCTTATTTAACGCATGATAATTTAACAGATGCAACAAGAAAATTAGTTCATTTACTTTTCAAAGATCATGGTTTATTAATGATTGATGGAGATGACAAAGAATTAAAAAAGTTGATGATTCCTACTTTTGAAGAAGAGTTGATACAATCTAAATCTTATCATAATGTAATTCCTCAGAATGAAAAATTAGAAAAATTGGGTTATTCGATTCAAGTAAATCCAAGAGAAATTAATTTATTTTACATTAATGAAGATAATTCTAGAGAACGTATTATAGAACAAGACGGAACTTATTTTGTAAACAACACTTCAATTAAATTTACACAAGAAGAAATTCTGAAAGATTTACACCAAAATCCAGATAAGTTTAGTCCAAATGTAATTTTACGCCCCTTATATCAAGAAACAATACTACCAAATATTGCTTATGTTGGTGGTGGTGGAGAGATTGCTTATTGGTTTCAGTTAAAAGAAATGTTTAATAAATTTAATGTTGATTTTCCACTTTTAGTTTTGAGAAATTCATTATTAATTAGAACGAAGAAACAACACGATAAGCAATTAAAATTAAATTTATCTAATCAAGATTTATTTTCGAACAGTTTAAAAATAACTAAAAAACGTTCAATTGAAGATTCTGAAATTGCTCCTGAATTACCAAAATTAGAAGAAGAATTGAAAGCTATTTTTAATCGATTAGAGAATTTAAGCACATTAACTTCCACTTCTTTTGCAAATATGATACAGGCACAAAGAACAAAACAATTAAAAGGTTTTGAGAAAATAAAAAAGCGTCTTGTTCATGCAGAAGTAAAACAAAATGAAGATTTATTAATTAGAATTGAGCAGCTTTTAAAATCGCTTTCTCAACAAAATGGATTACAAGAACGTGTAAAGAATTTTTCTGATTTTGACTATGTAGATCTTTCTAATTTTATAGATTTCATTGAAGAAAGTTTACAACCTTTCGAGTTCGAATTTGTTATAAATACGTTAAATGAAGAGCTTTAACCAAAACATAATTTGTATATTTGATTTCGAAAATTCATCTCAATGAAAAAAATATTAGCTTTATTGTTGTTTGTTGGTGCAACATCTATCTATGCTCAACAAAAAACGCATACAGTTCAGGCAAAAGAAACAGTTTACGGAATTTCTAAACAATACGGAATTTCCCAAAGCGAATTGTATAAAGCAAATCCAAAAATAGAACAGAACGGAATTCATCCTGGAGATTTATTAGTAATTCCAGGAAAAGTAGATACAATTACAGAAGAAATAATGAAAGATGCGTCTAAAGTATCTGATACTTTTACGGACGATAATTTTATCTATGTTACGATTCAACCTAAAGAAACGCTTTATAATTTAAGTAAGAAATATAAAGTTTCTGAGGAATCTATTAGTTCTTTAAATCCTCAAATAAAAGAAAGAGGTTTAGAGATTGGAGATATTATAAAATTACCGAAATCACCAACAACAAAAAATACATTTTCAGTTCCTAAAGGTTCTCATTTAATTTTGAAAGGAGAGACAATGTATACGCTTTCTAGACAATATAAAGTAAGTGTTGATGATTTATATGCGGAGAATCCATCTTTACAAAGTGGAGTAAAAGAAGGAATGGTAATTTCAATTCCTCAAAAATCTGGTGCAGTTGTTATAGAAGATAACACGATTAATTATGTTGTTCAGAAAGATGATACAGCTTACGGAATTTTACAAAAATATAATACAAATTTAGATGAATTATTGCGTTTAAATCCAGATGTTATTAATGGATTAAAAGCGGGAATGACATTAAAATTACCGTTACAGAAAAATGCAAAAATCATTAAATACGGAACTGCTGGTAAATTAAAAAGAGCAAATGACAACGAAATAAATGTTGCAATTATGCTTCCTTTTGATGTGGCAAATAATCCTCAGTTAAAAAATTCTCAGTCAATGCAGTTTTTTACTGGAGCTAAGTTAGCCTTAACTCGTTTAGCAAAGACTGGTAAAAATATCAATGTAAAAGTTATTGATACTAAAAATGGAAATCTACAAGATATTTTATCAACAAACGATTTTACTAAAACAGATGCTGTAATTGGACCATTAACAACGTCGGATGTTACAGAAGTGGCTAATTTCTTTAGTAACTCTGGAATAGCTGTAATTTCTCCTTATGCGAATGAGGATTCTTTAAATTCTTTTACAGATTTATTAATCTCTAATCCAAAAGATGAAGTTGTTGCGGATCAAATTATCGAAGAAATAGGGAAAAACTTTGCAGGAGAACAAGTTTATTTGTTAACAAATAGAGAAGATCAAGAGTTAGCTAATTACACTAAAAAGCAATTAGAAAAACAAGTAAAAGCAAATGTTGTAATTGTAGATAATGTATCAAAAATTGTTCAACCACATGATAAAGTAAATGGTCAGGATTATTATACACCAATTATAACTGTTCTTGTAGGTGATGATGATGCTTTAGGAAAACAATATTTAGATAAATTAAAAACATTTAACAAAGATAACATCAAAGCTTACGGAATAAAATCTGTTGCTGTATATGATGTTTATAATCCAGATAATGCAAAAAATATAGATGCATTTAGAGAGTTTGGTTTTGTATACAGTACAGCGCGATTAATCAATACAAGAGATGAAGAAGTTAAAAGTGTTTTAAAAGACTTTAGTGATATTTATTGTGGTTTCCCAACTCGTTACGAACAATTAGGGTATGATGTAACGTATGACATTGTAGACCGTATGAATAGCAAAGGAGATGTAACAAATAATATAACAACGGAAAATACACGTCTTTCTTCTAAGTTTTCTTATAAGAAAATAAGTGGTAGTAAAGCATACACGAATGATGCTAGTAGAATAGTACGTTTACCAAAAAAGTAATTTTTTAAAAGTACTTGAAATAAAACATAAAAAAGGCGAACTCAATTTTGAGTTCGCCTTTAATTATTTTAAAATCTGTCTCGTTTTAAGTAACGAAACAGATTATTTTAAAAGATTTTATTTTGCAAATTCTTCTGCTTGTACTAAAGCAGCGTCTAAACCATTTACATCTTTTCCTCCAGCTGTCGCTAAGAAAGGTTGTCCACCTCCGCTACCACTAATGTGCTTCGCGATTTCTTTCACCATATTACCAGCATGTAGTCCTTTGTCAGCTACTAAATTCTTCGCGATAGAAATTGTAATAGAAGGTTTAACAGTGTCATTAGTTCCAACAACAATTAAAGCATTTTCTATTTCATTTGTTAAGTCAATCGCATTCTGTTTTGCAGCAGCTGTATCTAAATTCGTTTTAATTGCTAAGAAATTAATTCCATTAATTTCTTTAATGGCAGCTTTCCAAGTTGCTTTTTCAGCAGAAGCTTGTTGTGCAACAAATTTTTCTACTTGCTTTTTTAATGAAGCATTTTCATCTAACAAAGATTGAACAGCTTTTAAAGCGTCATTCTTAGTTTTTAAAGCAACTAAAACATCGTTATAATTTTTCTCAGCATCTTTTAAAGCATTAATTGCAGTATCAGCAGTAATTGCTTCTATACGACGAATTCCTGCTGCTGTAGAAGATTCTGATAAGATTTTAAATAAACGAATATCAGCTGTGTTTTTCACATGCGTTCCACCACATAACTCTACAGAAGAACCAAAACGAATGATACGAACTTTATCGCCGTATTTTTCTCCGAATAAAGCCATAGCACCTTCTGCTAATGCTTCGTCCATAGAAGCCTCTCTCTTTTCAATTAAAGGTAAAGCTTCAGCAATCTTTTCGTTTACTTTTTGCTCAACTAATTGAATTTCTTCTTCTGTCATTTTAGAAAAATGAGAAAAGTCAAAACGTAAGTAATCATCACCAACATAAGAACCTTTTTGTTCTACGTGGTTTCCTAAAACCTCACGTAAAGCTTCGTGCATTAAATGTGTAGCAGTATGATTTTTAGTTGTTGCATTTCGTTTAGAAATATCAACTTTTGCTTGGAAAACACCTTCTATATTTTCTGGTAAAGTTTCTACAAAATGAATAATTAAGTTATTTTCTTTCTTTGTATCTACGACTTCTATTGTTTCGTTTGCAGAAACGATAGAACCTTTATCACCAACTTGTCCTCCAGATTCAGCATAAAATGGAGTTTGATTAAATACTAATTGGTAAAACTCTCCTTTCTTGTTTTTTACTTTACGGTAACGTGTAACTTTTACATCTGCTTCTGTATTATCATAAGCAATAGAAGTTTCGTTTCCTTTGTCATCTAAAATAACCCAATCGTCCGTAACTAAAGCAGTAGCTTTTTTAGAACGTTCTTTTTGTTTTGCCATTTCAGTTTCAAATCCAGCTTCATCAATTGTGAAACCATGATCTTCTGCTACAATTCGAGATAAATCTGCAGGGAAACCAAATGTATCATATAATTCGAAAACAATATCTCCAGGGATAATTTTAGAATCACCCAATTGTTCAATAATTTGATTTAATCTACTTAATCCTTGTTCTATTGTTCTTAAGAAAGATGCTTCTTCTTCTCTAATTACACCAGTAACAATTGTTTCTTGCTTTACTAATTCTGGAAAGAAATCTCCCATTTCAGCTTTTAAGATAGGATATAATTGATAGATAAATGGTTCATTTAATCCTAAGAAACGGTAACCGTAAGAGATTGCACGACGTAAAATACGACGAATTACATAACCAGCACCTGTATTAGATGGTAATTGTCCATCTGCAATAGCAAATGCTACAGCACGTAAATGGTCAACGATTACACGAATAGCAATATCCGTTTTTTCTGCGGCACCATATTTAATACCTGAAATTTCTTCTAACTTCTGAATAGTTGGTTGAAAAACATCTGTATCATAATTTGAGCTTTTCCCTTGCAATACCATTGCTAAACGCTCAAATCCCATTCCAGTATCAATGTGTTTTGCAGGAAGAGATTCTAATGAACCATCTGCTTTACGTTGATATTGCATGAATACTAAATTCCAGATTTCAATAACTTGCGGGTGATCCATGTTAACCAAAGATTTACCGTCAACTTTCGCTCTTTCATCTGCAGGGCGAATATCAACATGAATTTCAGAACATGGTCCACATGGTCCGATATCTCCCATTTCCCAGAAGTTATCTTTTTTATTTCCGTATAAAATACGATCTTCAGCAATATGTTGTTTCCAAAGCTCTAAAGCTTCTTCGTCCAAAGATGTTCCATCTCCTTTATCTCCTTCAAAAACTGTAACATAAATTTGATCTTTAGAAATACCATATTTGTCAGTTAATAATTCCCAAGCCCAAGCAATAGCTTCTTTCTTGAAATAATCACCAAAAGACCAGTTTCCTAACATTTCGAACATTGTATGGTGATAAGTATCTTTACCTACATCATCTAAGTCATTATGTTTTCCAGATACACGAAGACATTTTTGAGTATCTGCAATACGGTTATTTTTTGGAGTTCCATTACCCAAAAAGAATTCTTTGAACTGCGCCATTCCCGAATTATTAAACATTAATGTGGGATCGTCTTTTAAAACAATTGGAGCTGAATCAACAATTAAATGCCCTTTTGTTTCAAAAAAATGCAGAAATTCTTTTCTTATATCTTTGGATTTCATTTATTTAAAATATTTTTATCATTTGATTAACATGTTTGCACGCACAATATTCGTTACTTTGCAAACGTTTTACAAAGATAATAAAAAGCTTAGTTAAGTAATGGAAAATAAAAACTATAAGTATAATTCTGCAAATTTTGTTTTATGTTGGTTGAAAAAGAGAGTGAAGAAGACATCAAAAACAGTTTTGTATATAGTCCTATTTTTATGTTTATCTACAATTTCTGCGGGAATGATAGGTTACCATTTCAACGATTCTGAATATGCTTTTAAAGCAGGGAAGTTTAAAAATAGCGAAAGCAAACTTCTGGCAGAATTAGAAAGAATGGAAAATGAAAATCAAGCCCTACACCAAAAATTTAAAGAAGTAGAAGTTGCTTTATCAGAGATAAAAGAAAAAGACCGTAACATTTATCGTAAGATTTATGATATGCGAGTTAATGAAAATATTGATTCTGTAAATAATGAAGTTAATAATTTTACAGCAGAAGATATTGAGAAGTTAATTGATAAAATAGAAATAGAATCTAAATCGTTAGATGAGGTTTTTAAATCTGCAGGTGTAAAAGATGCTAATTTATCTTCTATGCCAGTTCTAAAACCAGTAGGAGATAAATATGTAAATCGTTTAGCTTCTGGTTACGGATCTCGTTTTCATCCGATTTTAAAAGTAAATAAAATGCATAAAGGATTAGATTTTGCAGCAGCTGCAGGAACACCAATTTATGCAACAGGAAACGGAAAAATTAAAATGTCTGGTTATAACTCTGGTTATGGAAATATGGTCGTAATACAACATGGTAATGGATACGAAAGTTTGTATGCACATATGTCTAAAACAAAAGTTCGCAACAATCAAAAAGTGAAACGTGGAGATGTAATAGGTTATGTAGGATCTACAGGATTATCGACAGGAGCGCATTTACATTACGAGATTCACAAGGACGGAGAACACGTAAATCCAGTGATGTATTTTTATAATGATGTTGATCCAGATGATTTTATAAAAATCTATCAAAATTCTAAAAAAATGTCATTATCTTTGGATTAAACCCTGATAATGAACGTCGAATTACCTGATAAATTATATTACTCTATTGGCGAAGTAGCCAAAGCTTTTGATGTAAATGCGTCATTAATTCGTTTTTGGGAAAAGGAATTTGAGATTATTCAACCCAAAAAGAATAAAAAAGGTAATAGACTTTTTACGAAAGATGATATAGAGTGTTTTAAGAACATATTCTATCTAGTAAAAGTAAAAGGTTACACTTTAGAGGGAGCTAAACAAGTTATAGGAAAAAAAGGGATTGTTACTACAACCGAAGAAATAGATGTTGTAGAACGATTACAAGAAATAAAAAATGAATTGATAAAACTAAAGATGAGTTTTGAAGATTCAGAAGAAATATTAGAAAAAGATGAGCTTAATTAGTTCATCTTTTTTTATTGTTTGTGATGTAAATACTCCAGGAAAACATCAGAAGAAATTTCTATAGCTCCTAAACTAGCTAAATGATCAGTGTAGACTTGGCAATCAATTAATTCATACTTCTTGTGATATTTTGCAACAAATTGTATAAATCCTGCCTTAGAAGCATTGCTTACTTTTGCAAACATACTTTCTCCACAAAAAATATTACCCATTTCTATTCCATAAAAACCACCAACTAATTCTTCGTTTTGCCAAACCTCAATACTTTTTGCAATTCCTTGTTCATGAAGTAGACAGTAAGCCTCTATCATATCATTTGTAATCCATGTTCCATCTTGATCTTTTCTATAAGCTTTAGAGCAATTTGTAATTACTTCTCTGAAAGCTTTATTTTCAGAAAACGTAAAAATTTGATCTTTGAAAACTTTTTTCATCGATTTAGAAACCTTTAAATTTTCTGGAAACAATACAAATCTATCATGTGGGAACCACCAAAGTATAGGTTCATCTTCATTAAACCAAGGAAAAATACCTTTCTGATAAGCTAAAATTAAGCGTTCTGTTGATAGATCGCCACCAAGGGCAATAATTCCATCTTCGTTTACTTCTTCGTAATCTGGAAAAATTAAATCTGAACTTAACCAATACATGTTGATATCTTTTTTTGATTAAAAAAACGTGCTCTAAAAAGAACACGTTTTGATATTAAATTTTAATTCTTTTCTTAGAAAGGTAAATCGTCATCATCTCCGTTAGAGAAAGTATCTACTGGAGGAGCTGGTGCAAAATTATCATATCCTTGTGGAGCTTGAGGAGCTGCATTTGCCATATTTTCTATTCTCCAAGCTTGGATTGTATTAAAATATCTTGCTACACCTTCTGGGTTTACCCATTCGCGTCCACGAATATTAATAGAAACTTTCACTTCATCACCAGGTTTGTAAGCGTTTAATACATCTGTCTTATCTTGTGTAAGTTCAATTAAAATATCTTGAGGATACTGTTCTTGCGTTGTCACAACGAATTCTCTCTTCTTGAAACTTGCTGTAATATTTTGTGTTTCAAACACTTTTTTAATTCTTCCTGTAATTTCCATATTTGTAAAAGCTTTGCTACAAATTTAAAATGTAAAAAAAGATTAAAAAAATTTATTTGTAAATTTTGTTAGCAAGAAAACTTATGTATATTTGCAATCCAAATCAGTAAGATTTAAGCGGGCGTGGTGGAATTGGTAGACACGCTAGACTTAGGATCTAGTGCCGCAAGGTGTGAGAGTTCGAGTCTCTCCGCCCGTACTAAAAGCTTCAACTTCAATTAGTTGAAGCTTTTTTGTTTTGTATGTTTTCTTAAACAAATTTTTCTTTCCTATTTTTACAAAAAAATCTTTTGAAACAGAATTTAGCAACAATTGCCTTTTATAATGTAGAAAATTTTTATTCAAAAACTTCTGAAGAATCATTTTTGCCAAGTAATTTAATTAAATGGAAAGCTGGTAGATATGATGAAAAACTAAATAAAATAGCTTTTTGTATTGCTAAAATCGGAAAATCAGAAACGAATCAATTGCCTTCTGTTGTTGGCTTGGCAGAAATAGAAAATGAAGATGTACTACAAGATTTAACGGATAATAGCTTTTTAAAAGAAGGAAAATATAAATCCTTAATTTATCAGTCTTTAGATGAAAGAAAAATTAATGTTGGATTTATTTATAAAGAAGATGATTTTATAGTTGAAAAAAGCGAACCAATTCGAATTGTTTTTAAAGATCAATTAGGTGAAAAATCATATACAAGAGACATTTTATATGTAAACGGAAAATTATTCGGTCATAAAATTCACTTTTTTATTGTACATCTACCATCTAAAATTGATAAAGAAATTAATCAAGTTAAGCGTCAGTATATGATGCAAACAATAAGAAAAAGAATTGATGAAATACTATCCGAAAATCACTCTGAGAGAATTGTTTTAATGGGAGATTTTAATGATACTCCAACCAATGAAGATTTGCGATTAGAGCTTAATACAAGGGCAAATGTTAACGAGTTAAAGAAATTTGAATTATATAATCCTATGGTTGCTTTACAATCTTATAGTAGAGGATCTTTAATGTTTAAAAAACAATGGATGTTATTTGATCAACAACTTTTTTCAAAAGGCTTTTTTGATCATTCTTCTCCATTAGAAATGTTAAAAACAGATATTTTTGATGCGAGTTTTTTAAAGAATAGTAGCGGAAAATCAATTAGTTTACCGTTTAGAACATTTGTTGGTAGAAAATATTTCGGTGGGTATAGTGATCATTTTCCCATTTTTACCATTTTAAAGTGGTAAATTTGTTTTTAAATAAATTAAAAAGTGAGAATTCACGAGAATGGACAGATAGAAATTGACGGAATCGATAAATTGATTTTAAATTCGTTTATGGAGAATGCCAATATGCCTGTTTCTCAGCTTGCAAAAGAGTTGAGAATATCAAATACTGCTGTCCATCAACGAATAAAAAAATTAGAAACATCGGGTGTTATCGATGCTACAAAAGCAATAGTTAACCCAACTGTTTTGGGTTACTCTACCATGTCTTTTGTAGGTGTATTTATGGATAAACCATCATCTTATAAATTAGTAATTAATTCTCTGGAGCAAATTCCAGAAGTTGTAGAAGCTCACTTTACAACGGGTAATTATGGTATTTTTTTAAAGATATTATGTCGTGATAATTTGCATTTAATGAATGTTTTAAATCAAAAAATTCAGCAGATTGATGGCGTAACACGTACAGAAACAATAATTTCATTAGAACAACCAATAGTAAGACAAATAAAACTTTAATATACAATGAATATTAATAAGTATTTAGACTCGACGTATTTAAAAACATCTGAACAAGTGGGTATATCTAATTCAGATACTTTGGATATTGTACATCAATTGACACAAGAAGCCATTGATAATGATATTTATGCTGTAATGATTCGTCCAGATTATGTTCGATCAATACGTGAAATATTAGATAAAAAACAATCTAACGTTGTTTTAGGAACTGTAATAGGTTTTCCTGAAGGAACAAATGATTTGAATGAAAAACTAAGAGAAGCACAAAAAGCAATCGCTGACGGAGCCGATGAATTAGACTTTGTTGTTAATTATGAAGCTTTTAAGAAAGGTGATGTAAAAAAAGTTGCAGAAGAAATAGAATCAGCAACTTCAGTCGTGTTAAGAGGAGGAAAAATAATAAAATGGATTATTGAGACTGCTGCATTAACTGATGAGCAAATTATACAAATAACACAATTAATTCGTGATATTGTGCTAGAGAAAATCGGTGAAGAATATGCATCTAAGGTTTTTGTAAAATCTTCTACAGGTTTTTTTGTTACAGAAAACGGAGCACCAAATGGAGCAAATGAACATGTAATAAAATTAATGTTAGAAAATGCAGGATCATTACCAGTTAAAGCATCTGGAGGTGTTAAAACGACCGAAGATGCCGAGAAAATGATTCAGTTAGGAGTTCAACGAATTGGAACATCTTCTGCATTAGCAATAATTAATGGGGAAAAAGCGACAGATGGTTATTAAACAATAATAATTAGACGTACTATATAAAAGCCTCATTTAGAGGCTTTTTTTATTTGTCAGAAAATAACCAATCCCTACGTTGTTGTTTTTTATTTTTCTTATGTTTGTACTCCTTGTAAAAATTTAACTTGATTTATATCAATAGTTTTCATAAATTAAGGTACTTAATTTGCACATTAATATATCAGGGATATGTTATTAGATAATCATAACACTTATCAAGATAAGTTGAATATCAAAGAGGGCTTAGTAGCTCTTCGTTTAAATGATTTTAATCGTGAGGAGAATAGTTTTATTCACTTCTCGAACAATAACTTTTATGGTATTATTTGGTCGGGTTCTACTTCTTGTGAACATGAAGTTAATGGGAAAATTGTTGTTATTCCGAAAAATCACTTTTTATATTTAGCACCTAATTTATCGCAACATTTTATTCCTCAGGATACAAACGTAGACTCGTATTACATTGCTTTTAAAGAAGAATTTTATTCTAGATCTATAGAAGATAATATCCGATTGGAAAATAGTAGACTTTTTTCGCGTAATTTTATTAATGCGATTGAGAATAAGATTTGTTCAGAATCGTTTTTTATTAAAAACTTCATAGAATATTTTGTTAATTCCTTTAATGATGTTCTTTCTATTCAATTGGTTCATAATCTTTTAGAAAGAATACTTTTAAATGGAAAAATTGCTGTAAAAGATTCTGAAAGTAAAACTGCCCATGATGATTATGATGTTGAAATTGCAACAAAATTTAAAAAACTATTACAATCTAATGTCAACGAAAATAGACAGGTTACTTTTTATATTGATCAGCTATTTGTTACTAAACGTAGGTTAGACAAGGCGACACAGGTTGTGTTCAATAAATCTGCTAAACAATTAATAACAGAAGAGTTAATGAAAAATGCTAAAATTATGTTAGCTAACTCTGGTATGACTGTAAAGGAAATAGCTTTTGAATTAAGTTTTTTTCAGGAAACAAATTTTACTGCCTTCTTTAAAAAGAATGAAGGTGTCTCTCCAACTGTATTCAGACAAAACACTCTGAATTAAATATTTAATCGATTAAAAGTGCTTTTTTAATCATCTTTTTGTAGTTTTTAATCACAAATGTTAAGATTAGTACTATAACTTTGCATCCGCACTCTTGAAAAAAGGAGGATTAAATTTAGTAATTAAATTTGATATAAGCAAAACTTTAACATAAAAATTAAAAACAAAATAAAGTTATGAAAAATGCAGTATTCGTTTTAACAGTTTTCTGTGCATTAATATCAGGAGTTTCATTTGCTCAAGCAACAGCTACTTTAAACGTAAAGCTTTACCCAATTCAAACTATCTTAATTGGAGGAGATAACACAGTTAATTTAGAGTATAAAACTAAAGATGACTACCAAAACGGTGTAACAGCTAATATGAAAGATCATTTAGTAGTTTACAGTACAGGTGGTTTCGCTGTAAATGTAAAGTCTGAAAATGAAGATTTAATATACACTAAAGACGGTTTAACAAGCAAAATTGCTGCTAACACAATTAACTTACAAGCAAGTTTAGGAACTGGAAATGCATTAAACGCTTCAACAATGAGTAATGTAGTTTTAGAAAATTCTAACAAAAAATTAATCTCTAGTAACGTTGGAGGAACAGAATTAAAGTTCAACATTGCTTACAACGGTAAGGGAAATAACGACTATGTAAACAAGTATTACAACGTAGAAACACCTAACGTCTATACGACAACCGTTACTTACACAATCGAAGCTCAATAATATTAATTATAAAATAACAAATAAGCAATGTGAATAGCATTGCTTATTTTACCACTGTGCTACCTCCTAAACTTATGAAGAAGCTTTGTCTTATTTATAAACCTCTATTACTTCTTTTTTTCTCGATAGGTACACAAATTTTTGCTCAATCGGGAATTTCTGTTAGTCCACCAAGGACATATTTTACTTTAAATCCAGGCGAAAGCGATAGAAAAAAGATCTTAGTAACCAATGTAAGTGATGTGAGTACATTAGAATTATCAATTTCATTTAACGATTGGAAATATGATAATTATGGTTCTAATGTAATCTCAGATCCTAATACGCTGACTATAAGTGCAGCAAAATGGATTACGGTTTTATCTGGAAATGTTTTTAAACTTGGCCCAAAAGAATCGAAAGAGATTGAAGTTCTGATGCAAGTCCCAGACAAGATTAATTCTGAGAATATACATACTGCAATGATGTATATTACACAAACTAATCCTGTTGAGGGTAAAAATAAAAGTGGAGAAAATATCAAAATCTCAATAAGAACTGGAGTTAAGATTTATCAAAGATTAAATATTGGTAGAAATCAAGATATTGATTTTACAGATTTCAAATTTGATAAAGCAAATAACCAATTAATTCTGAATGTTCAGAATGATGGAAATGTTTGGAGCGAAGGAACGATTAAAAATGAATTAATTAATCAGGAAACAGGAAAACAGACTATTTTAAAAGATGTTGTTTTTTACAGCTTACCAAACGATAAACGAATTGTACTAATGTCTTTACCAGAAGATTTAGAGAAAGGAAATTACATTGTTACGGCAACTTTAGCTTTAGATGATGTAGAGAATATAAAAATTGCTGAATTAAGTTTTTCGAATGAAAAATAAAAACGTCTTAAATTATTTCTTGCTATTAATGTTGTTATTTTCAACGTTTTTATCGGCACAGGAATTTAAAATGGGTTCATACAATAGCGGATGGATTCCTGTAAATTCTAGTGCGGGAGTAACAATAAAAGATTTTCTGAAAATACAGCTTGATATGCAATCTAGAACAGATTACAAGAATTGGTCTATAGTTGCTCGCGTTATTTCTCCTATAAAAAATGCTGATAATAAAGAGTTTCCTGTAAATAAATTAAAGTTTAAATTCGGTAATTATACTACACAACAATATTATTCTAAGAATTATCCAACTACAGCTCAATTAGGTGCGATACAAGGAGATATTGCAATGAATTTTACAAGATCATATTTTATCAAAAACTCTCAGGTTTCTACCAATACAAATGGTGAATATGGTAATATCTTATTAAATTATGATTTAATTATTGAAGGTGGAAGTTATTTAAATAATTTAAAATCTTGGAATAATTATAATATTCAATTAGAACTTACTTTGTTAGATGGTTTTAGTAATGTAATAAGTAGCGTTGTTACCAATACATTTTCTATGCAAATTAGTCCACAAGGGAACTATCCAAATACGCCTTCATTTTCTATTTCTGTAGATGGTTCTGCAACTAATGGAGAGCTTGTTTTTAGTACAATGAGTGACTATATAAATGGAGTGAGAAAAGAATATATAAATGGATTAAATGTTTCATCAGATACAGCTTGTGAAATTCAAGTTTCTTCTCAAAATGCATATTTAAGTACTAGTTCGTCAAATAATTTAGATTTAAATTCTGTGAGAATTCAATTAAGAGATACAGAAACAAACAAACTTTCAAACGAAATAAAGTTATCTACATATAATCAAACTTTACTTACAAGTTCTCAAGCTATTTCAGGGAAAAAATATACTATAATTTATTCTACAGCAGCTTCAGATCAAAAAATAATGAATAGCAAGTCTGGGAATTATAGTACAACTCTTTTATACACAATTTCCCCTCAATAATTTTATGTGTTTTTTGATAAATAAATGGAGAAGAATATTTTTTATTCTGCTAATAATTTTTAGCGGATTAAATATTTATGCTCAAAATAATTTATCAAAACCTTTAATTTTTAAGACAGAGAAAGAAATAGAAATAAAGGATGATTATGTTTTTACAGTTATCATGCAGTTTGAAAATACGACGAATGATACTATAAATGCACAATTAAAACTAAAATTACCATCGGCTATAAAATCATATAGTCAGGATTATTTAACAATAAAAATCAATCCAAATAAAAAGGCTTTTATACCATTAAAGTTTTCTGTAAATAAGGTACAAACTGCTGGTAAAATACCATTAAATTTTACCATTATTGATCTTAAAACTCAACAAGAGTTAGCAAATTCAACGACGCAAGTTAGTATTTTATCTAAAAGAGAATTAAAAGTTTTTCCTGTTCAACCCAATTTATTTTACAGACAAGAAGGTGATTCTGTACATTACGAATTAAGAGTAATTAATTCTGGAAATCAAAAAGCAAGGATTTTTATTAATAATGTTTTACCAGATTTTAGAGGGAATTTTACAACAGAAAATAGAAAAGTTGATATTGATGCATTTAAAGAAAAGATAGTTCGCTTTTCTAAATTTGTAAGTAGAGACATGATAAAAGTAGAGCAGTTTCAAGCAAATGTTTCTGCTTATACAGCAAATGATGAATTTGTAGGAAATGTATTTTTTAATATTCAGAATGCAAGTTCGAACCGTAGTTTTGTAGATCCAACAAATTTTAATCAATCATGGATTCAACAATCATCAAATTACGTAAGAATGACGATGAGAGATGTTGGCGCTCAGAATGAGAATTTAAATTTTATGGCTCATCAAGAGTTTTCGGTTGGTTTAAATGAATTCGCTTATAATATAAATACATCTTCATGGAAAAATAATCAAGATATGTTATTAACAGATTCTTGGTTAAAGTATCAACGTAATGGAAAGGGAGTGTTATTAGGAACAATTAATAGCAACGATTTCGATATGCCAATAAACGGTCGTGGCGTTATGTTTTTTAATAATTTCGACAAAACTGATAAAAAAATAATTGTTGGTGCTGCTGAAAGAAATTATAATCTGTTAGATAATTTTAATCCTAATCAATATAAAAATAATTATACAGCATTCGCTAATACAAGATTTTTAGTTAGAGAAGATAATGAGTTAGAGTCTACTGTTTTATACGATAGAAATGTTTCCGTTTCTAATTTTATTTTAACAAATGATTACAGATGGACGTCAAAAAATAAATGGAATCATTCGGTAAGATTTGGATATGGATTTTCTAAATTAAATCAAACAAATCGTTTTGAGAATTCACTTTCATTGGCAGCAAATGTTTCAGGAAGTGTCGGAAAATACGATATTTACAGTACAAATTATTTTAGTTCAGGATATTATCCAGGAGTAAGGAGTGGGGCATTGTACTTAAATCAACGTATTCAACGAGTTTTTAAAAAATTCTCTCTTTGGACAGCCTTCACTTTAACCAATAACAATCCTAAATCTGTAGACAATAATTTAACCTATTACACGAATTCTAATCAATCTAAAGCTTTAAGAGCAGAGGTAGGAACTTCTTTTAGAATCGGAAATCAGTTTAATTTATCAATTTCCCCAAAATTGAATGTAGAACAGGGAAACGTTTTCAATGTTAATTCGTTTAGTTATTCACCAATCCATTTTAAATCAAGTTATTTAAATGGTTCTTTTTCTTGGTTGTCTAATTCTCGTAATCATCAGTTAGTTTTAAATACTTACGCTGGAGGTTATACTTTTGATGAAAGAAGTGATATCAACCTTCTTTTGTTTGGACAATTAACTTGGAGTTATAGATTTCTACAGTTAAACACATCTTATCAGAAAGGAAGTTTAATGATTGCAGAAGTATATTCAAGAAATAATATTAACAATCACTTAGAACGTTATAATGCAGCTTTAAGTTTAAGGAAAGATTTTTTCCATAAAAGATTAAATACATTATTAAGTGGATATTATAATTTTGATAGAAACTTTGGAAACACATTTACGTTTGGTGGAACAATAGAATATCAACCATTTGATAATTTTACCATTAATACCCAAATTAATTACAATAAGTTTCATTCTAATTTTTTCACAAACGATCAATCATATTACCAAGTAGGTGTACAGTATAATTTACCTGCTAAAAAAACTGTAACCGATATTAAAAATGGAAATTTAGATTTGTTTATTTATTATGATTACAATGCAAATGGAGTTTTTGATGCTGGAGATCAAATAGCAGATAATCGTGTTGTAAAAATAAATGAGACAACATTTATAACTGATCTTGATGGTAAAATAAAATATAAAAAAGTTCCTTATGGAGACTATGTAATAAACCTACCTGGAGAAAAATGGTTTTCTCAAGATTATGCCATTCATTTAAATAACAAAACAATGTCATTGGCTATTCCAATGCAACAAACAGGAATTGTGAGAGGAAGAATTGTTTATGAATTAACATCTAATTTAGAGTATCAAGTTTCAGCAAGTATGTCAGGTTTTACATTAGTTTTTACAAGTGATAATGGACAAATTTTTAATGTAAGAACAAATGATAGAGGAGAGTATACTGCATTTTTACCAGTTGGAAATTATTCGTTCTCTATTCTTGAGAAAAGTTTGCCAGAACATGTTTATGCAAAAATATTTTCTAACAAAGTTACAGTTCATCAAGAAGATAATATAGATTATGAACCACTTGTTTTGAAGATAAAAGAAAGAAAAGTAAACATTAAACGTTTCGGAAATTAAATTTCTATAAACCAAAAAAGGTTATCAATTTTGATAACCTTTTTTGTGTAAAAATATATTGTATGTTTATGGACAAATCTCCATCTCTAAATCAAGATCCCAATGGCACTCTCCTGGATCTTCGGGCATAGGTCCTGGACCAGTTGTACAAATTACAGGTCCTGTACCATCTGCATTGTAATCACAATTTGTAATTGTTGGTGGAGGTGTTGCAGCGCCTCCGCACATTCCAGTAGGAATTCTTGTTTCAACTCTTTTACACCTACCAGTATCAGGGTCATGAGAATAAACTATGTATGCAGTATAGCATTCTTCTAACCATATCTGTTCAATTCCACATATAGTGGGGTCATTATTTTCTTCTTCAATCATTATAATACTGCTGTAATTTAAATTTAGTTTTTGATAAAAATCAAGGATTGATGTGTTGAAATTTTCTTTAGAAAAACCAAATGTTGACAGAAGTAGTGCCGTCAATAATAAAATCTTTTTCATATTTATAATTTATGTGTTATTTTCTCTAATCTAAATCATAAAATTTTTAAAGTCAAAAAATAAATGTTAAATAATCAATAATGATTAAAAGTAATATAATGAAATACAAAAAAGGTTATCAATTTTGATAACCTTTTTTGTATAAAAATATATTGTATGTTTATGGACAAATCTCCATCTCTAAATCAAGATCCCAATGACACTCTCCTGGATCTTCGGGCATAGGTCCTGAAACAGTTGTGCAAATTACAGGTCCTGTGCCATCTGCATTGTAATCACAGTTTGTAATTGTTGGTGGAGGTACAGCGGCACCTCCAGTGCAATTTCCATTAGGAGTTCTTATTTCAACTCTTCTGCATGAACCTTCTGTACCATTTTCTATGAATGAATACGTGATATGAACAGTATAACAATACTCTTCCCATATTTGTTCTATACCACATCTAGTTTCGTCATTATTTACTTCTTCAATAATTATAATACTACTGTAATTTAAATTCAATTTTTGATGAAAATCAAGGATTGATGTGTTGAAATTTTCTTTAGAAAAACCAAATGTTGACAGAAGTAGTGTCGTCAATAATAAAATTTTTTTCATATTTATAATTTATGTGTTATTTTCTCTAATCTAAATCATAAAATTTTAAAAGTCAAAAAATAAATGTTAAATAATCAATAATGATTAAAAGTAATATAATGAAAAACAAAAAAGAGGTTATCAATTTTGATAACCTCTTTTTTGTGTATATTGAAGTTGTTTAAACTAATTATATTACTCTATAATTTTCAATTATAATCTTGTTTTTACTACAATCTGTAATGTTGAGCTTGTCGAAACATTTATTTAATTCTTTACTATTCTTCAACGGGCTCAGAATGTTTATATAACTTCATTTCTAGAAAGTAACTTTATCTTCTATATAGTTCCCGTTTTGACAGAATTTTTTCAATTCATTTTCTATAAAAACTTCGATAGCTTCTGCATCTATTGCTGGATATAACAAATGCACATTTGCACCAGCATCTAATGTAAAGTATAATTGCTTTCCTGTTTCTCTACGGAACTCCCAAAGTTTTTCTAAGGCAGCAACTGTATTTGGTTTCATAAGTATAAATGCAGGATTGGACATCATCATCATGGCATGTAATGTCAACGCTTCATGTTCTACTAATTCACCAAATGCTTTTACATCTCCGTTTTTTAGAATTGGGATTAATGTTTTTAAATTATCGTTTGCCTCTATGAATCTTTGTTCAGCATAAGGATGACCATTCATTAAATTATGACCAACTGTAGAAGAAACAGATTTCTGACCTTCGTGAATTAACAAAATAGTGTCATGAAATGTTTTAAAAACTTCATGAATTTCATTGTCTGGAAATTTTGTTCCATATAAATCAGAACTTCCCTCTATAAAATTATTTTCACCCCATTCAACCAAACCTTTATAAACAGAACGACAAGCACTTCCAGAACCTAATCGAGCTAAGAAAGATGCTTTTTGTAATAACTCATCTTCTGTTAAGTTAGCACCAAGTATATTTTCTATTTGAACCAAGCATAATGCCATTGCTGACATTCCTGATGCAGAAGATGCTATTCCAGAACTGTGTGGAAATGAATTATGTGTGTGAACTTCAAATTTATAATGTTTTAAGAAAGGAATATAAGCAGTTATTCTTTCGAAAAAAGTAATGATTTTTGGTGTAAAACTTTCTTTTAATTCCCCTTCAAGATAAACTTCAACATCAAATTCTTCGGATGTTTTTGGAGAAAATTTTAGTTCAGTTTCTGTATAGCTATTAGTTAATGTGTAACTAATAGAACTATTAGTTGGAATTTGATTTTTCTTTTTTCCCCAATATTTTATTAATGCAATATTAGAAGGACTTTTGGCATTTACGCTTCCTTTTTCTAGAGAAAAAGCGTTTGTAGAAAGTTTTGATATGAATTGTTGTTCCATAAAACAAAAGTAAACTATTTTGTAGAAATCAATTTTTGATAATTTGAATAATGATAATTTATAGCTTCTTCAATCGGAATAAAAGAATAATCTAATGTTTTACATATTTTAGAATTATCATATTTAATTTTAGTTGTTAAAGAATAATAAGTAGCCTTTGTAAGATATTTTCCTCCAAAAATTCTAGAGATGGATGAAAAGATTTTAATCGCTTTTAAAGTAGAATTAGAAATTAATTTTATTTCAGCATTATTTTTTTTAGCAACATAATTCAGAGCATCCTTATATGATCTGTTTTCTGCAATTAAAATAAATTTTTGATTATAAATTTTCTGTTGAACCAATTCTAATAAAACTTTCACAACGTCGCGAACATCAACAAAAGCTGTTCCGCCAGATGGAGCATATTTACTGATGATAGAATTTTGATCAAATAATTTTTCACTTGCTCTTCTCCCATTTATAGAACCAATTATAACTCCAGGATTTACAATAATAACATTTATTCCTTCTTGCGAAGCTCTCCATACTTCCATCTCGGCTCTAAATTTAGAAATGGCATAAGAAGAATGTGTAAGACTATTGTTCCAAGCAGAAAGCTCGTCAATTTTTTTTGTAACAGGATTTAAATCGTCCATTGCAGCAATAGAACTAACAAAGAAAAACTCTTTTACTTTAGAATCTATTGCTTCATTCACTAAAGCTTCGGTTCCTAAAATATTAGTTTCAAAAATTTCATCGTCATCTTTTTTATCAAAAGAAACAAATGCAGCTGTATGATAAATAGTTTTAATGTCTTTTAATAAATCTGGAAGTTTTGTAATATCCGATAAATCGCCATCTACCCAAGTGATATATTTATAAAATTCGGTAGCATTTTGATCTGCGAAAAATCTTTCAATACTTTTTATATCAGAAGTATGTCGTTTTAATGCACGAATTGGCTGTTGTTTTCTTGCTAATTCAACTAATAAATGACTACCAACTAATCCTGTTCCACCTGTTACGAAAATCATCTTGTTTATAAGTATTTCTTTTTCTTGAACCAAAAGTAAATAAAAAATACCACTATTAACATAACAAGTAAACAAATAGGGTAACTCCATTTGTATGCTAGTTCTGGCATAAAATCGAAATTCATTCCATAAATACCAGCGATAAATGTAAGTGGTAAGAAAAATGCAGAAAAAATGGTAAGTGTCTGCATAATTTCATTCGATTTTTGTCCATTCATGGAAAGGTAAACAGAAAGTAAATTTTGTACATCGTCCACAATTTGAGAATGCAGATGAAGCATTTTTACATTTTCTTCATACAAATCCTGAGAAGAGCTTGTTCTTTTATTATCTAATCTATATTCTTTAAGTGCTTCTAAAGTATAATCTAATATTTTTTTACATGCAGTTGCTTCACGTTTTATTTTATAAAGTGTAGGAATTTTAATTTTTCTTAAATCTCCTGTAAAAATTAAATGTTCTAATTGATCAACTTCTTCGTCCATTTTGTTAGCAGGTTCTTCGTAAGTTTTAATTGTTTCAGAAATTATTCTGTACAATATCCCTTTCGAGGTTACTTTTTCAGGATCTAATTTTGATAGATATTTTCGTTGAATTAAATCAAAAATATCTGTTTCCTTCTGATGAACAGTTATAATATAATTTGGGCCGAGATAAATACTGATTTTATGACTAAATTCTCTAACCGTATTTTTTAATGTACGATGCTCTTTATCAAAAAAGCGTACCAATAAAAAAGATGAAGTACTTTCATCAGATTCATATTTAGGCAAATGCCCTGGCTCTAAACTATCTTCAATTGTTAATTTCTGAAATGAATAGGTTACTGCTATTTTATCTAATTCTTGTTTTGTTGGATTCTGTAAATTAATCCATTTAAACTGTTTATTCTCAAAAAATATTTGCTGACTCATAATATTCTCTTAATAAATACTTAATAATTATTAAGTTAAATTTTTGAAATAAAGATAAATAAAAGTTTAAATAATTATAAATAAATAAATATGTAAAAAAAATGTTACCAAAATGAAAAAAAATATAAAAAAATGTTAAAAATAATATTTATCATTGCAGTATAATAAAATTGATACATGAGAAAAAAATTAACTTCTTTAAGCTTGTTGGCTTTTCTAGGGTTAGGTACGTTAGTATTTGCTCAAACAAAAGGAACAGTGAATGATGAGAATGGTTTTCCGGAAGCTGATGTTGAGGTAACAGTAAAGGGTACTAACAAAACAGTGTTCACGGATGAAAACGGTAGTTTTGATATTGATGCTAAAGTAGGAGACGTTTTAGTGATCAATGGAACAGAATATATCGTAGCTAGTAATAATTTAGGTGTTTTAAAACCTAAGAAAACTGAAATCGTAGATTTAGCAGAAACAGTTGTAACTGCTTTTGGTGTTCAAAAGAAAGAGACTGTAGTTGGTTCTGAATATAGTAGAGTTGGTGCAGGAGATTATTATGTTGCAACATGGGAATCTATGCGTAATGGAAGATTAGCAACTAATCCAACTGAAGGTTTAGCTGCGGCGAATGCTTACGCATCTAATAATTTTATAACTAACAATTTAGTTAATAATATTTACGGAGTTCCAAATAATCAAGTTGTAGTTGATGGGCAGTTAACAACTTCTCCAATGTTATACAACGATTTCAATTGGCAAGATTATATTACACGTACTGGATCTTTTCAAAAATATGATGTAGATTATTCAGGTGCTACTGATAATACATCTTATTTTGCAGGTTTCGGTTATACTAAAGAAACAGGATATGTTATAAAATCTGATTTCGAACGTTATTCAGCAAGAGCTAGTGTTGATACACAAGTAACAGACTGGTTAAAAATGGGTACAAATTTATCAGGGTCTTTAGTTAAATCTAATCAAGCTAATGATAGTGGTGATTCATCTTTTGTTAATCCATTCTATGCTACAAGAGCAATGGGGCCTATCTATTCTCCTTTCTTGTACGATGCAAATGGGCAAAGAGTATATGACACAGAAGGAAATCCAGCTTACGATGGTAATGTTTCTAGAGGTAGAGGATCTTCAGCAAGTGCTGGACGAAATGTATTGCAAGAGACATTATTAAATAATAATTTACAAAATACAAACTCGATTAATTCAAGATTTTTTGCTGAGTTTAAATTATTACCAGGATTAACGTTTACAACTAATTTAGGATACGATGTAAGAAATTATAATCTTAAGTTTTATGGTAATAAAGTAATTGGGGATGCTATTGGAACAGCAGCTTTAGCGGTTACTACTAACAGATATACGACTGTAACTTGGAATCAAGTTATGAAATACCAAAAATCATTTGGTCAACATAATTTCGATGCATTAGTAGGACATGAGTCATTTAGTTACCAAAGAGATTATACATATACAAGAAAAATAGGTGAAGCTGTTTCAGGTGTTTATGAATTAGTTAACTTTTTAACGCCAACTTCTACTACTGGATACAATCAAATAGTTAGAAAAGAAGGATATTTTGCTCGTGTAAATTATGATTTTGCAAGTAAATATTTATTATCTGCGTCTATTCGCCAAGATCAATCGTCTCGTTTTGCACCACAAAGCAATAAAGGTATATTTTGGTCTGCAGGTGCAGGATGGAATCTTCATAAAGAAGGATTCTTAAAAGGATCTTCAGTTGTAAATGAATTGAAATTAAGAGCGTCTTATGGACAAGTAGGTAATGATGGGGGAATCTCAGCAGAACCTGGTTTTCAAACAGATCTTGATTTATATTCTTTAGGTTACAACAATGGAACTGAATCTGGTGTATTATTAGGGCAATTAGGAAATCCTGATTTAACATGGGAATCTAAGAATCAACTTGATTTAGGTCTTGATTTTGCTTTCTTTAAAAGAAGAGTAACAGGATCTGTAGAATATTATTCACAAGATATCGTGGATATGATTTTCCAAGTACCTACTCCAAATTCAGCTGGTGTACCAAATAATGCGATTTACGGGAACATTGGTAAAATGAGAAACAGTGGTTTAGAGATAGCATTAAATTTAGGAATTGTACGTAACGAAAAATTCTCTTGGGATTTAAGTGTTTTAGCATCAACTATTAAGAATGAGATTCTTAAGATGCCAAAAGGTAAAGATGATGCAATTATAAATGGAACAAAAAGATTAGCTGAAGGACAATCTTTATATAGTTATTGGTTACGTCAATGGTATGGAGTAGATTCATCTGATGGTGCGGCTTTATATATTCAAGATGATGCAAAAGCAGATGATGTAAGTACTAGAACTGTAAATGGAGTAAAAGTAACTACAAACCAAAATAATGCATTAATGGCATACTCAGGGACATCAATTCCTGATGTATTTGGTAGTATCACAAATAATTTCAAGTTTGGAAACTTTGATGCTTCTGTGATGTTAAACTATCAATTAGGAGGTCAAATATATGATAATAATTACTCTCTTTTAATGAGTACTTACCCACAAGGTCAAGCTATTCATACAGATATGTTAAGTGCGTGGAAGAATCCTGGAGATGTTACAAATGTTCCAATTATGAGTTCAGCTAATGTAACTGCAACTTCAATCGGTACTAACTCTCGTTGGTTAACAAAAGCAGATTATTTATCAATAAGAAACGTTACGATTGGTTACAATTTTAACAAGAGAACGTTAGAAGCTGCAGGATTGAAAAATCTTAGAGTTTATGCATCTGGAGAAAATTTATATTCTTGGACAGCGAGAAAAGGTTTAGAGCCAGGACAATCTTTCAATGGAACAACGACATATCGTTATACTCCATCTAGAACGGTAAGTGTAGGTTTAAATGTTTCATTCTAAAAAAAGAAATAAAATGAAAAATATAAAATTATTAATATCAGGATTAGCAATAACAACATTGTTATTGACTTCATGTAACGATGATTTCTTAGATACAAAATCAACGGAATCTGTAGATGCGCCTACTATATATTCTACATCGGATAACTTAATGGCTGCAATCAATGGTATGCATAGAAATATGTATGTTAGACAAAATTCATCTCAAGGACAAAATGGATATACAGGTCAAATGATTATTTCTGATGTAATGGGAGAAGATTTAATCTTTCCTACTACTGGAAATGGATGGTTTAGAGATGAACTAAGATGGATTACACCAGGTTTAGTAACTTCAAGTACAGCATCATATCCATGGACGTTTTGGGCAGGAATGATAAGAAATGCAAATAACATTATTACTTATGGAGCTACAGCAACTGGAGATCAAATATTAAAGGATAAGGCTATTGGAGAAGCATATGCTTACAGAGCATTTTCTAACTTTCAATTGGTGCAGTTATATGGAATAAGATATACAGCAGGGGGAAATAATTCTAATCTTGGTCCTGTTTTAAGAGAGGATCCAGCTGATATCTTACCAAAACAAAGAGCAACAGTTGAAGAAACTTATGCACTTATTTGGAGTGATTTGGATAAAGCACAAGCATTATTAACAGGTAAAACTGTTACAAATAAATCTCATTTTACATTAGCAAATGTGAAAGGTCTTAAGGCTCGTGTAGCATTAGTACAACAAGATTATGCGAAAGCTGCTCAATTTGCGAATGAGGCAAGAGCAACATCATTAACGCCAAGTATTGCTTTAATGTCACAAACACAGTATAGAGCAGGTTTTAATGATTATACAAATCCAGAATGGATGTGGGGAGTTACAATTTTAGCAGATCAATCAGATTTCTTTGGTAATTTCCATGGTTATATGTCAAGAAACTATAATTCTTCACAGATTAGAACGGCACCAAAAGTAATGAGTACAAAATTGTACAATGCTTTCCCTTCTACAGATGTTAGAGTACAAGTAGTAGATCCAACAGGTGCGCATACAGCTTTAGCTTTGCCATCTAACTACTCTAAGTTTCCTTACACATCTCAGAAATTCTTATCTGTAAGTCAATCAGTTTCTTTAGGAGATGTACCATTTATGCGTGCTGCAGAAATGTACTTAATAGAAGCAGAAGCTTTATATAGATTAGGTAGAGAAGCAGATTCTAAAACAGTTTTAACAACTTTAGTAAAAGCAAGAGATACATCTTTTACAGCGTTTACTACAACTGGAGATGCTTATTACCAACAGATTTTATTAAACAGACGTTTAGAGTTATGGGGTGAAGGATTTAGATTTTATGATTTAAAACGTTTAAACCAAAAACTAGATCGTACTGGTGCTAATCATAATGCTACTGTTATTAACAATGTTTATACAATTGAACCAACAGATGCAAGATGGCAATGGATGATTCCACAAGCAGAGATTAATGCTAATCCTTTGATTACGCAAAATCCTTCTTAACATTTTAATATAATTTTATCCTCATATAATTATATGTCTAAATCAAGGTTTTCTTTTTAAAGGAAACCTTGATTTTTTATATACTATTTTAATGTTTCTATTTCAATTGAAAAATCTTAACTTTACCGCTCTTAAAAACGAATAAAAAAATATTTAAAATACTATGAATCCATTAATTGAAGAATTGACTTGGAGAGGACTGGTTCACAATATAATGCCAGGAACAGAAGAACAACTAAATAAAGAAATGACTTCTGGTTATGTAGGATTTGATCCTACTGCAGATTCTCTTCACGTAGGAAGTTTAGTTCCTATTTTCTTATTGGTTCATTTACAAAGACATGGTCATCGTCCAATCGCATTAGTTGGTGGAGCAACAGGATTTATTGGAGATCCAACAGGAAAAGCAGCAGAAAGAAGTTTATTAGATGTTGAAACACTTAATCATTATGTAGAAGGAATTAAAGGGCAGTTAGCTCGTTTCTTAGATTTTGACTCGAATAATGGAAACTCTGCAATCTTGGTGAATAATTATGATTGGATGAAAGATTTTTCATTTATTGATTTTGCACGTAATGTAGGAAAGCATATCACTGTAAATTACATGATGGCAAAGGATTCAGTAAAATCTCGTTTATCTTCAGAATCTAATGTAGGAATGTCTTTTACAGAATTTACGTACCAATTAATTCAAGGTTACGATTATGTACATTTGTATAAAGAGCTTGGAGCTAAATTACAAATGGGAGGATCTGATCAATGGGGTAATATTACAACAGGAACAGAATTAATTCGTCGTACTGCACAAGGGGAAGCTTTTGCTTTTACTTGTCCGTTAACTACAAAAGCAGATGGAACTAAATTTGGAAAGTCTGAAGGAGGAGAAAATATTTGGTTAGATAAAAACAGAACATCACCATATAAATTTTACCAGTTTTGGTTAAATCAAGCAGATGCTGATGCGGAGCGCTACATTAAAATTTATACATTCTTAGATAAGCAAACAATTGATGAATTAATAGAACGCCATCATCAAGAGCCTCATTTACGTGAATTACAACGTAAATTGGCAACTGAAATTACGATCTTAGTTCATGGTGTTGATGAATTACGCAAAGCAGAAAAGGCTTCTCAAGTTTTATTTGGTAAATCAACTTCGGAAGATTTAAAAGAATTAGACGGAGATACTTTTTTATCGGTATTCGAAGGTGTTCCTCAAGCTACAGTTGCTAGAGCAGAAATTGAAGAAGGATTAGATATCATTGCTACTTTAGCTGATAAAACAGGTTTTTTAAAATCGAATTCTGAAGCTCGTCGTGAGTTGAAAGCTAATTCTATTTCTGTAAACAAAGAAAAAGTTGGAGAAGATTTTTCGTTAACAACAGAGCATTTAATTGCAGATAAGTATGTTTTGTTACAAAAAGGTAAAAAGAATTATTTTATTTTAATTGTAGAATAATTAATTAATAAGTTTTGAGTCGTAAGTTTTAAGTCTTACGTTCTACGGTTAACGCTTAATGAGGTTTAAAGATCTTTAAGCGTTAATCGTAAACTCATCACATTTTATTTCAAACTATCAATATAGCTTTTAATTGCTTGAGATATATTTCCATTTGCTTGTTTTAATACTCTTAGAAAAGCACTTCCTATTATTGCTCCATTCGCATAATTCCAAGCTTTCTCCACATCTTCCTTTGTAGAAATTCCAAACCCAATTTGATGAGGTTTTGTTAGTCCTAAAGATTTTATATTTTCTAAGAAATCCTCGTTATAATTAGATGTTGTAGCACCAGTTGTTGCAGAACTAGAAACAATGTAAACAAACCCACTTGTTGCATCATTAATTTCTTTAATTCTTTTCTCACTTGTTAATGGTGTAATTAAAAAAGTTACTTTCTGATTGTACTTTTCAAATAATGCTTTATGCTGTGCTAAATAAATCTCATAAGGCATATCTGGTAATATTAGACCTGAAACACCCGATGCTTCACAATTTTGTAAGAATTTTTCTAAACCAAATGTCATTACTTGGTTGTAATAACCCATTAAAACAATTGGTGCTGAAATTTCCTCTTTTACAGAATTTAATTGTTCAAATAAAATGTCTAAAGTCATTCCATTTGCTAAAGCTTTCTCGCTTGTTTCTTGTATTGTAGGACCGTCTGCTAGAGGATCGGAATAAGGAATTCCGACTTCTATAATATCGATATTGTTTTTATCTAATTCCTTTAAAATAACAGGGGTATCCAATAAATTTGGATACCCTGCTGTTGTATATATTGTAATTAGATTTTTATTTTTATAATTAAATAATTGTTCTAATTTATTCATGTTATTTTGCTTCTTTTAATAAAATAGTATAAACAGGGAAGTGGTCAGAATATCCATTTGCACGATAAGTATCTCCACTCCACATACGATTTGGTGAACCTTTGTAAGCACCTTCTGTTGCTTTTAAATAATCTTTATTGTATACTTCTGTTTTGTATATTCTGTAAGATGAGTAATCTTTATCTTTTGAAACTAATGAAGATGTAGAGATAAATTGATCGAATAAATTCCAAGCATCACGATAAGATAATGTTCCTACACCTTTTTTAAATAAAGGTAACATAGGATTGTAATAACCATTTTCTTTTGTGCTTTTTACATCACCAGCAGGATTAAAAACATCTTTAATACTTGCAGATGTTGGATCATCATTAAAATCTCCCATAGCAATAATTTTAGCATTAGGATTTTTCTCTTTTAAGTCTTCAAAAATAGCTTTCATTGTTTTTGCAGCTTCCATTCTAAATGGTCTTGAAGATGATTCTCCACCACTTCTAGATGGCCAGTGATTTACTAAAAATGTAATTTCTTCTCCATCTAATATACCTGTAACTTGTAAAATGTCACGCGTATATTTTCTGCTACCATCAGTTCCGTAAATAAAAATAGGATGTGGTTTCGCTTCAGTTACTCTAAAACGAGATTTTTGGTATAATAATCCTGTATCAACACCACGAGCATCAAAAGAATTAAAGTGAACAACACCATAATTGTATTTTTTTAATGCTTTACTGTTCGCAATATCGTCCATTACACCTTTCGTTTCAATTTCACAAAGACCAACAATAACAGGAGCAGATCCAGTTACGTCTGTTCCAAGTTCACTAATTACTTTTGAAAGATTATTAATTTTTTGGAAATATTTTTCTGTGTTCCATCTTTTATTTCCATTAGGAAGAAATTCTTCTTGTAAAATTAAAGGACGAATAATTTTTTTTCCTTTAATATTTTCATAAGTATAAGCCTCGTTAAATTCCTCTGTTTTATAATTAGGAATATCTTTTTCTGCTATCTGAATATGATAGTTAGGGTCATTATAAGGTAGTGTACCATTAATGTATCCAACAGATTTTATAGTGTCAAATGTATTTTCAACATTATAAAATGCAACAGTTGCACTGGTATATTTATTCTGTGCATTTAAGTTTAATGTTAAGAATAAATTAAAAAACAATAATAAAGTTAAAGATTTATTAATTTTAAACATGTGTTAATAGTTAAAGATTTATTAAATTTGTTGTCCTAATTTTTTTTAGGAGAATCCATAGCTGAGCTAATTTTTTAGATGGCTAATTTATAAATAAAAATTCGTTTGAATGAACAAATTATTGTTAAGTCTTTCACTCTTTGCTGCGACTGTTGCTATGGCACAAGCGCAAACAAAGATTACTGGAGTAGCTAAGAATGCTGCTACAGGAGAGGAGGTTTATAACCTCACTGTTCGATTGGAAGGTGTGGCAGTTAGTGATGCTGCAATAACTGATCGTATAGGTTATTTTCAATTTGTAGATATTCCTAATGGGACATACAAATTGCAGGTTTACGGAGTAGGGTACGATCCTTATGAAAAAGAGATCACTGTAGCAGATGAAAAAGAGCTAGATCTAGGTGATATTAAATTAACTTTTAATCCAAACACAGCGGAAGTTGGAATTATTACATTAACAGATGATGAATTATCTGATGATGAAAGTACAACAGCTTCAAATTCAGGAATTTTACAATCTTCTCGTGATGTATTTGCACGAGTTTCAGCTTACGAATTAGGTTCGTACTGGTTTAAACCAAGAGGTTTAGATAACAAATACAATGACATTCATTTTAATGGAGTTAGAATGAATAAAATGGATAACGGTCGTGCAACCTTCAACAACTGGGGAGGTTTAAATGATGTAACGCGTCGTCCAGAAGAATTAACTTACGGAATAGAGCCTTCAAATTATGCATTTGGAGATTTAGGAGGTGTAACAAATTTTGATACTCGTCCTTCTACTATGCGTAAAGGAACTAGCTTAGCTTATTCTAGTACAAACAGATCTTACAGAAACCGTGTTATGGCAACTTATAACACAGGTATGATGGATAACGGTTGGGCTTTCATGGTTTCAGGAAGTAGACGTTGGGCAGATGAAGGTCTTATTCAAGGAACTTTTTATGATGCTTATGCTTATTTTGTTGGTATAGAGAAAAAGATTAATAATAATCATACTTTAAACTTCACAAGTTTTGGTGCGCCAACTCGTCGTGCAACTGGTTCGCCAAATACACAAGAGGTTGTTGATATGAAAGGAATATATTACAATTCTTTTTGGGGATGGCAAGATGGTGAAAAACGTAACGAACGTATAAAGAAAACTTTTGAGCCAGTAAATATGTTAACGCACCATTGGGCGATTAACAATAAGTCTAAGTTAACAACAACTTTATCTTATCAATTTGGTAAAGAAAGTGGTTCTCGTTTAGATTGGTTTGCAGGAAATAATCCTTCACCAGTTTATTACAGAAATTTACCATCTTATATTGCATATAGTGGAGGTACTCAATCACAAGTTGATGCTCAAAGAGAGTTATGGACTAGTGGACAAATATCTCAATTAGATTGGGGAAGTTTATATAGAGCGAATGCTTTTCATGGAGAAAGAGCTGTTTATTGGTTAACTGCTGATGTAAATGAAGATAGAACAGCAACAGCTTACACTAACTTTCAAACAGAATTAGCTCCTAATATTGATGTAACGATTGCTGCATCTTATCAAAAAACTAATTCAAAATTATACCGTGAAGTTCAAGATTTGTTAGGTGCTGGATATGTGCTAAACAGAGATAACTTTTCAGGAGCATCATTTAATGTTTTAGATACTGATTATGTTGCAAGAAAAGGAGATAAGCAAGGGTATAACTATGAAATCAATCGTGATTATGCAGATTTATATGCTCAATCTAAAATCAAAGGTAAATACTTAGATGTAACAATCGGTATGAAAACGTCGATGACTAAGTTTTACAGAGATAGTAAATGGATGCATGGTTTATACCAAGATTCTTCTTATGGAAGAAGTAAAACATACGATTTCATTAACTACGGTGTTAAAACAAATTTCTTAGTAAAATTAGACGGACGTAACTTTATTCAAGCAAATGTAATGTATCAAACAGAGGCACCAACTTCTGATGAGATTTTTCCAAATGCTCGTGTAAATAATGTTACAGTTGAGGGTGTAGAAAGTGCGAAAATTTTCTCGAGTGATTTATCTTATGTTTTAAGAGCTCCTCGTGTAAAAGCACGTGCAACAGCTTTCTATACAAGAACTAAAGATGAAATAGAAAAAGCTTTTGGTTACATTGATGGAGCTAATGATCAAGTCTTTGTTTCAGAAGTAATGACAGGAGTAGGAAAAGAATACATGGGTACGGAATTAGCAATAGAAGCACAAATATTACCTGTATTAACAGTTTCTGCAGTAGCGTCTATTGGTCAATACCTTTATAAAGATAATCCTAATTATAATTTATATTCTGATGACTTCGCGAGATTTGAAGGGGTTCCTTACAAAGACTTCGGAACGGCATATCTAAATAATTATAAAGTAGGAAATGGACCACAATCTGGTTTCTCTCTTGGATTGGAATACCGTGATCCTAAATTTTGGTGGGTTGGAGTTTCTGGAAATTTCTTAGCAAATAATTATATTGATCCAGCTGCATTCCGTAGAACAGTTAATTTCTTTACTGATGCAAATGGAGATTTATTAAATGTTAATGAACAAGATTTAAAGAATGTTTTAAAACAGGAGAAATTAGACGACCAATTTATGTTGAATGTTAATCTAGGAAAAACTTTCCGTATAGGTAAATATTCTGCAGGTATTTCTGGAACAGTTAACAATGTTTTAAATAACAGAAATTACGTTACAGGAGGATTCGAACAATTAAGAATAGGTAACTATAACAATGCAATGAATAGTGATTACAGAACACTATTTGGTTCTAGAATGTTCTACGGAATGGGGACAACTTATTTTGCAAACATTTATTTCAGATTTTAATCAATTAGTTAGATAAAAAAAAATACAATGAATACAATTTCAAAATTAACAATAGCGGGAGTTTTAAGCTTAGGTTTATTTATCACGCAATCGTGTGTGCAGGATGACGATTATGCTACACCACCTATTGAATGTGCAGACAAATTAGTCGCAAATATTACTTTACCTGAATTACTTACTAAAATAAATTCTAATCAAATTCAGTTAGATAGTAATGGAGCAGTTGCAGAAGATTTAGTATTTGATGCTTATGTTATTTCTAGTGACGAAACTGGAAACTTTTACAAAACAATATCTATGCAAGATAAAGTAAAAGCTCCAACAGCAGGTATCCAAATAGAAATTGATGGAACAAACTTATATACAGAGTACGCTGTAGGATCAAGAGTTCAAGTAAACTTAAAAGGATTAGTTGTTGCTAGAGATAGAGGAATTATGAAAATTGGTTCTGTGGATCCTACTTATGCAGTAGGACGTATTCCTTCAGCAAACATGAAGAAATATTTAGTTAGAACTTGTGATCCAATTCAAACTATAGAGCCTAAAGTTGTAGCTAATTTAACAGAAGCTTTAAAAGCAGAAAATTTAAATTTATTAGTTACAATTAACAATGTACAATTCCAAGATCCAGAAGGAGATAAAACATATGGTGTTGCAGCAACAACTGTAAACCGTCTTTTAATTGATAAATCAGGTAAAACAGTAGATTTACGTAATTCAGGATATGCAAAATGGTATAATGATGCATTACCAACAACTAGTGGAGCAATTACAGTTGTAGTTAGTATTTACAATTCTACTTATCAATTATACATCCGTGATACAAACGATGTTAAATTTGATCAACCTCGTTTTGAAACTGGTGGAGGTACAAATCCAGGAGAAGGAAATAATCAAGAAGCTGCAAACTTATTCTTTAAAGGTTCTGATTTTAACAACTGGACTGATTTCTTAGCATCATTAAACTCTTTCAAAGTAACAGCAGGTTTAGCTGTACAAGGAACAGGAACAGGTAGAGATGGATCTAATTCTTTCTATTTAAATGGAACTACTGGAACTACAAACCCTTATGTTTTCACAGCTACTGCAGGTACATTAACTATTCCAGAAAATGCTACAAAAATTACAATGTGGGTGAAAGGAAGTGCTGCTAAATCTTTATCATTTAACCTTGATACAACTTCAGGACGTGTATTTTATAATGTTGGAGATTTTGGTGCAGCAAATGCAACATTCACATCTCAATCTAGTAATGCATATATCGGAACATTTGATACAAATGGAGAGTGGCGTTTAATAACACTTAATATTGCTGGACTTACATTAGTAAAAACAGGTGACTTATTTGCTTTAAAAGCAGGTTCAAACACAAAATATGATATTCATATTGACAACATCAAAATTGACTAATTAGTTAATTTTAATAAATTATAATTTAAAGCCAGAAGATTTATCTTCTGGCTTTTTTTATTATATGGAAATAAAAAAAGCTGGTTTTACAATTTGTAAAACCAGCTTTTAAAATATTATTCTTTTGATTATTTTAATTCTTCGCGACGCATAAAATCCTCAGCCTTTTCTACCATGTTTTTAGATCCACAAAAGAAAGGGATGCGTTGGTGTAATTCTGTTGGTTCAATGTCCATAATACGATTAAAACCGTCCGAAGCTTTTCCTCCAGCTTGTTCAGCAATAAATGCCATCGGATTACATTCGTATAATAAACGTAATTTTCCATTAGGATTATTTGTTCCACTTGGATAAATGTAAATTCCACCTTTTAGCATATTACGATGAAAATCAGAACAAAGAGAACCAATGTAACGAGAAGTATAAGGACGATCTCCTTCATCTGCTTGGCAATACTTAATGTAATCTTTTACACCTTGAGGGAATTTTACATAATTTCCTTCATTCACCGAATAAATATTCCCATCATCTGGAATTGTCATATTCGGGTGAGATAAATAGAATGTCCCAATTCCCGGATTTAATGTAAATCCATTTACACCATTTCCTGTTGTATAAACTAACATTGTAGATGTTCCGTAAATTACATATCCAGCAGCGACTTGTTTATTTCCTGCTTGTAAAAAGTCTTCTATTGTAACAGGTGTTCCTGGTTCTGTAACACGGTGATAAATAGAAAAAATAGTTCCTACAGAAACATTAACATCAATATTAGATGAACCATCTAAAGGATCAATTAAAACAACATATTTACTGTTTTTAGAATTTTCTGTCGATTTAATCGAGATAAAATCTTCGTTTTCTTCAGATGCGATTCCACAAACAACTTCACGTTGAGATAATGTTTCGATAAATGTATCATTGGCAAAAACATCTAATTTTTGTTGTTTTTCTCCTTGTACATTTTCGTTTCCAAATTCACCCAAGATGTTAACTAATCCTGCTTTGTTTACTTTATAGTTTACGACTTTTGTGGCTAATTTTATAGAGCTTAGCAAGCGAGATAGCTCTCCAGTAGAGTAAATAAAATCTGCTTGATTTTCTATAATAAACTCTCCTAGAGTTTGATGAGAATTTTTTGTCATAATTGTGTTTTGGTGGTCAAATATCGGAATAAATATGAGAAATTCAATCATTTCAAACGTTTGAAATGGCTATAATAACATGAATATCATCATATAAATTCTATTTCAAATTTAATTAATTAAGTTCAATAATTAATCTTCTACTTTAATTATATTTGCAAGTTATTATTTACAAAAAAATTTTTATAAGAAATGAAAGTTTTCAAATTTGGTGGAGCATCAGTAAAAGATGCCGCTGGCGTTAGAAATGTAGCAGATTTATTACAATCTGTTGGTTACGAGAATACATGTGTAATTGTTTCTGCTATGGGCAAGACAACAAATGCATTGGAAGAAGTAGTCAAACGCTATTTTGAAAATGAAGATTTCGAAAAGACAATTAGTGGTGTAAAAGAACAACATATTACTTTGGCGAAAGAGTTGTTTGAGAATCCTACAGATGTATCAAACGAGATTTCTCAATTTTTTGATGATATCGTATCATTCTTAAGAAGAAATAAATCGCCAAACTACAGTTATGTTTATGATCAAGTTGTTTGTTGTGGAGAATTAATTTCTACAAAAATAATCAGTATGTATCTTAATTCAATCAACATTAAAAATGATTGGTTAGACGTACGTGATTATATTAAGACAGATGATACTTACCGTGAGGGGAAAGTAAATTGGTCTTTAACGGAACAAAATATTAAAAAAATATCACCAAAAGGGTTATTTATTACACAAGGTTTCTTAGGGTCTGATTCTAATTTTTTCACAACAACATTAGGTAGAGAAGGATCAGATTATTCAGCTGCAATATTCGCTTACTGTTTTAATGCAGAAAGTATGACGATTTGGAAAGATGTACCTGGTGTTTTAAATGCAGATCCACGTTATTTTGAAGAAACACAATTGTTAAATCATATTTCTTATGAAGAAGCAATAGAGTTAGCTTATTACGGAGCTTCTGTTATTCACCCAAAAACTTTACAACCTTTACAACAAAAAGAAATTCCATTTTTTGTGAAATCTTTTATCAATCCAACAGAGAACGGAACAGAAGTTGCCAAAGGGGAAGCATTAAGCCCAGAAGTACCTTGTTTTATCTTAAAAAGAGAACAACATTTGGTGCGATTATCAAGTAAAGATTTTTCTTTTATAACAGAAGATAAATTAAGTGGGATATTTAATCAATTATATGATTATCAGATAAAAGTTAATTTAATGCAAAATTCTGCAATTTCATTATCTTTATGTCTAGAAGATAAATACAACAACTTAGATAAGTTTGTTGCCGATATGAACGAAGCCTATAAAGTACAAGAAGAAAACGATGTTTTATTGTATACAATTCGCCATTTTGATGACAACTCTGATAAAGTTGTTCCAACTGAAAAAGAACTTTTACGTCAAACAGTACGTGAAACATTACAAATTGTTGTTAAAGCTTAGATGAGTTTAGTTACTACACAGGATATATATACAGCTTCAGGACTTTCAAAAATAGGAATTTTTGGTAAGCCTATTGCTTGGGCACTGAAAAAAGCTTTCAGTATCGATCAATTGAATAAACTATACAATGGAGGGAAAGATTTAGCATGTGAACCTTTCTTGGATTATTTAATTGATGACCTTGGAGTGGATTATGAAATCCATGAAGAAGATTTAAAACGTATTCCGAAAGAAGGTCCTTTTGTAATAGTTTCTAATCATCCTCTTGGTGCATTGGACGGAATTATTATGATGCATTTTATGTCTAAGATTCGTCCAGATTTTAAGATAATGGGAAATTTTTTATTACAAAAAATAAAACCATTAGAGCCAATGATTATTCCAGTTAATCCTTTCGAAACACGAAAAGATGCTTATAATAGTCTTACTGGAATGCGTGAAACGTTACAACTATTACGTTCTGGAGGATGTTTGGGTATTTTTCCTGCTGGAGAAGTTTCTTATCGTGACGATGATAGAAATATTATCGACAGAGAATGGCAAGAAACAGCAATGAAGTTAATAAAGAAAGCAAAAGTTCCTGTTGTACCTATGTTTTTTAGAGCTAGAAACAGTAATGTATTTTACCGTTTAGCAAAACTTCATCCAGATTTTCAGACAGCATTATTGCCATCTGAAATGATGAAAAAAAGAACACGAGCAATACAAATCCGTATTGGTAAACCAGTTCTACAAAAACAACAAGACGAACATTGTGATATTAATGATTATACTGCTTTTTTAAGAAAGAAAACGTATATGCTTTCTTCTTATTATAATAAGAAAAGAAGCTTTACAGAGGTCTTAAAAAACCCATCGAATATCGAATTAAAAATGCCTACTTTACCAAGTTTATCATCATCAAACAAAAAAGTAAAACCAATTGTAGCTGAAACTTCTTTGGATTTAATTTTAAATGATATTCAAGGATTACATAAAGATGAGGATGCCCTATTATTTACAAATAATAATTACGAATGCTTTTTTGCAAAAGCAGAAAGTATACCTAATATTTTAAGAGAGATAGGTCGTTTACGAGAGATTACGTTTAGAGAAATTGGTGAAGGAACAAATGATGAAATAGATTTAGATCGTTTTGATAATCATTATCACCATTTATTTTTATGGGATAAAGATGCTTCTAAAATTGTTGGTGCTTACCGTATGGCAATCGGTGCTGAGGTTTTTGAAAAATATGGAATTAATGGTTTTTATGTGAATGAATTATTCAACTTTGATCCAGAAATTCATCCTTTCTTTAAAAAGTGTATCGAAATGGGGCGTGCTTTTGTTACATCAGAGTACCAGCAAAAACCAATGCCTTTATTCTTATTATGGAGAGGAATTGTACATATTACATTAAGAAATCCACATCAAAAATTTATTATTGGAGGAGTAAGTATCAGTAATCAATTTTCAGATTTTTCTAAATCGTTAATGATTGAGTTTATGAAATCTCATTATTATGATTCTACGGTTGCACAATATGTTCGTGCAAAAAATGAATTTAAAGTGAAATTAAAAGAAGAGGATAAAGAATTTATCTTTGATGAATCTGAAGCTGACTTAAATAAATTTGATAAATTAATTGATGAATTAGAACCAAACGTATTACGTTTACCAGTTTTAATTAAAAAGTATATTAAACAGAATGCGAAAGTAATTGCATTTAATGTTGATCCAAAATTTAATGATGCAATTGATGGTTTAATGTATATCCGAGTTTCTGATATACCAGAATCTACTGTTCGTCCAGTTTTAGAAGATATACAAGCAGAATTAGACAAGAAAATAAAATCAGGAAAATTTGATGGTAGTATCATCTAACTTTTTCCAAATATAAAAATAAATAAAGCCTGCTTTTAGCAGGCTTTATTCGTATAATTTTTTATCAATTACTAATCAATAACAGGAACTGGGCGCTTGTTTTCGTTAATCGCTACTAGTGTAAACGTTCCAGAAATAGCTTTGTCTATTCCATCTCTGTACATACTTTCTATGTAAACATCAACTTGTACATCTAAACTTGTGCGTCCTACACGAACAACTCTACCCACAAACTCTACCAAGGTACCAGCAGGAATAGCGTGTTTAAAATCAATTTTATCACTACTTACAGTAACAATTGGTTTACGACAGAAACGAGTTGCTGTCATAAAAGCAACTTCATCCATTAAGTACATTACAGCTCCACCAAACATCGTATTGTGATGGTTAGTATCACCAGGAAAAACGGCTTTAGAAACTCTTGTTTCCGAATCATTAATGCGTTTATCAATCAATTCTTCTCTTGTTGTTTTTTCCACTTCCATTATCATATTTTTACACGTTGCATTTCAAAATTATTCAGTCGATAATGTTTTTTGTGGTTGTTTGATGGTTTCATAACTTATAATTTTTTTGCTTTTTTCGCGAAAGCTAAAAGGTGAATAATAACTCAAGAATGGTAATCTGACTTATCATAATATATGATTTACAGTTGCGCGACAGTTCGTGAATTTCACACGATTCCCCAAAGTAATGAGCTCTAATAAAGTGCAAATATAATTTAGAAAAATGAAATTTTTGAGATTAATTAAAATGAATTCGTTCATTTAGAATAAATCGTGTAAATTCAAATCTTATAAATTTTGCTAAGCAGAAATAAAAATGAAGATAAAACCAATCAAAGATTTAATTCATAATTTAAGTGAATGGAAAGAATTAATTTCTCAAACAACCGATTTAACCAATAAAGTCATTCAAGACGTTAATTTCATCAAAGAAAATATTAATTGGGAAGAATATAATTTATGTAATACAACTTTTTTAGGGTGTAAATTTAAACAAGGAGAAGCTATACATTTAATAGAAAGAGGAGCTTTTGTTTATCCTAAATTTTCAGATATACCCTATAATCCATATAGAGGAAAACTATATACTTGGGAAGAATTGATGGAAGGATATAGTCCAGTTGTTGATAAAAGTAAAGACTTAGAAATCTATAAACATTTTGTAAAACATAAGTATAACCCATCTGTTTCGGAAGCAATGGCACAACGTTTACACGATTTGTCTATTGATGATGGTTTACGTCGTATTTTAGAGTATGATGAATTAGGAATGACAAAGAAGAAAGTCGTAGGCTTTATGGGAGGACATTCTACTGCAAGAAATTCCGTATTTTATAATGAGACAGCACTGGCAGCAAAAAGAGCAACAGAAAAAGGATATTATGTTGTTTCTGGTGGAGGACCTGGTATTATGGAAGCGGCAAACTTAGGTGCTTACATGGCAAATTATTCTGATGAAGATTTAATGAAAGCTATTTTTATTTTATCTGAATTAGATTTCACTGATGAAAATAAGACCGAATATTTAGCTACGAATTATATTACAAATGCAAAAAGAGTTTTAGAAATTTATCCTAATGGGCAAGAAAGTTTAGCAATTCCGACATGGTTTTATGGACATGAGCCAAGTAACTTATTTGCAACACATATTGCAAAATATTTCTCGAACAGTATAAGAGAGGATATGTTATTAACAATAAGTTTATTTGGATTGGTTTATGCACCTGGAAGTGCGGGAACAACCCAAGAAATTTTTCAGGAAGCTGCACAAAACCATTATGGAACATCAGGTTATTATAGTCCAATGGTTTTTTTAAGTAAAAAAAGATACGTTGAAGACACATCAATTTATTCTGTTTTGCATCAATTAGCGATAGGTAAACCGTATAAAGAATTGTTGTTTTTAACAGACAATGCTGAACACGTCATTGATTTTATTGAGAAAAACCCTCCAATTAGAGTAAAATTGGGTGATTAATAAAAAAAATGAAAAAATATTTTGTAGATTAAAAATAGTTTGTATATTTGCAATCCAATAACGCGAGATGGAGCAGTAGGTAGCTCGTCGGGCTCATAACCCGAAGGTCACAGGTTCGAGTCCTGTTCTCGCTACTAAATCGCGAGGTGGAGCAGTAGGTAGCTCGTCGGGCTCATAACCCGAAGGTCATCGGTTCGAGTCCGGTCCTCGCTACTACAAAGAGAGTTTCTTAATTAGAAACTCTCTTTTTTTATTATTAGATATTAGATATTAGATATTAGATATTAGATATTAGATATTAGATATTAGATATTAGATATTGATTTAGCTTAAAAACTAAAAGACATAAAAACATAACATCACAACATCCTCAAGTCTTATGTCTTAAACTTCCTTAATCACTATATTTGTAAAATGAATATAGAAGAATATAAAGAACAATATAAAAAAGACCAAGCTGTTGGAGCATTATCTATAGAAAAACGCTTAAAACAAGTATATGGTAACTTGGAACCAAGATTTTATTCACCGCAAGTGATGTCTTTCCAAGGTGGAGAGGAACCAATTGATGGTGTTGCCGTTTTTGATGTAAATGGTTATCACCATTTAGTAAGTTACGGTATGTCTCATTTATATTATTCAGAAGAAAGTGCTGGTGCAGAATTTAGCAAATGGGGATTTGAATTCTCCTTTCGTGTAAAACCTGTAAAAGAAGATGAAGGTGAAGATCCTTTTTGGGTAATTCAATTAATGAATAACTTAGGAAGATTTGTCAATGAAACGAAAGTTTGGTTCGAGGAATATCAATTTTTACCATTAGGAGGCCCAATCCGTGCAGATTCTGATACAGATATTGTAGGAATTGCTTTTGTAAAAGATGATGATTTAGACGAAATAGATACACCGCATGGTAAAGTTATTTTTCTACAAATGATAGGACTAAATTCTAAACAATTAAAGCGTTTAGAAGATAACTCTACAAAAGAAGAAATAATGACAGTACTAAATGAAATTAAGTCAGTTAACCCAAAATTTGTGACAGAATTATAGTTAAATTTTTAACACTAGATAGTATTCTGTCTTAAATATTGTTAAATGTAAACTTAACGTTATCAACTAATTAAACTTGGTATTTATTTTGCTTTATATAAAGTGTTAGTAGCACTAACGGTAGAGTAAATTTTTCATAGGTTAGGTTAGTAGTTAGGTAAAACTAATTATGAAGCACTTCTTCGGAAGTGCTTTTTTTATATCTTTAGATGAGAATATAAAAGACCATGTTTAAAAATTTATTCAAGAAAAATAATTCAGTTAACCAAGAACAAAAGACCATGACATTTGAAGAAATAATAGATTCGGAACAACCTATATTGTTAGACTTTTTTGCGACATGGTGTGGACCATGTCAAATGATGGGACCAATTTTACAACAAGTAAAAGAAGAATTGGGAGATGAAGTTAAAATATTAAAAGTAGATATAGATAAGTATAGAGATTTAGCTGCGAAATACCAAGTACAAAGTGTTCCTACTTTTGCTATTTTTAAAAATAGCCAATTACTTTGGAAAGAGAGTGGTGCTAAACCAAAAGAATATTTAGTAAACGAATTAAAAAAGCATATATAAAAAAAGCGTCTCATTTGAGACGCTTTTTTTATTGTTTTCCTAAATAAATATTAAGTAACTCTAAATTAAATGAATAACTATATTTAGCTTTTATTAATTCTGCTTCAGCTTGTTTTAAATTATTTCGTAAAATATTTAAATCATATATAGTAGACACTCCCGCATCAAAACTTATGACACCATAATCATGCGTTACTTGGCTAGTTTCTACCAATTTTTTTGAAGCGAGATAAGTTTCATAAAACAATTCAATATTCAAAAATATATTCCGAAGTTCTTGTTCGATAGTTAGAGTTTGTAATTTATAAGATTCTTGTGCATATAAACGATTCATATCAGCTTGTTCAATCTGATTTTTTATAATTCCTTTACTGTATATAGGAATGGTAAGATTAAATGCTAATTGCTGTGTGAAATTATCTAAATTTTGTTTTAAAAAATTTCTGTTCATTGATTGATTTACAAAAGAATTAAAATAAAAAGATCCTACTCCTGCATTAAAAGATAATTTAGGATATTGTCTTGTTTTTATAATCTCTTTATTTAACACTTCAATATTGATATTCAACTTTGATTGATTTATAGATGGATTATCCTCTTTTACTTTGCGAATAATTTCCTCAAAATCGATTAATTGAATATTTATATCGTCATCTATTGGCACAACTTCAAAATTGTCTGAATAATCTATTTGTAGCGTTTGAGTAAGTGCTTGAATAGATTTTTTTTTTTCTAATTTTGCCTTTGTATAATTAAAATTCTCTTTTATGAATTCTGCTTCAGCTTCTTTTAAATCCTTTTTAGAACTTACTCCAACCTTTTGAGATTTTTCTACTTTTTTAAAAATATCTTGAGCATACAGCATATTATTATAATTAACTTTCTCTATTTCTTTGTTTAATAATACAGAGAGATAATGTTCAATAATTTTAATAGATAATTGTTGTTTAAAAGTTTCTCCTTTGTAGAAAGAAACATCAGTTTCATAAATTGATTTTTTTACATTCTTATCAATTAGTTTATGATTGTAAAGAATAAATTCAGAAGAGATAGAAGTTGAAGCATTTAAATTATCATTTCTTCTATTGGTTCCAAAAATATCTTGCTGTTGCCCAAAAGAAAATGTGCTCGTATTTGAGGCAGCAACATTTGGTAGTCGCTCCCTTTTATTAATTTCTACATCTTTTTGTTTAATATGTTGTTCTATATTATTCTTTTTTACATCAATATTGCTTTTTAAAGCATATTCTACGCAGTCTTTTAAAGTCCATGTTTGCGCACTTAAAAAAGAACAAGTCAAAAAGTAACAACAAATAAGTAATCTTAACATAATTAATTGATGCTTAATGTTTGTTTCTTCCAAAGTGAAGCATATTTACCATCAACCTTAATCAGTTCTTCGTGACTTCCTTCTTCAATTAAATTTCCTTTTTCTAATACTAGAATATTATCAGCAAAAGCAATTGTACTTAATCGATGAGCAATAATTATCATTGTTCTTCCTTTATTCTTAAAGTCAATTAAAGTTTTTTGAATAATTTGTTCTGATTCTGTATCTAAGGCTGAGGTAGCTTCATCTAAAATTAATATTTCTGGGTCTTTGTATAGAGCTCTTGCAATTGCAATACGTTGCTTTTGACCTCCAGATAGCATTGCTCCATTTTCACCTAAATGTGTTTGAAATCCATTAGGTAAATTTTCTATAAATTCTAAAATACCAATCGACTTTGAAATGTCTAAAATTCGTTGAACATCTGGGAAATCTTCACCTAAAGCAATATTTTCTATTACATTTCCTGAAAATAAATCGATTTGTTGGGCAACGGTAGAAACTAAATTTCGAAGAGAATAATTCGAAATGTAATTTAAATCATAACTTCCAATAGTTATTTTTCCACTTTTCAGAGGATATAAATTTTGTAATAATGCTGCTATAGTTGTTTTTCCAGATCCACTTTCACCTACAATAGCAGTTGTTTTTCCTTTCGGAATAAAACAACTAAAGTCTTTAAAAACATCGACTCTACTTCCGTAGCTAAACTCTATATTTTTGAATGATATATCTCCAATATTTTCTCGTGTTAATTCGAATTTATCAGTCATTTCTTCTCTTTCTAAATCCATTATTTCGAATAAACGATCTGCTGCAATAACTGCATTTTGAACAGTTTTATTTAAGCCTATTAACTCTGTTACAGGAGAAGTGAAATAACCAATTAGAGCATAAAATGACAATAATTCACCAGGAGTAATGGTTTGATCGATAACATAACTAGATCCAACCCAAAGTAATATAATGGTGAAAATTCTAGATAAAAATTCTGTAGAACTTCCAGAAAATAAAGAATTAAGTATAGACTTATAAATGGTTTTTAAAAGTTTTGAAAATAAATTATCTGTTTTATTATTTTCAAATGTTTCTAAACCAAATTGCTTTATTGTTCTAACTGAATTAATGGATTCTACTAAATGAGACTCTAAGTCCGCAGAATCCTCCATTAATTGACGTTCTACTTTTTTATTCAGTTTATTGGTAATCCAATATATTATAAAATAGAAAGGAATAACAATTGCGATAATTAAAGCGAGTTTCCAATAGTAGGTAAACATTAAAGCAAAAGAGAAAATTATTGTAAAAATGTTGACAAAAATTTGAATTGAAGCATCGTTAATAAAGCTTCTAATTTTTACAGCATCATTTATTCTTGAGGTAATTTCCCCAATTTTCATCGTATCAAAAAAACGTTGTGGTAAATCTAAAAGATGTTTATAGTATCCTAAAATTAAATGTTTATCAATTTTCTGTCCTGTATGTACCATTAAAACACTTTTCATAGAACCAATGTATATCTGAAAAATAAGAATGATAATCATTCCTATAGATAAGATGTTTAATAAGCGTGTGTTACCATCTATTAAAACATAATCTGTTATTTTTTCAATATAAATAGAGCTAGATAAACCAAGTAAAGTGTAAACTATTGCACCTAGTAATGCTTGTATTAAAACTGTTTTATGCGGTTGTATTAGATGCCAAAAACGAGTATATATGCTTGTTTTTTCATTTCGTTGTTCAAAATATTCATTTGGTTCTAAAAGAATTAAAACACCAGTCCATATTTTTGAGAATTCTTCTAAGCTATAAGTCTCTATTTTTCCTGTCCCTGGATCCATAACAGATATAATCTCTTTCTGAACTTTATAAATGACTACATAATGATGCATTGTTCCATTTACAACAATATGTGCAATGGCAGGTAAAGGAATTTGAGGAATTGCAGAAATATCTCCTTTTACGCCTTTGGCATTAAATCCAAGTTCGTTTAATCCCTGAATCATTCCTAAAACATTGGTTCCTCTTGTATCAGTATGACATATTTGTCTTACTCTAGCAATAGGAATTAATCTCCCGTAATGTGCACAAATAGAAGCTAAACAAGCTGCACCACAATCCTTATAATCATGTTGCTTAACAAGAGTTGCTTTTTTCATAAGTTGTTGGTTTAGTTGTATTTTATTCTTTTAATCTCGGATTGAACCAATTATCAACTCTATCAAATAAAAGTTGCCATAATGTGCGGTCTATTAAGTGGAAGCGTGTGGTTAAAGTCATTCCCTTTTCAATATTTCCCTTATAACCGTTTTTTAGTTGAAGATAATTCTTGTCCATTGAGCAAAGCACTCTAAAAAAAGTATTTCCTGTTTGTTGATCTACAGTTATATTCTGATCTACTTGTATTACTTTCCCTGTTAACAAACCCCATTGATTGTAATTATAAGTATCCATTTGTATTTTAACGAGCTGATTAATATGAATAAAACCAATATCTTTAGGTGATACATAAGTTTCTATAATAAGAGACTCATCGGGAGAAATACTTCCTATCTCTTGTCCTTGAATTATATAGTTTCCTTTTTGTATACCAGAAAAGTTAACTAACCTACCATTCATAGGAGCTGTTACAATATAATTTTTTGATTCTTGATGTATTCTTGTAGACTCTGCATTTAATGAACGAATTTGACGTTCAATCTCTCTTTTTTGAGCTTGCCATTGTGCAGTTTGTTCTTCTTTAATTGTTGCTATTTGTCGTCTTAAATTTTCAACATTAAATAAATTTTTATCATATTCAGCTTGTGAAAAAATATCTTGTTCAAATAATTTTTTTGTTCGATTAAAATCTTTTTCAGCTAATTTTAATTGTGCATTTATTTGCGCAATTTTTTCGTTCATTGCAGAAAGTTCTCGTTGATATTGTCCTGTTTGCAATGAGGAGTAATTTCCCATTACCAGTTTATTTAGATCAGCTAATTGAGCATGATAATCTGACGCTTGATTATTCTGTAAGTTTTTTTGTGTTTCTAATTGTTCTGCAGTTACAACTAAAAGTGTATCTCCTTTATTAACAATTTGATTATTTTGAGAAAGAGAAGTTTTTATAATTCTTCCGTTAACTACAGATGTTAGTTTTGTATTTTCTGTGTAGGAACGTACAATCCCACGAGAGGAAGATGTAATGGGTATTCTAATTATAGGTAATAGGAAAAGTATTACGAATATGAATAATAGAATAGGTAGGTAGATTTTTTTCATAACTAAGATTAAAATTATCTTATAGTTTTAATTTATGTTATAGGATGGCTTTAGTAAATAATAGCTTTCATTTTTTATTAAATGCTTTTAATAGTCTGAATAATAAATTGGTATGATAGTTTAACAAAGAACAAT
>NZ_FRBH01000001.1 GCF_900142565.1 Chishuiella changwenlii
TTTCCTATAGCTCCATTATTCAAGGATTGACTAATTTCGTATCGGCTTTATTTCTTCTGTCTATATTTTAAATTTCAAATGAACTTCTCGTTTCAATACTTACTTCGTTTCTATGTTTCTGTAAGCGGTTGCAAAGGTAATTAATATTTTTAAACCACAAAATATTTTTTGAAATATTTTAAAACTTTTTTTCTTTTATCAATCTCAGTCATTACAACCTCAACCATCAAAAAAAGCCCGTTAAAACTAACATTACTGCTTCACTATTTCAATTCCTACAATACTACTCTTCTTTCGTATTGGGAGTGCAAATATACAACTCAATATTCCTCTTTTCCAAATCAACTTTACAATTAATTTACATTTTTCGCCTAACTAACTGAATAACCGTAGAATATTTTTTAAACTTTTTTGAAAATAGATACGAGAGATGAGATTTAAGATGGGAAATAGAGGAAGAATGGAGGAATTTGACATGTATAATAGGTAATGATGCTTCGACAATTATGGCAAAACAAGCCTTATATCTTATAGTCTTACATCTTAAAACTAAAATCTAACTTCTATATTAGTTCAACCGCAAAGAGCATAAAGATTACGCAGAGAACATAAGTGTACTATTCAAAACAAACCTTATTCCTTATAATCTTACATCTTATAACTAGCTTCAAGTTTCCAACTTCTAAGCTCGAGATAAAAGGACATGATTATTTTGTGAAACCAACTTCCCAAAAAAGTTGGCTTCGCAAAATACTTTGAGGTTAACGATTCGGGAAGAAAGCAACACATAGTGTTGCGTATTTTCAAAAATAAAAAAAAACCTCATCTATATAATAGATAAGGTCTTTATAATTTTATGCTTTTAGATAAATTAAATATCTTGAGGTTTTCTTACGATTGGTAAAATTTCTCCGTTTTCTAAACAATACTTTTTTACGTCCTCTATAGAAATCTTCTTCGTATAATCTACTTTTTCTACGATGAAACCTGCTTGTTCTAATCTTTTGTAATAATCTAACCCGTAAACACGAACATGATCGTATTGACCAAATTTTTCTTTACGTTCTTCTTTAGATGTTACTGTTGGATCTTCGTAAGTTGTTTCTCGTTGATAAGAAATTGGTACTTGTAAAATTCCCCAACCACCAGGTTTCATTACTCTAAACAATTCTGTCATTGCTTTATGATCGTCTGGAATATGTTCTAAAACGTGGTTACAAAAAATAATATCGAATGTATCATCTCCAAACGGTAAATCGCAAATATCTGCTTTTACATCTGCCAAAGGTGATTCTATATCACTCGTTATATATTCTAGATTTGACATTGCTTTGAATCTTTTTATAAAAGATTGTTCTGGTGCAATGTGTAAAACTTTTGCTTTTTGATTAAAAAACGTTGTTTCGTTTTTTAAATACAACCACATTAAGCGGTGACGTTCTAATGAGAATGTTCCTGGAGAAAGTACGTTTTCGCGTTGTTTTCCATATCCGTAAGGTAGTAAACTGTAATACCCCTGCCCGTCTATAGGATCTACAAAACGATCTCCTTTCATGAACCAAACTAAAACTGGTCGAACTAAATAACTACCTTTTATCAACAATGGACGTGGTAGTATATTCATTATTTTTTTTAAGAGCTTTTTCACAAAAGTTTCTTGTTATGGTTTAAATAAATATGGCTTTTCTTCGTCGGACTCAATTCCCAATGCATCGTAAATGTATTGGTATGTAGATAATAATTTTGGTTCTCCGTTTACAACACAAACATCGTGTTCGAAATGCGCAGAATATTTATCATCTTGTGTTGTTACTGTCCAACCGTCTGAATGAAAATTAATTTTTTCAGTTCCCATATTAACCATAGGTTCTATTGCTAAAACTAATCCGTTTTCTATTTTTTTACCAGAACCACGACGTCCGTAATTTGGAACTTGAGGATCTTCGTGCATTTTTCTTCCAAGCCCATGCCCTACTAGTTCACGAACAACTCCGTAACCTTCTTTCTCGCAATGTTGCTGAATAGCAAAACTTATGTCACCAATACGATTTCCTTTTTTCATTTGCTCTATTCCTTTGAACAATGATTCTTTGGTAATACGTAATAGCTTCTCTGTTTCTTCGTCTATTTGTCCTACTGCAAATGTATAGGCATGATCTCCGTAAAAATCATTCATATATACCCCACAATCTACAGAAACGATATCTCCTTCTTGCAAAGGTTTATCGTTCGGAATTCCATGAACAACTTCTGTATTTGGAGAAATACAAAGATTTTTAGGAAAATCGTACATTCCTAAGAATGCAGGATATCCGCCATGATCTCTAATAAATTCTCCTCCTAATTGATCTATATGATTAGTGGTAACTCCTGGTTTTATTTCTTTAGCTAACATACCTAAGGTTTTTGAAACCAATTGGGCACTTAGGTACATTAACTCTAATTCTTCATTACTTTTTAAATGTATCATAATCCGAAAAATCCTTTTTTCTTTTTCTTTGGAGCTTGCGTTCCATTTGTAGAAACACTTAATTCTATTTTTTTGGTAATAATTTGATAAACATCACTCCATCCTGGAAAACCTCCAAGATTTCTATCATCTACAAAAATATCTGCGTTGATTTTTCTACTGTGTGTTGTTTTGTCATAATCTTCTCCTTCGAAACTATTGTTTATTGCGTAGAATTCGATACCATTTTTTCTACAAAACTCTACAGCTTCATTTAGTGTTTTACCACTTCTGTATGTCCATAAAGTAAGGCGATATCCATCATTTTGTAATTGACGCATTGTTTCGAAAGCAAAAATTTTTGCTTTTCCTATTTCTGGATATTTGTCATCTACGATAGTTCCGTCAAAATCGATTGCAATAATTTTATTAATCATATAAGTTTAATATCAGGTTTTTTGATTATTTTTTTTCAATGATGATATCACCAGTCATTTCGTCTGGAATTTCAATTCCCATTAATGTTAAAATTGTAGGTGCAATGTCACCTAATTTTCCATTTTTAACATTCCAAACATTATCTTTCTGAGCTAAGATAAATGGAACTGGATTTGTTGTGTGTTGTGTATTTGGTGATCCGTCCTCATTCATCATAAAATCTGAATTTCCGTGATCGGCTAATATAACAACATTATAACCATGATCTAAAGCTGCTGTAACAATTTTTTCTGCACAACTATCTACAACTTCTGCTGCTTTAATTGCTGCACTCATTACTCCTGTATGTCCAACCATGTCTGTATTTGCAAAATTTAAACAAATAAAATCTGCAGATTCTTTTTCTATTTCTGGAACAATTGCATTTGTAATATCGTATGCAGCCATTTCTGGTTTTAAATCATAAGTTGCAACATCTCTTGGTGATGCACACATAATTCTACTTTCTCCTCCGAAAGGTTCTTCTTGACCTCCATTAAAGAAAAATGTAACATGTGGATATTTTTCTGTTTCTGCAATACGAATTTGTTTACGACCCGCTGCTGAAACTATTTCTCCTAATGTTTTTGTTATATTTTTATCGTCGAATATTACTTCTACATTTTTATAGGTAGCGTCATATTCTGTTAAAGTGATGTATTTAAGATCTAATTTCTTCATATCGAAATCTGGAAAATCTTGCTGTGTTAAAACTTCAGATATTTCTCGACCTCTGTCTGTACGGAAATTGAAACAGATTACAACATCTCCATTTTCTATTTTAGCTTTCGGAGAACCATCTTCGTTTGTAACAATAATTGGTTTGATAAACTCATCTGTTACATCTTCATTATAAGAATGAAGAATAGCTCCTAATGGATCACTTGTTGGAGTTCCTACTCCGTTAACCATTGCATCATAAGCTAATTTTACTCTTTCCCAACGTTTATCACGATCCATTGCATAGTAACGACCAGTTAAAGAAGCTAATTCTCCTGTCGACTTTGCCATGTGTTGAAGCAATTCTGTAATGAATCCTTCTCCAGATTTTGGATCAGTATCACGACCATCTGTGAATGCATGTACAAAAACATTGTCATGTAATCCACATTTGTTAGCTGCGTCTAATAATCCTTTTAAATGATTGATATGAGAATGCACACCACCATCTGAAACTAATCCTATGAAGTGAACTTTTTTATTATTTGTTGTTGCATATTGAAAAGCATCTTTTAAAATTGTTTCATTTTGTAAAGTTCCATTTTCAACTGCCATATTAATACGAACAAGATTTTGAAATACTACACGTCCTGCACCTAAGTTCATGTGTCCTACTTCCGAATTCCCCATTTGTCCTTCTGGTAAACCTACTGCTAAACCAAAAGTATCTAAAGTAGCGTTTGGATAGTTTACTAAACAGCTATCAATAAAAGGAGTTTTTGCTTGTGCTATAGCGGAAACAGCTGGGTTATTTCCTATTCCCCAACCATCCAATATCATTAATATTGCTTTATTATTCATTTTTAGTCTTGTAATAATTAAGCCCAAAGATACATAATCCTTGGGCTATTTTTGTTTTTTAATAAGATTTTAATTGGCTACTTCGCTAATGAACTTAATACGCATTAATCGTAATTCTTCTTCATCGTAATCATCACCAAATTCTTTTAATAATGAAGACATCGAATCCGAGTCTGATTCCATTAAGAAATCATATATCTCTTCTTGTTGATCTTCATCTAAAACCTCATCTATATAATATGTAATATTTAATTTTGTTCCTTGATAAACGATACTCTCCATTTCTGAAAGTAAATCGCTCATCGACATACTTTTTCTTTCAGCAACTTCTTCTAGATTTAATTTTCTGTCTGTTGACTGAATAATATAAACTTTATAGCTTGATTTATCTGCAACTTGTTTAATAACCATATCCTCTGGACGAATGATATCGTTATCTTTAACATACTGCGCAATTAACTCTACAAAGTCTTTACCAAATTTTTTAGCTTTACCTTCTCCTACTCCAAAAACATTTGCTAATTCCTTTACAGTTGTAGGATATTGCATTGTCATATCATCTAAACTAGAATCTTGAAAAACTGCAAATGGTGGAATTTGATGTGCTTTTGCTATTCTTTTACGTAAATCTTTTAATTGTTTTAATAAAGCATCATCAAAAGCAATTGGCGTAGTCGTTACTTCTTCTTTATCAAAACTACCTTCAGATAATAATTTTTTAAAATCGATATCTTCAGCTATTTCAAAAGAAGTTGGTTGACTAATAAAATCAATTCCTTCTTTTGTAATTTTTAAAATTCCGTAAGATTCTATTTCTTTCTCTAAAAAGTTACGAACAATTAATTGACGTAAAATTGATTTCCAGTAATAGTCTTCTTTATCTTTTCCTGTACCAAATAAATCGTCAGATTTTAAATTGTACGATTTTGTAATAGATGTTTCTTTACCAACTAAAACATTTACAACATCATTTAATTTTAATTTCTGATTTGTTTTTTGCACAAGTTTTAAAGCAGTTACAGCGTCATCTTTTGCTTCAACCATTTTTTTAGGATTGCGCATATTGTCGTCCATGTTTGCTCCTAAACCATTTTTCTCGTCAAACTCTTCTCCAAAATAGTGTAATAAGAATTTACGACGAGACATAGATGTTTCTGCATAAGCAACAACTTCTGATAATAATTGCATTCCCACTTCGCGTTCTGCAACTGGTTTACTTGCTAAGAATTTTTCTAACTTTTCAATATCCTTATAATCATAAAAAGCAATACAAACACCTTCTCCTCCATCGCGACCTGCACGACCAGTTTCTTGGTAATAACTTTCTAATGATTTTGGCATATCGTAATGCATTACAAAGCGAACATCTGGTTTATCTATTCCCATTCCGAAAGCAATTGTTGCAACTACAACACTTGCATCTTCCATAAGAAACATATCCTGATGTTTACTTCTTGTTTTTGCATCTAATCCTGCATGGTAAGGAATTGCATTAACTCCATTTACTTGTAAAAGTTGTGAAATTTCTTCTACTTTTTTACGGCTTAAACAGTAGATAACTCCAGATTTACCTTCGTTTTGTTTAATAAACTTAATAATCTGTTTATCTTGATCTACTTTTGGACGTACTTCGTAAAATAAATTATCACGATTAAAAGAGTCTTTAAAAACTTTTGCACTTTGCATGCCTAAAGTTTTCTGAATATCTTCTTGTACTTTCGGTGTTGCTGTTGCTGTTAAAGCAATAATTGGTGCATCACCGATTTTATTTATAATTGATTTTAAATTACGGTACTCTGGACGAAAATCATGTCCCCATTCAGAAATACAATGCGCTTCATCAATTCCAAAAAAAGAAATTTTAACCGATTTAAAAAATTCGACATATTCTTCCTTAGTTAAAGATTCTGGTGCAACATATAACATTTTAGTTATACCATCTTTAATATCAGTCATTACCGTTTTGGTTTCTGACTTATTTAAAGATGAATTTAATACATGGGCAATTCCGTTATTTTCGGAAATACCGCGTATTGCGTCTACTTGATTCTTCATTAAGGCAATTAAAGGCGATACAATAATTGCTACTCCATCAGACATTAATGCCGGTAATTGATAACATAATGACTTTCCCCCACCAGTAGGCATTAAAACAAATACGTCTTCTTTGTTTAATAAGCTTGTAATTATTTCATGCTGCTGACCTTTAAATTGGTCGAAACCAAAATATTTTTTTAGGGAAGATGTTAGGTTTTTCGATATGGCTTCCATCTATACAAAAGACTAAAATTAATATTATAAGTTAAATAGTTCCTATATTTGATACCTCTTAAATATACATATTATTTTTATATATTACAACAATATTATATATATAATTGATTGATAATAAAAAAGGGGAGTAAAAGTACGAATATTTTTAAAAATAGACAATAGAAATTTTATTGTGGAAAATTCAGAATTAATACAAATAGCCCAAAACGTTTTTCGAGAAGAAATTCAGGCGCTTGAAGCTATATCATCTCGTATTAACGAATCTTTTGTTGATGCGGTGAATTCGATATACAATACAAAAGGAAAACTAGTTATTGTTGGTGTTGGCAAAAGTGCTCATATAGCAAATAAAATTGTTGCAACATTAAATTCAACAGGAACTCCTAGTCAATTTTTACATGCAACAGAAGCTATACATGGAGATTTAGGAATGGTACAACCAGAAGATGTTGTATTATGTATTTCTAAAAGTGGAAATACACCAGAAATTACTTATCTGGCTCCAATACTAAAACAATATGCTTCTGTATTGATAGGTTTAACTTCTAATCCGAAATCTGAATTAGCTAAAAGTTCAGACATTGTATTAGAAATTACAATTGACAAAGAAGCATGTCCTGTTAATTTAGCTCCAACAACTTCTACAACCTCTCAGTTAGTAATGGGAGATGCAATTGCAATTACATTAATGAAGATGAGAGCTTTTTCTCAAAACGACTTTGCAAAATTTCATCCAGGAGGAGCATTAGGTAAAAAATTATTATGGACAGTTGAGAATATTGTAAATCCAGATAGAAAACCATTTGTTCATCCTAATTCTTCTATATCAGAAGTTATTAACTCTTTAACATCTGGTCGACATGGAATAACAGTTGTCTTAGAAGATAATAAAATTCTTGGTGTTATTACTGACGGTGATTTACGTAGAATGTTGTTAAACAATGAAACTTTTCATCATTTAAAAGCAAAAGACATTGCATCTATGAATCCTAAGACAATTCAGAAATCGGAAAAAGCAAGAGAGGCTTTAGCTATTTTGAGACATAACAGTATAGGACAACTTGTGGTTGTAGATGAAGACAATAATTATTATGGAATTTTAGATATCCATTCAATATTAAATGAGGGAATAGAATAATTTTATGGCAAAAAATAAAACAAATATGTCTTTCTTATCTCATATAGGAGAGCTTAGAGGACATTTAACTCGCTCTATTTTGGCGATTATAGTAACATCACTTATTGTGACATATTTTTGGGACGAATTGGTACAGGATGTTATTATGGCTCCTTTAAAATCTAATTTCCCAACATTTGGTGTATTTAACCGATTTGGAGAATTTACAGGTTTTGGAAAAATTTATACAGAATCTTTTGATATCTCTAAAGAGTTAACCAATCTTAATCCATCTGGACAGATTACTTCTCAATTCTTCTCAATTATTGTATGTGGAATTATTCTAGCAATTCCTTATATTATATATGAATTATGGCGATTTGTTCAGCCTGCATTAAAGGAAACAGAAAGAAAATATGCTGGTTTTACAATTCTCTCTATCATATTCTTCTTTGTAATGGGTGTACTGTTTAGCTATTTTATGTTATTACCATTGTGTACACAGTTCTTATTTACTTATGATCCGTTTGGAGTTGGTAATACATGGACTTTACCTAGTTATATCGATTTATTTGTTCAACTTCTTTTATCGATGGGAGTTATGTTCTTAATGCCAATTTTTGTATATTTCTTGACTGTAATTGGAATTCTTACTCCTAAGTTCCTTAAGGATTACAGAAAGCATGCTTTTATTGTTGTTCTTGTTATTGCAGCCGCAATTACTCCGAATGATGTTTATAGTATGATTTTAGTCACAATTCCATTATGGTTCTTGTACGAATTAAGCGTTGTCGTGTCTACTTCTGTTTACAAGAAACAACTAAAAAGAAAAAGTAGCGAGTTGACAAATAATTAACAATATTATGCTTGCATAATAAAATAATTTATTTATTTTTACATATATAAAAACGTAAACAACACAAAATTATGAAGATATTAGTTTGTATTAGTAGTGTTCCAGATACTACAGCAAAAATCAACTTCACAGCAGACGGAAAATCATTTGATAAAAATGGTGTACAATTCGTTATTAACCCTCACGATGAGTTTAGCTTAAATAAAGCCGTAGAATTACAAGAGAAATTGGGTGCTACGATTACAATATTAACTGTAGGAGATGCAAGTGTAGATCCTGTAATGAGAAAAGCTTTAGCAATTGGAGCAAATGATGGAATTAGAGTTGATGCAGATGCACGCGATGATTTCTTTGTGGCTACACAAATTGCAAAAGCTGCTAAAGATGGTGGATTTGATCTTGTTTTAACAGGAAGAGAATCTATCGATTATAATGGAGCATCTGTTCCAGGATTAGTATCAGCTATTTTAGATTACGGATTTATTAATGGATGTATTGGTTTAGAAGTAGACGGTTCTACTGCAAAAGCTGTTCGCGAAATTGATGGAGGAAAAGAAACTGTAGAAGTTACTTTACCAGCTGTAATTGCAGGACAAAAAGGTTTAGTAGAAGAATCTGCATTAAGAATCCCTAACATGAGAGGAATTATGCAAGCTCGTTCTAAACAAATTAATGTAGTTACTCCAGAATCAACAGAAAGTAAAGTTGAAGTTGTAGGATATGAAAAACCTGCTTCTAGAGGAAACGTAACATTGATTGATAAAGACAATGTGGCTGAATTAGTAAGATTATTACACGAAGAAGCTAAAGTAATCTAATTTATTAACCTTAAAGAATTAAAAAATGGCAATTTTTGTATACGCAGAGTCTCACGACGGAAAATATAAAAAAGCAGGATTAGAAGCTGTTTCTTATGCAAAATCTACAGCAGATGTTGCTGGAGATACAGTTACTGCAATTGTTTTTGGAAACACTCCAGCTGATGAATTATATCAATATGGAGCATCTAAAGTTATTAAAGTAGAAAATGCAGCTTTAGCAAAATTTGATGCTAACGCTTACGCAAAAGCTTTAACAGAATTAGTACAAGGTGATATCGTAGTATTACCTTCTACAAACGAAGGAAGTTCTATTGCACCAGTTTTAGCTTATAAAACAGGAGCATCTTTAATTACTAATGTAGAAAAAGCACCTACAGCAGTTGCTCCTTTTACAGTAGCACGTAAAGCTTTTTCTGGAAAAGGAATTGAAACTGTTGCAGCTTCTGGAAAAGTAGTTGTTACTGTTTTACAGAATGCTTTTGGAACAAAAGAAAACGCAGTTTCAGGATCAGAAGAAACTTCTTCTGTATCTGTATCAGATGCTGATGTAAAAGTGAAAGTTATTTCGACAGAATTAGCTTCTACTGATAAAATAGATTTAAAAGAAGCTGATATAGTTGTTTCTGCAGGACGTGGAATGAAAGGTCCAGAAAACTGGGGAATGATAGAAGATTTAGCAAAAGTTTTAGGCGCTGCTACAGCATCTTCTAAACCAGTTGCTGATATTGGTTGGAGACCACATGCAGAACACGTTGGACAAACAGGTAAAGCGATTGCTCCAAACTTATACATTGCAGTTGGTATTTCTGGTGCTATTCAGCATTTAGCTGGTGTTAACGGATCTAAGACGATTGTTGTAATAAACAATGACGCTGAAGCTCCTTTCTTTAAAGCAGCTGATTACGGAATCGTAGGAGATGCTTTCGAAATTGTACCAAAATTAACTGAAGAGTTAAAAAAATATAAAGGCTAAAAGTATAGCTTTAAGCGAAAATAAATTGAATCCGAATTATTTAGATAGTTCGGGTTTTTTTTATTGATTAAAAAAAGATTAAATATTCATCAGTTTTTCATAGATTTACACCCAAATGGACAATTTAATAAAATTAAATATCAAAGGCATTTCGTACAGTCAAACTCAAACTGGAGCGTATGCATTGATATTAGAAGAAAATATCGGAGGTAGAAAATTACCTATTATCATTGGAAGCTTCGAAGCTCAATCTATCGCATTAGCTTTAGAAAAAGATATTAATCCACCACGTCCACTTACGCACGATTTATTTATCGCTTTAGGAAAAGAGTTTAGTTTAAATGTTGATTCTATATATATCTATAAATTAGAAGATGGCGTTTTTTATTCTAACATTGTTTTTATAAATGATGAAGGACTTCGTGCAGAAATAGATTCGAGAACGTCTGATGCTATTGCATTAGCTGTCCGTTTCAATGCTCCAATCTACGCCTACGATCATGTTGTAGAAAAAGCTGGAATTCATTTAGATGTTATTGAAGAAGAAGAAAATATTCGTCAAGCTGCAAATAATTTTGAGGATGATTTAGATATCCTTGCAGGTCTTGATTCGGATCCTTCTGAAATAAACGAATACGAAGGTTGGTCGAAAGATGAACTAGAAACAGAAATGAACAAAGCTGTACAAAATGAAGATTACGAATTAGCTGCACGCTTACGTGATCAAATAGATAACATGGAAAACTAATAACTATTTCATTATAATATGTCTGTAAAGTTTAGACTTACAATTATGAGTTTCCTAGAATTTGCGGTATGGGGAGCATACCTAACTTCTATGGGAAATTATCTAGGATCGGTTGGCTTAGGTCCAAAAATCGGTCTTTTCTATGCGATGCAAGGAATTGTATCCATTTTTATGCCCGCTATAATGGGTATTGTTGCAGATAGATGGATTCCTGTACAACGTTTGTTAGGATTAAATCACTTATTTGCGGCTATTTTTATGTTTGCCACAGGATATTATGGGTATACAGCTGGAAGTAATGTAGATTTTACTACAATATTTACATTGTATTCGTTTAGCGTTGCTTTCTTTATGCCTACAATTGCATTATCAAATTCTACGGCTTATACAATTTTAAAGCAAAATAATCTTGATACGATTAAAGCATTTCCACCTATTAGAACATTTGGTACTGTAGGGTTTATATTTGCGATGTTATTTGTAAATTTTTCAGGATTTACGAACGATGTTTTTACTTTTAATTTTACTGGAAGCAGTGATTTTATAAGTTTCCAATCTAATTATTATCAATTTTTTGTATCGGGAATCTTAGGTATACTTTTATTTTTATATTGCCTAACATTACCTAATTGTCCAGTAAATGATCGTTCTGAGAAACAATCTATTTCTGATGCTTTCGGATTAAAAGCTTTTTCTTTATTTAAAGATAAGAAAATGGCTGTTTTCTTCATCTTCTCTATGTTATTAGGTGTTTCTTTGCAAATTACAAATGGATATGCTAATCCGTTTATTACAACGTTTAAAGATGCTCCTGAATATTCGAACTCTTGGGGAGCAAGTAATGCAAATGCATTAATCTCTCTTTCTCAAGTTTCTGAAACTTTATGTATTTTACTTATTCCATTTTTCTTAAAACGTTTCGGTATTAAAATCGTAATGTTAATGGCAATGATTGGATGGGTTTTACGCTTTGGTTTATTTGGATTAGGAAATCCTGGTTCTGGTGTTTGGATGTTCATCATATCAATGATTGCATATGGTATCGCATTCGACTTCTTTAATGTTTCTGGATCATTATATGTTGACAAAGAAACAAACAAAGAAATTCGTTCTTCTGCACAAGGAGTTTTTATGATGATGACAAACGGTTTTGGAGCTACAATAGGAATGTTGATAGCACAATATATTGTTAATCATTATGTATTTAGTCAGACTTATTTATCAGCACAATTAGACGGATGGAGACATTCTTGGTTTATATTTGCAGGATATGCTTTAGTGGTTACTATACTATTTGCAATTATATTTAAATACAAACATAATCCAAACGAAATTGATGAAATTAAACATTAATTCTCGTTTTTAAATAATAAAAAAATAGTCGTAAAAGTAACTTTTACGACTATTTTTTTTGATATATACATTGCTATTTCGTAGCCTTAAACTTTATTCAGAAATTTACTATGCTTTAAACGATGAAAACGCTTCGACAGGCTCAGCACGACAAAATTTGACATACTGATTTTTAAATACTAAACTCTAACTTCTAGTTTCTAATTTCCAATTCTCAGCTTAATCTCGAGTATTACGCTCTTTTATACGTTACAAATGAATAAGCATATTGATGCTTTTCATCTTTCTTAAAATCTTCTCTTTCGATTTCTTCCCAATCATCTGCATCAATTTCTGGAAAATAAGTATCACCATCAAATTCATGATGCACTTCTGTTATATATAAAATATCAGTAAATTCTATTGCTTGTTTGTAGATATTTCCTCCTCCAATAATCGAAATTGTTTCATCTATCGTTTTTGCAAACTCTATAGCTTTCTCTAAAGAATTAAAAACTTCTATTCCTTCTGCATTCCAATTTTTGTCTCTTGTAATAACAATATTTGTACGATTAGGTAAAGGGCGTCCTAGTGATTCGAAGGTTTTTCGCCCCATGATAATTGGATGTCCAGATGTAAGATTTTTAAAGTGTTTTAAATCGTTTGGTAAATGCCAAATTAAATCATTCTTAGCTCCAATTACATTATTACTCGCTTTTGCGACAACTATATTTATCATAAGTATAAAGGTAAAAAAAGCTATCCCTTTAAAAGGATAGCTTAACAAATATAATCATTTTTTTGATTATTTCATTTTATTAACAGCGTCTTGCAAATCCTTAATTTGTTTTGCAATTGTTACTGATTTTATTGTTTTAGCAGCATCTGTTTTTATTTGTAATGCTTTTTCTGCCATTTGTTTTATAGCCATTCCAGCTTGTGGATTTTGCTCTTTAAGATACGTATAATAACCAGAAAATGTTTTTGCTACTTGTGCAGTTGCATCTGGTGTATCATTTTTCATAATCCAATTAAAAGCTTCTTCAGCTAATTTTCCTTTTTCTTGATCTTGGAATTTAATAAATTCATAAACTGCAGCAGATTCTGCAACCAATGGTGTTTTATCTAACTGATTATTTTTAATCCAAGTTGGTAATAAAATCATTGCTAAATCCGAAGAACTTTTAATTACTTCATCATCAACATTCTTTATTAATTCATTTATTTTTGCTGGATTATTTTTTACAATTCCTGTTAATGCAGCTCCTTGTACACTATACGATGGGCTTTTTACAGCTTTTTCATAAATAGCAGCATCAAAAATATTTGCTTCATTTAATAAGCTTAATGCAGCTGCTTGTACCAATGTTTTAGGATCATTAGAAGCTAATTGTTTTAATTTAATCGATGCTTTATCCATTAATGGTTTAGAAGCCGGATCTAATTTATTTATAGTATAGATTCTTAATCCATCAAAAGGATCGTTTAAAGCTTCTAATAAAGCTTCTGTTGCTTTCGGATTTGTTGCTTGTGCATCTACCATAGCATCTATTGCTAATAGACGTGTAGCGTATTCTCCTTTTCCTGCCTTGTATTGAGCAATAAATTCTTCAACTGATTTTTTATCGTCTATATCAGCTAATAAAACTTGATCTGCATTCGGAATTACTACATCTGGTTTTTTAGTTGCATCAAACTCAAATGAGTTTTCTGCTTGTTTAGCAACCCAAACTTGTTTACGAACTGCTTTTCCGTTTTCTACAATATCTATTGCAAATGGGAATTCGAATAATTTAGAGGCATCTTGTCTTACTACAACTTTAACCTTTTTAGTGGTCGCATTATAATCTGAAACAACCGTTAACTTAGGATGTCCATTGTCGTAATACCATTGGTTGAAAAACCAGTTTAAATCACGTCCAGAAACTTCTTCTAATGCTAAACGTAATTGAACAGCTTCTGCTTTTCCGAATTCATTATCTTTTAAATATTTGCTTAACCCTTTAAAAAATGCATCATCTCCTAAAAAGTTTCTTAGCATATGTAAAATTAATCCTCCTTTGTTATATGAAACACCATCAAACATATCCTCTCTAGAATTGTAATGTATACGCACTAAATTCTTAGAAGGTCCATCTCCATGTTTATAACCAAAAGCTTCGTTATAACGGTGTTCATCTGCTTTCTCTTTACCATATTTATGCTCAAACCATAAATACTCTGAATAATTCGCAAAAGATTCATTTACCGTTAAATTACCCCAACTTTCTGCTGTTACTAAATCACCAAACCAATGGTGAAATAACTCGTGCGCAATTACATATTCTGCTGTATTTTCATCAATTAACTGTCCAGCTTTTTGTTGTACACCATCATGAAATAAAGATGCCGTTGTGTTTTCCATTGCTCCAGAAACATATTCACGTGCTGTCATTTGCGAATACTTTTCCCAAGGATATGCATAACCTAATTTATCGGAGAAAAACTGAATCATTTCTGGTGTGTTTCCAAAAATTTGTTTTGCAACATCCTTATAAGCTGGTTCTACATAATAATCAACATCTATGTTCTTCCATTTGTCTTTAATAATTGCATAATCTCCAATTCCGAAAAAGAATAAGTATGGCGCATGCTTTTTATCAAACTTCCAGTAATCTGTTTTTGTTCCGTCAGTATTTTTCTTAGTAGATTTTAATAATCCGTTAGACAACGAAACATACTTATCTGGATAAGTTAATGTAATCTCTTGTGATGTTTTTTGATTTGTTTTATCGATTGTTGGGAACCAACAAGAAGAAGATTCTGTTTCTCCTTGCGTCCAAACTTGAGTTGGATAATTTGCTCTTTCTCCTTTTGCGTTAATAAAGTATACACCTTTAGCATCATTAATTGCTTCGCTTCCTTTTTGCTTTACTTCATTTGGACGAGCAGTATATTTAATGTATAATGTATATTCTTGGTCTTTTTTATATTCTTTATCTAAGTCAATTACCAATTGTAAATCATCATATTTATAATTTAATTTCTTCTTAGAATTTCCAGAAACCAAAGCAACTTCGTGAATTAGCATTGCTTTTGCATCTAACGTAACTTTAGAAGTTGAATAAAAGTGTGGTTTTAATGTTACCCACTCTTCTCCTAAAACCTGTTCTTTTTGATAATCAAACTTTAAATCTAGTTTTGTATGAACAAGATTATTAACTCGTTCTGCTTCTGAACGGTAAATATCTAACGCATTTGTTTGATTCTCTGAATAACTTGGTGGAGAAGTCATTACTTGCGCCGTTGCAATACTTGATATAATAAAGGCTGATGAAAGCCAAAGAATTCTTTTTTTCATCGTAAGTTATTTTTTACTATTGGTTGTATTAATTTCTGAAAAGTTACAAAAAAGTAGAGAAACAAAGAATAGAAAACACTTTAAAAACAATTAGAGATTTTAGAAACATGAAATTCTATAATTTACTAAACTTTATATCAGCTTTTAGTACGATATAAAAAACAAAAAAGCCGTTTCGAAATCGAAACGGCTTTTATTATGTAATCAACTAATGGATTAAGCTTCTTCTGTACCTTCAGTTTCAGTTGCTGGAGCTTCTGCAGCTGGAGCAGCTTCTTCTGTTTTAGTACTTTTTCTACTACGACGTGTAGTTGCTTTCTTCTCAACTTTTGCGTTAGAGTAGATTTCGTTGAAATCAACTAACTCAATCATTGCCATCTCAGCACCATCTCCTAAACGGAAACCAGTTTTGATGATACGAGTGTATCCACCTGGACGGTTAGCAATTTTAGGAGCAACAGTTCTGAATAATTCAGTAACTGCTTCCTTGTTTTGCAAATAAGAAAATACAACACGACGATTGTGAGTATCGTCTGTTTTAGACTTTGTCAATAAAGGCTCAGCATATTTTTGTAATGCTTTAGCCTTTGCTACTGTAGTGTTGATACGTTTGTGAGTAATCAACGATATAGCTAAATTAGATAATAAAGCTCTTCTGTGAGAAGCAGTTCTACCTAAATGGTTAAATTTTTTTCCGTGTCTCATTTTTAATAAAATTATTCTACGTCTAACTTATATTTTGCGATGTCCATTCCAAAGTTAAGACCTTTGCTGTCCACCAATTCTTCTAACTCTGTAAGAGATTTCTTACCAAAGTTTCTGAATTTCATTAAGTCAGACTTAGCGAAAGAAACTAATTCGCCTAATGTTTCAACTTCAGCTGCTTTTAAACAGTTTAATGCTCTTACTGATAAATCCATGTCAACCAATTTCGTCTTAAGTAATTGGCGCATATGTAACGCTTCTTCATCGTAAGTTTCACCAGATGCAACTTCTTCAGCTTCTAATGTAATTCTCTCATCTGAGAATAACATAAAGTGGTGAATTAAGATTTTTGCGGCTTCAGTTAAAGCATCTTGTGGTGTAATAGAACCGTCAGTCGTAATTTCGAAAACTAATTTTTCGTAATCCGTTTTTTGTTCTACACGATAGTTCTCAATTGCGTATTTTACATTCTTAATAGGAGTGTAAATAGAATCGATAGCTATAGTACCTATTGGCGCAGAAGCCTTTTTATTCTCTTCAGCTGGTACGTATCCTCTACCTTTTTCTATTGTAAACGTTAAAGTAACATTTACTTTAGAATCTAAGTTAGCGATAACTAATTCAGGGTTTAAAACTTGAAATCCAGAGATAAACTTACCTAAATCACCCGCTGTTAATTGATTTTGCCCTGAGATAGTAGCAGTTACAGTTTCAGCATCTGATTCATCAATTTGTTTCTTAAAACGAACCTTTTTCAGATTTAAAATGATCTCTGTAACATCTTCCACTACTCCTGGAATAGTTGAAAATTCGTGCTCAACACCTTCAATCTTAATCGACGTGATAGCATATCCTTCTAATGAAGAAAGTAAAACTCTACGTAGAGCATTTCCAACTGTAATCCCGTATCCTGGCTCTAATGGACGAAATTCGAATTGTCCGAATCTAGAATCAGATTCAACTAAGATTACTTTGTCAGGTTTGATGAAATTTAAAATAGTCATTTTATTAGTCTGATTTTATGGTTTATTTAGAATATAACTCGACGATTAATTGCTCTTTGATATCTTCTGGGATTTGAACTCTTTCTGGAGCTTTAGTAAAAGTACCAGCTTTTTGTTCGTCATTCCAAACTAACCAATCGTACTCGCGACGTGCATGTAAAGAGTTAGTAATTGCAGCTAAAGATTTAGATTTTTCTCTAACAGCGATAACATCTCCAGCTTTTAATTGGTAAGATGGGATATTTACAACCTCTCCATTCACAGTTACGTGTTTGTGAGATACTAATTGACGAGCCCCGCTACGAGAATTTGAGATACCTAAACGGTAAACTACATTATCTAAACGAGATTCACATAATTGTAATAATACTTCACCTGTAATTCCTTTAGATGCATTTGCTTTCTTGTATAAGTTAGCAAATTGACGCTCTAAGATACCGTAAGTATATTTTGCTTTTTGTTTTTCAGATAACTGAATTGCGTATTCTGATTTTTTAGCTCTTCTTTTGTTAGGTCCGTGTTGCCCTGGAGGATATTTCTTTTTTTCGAAAGATTTATCGTCACCGAAAATTGGTTGTCCAAATTTTCTTGCAATTTTAGTTTTTGGTCCTGTATATCTTGCCATGATTTATTACTATTAAATATTAAATAATTAAATTGAGAAAAATGATTATACTCTTCTCTTTTTAGGTGGACGACATCCATTGTGTGGAAGTGGAGTAACATCAACGATTTCTGAAACTTCGATACCACCATTATGAATTGTTCTAATAGCAGACTCACGACCTTGACCTGGTCCTTTAACAAATACTTTAACTCTTCTTAATCCAGCTTCGTATGCAACAGTTGCTGCATCTTGAGCGGCTACTTGAGCAGCGTAAGGCGTGTTCTTTTTAGATCCACGGAATCCCATTTTACCTGCTGAAGACCAAGAGATAACTTCACCGTTTTTGTTCGTTAATGTAACGATTACGTTATTAAACGATGCTTGAATATGAGCTTGTCCAGTAGCTTCTACAACTACTTTTCTTTTCTTTACTACTTTCTGATTTTTTGCCATGATCTACTTATTATTTAGTGGCTTTTTTCTTGTTAGCAACTGTTTTCTTTTTACCTTTTCTTGTACGTGAGTTATTCTTTGTTCTTTGACCACGTAATGGTAAACCTAATCTGTGACGAATACCTCTTTGACATCCGATATCCATTAAACGTTTGATGTTTAATTGGATTTCTGATCTTAATTCTCCTTCTACTTTGAAAGATTCATTAATCGATGCACGGATTGCATTGATTTCTTCATCACTCCATTCGCTAACTTTCTTATCTTCTGAGATGTTATTCTCAGCTAAGATTTTAGAAGCACTACTTCTACCTACCCCGTAAATGTATGTAAGTCCGATTACCCCTCTTTTATTTTTAGGTAAATCTACACCTGAAATTCTTGCCATAACTCTAAATAATTAACCTTGTCTTTGTTTAAACTTAGGATTCTTTTTGTTGATCACATACAAACGTCCTTTACGACGTACAATCTTACAGTCAGCACTTCTCTTTTTAATGGATGCTCTAATTTTCATCTTTGTAAATTTATTTATAATCCGATAGAGTTAACGCCGAAACATTAACTCTACCACCTGTCGTTAAATATTTTTTTAGTATCTATAAGATATTCTACCTTTTGTTAAATCATAAGGAGACATCTCTATTTTAACTCTATCACCTGGTAAAAGCTTAATATAATGCATACGCATTTTACCAGATATATTACATGTTACTACATGTCCATTTTCTAATTCGACACGGAACATTGCATTAGATAATGCTTCTGTAATCGTACCGTCTTGTTCAATATGTTTTTGTTTTGCCATAAATCTTTTTAATAATAACCTTATTAGATATCTCTTGATGTTCTACCAGAAGTCATTAATCCATCGTAACGATGATTTAATAAATACGTATTAATTTGCTGAACAGTATCTAAGATAACTCCCACCATAATTAACATTGAAGTACCTCCAAAGAACATAGCTAAGCTTTGTTCAACACCTAATAATTTTACAATAGCTGGCAAAACAGCAAGCAAAGTTAGTAAAATTGCTCCAGGTAACGTAATTTTTGATAAAATTTCGTCTAAAAAATTTGCAGTTTCTTTTCCAGGACGTATTCCAGGGATGATTCCACCGTTACGTTTTAAGTCTTCAGCCATCTGATTTACTGGGATTGTAATCGCAGTATAGAAATAAGTGAAGATAATAATTAGTAAACCGAAGATCAAATTATATTCCCACGTAAATGGATCTGCCATTTTCGCAAAGAATTGTTTTACTGAACTTGTGTCGTCTAAGAAATAGTTTGCTAATGTTCCTGGTAAAAACATAATTGCTTGCGCGAAGATAATTGGCATTACACCAGCTGCATTTACTTTTAGAGGAATATAAGAACGTACAGAATCTGTAACCGATCTCATATAAGAACTACTAGAAGTTTGCGCTCTTCTTACATATTGCACTGGTACTTTACGCACTGCTGCAACAATCATAATACACATTGCAATAACTAGGATTAAACCTAGCATTTCTATCAAGAAGAAAATACCATTTGAAGGATCTACTTCAAATGCATTGAAAATTGCTTTTGGTAAATCAGCTAAGATACCAACCATAATTAAGATTGATATACCGTTACCGATACCTTTGTCAGTAATTTTTTCTCCCATCCACATGGCAAAAATAGTTCCTGTAATCAGAATAACTGTTGAAGGGAACCAAAACCAAAAGTTGGTTGGAGGAATTACATAGATAGCATACGATGAAGCTGGATCATAAGGTAAAATCTGAGAAGTTACCAATGTTAAATATGCTGGTGCTTGCACTAAACATATACCAATTGTTAACCATCTTGTAATTTGATTTACTTTGTTACGACCGCTTTCTCCTTCTTTCTGTAGTTTTTGGATATAAGGCACTGCCATTCCCATCAATTGTACAACAATCGAAGCTGAGATATAAGGCATAATTCCTAACGCAAATACGGAAGCTCTTTTAAAAGAACCTCCGGTAAAAGAGTTTAATAATCCTAAAATTCCTGAATTTGCATTTTCTTGGTCTGTTATAAAACGATTAACTTCGTTAATATCGACACCTGGAAGTGGAATATGAGAACCGAATCTATAAACCAATAATAGAAGGATAGTTACAAGTAACTTATCCTTCAATTCTTTTATGCTCCAGATATTTTTTATGGTCTGTATAAACCCTTTCATCTATAAAATATATTCTTAAGCGTTAACTAATTCTACTTTACCTCCTGCTTTCTCAATAGCCTCTTGAGCTGATTGAGTGAATTTATCTGCAGTAACATTAACAGTAGCTTTTAACTCTCCACGTCCTAAGATTTTCACTAAGTCGTTTTTGTGAGCTAAACCTAATTGTACTAATGTTTCTTTATTTAAAGTATCTGTGATTTTATTGTTATCAACTAATTGTTGAATAGTGTCTAAATTGATTCCTGTATACTCAACACGGTTGATGTTTTTGAAACCAAATTTAGGTAAACGTCTTTGTAAAGGCATTTGTCCTCCTTCGAATCCGATTTTTCTTGAATAACCAGAACGAGATTTAGCACCTTTGTGTCCACGACCTGCTGTTAAACCGTTTCCACTACCTTCACCTCTACCTTTACGGAATTTATTTTTTACTGAACCAGCTGCTGGTTTTAAATTACTTAAATTCATTTTAATAATCTTTTAAAGGTTAAAAGCGATTAAGCTCTTTCTACTACTACTAAGTGTTGAATTTTACGAATCATTCCTTCGATTTGAGGAGTTGATTCGTGCTCAACTACTTGATTCAACTTCTTTAATCCTAAAGCAACTAATGTAGCTTTTTGAGATTTATCACGGTTGATAGCACTACGTGTTTGTTTTACTCTTACTTTGCTCATGATACTTTTTTTTAACCGTTGAACACTTTAGTTATAGAAATACCTCTTTGGCGTGCAATTGTTTCTACAGAACGTAAGCTTAATAAAGCGCGGAATGTAGCTTTTACTGCATTGTGAGGGTTAGATGATCCTTTAGATTTTGATAATACATCATGTACACCAACAGACTCTAATACTGCACGAACTGTTCCTCCTGCAATTACCCCTGTACCTTTTGCTGCTGGACGGATGAATACTTGCGCACCACCGAAACGAGCTTCTTGTTCGTGAGGAATTGTGTTGTTAAATAAAGGAACACGTACTAAGTTTTTCTTAGCATCTTCGATAGCTTTAGCAATAGCTGAAGCAACATCTTTAGATTTACCTAATCCGTAACCTACTACTCCATTTCCGTCTCCAACTACTACGATAGCAGAAAAACCAAATGCTCTACCTCCTTTTGTTACTTTTGTAACACGTTGTACTCCAACTAAACGATCTTTTAAATCCAATCCTGTTGGTTTTACTCTTTCTACGTTTTTAAATCCTAACATAATTTCTTTCTCTTTTTTAGAATTTTAATCCACCTTCTCTAGCACCATCTGCTAAAGCTTTGATTCTACCATGATACACGAAACCGTTACGATCAAAAACTACAGTTTCAATTCCTTTAGCTACAGCTTTTGCTGCTAAAGCTTTACCTACAGATGCAGATACTTCACTTTTTGTACCTTCTACATTAACACCTTTTTCACGAGATGATGCAGAAGCTAAAGTAACTCCACTGTTATCGTCAATAATTTGAGCGTAAATTTCTTTATTAGAACGGTAAACTGATAAACGAGGTTTAGTTTCTGTTCCAAAAATATTTCGACGCACGCGTCTTTTTATTTTTTGTCTTTTTTCTACTTTAGATAATGCCATTTTTCAATGATTTTTATGCAGATTTACCTGCTTTTCTTCTAATAATTTCTCCTACGAATTTAATTCCTTTTCCTTTGTAAGGCTCTGGCTTACGGTAAGAACGAATTTTCGCTACAATCATTCCTAATAATTGATTATCATGAGATGATAATGTAATAATAGGATTTTTACCTTTTTCTGTTAAAGTTTCAACTTTAATTTCTTGAGGTAATTCGATTACGATATTGTGAGAGAAACCTAATGACAAATCTAATTTTTGTCCTTGGTTAGATGCTCTGTAACCAACACCAACTAATTCTAATTGTTTTTTGAAACCTTCTGTCACACCAACAATCATGTTGTTGATTAACGCACGGTATAAACCATGTAAAGCTCTGTTTGTTTTAGAATCATCTGGACGAACTACAGTTAAAACTCCGTCTTCGATTTTTACATCAAATCCTTCGTTTAATTCTCTTGTCATTTCGATGTTATTACCTTTTACAGTAATTACGTTATCTTTAAATTCAACTGCTGCAGCTGAAGGGATATTGATTTGTGATTGTCCTATTCTTGACATAATTTCTTAATTTTTTAAATGATTAATAAACTAAACATAAAACTTCACCACCAACATTCTCTTGACGTGCTTGCTTATCTGTCATAACTCCTCTAGAAGTAGAAATGATCGCGATACCTAAACCGTTTAATACACGAGGTAATTCTTTAGATCCTGCATATTGACGTAAACCTGGAGTAGAAGCTCTCTTAATTTTACGGATAGCTGGCTCTTTAGTAACTTTGTCGTACTTTAAAGCGATTTTAATTGTTCCTTGAGGTTTGTCTTGTCCTTCGAATTTGTAGTTCAAGATGTAACCTTGTTCAAAAAGGATTTTAGTAATTTCCTTTTTTAATTTAGACGCAGGGATTTCCACAACTTTGTGTCCTGCCATCATTGCATTTCTAACACGAGTTAGAAAATCTGAAATTGGATCTGTATACATAATATAATTCTATAGTATAGCGCGTTAACACTACTTTTAAAATTAAACTTTTACCAAAATGCACTATGCATTTGGGTTGCAAATATATGGGATATTTTTTAATTACAAACTATACTGCAGAAAAATATTTTTTTAATTGAAGAAGTGAAAGGTTTTGAATATGATTTAAAATTGAAAAATGAAAGTTGAAAGTTGAAAGTTCGAGATTGGAAATTCGAGATTGTTTTTTTTGTCTAATTTCTCGATACAATTTTTCTTCATTTTCATTTCGAAAAACCACTCGAAAAGACAGAAAACTACACCTTACAACTCTAATCTTTTCAAACGTTCAGCGTTCAGCCTTAACCCATTTATCGAAACTACACTTCGGCAAAACTTTTAAATTTGAAATTGAAAGTTCGAGATTGTTTTTTTTGTCTAATTTCTCGATACAATTTTTCTTCATTTTCATTTCGAAAAATCACTCGAAAAGACAGAAAACTACACCTTACAACTCTAATCTCTTCAAACGTTCAGCGTTTAGCCTTAACCCATTTATCGAAACTACACTTCGGCAAAACTTTTAAATTTGAAGTTGGAAGCTCGAGGTTGTTTTTTTTGTCTAATTTCTCGATACAATTTTTCTTCATTTTCATTTCGAAAAATCACTCGAAAAGACAGAAAACTACACCTTACAACTCTAATCTCTTCAAACGTTCAGCGTTTAGCCTTCCAACACATCACTCAAAACTTCTAACTTCTAATTTCTACAAATAAAAAAATGACTTGAGATTCCTCCCAAGCCATTTATTACATGAAGACATAACCAACCCCCTTCATAAAAACCTATTTCTTTCTCTCATCTCTTAGATAAGTATTTTCTTTTTTTAAAGCATTTAATTCTGCTTCTATCACTTTTATTTTTTCATTTAATGCTTTTATAGACTCTACAAAAATAGCATCATAATCTCCGTAAGCCGTTTGCAAATAACCTTGTTTATCTGTTGTTACTTTTTCAGGAAATACTTGTTGTATATTTTGCGCTATAAAACCTATTTGTTTTTCTTTTGGTCTTTCTGTCCCAGTTTTATCATCGTTCCAATAATACGTTACACCTTCTAGCTTAGTTAATTTACTTAACGCATCCTCTCCAGAAATTGGTTGTATATCCTTTTTTAAACGTGAATCTGAATTTGCAAGAAATGCACCTGCTGTTGTTTTAGAAGCTTCTCCGTTTATCTCTAATCTATTTGTCTCAGCTGCTCTTCCCATCCCAATTAAACCTTCAGAAGAAATGATCATTCTTGCTTGAGTAACTATAGTTCCTAAAGGAACAGTATGAAATCGTAAAGAACTTCCTTGTGCACTTGTTGTAAAAGTTTCTGCTGCTATTGATTGTATACTTGAATTTGATTGTATTGGATCTCCTTGGTAACCACTTCCTGTATTACCAACAAACGTAATCGCACCTAATATATCATTTGTTGTAACTGCACCATGTACATTTGTATCTGAAGATTTATTTCTTCTTAAAGAAATATAAGGAGGGTTAGTTGGGCCATTATTTGACCTTTCTGAAATAATTCCGTTCGCAGCTGTTGTATTAATATGGAATTGTCCAGCTGGTGTTCCTGTCCCTACTCCTATTCTACCTTGATCTGTAATTGTCATTCTAAGCGCATTAATCACAGATCCTCTAGGAACTGTCCTAAATTCCATAAGACTTCCTTTAGCCGTTTCTCTAAAATTTTCTACAGCTGATACTAATATTGACGAATTAGAATTTCTTACATCTCCTGAATAACCATCGCCAGTATTTCCAGAAAAAACAAGTGCTCCTAAAGCATCATTCGCAGCTACTGCTCCATTCTCTCTAGCAGTAGAAGCTTTATTTTTCTTTAAAATTAAATAGGGTGGAGCATTATCAATCGACCATCTCTCTGATATAATTCCTTCAGGAGAGTTAGTAGAAATATGTAATTGACCATTTGGAGTCTCTGTCCCTATTCCCACTCTACTTCTGTCAGTAATTGTCATTCCAACATTACTAGTAATAGTACCTGCTGCAACTGTAGTAAATTTTAATAAACTTCCTTGATTAGTTGTTGAAAAATTTTCAGCTGCTATTGACTGTATACTTGAATTGGTATGTATAGGATCTCCTTGATAACCATTCCCTGTATTTCCAGAAAAAGTTATAGCGCCTAATATATCATTCACAGCAGCTGCTTCATTTGTACTTAAGTCACTAGATCTATTTCTTCTAAAGTTAATATAAGGTGGAGAATTAGGATTTGTATTCGCTCTTTCTGAAATAATTCCATTAGGTCCAGTTGTAGAAACATGAAGCTGACCAGCTGGAGCTGTTCTATTTATTCCTACTCTACCTTGATCGGTTACTGTTACCGTCTCTGTATTATCGGAATTGCTTATTCTCATTGATTTTGTTGCAGCAGTACTACCTGTGCTTAAGATATCTAATGTTGCCTGAGGTGTTGCGGTATTTATTCCTACTTGGGAAAAAACAATACCTGATAAGATCATATTAGACAACACAAAAAGTCTAAATGTAGATTTGTTCATTAAATTAGTATTAGAGTTAAGATTTTGTAAATGTATATATTTTTATTTAAAAAAACAATAAATAACTAATGATTTTCAATACTTTACAACTTATAAAGTATTTACTAAATGGTAATTACAGGTTATCAATTAAACGTGTGAGATGTAATCTATACATTCTACTCATAACTCATAAAAAATGACTTAAGATTTCTCCTAAGTCATTTATGTTTCTACATATTTATAATCTTCAATAAAAAATAACCTATTTCTTTTCTTTATTTTTCTTTTCTTTATTTTTTAGTTCAGTATTTTCTTTTTCCAGTTTTTCTATTAAACCAGTTAACAATGTAATTCTATCATTTATTTTTTTTAGAGATTCTACAAAAATCGCATCGTAGTCGCCATAAGCCGTTTGTAAATACCCTTCTTTATCTGTTGTTACTTTGTCTGGGAATACTTGTTGTATATTTTGCGCTATAAAACCAATTTGTTTTTCTTTTGGTCTATCTATTCCTGTTTTATCATCGTTCCAATAATAGGTTACACCTTCTAATTTGGTTAATTTATTTAGAGCTTCTTCACCAGAAATTGTTTGTATATCCTTTTTTAAACGTGCATCCGAATTCGCTATAAATGCTCCTGCTGTTGTTTTAGAAGCCTCTCCATTCACCTCTAATCTATTAGTTGTTGGCGTTCTTCCTATCCCCACCAAACCTTCAGAAGATATTCTCATTCTAACAACATTTGATGCAGATCCATTAGCAACGGTATAAAATAACATATTACTTCCTTGCGCAGTTGGTGTAAAGTTTTGTGCAGCAATAACTTGTATATTAGAGTTTGAACTTAACGCATCTCCGGCATAACCACTTCCTGTATTTCCTGCAAAGGTAATTACACCTAATACATCATTCGCTACAACTGCTCCATCCACAGCCGGATCAGTAGATCTATTATTTCTTAAAGAAATATAAGAAGGAGCCGTAGCAACTGTATTTGCTCTCTCCGAAATAATACCATTAGCAGCTGTTGTTGCAACATGAAATTGACCAGCAGGAGCTGTTCTTCCTATTCCCACTCTACCTTGGTCGGTTACGGTTACCGTCTCTGTATTATCGGAATTGCTTATTCTCATTGATTTAGTTGCAGCAGTATTACCAGCACCAACAATATCTAATGTAGCCTGAGGTGTTGCAGTATTTATTCCAACCTGAGAATAAGTAAAACCTGATAATAATATACTGGATAAGGTAAAAAGTCTAATTATAGATTTTTTCATAATACATATTGGTTTTAGGTTTATTATTTTAGATGTAAAAAAACAAGATAATATGATCTTCACATTTAACAAGTAAAGTATCTATTCGTTTTTTTTCAGCTTTTTATTTTCTTTTTCTAAATTTTCTAATCTGCCAGTTAATTTGATCACTTTATTGTTTAATTCTTTTATAGATTCTACAAAAATCGCATCGTAATCGCCATAAGCCGTTTGTAAATACCCTTGTTTATCTGTTGTTACTTTATCTGGGAATACTTCTTGTATATTTTGCGCTATAAAACCAATTTGTTTTTCTTTTGGTCTATCTATTCCTGTTTTATCATCGTTCCAATAATAGGTTACACCTTTTAATTTGGTTAATTTATTTAATGCTTCTTCACCAGAAATTGGTTGTATATCCTTTTTTAAACGTGCATCCGAATTCGCTATAAATGCTCCTGCTGTTGTTTTTGAAGCCTCTCCATTTACCTCTAATCTATTGGTTGTTGGCGTTCTTCCTATCCCCACCAAACCTTCAGAAGAAATTGTCATTCTAACAGCACTTAATGCAGATCCATTAGCAACGGTATAAAATAACATACTACTTCCTTGTGTTGCAGCTGTAAAATCTTGTGCAGCAACAACTTGTATACTTGAATTTGAACCTAATGCATCTCCGACATAGCCACTTCCTGTATTTCCTGCAAAGCTAATTACACCTAATATATCATTCGCTGCAACTGCTCCATTTATAGCTGGATCTACAGATCTATTTTTTCTTAAAGAAATATAAGAAGGAGCCGTAGCACCTGTATTTGCTCTCTCCGAAATAATACCATTAGCCGCAGTTGTCACAACATGCAATTGCCCAGCTGGAACTGTAGATCCTATCCCCACTCTACCTTGATCGGTTACTGTTACCGTTTCGGTAGCACTGGAATTATTTATCCTCATGGATTTGGTTGCAGCAGTATTACCAGGACTATTAATATCTAACGTTGCTTGAGGTGTCTCTGTATTTATTCCGACTTGGGAAAAAGCTACACTAGATAATAAGACATTAGACAATATAAAAAGTCTAATTGTAGATTTTTTCATATTATTTGGTTTTTAAGGTTAAGGTTTATTGAACAAATGTAATCTATTTTTCACATAAAACAATAATTCGTTTAAGGAATTAAACATAAAGGTTAAGTGTTTAATTTTTTAAGGGTTAGAGGTTACACTGTAATTTTCTGTCTTTTCCACTCAAAACTCATAACTTTATAAACTTGAAATAGGGAGCTCGAGATTGGTATTTTTGTCTAATTTCTCTATACAATTTTTCTCCATTTTCATTTCGAAAAAACACTCGAAAAGACAGAAATTACATTATGATTTTTAACCTTACATCTTTATCCTTTAAGCGTTCAGCGTTTACCTTTACCCTTCCCCTTACAACTCATAACTCATAACTTTATAAATTTGAAATTGGGAGCTCGAGATTGGTATTTTTGTCTAATTTCTCGATACAATTTTTCTCCATTTTCATTTCGAAAAAACACTCGAAAAGACAGAAATTACATTATGATTTTTAACCTTACAGCTTTATCCTTTAAGCATTCAGCGTTTACCCTTCCCCTTAAACACTTAAACACCTAAACACTTACCTCCTTACAACTCATAACCCATAATTCATAAAACCTTTAATATGTTATTGTTTTTTTTTGTTTTATAACAAAAAACGTTATATTTTTACCAAACCAAACCTAAAATACTAACTATGAAAAAAATACTATTCTTTTTTTTCCTTTATCTTGCCTATCATTCATATAGCCAAGTCGGAATCGGTAATTCAACACCAAGAGGTGCATTAGATATTAACCGACCTACAACAAACACATACGGATTAGTGTTACCTACAAATTCTTCTGTAACAAATATTGTTAATCCTCGTGGTGGAGCAATAGCTCCTGCTACAACTATCTATGAAAGCTCAAACGATTGTATAAGACATTACAGACAATCTGCATGGTCTAATTGTTTACTAACAGAAAACGGTAGTCTATTTAACATTAGCAAGGTAGAACAAGCAAGTACATTTACTGGTACATATAAAAGTAATGTTGCTATGACAACTGCTAATACTTATGTGGTAGGTATAAAAAATGAGTCGCCTACAGCTGTATCTATTACCTTATCTACCTTCGATCTTAAACTTTCTGGGGTGGAAGGCATATCTGTTGCATCTGTAGCCCCTGCTACTGTCACTATACAGCCAGGACAAACTGCTCTAGCAACATACAGATTAACAGGCACGCCTACAACTTGTGGAACACTTACGGGTACTTGGAATAAAATGAAACTAAACCATACTGCAACTGTAGATGTTCTTGCAAATCCTACTTACCAATGTAACTTAGGTTCTTGGAATAACACTGTAGCTCCTGAATATAGAATAAACGGATTAATACCAGGCGTATCTTACACAGGTACTTATACCATACCTTATACGGGTAGTAGCGAATCTGATTGTGAATTACAATTACCTGCAGAAACCATTACACAAGACGGGTTAACATTAACCTACACTGGTGGTCCTGTTTCACCTACAGGGACTATTACCTATACATTATCGGGTACCTATACTGGTCCTAATAATGGGGCTATAACTTTTACTACAGCAAGTGGTTGCCAAATATACTTAGGTCCATGCCGTTCATGTAAAGAATTAATAAATTTATTTCCTGGCACACCAAGCGGTGTATATACTTTTAATTTATATAAAGGTGTATCTACTAGTTCTTACATTCATAACTTATATTGTGATATGACGACAAATGGTGGTGGTTGGACTTTAGTATCTCGTAATGGTTCAAGTTCTAGATTTGGACAATCAGGAAGAAACACTATCTCTGAACCTACTGACAATGGTTATATATTTCGTTCAATTCTTATTTTAATAGCAAATGCTGGTACTCAAGTACAATTAAGATCGGGTAGCTCTCCAACAAATTATGCACATAGAATAACTTCTCAACCAGAAGGTCCAGCTATACTTGCATTAAGAAGTTCAGACAATACAAATGCAGGCTCTGGAACTTGGCATAGAAGTGGAGTTATTCAAGATTTTATGAATAATACTACTATTAGCCCTACAGGTTCTTGGAGTTGGGCAGTATCCTGTCAGTCTACTGCTGCAGGTTGGCCTAGAATGTTTCATGCATGTGGAAATACTAACAGTGTACATTGGTATATGGATGTAATAACAGAGAATAGAACTTCTTCTGGTGATTCATGGGCTTCTACATGGATAAGATAATAACTATCAATTCATTTGGGATGCAAAAGCTCTTTATCAATAAAAAGAGCTTTTGCACTTACCTAAGTAAAAACATTATTTAATATTCTTAAGAAACATAATCTTAATTCAATTTAGATAAATCAACAACAAATGTAAAAATTGTTATGCTGAGCCTGTCGAAGTATCATTAACTTCTCTTTGATTTTTAACTAAATGAGATCATGAAACGACATTTCTAATTGGCTAAATACAACACATTACAATAAAAACAAGATTAACATTAAAAATTATTGTTTAATACCAACATAACCAACTATGAAAAAAATATTATTCTTTTTAGTTCTCCATCTTAGCTATTTATCGTTTAGTCAGGTGGGTATAGGTACTACAACTCCTAGAGGAGATTTAGATATTAATACCCCACTTACTAATATCTATGGACTGGTATTACCTACTAATGCTTCTCCTACAAACATACAAAATCCACAAGGAGAAAGTATCGCGTTTGGAACAATGATGTACGACAGTTCTGCTAATTGTATAAGATACTATGAGAAAAACATACAAAATGATGTTTCTGAAGCGAGATGGTCAAATTGTTTACTTACAGACAGAGAAAACCCTCCGTCTATTGATTATATTGCTGTCCCCCCTGCTTTTACAGGTAATTATACCCAAAATGTTGCTATGACATCGGCTAACACGTTTAGAGTTGCCATTACAAATATATCTTTTACTACTGTAACAATAAGCTTAGCACGAACAGATTTAATACTTGCTGGGATAGAAGGGATAGAAGTATCTGCTGTATCACCAACAACAGTTACATTAACCCCAGGACAAGTACAATTGTTAACCTATACATTAACTGGGACACCTACAAACTGTGGACCATTAATTGGTACATGGAAAAAACTAAATTTACAATACACAGCAAGTACGACTGTAAAACCAAACATAACTTATACTTGTGCATCTGGAACTTGGGGAAATACGGTATCACCAGAATATAGATTAAATGGTTTAGTACCAGGTGAATCCTATACAGGTACTTATACGATACCTTACACAGGTAGCGATGCTTCTAGTTGTGATTTACCTGCAGAAACAATTACACGAGATGGCTTAACATTAAGCTATCCTGGTGGTCCTGTTTCATCTACAGGGACTATTACCTATACATTAACGGGTACCTATACTGGTTCTGAAAGCCAAGCACAAGCAACATTTGTTACCGCAAGTGGTTGCCAAATTTATTTAGGTCCATCTAGTTCTTGTAAAGATATACTAACAAAATTACCTGGCACACCAGATGGGGTATATAGAATAGATGTTGATCAACAAGGGACTACTTACGGAACATTAAGCGCACAATGCGATATGACAACAGATGGTGGGGGATGGACTATGGTCTTAAATTACTTACATTTGGGTGGTACTAATCCTGCTGTTTCTATTAGAACTACTTTACCAGTTATAGGAAATTCTACATTAGGAGGTAATGAAGCTGGGAATGAAACTTTTTGGGGCCATGTAAACAGGGCTTTACAAACCGCTTTACGACCTTCAGAATATCGTTTCTACGGAATTACAAATGGACATAACAGGGTGATCCATTTTAAAACTGCTCATACTGGTAGTATAACTAAATTTACTACTGGAGTAGGAAATGCAAGTGGTTTACAAAATTCATTTACACCACTTGATGGGCATACAGGTATTTTACCTGCAGCAGCAAATACATTTTTTAATTCTAGTGCTAATCTCGAATTAACATTTCACCCTTTCTACTTCTCTCCGACACCTGTAGCAACTAACCTTTGGAGTATAAGTGCTAGTTCTAGATGGGAAGTAGATGATGCTCCTAGTAATGCTTCTCGCAGTACACTCCATAGAGTATGGGTAAGATAATAACGAACAATTTTTTTGGTATGCAAAAGTTCTCTCAACCAACAAGAGCTTTTGCATTTACCAAATTAAAATTCTGAAGAAACATAATTTTAACTTAACACTACCAACTATGAAAAAAATATTATTATTTTTAGTTCTCCATCTTAGCTATTTATCATTTAGCCAAGTGGGAATAGGCACTACAACTCCTAGAGGTGCTTTAGACATTAATAACCCAACTACTGCTATTTTCGGATTAGTATTACCAACAAATGATTCTCCTGATAACATGATAAATCCACAAGGGGGAAATATCGCATTTGGAACTATAATGTATGATAGTAAAGACGATTGTATAAGATATTACCAAACAAACACAGCAAATGATAGTATAGAAAAATGGTCTTCTTGTATTTTAAAAGCAACTGATAGAAATGCTTTTAAATTAAATTATATTCCTATAGGCAAATCTTTTACAAGCAATTATAAAAAAGGTGTTACGATGACAGCTGCCAATACATTTAGAATTGCTGTTACTAACGAAGGCTATTCTCCTGTAACTGTTAACTTTTCACCTAGTGATTTAGTACTTTCTGGTATAGAAGGAATTACAGCAACCTCTGTATCTCCTACATCGGCTACTTTAAATGCAGGTGCCACTGTAGAACTTACGTATAGATTATCTGGTGCCCCTGCTGATTGTGGAATTTTAACAGGTACTTGGACAAAATTAGATTTACAATACTCAGCTCCTGTAAATGTAGCACCAAGTCCAATCTACAATTGTACACAAGGATCTTGGAATGAATCTGTAATACCAGAAGAATATAAATTAAATGGTTTAATTTCTGGGCAATCATATACAGGTACCTATACTATTCCTTACACAGACGATACCGAATCTAATTGTGATATACCTGCAGAAACAATTACAAAAGATGGATTAACATTAACATACACTGGTGGTCCTGTTTCCGCTACCGGGACTATTACCTATACATTATCTGGTACCTATACAGGTCGTAACAATGGATCTGTAACTTTTGTTACAAACACAGGATGTTGGATTTATTTAGGTCCATTTGGAAGTTGTAAGGAATTATTAGAAAAGATACCTGATACACCAAGTGGTTTATATTATTTTGATTTACATAAAAACGTGAATACTTCTCCTTATATTAATAGACTATATTGTGATATGACGACTGATGGTGGAGGTTGGGCTTTAGTAGCTCGTAATGGATCTACCTCTAGAACAGGTCAAACTGCAAGAAATCTTATTTCTGAACCAACTGATAATGGATATCTACCTCGTACAACTGTTACTTTAATTGCAAATACTGGTAGTCAAGTACAATTAAGATCGGGTAATTCTCCAACAAATTATGCTCATAAAATAACTTCGCAACCAGGTGGTGCAGCTATACTTGCATTAAGAAGTGGAGGAAATGTAAACGGAGGCTCTGCAACTTGGCACAGAGCTGGGGCTGTTCAAGATTTTATGAATAATCCTACTATTCGACCAATTGGAACTTGGAATTGGGAAGTATCTTGTCAAACAAGTGCTGTTGGTTGGCCTAAGATGTATCATTCATGTGGAATTACTAATAATGTGCATTGGTTAATGGACTTTATAGAGGAAAATCGAACTTCAATAAGTGATCCATGGGCTTCTACATGGATAAGGTAAAAATTTTATCTTTGTAACTTTTAGTTTTTTAGAAATAATCGGAAGATCATTCTTCCGGTTATTTTTTTTGTAATATAGATTTGAGATTGTAAATACGAGATATTAGATTTTGATATTTCTAATAATGTGTTGATGTGTTGATGTGGTAATTTGTTAATTTGTTAATGTGTTGATGTGGTAATTTGTTAATTTGTTAATGTGTTGATGTGGTAATTTGTTAATGTGTTGATGTGGTAATTTGTTAATGTGTTAATGTGTTGATGTGGTAATTTGTTAATGTGGTAATGTGGTAATGTGGCAATGTGTTTAAGTGTTAATGTGGTAATGTGGTAATGTGGTAATGTGGTAATGTGGTAATGTGGTAATGTGGTAATGTGGTAATGTGGTAATGTGGTAATGTGGTAATGTGTTTAAGGCACAACTTAATTCTTAATTCTTAATTCTTAATTCTTAATTCTTAATTCTTAATTCTTAATTCTTAATTCTTAATTCTTAATTCTTAATTCTTAATTAATATTTATCTAAAATAGATTAATTTTACACCATGAAAAAAATTATTGCATTATTCATTCTTCTATTTAGTTTTCAAGTTAAAGCTCAGAAAGAGTTAACGGAATACTTTACAATTAATTTAGGATATGAAACCTGGAATGGTAATTATGGGAAAGTTGGAACAGATTTATTTCTAGTTCAACAAAACAATAATATTTTGACATTTAGTGCAAATGCCAATTTAGGATATATGCAAGATAAGTTTAGAGTAATTCCAGAGATAGGTGCAGGTTATATGTTCAACTTCAGAAATAATACTGCCGATCCATATAGCTCTCATTTTAATTCTGCATTCTATGTAATTCGTGGCGAAGTTTCTCCATGGACAATTACACCAAAAGCTGGAATTGCAATTTTGAGTATTTTAGAATTTAATGCTGGATATTCTTTCGAATTTAGAGAAAACAAAGATTTCAAAAATATGAATGGTATTAGAGCTGGTTTAGTTATTCACCTCCCAACTCAGCTTTTTTAGCCGATCTTACTTTTTTACGTAATTCTTTTAAACGAAGATATAAATCAGATGTAGAAATATTTTCTTCTATCGCTTTAAAAACAAATCCACCTCTATCTATATAAAAGAATATAATCGCTTCGTGATCTGCAATTTTAAATGCGTTAGTAATTCCGTTTATTTTATTTTCTACCCAAGACATTTTGCATGTTTGTAAATCGAACACATGATCCTCATTCCCCAAAATATCTTTAAAGTATACTTTTTCTCCTAAGACATATAATACACCACTTCCTTGGAAAGATTTCATTTTTAAAAATCTACCTTGTGGGCGACCAATATTATAACGAACAACAGATTTTATTGCAACATTATCTGGCAAACTTTCCATAATATGCTGTCCATTTTTCTCTCTCACCTTAGCGTCTGATATGGCAATAATGAAAAATACCGATACGAAAAGCCCGAAAATCAATAAGATAATTAAAATTGATAATAAAGTTGCCATAATGTGATTTATATTAGGATAAAGTTATAAAAAACCTCGAACTATACTCTATTTTTAAACCATTTTTTTACCTTAGCCCAAAAATTACTAAATTCAACCAATGAAAAAATTATTTTGGATATTACTTCCAACATTAATCTTCGCTCAAAGAAAAGATACACAAGTAAAAATAAACGCACTTACGGCTCCTATTGGAATTGCCAATTTTGGTATAGAACACGCATTTACAAATAATATTACAGTACAAGCAGATGCTTTAATCTCTCCTTGGAAATCTTTTGCAGATAATCATTTACAGATTTACATGGGATTTTTAGAAGGTAGATATTACTTTAGTTCTGCTATGAATAAATTTTATGTAGGACCTAATATTGGTTTAGGTTTTTATGACATACAGAAATGGAATTACTGGAATACAAATAAATATCAACGAGGTGTTGCTTTTGTAGCTGGTGCAACCGTAGGATATCAATTTCAAATTAACGAACATTGGGGAATTGATGCCTTTATAGGAGGAGGACATTCTGAAGGTAATTATAAAGGTTATAGAAAAGATGTACCTGAACGATATGATTCTGCACAAATATTTAATAAAAGTGGAGAATGGTTAATTTATCGTGGTGGAGTAATGCTTACGTATAAGTTTAAACGAAAAAATAAATAATCATATAAAAACAAAAAATCGAACTTAATAGTTCGATTTTTTATTTTTATATAGATAGTGTTTTATCCTAAATTGGGGTATTCATATCAAAACCTTCTAAGTATTCTGCAACACGTTTTACAAACATACCTCCTAATGCTCCATCAACAACACGGTGATCGTATGCATGAGATAAATACATTTTATGACGAATTGCAATCATATCTCCTTGTGGAGTTTCAATAACTGCTGGTTTCTTTACAATTGCTCCAACAGCTAAAATTGCAACCTGTGGTTGTGGAATAATTGGTGTTCCTAAAATATTTCCAAAAGTACCAATATTTGTTATTGTATAAGTACCTCCTTGTATTTCGTCTGGTTTTAATTTATTTGCTCTAGAACGACTTGCTAAATCATTTACTTGTTTTGCTAAACCTGCTAAATTATATTGATTTGCATTCTTTATAACTGGCACAATTAAATTTCCGCTTGGTAAAGCTGCTGCCATACCCACATTAATATTTTTCTTTTTGATGATTTTATCTCCATCAACAGAAACATTAATCATTGGGAAATCTTGAATTGCTTTTGTAACTGCTTCTATAAAAATTGGCATAAAAGTAATTTTCTCTCCATACTTTTTAGCAAACTCATTCTTATTTTTATCTCTCCACAAAACAATATTTGTCATATCCACTTCAACAAAAGATGTTACGTGTGGTGCAGTTTGTTTTGCTTGAAGCATATTTTGCGCAATTAGTTTACGCATTCTATCCATCTCTATAATCTCATCACCATCATTTATTATAGTTGGTGTAGCAGGAGCTGGACTAGTTTTTGAAACATCAACAGGTTGTTTTACTGCTGCTGTAGTTGAAGCAGCTGTTTGTGTTCCTTTATTTTTTACAAAATTTAGAATGTCATCTTTTGTAACACGACCTTCTTTACCAGAACCTACTATTTGATCTAGCTCACTTTGAGAAATTCCTTCTTCTTTTGCAATAGATTTTACTAAAGGTGAATAAAATTTATCATCAGTAGAAACAACAGTTGTTTCTGATTTTATAGTTTCTACATCTTTTTCTATTGTTTGTGCAGCTACTATTACTTCTTCTTTATCTGTTTCTGTAGTTGTCGTTTCTTCCTCTTCAACAACTCCATCAATACTTACAATTGCAATTGGTTCTCCGACTTTAGCAATTCCATCAACAGGAATTAAAATTTCCTTTAAAACTCCAGAAACTGGCGTTGGCACATCAGAATCAACTTTATCTGTAGCTATTTCTACAACAGATTCGTCTTCGGTGATTTTATCACCAATATTCTTTAACCAATTAGTTACTGTAGCTTCCATCACACCTTCTCCCATAGAAGGTAGAATTAATTTATAGTCAGACATACTTGTGTTTATTTGCTTCAGACAAATTTAAACATTTTTTTGATGCAAAAAAATAGTATAAAAATGTTTGATATTAATTTTATTAAACTATTCGTAAAAATTTTAGCTTATTTTATTAAAAAAGTAAAATACGTTAAATAAACACCTGAATATTTATCAGATTAATATTATTGCTAAAAAAAATCCCCCAATCTTATGATTGAGGGATTTTTGAAATATTAAGAAGTTTTTTCTTAAGCTTCGTAAGCAGCTGTACCGTTGTTTACTTGAGGTTCTTTGATTTCACCAAAGCTTTTCTCGAAGTTTACTACATTTTCAGCTAACGATTGAGATAATTGTTTCGCTTGTAATGGAGATAAAATGATACGAGATTTTACACTTGGTCTAGCACCTGGTAAAAATTGTACGAAATCTACAACGAACTCAGATGGTGAGTGGTTGATGATTGCTCCTGTTGCGTAAACACCTTGAGCAACTAATTCGTTTAACTCAATGTTTAATCCTTCGTTTTGTTGATTTTCTGACATTATAATTCTTGTTTTGCGTTTATTAATTCTTCGTATTCACGGTTAGATCCTACGATAATGTTTTGATATTCTTTAAGTCCAGTTCCTGCAGGAATTAAGTGTCCAACGATTACGTTTTCTTTTAATCCTACTAAACCATCTACTTTACCAGCTACAGCTGCTTCGTTAAGAACTTTTGTAGTTTCCTGGAACGATGCCGCAGACATGAAAGATTTAGTTTGTAAAGACGCTCTTGTAATACCTTGTAAAACTGCTTCTGCTGTTGCAGGCATTGCTTCACGAGCTGTTACTAAGTTTTTATCTTCACGTTTTAATTTAGAGTTTTCGTCACGTAATTCGCGAACTGAAATGATTTGTCCTGGTTTTAAATCAGTACTATCTCCAGCATCTTCAACTACTTTCATTCCAAAAAGAGCGTCATTCTCTCTCATGAAATCGTCTTTATGCTCTAAACTATCTTCTAAAAATCTTGAATCTCCTGAATCAACAATACGAACTTTACGTAACATTTGACGTACAATAATTTCGAAGTGTTTATCATCAATTTTTACACCTTGTAAACGATATACATCTTGAATTTCGTTTACTAAGTATTCTTGAACCGCTGTTGGTCCTAAGATTTTTAAAATATCTTCTGGCGTAATTGCTCCATCTGATAATGGTTCACCTGCACGAATAAAGTCATTTTCTTGTACTAATACTTGAGCAGATAATTTAACTAAGTAACGACGAACTTCACCATTTTTAGATTCAACGATGATTTCACGGTTACCACGTTTAATTTTACCAAATGTTACAACACCATCCATTTCACAAACAACTGATGGGTTTGATGGATTACGAGCCTCTAATAACTCTGTAATACGAGGTAAACCTCCTGTAATATCTCCAGATTTTGCAGATTTACGAGGAATCTTAACTAAGATCTTACCTGAGCTAATTTTCTCTCCATCATTTACCATTAAGTGTGCACCTACTGGTAAGTTGTAAGTTTTTTCTTCACCATCTACAGTGATTACTCTTAACGCTGGAACTAATTTTTTATTACGTGATTCAGAAATAACTTTTTCTTGGAATCCTGTTTGCTCATCAATTTCAATTTGGTAAGTAATACCTTGCTCTAATTGTTCATATTCGATTTTACCTGCAGTTTCTGCAATAATAACCCCATTATATGAATCCCAGCTTGCAATTTCTTGTCCTTTTTGAACTTTAGTTCCATTCTTAATAGATAAGATTGTACCGTAAGCGATGTTAGTTTGTTGACGAACGTTTCCTAATTCATCTATTAACTTCATCTCTGTAGAACGAGAAACAACGATATCTACTTTGTTTCCTGATTCGTCTTCAGATTCTACTGTACGTAAATCATCAAATTCTACAGTACCATCAACTTTCGCTTGAACTGTATTTTGCTCAGATACGTTACCTGCTGTACCCCCAACGTGGAAAGTACGTAATGTTAACTGTGTACCAGGTTCACCAATAGATTGTGCAGCAACTACACCTACAGATTCACCTTTCTGAACACCTTTACCTGTAGCTAAGTTACGTCCGTAACATTTAGCACAAATTCCAGTTTTCGCTTCACAAGTTAATGGAGAACGAACTTCAACATTTTCAATACCTGCAGCTTCAATAGCATCACCTACTTCTTCTGTTATGATACGTCCTGATTCGATGATTAACTCACCATTATCTGGATTATAAATGTCATTTAATGAAGTACGACCTAAGATACGAGAAGATAAACTTTCGATAATATCCTCTTTTTTCTTAAGAGCTGTTACTTCTAAACCTCTTAATGTACCACAATCTTCGTGCATTACGATAACGTCTTGTGCAACGTCAACTAAACGACGAGTTAAGTATCCCGCATCGGCTGTTTTTAAGGCAGTATCGGCAAGACCTTTACGTGCACCGTGCGAAGAAATAAAGTACTCTAAGATAGACAGACCTTCACGGAAGTTAGAGATAATTGGATTTTCGATGATATCCCCACCAGTAGAACCAGCTTTTTGAGGTTTAGCCATCAATCCACGCATACCTGATAACTGACGAATCTGCTCTTTAGATCCACGCGCTCCAGAATCAAGCATCATGAATACAGAGTTAAATCCTTGTTGATCTTCTGTCATACGTTTCATTACAATTTCTGTTAATGTTGCGTTTGTTGTTGTCCAAACATCAATAACTTGGTTGTAACGTTCGTTATTTGTAATAAGACCCATGTTATAGTTCATCTTGATGTTCTCAACTTGGTTGATTGCACCAGAGATAAGGTCTTTCTTTTGTTCTGGAATTAAGATATCTCCTAATGAGAAAGATAATCCTCCCTCAAAGGCATTACGATAACCTAATTGCTTCATATCATCAAGGAAAGCTGCTGTTGTAGGGAAATCAGTAATTTTGATGATTTTGTTAATGATTGTTCTTAACGATTTTTTCGTTAAAACTTCATTCACATATCCTACTTGAGCTGGAACGATTTGATTAAATAATACACGTCCAACAGAAGTTTCAACTAATTGATTTTCTATTAACTCTTCTCCTTGACGGATAGTTGTTTTTACACGAATTGGTGCATTTAAATCAACTGCTCCTTCGTTGTAAGCAATTTGTACCTCTTCATCAGAATAGAATGTTAATCCTTCACCTTTTACAGTAAATTGCTCATCAGTTCTACGGATCTTAGTCATGTAATAAAGACCCAAGACCATATCCTGAGAAGGTACAGTAATTGGAGAACCATTTGCAGGATTTAAAATGTTTTGAGAAGCTAACATTAATAATTGTGCTTCTAAAACAGCTTCTGGTCCTAATGGTAAGTGAACGGCCATCTGGTCACCATCGAAATCGGCATTGAAGGCAGTACACACTAATGGGTGTAAACGAATCGCTTTACCTTCGATTAATTTCGGTTGGAATGCTTGGATACCTAAACGGTGTAATGTAGGGGCACGGTTTAATAAAACTGGGTGACCTTTAATTACATTTTCTAAAATATCCCAAACAACTGGCTCTTTTCTATCTATAATTTTCTTAGCCGATTTAACTGTTTTTACAATTCCACGCTCGATTAATTTACGAACAACAAATGGTTTGTATAATTCAGCAGCCATATCTTTTGGTAAACCACATTCGTGTAATTTAAGTGTTGGTCCAACAACAATTACAGAACGAGCAGAATAATCCACACGTTTACCTAATAAATTTTGACGGAAACGACCTTGTTTACCTTTTAATGAATCAGATAATGATTTTAACGGACGGTTACCATCAGCTTTAACAGCAGATGCTTTACGTGTATTATCAAATAATGAATCTACCGCTTCTTGTAACATACGTTTTTCATTACGTAAGATTACTTCTGGCGCTTTAATTTCCATTAATCGTTTTAAACGATTGTTACGGATAATTACACGACGGTATAAATCATTTAAATCTGATGTTGCAAAACGACCTCCATCTAATGGAACTAATGGACGTAATTCTGGTGGAATAACCGGAATAACACGCATTACCATCCATTCTGGGCGGTTAACATGATGCATATTAGACTCACGTAACGCTTCAACAACTTGTAAACGTTTTAACGCTTCAGTACGACGTTGTTTAGATGTTTCGTTATGAGCTTTATGTCTTAATTCGTAAGATAATTCATCTAAGTTAATACGAGATAATAAGTCTTCTAATGCTTCAGCACCCATTCTCGCAACAAACTTATTAGGATCTGTATCTTCAAGATATTGATTCTCGATTGGAAGAGTTTCTAGGATATCTAAATATTCTTCTTCTGATAAGAAATCTAATCTGTTTAATTCTTCTCCTTCTGGTCCTTTTGCGATACCTGGTTGAATTACTACATATCTTTCGTAGTAAATTACCATATCTAATTTCTTAGATGGTAATCCTAAGATGTAACCAATTTTATTTGGTAAAGAACGGAAATACCAAATGTGTGCAATTGGAACAACTAAATTGATGTGTCCAATACGCTCACGACGAACTTTCTTTTCTGTAACTTCAACCCCACAACGGTCACAAACGATACCTTTATAACGGATTCTTTTATATTTTCCGCAGGCACATTCATAATCCTTTACAGGTCCAAAGATACGCTCACAGAATAACCCGTCACGCTCTGGTTTGTGCGTTCTATAGTTAATCGTTTCTGGCTTTAAAACTTCACCTTTAGATTCTTGTAGAATCGATTCTGGAGAAGCTAATCCAATACGAATTTTTGAGAATTGACTTGTTTTATTTTTTGTTGACATATAGAAATGTATCTAACAATTATATTATTATAACGAAAAGGTAGAATAATAGGTTGCCCTATTATTCTTCCAAGTTTATGTCTAATCCAAGACCTTGTAATTCATGTAACAATACGTTAAATGATTCTGGTATACCAGGTTCTGGCATTGGCTCTCCTTTTACGATTGCTTCATAAGTTTTCGCACGTCCAATTACGTCATCCGACTTAACTGTTAAGATTTCACGAAGGATATTAGATGCACCGAATGCTTCTAATGCCCAAACCTCCATCTCTCCGAAACGTTGTCCACCAAATTGTGCTTTACCTCCTAATGGCTGTTGAGTAATTAAAGAGTATGGTCCGATAGAACGCGCGTGCATTTTATCATCTACCATGTGTCCTAATTTCAACATGTAAATTACACCTACAGTTGCTTTTTGAGCAAAACGTTCACCAGAGTTTCCGTCGTATAAGTACGTAGTACCAAAACGAGGTAATCCTGCTTCTTCAGTTAATTGATCAATTTGCTCTGCTGATGCACCATCAAAGATAGGAGTTGCAAATTTGCGTCCTAACTTCATACCAGCCCATCCTAATACCGTTTCATAAATCTGACCGATATTCATACGAGAAGGTACCCCTAATGGGTTAAGTACGATGTTAACTGGAGTTCCGTCTTCTAAGAAAGGCATATCTTCGTCACGTACAATACGTGCTACAATACCTTTATTACCGTGACGTCCCGCCATTTTATCACCAACTTTAAGTTTACGTTTCTTAGCGATATAGATTTTTGCTAACTTAACGATACCTGCAGGTAACTCATCTCCAACAGAAATTGTAAATCTTTCACGGTTAAGCGCTCCTTGTAAATCGTTATACTTAATTTTATAATTATGTATTAACTCTTTTACTAATTCGTTCTTATCCTCGTCTGTTGTCCAAAGAGAATCTGCTCCTGTTAAGTTTAAGAAATCTTCAACGTTAGATAAAATTTTCTGTGTGTATTTAACGCCTTTCTTGATAACTTCTTCATTTAAGTCGTTGTAAATACCTTGTGCAGTTTTTCCGTTTAATAAAACGTATAATTTATCTAATAAGATTTCTCTTAATTCGTTAAATTTAACGTCGTATTCTGCTTCAACACTGTCAATAACAGCTTTATCTTGAGAACGTTTACGTTTATCTTTAATACTACGTGAGAATAATTTCTTATCAATAACAACACCGCGTAATGATGGAGAAGCTTTTAATGAAGCATCTTTTACATCACCAGCTTTGTCACCAAAGATTGCACGTAATAATTTCTCTTCAGGTGTTGGATCTGATTCTCCTTTTGGAGTAATCTTACCAATTAAGATATCACCAGGTTTTACTTCTGCTCCAATACGGATCATACCGTTTTCGTCTAAGTCTTTAGTAGCCTCTTCCGAAACGTTAGGAATATCAGAAGTTAATTCTTCCATACCTAATTTAGTATCACGTACATCTAATGAATACTCATCGATGTGGATAGATGTAAACCAATCTTCACGAACAGCTTTTTCAGAGATTACAATGGCATCCTCAAAGTTGTACCCTTGCCAAGGCATAAAGGCAACAACCATGTTACGACCAATTGCTAATTCTCCTCCTTCTGTTGCGTAACCTTCAGATAAAACTTGCCCTTTCTCTACACGATCTCCAACTTTTACAATTGGTTTTAACGTAATTGTAGTTCCTTGGTTAGTTTTTCTAAATTTAGTTAAATTATATGTTTTCTCAGCAACGTCAAAACTTACAAGTTCTTCGTCTTCTGATCTGTCATATTTAATTGTTATGATGTCAGCATCAACATAAGTTACTGTACCTTCACGTTCTGCATTAACTAAGATTCTAGAATCTTTTGCAACTTGTTTTTCTAGTCCAGTACCTACAATTGGTGCTTGAGGTTTTAATAATGGAACAGCCTGACGCATCATGTTCGATCCCATCAACGCACGGTTGGCATCATCATGCTCCAAGAAAGGAATTAATGATGCTGAGATAGAAGCAATCTGGTTAGGTGCAACGTCGATTAAATCTACTTCTGATGGAGTTACAACTGGGAAATCTCCATCTTCACGAGCAGTTACACGTTCTGTAGCAATATTCCCCTCGTCAGTCATGTCGATATTGGCTTGAGCAATTACTTTTGATTCCTCCTCTTCCGCAGTTAAATAGATCGGTGCTGATTCGACATCCACTTTTCCTTCTTCTACTTTTCTGTACGGTGTTTCGATGAACCCTAAGTTATTAACTTTAGCGAATACACATAATGACGAAATCAAACCAATGTTTGGTCCTTCAGGAGTTTCAATTGGACATAAACGTCCGTAATGAGTGTGGTGTACGTCACGTACCTCGAATCCCGCTCTTTCTCTTGATAAACCTCCAGGTCCTAATGCTGATAAACGACGTTTGTGTGTGATCTCTGATAATGGATTCGTTTGATCCATGAACTGAGATAACTGGTTCGTTCCGAAGAATGAGTTAATAACAGATGATAATGTTTTTGCATTGATCAAATCAATTGGCGTAAACACCTCATTGTCACGAACATTCATTCTTTCACGGATAGTTCTAGCCATACGAGCTAAACCTACTCCGAATTGGCTAGCCATTTGCTCACCTACTGTTCTAACACGACGGTTAGATAAGTGGTCAATATCATCTACCTCTGCTTTTGAGTTAATTAACTCAATTAAGTATTTGATGATTGAAATGATATCTTCACGTGTTAAAACTTGGATATCATCGCTAATGCTTAAACCTAATTTTTTATTTAATCTATAACGACCTACTTCACCTAAAGAGTAACGTTGATCAGAGAAGAATAATTTATCAATAATTCCTCTTGCTGTTTCCTCATCTGGTGGCTCGGCATTACGTAATTGTCTATAAATGTACTCTACTGCCTCTTTTTCAGTGTTAGTAGGGTCCTTTTGTAATGTATTATGGATAATTCCATAATCAGCAGAATTTATATCTTCTTTGTGTAATAAAATTGTTTTTACACCAGAATCTACGATCTGATCAATATGATCTTTCTCTAAAATAGTTTCACGGTCTAAAATAATCTCATTACGCTCAATAGATACAACTTCTCCAGTATCTTCATCTACGAAATCCTCGTGCCATGTATTTAATACACGTGCAGCTAGTTTACGACCTACAACTTTCTTTAAGTTAGCTTTGTTAACTTTAACTTCTTCAGCTAAATCGAAAATTTCTAAGATATCTTTATCTCTTTCATAACCGATAGCACGTAATAAAGTAGTTAATGGTAACTTTTTCTTACGATCGATGTAAGCGTACATTACGCTGTTAATGTCCGTTGCGAACTCAATCCATGATCCTTTGAAAGGAATAATACGAGATGAGTACAATTTTGTACCATTCGCGTGGAAAGATTGTCCGAAGAATACCCCAGGAGAACGGTGTAATTGAGATACAATAACACGCTCTGCACCATTAATAATAAATGATCCTGAAGGAGACATGTAAGGAATTGTTCCTAGATAAACGTCTTGTACAACTGTTTCAAAATCCTCGTGTTCTTCGTCAGTACAGTACAATTTAAGGCGAGCCTTTAATGGTACACTGTACGTTAATCCTCTTTCGATACACTCATCAATTGTGTAACGTGGTGGATCTACGAAATAATCTAAGAATTCTAAAACAAACTGATTGCGTGTATCCGTAATTGGAAAATTCTCAGCAAATGTTCGGTAAAGACCTTCATTTTTTCGTTGGTCAGGTCTTGTTTCCAACTGGAAAAAATCTTCAAACGATTTGATCTGAATGTCAAGGAAATCCGGGAACTGAGCGACTGCTTTTGCAGAAGAAAAGTTCAATCTTTCGTTTTTCTCAGTCGAGTTGCTTAATGTTGCTTTAGTGGCCAATTTCGAATGAATTTTGGTTTATATAATGACTTTATGCGTAAAAAGGTTTAGACCTAACACGTCCCGTGTTAGGTCCAAACCTATATTTTAGAGTAATAAAAATTACTTTAATTCTACTACTGCTCCAGCTTCTTCTAGCTGTTTTTTAAGAGCTTCAGCTTCTTCTTTAGAAACTGCTTCTTTAACTACTGCAGGAGCTGAATCAACTAAATCTTTAGCTTCTTTTAATCCTTTACCAGTTAATTCTTTTACTAATTTAACTACTGCTAATTTAGATGCACCACCTTCTTTTAAGATAACGTCGAATTCTGATTGCTCTTCTGCAGCTTCTCCAGCTCCACCAGCAGCAACAACAACTGCAGCAGCAGCTGGTTCGATTCCGTACTCATCTTTTAAGATAGTAGATAATTCATTAACTTCTAATACTGTTAAGTTTACTAACTCTTCAGCTAATTTTTTTAAATCTGCCATTTTAATGCTTTTTTGTTTTTTAAACTTTATTTAATTTGAGTGTGTCTTATTCTTCAGAAGCTCCTTCTTCTTTAGCAGCGTTCTCTTTATTTTCTAATTGAGAAACAACTGTTTTGATTGGAGATTGAAGTAACATGATGATATCTGCGATTAATTCTTCACGAGATTTCAATGCTACTAATTGTGGTAATTTGTCATCACCAACCCAAGTATTATCTTCAATCCAAGCTCCTTTTAAAATAGGTTTTTCAGATTTTTTTCTGAAAGTTTCGATCACTTTAGCTGGTGCATTACCAACTTCAGCAGTCATTAAAGCTGTATTACCTTTTAAAGATCCATAAAGTTCTTCGAAGTTTTTGTCTTCGATTTGCTCCATAGCTTTCTTTAATAAAGTGTTTTTTACTACGCGTAAAGTAACATTGCTTTTGTAGCAAGCTCTTCTTAATTCAGTAGTATTAACAGCGTTTAATCCGTCGATATCTGCTAAGTAAATGATTTTTGAATCAGCTAATACAGCTTGCAATTCATCTATCATGTTTGCTTTATCTTGTTTTGTCATTGCCATAATCTACTAATTTTAAGCGTTTACACTTTTTGGGTCTACTGATACACCTACAGATTGAGTTGTAGAAAGTGTAATACTTTTTACATACGTTCCTTTAGCAGCTGTTGGTTTTAACTTAATTAAAGTTTGAATTAATTCATTCGCATTTTCTTTAAGTTTATCAGCATCAAAAGATACTTTTCCAACTGCAGCGTGGATAATTCCGTAACGGTCTACTTTAAAGTCGATTTTACCTGCTTTTACTTCAGAAACTGCTTTACCAACTTCTAAAGTTACAGTACCTGATTTTGGGTTAGGCATTAATCCACGAGGTCCTAAAACACGTCCTAATGGTCCTAATTTACCCATTACAGCTGGCATAGTAACGATAACGTCTACATCTGTCCAACCTTCTTTAATTTTTTGTAAGTATTCGTCTAATCCTACATAATCAGCACCTGCTGCTTTAGCTTCTGCTTCTTTATCTGGAGTAACTAATGCTAATACTTTTACATCTTTACCTGTTCCGTGTGGTAATGAAACTACCCCACGTACCATTTGGTTAGCTTTCTTAGGATCTACACCTAAACGAACTGCTATATCTACAGACGCATCAAACTTTGCGTAGTTAACTTCCTTTACTAATGATGATGCTTCATCGATTGAGTATAGTTTGTTCTTTTCTACTTTAGCTTGTGCTTCTTTTTGTCTTTTTGTTAACTTTGCCATTTCCTAAAATGTTTTAATTATTCTGGAGCTTGCCCACCTTTTACAGTTATACCCATAGAACGTGCAGTTCCAGCAACCATTTTCATAGCAGATTCAACAGTGAAACAGTTCATGTCCGCTAACTTGTCTTCAGCAATAGCTCTAACTTGATCCCAAGTAACAGTACCAACTTTTTGACGGTTAGGTACACCTGATGCTTTTTTTAATTTCGCAGCTTCCATTAACTGAACAGCAGCTGGTGGAGTTTTAATTACGAAATCAAATGATTTGTCTTGATACACTGTAATAACAACTGGTAACACTGCACCTTGTTTCTCTTGTGTACGTCCATTAAATTGCTTACAAAACTCCATAATGTTAACACCTGCAGCACCTAAAGCCGGTCCTACTGGTGGCGAAGGATTTGCTTGTCCTCCTTTAACTTGAAGTTTTACAACTTTTTCAATTTTTTTTGCCATTTTTTTAATTCTTAAAATTAAGCGTTATGTGGAAGCAGCCTAAATTTTCTACTTTTAATTTGTTGAAATAAGATTATGCAATCTTTTCAACTTGGTTAAAACTTAACTCTAGTGGTGTTTTTCTTCCGAAGATTAAAACCATCACTTCAAGTTTACGTTTGTCTTCAATGATTTTTTCAACTGTACCGTTAAATCCATTGAATGGTCCGTCGATAACTTTTACGTTTTCACCTACAATGTAAGTTACTCCTACAGAAGTTTCAACATTTTCTGCTAATTCGTCAACTTTACCTAACATACGGTTAACTTCCGATTGTCTCATTGGTACAGGATCACCTCCTTTCGTTGCACTTAAAAAGCTAATTACTCCAGAAGTGTTCTTAACCATGTGAGGAATTTCCCCTACTAGTTCAGCTTCTATCATAATATAACCAGGAAAATGTACTTTTTCCTTTTGATATTTTTTACCGTTACGTATTTGAATCACTTTTTCCATAGGAACAACTATCTGTCCTACATAATCATTCAAATTTTGGTACTGAATTTCTCTTTCAATATAATCTTTAACCTTTAGCTCTTGTCCAGCCACAGTTTTGATTACATACCATTTCTTTTCACTCATGATTCTATAATTAAACGGGATGTTTATAAACTAAAAAGCGCCGTAGATAGTATTCAGCATGTGTGTGAATATTGTATCTACAAAATATAAAAATATAGCTAACAAAACTGTAGCTATAGCAACAATGATTGTATCTCTTTGTAAGTCTGAAAAAGATGGCCATGTTACATGATCTTTAAACTCTACAAAGGAATCTTTGAAATATTGTACGACTTTCATATCGTTTTTCTTTTAGCACGGGCACAAGGATTCGAACCCTGATCAACGGTTTTGGAGACCGCTATTCTACCATTGAACTATGCCCGTAGATTAAAAAAGAGTGGTAATCAATGAAGATTACCACATCTTCTTATTTTATATTTTGACTATAATTAGTCTAAGATTTCAGTTACCTGACCAGCACCAACTGTACGTCCACCTTCGCGGATAGCGAAACGTAAACCATCGTTTAATGCGATTGGTTGTAATAATTCAACTGTAATAGTTAAGTTATCTCCTGGTAAAACCATTTCTACACCTTCTGGTAAAGAAATTTCCCCTGTTACGTCAGTTGTACGTACGTAGAACTGTGGACGGTAACGGTTATGGAATGGAGTGTGACGACCACCTTCTTCTTTAGTTAAGATATAAACCTCAGCTTTGAATTTTTTGTGTGGAGTTACAGATCCAGCTTTAGCGATAACCATACCACGACGGATATCAGCTTTATCAATACCACGTAATAAGATACCTACGTTATCTCCCGCTTCACCTCTATCTAAGATTTTACGGAACATCTCAACACCTGTTACAGTAGAAGTTAATTTTTCTTCTCCCATACCTACGATATCAACTGCATCTCCTGTGTTAATAACACCAGCTTCGATACGTCCTGTAGCTACAGTACCACGTCCTGTAATAGAGAATACATCTTCGATTGGCATTAAGAATGGTTTGTCAGCATCACGAACTGGTTGCTCAATCCACTCATCAACAGAGTTCATTAAGTTTAATACAGTTTCTACCCATTGAGGCTCACCGTTTAATGCACCTAAAGCAGATCCTTGGATAACAGGAGTGTTATCTCCGTCATATTCGTAAGAAGATAATAAATCTCTTACTTCCATTTCTACTAACTCTAATAACTCAGCATCGTCAACCATATCAACTTTGTTTAAGAAAACAACGATACGAGGAACGTTTACTTGGCGACATAATAAGATGTGCTCACGAGTTTGAGGCATTGGACCATCAGTAGCAGCTACTACTAAGATACCACCATCCATTTGTGCAGCTCCTGTAACCATGTTCTTTACGTAATCCGCGTGACCTGGACAGTCAACGTGCGCATAGTGACGGTTAGCAGTTTCATACTCAACGTGAGATGTATTAATTGTAATACCACGCTCTTTCTCCTCTGGAGCATTATCGATTTGATCGAAAGCTTTTGCTTCTGAATAACCAGCATCAGCTAATACTTTAGTAATCGCTGCAGTCAAAGTTGTTTTACCGTGGTCAACGTGACCAATAGTACCAATATTTAAGTGCGGCTTATTACGGTTGAAAGTTTCCTTTGCCATTTTACTTTTATTAATTTCTATTGTTATACTTCAATTAAAAAAATAACTTTAAATTATTTTTAAGTGCAAAAATACACTTTTTGTTTTATATAAAGATATTTATTTTTTGACTCGCGTTAACCTTGATTAAAATGTGTTTCAACAACTACATAAAAGATTAACTACTGGATAAACCAGATTTTGAGCGGGAAACGAGACTCGAACTCGCAACATTCAGCTTGGAAGGCTGACGCTCTACCAATTGAGCTATTCCCGCATTTGCTTTAAAAATTGCTTTGCAAACTTACTGATTAATTCGCAAAACACAAAACTTTTAAAACTAAGTTTTTGTGGGGAGAGCAGGATTCGAACCTGCGAAGGTGAAACCAACGGATTTACAGTCCGTCCTCGTTGGCCGCTTGAGTATCTCCCCAACCTATAATTTTGATCTTTAATAAAAATTGAGCCGATAGAGGGACTCGAACCCACGACCTGCTGATTACAAATCAGCTGCTCTAGCCAGCTGAGCTACATCGGCTTTTATTAATTTAAAAAATCTTTATTTAAAAGAACAGTCCGTTAAATATCTTTGTTTAACGGACTGCAAATTTACGCTGTTTTTTGAATTAACCAAATTTTTAATATTTTTTTTTAGCTAACTCTATAATTTATTTATTTATCCCCAATTTTTTCTTTTTTTCTGATAATTAATTTTTTCAATGTATCTACCGATAAATCAATACATTCCTCAAAAGACTGTCCTGTTTTACTTACTAAAATGTCCTCTCCAGGAACTTCTAATTTTACATCTACTGTTTTGTTACTTTTCTCAGAAGTATTTTCTAATTTGAATGAAACATGCGCTGCTATAATTTTATCTGACAACGTTTCTAACTTTTCTAATTTTTTTCCTAAATACTCTTCTAAACCTGGTTTAGCATTAAAGTTTACTGCTTGAAAATTAACTGTCATAATTACTCTTTTTTTTGCTCACGTGGGTGAGCCTTGTTAAACACTTTTTTTAAGTTTTCTATACTCCCATGTGTATAGATTTGAGTAGATGACAAACTTGAATGCCCCAAAATATCTTTTACTGCATTCAGATCTGCTCCAGAATCTAACATATGGGTTGCAAAAGAATGTCTCAACATATGAGGACTCTTCTTATGCTTTACACTTATAAGACTAAGATAGTATTTTACTTTTGAATAAACAAGATTATCGTACAAAGGTTTTCCTTTTTCAGTTACAAAAACATTCGTACATTGTATTGTTATTTCGTTATTTTTTCTAGTATTGTAGCATCTAATATCTTCTAATAAGAAAGAGGAAATAGGAATTATTCTTTCCTTATTTCTTTTCCCCAAAACTTTAATGGATAATGTTTCAGCATCGATATCATTTTCTTTTAAACCTATTAATTCTGCTCTACGTATTCCTGTTTGATACATCATATCAATCATTAAACGATCTCGAGTTCCTTCAAAGGTATCAGGAAATAAATCATCATTATTCAGAAGATCATTTAACTCAGCCTCTGTAAAAGGTATTAAGACTTGTTTGGTTTGTTTTAAAGAATGAATTTGTTCTATAGGATTAACAGTTAAGTATTTTTCTCTTATAAGATATTTAAAGAAACTACGTAAGGCACTTAGTTTACGATTAACTGTTTTTTCAGATTTTTTAAGTTCTGTTAAGTGCATTATAAATGCACGTATATGATTTTTTGTTGCAGATTGTATTTCTAGTGAATTTTCTTCTCCTTGATAAAAAGCTATAAAATCATCCAAATCTCTTTTATAACTTGTAATTGTTAGCGTAGAATAGTTTTTCTCGAACGCTAGATAATCTAAAAATTGTTGAGTTAATTCCATAAAAAAACCTATTCATCAAAGTTACAACTTTAATAAATAGGTTAATAGAAATTAATCTCTATATTGTTTAAAACAGCTATCTAAGCTTCTTCTTGACTAACGATAGCTTGTTTGTAGATTGCTCTACTAATTTGCTGTCTTTTTGTTACAGAAGGCTTTGTAAATTGTTGACGTGCTCTTAATTGACGTACAACACCTGTTTTATCAAATTTTCTTTTGTATTTCTTTAGAGCTCTTTCGATTGACTCTCCGTCTTTTACTGGTATAATCAACATAATTTTATCTATTTCTTTTTGAGAATGCAAATATACAACTCTTTAGTAATTAAACAAATCGTTTTGAATTAATCTTTCAAAATATTTCTTCCAATTACTAGTTTCTGAATCTCTGTAGTTCCTTCTCCAATAGTACATAGCTTAGAGTCTCTGTAGAATTTCTCTACTGGAAAATCTTTTGTATATCCATAACCACCAAATATTTGCACTGCTTCATTTGATATTTTTACACATGCTTCTGATGCATAATATTTCGCCATTGCCCCCTCAGTAGTCATTGGCTTTTTATTATTTTTTAAATAAGATGCTTTGCGAATTAATAATTCTGATGCCTCAATTTCTGTAACCATTTCAGCCAATTTAAAATTAATTGCTTGAAAATTTGCGATTGCAGTTCCAAATTGATGGCGCTCTTGTGCGTATTTTAATGACGCTTTATAAGCTCCTTTTGCAATCCCTAAAGATAATGCTGCAATAGAGATACGACCTCCATCTAAAACTTTTAAAGCTTGTTTAAAACCATCACCAACATTTCCTAATCTATTTGCATCTGGAATTCTTACATTATCAAATATTAGTTCAGCAGTTTCTGACGCACGCATTCCTAATTTATTTTCTTTTTTACCAGAAGAAAATCCTAATGTTCCTTTTTCAATTACGAAAGCAGTTGCATTATTCTTTGCTCCTTTTTCTCCAGTTCTTGTCATTACAACCGCTACATCTCCTGAGATTGCATGTGTAATAAAGTTTTTTGCTCCATTAATTACCCATTCATCACCATCTTTAACTGCAGTTGTAGACATTCCTCCAGCATCTGATCCTGTATTATGCTCTGTTAATCCCCAAGCTCCAATCCACTCAGCAGAAGCTAACTTAGGTAACCAGCGTTGTTTTTGTTCTTCGTTTCCGAATTCTAAAATATGATTTGTACAAAGCGAATTATGCGCTGCTACAGATAATCCAATTGAAGGATCTACTTGAGAAATTTCGTCAACAATCGTTACATATTCGTCATAAGACAATCCACTTCCTCCGTATTCTTCAGGAACTACAATTCCCATAAATCCCATTTTACCTAATTCTTTGAAGACTTCAACAGGAAAAGTTTGCGCTTCATCCCACTCCATTATATAAGGCTCAATGTATTGTTTTGCAAAATCTTTTGCTGATTGAGCAATTAAGGATAGATTTTCATTTTCTAAGAAATTCATTTTTTTGAGTTTTATTTTAGACTAATCATCAAAAGTAATAAAAATACTCTAAGCGCTAAATTTTTATTTTTCGATTATTTTTAATCATTAAAAACTACTGGCTATCAGTGGCTTTAAGTTAAAAATAAATTCAAAATTTCAAAATGTTTAAAGTCATTTCTTCTTATGACTTTAAACATTTTAATTCGGACTTATATATCTGAATTTAGCCAAAGAATTATAAAACAAACATTATGAAGAAAGGATTAATATTACTAGGGGCATTTTTTACATCAGTATTATCATTTGGGCAAGAAGCTGGTGAGTTACATATGCGTGTAAGAGCAACTGGAGTAGTACCTATGGAAGATGCAAAGATTGATGTTATAGGTGGTAATGTAGCTGTTACAAATAACCTTATTCCTGAAATAGATTTCACATATTATATTACTAAAAACATTGCTGCGGAATTAATTTTAGGAACTTCTAAACATGAGGTTGTTGCAGTAAATACTGCTTTAGGAAATTTAGATTTGGGACGAGTAATGTTATTACCACCAACTGTAAATGTGCAATACCATTTCTATCCGACTAAAAATCTGAAACCTTATCTTGGTGCTGGTGTTAATTACACTATTTTCTACGATCAAGGGCAAGGTAAAGGAAGAAATGCAGCTGTAACTGATGTTAAATATGATAACAATATTGGTTTTGGATTCCAATTAGGATTTGATTATAAAATAAATGATAAACTATATTGGAATGTAGATGTTAAAAAATTATACTTAAATACTGATGTTACTGTTGGTGCTGCATTAGATCAACAAGTTTACGTACCTGCAAAAGTAGATTTAAATCCATGGTTAATTAGTACTGGTATAGGATTTAAATTATTCTAAATATACTCACCTAATCTTTTTATATATTATTATTTTAATGACAAAAAAAGGAGAAACGTTTGTTTCTCCTTTTTTTATTCTTCTTTATTATCTTCTATTTTATTATTCCTAAAATACTCTCTAACCGAAAGAAATGTTGGTTCTATATGCACTAAAACATCTTTTATCTGCGGCATTTGTTCTTGTACAGCATCTTTAAGATTATGACTTATCTTGTGACCTTCCACAACAGAAATATCTCCGTCTACAATTGCATGTAAATCAACATAATAATTCATTCCGTTTTTACGAACATTACATTTTTCTGTCGCCATAACACCTGGAACATGACTTGCTATTTCTCTTATTTGTTCTATTTCTGCTTCATATAATTGCTCATCCATAATTTCTCCAAGAGCTGGACGAAGAATTTTATAAGCATTAAACAAAATAATTCCAGAAGCAAAAAGCGCAGCAATATCATCTGCAGCTTCCCATCCATCTCCCATTACTAAAGAAATAGATATTCCGATAAAAGCCATTAACGATGTAATTGCATCTGAACGGTGGTGCCAAGCATCTGCTTTTAATGAAGAACTATTCGTTTCACGACTTTTTCTCATTACATAATGAAAAGACGATTCTTTAAACAAAATAATTCCACCTAAGACCAATAAAGTAAATGGTGCTGGTTGATGATGTGGGGTAATAATATTATTGATACTTTCTTTGGCAATAATAATTGCAGAACCTACTAAGAAACTTACAACTAAAAATGTAATTAATGCCTCAGCTTTTCCATGTCCATAAGGGTGATTTTCGTCTGCAGGACGAGAGGAGTATCGTAATCCAAAAAATACAAATATTGATGAAAAAACATCCGCAGAAGATTCTATTGCATCTGCAATAAGTGCATAAGAGTTACCAAAATAACCTGCTAAAAATTTAATCACAGCCATAAAAGTATTTCCTATAATACTAAATATAGAAGCTTTGATTGCTTTTTCTGAATTATCCATTATAAAAAAAATTAGCCCTACAAATGTAAGGCTAATTTTGATTGATATTTCTTAAATTTATTTTTCTAAGAATGGATATTTGTAATCTTTAGCAGGTACAAATGTTTCTTTTATTGTCTGAACAGATGTCCAACGTAACAAGTTCATTGCAGAACCCGCTTTGTCATTCGTTCCTGAAGCACGAGCACCTCCGAATGGTTGTTGACCTACAACCGCACCAGTTGGTTTATCGTTAATATAGAAATTTCCACAAGCATTTTTCAAAGCTTTAGATGCTACTTCAACAGCAGAACGCTCTTTAGAAAAGATAGAACCTGTTAAAGCATAAGCAGATGTTTCATCAACTAATTTTAATGTAGCTTCGAATTCATTTTCATCGTAAACATAAACAGATAATACAGGACCAAAGATTTCCTCTACCATAGATTCATATTTAGGATTTGTAGCTTTGATAACTGTAGGATGAACAAAGTAACCAACAGAATCATCATAAGTTCCTCCAATTACAACCTCAGCCTCATTTGATGCTTTCGCTCTATCAATATATGCTTTAGATTTTTCGAAAGAATTTTTATCAATTACAGCAGTAACAAAATTAGATAAATCTTCTGGAGAACCCAAAGTAACTGTAGCTAACATTTCTTTCATTTGTTTTTCTACTTCATTCCATAAGTTTGATGGAATATAAGCTCTAGAAGCAGCAGAACATTTTTGTCCTTGGTATTCAAAAGCACCACGAACTAAACCAACAGCAACCTCTGTAGCACATGCAGACTTGTGAACCATTACAAAATCTTTACCTCCTGTTTCTCCAACAATTCTAGGGTAAGTTCTGTATTGATCGATATTATCTCCGATTTGTTTCCATAAAGCATTAAATACTTTTGTAGAACCTGTAAAATGTAATCCAGCAAAATCTTTATGTTCTAAAACAGTTTTTGCAGTTTCAGCACCGTCAGTTAAAACTAAGTTGATAACACCATCTGGTAAACCAGCTTTTTTGAAAATCTCCATTGTAACATGAGCAGCTAAAAGTTGTTTATCAGAAGGTTTCCAAACTACAACATTCCCCATTAAAGCCATACAAGATGGTAAATTTCCTGCAATTGCAGTAAAGTTAAATGGTGTAATTGCAAATGTAAATCCTTCTAATGGGCGGTAATCTACACGATTCCAAATTCCAGGAGCTGAAATTGGTTGATCTGCATAAATTTCTGTCATGTATTGTACATTGAAACGTAAAAAGTCTATAAACTCACATGCAGCATCAATTTCTGCTTGCATTGCATTTTTAGATTGACCAATCATTGTTGCAGCATTTAATTTTGCACGGTAAGGTCCCGCAATTAAATCTGCAGCTTTTAAGAAAATAGCAGCTCTATCTTCCCAAGGCATTGCAACCCAAGCATCTTTTGCAGCTAAAGCTGTATCAATTGCTTTGTTAACATCATTTTGCGTTCCTTCGTGGTAGTAACCTACAACTTTTTGATGATCGTGTGGTGGACGAATTTCTTTTTTATTCCCACTAAAGATCTCTTCAGAACCAATGTATTGAGGAACTTCTGTTACCTCATTAAACATTTTTTTGTATGCGTCTAATAATTGCGCACGCTCTAGTGAACCTGGAGCATATGATTTTACCTCTTCATTAACTGCTTGAGGAATTTGAGCAAATGATTTTGACATTTTTATTATTTTGTTTGTTATACTTATAGATGTTCAAATTTACAAAAATTATATAGATGAATACTTAATAACAATAAATCTTACATCTTGTATTTTAAAATAACGTTAAACAAGCATATTTTGTTTATTTAAATTGAAAAAGCCAGATGAAGAAATTTCTTCATCTGGCTTTTATATTTTTTAAAGTAACTATTTTAAATAGTCATTTTTTTTTTAATCAAAAGTATAACTGATTCCCAGGCTGACAATTTGTTGAGATTTTCTTTTTAAAGCATCTGGATCACCACTAATTTCATAGTCTATATCTAACTTTGGATAAGCATTAGATAAACCAAATTCATAACGAACACTAACTTCAAATTTTCTATTAAAACTATATCCTATTCCTCCTGCTAAAGCAAAATCGAAAGTAGCTGCTTTTCCTTCATCACCAGCATAATACTCACGTCCCGGAGGTGGATTAACAACATTTTGATTAACTAAGAAACCAAAACGAGGTCCTCCATAACCATAAAAGCTACTTGCTGTTTTTGTTAAATATCCTTTTAAAAATATAGGAATACTTAAATAATCTGCATGGTATTTTCTTTTTTCATCGTACTTACTTCCGTTTTCTCCAGAAGCAACATATAATAATTCTGCCTGAATATATAGTTGATTATATTCGCATCGACATCTATAAAAATCTATTGGAACTTCTGCAAATGCACCTGCCATAAATGCAGTTCTACGTGAAGATGGATTGTGCGCATTGGTTACTGCAGAAACATTAGGCCCAGCTATTATACCAAATCTAGTATTACTAAACTCTACTTGTGCATTTAAAATATTACACAAAAAGATTGTAATAATAAAAATTATTTTCTTCATTTATCTAAATATTATTTATCTTATCTTTTTAAAATTTTAAAAAAAATCATTTTAAAAGTTCAACAGAAAATACTCTATTTAACCTTAAAAAGTATAAACCAGTATCTACAACTATAAAAATCAAATAATATAGATTATTCTTAAAAATTATATAAACATTAAAACCTATTTGGTCATTTAGATTTGTATTTATAATTTCAAGAATTTAAAATTGTCTACTTTATCTTGGTTAAAAATAAAATTTGAAACAATTTAATTTCAGGTTTAGTTGGGTAGGTACATTTTTTTAAAATCTTAAATTATTTTACTTCTATACTATATAGAACTAAAAAAATGATATTTTATTTTAAATAATGTTTAGAGAGAGTCCAATAACTTAATAGTCTTATCGACTTAGCTACTGTTGGTTGGCCAAAGATATATATCTTTAGTTAAAAAAATACTAAAAAAATAAATAAATTTATTTTAAATAGCAAAAAAACAAAAAAGCGCTTTTAAAAAAAAGCGCTTTTTTGTTTAAAAATTATTGGTATAATAATCAAAATAATTACAGTTTGACTTTATCTCTTGATATGCTTTTGTATTAGAATATTTCTTTAATTCTTTAAAATTACTTCTAAAATTAGCTACCTTAAAAGCTAAGATTTTATCTGTATTGTCGTAGCTATTTTCGTATAAACGTTTCAGAATTGGATCTTCGGAATTGTAGAATTTCCCTTGTTCATTCTTTGATAATGCAAATAAAAGTTGAGCTTTCATTTCGTTATCTTTTGTTAAGTTGAATGCTCTTTTTAAATAACCTTCTGATGGAGTAAAGTTATCTGTGTAATTACTTCCCCAACCAAAGTCTTTGTAATAGAAATTATTTGTTTTAAAATAATCACCTCCATAATTATTGTATTTTGGTCCATTGGCATTGTTTCTATCAAATGTTAATAAATAGCGGTAATAACCTAAAGTTGTCGTATTGTAATAAAAATTACCTAAAAGATAATTTGCTTTTGCCGCTTGTTCGTTTGATTTTTTTGCCAATTTCGCCAGTTCTATAAGAGAATTTGTTAACTCTAATTTTGACATATTTGGTTGAATAAATTTAAATTCGTTTAAATATGGAGTTGCTATTACAACATCTTCATCACAATTAAAACATTCGATTTTATTGTAACCAAAAATCTTATTTGTAATATTATGATACCCATCAAACTGATTCTCTAATAAAGTCTTCGTTTGTTTATCTGTTGAATAATCATAATCGTATTCATAAAAAGTACTTGGTGAAATATGATACTTCTGGTTTATTTTTTCGAATTCCTTTTTCGCTAAATCAAATTTCATCTCTCCTAAATAAAGTGTTCCTCTATAGTCCGAAAGGTAATCTGAAAGATTAAATGTAATGTCGTTTAATTTTTCTGTCTTATAATCGTAAGCAAAAGATTTTACTTTATTTGCAATCAAATATTTTTCGAAAGCAGATTTATTTGATTTTTTATCTAATTTATCTAAATCATTAATAATATCCCAAGACGGATTATTACCTAAATCTGTAATAGTATTATGAATTAGAAAAGCTTTTCCCTTATCTCCTTGCAAATAGAATCTGTTTGCTAAAACATCTAAAATAACATTTTTAAGATTCATTTGCTGATTAACTTCTGCCGAATACGTCCATTCATCTTCAGGAAGTTTAGGGTATTCGAAATTTAAAATATTCCCATATTTTGTCATTAAATGATTCTCAAAATTATCTGTAATCTTTTTTTGTTCGAAGATTTCAGTTAAAATTTCAATCACCTTTTTTTGTTGCTCAAATTCTTTAGAGTTCGTATTAACTTTCGCTAAATAGTTTTTTGTTTCAGCAAAATTCTTGTTCAATAAATTAAGATAGGAAACAGATAAGTTCCAAAAATCTTTATCTGTTGCATTTGTTGCTTGTTGTTTGGCAAAAGCTATTAAATCATTTAATTGTAAATCTTGCCCTTTTTCTTCAATATAATATCCTCCTTCTCCAGTTTTTATTGGTAGGTATAAATCAGAATATGTTTTTTGTTTTTTAGAAGAATCCCAATAATAAGATTCTGGATTTTGTTGTAGATATTGTCTTTCTATTGTATTAATTGCACGTGCAAATAATACACGAGCTTGTAAAGCATTTATATCATTCGCAACAATTTTTCGCATTGGCGCCATTGGATTAGAAAAATCATTGTAACCAATTAATAAATACAAATCATTTTTTTCTTGACTTGTTTTTGCATTGGCTAACATTTTCTCGAAATTAAGATCTTGTGTAAATTTCATTGATTGGTAAGCGCTCAATTTTCTATCGTTAGAATGAGAGAAAACTTCAAAGAAATCATAATTTGCTTGGAGATAATTTTCTAATGCTCTTTCTGCTCCTGCTTTTTGATCTAACGCATAATAATAAATAGGATTTTTAATCCCTTGAGACGCTACATACATATTAAAGTAATTAATAGCATCTTTATATTCGTGAAAATAATGAGCAAAACGAACTAACTGATAGCCATATCTTATTTTTAATTCTTTATCTGTTTCGGCATTCCAACTTTTTTTAAGAACATCAAGAACTTTTTTATAGTTTAAATTATTGACATTTTTCTCTGGACGAGAAACATATGACCATTCATCATTGTCTATATAATAAAATGCCATGTAAGGTTCTAAATATTTTGCATAAGACAAATACAATAAGTTTTGTTTGTTCTTTTTTACAAAATCAACAGTTGCATAACTATAGTTAGAATTAGATGATTTCCCATTCTTTATCATCAAATCAATATCAGATTTTGAAGCCTTAAAAACTAAATTATAAGCCTGTTCATAGCTTATGCCCATCGTTTTTTGCCACAATAAAATATTCTCATTTTTTAATCCATCATTAGATTCAAAATAAGGATTATCTAATGTCATTAAAAATGGTTGATATTGTGGTGCTTCGCTTAATGTTTGCGAAAATAAATTGTAGTAGTAATAATCTTCTCCTCCGCCATCTGCACAAGCAAAAGATTTTGTTAATCCGAAAATTAAACTTAGTGTCAATACTATTTTTTTCATAATTCTGTTGGAATAGTTTTCAAAAATTTTGAATCTAAATGATAATAAATCACATGATAATTATACGGTAGTTTTTGGTCGATAAAACGTTTTGTATTAATTAATAATTCTGATGAAATATTTTCTATTTTAATTTTAAATCCTTTGCTTACATAAAAATTTTCCACAAAAAAATCGTCCTGAACTTCATAAAGTCCATCTTTTATTTTTTTGACTGGTTTTCCATGTAAGTCTTTTTCTGAAAAAGAATTAATAAGCTTTATATCTCCTAGGTGGTTGGTTAAAATTGCCCATGAGTAAATAGGTAATGCTACGTCTAATTTTATGGGGTAATTGTTTAAGTTTTCTAAATAATCTTTTGCGATATCTAAATCTAAAATCGAATTTTTATCTGACTGATCAGTAGGATTCTCGGTTGCATAACACATTAAAACCATTTTATCTAAAGGCGGAACTCCTTCTCTATCTTTAAACTTTACTTGATGCAATCGTAAAGTTGCAGAAAGTTTTTTACGTGAAATGTATTTTAATTCTGATAAAAACGAAAAATAATTTTCTCTTGTAGATTTTGTCCAATCGCAATCTATTTGTATTTCATCAAAAGATTCTAATTTTCCTCTTTCTGCTGTTTCACTCAAAAAGTTAAAAACATCTTTTGCCAAAATCTTAATCTGATCTGGTGTTGTATTGATAAATGTTCGGTTTGTTATAAAAACGGTTGGTATATAACGTACATTTAACTGTTCTGCATTAAAATTCTGAATTACACCAACTGGAGAAATCTTTCCTCCTTTTTTATCCACATCAAAAAAACGAACATAGACGTTTTTTGATTTCAAAGAATCTACAACTTTTTTCTCTGCTGGGTTAATCGAATAATTACTTCGCCAATAATAAAAGTCTTTTGTAGTTTTTTTGACATCGGTATTACAACCAACTAAAAAAGTTAGTATAACAACACTAAAGATATTTTTAATCCATCGCATATTCAAATTTACACCTAAAATTAATAACTTAACTTGAGTGATGTCATTTTCTCAATAACTTATTTGCAAAAAAAATCTCCTTCGTTTGGAAGGAGATCATCTATTATATTGCAAAGAATTGTTCTAGCTCTTCTAATGTTTGGGTAGAAGTTTTAATATCTTTTACCAACTCTCCTTTATTAAGAGCAATTATTCGATCGGAAACCTCTACTGTATGATTTAGATCGTGACTAGAAACTAAAATTGTTTTTTCTTTGTTTTGAGTCAAATCTTTAATTAAATTTTTTAATCTAATTTGTGTTGAAGGATCCAAATTAGCAAAAGGCTCATCGAGAATTATAATTTCTGGATCACCTATTAAAGCAGCTATAATACCTACTTTCTTCTGATTTCCTTTGGATAAATCTCTCAAATATTTCTTCTTTCCTAGAATTTCTCCATTAAAAAATTCTTCATATTGCGCTATAAAAGCATCTATACTCGCTTTATTTTGACCACGTAAATCTCCTATGAAATAAAAATATTCTTCTGGAGTTAAGTAATTAATTAAAAAACTCTCATCTATAAAAGCTGTTGTAACTTTTTTCCACTCTTCGCTTTCGTTAACTTTTATATCGTTTAATTTTATTTCACCAGTTGTTGGCTCAATTAAATCTAACATTAAACTAAAAAGTGTTGTTTTTCCTGCTCCATTGTTTCCAACTAAGCCAATACTTTCTCCTTTATTAATGATTAGATTGTCTATATGAATAACTCTTACTCCGTTATATTCTTTTGATATATTATTAATTTGAATCATTTTAATTGTGTTTTTTATTAAGCGTTTTGTTGTTTAAATCCTTGTAGTGACGAATATTTATTCTTCTTGTAAGCAATTTCTATTAAATTGAAAAAATATGATTTTAATGCAAATCCAATTATTCCAACTCCTGCCAGAACGAGTGATGCTGTTAAGAAATTAAAAATATAATTAAATAGTAACCAAATTAAAACAGGGAAAACCATTACAGGAATCATAATTAACCATTGCGCAACACCTGTTCCTTGATAATTCATAAATTGACTTTTATCTAAATCTATTCTCTTTTTATTGTTTGCTCCTATTCGTAGGATAAGTGGAACATTAATTCCAATATTATAAACAGCACAAGCCAAATTGAGAATTAAAATATGATAACCGAAATAAGCATAAAACGTTGTTATAATAGCCATGACGATAATTGAAAAATACATTAAAGTAGCCTTAGATTTTAAGTACAATTTTAATGGAATATTTTGTGTCATCATCATTGAATAATATGTACTATCCCACGCAGGAATAAACTGTCCGAAGTTAATCATGAACATTCCTGTCATAAAAATTCCAACAAAAGTTAGCATTGCCGAATTACTGTACACATCGTTCATATAGAAAATTAGTCCATATAAACTAAACATTAATGCAGTATAAACAGCAGTTTTTGGTCGTTTATTTCTCCAGATTAATTTTAAATCTAATTGCATAAATGGTGCAACTTCTCCAAATTTACTTATCCAAGAAAAGTCGTTATCATTAAAAGATAATGCATCTGTTTTTAGGTATGCATCTAAATAGAAATTAGAGCTAATTACTTTTTTACAAACTATATATAATCCTACAACCACTAGTAATGGAATAATACACAAATATGGATGATGAAGCATATAATTTAAAATATTCCCTACGAATTTTGTCGTGTAGAAAATATCAAAATATTGTAAACCTACTAATACAGCTATAACAACTAGAAATGGAATAAATAATTTATTGTTATCTATTATTTTCTTTTGAAGTATGATATTTAGAAAATTAGCAACCAATACCAACGATAGAATATTAACTGTCCAACCAATTAATTCTAAACTTGTAAAATCGCTCTTTATAAAATTTGATACCACAAATGGAATAACAATTACTGGCGTTAAAAAATTAAAAAATGAGAATACACTTTTTAATAAAAGAAAATCTACAATAGTATCTCTCTTGATATTCTGAATGAGAAATGGTTTTATATTGAGCATTGGAATTTTTTGCATCATATAGCGCATGACCAATTCTATAATAAACCAAATTACAATAAATTGATTCACAAAATAAATTGGTGCTTGATTTGGAAAAGCTTTTTCTAAAATAAAATATAATCCTATTCCTAAAAGCAACATACATCCTATCATGTAAAGACCAAATAGCCAAAGAAAAATTTTCATAGCTATATCTTTACCTAATGTTGCCGATCTCATAAATGATTTTAATTCTAGGCCAATTAGTTTTCTAAACATATTTTGTGTTTTATATAATAAGTAACTGATTCTATTAATTTGTTACAATTTAAAAGTGAAGAATATATAAAGTAGATAGTAGAAATTAATTTTAAAACTCAAATCCCTAACTACGAATGAAAACATTTTAAAAGAAAAATTCTTTTTAACTTACATCAAGATTAAAGAGTGAAAATAGATTTATTTTTGATAAAAATTATTAACCATAAAAAAATATAACAATGGAATTCGTAAAAACAGATGATGGTAAAAAAGGAATGGTACAAGCAATTGATGAAGGAAAAGTTGCTGGAGAAATGACTTATACTTGGGCAGGAAATGATAAAATTATTATAGACCATACACATGTTGACGAAGCTTACGGAGGACAAGGTATTGGAAAAAAAATCTTAATAAACATTATAGATTGGTTGAGATCTGAAAGTGTAAAAGCAATTCCTCTTTGTCCATTTGCAAAAGCTCAATTTGATAAAAATGAAGAATTTAGAGACGTTTTATCGTAGGAATTTATTACTATTAATTACTCTATAGGTATTTACTAACTATTGAACAAATACTTATTTTAGATTATTTTTCTAATTAAACATTATTCAATAGAATATTTTTAATATTAATCATAAAATAACGACGTAATACTAAATAATTCTTGGAAAAGTGAGTTAATCTCTATAAATTTGCTAGATTATAAGTTAAGTACTATAAACAGACCTTTCATATTATATTTTGAGAGGTTTTTTTGTTATATAAAATGATTGAATTAAAGAATATATCTAAAACATTTCGATCTTCGAAAAAGAAAACTATTGCCTTAAACCAAGTTTCTTTAAAAATAAATCAAGGGAAGATTTTTGGAATCATCGGAAAATCTGGTGCAGGAAAAAGTACGCTTATTCGTTGTGTAAATTTACTGGAACGACCTGATGAGGGTGAAGTTTGGGTAGATAATGTAAATCTGTTAGACCTTAGTGAAGCTAAACTAACATTAGAAAGACGTAAAATTGGGATGATTTTTCAACATTTCAATTTACTTTCTTCTCGTACTGTGGAAGACAATATTGCACTTCCATTAGAATTAATTGGAACTTCTAAAAGAGAAATTAAATCACGAGTTGATGAATTACTTCATTTAGTTGGAATCGGTGATAAAGCAAAAGAGTATCCTGCAAATTTATCTGGAGGACAAAAACAACGTGTTGCAATTGCACGCGCTTTAGCAAGTAATCCTACTTTATTATTGTGTGACGAAGCAACAAGTGCTTTGGATCCTGCTACAACAAAATCTATTTTGAATCTTCTGAAAGAGATTAATCAAAAATTGAATTTGACGATTTTATTAATTACACATGAAATGGAAGTAATTAATAGAATTTGTGATGAAGTCGGCGTTATTGATGATGGTATTCTTGTAGAACATGGAAGTGTTGAAGATGTTTTTACAAATCCAAAAGAAGATATTACAAAAGAATTTATTACGAATTCTCTTGATTTGAGTTTGCCAACATTTTTCGAAAAAAACATTTCAGCTTCTAAGCAAGAAAATGCTGCAACAATTTATAAACTAAGCTTTACTAATTTGCCACACTATAATTCTATTATAGAAGAAGTAAAGGGTTTATTCTCGTCAGAAATTGAACTTATCAATTCGAGAATAGAATATGCTGGTTCTGTAAATTATGGAACATTGTTTATCAAAGTACAAGCGAATGAGCAAAACAATAGAGCAATCGAAAATCATTTTACAGCACAAACGTTTAATATTAAAAAAGTAGGCTATGTCGGAAACAGTAATTAATCTCTTAATAAAAGGAAGCTGGGAAACAATTGTAATGACATTGGTTTCAGGATTTTTTGGTTTTGTTATTGGTTTACCTGTAGGTATTTTACTTTACTTAACAAGAAAAGATCAATTATTAGAAAATAAAATTGTTCATCAAGTTGTTGCATTTTTTGTAAACATCTTCCGCTCTATTCCATTCATTATTTTAATTGTTTGGATGATTCCATTTACAAGAAATTTAGTTGGAACATCTATTGGTGTTGTTGCTGCACTAGTTCCGTTAAGTGTAGGTGCTGCTCCATTTATTGCTCGATTAGTTGAAAACAGCTTATTAGAAGTACCAAGTGGTTTAATAGAAGCGGCAAGATCTATGGGTGCTAAACCAATGCAAATTATTCGTAAAGTTTTATTACCAGAAGCTTTACCATCTCTTATAAATGCTGCAACTATAACATTAATTACTTTAGTTGGATATTCTGCAATGGGTGGTGCTGTTGGTGCTGGCGGATTAGGACAAGTTGGTTATCAATATGGTTATGTTGGTTACGATATTGTTATAATGAATACCGTTCTTATTTTATTAATTATTATTGTGTTTATTTTACAATTTATTGGAGATAAACTTTCAAAAAAATTCAACCATAAATAAATATTAGAAATTATGAAAAAATTAAATTTTACTTTTATCATTGCCTTAATCTCTGCATTTACATTATTTTCTTGTGGAGGTAAAAAGACTAATGATTCAAACGTTTTAAAAGTTGGAATTACAATTGGTCCTGAACAAGAATTAGCAGAAGTAGCGAAAAAAGTAGCAAAAGAAAAATATAATCTTGATGTAGAATTAGTTTCTTTTAGTGAATATATTATGCCAAATGAGGCTTTAAACCAAGGTGATATTGATGTAAATGTTTATCAACATAAACCTTTTATGGATGAACAAATAAAACAACGTGGATATAAATTAGCTATCATTGGTAAAACATTTGTTTTCCCTATCGTTGCTTACTCTAAAAAAATAAAATCTATTAACGAATTAAAAGACGGAAGTACAATCGCAATTCCAAATGATCCTACAAATGGAGGAAGATCTTTATTGTTATTAGAAAAACAAGGTTTAATAAAATTAAAACCAAATGTTGGTTTATTACCAAAGGTTACAGACATCGTTTCTAATCCTAAAAAATTAGAAATTTTCGAATTAGAAGCGCCACAATTACCTCGCGTTTTAGACGATAAAAAAGTTGTGATTGCAATTATCAATAATAATTTCGCAGTACAATCTGGTTTAGATCAAGAAAAAGAAGGTATTTTCTCAGAGGATAAAGATTCTCCATATGTTAACTTAGTTGTATCTAGAGAGGATAACAAAAATGATGAAAAAATAAAACAATTTACACAGGCTTATCAGTCGGAGGAAGTAGCTAAAAAAGCTAACGAAATCTTTAAAGGAGGAGCTGTAAAAGGTTGGTAATTATTATCCAACTTTCTAAATATTTTAAATCCGAAGAAATTAATTTCTTCGGATTTTTTTATTGTATCAACAAATTAAAACACTTATATATTCAAAATAAATTTTAAGATAAAATATTTATCTTAGTGCTCATATTTAACACTATACAATTACTCTAATAAAATTTATGAACAATACAGACAGCTCACCTTTTGACATCCCAAAACAATCTTTTAAAAAATTCTTACCACAACTAAAAAGAATTACCATAGAAATTATTGTCATTGTTTTTTCTGTCTATGTATCTATTTGGCTTACCAATAGAAGCCAATACAACATGGAGCAAGAAGAAGCACGAGCATTTTTAAGTGATCTAAAAAATGATTTGGAAATTGATATCCATAACATGAAAGATGAAAAAGCTAAAATTGAAGAGTCTAAAAATGGAATATCATCATTACTAAAACTTTCCAAAAAGCAAATGGAAGAAGTTGGATATATTGATATGAAAATACAATTTAATACTAGAAGAAATATAGAGGCAAATTATGAAGGATTCAAATCTAGTGGAAAAATTGGAAACATTGAAAAACGAAAACTTAAAAATGATATTCTTTCCTATTACCAAGAGCATATGTCTGTAACAACTGAAATGGAAAAAGATATTAATTCAACTAAAAAAGATATTATTGAATTATTTGGTAAAAATAATTTTAATGCTAATTCTTTATCCGATCCATATTTAAGAACAAAAATGAACTTGTATATTGGTATAGTAAATAGCTTAGCTAAAGCTTATGATGATGATATAAAATTAGCTAAAACTATAATTAATGAAATGAATGGATATTAATCAATATGCTCTTCTATCTCAACCGAAGAAAACTCATTAATTAATAATTTCTCGATATGATTGATTTCTTCCATGAATAATGATTGTTTACGCTTCGCATAATACAAAGCATTTTCAACAGGAGAATATCCTTCCCAAATTTTTGTTATCTCTTTGGTATTTAAAACTTCTTGGCATAAAAACTCTGGTAAAATAGCAAGTCCACCATCTATTGATAAACAACGAATAATAGAAAATTTATTTGGAACGATGTAATTCGGTAAAAAGTCTGGATGCTCACCAAAATTTGTTTCCCAAAAACGATTTAAGACTTTCATATCCGAAGCGGTACTGTACCAAAATTGCATTTTTAACCAATCTTTTACTACACTTTTATCATTAATATCTAGAGAATAAAATTCTGTTAAATCAGTATTTTTACCTGCAACTAAAACAAATCTTTCACTTGCAAAAGGGTTATAGATTAAATTCGAATCATTACTTTTTATAGAAGTCATGATAGAATCTATAGAACCATTTTCTAATAAATGGAGTAAATGCTCATTGTCTCCAAATTGCATAATTAAATTAAAACCTAAATAAGGTATATGTTTTTCCAGTACTTGCTGAAAAGTTTCTACACACATTCCTATACTAAGCGTTGGACGTTCTACACCAGATTTTTTCTGAAAACGCTTTTCTACATCTTGCAAACATTCTACAGATGACAAAATTTGCTGATAAAACAATTTTCCTTTTTCTGTAGGAATCATTTTACGAGATGTTCTTTCAAACAATGGAAAACCAGTATAAGCTTCTAATGCATTTAAATGTAAGCCAATACCTGGCTGAGAAACAAATAATTGCTTTGCAGCACCACTCATTGTTCCTGTTTCGTAAATAGCTTTAAATGTTCTAAACCACTCTAAATTGACTTGCATAGTATAATAATTATTATAGTTTAATGTAATTTACATTATTTTAATTTTATAAAACTATGAAATAATTTTGTCATGTAAAATTAAAATTGAAAAAATGAAGAAAGTATTCATTATAAATGGTGGTCAAGTTTTTGGAGAAAGTAATGGAAAATTAAATGATACAATTAGCCAATGGACTTCAAATTACTTTACAAATAATGAGGTTGAAGTTAGAGTTACAAACGTTTCTGAACAATATGATCCTTTTACGGAAGCAGATAATTTTTTATGGGCAGATTTAATTGTATGGCATACGCCGATTTGGTGGTTTCAAGTTCCTTTTAAATTAAAACAATATATAGATGAAGTTTTACAATTGGGAGGACATGGAAAACTTTATAAAAATGACGGTAGAACAAGAACAAATCCTGAAATAAATTATGGAACTGGTGGATTGTTACAAGGTAAAAATTATATGGTAACTACAACTTGGAATGCTCCAAAAGGTGCTTTTAATATTGAAGGTGAAATAATGAATCTAAAAAATGTAGATGAAGGTATCTTATTTGGATTCCATGTTTCTATGAAATTTATTGGATTAACAAAAGTCGATGGTTTTCATTTTTATGATGTGATGAAAGGTTTAACACCAGAAAGATTTGACAATTACCACATAGAATATGAACAACATTTAGCAAACATTTTAAATAAATAATTATGAAAATATATCTTACAGCAATTATAGAAACTAAACCAGAGTTTCTTGCAGAAGTCAAAAGTGTTTTAGAAAATATGGTTGTAGAAACTCGAAAAGAATCTGCATGTTTACAATACGATTTACACCAAAGTATTGAGAATGAAAATACATTCATATTCTATGAAATATGGGCTAATCAATCTGGTTTAGATGAACACAATAAACAACCCTATATTCAAGAATTCATAGAATTGGGAAATAAATTGGCAAGTGCTCCTTCTATTTATCTTAGTAAAAAACTTTAAAAAATTACCTTGATCTAATTAATAGTTCAAGGTAATTTTTATTAATACAACAATGTCGCATTAATTTATTTTTAGTTAGATTTGTAAAAAAATACGATGCTAAAAAATAAAAAATACGATGTCATTATAATTGGAGGAAGCTATGCAGGGCTTTCTGCAGCAATGTCTTTAGGAAGATCTTTAAGAAAAGTATTAGTAATTGATAGTAATGCTCCTTGTAATGAACAAACACCACACTCTCATAATTTTTTAACACAGGATGGAGAAACTCCAAGCGAAATTCATAGAAAAGCAAAAGAACAAGTTAGCCAATATTCTACTGTAGAATTAATAAACGGACTTGCTGTACATGGTAAAAAGATAGAAAACGGATTTACTATTACAACAGCTGATGATATAACTTTTGAAGCAAAGAAATTAATTTTTGCTACTGGAGTAAAAGATTTATTTCCAGCAATTAAAAACTTTACTGAATGTTGGGGAATCTCTGTTATTCATTGTCCATACTGTCATGGTTATGAAGTTAAAAATCAGAAAACTGCAATTCTATCTAATGGAGATAGAGCATTACACATTGCATCATTAGTTAATAACCTAACAAAGGATTTGACAATTTTAACGAATGGAAAACCCGATTTTACAGAAGAACAACTTGAAAAATTAAATAGAAATAATATTACCATTATCGAGGACAAAGTAATAGAAATTGAACATGAGAATGGATATGTAAAAAATGTTGTATTAGACAACAATTCAAAAATTGATTTTAAAGCAGTATATGCGGCAATTCCATTTATTCAACACTCTGACATCCCAGCAGCATTAGGTTGTGAAATAAATGAACAAGGTTACATTAAAATTGACGCATTTAACTTAACAACAATAGATGGCGTTTGGGCTTGTGGAGATAATACAAATCCTATGAGATCTGTTGCAAATGCAGTTGCAAGCGGAAGTATTACAGGAGCAATGATAAATAAAGTTTTAGTAGACGAACAGTTCTAAAATTATTTTTAAAATATTAAGTAGCTAGGATTTTGATTAACAAAAAAAGCAATCTAAATAGATTGCTTTTTTTATGTTATGAACAATTGTTAATAACCTATTGCTTTATCATCTCCTCTTGGATCTGCACCAGCTTGATATGTTCCATTTGGATTAACTAAAATTCCTTCTACTCTTCCATAAGGGTTTCTTTCTTTTAATTTATATCCCTTTTGTTTTAATTTTTCTCGAACACTTTCTGATATTGCTGTTGGTTCATAATCTACTTGATCTGGTAACCATTGATGATGAAAACGAGGTGCTGCAACAGCTTCCTGCATTGTCATTCCAAAATCAACAACATTTAAAATAGCTTGAAAAACCGATGTAATAATTGTAGAACCTCCCGGAGTTCCTACCACCATAAATAATTTTCCATCTTTTTCCAAAATAGAAGGAGTCATAGAACTTAACATTCTTTTAGATGGTTCTATCGCATTTGCTTTTCCACCAACTAATCCATATAAATTTGGTGTTCCTGGTTTTACAGAAAAATCATCCATTTCATCATTCAAAATAAATCCAGCACCATCTACTACAACTAAAGAACCGTAAGAATTATTAAGTGTCGTTGTTACAGAAACTGCATTTCCATCCTTATCAACAACCACATAATGTGTTGTTTCCATAGATTCTTTTCCTTTTAATTCTCCTGCCTTTATATCTGAGCTTAATGTCGCTTTATCAAATGAAAAATTATTCATTCTTCCAACATTATAAGAACGATCTAATAGTTGTTTTTGAGGAACATCATAAAAATCTGGATCTCCTAAATGTTCTGCTCTATCTGCATAAACACGACGTTCTGCTTCTACCATTACTTGAATTGTAGAATCTGCTTGAAATCCCCATTTTTGTAAAGGATAATTTTCTACAGACTGAAACAAAGAAACCAATGCGATTCCTCCACTAGAAGGCGGTGGCATAGAAATTACTTTTAATCCTTTGTAAGTTCCACTAACTGGTGTTCTCCAAACTGAATTATACTGTTTAAGATCTTTTTTAGAAATGATACCATTTCCTCTCTTCATTTCTTTTACAATTAAATTAGCAGTTTTTCCTTCATAGAAACCAGCACGTCCTTTTTCTTGAACTAATTTTAATGTATTTGCTAAGTCTTTTTGTACAAATAAATCTCCTTCTTTCCATACTGCTTTAGATGTAAAAGCATTTAATTTTGTATTGTATTTTAAGAATTTCTCATGCTTTGTTGTAAACTCATCAGCTTGCTTTTTCGTTAATTGAAATCCATTCTGAGCTAAATCAATTGCAGGTTGTACTAAATCTTTCCAACTTAATTTTCCATATTTCTCATGTGCTTTTACCATTCCATCAACTGTACCAGGAACTCCAGCCGCGAATTGTCCATATAAACTAAGATCTGTAATTGCATTACCATCTTTATCCCAGTACATATCCTCTTTCGCTTTTAAAGGTGCTTTTTCTCTGTAATCTAAAGCATCTGTTTTTCCATTAGCATCGCGGTAAACCATAAATCCACCACCACCAATATTACCTGCATTTGGATAAACAACAGCTAAAGCAAATTGTACAGCAATTGAAGCATCAATTGCATTTCCTCCTTTTTTCAAAATATCAACACCAACTTTTGATGCTTCTGGATGAGCAGAAACCACTACTCCATTTTTATAATTTTCTTGAGCTATTAACTGAACAGCTGCAAGAAAAGAAAATAGTATAATTGATATCTTTTTCATATCTATTTATGATTTAAGGCATAATGCCTATTTATTATTTTTGTATTTATTTGATTTTTAATTCTTTTAATTAAAAAACATAAGATTAAATTCTTCAAAATACTTATAACAAAAATACCAAACCTCTATTAAGTAAAATAGAGATTTGGTAATTTTTATACTAGTTAAAATTTATTTTATAGGTTTAAAGATAAACGTGCAAAAGCAAAACGTCCACCTGTACCAAACTGTTGTCCAGTTCTAGAATACAAGAAATACCCTGCTCCTCTTAAACCACCAACATTTGTTTTATCTGGGTAAATATCAAACAAATTGTTTGCACCCACAGTTAATGATACATTTTTAGTAAATGCATAGCCTAAACTTAAATCTGTTACAACTTTTGCACTAAAAACTTGTGAGTCTGCAATTGTATTTGTTGCGCCATCAACTTCTCCGAAGTAAACATTTCTTAAGTAAACATTCCACTTATCTAATGAATAATTAAGCGATAAATTAACTTTAGTACGAGGAACAGCAGATTCTAAGTAAATTCTACTAGAACGATCAAAATAAGTTGATTCCTTTCCTTTTAATAAATCTGAGGCATGTACATCTCCTACAACATTTGTTTTACTAAAAGTTGCCGATAAATCTCCTCTTAATTTTCCTCTTCCAAAACGATCTTGATAAGTTAAAACAACATCTAAACCTCTTGTTTCTGTATCTATGGCATTTGCAAATAAACGAGCAGAAGTTGCATTTGCTTGTTGTAACAATTGATAAATTTCTTTGTCTTGATCTGATGCTCCCGCAGCATTACTTCCAGTAAAAGCTCCTGTATAAACAATTCTATCATCTATTCTGATAAAATATCCATCAACACTCAATTTAAATTTACCCCAGTTTGCTGTAACTCCAGCCGAAACTGATTTAGATTTTTCTTCATTTAACTGAGGAATACCTAATAATTTTGCTACACGGCTATCGTTTGTAAATGTTCCTGAATTAGAAATAACACCTTCTTGGAATAAACTAGATGTTGCACTAAAATATAATTGATGCAACGATGGTGCTCTAAACCCTGTACTCGCGGCTGCTCTCAAAACATAGTTTCCTAATTTGTATCGCGTAGATAATTTACCATTTAATGTTGATCCAAAATCTGAATAATCTTCATAGCGAACCGCTGCTGCAACTAACCATTCTTTTGTAAAATTAAACTCAGTATCTAAATATGCTGCAACAGAATGACGACTTGCATTCACTTCATTTGCTGGTAAAAAACCAGGGAATGCTTGTGCTCCTCCTGCGAATGGTGTTCCATTTGCTGCAAATAATGTATTCACATTTCCATTAAAATCCTGAACATAAATTGGGTTTCCATTTCCATCAACTCCAATTTGTCTTACTTTACCATAGTTTGCATAAGAAGATTCTTCTCCTGCTACAATTTGATATTTTTCATAACGGAATTCAGCTCCAAAAGCAACATTTATTCCAGCTAAAGCATCATCAAAAAATCGAGTAAAATCTAAATTCGTTGTATTTTGTGTAAATCGATATCCACCAGCTTCAAAAGATGTTGGTGAAGAATCTAACATAGATGCATTAACCGTATTCTTAACTCCGAAATCTATTGTATTATTTCCGTAAGTATTCGAGAAATCTACTTTCCAATTATTTATCTCACTTCTAATACCTGCAGATAATGAACGATCGTAATTATTTGTTTCAATTAATGGTAAATATCCATTTGGGAAAATAGATGCTACTGTTTGATGCAATTGCGATGGTTGACGACGGAATGCTGTTGATTCTCCTAAACGATAATTTAATCCTCCAAAAGCATAAATTTCTGTTTTATCTGAAACGGGAAAAAGTGAATTGATAAAAATTGCACCTCCTTCATTTTTAGATTGTCCTATTCTAGAAACATAATCACCTCTTGTTTCTCCACGTCTTGCTAATTCAGCTTCTGTAATATCTACTCCTGTTGGATTTGGATATAAATCTGGTCGATTATAATCTGAGAAAATTGTTCCTGTAAATTCTTTTTGACGATTAAATGGTTGTCTTTTATCATAAGAACCAGCTAAATTTACATAACCTCCTTTTTCTCCTACTTTTACACCATAATTTACATTGGCTTGGAAAGTTTCTCCATCAAAATTATCTTCTGCGTTTCGAGATAAATTTCCTCCGTACGATATAGTCGCACGTAATTTATCTGTAGAATCGTCTAAAACTATATTAATTACACCTGCAATGGCATCTGAACCATATTGTGCTGCTGCACCATCACGTAAAATCTCTATACGTTTAATTGCAGAAGTTGGAATCGCATTTAAATCTGTTCCAACAGATCCTTTTCCAAATGCACCATTAATATTAATTAAAGAAGTTGTATGTCTACGTTTTCCATTAATTAATACCAATACTTGATCTGGTCCTAAACCTCTTAAAGAAGCAGGATCCACGTGATCTGTACCATCTGAGATAACTTGTGTATTAGAACTAAAAGATGGTGCAACATAATTTAATATTTGGTTAAGGGAAACTTGTCCTACATCTTTTGTTACTTCTTTTATATCGATTACATCTACAGGAGTTGAAGAATCTAATTGTGTGCGTCCAACGCTTCTAGAACCAATTAAAACTACTTCACTAAGATCTGTTTGTTCATTTATTGATTGTAAAAGAAAGTCTAATGGAAATTCATTTTCATCCATTACATCAATTGATTGCTCTGTTGCAGATTCTCCTACTGCCGTAACAACAATAGAATATTTTCCTGGCTCTACAATCAATTCATACAAACCATTAGCGTCTGTAGATGTTGTAATATTAGTTCCTTTTACATTTACAGTTGCATTTACAACTGGACCATTATCATTCTGAACAATTCCTGTAACTTTTGTTTGGGCGAACAATACTGTTCCTCCAAATAATGATGTTACTAAAAATAGTTTTTTGAGTGAGTATTTCTCTCTAATCATATCATCTTTTTAAAGTCTAGCAAATTTATAGACTTTATAGAATATAAACCAAGTCATTTATAAAAAACTTTAAAAAAATGTTAAGAAAATAAATAATTAAAAAACAAGTAGACAGAATATATTATTTAACTTACTGGAATTATTAACTTTAAAACAATTCCCAAATTATATTTGGTTAAAACTAAAAAAATGAACCTACATCTCTGGAAAAACTATAGTAACATTATCTTACTTCTCATCGGTATTTTTATTGGAAGTCTTATTGGTATTTTTAAACCAGATTTAGTGAATTATCTAAAACCTGTTGGAGATATTTTTCTTAATCTATTATTTGTAACCGTAATTCCATTGGTATTTTTTGCAATTGTTTCTGCTATATCTGGTATTGAACAGCAGAATAAACTTGGTAAAATTATTGGAACAATGGTTTTAACTTTTCTAAGTTTTATTTTGATTTCGGCTATATTCTGTATCGTTATGGTTTATTTTTTCCCTACAGAAGCTCCTAAAAATATATCAGAAACGATAACAGAAAATATTCAGAATAATGCGACTATTAATGACCAAATTGTTGGCTTTTTTACTGTAGATGAATTTTACCATTTGTTTTCGCGCCAGAATATGCTTGCATTACTGTTATTTGCTTTTTTAGTAGGAATATCTATCAGAAATGCTGGAGAAAAAGGAAAAGTATTCCAAGACTTTATTTTGTCGGGAAATGAAGTTATGAAACAACTTTTATTGTTGATCATGAAAGTTGCTCCTATTGGATTAGGTGCTTATTTTGCTTATCAAGTTGGAACTATTGGTCCACAACTTTTCGGTTTTTATGCCAAACCTTTAGGATTATATTATATCGTTGGAACTATTTATTTCATTGTATTCTTTAGCCTTTATGCATTTATTTGGAAAGGTAGAAGTGGTGTACAAGCTTTTTGGAAAGAAGGACTTTTACCAAGTTTAACTGCAATTAGCACATGTAGTAGCTTGGCTACAATGCCAGTTGCTATTGAAGCTTCAAAAAAAATGGGTGTACCAGCTTCTATTGCCAATGTTGTTATCCCGATCGGAACTACTATTCATAAAAATGGATCTTCTATTTCATCTATTATAAAAATATATGTTGCATTTCAATTACTCGGTTGGAACTTTTTTGAACCGACGAATCTTATCATGGCATTAGGAATAACTGTTTTTGTAAGTGCTGTTGCTGGTGGTATACCAAATGGTGGGTACATTGGAGAAATGTTAATGATTTCTGTTTATAAAATACCATCAGATGTTGTTCCTGCTGTTATAATTATTGGAACTTTAGTTGATCCTTTAGCAACTATTCTTAATTCGGTAGGAAATATTTTAGCAAGTATGATTGTTTCTAAGTTTGTTAAAACTGAATCATAGTTCATTGAAAATCTTAATAATTCTTATAATTTTGAGTTTATTTACATGATACGAAACTTATTATATAGCGTTTCGACATGCTCAACTTTACAAACTTGAATGATACTTTATAAAAACAAAAAAGGAGCACTTTAAAAGTGCTCCTTTTTAATTTATACTATATGAAATTATTTCAATTTCTTTTTTACTTCAACAGTTTCATATGCTTCGATAATATCGTTTACTTGGATATCATTAAAGTTTTTGATATTAAGACCACATTCGTAACCTTTAGAAACTTCTTTAACATCATCTTTAAAACGTTTTAATGAAGCTAACTCACCATCGTGAACAACAACTCCGTCGCGAATAATACGTATTTTAGATTGTCTGTAAACTTTACCATCTAATACCATACATCCTGCAATTGTACCAACTTTCGTTACTTTGAATGTTTCACGAACTTCGATATTACCAGTTACTTGTTCTTTTAACTCTGGAGATAACATACCTTCCATTGCTTCTTTAATTTCTTCAATAGCAGCGTAGATAATAGAATAAGTTCTAATTTCTACTTCTTCTCTATCTGCGATTTCACGAGCAGAAACACCTGGACGAACGTTGAATCCAATAATAATAGCATCTGATGCAGAAGCTAATAATACGTCAGACTCTGTAATTTGTCCAACACCTTTGTGTAAGATGTTTACGATGATTTCTTCTGTAGAAAGTTTTTGTAATGAATCTGTTAATGCTTCAACAGAACCATCCACATCCCCTTTCAAGATAATATTTAATTCTTTGAAATCTCCTAAAGCAATACGACGTCCAATCTCATCAAGTGTGATGTGTTTTTGTGTACGAATAGTTTGCTCACGTTGTAATTGATCTCTACGAGTTGCAATTTGTTTCGCTTCACGCTCATCTTCATAAACTTTAAATTTATCACCTGCTGTTGGAGCACCTGCTAAACCTAAAATTGTAACTGGAGTTGATGGACCAGCAATTTTTACATTATTACCACGCTCATCTAACATTGCACGAACTTTACCATGGTGAGATCCTGCTAATACATAATCTCCAATTTGTAATGTTCCTGTTTGTACGATGATAGTAGAAACATATCCACGTCCTTTATCTAATGCAGCTTCTACAACTGTACCAGATGCTTTACGCTTAGGATTTGCTTTAAGATCTAATACTTCTGCTTCTAATAAAACTTTTTCTAATAAATCCTCTACGTTTAATCCTGATTTAGCTGAGATTTCTTGTGATTGGTAAGTACCTCCCCAATCTTCAACTAATAAGTTCATTTGAGCTAATTGCTCTTTAACTTTTTCTGGATTAGCTCCTGGTTTATCAATTTTATTAATAGCGAATACCATTGGTACACCTGCCGCTTGTGCGTGAGAAATTGCTTCTCTTGTTTGTGGCATGATCTGGTCATCAGCAGCAATTACAATAATTGCGATATCTGTAACCTGAGCACCACGAGCACGCATCGCTGTAAAGGCTTCGTGACCTGGTGTATCTAAGAATGCTACACGTTTACCGCTTGGTAATGTTACGTTGTAAGCACCTATATGTTGAGTAATCCCTCCAGATTCTCCAGCAATTACGTTTGCCTTACGAATATAATCTAGTAAAGATGTTTTACCGTGGTCAACGTGTCCCATTACAGTAACAATTGGCGCACGAGTTTCTAAATCTTCTTCGTTGTCGATTTCTTCTTCTTCTGTAGAAATTTCTTCCTCAGCATTAGCAAATACTGCTTCGAATCCGAAATCATCTGCTACTAATTGAATAGTATCAGCTTCTAAACGTTGGTTCATTGTAACCATGATACCTAAAGACATACATGCAGAAATTACTTCTGTTACAGAAACATTCATTAACGAAGCTAATTCGTTAACTGTTACAAATTCTGTAACATGTAATGTTTTGTCCATGTCGATCGCTTCTTGCTCCATTTCGGCATACTCACGACGTTCTTTACGTTTATCTCTTCTATGTTTAGCTCCTTTAGATCCTTTACCTTTATTAGTTAATTTATCTAAAGTATCTTTAATTTGTTTTTTAACATCTTCATCAGACAATTCTACTTGTGGAGCTCTTGGTCCTCTAAAGTTGTTTCCACCTCTAAAGTTTCCACCTTGTCCACCTTGACGGTTTCCACCACCTTGTCCTCCTTGGCGATTACCACCTCCTTGTCCACCTTGGCGATTTCCACCTCCTTGTCCACCTTGACGATTATTTCCACCTTGTCCTCCTTGGTTGTTACCACCTTGTCCTTGACGATTATTTCCGCCTTGTCCTCCTTGGTTATTACCACCTTGTCCTTGACGATTATTATTGTTACCGTTTTCTCCAGATTTAGCTACATCTTCAGGTTTTACATTTTTCTGAATACGTTTACGTTTCTTTTTATCTGCAGCATTATTAGCTCCTCCTCTCTGGTTTCCTTTTTTATCGTCTGGTTTCTTTTTATCAAACTTTGATAAATCAATTTTTGCTCCAGTAAAATTAGGTCCGTCCAATTTTGTATAAACTGTTTCAATTTTTTGATTTTCAGTTGATACTTCTTCAATTTCTTCTTTCTTCACTTCAGGTTTCGCTTCTGATTTTATTTCAGGTTTAACCTCTTCAACTTTTTTAGGTTCTTCCTTCTTCACCTCTTCTTTCTTAGCTTCAACTTTAGGAGTTTCAACTTTAGGAGTTTCAGTTTGCTCTTTTTTAGGAGCTGGAGAATCTTGTTTTTTAGATTTACCTGTATTATTTATTTTATCAAGATCGATCACCTTAATTACTTTAGGACCTTTTGTTTCCTTAGTAGTTTCTGTAGACTTTTCTTCAACTTTTGGAGTTGGAGCTTCTTCTTTCTTGATTTCTTCTTTTTTTACTTCTTCCTTAGCTGGAGCTTTTTCCTCCTTAGCTTTAGGTTTTAAAGCATCTAAGTCTATTTTACCAACAGTCTTAGGTCCTTCTAGTTCTACTTTAGTCGTTGGGATAACTTCTGTTTTCTCTACAACAGGTTTTTCAGTTGCTGCTTTTTCATCAGCTTCTTTTTTCTCTGCAGCTTTAATATCAGAAATTTTGTTAATGACTACTTCCCCAGAAGCTTGCTTTTGTTTAGCATCTGACCGGAACTCATTAACTAAAATATCATAAGTTGGCACATCGATTTTAGAATTTGGGTTTTTATCTACAGTTTTACCTTTGGCTTCTAAAAAATCAACAGCTCTATCTATTGATATATTTAATTCTTTTAATACTTTACTTAATCTTATTTCCGGCATATGAAACTAATCTCTTATTTTATAATGTTTGCAAATTTACAAATTGTTTATGACTTAAGAGTGAATTAATCTTCAAACTCTTCTTTTAAAATACGAATTACTTCTAAAATTGTTTCCTCTTCTAGATCTGTTCTCTTTATTAAATCATCAACATCTTGTTCTAAGATACTTTTTGCAGTATCTAATCCAATCGCACTGAATGCGTCTATTACCCAAGAATCGATCTCATCTGAGAATTCTCTCAATTCAACATCTTCATCTTGTGCACCTTCTCTAAAAATATCAATTTCCATTCCAACAAGTTTAGATGCTAAACGTACGTTATAACCACCTTTACCAATTGCTTTAGAAACTTCTTCTGCATTAACGTGAACTAATGCTTTATTTTTTTCCTCGTTTATTTCGATATTCGAAATTTTTGCAGGACTTAAAGCTCTTTGTATGTATAAACTTAAATTATTAGTATAGTTTATTACATCAATATTTTCGTTACGTAACTCGCGAACGATAGAATGGATACGAGATCCTTTCATTCCAACACAAGCTCCTACTGGATCAATACGATCATCGTAAGATTCTACTGCAACTTTAGCTTTATCACCAGGCATACGAACAACACTTTTAATTGTAATTAATCCGTCTAAAATTTCTGGTATCTCTTGTTCAAATAATTTCTCTAAGAATTTTGGCGATGTTCTAGATAAAATAATTTGAGGTTTTGCTCCTCTTAATTTTACATCATCTACAACTGCACGTAATGTATCTCCTTTTCTGAAAAAATCTGATGGTATTTGATTTTCTTTTGGTAAAATCATTTCATTTTGTTCATCATCCATAATGATCACTTGTTTGTGACGTACATAATGAATTTCACCTGAAACAACTTCTCCAATTAACCCTTTAAATTTCTCATATAAGTTAGAGTTATCATGCTCCATTACTTTAGAAACTAATGTTTGGCGTAATGTCAAAATAGCACGACGACCTAAAGCTTCGATCGGAATTTTTTCTGAAACTTCCTCTCCTACTTCAAAATCTGGTTCTATTTTACGAGCTTCAGATAATTCGATATCTGTCGCATCATCTTCAGAAAAACCATCTTCAACAACGATTCGGTTGTGCCAAATCTCTAAATCCCCTTTATCAGGATTTACAATAATATCAAAGTTATCATCTGTACCATATTTCTTTTTCAAAACAGTTTTTAATGTTTCTTCTAAGATGGCCATAAGCGTGATACGGTCAATATTTTTATCGTCTTTAAAATCTCCAAAAGATTCAATTAATGCAAGATTGTCCATTACATTTTAATTTTTAAAAGGTGACTTTTATTATCGCTTTCTTAATGTCAGCGTAATTTATTTTTTCTTCGTGTTCTACTGTAATTTTACCTTTTCCTACTGGTTTTGGTTCGCGAGATTCCCAAAAAATGACAACACCTTCTTCATCTGCTTCTACAATTTCACCTTCCATCACTTTATCATTTAATGTTACTTCTAAAATACGACCAACATTTTTTGAAAACTGACGTGGTAAAGTTAAATTGCTACCTACTCCAGGAGTAGAAACCTCTAACGCGAAATCACACTCTTCTCTATCAAGATTATGTTCCACGTGACGGCTAATTCTTACAATTTCTTCTATCGATAAACCTTCGTCTCCATCTGCTAAAATAGATATCTTATCATCTGGAGAGATTTTCCAATCGATTAAAAACAACGCCGGATTTTCGGCTATTGCTTCTTCTATGAGCTGTTTTACTTTATTTGAATCCATATACAACGAAAAAGAGAGCTATAACCAGCCCTCCTCCTTTTTAATTTGTTTAAATTCTTTGCAAATATAGCACATTATTTTTTAATGACCTAATTTCAACCACTTAATATCCTAGATGTTTATTAAGAATTTCTTTATATTTTTTTCTTGACTTTATGTAAAAAAAAGCATATTTTATTATACATCTCACTTTACACTTTATTGTTAAATAATTAATAACCAATATTTTACATTGACTCTGTTATAATTTTTATTATCTTCATAAAACCAAAAAAACTTATATTTATGAAAAAGAGAAATCTACTTTTCCTATTACTAATTTCATTTGAAATGTATGGACAGAAACCAGGTGATGTTATTAATTACAGCAGTAAACTTGATTTAACCCCAGCTGGAGTTATAAACTTAATTGACTCTAACCTTGGTAAAAATGTTGATAACAAAACTATTCAATATTTAAAAAATTTTAAAGTAGGTTTAAAAGCCTACAAAATAGAGTATTATACAACTAATCCCAAAAAGGAAATTATTAAAGCTACTGGGTTACTTATGTATCCCAATAAAAACCACAGATTATCTACTGTTGTTTCAACACATCCAACGACAGATCATAGAAACAATGTTCCTTCAAACCTTTCTGGAATGCACGGTATTGGTTTTTTAGTCGAATTATCTTTTGCTTTGAATGGTTATATCGTTATGGCTCCTGATTATATTGGGATGGGAGACGGAGATGGACAACATCCATACGTACACAATGATACTGAAGCATCTGCTACATTAGATTTTATAAAAGCAGCAAATAAAGTTATCAATCAAATTGGAGGTATTAATAGATATAATGAATATTTCTTAACAGGTTATTCTCAAGGTGGACATGCAAGTATGGCAACTTTAAGAAGAGCACAAGAAACAAATGAGATAAGATTTAAGCATATGTATACTGGTTCTGGACCATATGACTTATCTTACTCTACTTTACAGCTTGGTGTAATAGATAAACAAACTTATCCTGCTTCTGCATTTACAGCTAGTCTTATTTATTCGTGTAAACTAACAGGATATAATGTGTACGATAAATCACCAGATGAAATTATTGCACCAAAATACCAAGAAGCATTCAAAAAAAATATTGTTGAAGATGGTGGTGGTTTAGATTGGGGACCAAAAGCATGGAGAGAATTATATAAAAACTCTTTTGTAAATGACATTATTCGTAATTCTAATCACACATTAAGAAGATGCTTAAGAGCAAATGACAATTATAATTGGCACAATAAAACTCCTTCTACATTTGGTTATTCTACAGAAGATTTAGTTGTTCACATTAATAGCACGAGAAAAGCAAAATCTTCTCAGAGAAGTTATTATTCAATATTTAACCTTAATCGATATAAAATTAATGATTTTCATTGGGGACGATTTAACCATGGTGCAGCTATAATTCCATATGTAATCGCTTCAAATTTCAAATTTAATACGTTAAGAGCGGGTGGTTTTTTTAATTTAAAAGCAGCGCTTGGTTTTAAAAGAAGTGATAATGATAATACCATAACAGAACAAGAGAATGCTATTATACCTACATATTCTAATATCGATTTACAATTAGATGTTCATACAACTTTAGAAAATATTACAAGTTTTAGTAATGAAAACAATATAAATGCAAGAACACAAACAAATGACCTTAATTCTTTACAAGATGGTGTTTATTATCTAAATATTGAAAGAGAGGGAGAAAAACAAACCATCCCATTTGTTAAAAATACTCCTGTAGTGGTTGATGAAAATGAAGCTGTGAAATCTGATAAGAATGGTTTAATTAGATTAAATGTTGATGATTCGGATTTATTTCAAGTTAATATCTTAGAAAATGGAAAGATTATAGAAATTGTAAAAGCTGAAGATTATCAAAAGAATAATGGAATTGACTTGAAAAATTTAGTTGATGGAGATTATACTTTTGAAGTTATCGCACATGATTATACTGTTCAGTTTAATAAATCTATTGCAAATAGTGATTTAAAAATTGAAGATGATTTCGTTTTATTTTCATCAGATAATAAGATTAATATAAAATCTAAAATAAATATAAAAGAGATTGAAGTTTATGATTTAAGTGGACATTCTACTTATAGAAAAGAGAATATTAATAACAATACTACACAAACAACATCCTTATCAAAAGGCGTATATATTATTAAGTTTGTATTAGTAAATGGAAAAATAATTACAAAAAAGTATACTTTATAATTTAATTTATTTTTCTTGAAAAAGGTTCGTGTATACTTTTATATGCGAGCCTTTTTTTTATTAAAATTAGTTTGAATGCAAAGATTTCGCAGAGAATGCTAAAGATGAGAAATGATAATAATACCTATTAAACTAATTGATAAACAAATATTCCAATAAAAATTAATACTAAAATTATATCATAACCTGTTGTAACCATAAAACCTACAAAAGAACCAAATGCTGATTTTAATGCTGATTTTGTATTAGACTTGCTAAATAATAATTCTCCTAAAAATGCACCAAGAAATGGTCCTATAATAAAACCAATAGGTGGAAAAAACAATCCTACTATCAATCCTAAGATAGATCCCCAAACGCCATATTTAGTTCCTCCTAATTTTTTGGTAAAATAAGAGGGCAAAAGATAATCTAACAGAAAACCTATTAAAACAAATATACCCGCAATAATTATTGTTAACCAACCATACGTACAATCATCACTAAACTTAAAAACAATTAATCCCAGATAAGCTATAGGTGCTCCAGGGACTACAGGTAAAATTGTTCCTATAAGACCTATAATTAATAAAATTCCTGTTATAAGATGAAGTATAACATTACTATCCATACTTTAGTATATTTTAAAAATGTAACTTTGCAAGAATAATTCCAACATTTACTAAATAAAATTTTATGAAAGGTAAACCTTTTTATAATGAAATTTCTGAAGCTGTAAAACAATTTTTCAATCAACAATTTAAAATTGATTTATCCGAAAATTTATTTATTTTTTTAGAAATAGTTGCTTGGATAGCAATCCTTTTTATCCTTGATTTTTTACTTCGTGCAATTATTTTACCTGCTTTAAAAAAGATAACCAACTTAACTGAAAATGATTGGATGAAGTTTCTATACAGAAATAAAGTTTTTGTTTCTACCATTCATCTTATTCCTATAAGTTTTGCTTTAAATGTAAATTTATTTTTGTTTAGAGGAGACAGTAACATCTTTTATGTTGTACAAAAAATTACAGAATTAATTGCCTTAATCGTATTCACTCAACTTATTTTTAGAGCAATTAATACTATTATAGATATTTACAACAAAGAAAATAGTTATACAACTGTAGGTGTTAGGACTTTTGGACAAATGCTAAAGTTTATTATAACATTCTTTACTGTAATTTCTGGAATAATGATTTTGTTTACTGTAGATCAAAATACGATTATTACAGTTCTCGGAGCATTAACAGCTGCTATACTATTAATTTTTAGAGATGCCATTTTTGGCTTCGTCTCGGGTTTACAAATTTCATATTCTAGAATTGTAAAAGTTGGAGATTGGATTACAATTTCTAAGGGAAATATTGAAGGTACTGTAAGAGAAATTAATATTAATTTGGTTAAAATAGAAAAGTTTGATAAATCTATTGCTACTGTACCAACAGTTGATTTAGTTTCCTCTCAAGTTACTAATCATATGGCGATGCTAGCTACTGGAACAAGACAAATAAAACGTTCTATTTCTTTTAATGTTAATTCTTTTCGTTTTTGTGATGAAGAGATGTTAAATCAATTTCAAGATATTACATTAATAAAAGCATACATTAAACAAAAAAGAGAAGAAATATCTCTTTACAATCAAACCATAGAAAATTCGGAAATTGGAATTAATGGTAGAAATTTAACTAACATTGGTGTTTTTAGAATTTATGTAGAATTCTATCTAAAAAAATTAGATACTGTTTCTAAGAATGATCCCATTATTGTAAAACAATTAGCTGTTACCACAGCTGGTATGCCATTAGAAATTGGTTGTTTTACAAATTCTGCTAGTAATTTAGAATTTGAGAGAATTCAATCGGATATTTTCGACCATTTATTAACTGCTTGTCGTAAATTTGACTTGGAGATTATGCAAAGTACATTGCTTTCTGAAATTAAAAATTATAATTAATCATACATGACTAAATTAAGTGTTAATATAAATAAAATAGCTACCATTCGTAATGCGCGTGGTGGAAATACACCAAATCTTGTAGAAGCCGCAATTAAAATTCAGGAATTTGGGGGACAAGGAATTACTATTCATCCTCGTCCAGATGAGCGTCATATTCGTTACCAAGATGTTTACGATTTAAAACCTGTTGTAACAACAGAATTTAATATAGAAGGAAAACCTGTTGATAGCTTTTTGGAATTGGTACTTAATTCTAAACCAGAACAAGTAACATTAGTTCCAGATGCTGAAGATGCAATTACGTCTAACGCTGGTTGGGACACTATTAAACATTTTGATTATTTAACAGATGTCATCAAAACGTTTAAAGATGCAGGAATTAGAACTTCTATTTTCTTAGATCCAAACACAGCTTTAGTAGAAAGTGCTGCTAAAACTGGTGCTGATAGAATAGAATTGTATACAGAAATGTTTGCTTCTGAATATGAAAAAGGAAACAAAGCTGCTATAAATTCTTACAAAGAGACTGCTAAATTAGCATTAGAACACGGATTAGCTGTTAATGCTGGACATGATTTAAGTTTAGATAATATTGAGTTTTTTATAAAAGAGATTCCAGAAATTGCTGAGGTTTCTATTGGACATGCATTAATTTCTGAGGCGTTGTATTTAGGATTAGAAAATACAATACAAGCTTATTTACGTAAAATAGAATTAGCTAATTTGTAAAAAAATGAACGAAATATTACACAGTAAAATTGTTGGCTCTGGAGAAAAGCATTTGCTTGTTCTTCATGGATTATTTGGACAATTGGATAACTGGAATACTTTAGGAAAATATTTTGGAGAAGAGTTTACAACACATTTAATTGATTTGCGAAATCATGGAAGAAGTTTTCATAACGAAGACTCTTCATTAAAAGCAATGACACAAGATATTGTAAACTATATAGATGCTAATCATATCGAAAAAGCACATCTTTTAGGACATTCTCTTGGAGGAAGAATCGTGATAGATTTTGCTATGCAATATCAAGATCGTTTAGATCATTTAATTGTTGCTGATATGGCGCCAAAGGCTTATCAACCTCATCACAATACAATTTTTAAAGCCTTAAAATCTGTAAATTTCGAGGAAATAGCTTCTCGAAAAGATGTTGAAAATATATTCGAGCAATATATTCCAGAAGTTGGTGTTCGCCAATTTTTAATGAAAAATGTTTATCATGCAGAAAATGGTCAATATGCTTTTCGTTTTAATTTATCTTCATTAGATAAATATTACCAAGAATTAATTGGTTCTGAATTATTGAAAGGAGTATTTAATGGACCAACTTTATTTTTAGGTGGAGCAAACTCTAATTACATTTTAGCTGAAGACGAAATAATGATAAAAGAGCGTTTTCCTAATGCAGAAATTAAGAAGATTGCAAATGCTGGACATTGGTTACATGCAGAAAACCCAAAAGATTTTGTTACCGAAGTAATGAACTTTCTTTTAGATAAATAGAAATCTTTCAAAACAATAAAAAAGCACTACAAAATGTAGTGCTTTTTTATTGTTTTATTATCTCGTTAGTACCCAATAAATCATGGTTTCATCTTTACTTAATACCGTAAAATTTAATTTTTTTAATAGATTTATCGAAGCAGAATTATCAATTAAGCAACAAGCGGTAATTTCATTTAAACGTTCATGAGAAAAAGCCCAATCAATTAATGTTCTAGCTGATTCTTGTGCAAAACCTTTTTTTCTTTCCTCTTCAATAATTCCATATCCAAGATCGCAACTTTTTCCTACGAAATTGAATCCTTTGAATCCTATATCTCCAATAATTTCTCTGGTAGATTTCTTAACAATCATCCAAGTTTCGAAACCTGTAGGGTAATCTAGCTTTTCTAACTTTTTAAGAACTCTAGGTAGAGATTCTAATGTATCACTATCCGGCCAATTTACTCCTCTAACCAATTTCAATCTTTCAAGATCTACGAAATCTTCATTTAAGATATTTCTACAAAGTTCTTTGGTAAGTGGAATTAAGATTAATCGCTCGCTGGATAATTTTTCTAATTGTAACCTTTCTAAAATCATAAAGGTCGAAATTTAAGAATATTAAATCGAATTCGCTCATCTGTTTTAAATTTCTTAGAATGATATGCAACCAAATTAACATCATTCATTAAAAATTTAATTAGATAATCCCTTCCTTGAAACTTAGATTCCATTACCTTTCCTTCAAAAATTCCTTCATCTGTAATGAGAACTTCCTCGGGATAAATAATAGCATTATCTGTTGTCTGTATATTTAACTGTGAAGTTTCTTCTTTATCTAACACATTTACATAACCAAATAAACGAGCAACATATTCGGAATTTGGAAAATTTCGAACATTTTCTACCTCATCAAACTGAATCATTTTTCCTTTTTCTAAAACTAGAATTTTATCCGAAGTATAAAATGCATCGCTTAAATCGTGTGTTGTAAAAATTACTGTTATTTGATGTGCTTTACACCATTTTATAATTTTCTCTCTAATGGTTAATTTCAATGTTTGATCTAAATTAGAGAAAGGTTCATCTAGTAATAAAATTTCTGGTTGTTGTGATAAAGTTCTCGCAATAGAAACGCGCTGACGCTGTCCTCCACTTAATTGGTTAGGGAAAATATGTTTATACTCAGACATTTCTACAACTTCTAGTGCCTCATCTATTTTTTGTTGTTTTAAATCTAAGTCGAAGTTACTTAAGAACTTTCCAACATTTTCTCCGACAGTTACAAAGTCTAACAAATCATAATCTTGCGCCACATATTTCATCATTTTATGACCTGGAATAAGATTATAAGAGGGTCCTTTTAACTTTTTATCATTGTACGATATTTCTCCTTCTTGAAAATCTAACAAACCATAAATTAATTTTAAAAGTGTCGATTTTCCGCTACCACTCTCTCCTATTATACTAATTATCTCATTTTTTTGAACAGAGAAATTAATGTCTGAAACAACTTTTTCTGTAAAATCTGGATAGTTGTAATTAAGATGATGAATAGTTAACACGATTAAATAATTTTTGTTTAATTTTGAGTAAAGGTATTTAGAATTATTCAATTTTGTTGATATACGTCAATACCGTTAATCTATTTTTACTATATTTTTGTTTAAAATTTAAAAGAACGACATGAAAAAATTATTTTTAGGACTAGCAGTTGTTTCTGCTGTCGTATTAACTTCTTGTGGTGGAAAAACTGACACTAAAGAAGCTACTGAAGCTAAAGAAGGTGCTACTTCTACAGAAGGTGCTGCAGAATATGCTGTAGATACAACAACTTCTGTTATTAACTGGAAAGGTGGAAAAACTTTTGACGATATTAAAAAACCAGAAGAAGGACACTATGGTGTTGTAAAATTAAAAGAAGGTTCTGTAAAAGTTAACAATGGAGTTTTAGAGTCTGGAAAATTTGTTGCTGATTTCGCATCTTTCGAATCTAAAGATTTAGATGCTGATGCAGAAAGCAAAGGAAAATTAGATGGACATTTAAAATCTGCTGATTTCTTAGATGTTGAGAAATTTCCAACTGCAACTTTCGAAATTACTTCTGTTAAACCATTACAAGGAGGAGATTACAACTCTGAGATTTCTGGTAACTTAGATTTCCGTGGAACACCTAAGAATGTTACTTTTAAAGCTAACGTTACTGTAGATGCTAACGGAACAACTATTAAATCTGAAGAATTCGGAATTAACCGTAAAGATTTCGGTATCACTTTCACAGGTGGTGGTGGATCTATCGTTAAAGACGAAGTTTTATTACAAGTAGATTTAACTGCTAAACCAGCTGCTGTAACAGCAGAAGTTGCAAAATAATTAGAATAAATTTCAATTATTATAGAAGCCATACACTTATTGTGCATGGCTTTTTTATTAAATTTTAAAAAAAATCTTGATTTCAATTAATTTTTTTATGATAATTAATTGAACTTATTTATATTCGTACTCATAATTAATTAATATACATTAAGAAAACAATGAAAACAATTAAGTTCTTCCATCCGGATGAAACATTTAATTACAAAATTGAAAAATCTTTATGCAAAGTGGTTTTTCAAGAAAATAAAAAATGTTTATTGGTAGAAATACATTCCACAGATGAATTAGAACATGTAGAAGGAGATTCATTACAAAATGACTTTCCTCAACTATCTTTATTTATTGATGATTTCCCTTTAGATGTTGATTCTATTGAACAATTAAATGGCAAAAAAGTCTCTATTCCTTATGGTTTTGCTGAAGAGGAAGACGAAGATGGTGAAGCTGTTGAAGTGTATTACACAACTTTAAATGTATCTGAAGAAGATTATGAAACAGTTAATAACGAACTAGCTTTTAGCATTAATGAAAAAGGTATTCTAACATTAAACTGGAAAGGAGAAGTACAAGATTTTGTTGAAGAATCTGAAAATGATATTCCATTTGAAATTGAATGTACTTTTGAAGGATTTGAATTTAACGAAGATGATTTTGAATAAAATATAAATACAAAAGCGAGATAAAACTATCTCGCTTTTTTTATTTCTAATTTTTCAGTTTTAATTCTTCTGTAAGTTTATCAAGAAACTGAAACAATTTATTATTCATTTCCGTATAATCGTAATTACGAATTTCATCGGGTTTTTGAACAAATTTGTGTATCGTATTATTGTTTAAAAAATCCAATTCTTCTGCAATCAACAACTCAATTGTTTCCTGCATAAACTCCATATGACACTGAAAACCATAAACTAAATCTGTATAAGCTACTATTTGTCTTGGACAACCTTCACTGTTTGCTAATACTTTGCTTTGAGGTGTAAGACTTGGCATATCGTTGTGCCAATGTCCGACAGGTAAGATGGAACCGAAATGGTTTATCTTTTCATCTTTTAATCCGTTTTCTGTAAGCTGTATTGGGAATACGCCAATTTCTTTTTCAGGACTATGTTCAAATTTTCCTCCAAACGCTTCACCAATAAGTTGAGAACCTAAGCAGATACCTACAACTGCTTTACCTGCATCAATACATTTTTGTATAAAAGCTATTTCTGCTTCTGCATTGAAATGAGGACATTCTTCTTGTGTTGTTTCTGGACTTTGAGGTCCACCCATTACAATAAGTAAATCAATATTTTCTACTGTATCAGGTAAAGATTCATTTTTATATACTCTTGAAAAAGTAATGTTATAGTTTCTCTGTTCTGCCCAAACCAAATAAGCACTTGGCGCTTCAAATATTTCATGTTGAATAAAATGTACATTCATTTTTTTGAGTTTTTATTTTTCTTCTAATCTTTATAAGTAGTAATTTAAACGTATAGTTTTTAGCTTCAGTAAATGAATATATTCTTAAAGAGAACTAAAAAATATAATCTAATATACTCTTAAAACTCATCATAATTTATTTTAATACTCGCACTTATTGGAACGGCTACACATGCTAAAATTAAACCTTGCTGCATATGAGCTTCCGATAAAACAAAATTTCTTTTTAAACGCACTTCACCTTCTTCTAGTTTACAAACACAAGAACCACAAGTTCCGCTACAACATGAATGCGGTGCATCAATCCCAGCATTTAGCAATGCATCGAGCAAAGGTATATTTTTGTTCCATTGGATATGTTTTGTATTTCCATTTAATGTCAATGTTACATCCACATTATCTAATGTATTTTCATTTACTTCTCTAAGCTTATCTTCTTCCATCATATTCATCTTGTGCCTACTTATTATAAATTATCGATAAAATAATAGTGTAAAAGCCCGAAAGTTTTTTACTTCTTTCAGGCTTCTAGATACTACTTACTTTAAATCTTCAATAGAAGCTCCAAAGTTGATGTGTAAAACATTTCCATTAGATAAAACTAATGCAGGAACAGATTGCACACCTGCTGCTTCTGCTTCTTTTACTTTTGCTTTATCTTCTCCTAAATGGATTACTTCTACCTGATTTTCTGGTATAAGATTTAAAATATCCTGTTCTGCGCTTACACATACAGAACAACCTGCGTGATAAAAAATTGCTTTTGCCATTTTGTTTTAATTTAAATGATTATTACTATTTATATATTTCACTATCTATTGCAGATAGCATGTTATCTAATTCTGTTATTTCAACTTCATTAAGTGATTGCAAAGGACTTTTGAAACCACCTCCGCCAACTCCTAACAAATCCAATCCTGCCTTTATAGAGCGTGGTAAACCTTTTGCTACAATAAATTTTAATAAATCAACTTGTTTGTAGAATACTCGTTGCGCCTTTTCTAAATCGTTTTCTTGTACTGCATCGTATAGAGCAATATTAAGTTCTGGTATTAGATTAGGAGCAGCAGTACACCAACCTCTTGCACCTGCCGAAAAAGCAGATAATGCTAAAGGATTAGAGCCGTTGAAAAAAGCAACTTCTTCGCCTAATTCTTTTCTTAAATAATGCATACGTTGAATGTCGCCCGAACTTTCTTTTATCATTGTAACATTCGGAATCTCTAACAAACGTTTTAATAATGTAGGTGACATATCTACACCACCCGTTGCAGGATTATTGTATGCCATTATCGGAATAGAAATCTTAGATGCAACAGTATCATAATGTTTTACAATTTCATCATCGGTCAACTTCCAGTAGCTCATCGGGATAATCATTACAGCCGTTGCTCCAGCTTTTTCTGCAAACTGCGCATGATAAACAGTTCTCTCTGTTGTAAGATTAGAAACACCAACTAATGTAGGTACTCTACCTGCTACCTGTTGCATAGTCGCTTCAGTTACAGCTTCTTTTTCAGCATCATTTAGGTAAGGCATTACACCTGTACTTCCTAATGGTGCAATTCCATGAGAACCTCCTGTTACTAAACGTTCTACTTGTTTTTTGAATAATGGAATATCTATATTCTCATTGCTATTGAATGGTGTAATAGGATAAGCGATTACACCTTTAAATGGTACTTTATTCATTTATTATCTTGTTTTTAAAAGTTAAAAATCTCTTCCTTCTTCTTCACGTAATGCTACACCCAAGTTTTGCAGTTGAGGTGCATTTTCGCAAGCAATATATTTGGCAGATTCACTATCACTTAAATTTTGGTGTTGATGCCAAGCCCAAGATGGAATATAAACTGCATCACCTGCTTCCCATTCTACGATTTCATCTTCTACAAGCGTTGAACCCTTCCCTTCTAATACGTATAAGATTGTTTCGTATGTATGACGATGTTTGTGCGTTTTTTGTCCAGGCAATAAACCGCCTATTGTCATACTTACATTTTTACTTGGTAAATCCACAAAGAAAACGGGGTGTTTTCTTTCTTCCGAAAACTGATTGTGTTCACCTGCATTCTCTACATTTTTATGAATAACGTGTGATGTTTTTACAAATGAAGGTCTTGCAAACGTCTGATGAAAATCTTTAGAGCTGAATTGTTTTTTCTCTGTATCAGTTGTGTTTTTTGTTTCTTTTGTTATTTCTAATTTTGACATAATAGATTATTTTATTGTTTTCTGCATTATTACGATACAAAAATACCCTACCTTTGGACTACTATACTGATACAGTTTTTATAAAAATAAGTAGTCCAGATGTTACGAGATTGGAAATTCGAAATACAGTTAGATGAGAAATCAGATAAAGCCATTTATCTGCAAATAGCTGATGCCATTATAAAAGATATCCATTCGGGTAGATTAAAACCAGGTGATGCCTTACCAGGTAGTAGAAATCTAGCTCAACTTTTAAAAGTAAATCGAAATACTGTTGTAGAAGCTCTAAATGTATTAATTATTGAAGGTTGGCTAATTCCTAAAGAAAGACAAGGAACTTTTATTGCCGATACGTTACCTGATTTTAAGGAAGTAAAAGCAAGCAATCCTATAAACGTTAGTACAAAAAATACAATAAACAAGCATTATCATTTGCAGTTTGATGATGGAAGTCCCGATAGTAAAATTGCACCTATTACAGAACTAGCGAGGGCATACCGTCAAATATTTAATCAAAAAGCAAGATGGCAAATGATGGGTTATAGCAATGAATTAGGTGATTTTGAATTTAGAAAATCTATTGTTCAAATGCTCAATCATCAAAGAGGTATGCAAGTAAACGAACAAAATATTTATATAACTAGAGGTAGTCAAATGGCAATGTACCTTACTGCTCAGTATCTATTTACAAAAAATGATTATGTAATTATTGAAAATCCTGGCTACAAACCTGCTTGGTCTGCGTTTGAGAGTGCAGGTGCAAAGTTATTACCTGCAAATGTAGATAAAGATGGTTTAGTGATAGATGAAGTTATTTATTATCTAAAATCAGGCAAAAAAATAAAAGCAATTTACGTTACACCTCATCGTCAATATCCTACTACTGTAACATTAAGTTTGAAAAGAAGATTAGAATTGATACAACTTTCTAATGAATATGGTTTTACAATTATAGAGGATGATTATGATAATGAGTTTCATTTTGGTTACCGTCCTGTATTGCCTTTATCGAGTTTTACAGAATTAAAAAATTACGTTTACATTGGTACAATGAGTAAAGTCGTTGCACCTGCTCTAAGAATCGGTTATTTAGCAAGTAATGATGATGCTTTAATAGAAAAGGTAGGTAGTTTGCGAAAAATTATTGATGTACAAGGCGACAGCATTATGGAGCAGGCAGTTTTACAACTTATAAAAGATGGTATAATAAAACGTCATATAAAAAAAGCAACTAATCATTACAAAGCCAAAAGAGATTTTATGGCAGCTTTGCTAAATGAGCATATGAATAACAAAGCTACTTACACAATTCCTGAAGGTGGATTGGCTTTTTGGGTTGTCCCAAACGAGCAAATAGATTGGTCATTGGTTTCCAAAAAACTAAAAGATAAAGGTATCAAAATCATTATGCCAGACAGCTTCAGCTTTGGTAAAACTATAAATGGTATAAGATTAAGCTATGGTTCGCTTTCTGAAAAAGAACTTGAGGAAGGAATTATTGCTTTAGCTGAAGCGTTGTAATATTCTGATTATATAAAACAAACTACTTTATCCATTGAAGGGCTTTTATGCTGAATAATTCTTAACTTGAGTTTTAAAGTATCAATGTAATGAAATCAAATAAAAGCTTACATACTATTCTACCTTCTAAATACCCTATAATACAGGCGCCTATGTTTGGAGTTACTACACCCGAAATGGTTGCTGCTGCTAATAGAGCAAATTGTTTAGGTTCGCTTGCTTTAGGAGATTTAAATGCAGATAAGTGTATTGAGCAAATAAGAAAGACAAAAGAATTAACTGATCAAGCTTTTATTGCAAATATTTTTGTTCATCAGCTACCAGAAGTAAACCATGATTTAATTGAGCATTACAATACAACTAAATTATACATTGAGCAACTTGCAAAAGAGCATCATCTAGATGTGAAAATTCCTGAATTTGAAGAAATTAAATTAAATTCTTATCATGAGCAAATAGATGCTATAATTGCAGAAAACTGTAAAATCGTAAGTTTCACTTTTGGAAATTTAGACGATGATAGTATTCACAAATTAAAAGCAAATGATATTCTTACAATTGGTACATGTACATCTCTTGAAGAAGCATTGTTATTAGAAAAAAGTGGTATTGATATTTTAAACATTCAAGGATGGGAAGCGGGAGGACATAGAGGAAGTTTTAAGGATCATGATATTCCAAAAATTGGAGGACTAGCCTTGCTTAATACTATAAAAGAACATGTACAAAATCCTTTAATTTATTCTGGAGGAGTAACTAATGCAAGAATTATTTCTGCTGTTAAGAAAATGGGAGCAGATGGTTTTCAAATCGGTAGTTTACTATTAAATTCAGAAGAAAGTGCTTTACATGAGTTCGAAAAAAATAAATTATCTTCCATAAAAGAAGATGATATTGTTTTAACGAAAAGTTTTTCGGGTAGATATGCCAGAGGAATTAAAAATACATTTATTGAGAAAGTAGAACAGTCAAATTATATCTTGCCTTATCCTTATCAAAATAAACTAACCAATGAATTAAGAAAAGTTGCTAAGCTTAATAAAAATTCTGAGTTTACAAGTAATTGGATTGGACAATCTATACCAAAACTTAGTAGAGAATCTACCACAACTATTTTAAATAACTTGATAAACGAAATTGAAACATTCGATTAAAATTATAAACAACAAAAAAGCGAGATAAATCTCGCTTTTTTTATTATTGTATTTTTGAAATGATTTTATCTGATAATGATTTTAATTGTTTCATTTCCTCTATATCTAAATTCATTGCATTAAGAATCTTATTCGGAACACAAGTCGCTTGCTCTTTTAAACTTTTCCCTTTTTCTGACAATAGTATTTTTACAACACGTTCATCTTCTTTGGATCTAGTTCTTGTTAAAAGTTTTTTTAATTCTAAACGTTTTAGCAATGGAGTAAGTGTACCATTATCCAACTGAAGTTTTTCTCCCAATTGATTAACAGTTTGGTTATCCTCTTTCCATAAAGCCATCATAGCAATATATTGTGGATAAGTTAAATCTAGCTCATCTAAAAGAGGTCGATATTTCTGCATCATCTCACGATGAAGCACATATATCGAAAAACATAATTGTTTATCTAAACATAATAAATCTTCCATTGTATAGAAATAAAAAAGTGCACAAATTTAATTATATTTCATTCACTAAAATTTCAGCACTTATAAAATAATTATTTTTTTAAAAGTTCTATCATTTTTGTAGCAACTGCTTCTGATGAAGCTGGATTTTGACCTGTAATTAATAAACCATCAACTACAGTATGTACTCCCCAATCAGAAGTTTTAGAATAATTACCTCCTAAATTTTTAAGTTCTGTTTCTACTAAAAATGGTACAACATCTGTTAACTTCACCGCATCTTCTTCTGTATTAGAAAATCCAGTAACGTCTTTACCATTTACAAAAGCTTCTCCGTTAGCTAATTTTACATTTTTAAATACTCCAGGAGCATGACAAACAGCTCCAATTGGTTTTTGAGCATTGTAAAAATCTAAAATTAATTGTTGAGACTTTGTATCATTAGCTAAATCCCATAACGGACCATGTCCACCTGGATAAAATACAGCATCATAATCTTGTGCATTTACATCTACTAACTTATGTGTATTTGCAATTACATTCTGAACTTCTTCGTCTTTATAATAACGTTCTGTAGCAGCAGTTTGTGCATCTGGAACTTCACTATTTGGATCTATTGGTGCTTGTCCACCTTTTGGCGTAGCTACATCAATTGTAAAACCAGCATCTTTAAATGTATAATATGGTGCAGCAAATTCTTCTACCCAAAATCCTGTTTTGTGACCTGTATTCCCTAATTCATCATGAGAGGTCACTATAAATAATATATTCATTTTTAATATTTTTTATTAATTACTCTTCTTTCTTTTCTTTTAAATAACTAAACGCGTCTGTACTCCACAATGCCCATAAAATAAGAACTGGCTGAAAAAATAATCGAATAAATCTCAAAGTATCTGTTTCTAAACCAAATGCACTTGTTCCATTTATATATTGTGCGATATTTCCCGGAAACACCAATACATAAAAAATAGCTAGTACAATCCCTACTTTTGCTTTGTATTGAGTAAGAAATATCATTGATATTCCAAGTAAAATTTCAACAACTCCAGATAGAATTACAATTAAATCTTTGTCTAAAGGAATCCAATTTGGCACTTGGGCTTGAAAAGCCTCTCTTCCAAAAGTAAAATGACCTATCGCAGCGATAATCATAAACACACCTAATACAATACGTAACGTATCTTTTATTGATTTTAATTTTTTAGTCGTTGCCATCCTTTTAATTTTGATAAGATTATGAAATAAACTCGGTGAAATTAAAGGAAAAGAAAACTTCATTATCTTTCCTTTTAATTCTATTTTACTACTTGTATTCTACTACAAGTTCTTCTCTTGGTATTCTTACTTTTTTCATTGGAGCAATCCAATCACGAGATGGATCAGAAACACCAACGTACATTAAAGAAACACTTCTTAAACCATGTTTCTCTAATTCTAAAACGCTATCTATAACAGCATTATCAAAACCTTCTACAGGTGTTGTATCTACTTTTAATTCTGCTGCTTGTGCTAAAGCTAAACCTAATGCAATATAAGTTTGACGTGCTGTATGAGCAAAGTTTTTATCTGCTTCTTCTTGTAAATAGATTGCTTTTAACTGATCTGTGTAACTACCAAATCTTCCTCTTGGTAATTCTCTTACATCTGTTGTAAAGTCGTAAACTTTATCTATTCTTTCTGCTGTATAGCGATCCCATGCTGCAAAAATAATAATATGAGATGCCTCTCTCATACATTCTGGATTTAAAGAACCTGCAGATAATCTATCTTTTAATTCTTGGTTCTCTATTACTAATACTTTAAAAGGTTGTAATCCAGATGAGGTTGGCGCTAATCTAGCAGCTTCAACAATTTTATCTATATTTTCTTGACTTACTTTTTGAGAAGGATCATACGCTTTTACAGCATGTCTCCAGTTTAAATCTTCTATTAATGACATTTTTTATTTTGATATTATTTATTATTATTTTGATAAAAAAACAAACAACATTGCTAATAATGCAGGTACAGCCTGAACAAAAAATATTTTCTTCGCAGCAGTTAAACCTCCAAAAATTCCGGCAACAGCAACACAACCTAAGAAAAACATTCTTACATTAAAACTCCATTCTGGATTATCTATTAAGAAAGACCAAATTAATCCAGCAACTAAAAAACCATTATATAATCCTTGATTAGCAGCTAAACCTTTTGTTGGTTTAAACATTTCCTTTGGTAATGTTTTTCCAAATGTTCTTTTTCCTGCGGTTTCCCAAGCAAACATTTCCATCCATAGAATGTAACAATGTTCTATTGCAACTAAAACCGTAAATAGTATAGCTAGTGTTTGCATTATCTTATCCTAGTTATTAGATACAGTTAATTTAACTTCAATATTTCCTCTTGTTGCGTTAGAATATGGACAAACAGCATGTGCTTTTTCTATTAATTCTTGTGCTTGCTCTAATGTTACATTAGGAATATTTGCATGTAATTCTGCTTCTAAACCAAATCCACCATTTTCTATTTGACCAATACCAACCTTAGCAGTAACAGTAGTTTCTCCTGCATCTATTTTACTTTGTTTAATAACTAAGTTTAATGCACTATCAAAACAAGCAGAATATCCCGCAGCGAATAACATCTCTGGATTAGGATAATCATCATTTGCTCCTCCTAAAGCTTTAGGCATTCTAACTTCTAAATCTAAAATACCGTTATCACTTACAACTTTACCGTTTCTTCCTCCTTTGGCTGTAGCACCAATTGTGTATATTGCTTTCATCTGTATGATTTTTTAAAATTATTAAACAAATATATTTCACAAAATTATATTTTGCACAATATAATTTATAATTAACACAATTTTAATATTATAGTTAATTAAACGAATTATTTTATTTGATAATAATTCTGTTTTTAATTACTTAATAGACACACAAGAATAATGCCTATTATAAAAAAAATGATAACTTTTTGAGTTATCATTTTTTATTTATTTTCCTTTTATAAAAATCCAAGCTAATAATGCCCATCCAATTATCATGAATAATCCTCCAAGCGGAGTAATAGGTCCTAAAAATTTTAAATTAGCATTCCAATATTCTGCGAATGATAAAAAATAAATACTAACAGAAAAAATGAAAGTTCCTGCAATTAAAAACCAAGCGGCAGATTTTTCTATTCCAGTATTAAACTGAAAATACATTCCGACAGCTAATAATACAATTGCATGATACATTTGATATCTAACTCCTACTTCAAAACTTGCTAATTTTTCTGCTGAAATAAGTTTTTTAAATGCATGGGCTCCAAAAGCTCCAAGAATTACTGCAATCATTCCATATAATGACGCAATTGTTAAAATAATATTTTTCATTGTTATTTTTTTATTCGGTTTTCTTTTTTCCTGCTATAAAATCTTTTAGATAGTAAGGTTCAAAATAGGCTACATCTTCAAACAATTGTTCTTCAAATTTTTGTTGTGCTTTCTGAATCATAAATTGTGCAGAAGGATATGTCTGAATAAATGTTGCATTTAAATGTCCTAAAACTTCTTGACATTTTTCTGCTCCATCACCTACAAAAACTATTTTCTTATCTTTTAAATCTTCAAAAGAAAGTTCATCAATTACCTTCGCTTCTGTTTCTGTTAATTGATTTCCTTTATTATCGAACAAAGCGGTATAAACTTCCATTCTACGAGCATCAATCATTGGTATAATTAAATCGACATCCGTATTAATTTGAGATTCTACTAAGACTTGTAAAGAATCCATTGCTAACAATGGAATATCTAGTCCATAAGCAAATCCTTTTGCAGAAGAAACGCCAATTCTTAAACCAGTGTAAGAACCAGGACCTTTAGAAACACAAACTGCTTCTATTTCATTTAAATTTATTTCTGCACCATTTATACACCAATCGACAAATTGATTCAATTTTTCTCCGTGTGCATAATTTTCTTCATTCTCTTCAACTAAACAAAGTTGAATTCCATCTTTTGCAATTGAAACTGAACAGTTTTTTGTTGAAGTTTCTATATTTAAGATTATTGCCATACTTGGCAAAGATACACAAGGAAAATTAGATGAATTTAATTTGAATAAATGATTTTTTAGCAGGATTAGAGAAAACTATTTAATTTGTATAGTTTTAATATTAATGTTATTTAAACTTTATTAGTATAATTTTCAATACTGAAAATATCTTTATACAAGATGCAATATAGAATGTAACTATTTAATTTTACTTTCATTTTTTTCTTGATAAAAAAACGAAACAAAAAAATCAAGGTCGTAAATCTTTGACTAAAAATTATCAACGCTACGGAAATGATTTAAAAATTCACATTCGTTCATTAAATCATCTCTATCCTACGCTTTTTCAATTTTATTAACGTCAAACATTTAAATACCATTTTTTTTAATCCGTATAAAAAGAAAATTAGCTAAATAATAAAAATACAATATCCTAAAGTCTAAACAATTTTGTTTCAATCAATCTGCCTATTTATTTTATCAACTCTTAATTTGCTGAATAAGCTCTAATCTATTAACAATTGAATTTTGATTTAAAATAGTTCCGGGAGAAAGCACAGCATTTGCTCCTACTTTAGAATGATCACCTACTAATGCTCCAAACTTAGTCGTATTAGTCGAAATAATTTGATCATCTACTTTTACAGAAATATTCTTATCAACTCGCTCATTATAATGATTGGCACATATAGAACCTGCTTCAAAATTAACGTGTTCACCAATTATACTATTACCAATATAATTAAAATGAGCAACTGCTGATTTTTCAAAAATTATGGATTGTTTTATTTCAGATCCTGGTCCAATAGTCACAGAATTAGAAAGGAAAATAGGTCCTCGTAAATAGGCGTGTGCGCCGATAAAACAATTCTCTGAAATGATAATCCTTCCTTTAAAAGTAACTCCTTTTTCTACAGTTGCAGATTTATGAATTGCTACTCTATCTGTAATGATATAATCATCTTCCGATAATTCTTTTATTTTATTAGAAAGGATTTCTTCTAAATTATCTATTACTTCCCAAGGATTTTGATGGTTACTTTCAGAAAAATAATTTCCAAAGCTTTTCGTGTAGGTTTGTATATCTATCATTCATGAAATTTAGGCAATTTCATCTAAATTACTTCAAAATAATAGTGAATATAAAAGTTAAATAATTAAAATAAAACCTTTGAAAATTTCAATAAGTTCATTGATAAATTTATTGCAGTGTAATTGGAGTTCCTGCATAAAAGTCTAATACTTTTTGCTTAAATATAAAGTTATATTTTGCTTGTACCATTTGAGATTCTGCAATCATTAAATCGTTTCGAGATCGATTAAAATCATATAAATTAATTACACCAGCGTTGTAAGAGATTTCTGCAAAGTCATAAGAAATTTTCGCATATTTTACTGATTCTTTCGATGTATCATAAGCTGCAAAAGAGCTGTTAACTTCGAAATATGCAGACTGTACATTTTTTAAAATATCTTGTTTAGATTGTTGAAAATTTACTTTAACCAAATCTTCGTTAATAATCGCTTTCTGAATATTAATTTTATAAGAATATTGATTCCATATTGGAATAGATACTCCTACTCCAAATGTTCCCAAAATATTATTTTCATATTGATTAAGAAATGAGTTACCTCTTAATCTATTATTAAAAATTTCTGAATAGCTTGTTCCCAAGTTAAAAGAACCTGTTACTTTTGGGAATAAAGATGTTTTTGCTATTTGAGTACTTTTAGATGCAGATTGCATTTGTAATTCGGCATATTTTACAGCAGGTTGTGTACCATATGCATACTCTAAAACCTCATCTAAATCGTACAATTGAGAATTTACATTGTCTGGTAGATTAACATCTGCTATTTTAAATTCTCTGTAATCTTGTAATTGTAATAACATTGCAAGATTAAACAATGCCCTGTCTATTTCTATTTGTGCATTTACAACTTCTCTCGAATTATTTGCAACTTCAGCTTCAGATTGTGCTACAATTGCTTTTGCAACATTACCTGCTTTAAATTTCTTCTGATTTTGATCTAATAATTGTTTTGAGATTGTAAGGTTACCATCAGCAATTTCTTTTAATTCTTTATTTAATAATACTGCCAAATAGAAATTAGCTATTTGTAATGAAATATCATTTATAGTTGTTGCTGTATTTACTTTAGATGCTTGTAAGTCTATTTCTGCTTTTTGTTGATTTAATTTTACAAGTCCAGCACTGTAAATATTAATGCTAGATTGTACACCCAAAGAATTTGTAAACTGATAATATCCTTTTTCTATTGTAGGATTATATCGACCAATTGTAAAACCATTGTCCATATTACCAGATATAACAGGTAACCAAGCATAGTTTGATAGTTCTTTATCTTTATTAAATAATTCTTCGTTAATCTTATTTCTCTGAACGGTTAAATTATTTTCTACAGCATAAGCAATACATTGTTCTATTGTCCAATTTTCTTGAGAGAAAGCAGATATTGAAATAAGGAATAATAATCTAAAAAATAAAGATTTCATATAATTAATTTGTTCAGAATTTTAAAAGCTACAAAATAAGTCGGATTATGTAACAAAATGTTACGAACCCGACTTAAAAGTTTTTATTTGAATTAAAAAATAGTCTTAATCGAACTTTACATTAAGATTATTTTCATCTGCATAGGCTTTTCCTAATACAAAAATTTCATCGTGTTTCTTTTCAAAGTCTGCAGCATATTTTTCATCTATTTTTATAGCAAGAGCTTCTAAATCTTCTTTTGTACTCTTTTTTGCATCAGCTAATTTTGCAATCTCCATATACTCTTTTTCATAAACTGGTAGCACAAAATTGAATAACTCTAAAGATTTTTGTTTTATAATAACAGCTTTCTCATCTGGTGGAGTCATTGCATCTATTCTTTCTATTGTTTGTTTAATGTAAGCAACTTTATTTTCGATTACTTGTTGCGCTTCATTTCCATTTTTCTTAGATTCAGGATGACCTTCGAATTCTACTGTTTGGCTTTCTATTTCCCTTAATAAGTTTTCTGAAGCAAAATCTCTAATAATATTAACATTAAGAACTGCAGTTTGGAAAAAGCTATCTGCGCTTGGTTTATTACAAGATGTAATTCCTATTAATACTCCTAGAAACGCAATGAATAACGTCGTAATTTTTTTCATATAATAATTTTAAGTACTTACAAATTTATAAAACAATAAAAAAATGGTCATCCTATTAGGACAACCATTTCTATGAGTTTTATCAAGGATATCTTATCCTTTTATCTTAGCTGCGTATGCAAATTCTTCTGCGAATGCTGCAATTTTTTGTGCTACTTCTTCTTCATCTGTTGCTCTTTGGTAAGAACTAGACATAGAAATTAATATCTGATGAAAAAAACGTTTCATATCGTCTTGTGTCATATCTTTTGTCCACAAATCTATACGTAATGCTTCTTTTGATTTTTCGTCCCAAACAGAAAGTAACATTGCTTTTGTTTCTTCATGACTAATTCCTCCGTCTGGAGCATTCCAAGTCATTTTTTCTGGAACATGATTTTCATCTAATTCGATGTCGATAGAAATATTTGTTGTTCTCATAATCTCAAATTCTAAAATTTATTTTACGAAATGATAATCTTTACCATTTATTGTCTTTGTTGTGTATACTGTTCCGCTCTTCCCTTCTAAAGCTGGTTTGTACTTAGAATCTTTAAAGATTTTTTGTGCATCCATATCTTCTAACAAAGTTTTAAGCTCTACTTTTGGATTTTCTCTTAAATACTGACGTATAATCTGTAAACCTACCCAAGCACCAATTCTTCCTGGTGAATTTTGTTCTATCTCATTATTAAACTTAGAGAAAGGTGCCAAATCTAAAAAGCGTTTCTTTAATGAAACATCAGAACTAAAAACATAATTTTGTTCTACAAAAAAGTTCCATATTTGTCCTTCATTGTCTATACACCATTGTATTTGCTCTGGCGAATATCCTAATTTATATTCATCTGGTGTATCTGCTAATAATGCATCTTGCAAAATTAACTTTTTACCTTCGTAAAGAATATGGTCTATGAATAATTGATTTCTTGGACTAAATGTTACAATGTCATTTGCAATAGCATCTACAGTTTGTGATGGCAAACGATCTAATTCCATATTGGCTCTTAAATAACGATCTACTCCTATACTATCGTAAAGTTTCTCCTTAGTTCCTAAATAAGCATCCATTGCTATAAATAGTAAGCCAGACTGCTGACTAAACATAACAGGATAATTTAAATTTTGTAAACCAGATGAGTATGTATATACTGTTGGAATTTTATATTCTGGAAAGTAATATTGGTATCGCTGAAAAACAGGAACCAACGAATTATTTAACTGATCGAAATTTCCAAATATTTTTCTTGATTTAGTATAAATATTAATTTCCTTTTTATCTCGACGCTGAGCTTCCCAAATTTCATCAGAATTTGTATCAAAAAAGAAAGGATAATTTTTTCTTAATGTTACTAATGGGATAGAATCATTAAAAAAATCTTGGCTAATATCATGAATTGCTAATTTTACATTTTGCTCCTTTACATCTACATCCCAAGATTTTTCTTTCTTACATGCTGTAAATAGAATTAAACTAGCAAAAGCTAAGCGATATACAAATTTCATTATTTGGTTATTTTGCAAACAAAAATAGTAAATAATCCGTAAAATAATAAACCTTAATTTTTTCATAATCTAGTATATTTGAAATAAATTCTAAAAAATGAAAACAGAAAAAGTTGTTCAATATATTGTTTCTTGGTTAAAAGACTACATAGAAACTTCTCATCAAAAAGGTTTTGTAATTGGAATTTCGGGTGGAATAGATTCTGCTGTTACTTCTACACTTTGTGCTATGACAGGTTATCCTTTACTTAATTTGGAAATGCCAATTCACCAAGAAAAAAATCAAGCAACGCGAGCTAAAAAACATATCGAATGGTTAAAGAATAATTATTCGACACCAATAGATTCTATTGAAGTTGAGTTAACTTCTACTTTTGATTCTTTGGTAAATGCTTTACCTAAAAATGATAATACAGATAAAGTAAATCTTGCTTTAGCTAATACTCGTTCTCGATTACGAATGACATCTCTTTATTATTTTGCAGGAATACATAATTATTTAGTTGCTGGAACAGGAAATAAGGTTGAAGATTTTGGTGTTGGTTTTTATACAAAATATGGTGATGGAGGTGTTGATTTAAGTCCAATTGCTGACTTAATGAAATCTGAAGTTTATGAAATTGCCCGCTATTTAGGAATTAATACCGACATACAACAAGCTAAACCAACCGATGGTTTATTTGGTGATGATCGTTCGGACGAAGATCAATTAGGTGCTAGCTATGATGAATTAGAATGGGCAATGAGAATGAAAGAAGATGGTAAGAATGCAAATGAATTTACTGGAAGAGAAAAAGAAGTATTTGAAATTTATTTGAGATTAAATCGAATTAATCAACATAAAATGGTTCCAATTCCTGTTTGTGAAATACCAAAAGAATTAATGAAATAAATAAAAAACGCAACAATTAAATTTGTTGCGTTTTTTTATTTTTTATGTAAACTGTTATCAGAATGTATGAAATGGTTATTCCTGAAAGGTTAGCCATTAAATCGACAAAATCTGCACCACGATGTAAAATTGTTATTGTTCCTTGTAAAATCTCAATAAAAAGACTAATAAGAAAAGGAATATAAATTAATCGAAGATTACTGATTTTATAAGACCAAAACAATAGAATTGTCATCAGTCCAAACATTCCGAAATGTACAAGTTTATCAAAATTTTCTATTTTAAAAAATAGTTCAAAACCTCTAAAAGTACTCAGTTCCGTAAAGTTTTCCTGCGGTAGTAGCGTCAGATAAAACACTAACGCTACGTAAGCAAAAAATAATATTTTTGATATCTTATGCACCGATTAAATCTCCGTAAGCAGCAGCATCTAATAAGTCTTCTAATTGAGAAGCATCTTCAATTTTCACTTTAATAACCCATCCTTTTCCGTAAGGATCTGTGTTAATTAATTCTGGTTCTCCTTCTAGTTCTGCATTAAATTCTACAATTTCTCCACCAATTGGCATAAATAAATCAGAAACTGTTTTTACTGCTTCAACAGTTCCAAAAACTTCTTCTTGACCTAAAGTTTCTCCTTCTGTTTCTACATCAACATAAACAATATCACCTAACTCTCCTTGTGCGAAAGCTGTAATACCAATTGTTGCTACATCTCCTTCCACAGATACCCATTCGTGATCTTTGCTGTACTTTAAATTGTTTGGAATGCTCATAATGTTTGTTTTATTTGTTTTAATTATTACCGAATGTAAAGGTAGCACTAAATCCGGCACGAATTTGAGAAATTGGGAATGCTGTTGAAATTTTATATTTACTCATCATTTGATCCCAATAAAATCTTAAATTCAGACTCTTACTTACGTTATAATCGGCTGTTAACTTAAATGACATAATTCTTTGTCCTCCTGTAATTTGAGACTCTCCTTTAATCTCAGTTGGAGAATTAGGATTTGCTGCATCATTAAATTCGTAAATGATTCTTCGAATTGTTGTTTGATTATCTCTTACAGAAAAATCTCCACGTAGATTTAAATCACCTTTTATAGTTTTTTGTCCTCCTTGGTAACGCATTTTTATTTTAAAATCTTTAAAAATATATCCGAATCCAAGTATAAACTCAGAACCATAATCTTCTGTGTACGTATAATTAGTTGTACTTAAAGATAATAAACGATCGCGGTTATATTGCGCTCTTAACTGCATACTATTACGGAATGTTAAGTCTGCACCTAGTAATGGAGAAAACTGCTCTATCATGGTAATAGCGCCATAAACATTTCTAGTATAATAATTTCCATTTTCATCTTTTCCTACTACAGCTCCTCCGTTAATAATTCCGGCATCTAAAGCAAAATTAGGATTAGACTGTACTCCACTCGCTGTATAAGTAGAATTATATGAACTTGTGATTTCTACATTATCAAAATATTTATTAACAATAGGAATTGATCTTAACCCTGTGTATGTAACTCTCCAGTTTGGAATTGGAATTGACCTGTTATAACCTAATTTATTAGAACTAGCATCTTTTCCTTGCACAGCAGCTAAAAATGCAGGTAATAGTACATCTGTACTTCTTGCATTAAATCCTTCATAATAACCCATTCCATCTTCATTTCCGCTTCCTCTTTGTCTAGCTAAACGTCCAGAAATTGTCTTCGTATTTGCTAAAAACTGTTCAAAAATTGCATCACCATCTTTAAAGGCTGTTTTTAAACTAATTGTAGAAATATTAAGCGTTGTTAATTCGTCTATATACGGATTTGGTGAGTATACTCTCTCATTATTCACCTCTGTAAATAAATTAAATCCTGATTGATATAAACGACGATCTTTCATTCGTTTTGCATTTAAATCAATTCTAAGATCTGGAAATGGTTCAATTAATGCTGTAGCATTAAAATCCGAACCTTTAGTTTGTTGATAAGGATCTGTTAATAATTGATCTGAAGAAACCAAATAACCATTTTGAATTAATTGGCTTTTAAGGTCGAACTGAGTTCCATAAATAAAACCTAAAGTTGGTCCATTTTTTCCATTTACTCCAAAGAATCCTGGTTCATACATTAATCCTGGAATTACTGCTCCATTTCGTTGGTTGTATGTGAAGTTACCTCTTTTTAATGAAGATAAAATCATCCAACCATAATCTTTTGCTGTAAATTTATTTTTGAATTTATATTTTGATTTCTTGTTTGTTCTACGCTTTTTAGAGAATAACTCAGTGTAAACTGTATTCAACGAATCAATTTCTGCTCTTCTTCCTTTTAAGATAGAATCGTAACGTTTATATCCTTTAAATTCTGGATAAAATTTAGTAAAATCCATATCTCCAATTAAATTAATTGAATTAGAATTTTGCCCTGTTCCGTTTCCTAAACTAACAATCCTTTGAACTGGATTACCATTACCATCTTCAATTGGATTACCATTTGCATCTAAAGCTTCTGTTTCAAAATTACGCATTGCAGTAGACGATGCCATCCAGTTATAATTAGATGTAAACCCAACTTCTAAATTAATCCAATTTAGATAAGGGAAGAATCTTAATGGTAACTTATAATTTGCTTGAAATTGTTGATCGTATTGAACAGGACGACCAATTGTAAACATATTCTGCCATATTAAACTTTGATCTGGTCGCTGAAAACTACTTCCATCATTTAATGTCATGGTAGATGATGTTAAATCTACTCGGAAAGACCTCGTTAAATCAAAACCTAAATTATATTGCCAATTAAACAAGAAATTATTACTGTAAGTAGGACGGATCATATTACCTTGTCCTCCTAGATATTGATTAATATCACGGTATTGTCTCTCACTATATGTACGCGCTACTTCTGTACGGAAAGAAAAACGAGTTGGCAATGGATTAATATTAAACTCTCTAATAAATTGTAAATATTTACTAGATTCTTCTTTTGGTTGAAGAGGTCGCCACTTTTTGAAAGGCTCGTATGATTTTCCTCTAAATCCAAAGTTATAATTTAATGATGCTCTAAGCTGTTGATTAACATTATAAGCTGTATAAATATCACGATAATAATTATCTGAATACATCATTGACACAGAAAAGTTAGAAGGATCGTAAAAACGAACTGGGTTTGTATTATTAGTACTTCTAATTTTTCTAATGTTATTAAATGAGAAACTTTTAAATTGAGAGTAAGTACGAACAACCTTTTCTAATTCAGCTTTATTAGGCGCTTCATCAAAAAGGATATCATTGTCTAAAGGATTGTATTTTGGATCGACAAATTTCTCATCAATTGTAAAATTGAAAGGAATTTCCATCCCCCATTTCTTTGGTAAGAATTTATCTAATTTTACCTCAGCATTTAATGCATATTGTAATGATTGATCTTGATTACGACTAGACGGACCTTGGTCTATTGCACCAAAACCTACAGAACTTGTACTACCAGAAACTTGCACATTTGCAAAATCTCCTAAATTAAACTGTACGTTTGCCGCTGCTGCATAACCTCCTTCGTTATCAATTTCACTTAAACGAAGTTCATTTACCCAAAGTAAAACTTCTTTATCCGAAGCACCAGAAGTGTTACGAACCCCTATCATAATAGAAGAGACGTTTCCTAATGTTGGACGACCTTTTACGTAAACAGATTTATTTGGATTTTCAGCATCAAAAGGAAAACTATAACGTTGCAACGTGCTAAAACTATCTGTATCTCTTTGCTTTTTAGCTTTTGTAAACAGTTCTGTTGTTAAATCTATTAAGTTTTCTTCTGGCCAAATCATACTTTCCGACATTGCACTTTGCGGTGTGTACTTTAAAGGCATTTCGTACTCGTAGTAGTTATCTGTGTAATCGCTTCCTAAACGAATAAATAATTTTGTTCCATTATCAATTGCTGTAGAAGTTCTATCTAAAAGATTTTGTGCAGATACAAACATTTGTAATTTTTTGTATCGTCTTAAATCTAAATTCGTATTCTTAAAAATTGCTTTAGAAGTACTCCCTGGCTTAAATTTAGCTTTAAGAGTCATAGAAGCTTCATTCTGCGACTGAAAACCTGTTGATCCTTGTGTTTGCTCACGGTAAACTCCAGGAGGAATAACATAACGAGGACGATCTGTTCCGTTACGTTCTATACTTACTTCACCTACTTCTAAATCTCCAATATTTGTATCTTCTGCTGAACCTTCTTGGTTACTTACAAGTAATGGATAAATATTTTTAGTATAACGTCTCCATTCAGAACGAACTAAATCAAAAGTACCAAAACGAAGTGTTGTCTGATCTTGGAATCCTCTCATTACTAAACGCATAAAACGAGCAGAGTTTAAAACACTTTCTGCTTGAGCAATTGATGCATCATTATTTAATTCCTCGATTCCATCTCCATCAATATCTAAATCGTACCCATCTACTGGAATACGAACTTGATACCATTTTACTTTTTCTGTTCGCTTATTTGCAAATTCACCATCAACTTCTTTTCTAGCAACAATAAATTTATTTTCAGGATCTTCTAAACTTTGTCTAGTAATTTTAAATGTATACTGATTATAATTTTCAGTTTGATCTAAGTTATAATCCCCATTAATATCTTCTGTATCTGGAATTAATGATATTGAATGTAATGGATTATCTGTTGAGTTATTTCCTTGTGGATTTCGGAAGAAACGGTAACGATCTTGTAGTGTATTTCCTATTGATGCTCCTCTAAAACGATCATCTAAGAAGAATACATAATTATCATTTGCAGGATCGGATTCTCCTGTAACGATATTGTTACTAGAAATTCCGTATCGTTGTTCTTCTTCTAAATCTGTTAAACCATTGTATCCTAAATCCTGTTCTTTTCTTGCAGCTCCACTTGTATCGAAAGCATATAAAATAGGATTTTGTTGTGGTGTTTTTCCCCAATTAGATGAAACAGTTACCGCTTGATTATTAGAGTGTGGTAATCCGTTTTCATACATCATTTCACCATCTTTCAGTACATCTTCGGAAACATTTCCTAAATGAACTAATAATTCTCCATCTCCAGCTGATCCATCTGCATAAGGATCCATCATCCAAAATTCTATATACTCTACGTTAGAATCTTTGAAATTTGACACTGATATTGGACGCATAATAGCTCCCCAGTTTTGTGTATCTGTTGCATTTGGATTGATATTATATGGACCACGTTCTTGAGGATAGAATGTCATATCTAATGTACTGATATAAGAATTCGTTCCTGCCATTACATCACGTTGATCAAAAATCTCTCTTAACTTTACTCGACGAGCACTGTGTGTAGACATTTGTTGATCTGTTAATGGAGCACTTCCTCCTAAACCATAAAAACGTGGATCAATCGTATACCAAGAAAGCATTTTACGCCCATTGTTAAACGATAAATCATCATTCTTAATTCCATTTGGGAAAAATGGGTGATAATTTGTTGCGTTGTATCCAGCTGGTTTTCCTGGTGTTGAACCAAACTTCCAAGAACCAATATCTAATAAACTTACACGAGATTGTGCATCTTCGAAATCGTCAATATAAGAATAACCATTTGTCACTTTATTAACCCCAGGCATTAAGTAAGCTGCTTCTGCTTGCACACTAATGTTAGACATTTGATCTGTCTTTATTCCTGGAATTTTATTTGTTAATCTCGTTAACCATTCAGCTTCCGAGTTATATTGCGTATTTAGTCCAAAAATTGTATTATTTACAGGTTCTGCACCAAATTGTGTTTTTTGTGTTACTGGGCGTTCTTGATAGTTAATTAATGTCCCTCCTAACATAAATTTATCACTAAATTTATGTTCAACATTAATTCCCATAAAACGTTTTTTCTGTAAATTAAAAGTCGATTGATTTTCTAATGCAACATTAATAGGTGCACCAGAATTTTTTAATCTATAGTTAATAATCTTTACACGACCTAATTGATAATCAACTGTATAATCAACTCCTTCTGTTAACGTTACACCAGCAGATGTTACTTTTACAGAACCTTGTGGTACGTTAAATGCACCTAATGGAATTCCATCAGAAACTGTTCCTTTGTAGCGACCTTCTATCGTATATCTATTAGCTAATCTTTCTCCTGGTAAAGTGTTAGGTAATTGACGGTAAATTTGATTAAAAACAAGATCTTCATTTTGTCCTTGTAATTTACTGCTTAAATATTGACCAAAAGGTTCTACGGTTGTAAAGATAATATTTCCTCTTTCGGTATCTACAGTTAAACCTTGCTGAAAGTCGAATAAACCATCCCCTTTACTTCCATCTGGATTTTGTTGTAATTGACCATTCGAATTTAATCTATCCATATTCAGAACCTGAAGTAAAGATTGATCTGCAACATTTGTATTTGGAAGATAATTTAATTTTCCTGATGATTGTTCTCCATTGTCTTTGAAGTTAATGTTCATCATGAAATCTTCGCTAGAAACACCATAAGCGTTCAGCGAATAAATATTCTTCATCATTAAATTCCACATTGGAGAAGCAACATTTACAGCAGAATTAGGTTTAATTAATTTTGCTATAATAGGCTTATCTGTCTGATCTGACATTTGACCAACAGTATATAATTTTCCAGGATCTGAACTTAATGTATATTGAAAAGAAACTGCTAATAAATCTTCTCCATCAACTAAAGGTGTATTTAAGGAAACATAACCTAATTTTGGATAAAATGTATATTCAGAAGGATCTAACTTTCGTACATTTTCATTTACAATAAAGTTTTCTCCATCCTGAAATTGTTGATAACCGTTTAAGAAATTTCTTGCATTACTAATCGATGTAAATCCTTGCGTATTAACATCGTTAAACAACATACTATTCGTATTATCAGGAAAATTATTTACTCCAGGAACTGGTTCAGCAATATCTCTTAAAGCAATTATAGATCGACGATTTTGTTGGTTTCCTCCTGTTTTATCAACTTTCCAAACCTCAATACGTTGAATATTAATATTACTATTAACTGCTGGATAGTTTGCTAATGCTCTATCGTAATTATTTCTGAAATATTGACCTAAAAAGAAATGTCGGTTATATTCGTATTTTTCTGCAGCAATCTTAAATTCTGATTGTACTCCACCACCTTGAACAACAATGTTTTTTGATTCTGATCTTTGCTCAGAGAAAACTGCCGAAACAAATGTTTTTCCAAATTTAAGATCGGTTCTTACACCAAAAAGAGATTGTGCTCCTGTAATTAAAGAAGTACTTAATGGCATAGAAATATTACCTACTTCTATATTTTGTAGAATATCATCTTCTCCACCAAATGGATCTAATTTTGTTCCTAGCGCTTTTCTCCATTGAAGTTTCATTTGATTTTCAAAACCGAAACCGGCTTGCGTATCATAATTAACTTTCATTTGAAGATTCTCTCCAACTTTACCCAAAATACTTAATTGCATACGTTGGTTAATATCCATTGTAAGCGTTTTTCTATTTTGAGGCAAAAGCATTGGGTTATCTATATTTTGCAGAAAAACACCAAGATCAAGATTAGCATAACCTTGTGGTGTTAATGATATTTCTGTTCCTCCAAAAATAGTTTCGAAAGCTTTAGATTTTACTCTAAAACTAGGTAAAATATTTCCTTCTTTTTTTCCTTCTTTATCTCCAAATCTTTGTTCACGATAATATTGATCGTTTGTTTGAGATTTCTGACGAAAATATCCTTTCATATCCTCGTTTTGAACTAACTCTAAATATTCACTTCTAGTTAAATAAATAGGTTCAGAAACTAAACTACTTCCAATTTTTGGATATAATATATATTGACGAAATAAAGGATCGTACTCTACATCGTATTTTATTTGGTTATCTAAAAATAATCCTCCCTTCTGATCTCTAATAGGAAATTTTAGTGTATCACTTTCCTGTGCCACGACATCACTCATTGTTCCTAATGCAAAAAGGAAACATAGAGCAGCAATGGTAGAGTTTTTACGAATAGGTTTTGGTTCGCGGTATATTTTCATTAAATCTTCTTCAAGGTTTCTTTAACTAAGAATTCAACCTCTGCATCTGGATTCTCTTGTAAGATTTTATCCATGATTTTTTCGGCAGACTTTTTCGGAATTCCAAGAACTTCTAAAGCAGATAACGCTTCATTCTTAGATTTATTTTTAACTACCCCAGAATTAATATCTAATATTAAATTTTGATCTAATTTATCTTTCAAATCAATGATTATTCTTTGCGCTGTTTTTGCACCAATTCCTTTTACGCTTTGCAATATTTTTACATCTTCTGATGCTATAGCAGTCGCTATTTCTTTAGAAGATAAAGTAGAAATCATCATCATTCCAGAAGCTGGTCCAACTCCGTTGACACTAATTAATTTCTGAAAAATTTCTCTTTCTAATTTTGTAGCAAAACCATAAAGTAAATGAGCGTCCTCTCTTACAATAAGATGAGTAAAGATTGTTACGGCTTCTTCATGTTCTAAAGTAGAAAAAGTATTAAGAGAAATATTTACCCAATATCCTACACCATTGCAGTCTATTACAGCATTTGTTGGATAAATTTCAATTAATTTACCTCGTAATTGTGTTATCATTTTGAAGTTTATTAAGTTACACTCGATTAAGTGATAACGGCAAAATTACAATTTATTTTATGAGAATAAAAAGTATCTATGATTTTGGATGGTAAACAAAATATATCCTCACGTTTACAAGACTATATTTTAATAATTTGTTATACAAAATGTTCTCCTCTTAAATTAACAATTTAAATATGTTATCTGATTAAAATTTATTTATTTCAGAAATTTGCTTTTTAGCATTCTCATTATTTGGATTTAGTTTGAGTGATTTTTTATAATTAAGAATAGCTTTTTTATAATCTTTATTTACAAAATAAGCTTCACCAAGACTATCAAATAAATTTGCATTTTTAGGGTATTCTTTTGTTGCAAACTCAAATAGTTTAATTGCTTTATCTACTTCTTTATCATTATATAACAAATCATATCCAAGACTGTTTAGTGTGAATTGCAAATTAGTATTAAAATAAATATCTTCTTTTTTACTTAAAACATCGAATGATTTTTTAGCTAACTGAGGATTGGTTATAAATTGAGATTTTAATACTGATTGTAAGTTTAATTTTGGATACTTAATCAAATCTGTTTCTATTTTATTAAATAGAATTTCCCAATCATTAATTGCTAAATTGGACTTGTTATTAATTATTACAATTTGTCCGTATTTGCTGTCTGGAGAAATTAAAATACCACTTCTTACTCCATTTGCATCTCCAGTTTTTGAATAATAAAACCCTTCTTCTTTACCAAATCCCATATCTTGCCATAAATATCCCATTACGTTGTCTTCGTCATCCTCAAACAAAATTTTGGTTGATTCTTTTATTAAAGGATTATCACTCTCTAGTTGAAACTTCATTAGCTTTATTAAATCGGGTAATGTAGTAATAATACCATATCCGCCTCCTAACAAAGGATTCTTGTCTAATGGAGCTAATTCACCAGAACTTGTGTAACTATTTGCGAGGTATTTTTTATGTTCTTGATAATTTTGTAAATAAGTATTTTTCATATCTAACTCGTTCAAAAAATCCTGAAGCAAGTCTTTATAGGTTTTATGATAAACCTGTTCTAATATGTAGGACATTAGCTCTGAACCAATAGAATTGTAATCATAAACAGTTCCAGGTTTTTTATCTAGTTCTACTGTTTTCAGCTCTTCTAAAAAGGTTGACATATTATAATCAAAAGGTCTGTTTTCATAATAACCTTCTGTTGTTTTCTTATTAACCTCTGCTAGTTTTTCTGGTATTTTAGTTTTAAACCCAAGCGTATGGGTTAACAAATTTTTAATTGTAATTGGTGTGCCTTGATATTCTAAATTAGGATATGTTTCTAACATGTACTTGCTAATATCATCATCCAATTTTATTCTTTTTTCTAGCACCGCTTTAGCTGCTAATGAACCTACAAAAACTTTAGAAATAGAAGCAATTTCATATAATGTATTGTCATTTGGTTTGTTTTGATTATTCTTATCAATTTCTCCATAATAGTTATGAAAAATTTCTCCATTTTTATAGATAGCTAAAGCAATTGAGTTGATGTTACCTTTTTTTATCTCATTTTCCGCATACTGATCTATCAAATTAGTTAGCTTATTAAAATGTTTTCCTAAATCATTATTTGCAAAGTAAGTTTCATCTGGACTACCATGTAAATCTTTTACTTGTGCATTAGTTTGAGTATAAAAAAATAAAAATAGTATTAAATGTAGATTTTTCATTTTGCATTTATAAATGATTAATTGTTAAAAAATGTTTTCTAATATACTAACATCTTGTGTTCAATCAAAATTTAAACGATTGTGTTAAATCATGTTATCCGATTAAAAAACCTGATTTAATTATTAAATCAGGTTTAGAAATAAAGTATTCATAGGTTTAGTTTCTTTTATTAAAAAGAAAAATATTGTCTAACAAAATTAAACCAAGACTTTTATGCTTTATTGTTAAAAACTTTACATTATTTGTCTATTTGTTTATGAAATTTAATCGAATATTTTCTTTTGGTAATGAAGTAAAACAAGTGACATAAATAATTGTATTTCAATAATATTTTATATACTATTGCATTTTAAAAACAGTTGTTTTTATATATTATTGTATTTTCTTTAAATCCCCTAAATTATTGCTTATGCAAAAACCATATTCTATAAAGAATATTATTAATCATGGAAAAATAAAATGGATATATTCTTCTGATTTTTTATTCTTTTCGCGGGTATCTACTATTTTTGAATTATCAAGTTTTACAGCAAATTATTACTCATACGGAATGGTTACTGATGGTAATATAATTCTCGAATTAGATGGAGAAGTATTAAAGCTAAATAATCAAAATCAAGCATTTTTAATTCACAGACCTTTTCAAGATATACGAGTATTAAAAATAGATCCAGGAACAAAAGGAGTATTTATATTTTTTAATAAAAGTTTTATAAATAAACTAGATTCTTCTATCAGCTATTTAATGGACTTTATTCTTTTAGAGAAATTGAATAGAAATTATTTTTTACTTAGTAAAGAAGATTATAATTATCTAGCAGAACTATTTAAAAATATTTTTGATTTATTATATATACTACCTTTATACAGGTGGGAAGAGTCTGCACATAAACTCCTATTATTCTTATTAAAGGAAATTGATTTGTTATTGAATAAATACGCTGATGTAGATTCAGATTCACATATAGGTAAAGGTGTTTCTACATTAACTAAATTTATAGAACTTGTAAACGACAATTATATTGAACATAAGTCTATTGACTTTTATGCTAAGAGTCTTAATATAAGCTCAAATTATCTATATAAACTAGTTAAAGAACAATTAAATGACACGCCACTTTCATATATTCAAAAATCAATTTTAAAACATGCTATTTTCCTGTTAGAAGAAGGAAAAATGAATATTAGTGAAATTGCATATTATTTACTTTTTGATAATGTTTCTACTTTTAGTAAATTCTTTAAAAAAAAGATGCATTTATCTCCTACTCAATACCAAAGAAAAAAATTTTATTAACTTTTATAGACAAATAATGTAAAGATTTTTACAACAATAGATAAAAGTCTTAAAATAAATTTGTTAAAACAATGTTTTTAACCTCAAACTAACCCAATTATGAAAAAAAAATACTTTTTAAATTTATCTGTTGTAAATTTTTGTTTATATTTTTTATATCACTAAATTCACAAGTAGGTATTGGTGTTAATTCCAAACTACATTAGATAGGACAGATAGTCATTAACATGACTAATTATAATATAATTTCATATTCTTTAGTAACTTTTCTAAAGAAGATTTTTAGGTTTCCTATATCTATAGGGTAGGTTGTGTATAAGGGGTGGTTCCCCTTATACTTTTTTATAAAGTATCATTATTAACCTAATCGATTAATTCTTCATTTTATAAATTAAGTTTTTAGAAAAACATACAGTAAGCTTTTCTAATACTATATTATCAATGTCTAAAAAAATTTCACAATTTTATCTCACATTTTACAAACTATATTTTATAATTTTCTTTGAATACCCTGTATCCAAAACTTTATAAAAAGAAACAGTTAGAATAAAAAAGAGAGATTATTTTTTAATAATCTCTCTAAATCAATACCTATATTTATCACAAAGGTATTAAATATACAAATCTAAGTTGGAAGTATTAAAGTAGAATATTTGTCTATTTTAAATTGGTAATGAGGTAATAATTAGTTATTAAATTCAATGATCAATTTATTTAAAGTTTGATTTGCTGCGCTTACGCTTCCACTTGCACAACCAGCAGGAGCAGCAGTATTATTACCATTTGTGTCATTCCAAGATCTTGCACAATTTCCTCCTACACCAATTATATGAGTAGACCCTTCATTACCATTACTATTGTTGGGTTCTCCAGTATTAAAACGATTTTCTGCTCTAGAAGGATTTGTAGACCAATTTATTTTGAATTCTTCACCCGTAATCCATCTAAATCTATTTGCATTACCAGGCTCTGCTATCTTATTATAGCCAATCCAAATATTATTCGTTAAATTATAACCTGTTAATATCTCAGAATAAACCCAATCAGTTTCAGCAGTATTTGTTAATGTTACTAGATAACCTCCTAAATTTTTTCCGAAAGTAAATGCATTAAACCAATTTATACCAGTAGATAATTGATAAGTACAATAATAATGTCCATTGGTTGGATACTGCTTACATCCTAATTCTGTTACGGTTGCTCCTCCCGGAGCTGTTGCTGGTACTACTCTATTCGCCATTGGTTGAGGTTCATATCCTAATATTGTAGAATTAAAACTTGCATCAGTACCAGTTCAACCTGTTCCAAAACTATTTCGAGATACTTTTCTGACATTTCCATCAATATCTGATACTAATATATCATCAATAACATCACCAGATGGTAAAGTTCTTACTCTTAATTCTCCATTAATGTCAAGAGTTTTTGTTGGTTCTTCAGTATTTATACCAACTTGTGCTGAAGTAAAAATAGAAAAGGCTAATGGAATAAAAATGTATTTTTTTTTCATAGTTCAAAAGGTTAAGTGTTAAGCATTATAAGGTCATTAATCATTAGAGAAGTGAATTGTTTTTTTCATTAATTATTAAATTCTATTATTAACTTATTTAAAGGTCTATTTGCTACAGCAGGAGTACAAGTAGCACTGGCTGATGTAAGAGTTCCATTAGAATCATTCCAACCTCTATTACAACTACCACCAGCACCAATTATATGTGTAGAACCCTCATTACCATTACTATTATTGGGTTCTCCAGTAACAAATCTGTGCTCTGCTGTTGAAGGATTTGTAGACCAATTTATTTTAAATTCTTCTCCCGTAATCCATCTAAATCTATTTGCATTACCAGGCTCTGCTATCTTATTATAACCAATCCAAATATTATTCGTTAAATTATAACCTGTCAATATCTCAGAATAAACCCAATCAGTTTCATTATTATTTGTTAAAGTAACTAAATATCCTCCTAAACTTTTTCCGAAATCATATGCATTAAACCAAGTTATACCTGCGGATAATTCATACGCACAATAATAATGTCCATTGGTTGGATACTGCTTGCACCCTAATTCTGTTACTGTAGCTCCTCCAGGAGCTGTTGCTGGAACAACCTTATTAGCTACAGGTTGAGGTTCATATCCCAATATTGTAGAATTAAAACTTCCATCATTACTAGTACCACCTGTTCCAAAACTATTTCGAGATACTTTTCTAACATTTCCATTGATATCAGATACCAGTATTTCATCTATAGCATCACCAAGCGGTAAAGCCCTTACTCTTAATTCTCCATTAATATCAAGAGTTTTTGTTGGTTCATCAGTACTTATACCAACTTGCGCTAACGTAAAAATAGAAAAGGCTAATGGAATAAAAATGTAATATTTTTTCATAGTTAAAAGGTTTATTGTTAAGTGTTAAGCATTATAAGGTATTGATTTTTAAGCATATGTATTAACTAAGACATATGCAATCTTTATATTTTCATTAATCATTAGAGAAGTGAATTGTTTTTTTTGATTAGTTATTAAATTCAACAATTAATCTAATAAATGGTCGATTAGCTGCAGCAGGAGTACAAGATGGATTAGCTGTAATAGATGTACCAGCAATATCATTCCAACCTCTATTGCAAGTTCCTCCTACACCAATAATATGTGTAGATCCTTCATTACCTCCTTGATTATTAGGTTCTCCAGAAAGAAATCTATTTTCTGCCCTAGAAGGATTTGTAGCCCAGTTTATTTTATATTCTTCACCTGTAATCCATCTAAATCTATTTGCATTACCAGGCTCTGCTATCTTATTATAACCAATCCAAATATTGCTATTTAAACTGTAATCTGTTAACATTTCAGAGTAAACCCAATCAGTTTCATCAGCATTGGTTAAAGTAACTAGATATCCTCCCAGGCTTTTTGCAAATTCAAAGGAATTAAACCAATTTATACCTGCAGATAATTGATAAGCGCAATAATAGTGTCCATTTGTTGGGTATTGCTTACATCCTAATTCTGTTACTGTTGCTCCTCCAGGAGCTGTTGCTGGTACTACTTTATTAGCTATAGGCTGTGGTTCATATCCTAATATTGTAGAATTAAAACTTCCATCGGTAATTGCCCCTCCAGTTTCAAAACTATTTCGAGGTACTTTCCTAACATTTCCATCGGAGTCAGATACTAATACTTCATCTATAATATCACCAGATGGTAAAGTTCTTACTCTTAATTCTCCATTAATATCAAGAGCTTGTGTCGGATCATTTGTATTAATCCCTACCTGTGCAGTCGTAAAAATAGAAAAGGCTAATGGAATAAAAATGTAATTTTTTTTCATAATCAAAAGGTTTATTTTAAGTATATATCAAAAATAATATCAGACTATAATATACTATTGTTTAATAATTTACATTTTTTGTTAAATCCTTTATAAGATTAATAATCTTAGACTTATACAATAATAAATATTAAAGTAACCACATTCATACATATAAAATTGAATTGATTTTAAGTTTATACCATACGAAAACTGCCCTATTTGATAAATTCAAATAAGGCAGTTTTTAATTTATATAAAAATGTTATTTACTTATAAACTTTATCTAGAAGCTTTCATGAAACTGACTAGAATTAATTAATATTTATTCTTCCAAGCTTTCCATATTTAATGTTAGTGTTGTAAAAAATTCAAGACCTGTAGTTGTAATAGCCTTTACAGTAATTTCGTAAGCTCCTCTTGTAAGCGTAGTACTTTTCTTTAAAGTTATAGAACCTGTTTTATCATTAATTGAAAATAAACTTTCAGTATCTGTAAAAGACTGACCATTTTTCTTGATTCCTGTGATAACAAAAGATGACTTATAAGTCTCTGGTGACAACGTTGGCGCAGCAGATACATATCCATTTGATAAACCAATATAAACATTGTTTGTTAAAACAGTTAAGTCATATTCTGGATAGTAAGTTCCAAAAAAGAACTTAATTTTTGGAATAAAAATTACTCTTAATGTTGTAGTAGCTACAGGAAAACCATCCTTAAGAAGTGCAGAATTTACATCATATGTTTTCTCCACTTTTTTATCTGGATCTCCAGCATTATCTGCAAACTTTATAACATTTGTATTAAGAGAAACTACAGTTCCTAAAGCACTTTGGTTTTCAATTCCCCAATTCATATCAGCATCTACTTTCAGAGAAGATTCCAATTCAAAATTCGTCTTTTCTCCATAAATTACATAAGCAACAGAAATTGCTGATTTGTTATCTAAACCTTTAACGGTAAGCTTTGCAGGAGTAATTTTAACTTCAATAGTCTTCGTACTTTTAAAATTCTGTTTTTCTGAACTAGCATCTATCGTAATTTTATAATTTTCTGGTAATCTTGTCCCGTTTACAACCGAAACAACACCATTTGCATATAACAATGTACTATTCAACATTACTTTTCCAGATACTTTGTCAATCGTTATTGCTTTAGACAGTTTATCCTTAAGAAATTCTGTATTGTTGATTTTAATATTCTCGTTTTGGCTGAAATCAAGATTCAATTTGATATCAGATGCATCCAAAACATTCGCAGGTAAAGAAATTTCCTTTTGTTCACCATATGTCATAGATAATGTAGATGGTATATCCATTTCCACCTGCTTTTGCTGAGTCAACTCGTCGTCATCGCTGCTACAAGCTGTTGTCAATGAAAGAAAGAAAATCCCTGTAATTACTAGCTTAACGTAGCTTTTAATATTTTTCATATTTTAAAAATTTTGACAAAAGTATATTTTAAAATTAATTAATGCAATAAAGTCGCAATATTTTATCGCAACTTTGTTGCATTAAATTTTATTAATACTATATTTGCGCACATTATTTGTAATTAACACAATCAATCATGCGGGTATATTCCAAAATCTTATGTTCTTTTTTATTCGTTTTTAATTCTTACAGTTATTCTCAAAACAATCAACTCTCTGACAGTATTAAAGTTAATTTGCTAAAAGAAGTTACAATTAAGAGTAAAAAGGTAGAACTATCTAACATAAAAAAAATTACTAAAAAAGAGCTTATTAAGAATCAGTCAACAACTCTTGGAGATGCACTTAGCCGAACTCCTGGAATTCAAAACTCATATTTTGGTCCTAATTCTGGCGCCGTTGTTATTAGAAGTCTAAGCGGGAACCGTGTAAGAATACTTAATAATGGAATGTCAATGAATGACCTTTCAGGAATCAGTCCAAATCTTAATGTTATTACAGACCTAGATAATGTTTCAGAAATTGATATTCATATCAACGATGGAAATGTACTTTTCGGAGGAAGAGCAATTGGTGGCGCTGTTAATATTAAAGATAATACTATTCCAAAAGAAAAAGCTCCTAAAACTTTATCAGGTTTTGTAAAAGCAGAAGGAAGTACTAATCTGGGATATAAACAATCATTTAATTTTAATGGAAATATCGGAAAGCATTGGGTTTGGCAAGCTGGAGGAATGAACAGATATAATGATAATATCAAAATACCAGGAAATACTAAAGCTTCGTTGGCTTATGATCCGAAAATAGATGATTTAACTTCTTCTATGGCACAAGTACATGTAGAAAAGGAAATTATTAGAAACTTGACTTTGTACCCTTACATTAGTCAATTTGTATTGGATAAAATGAACGATCCGAAATGGGGACTTAGCGAGGCTGATTTATATACTTTTGAAGAAAGATCTTTTATTGATGGAGTGTATGTTTCTAATCCGAAAAATAGTTTATACATAGCTGGACAGCCAGCCAACACTCCTCTATCAACAACAATTGTTAAAGGAATAACAGATTATGCTCCAGTAAAAAGAGGTATAATGCCTAACAGCCATGCAAAGAGCCATGTCTTAAATTTTGGTACGTCTTACGTGGGTGAAAAAATAAATTTTGGAGTTGGATTTCGAAGATCATACGGTTATTATGGTATCCCAGGGTTTGCATTACGTAAACTTCCAGGACATACTCATACGCATGGTGATGGTTATACTCATGTAATTGAAGGTGAAAGTGTTTACTTACCAATAAATACTGAATCAGAAAGTAATAGTCTAATTATGCAATCTGAATATAAGCCTAAAATTGGATCTATTGAAGCGATAAGATTAAATTATACTTTACAATATTCTAAGGACAGTGAACTTATTGGGAGTTATCTTGCTAATAAGTTTTCTACAGTTCGCCAGAATGCTCGATTAGAAATTGATCAAAAATCTTTTTCTCATTTAAAAGGACTTTGGGGAGCAGACATTTTGACTCAAAATATTGATGGAAGTGGAGAACAACGATATATTCCAAATAATAAAAGTAACGAATATGGAATATTTACTTTACAACAGTTTACCATAAAGTTTTTAAAGCTTAATGCTGGTTATCGACATGATTTTGTTCAGAGAAGAGCTATGTTGACGGAAGGTTACAAACCAGGAAGAGGATTAGCTGGTGGTAAGCTATCGGATCGTAATTTCAATCTTAATCAATTTAATACGGGAGCACAACTTAATGTTAATAAATATATTTATTTAAGAGGTTCTTATTCTCATTCTGAGCGAGCTCCAGATATAAACGAACTATATGCTGGTAATAATCATTTTGCAATTATTCTGGAAGAAAATGGTGATGATCGTTTAAATAAAGAAACAGCAAAAACAATAGAAACAGAAGCAGGGTTTAGCTATAAAGGAATAAAATTTTCGATTACATATTATAACACAATGCTACATGATTATTTGTATTTGGCTCATACTGGAATTGCACGTTCGGGAGGTTTTCTTGTGAAAGAATGGCGTCAGTCTGATACGAAGTTGACTGGATGGGAGTCTGAAATGAGTTATAACGGAAAAATCAATAAAAATTTAAATCTTCATTTTGGTTCTTATTTTGACCTCGTAAAAAATAGTAATGTTTCAAACGATAATTTGAGAGACTGGGCAGAAGGTGCTTATATGCCCAATATGCCTACGAGTAGGTTTGGAATTTCTGGAGGAATTGAATATAAAAAATCTGAACTGAGTATTACATTTGATCGTTATCTTGAACAACGTTATTTAGGAAAAAACATAAATCCAGAGCCTCCTATGCCTGCTTATTCATTACTTGCTGCTAGATTGTCTCACAATATTATTTTTAAAAATTATAAAATAGAGTATTTTGCTGCTGGTACAAATCTGTTGAATGTAGAAGCGAGACCACAAAATTCTTTTTTAAAGTATCTAGCACCACTTCCCGGAATAAACATCGCTTTAGGTTTAACTTTAAATTTCTAAAGAATATTTCTATAAAATAATAAACCTCGCAAATGCGAGGTTTTATTTTATATGGTTGAATTAGGATATTTTAAATTAGTCCTGTCACAATATAAAATTTCTACTTAATGTAAGGTTTGTTGTAGATTTTATCAAATAGAAGTTAGCGGAAGTTTTTATTTCCCATCTCTTTTATTAATTCCATCTAATTTGCTAGAAGGTAAGCTTAAGTAAATACCACTAACTTTTTTGGGTAAAGCTATCATATATTCGATGATTACATTTGTTAAATCAAATAATTGTCCAACAGTTTCTTGATTGTCAGTATCTATTTGTCCAGGATGAACGGCATCATTTCCAGTTACCCTTACAACATCTAAAGATTGTTGAACAATTTCAGGTAATCCTTTTTTAACTAAACTTTTAATATCAGTATTTATATTTTCACCTGGCTCACCTAATTCTTTACATAAAACTTGAATTGCTAATCTTAAAAGAGCAGCAGAACCTCTGGGAGATTTATTACTTATTGATGCTGCTTCGAGATATAGATTCTTGACATTTTCTGGCATTTCAGCATTAGGAAATGGTGAGTTTCCGTTTTCTGGGTAATACATTTTGTCTTTTATCCATATTGACGTTTCTGTGCAATGTTGACAAGTGGCAGAACCTAAACTTTTTTTTAGGTCAACTACGTAATTCTCAAATTTCATTGTTCTAATAGACCATTCTTGTTTGGCTAATACTCCACAACTTGGACAGGTGAAAGATTGTTGATGTAATTTTGGTTGGATATATTTCATTAATTGCAATTTTTTATAAAATTTTCGCTACCAGTTCGAGGCTAGGCGTCAGTGGCGGAAATTATTTTTTTATTAGTATTTTTAGTTGCTATTCGATTTAATATCATTAAATCGATTATTATCTTCAAGAATTACAGTATTAGTCATATAATTTTCTAATCCATTAAAAAAAATATCTGAACTTGGTTTACTCAATTCGTTTTTTGGTTGAAAATAACGTGAACTTTTATATGTAACATTGATATTTTTTTCATTATCAGATACAATAATTATATTTGGTTCTGATTTATTTAAATTAGGGTTTATACTTTCTTCAAAATTTATAATAATATTTTCAGCCAATAAAAATTTATCTTCAAATTTCTTTAAGAAATTGGAAATATGAAAACTATATTCAGGTTCTATTAAAAAATTTGTATTTCCAATTATTTTATAATCAATTTTTGCCATAAATGTTATTTAAACAATAATTTAATGCATTAGTGGTAACTTAATAATTTACGAAGTAAATGATATAAAAAATTTTTAGTAAAAAAAAAATCCCTATAATCGTTTTTCGTGTAATTAATTTTCTAAAATTAATAAATTCTTTAATAATCTATATTATTTAAACATCGTTGTCATGGATAACGAGAAAATTTACAATCGATACTTTTAATTAAAATATTTCACTTAAAACAAACATTATTATCTCACTAAATAACTTATATTAAGTATATTAATTTTAATTAGTATTGAATAAATCAAATCTATTAAGAAAACCTCCTAAAAGACTTATTTTACCTTTGGAATGCAATAGTCAAATCAGTTATAATTTATTATAATCAATTAAGAATTTTTTCCAATATATATCAACTTCAGAGGCAAAATCAGCATATAGTAAAGTTCTTCCTACTTTATCATAAATAAATATACTTTTTCTATATTCATTTCTGAAAATATCCATTTCAGTAGAAATACAATAATACCAAGTAGATTTTATACCATTATAGGGTTTTATTTCTATTCTTTCAATCTTTTTAATATCATCCTTTGTATGATTTTCAAGAAAGTTTTTTAAAATAATTTCTGATTCAGTTATTAAAATATCAGTCTTATTGTTAACCCCTAGAACTTCAATTTCTTTATTTAAAAAAGAGGATGATTTTAATTCTTGAGCATTTAAGAGTATAGAGATTCCAATAAAAAATATTGAACTTATTGTTTTCATTTTTTATAACAGTATAAGTTACAGAATAAATATTTTTTACTCTTGTTTTTTAACATTAATAATTGGAGTAAGCTCTTTTTTCAATTCTTCAAATTCTTCTTTACTCATCATATCAATTTCCATTAATTCTTTTGCTTCTTTTAATTTTGCAATAGCTTCATCTCTAGTTATTTTTCTATTTTTTAATAAAACTTCACCAGATTCAATAGCTAACTCAGTATCCATTACACTCAAGTATTTATTTACACCGAAGGCTCTACCATTAATTTCACCTAAAACCATAACAACATACAAAGGTTTATTTTTACTACCTCTATGATATGTTTTTATTTCTCGAACAATAACAGAAGTGTTCTTCAAACTATTATCAGCCATAGCCTGTGCATCACCATTCATAGCTGTCATAACACTACCGAAACCTGCAGGTCTTCCCATTTTTACAAATTCATATGTCTTTTTAGAAGTACTTCTTGATTGTGCTACTCCTGCTCTTGCTTTTGTTCCATAACTACCTGAATAAGTTCTTGTGCTCATCTCTTCAGAAGTAGGCGTTCCTAAAATTAAAGTATCACCTACTTCTACACTATTTTCACTAACTGTTATATACTCTTTTACTTGAGAACCATTTTTAATTTTGTTAAAAAAATTAATATCTTGAGTATTAGCATAGGTCAACAACTCAATATCTTCTTGTGCATAAGAAGATATTGTTGTTAATAGAAAAGCAAAAAAAGTAATTGTTATTTTCATGATTGTAAAATTCTTTTAAATTGATATTATCAAAATTATATTATTGATTTTTAGCAAAACTAAAATTACTAACATTTATCTCCTTACGGAAAACCGTAATTGCGTAAAATAAAAATACTACTTATTCATTGTTGTTTGTTTTATCCATTGAATAGAAATATCGAAAGGTGTTGTATTGTCTTTAGACGAAGTATTGTGTCCTAAAGATGGAAATAATGCATATTCGAAAGGTTTACCTTGTACTTTAAGTGTGTTTAATTGATATTCACTAAAATTTTGGTAAGCTGAACATAATAAAATTTATTAAAAATTGCGACAGCGATTGTAACGGCATCCTTTTGTGGAGCGTTGTAGCGAACAAAAGATAGAGTGAAAAGCGCGATTAGTCGCCCAAAAAATTAATTAGAATCTAATTTAAGCTTTAAAGATTTTAATAATCTTGTTTCAAAATCTTTTATAATACTTCTTGCCCAGAAATCTCCATACCAGTTTAACCTAGAAATTAATTTATAATCACAAGAAAGCGTAAGTCTACTTTGTTTAGAATTTATTGTGGTGATGGTATAATTAATATTCTCAAATTTGAAGTAATCTCCTTTTAAAACATGTTGATCTGTTGGTTTATCTCGTAAAATAGATTTTTCTAAATCTATTTTAAAGTTGACGAATTTATTTTGATCGATAGCTGTTACATATTCGTAAAGTTCTAATTTGTCTGTAAACTTTCCGATACGAAAATGTTGATTATTTTCTTTAAATGCAATTGATTTTAATGGACGAGGAATACCTATTAATTGATAGAACCCATTTTCGTATTCGCTTTCTGTAATTGTTGGTACATTTATAAGATTAGGAAAAATAACTTCTGGTTGATTATTTATAACGATAGAAGTTTTCACATTAAACGTTTCTTCTTTTTCTGGCAATAGATTTTCTAACGGAAATAATAGTAATGGAAGTAAAATAATGGAATATAGTTTTTTACTATTTATTCTATTTTTTACAATCGTTCCGACTATTAAGCCTAAAATTCCTGCAATAATTATAGAAGGTAAGCCAACAATAAGTACACAAACTACATCTTCTAATCTTGTAAAAAGTAAGGCGAACTGATAAACAATTATGGTTAATATCGGATAAAAGAACATCTTTTTCCTTGATTTGTAGATATTTGTTTGAGAAAACAGAATAGGTATAACACCAATAATAGCTGGAACTATAAATATAAAAGTTACTGAAAATATATTTTCTACATAACTACTAAAGTCTGTACAGAATCTAATAAAAAGCCCGTAAAGTACTCCTAAAAATATTCCGATGTACTCCGATTTTAATAAGTTCATTGTATTAATTTGAAAAATTGAAATGACAATTACTTCAAAAATACAATTTATAATTTAATCGTTGTTAATATGTTATTGTTTTCTACATACAATGGTCATCCATTCCATTAAGTTGTAAGGCTTCTTTAGATGGAGAGATGTAAGGAATATCTAATTCTAATCCACGTAAAATAAATAAAACACCCAATATTATAGTTATAATTGGAAGTATTTTTAGAATTGTTTGACGTTGTTTTACTGATAAAAAGTTTCCAAATAAAACGGTTGCAAACATTAAGGGTAATGTTCCTAATCCGAAGAAAAACATAAATAAAACGCTTTTATAAACAGAACCAAAACCAATTGCTGCTGTTAAAGAAGCGTAAACCATTCCACAAGGTAATAATCCATTTAAAAGTCCTATTACATAAAGTGAAGAAGAATCTTTTTTAATAAGATGTTTTCCTAATGAGATTTTTACTTTGACCATTAATGCATTAATCGGACGAAGTTGTGTTGCTCCATTTTCGTAGAATTTTGGAATCATAACCATAATGATCATTACAATACCTATAAAAATACTTAGGTAATTTTGTAAACCAACAAATGTAAATGATTCTCCTATTAACCCGAGAATAGCACCGAGAATTGAATACGTTGTTATACGACCAAACTGATACGTAAGGTTACGTAATGTAAATTTTAATTTCTCCTTGGATTCTACTCCAAGAGATAAAGCAATAGGTCCACACATCCCTACACAATGTAGGGATGAAGTAAGACCTATAGATAATGCGATTAATATTATTGAGAAATCCATCTGATGGACTTTTTAATCAGATAAGTTTTGTTATTTTCTTTCCAGCTTAATGTTAACTCGTAAACACCGTCTACTAATTTTACCGAAGGAAGTAGAAAATTCTTTTTGTCGTTTAACTTTATTGATGTTTTGATATCTTTTGTTTCGTCATCATTACGTAACAAATAAATAGTCCCTGTAAAATCTTCTGCGGTTGTTGGTGCAAACTGAAATAAGAAACCATTTGCTTGTAAAATAATTTCTGGTTTAATTTCTAAAGCATTTGCACGTTTTTCTGCATCAATCTCATCTTGAAAATTGACTTCCTTTTCGTAATAGTCTTCCGTTACCATTCCTCCTGTATCTCCTGCAAAATAAAGTAGTGATAGTATAAAGATCATAAAACATCCTAATGCTATTGCTACTCCATGTCCCCAATTTAACTTCATAATTCCTAATATTTGAATGGAGCTGAGAAGCTCGTTTCGTATTTGTCTATTACTTTTCCTTTTTCGTTGACTAATCCTATGACAACTTTTTCTTTGTATGAAGTTACTTCATTAATCGGAATTTTTAAATAAAATTTCCCTTGAATAATTTGTCCTTTTTCTAGGTTTAATTTATTTGTTCCTTCGTACATATCAAACTTAGATTTATCGTGCGATAAAAGTTTTAGAGTAACTACTTGATCATTATTTGTTTTGTTGTATAAAGTATACTCAAATTGATTAACATAGAATTGTCCTTCTACTTTATAATCAGTTCCTGGAACTCTTAAATATTTTGATTCTACATCTGAACGAGAGAATAAGAACGCTGTCATTGCTGCTATTAATAATAATAAGGCAAATGTATAAGCACCTAAACGTTTTGTGAATTTTAATTTTTCTCCACGTTTAATATCATCTTCAGAAGCATATCTAATTAATCCTGTTGGTAAACCAACTTTTAACATAACGTCGTCACATGCATCGATACAAGCAGTACAGTTTACACATTCTAATTGTATACCGTCTCTAATATCAATTCCTGTAGGACATACTACCACACATTGTCCGCAATCTATACAATCACCTTTTCCAGCTGCTTCTCTGTCTTCGTGTTTTTTAAATTTCGCTCTACCATTTTTTCCTTCTCCACGTTTAAAATCGTAAGAAACGTTGATGGTATGAGAATCAATTAAAACTCCTTGAAAACGTCCATAAGGACATACCAATGTACAAGCTTGTTCTCTAAACCATGCAAAAACTAAATAGAACATGGCAGAAAAGAAAACTAAACCTACTAAAGTCCCAACATTATCTGCTGGTCCTTGTCTAATTACATCGTATAATGCATCTGCACCAATAATATAAGCTAAGAAAACGTTAGCGATTATAAAAGATATGATGGCAAATATGGTCCACTTTAATAATTTTTTTCGAATCTTTTCTTCGTCCCACTCTTGTTTATCTAATCTGATTTGTTTTGCTCTATCTCCTTCTATCGCGTATTCTATTTTACGGAATACCATTTCTAAGAAAATAGTTTGCGGACAAACCCAACCACAAAATAACCTACCATAAGCCATTGTAAACAATACAATGAAAATAATAGTTGTGATCATTCCCAATGCTAATAGGAAAAAATCGGATGTAAAGAATGGAAAACCAAAAATTATAAATTGACTTTGTAATACATCAAACTTAAATAAAGGATTTCCGTTTGGTAATTTTATAAATGGTGTAGCAATTAATATTGTTAAAAGGACATAACTTACATATGTTCTATAGTTTGTGAACTTTCCACGAGGCTTTTTTGGGTAAACCCATTTACGCTCTCCTGTTTTTTCCATTGTACCAATAGAGCTACGTACATCTTCGTTCATTTGACTATTTTCGTCTAAATGATCTTCTAAATTAAATTCATCTTTTGGATCAGAATTTTGAACACTCATTACTGTGAATTTTTACTATACAAATTTACGACTAAAAATAAAAAGAGAGCTTATTATAAGCTCTCTTTCAATATGATATTTGTTGTAAATAACTAGTCTAAAACGATTCTAAATTACTTTTGTTTCCAATCTTCCATCAAATCTCCTTGTGGAGCAGCTGCACCTTCTGCAACTGTTTTTGTTGGCTCTTTTTGGTTAATGTAATATACATAAGAAGCAATTTTCTCTATCGCTAATCCAGATAACTCTTTACGCTGACCAAATGCACGCATTTGAGGATTTTTTGGAGAACCGTTATATACGATATGATAGATATTTTTGAATAAGCTATCTTCTACATGATTTACCCAATAATCATCTGTTAAGTTAGGTCCGATACCTCCTTTTCCTCCTTCCATGTGACATTGTACACAGTTTTGAGCGAAAAGTTTTCCACCTTCTTCAACAACAGCAGGGTCATTAGATTTATTGATAGCTCCAGTAATGTCTATATCATTTGCTACAGCCCAAATACTATCAGCTTTATCTTTATAAACCATTTCTTCTTCGTATTCTTTATCCATGTGAGCAAAGTCTGTGAAACTATACGCCATTACATAAACAATCATAAATACTACTCCGAAATAGAATAATGATAACCACCATTGTGGTAAAGCATTATCTAACTCTTTAATTCCATCAAAACCATGGTCTAATATAATAGCTTCCTCTTCTTCATCAGATTGTTTTTTAGAAGCACTACTAAATAAACGTTTGAAGTAACCTATTTTACCAGTTTCTAAATATTGCTTTTGCTCTTCTTCAGATAATCTTTTAAATTTCTCTGCTTCAACAACTCTGTTTAAAGCATTAATAATTAAAAGCATTACAACAGCAACTGCTAATACTGCCCAAAAAATTCCTTGTGCAAAAACATGCTTTAAATGCTCAAGTAAATTGTTAACCATACCTTGAAATCCTGGTTCTGGAACTACATCTACTGGCGTAACCATTGTGAACGCTAATATAACTGCTAAAAGCGTTAACGGTATAAAAATATAAGCCGGGGTACGTTGTCTCATTTTGTATTGTTTTTTTCTTCCTCTTCTGGTTCTAAATCTAATGGTGCATGTTCATCTTCTTTATAATAGCCTTTTGGCTTTTTTGCCACTTTGATGAAAATTGTTACAAAAACAACTACCATCGCTATTAAAATCAATGTTTGCAACAAAGATGCATACTCATACTGAGAAAGGATTTCTTTGTAATATTTTAACATTAGTTACTTGCTGTCTCGATTTGATCTGCCTTGATATCAGTTCCTAATCTTTGTAAGTAAGCGATTAAAGCTGTAATCTCACGATCTCTTAATGGAACAAATTGCTTACCATCTTTCTTAGCTTCTGCTTCTTTCTTAGCGTATAACTCTTTTAAGTCAGATGCATCTTTAAAGATACTTGTCTCAATAGCTAAAGCTTGTTTGTTCATAGAAACTTGCATACTATCAAAATCTTCTTGTTGATAAGGAACTCCTAATGCAACCATAGATTTCATTTTATCACGAGTTAACTCACGGTTTAATGTATTTTCTACTAACCATGGGTAACGAGGCATGATAGATCCATCTGATGTAGAACGTGGATTCCACATGTGTTTGTAATGCCAAGCATCTGGGTTTTTACCTCCTTCACGGTGTAAATCTGGACCTGTTCTTTTAGAACCCCATAAGAATGGATGGTCATAAACGAATTCACCTGCTTTAGAGTATTCTCCATAACGTTTTACTTCATCACGGAATGGACGAACCATTTGTGTGTGACAAGCATTACATCCTTCTCTAATATATAAATCACGTCCTTCTAATTCTAATGGAGTATATGGTTTGATACTTGCAATTGTTGGTACGTTTGATTTTACTACAATTGTTGGTACAATTTCCACTAAACCTCCTATCGCTACTGTTAATAAAGCTCCAACAGTTAAAACGATTGGTGTTCTTTCAATCCAAGAGTGAACTCCTTCACCTTGTGTACGAGCTGCTGTTTTTGGAGCTAATGCAGGAGCTTCCACTTCTTCATTTGCAACAAAATATCCAGTTCTTACAGTTTTAATTACGTTAGCAATCATTAAGAAAGCACCAATTAAATATAATGTTCCTCCGAAAGCACGTAATGGATATAACCATTTTTTAAGAATTGTAACTGTTTGTAAGAAGTTACCATATTCTAATGTTCCATCTGCTGCGAATTGTTTCCACATTAAACCTTGTGTCCAACCTGCAACATACATAGGAATTACCCAGAATAAGATACCGAAAGTACCAATCCAGAAGTGAGCATTAGCCATTTTAACAGAAGCTAATTTTGTATTAAATAACTTTGGTACTAAATAGTAAATCATACCAAATGCTATAAATCCGTTCCAACCTAATGTACCAACGTGTACGTGAGCAGGAACCCAGTCTGTAAAGTGACCAATTTTATTTAATGTTTTTGTAGCTAACATTGGTCCTTCGAAAGTTGCCATACCATAACAAGTAAGTGCTACTACGAAGAATTTTAATATAGGATTTTCTCTTACTTTATCCCATGCACCACGTAATGTTAATAATCCATTTAACATACCTCCCCAAGATGGAGCGATTAACATGATAGAGAATCCTGTACCTACAGCTTGTGCCCAACCTGGTAATGCTGTATAAAGCAAGTGGTGAGGTCCAGCCCAGATATAAATAAAGATTAAAGACCAAAAGTGAATAATAGATAATTTGTATGAGAATACAGGTCTATTTGCAGCTTTAGGTACAAAGTAGTACATTAATCCTAAGATTGGTGTTGTTAAGAAAAATGCTACCGCATTGTGACCGTACCACCATTGTACTAATGCATCTTGCACTCCAGAATAAATTGAATATGATTTTGGAGCTGTTAAACTAAAAGTTACTGGTATTTCTAAATTGTTAAAAACGTGTAACATTGTAATAGCTGCCCAAGTTCCGATGTAAAACCAAATTGCAACATACAAGTGACGTACACGACGTTTAGCAATAGTTAAAAACATTTGTGTACCAAATAATACCCAAACTATCGCAATTAAAATATCAATTGGCCATTCATGTTCAGCATACTCCTTAGAAGTATTGTATCCTAAGATGAACGTTACAAATGATAAAACAATGAATAATTGCCATCCCCAGAAGATAATCCAGCTTAAAACATCGCTGTACATTCTGGTTTTTAACAATCTTTGTGTTGAATAATAAGCTCCAGTAAAGAAAGAGTTTCCTACGAATGCGAAAACCGCAAAAGTCGTGTGAATCATTCTTAATCTACCAAATCCTAGCGTTCCTTGAGAATTGATTAAACCTTGAATATTACCTCCTATCGTACCATCATCAGATCCAAAGATATACTCTGGTAACGTAGGAAAAAATAACAATGTTGCAACCAACACGCCAAAGAAAAATGCCATAACTGCCCAAAACAATGTGGCATATAGAAAATACTTTACGATCTTGTTGTCGTAACTAAAAGTCTGCATTTGCATTATGAGTCGATTTTATCTTTTGTTTTTTTATCATCTTTTAACATTCTCACTGCTGGAGATTCGTCTTCATCAAATTGCCCCTTCTTGTATCCCATAAAGAATAGAAGTAGAAAAATTGCCCCCAACGAGACACTAACTAATATCATTAATAATAATATCCCCATAGCTCCACAAAATTACAAAGCCCCAAGTTCATATCACAATGATTTTGGTCAGAGGGCTATATATATCCCTAATTTAAAATCAATCTAAATTCCATTTTGTTAATTTATCTGCAACTCGAGTACTCACAGTAGCAAATATTAATACTGAAATAGAACTTATTGGCATTAGAATAGCGGCAACAACTGGCTGTAAATAACCAGAAACGGCAAAACTAAGACCTATGATATTATATAGAAAACTTATAATGAAAGCTATCTTCACAAAAAACATTGTTTTGTGTGAAAGTTTTAAGAAATTTGGAATTGCTTTAAAACTTTTCGCATCCAAGATTCCGTCACACGATGGAGAAAAACTATTAATATCTTCGGAGATTGAAATTCCAACTGTACTTTGTTTTAAAGCTCCAGCATCATTTAAACCATCACCTAACATCATTACTTTTTTTCCACTAGCTTCTAAATTCTTTATATAATCTAATTTATCTGCTGGGGATTGATTAAAAATCAAATGAGCACTTTTTGGAAAAATTGTCTGTAAGTAATCCTTTTCAGAATCATTATCTCCAGAAAGCACATGCAGTTGATAATTATGCAATTCATTCAGTAAATTATCTAAACCTTTTCGGTATCTGTTTGTGTAAACAAATTTACCAAAAACTTCTCCATTAATCGCTATATAAACTTGAGATTGATTTAATCTTAACTCATTAAAAATAGCTCCAACAAACTTCTCAGAACCAACCTTTATCAATTGACCATCTACTTCTGCTTGTTGCCCTTTACCAACAATTTCTTCGTAGTTTGTAATGGCAAAACTATCTTCAACTTTTAGTTTTTTGTACAAGCTTCTACTAAGCGGATGATTAGAGTTTCTAATTACAGATTTCACTAACTGTCTATGATAATCTGTTAACTCTAAACCTTCGTACACAATTTGTGCTTCATCACTTTCTGTTATCGTTCCTGTTTTATCAAAAACTACATCAGTAATTTTATCCATTCGTTCTATGGTAGAAGTATTTTTAACATAGAATCGTTTGTTTCCAAAAATACGCATCATGTGTCCCAAAATAAATGGAGATGATAAACCTAATGCACAAGGACATGCTATGATTAGAATTGATGTTACGACATCTAATATTTTTGAAGTATCGTGAATATACCAATAGACAGCAGAAATTGCTGTTATGAATAAAATGATTAAAGTAAAATAGTGACTAATTTTATTTGTTAATGCATTTAATTGGGATTCTTCTTTCTGGAAAGCTTCATTATTCCACAATTGAGTTAAATAACTTTGATTAACATCCGAAATAATTTCTAATTCGATTGCATGACCAGATTGTTTACCTCCAGCAAAAATTTTATCTCCTGCTTTTTTAGAAATTAATCTTGATTCTCCTGTAACAAATGAATTATCAATCATTGCTTCGCCTTTCATTAAAATTGCATCGGCAGGAATAATTTCTTCGTTACGAATTAATATTCTATCTCCTTTTTTTAAATCGGCTAATAAAATTGGTCGTTCATGTCCATTTTCTAATTTTGCTACTGCAATTGGATAAAAAGATTTGTAATCTCTATCAAACGCTAAAGCTTGCATTGTTTGTTGTTGAAACCATTTTCCTGTTAACATTAAAAACAATAACATTGCTAGCGTATCAAAATATCCAGGAGAAATATCAAAAATAATGTCATAAGTCGACTTAAACATTATAACAATAATTCCTAAGGCAATTGGTACATCGATATTGATGTATTTATTTCTTAGTCCTTGCCAAGCAGAAACAAAATAATCTGTTGATGAATAGAAAAAAACAGGTAAAGAAAGTGCAAACATCGTCCAACGGAAATATCCTTTATTCTGATCTAACCATTGTTCTTTTACATTTCCAAAAACTTCTACATATTCTGGAAAAGATAGTAACATAATATTTCCAAAACAAAAAGCTGCAATTACCAGTTTACTAACTAGCGACCTGTCTACTTTACTTTTCTTCTTTTTATCTAATGTTTTTAGATTAATTGATGGCTTATATCCCAAATTTGTAATGAATCGAGCTAAGTCACCCAATTTTAATTCTTCGTCTCTATAAGTTACTTGAACTGTTTTTTGAGAGAAGTTTACATTAGAAGAAATTATATGAGAATTTATGGTATTTAAACTCTCTAATAACCATACACAAGATGTACAATGCATTACGGGGACAAAAAATGACACAACCGTTACACCATCATCAGAAAAATCGACAACTTTATCAAAAATTTCTTTTGTGTTTAAAAAGTCAAATTGATGATTACTTTTTCCGTCCGGACGCACTCCAGCATTACGATTAAGATCGTAATAATCCTTTAAATCGTTTACATTCAATATTTCATAAACGGTTTTGCAACCTTGACAACAAAAGTCCTTATCATCGAACTGAATTACCTCTTCTTCAATCAGTTGACCACAATGAAAACAATTTTCTTCCATACTATTTTGCAAAATTACTTTCCTTTTAGCAGAATTAACGTTAACTTTGTATGAATTAAGTCATAACTAATAATACATGTCAGAATTTAATGAAAATGTAGCCTCTATTAAAGCTATGTTTGATACTCCTGAAGCTTTTGGAGTTTTTAGTAAAGAAGAATTATTGGAGTTTGAACAAGAAAAAAAAGTTCTAAATTTTAAAAAAAGTGATGAAATTATTCAAGAAGGACACACGCCTAAAGGAATTTACTGCATCATAAAAGGAACAGCAAAGCTTTTCAAGATTGGTTTTAATGGAAAAGAACAAATTCTACGTTTCATTAACGAAGGAGACATTATCGGTTATCGATCTATCTTGAGTCAAGAAGTTTTTGGAGCATCTGCAACAGCAATGACGCCAATTGAAATTTATTATATTCCAGAAAAATTCTTTTTAAGATTCTTAGAAGTTAACCCTAAATTAGCTTTTAATATTTTACAACGTATTGCAAAAGATTTAGGTGAATATGCTAGAACAATTACTTATTTAGCACAAAAAACTGTTCGCGAACGTTTAGCCGAGGTTTTAATCTTATTAGAAGGGAAACTTGGTACAGACAAAGATGGTTTTATAAATATTTCATTGACTCGCGAAGAAATGGCTAATTTAATTGGTACAGCAACAGAGTCTGCTATTCGATTAATTTCTGAGTTTAAAACAGACGGATTAATTGAAGGAGAAGGTCGAAAAATTAAAATTTTAGATCGCCAAAAATTAACTAAATTAGGTCACGTTATCCTGTAAAAAATTTACTTTATAATTTTAGAGCCTGTTTAAAATTTATCTAATAATTTGTTTATGCCTCTTTTTGGCTATAAACAGTTTCATAATATAAATAAAAAAGTCGCTTACTAAGCGACTTTTTTATTTTAATTTCATGTAATAATCTTTTACAGAAGGTTCTAATTTTTCTAGTGCATAACGCAAAGAAGTTCTTGGTAATTTTATTGCATACTCATCAAGAAAATCAATTAAAACACTTTCATCTTTTTTCCCCATTTCTCTCAACATCCAGCCATTTGCTTTGTGCATTAAATCGTGAGAATGATTCATATTTCTTAAAACCATTTCAGTAACGATTTCTAATGATTGTTGACGAATAAAATACATCGTAGAAACTATTGCTATTCGTTTTTCCCATAAATCATCTGACGAAGCTAAATTATATAAGATTTGTTCCTCATTTTCGTGAAAACAATAATGCCCAACTATTTTGTAACAGCTTGTATCTACTAAATCCCAATTATTAATACGAGATGTCTGAGATAAATAAAATAATACGATTTCTTTTTTCTCTTGAATGTCTTTTGTTTTTTCGTATTTAAAAACCAACATCAATAAAGACGTTAGTCTATATTCATGAATATTGTAAGACAATAAATCTTCTATTTCTTTTAGAGATATATTCTGAAAATATTGTTTAGCAATTAATCGTTGTTCTGGAACAGTTATGCCTAAAAAAGTATCTCCTTCTCCATATTCTCCTTTATCTGTTTTAAAAAATCGCATTAATATTTTTGCTTTTTCAGGATTTGCCAAAGCTTGTAATGTGAATTTTATTTCGTTCAGAATCATTTTATAAAAATTAAAGAGATTTTAAATTACAAAAAAAAGAGTTCATTTTTGAACTCTTCTTGTATTTTATTCTTCTGTTTCTTCTTCAGATTCTTCCTCGTAATACTGAAATAAGAAATTGTTGTAAGGAAAACGCTTTGTATGAATATCCTTTACTTCTTCATAAACTGTTTTACGCAAATCTTCTAAATTATCTTTTTCAGTTGCCGAAATAAATAATGTTGGATAATCTGTTTTTGCCATCCAAGTACGTTTCCAATCTTCTAACGAATAATTTTCGAACTTTTTCTCAGATAAATCGTCCTCATCTTGTTTCACATAAGAGAAATTATCAATCTTATTAAAAACCATAATAGTTGGTTTTTCTTTAGATTCTATTTCTGCTAAGATTTGATTAACCGAATTTACATGATCTTCAAAACTTGTATGTGAAATATCTACAACATGTACCAATAAATCTGCTTCTCTTACCTCATCTAAAGTAGATTTAAAAGACTCTACCAATTGTGTTGGTAATTTTCTAATAAACCCAACTGTATCAGTTAATAAAAATGGTAGATTTCCAATTACCACCTTACGAACAGTTGTATCTAAAGTTGCAAATAATTTATTTTCTGCAAATACTTCCGACTTCGATAAAACATTCATTAAAGTAGATTTACCAACATTGGTATATCCAACTAAAGCAACACGAACTAAAGCTCCACGATTTTTACGTTGTGTCGCCATTTGTCTATCTATTCCTTTTAGTTTTTCTTTTAATAATGTAATTCTATCACGGATAATACGTCTATCTGTTTCAATTTCCGTTTCCCCAGGACCACGCATACCAATACCACCTCGCTGACGCTCTAAGTGAGTCCACATACGCGTTAATCGTGGTAATAAATATTGATATTGAGCTAATTCTACTTGCGTACGCGCATAAGATGTTTGTGCTCTTTGTGCGAAAATATCTAAAATTAATTGTGTACGGTCTATAATTTTTTTGTTAACAACTTTCTCTATATTCTTTAGTTGAGAAGGCGTTAATTCGTCGTCAAAAATAACTGTATCAATGTCATATTCTTCTACGAAAGCAGTAATTTCATCTAATTTTCCACTTCCTACAAAAAATTTAGAATCTGGCTTATCCATTCTTTGTGTAAAACGTTCGCCAACTGTAGCTCCTGCTGTATAAGCTAGGAACTCTAATTCATCCATGTATTCAGTCAGTTTTTCTTCGGATTGTTCACGTGTAATTAATCCTACTAAAACGACTTTTTCGTAATTTGTTTCTTTCTTTTCTAACATAAATCTCTACAAAAATACTATAAAGTTTTTATCTTACTCTGTTTTTACTGTTTAAGTATATCAACATTTATTCCATGTATTTTGCTTGATAGCTTCTTCTTGCCTCATCAGATATTCCTAATACATCTCGAATATAATTATCCATAGAACCATATTTTTCATCAATTGTATCAAAACTTTTCTGAAGATAGGAACGTTCTATCCAGCTTAATTTTTCTAAAACACCAATATCCATTTTTGGATATAGAAAATGAAGATTATTTGCCAATTTCAATCTCTTTTTTATAATCTTTTCTCGTTGATTATTTGATTGTAAATAGGTTTGAAATATCGTTTCATCATCAAAATTTAAAATCTTCATAATCAGTGCAGAAACAATTCCTGTTCTATCTTTTCCTGCTGTACAATGAAATAAAACGGGTTGTTCGGCATCTAAAATTTCATGAATAATTTGTTTAATAACTTCTGGTTTTTCTGTTACATATTCTACATAAAAATCTAACATTCTTTTTTCTGCATCTTCAGCATTCACTTTTCCTTTTAAAACTAATTTTCTAGCTTCTGTCAATTGATCTCCTTTATCTTCAAACGCTCTTAGGTTTATATATTCTATATCCGAAGGTAAATGATCGGGTTTATCCTCAATTTCTTGTAAAGTTCTTAGATCAATAACCTGTTTAATCCCTAGTTTTTCTAAATCTTTAAAAGAAGAAGATTTCAGTTTTTCTAAATTTGCACTTCTATAAATTTTACCAGTTTTTAATTTTTTATTGTCTTGATTTTCTATCCCTCCTAAATCACGTAAATTATAAACTTTCTTTAGTTTAATTTCTTTATTACCACCATTATTCACACCATATTCTGGTTGACTAAATCGATAAGATGAACACGAAATTGTGGTTGAAATAATTAGTAGAAAAATGATATTTTTTAGCATGTTTTATTATTGATTTATTAGTCTAAAAGTAATCAATTGAAATAATAAATTTGGAAATAACAAAAAAACTTTTTTACCTTTGCTTCAACAAAAGAAAGAAAATGTACACAATACAATTCCATCATCATCACCATCATACTTGCACTCAAGCGAGCTGATTGTGATATGGACATGTGTCAAATAATATATCTAAATCCCGTTTGAGTAAATCAAACGGGATTTTTTTTGTTACTTCTATGGTTATTTAATCTATTTCTTCGCGATTTACTCAAACTAAAAATATAAAATTGAAAATGAGTAAATTAAAAATAGCCATTCAGAAAAGTGGTAGACTAAGTGAAAAATCACTCGAATTATTAAAAGATTGCGGTATAAAAATACCAGCAAGTACTCGAAAATTAAGAACTGAATCTCCTAATTTTCCAATCGAAATTTTATTCCTTCGTGACGATGATATTCCACAATATGTAGAACAAGGCGTTGCTGATATTGGTATTTTAGGAGAAAATGAAGTTTGGGAAAAAGCAAAAGATGTTATCAACATTCGTCAGTTAGGATTTGCAGGTTGTAAACTTTGTTTAGCTATTCCGAAAGATGAAAAGTATACCGATTTATCTTACTTCCAAGATAAAAAAATTGCGACTTCTTATCCTCGTATTTTACAAAATTTCTTTGATGAGAAAGGAATCAATGTTAAAATAGAAGAAATTGGCGGGAGCGTAGAAATTGCACCAAGTATTGGGTTAGCAAATGCCATTTTTGATATCGTTTCTACAGGTTCTACTTTATTAACAAATGGATTAAAAGAAGTTGAAACCGTTGTAGAATCTCAAGCTATTTTAATTTCTAATAAAAATTTAGAACAAGAAAAACAAGCAATCTTAGATCGTTTAATCTTTAGAATAGAAGCTGTAAAACAATCCTCAGAAAACAAATACATTCTGCTTAATGCGCCAAATAATAAGCTAGATGAAATTATTGCCTTATTACCAGGAATGAAATCTCCCACAGTTTTACCATTAGCACAAGAAGGATGGTCTTCTATACATACTGTTATAAAAGAGGATACTTTTTGGGAAATTATCGAACAATTAAAAGAGTTTGGCGCAGAAGGTATTTTAGTATTAGAAATAGAAAAAATGATTCTTTAACAGTTAGAATGTTTTTAAGTTGAAAGGTATTTAAGTTATAAATCACAAAAACCTCTAGCACTGAAAAACTGCTACACATAAACACTGAAAAAAATGAACACATACATATATCCTCCATTAACAGAATGGCTCGAATTATCTAATCGTCCAACAAAAGAAACACAAGATTTGCAACAAGTTGTTTTAAATGTTTTTGATGAGATACAAAATAAAAAAGATAAAGCATTAATAGAACTTACAGAGAAGTTTGACAATGTAAAATTGTCTAATCTTTATGTTTCCAAACAAGAAATAGAAGAGGCAAAAAGTTTAATTACTGATGATTTAAAAAATGCTATACAATTAGCTGCTAAAAATATTGAGAAGTTTCACTCAGCTCAACAAGAAGAAATAAAAATAATTGAAACAACAAAAGGTGTTAATTGTTGGAGAGAATCTCGTGGAATAGAAAATGTCGGGATTTATATTCCTGGAGGAACAGCTCCATTATTTTCTACTGTTTTAATGTTAGGGATTCCTGCAAAATTAGCCAATTGTAAAAACATTACATTGTGCACTCCTCCAAACAAAGAAGGTAAAATTAATCCTGCAATTCTATATACAGCAGATCTTATCGGAATAAATACTATTTATAAAATTGGCGGAATACAAGCAATTGGTGCGTTAACTTTCGGTACTGAAACTATTGAAAAAGTAGATAAAATTTTTGGTCCAGGAAACCAATATGTAACCGCTGCAAAACAAGTTGCTCAAAATTTTGGTGTTGCTATTGATATGCCCGCTGGACCAAGTGAAGTATTAGTTATCGCAGATAACACATCTGTCCCAAAATATGTCGCAGCAGATTTATTATCTCAAGCTGAACACGGAGTCGACTCTCAAGTAATTTTATTAACGGATAATGAGAATATTTTAAACGAAACAATTCAAGAATTAGAAAAACAATTAAACGTATTACCTCGAAAAGAATTTGCTGCAAAAGCTTTGGAAAATTCGAGAGGAATTGTTTTAAAAAGTATAGATGATTGTGTCAATTTCTCTAATATTTATGCGCCCGAACATTTAATTTTTGCTTATGAAAAAGCTGAAGATTATACTGACAAAATAATAAATGCTGGTTCTGTTTTCTTAGGAAATTACAGTTGCGAAAGTGCTGGAGATTATGCTTCGGGCACAAATCACACTTTACCAACAAATGGTTATGCAAAGAATTATTCTGGTGTTTCTTTAGATAGTTTTATTAAGAAAATCACTTTCCAGAAATTAACAAAAGAAGGAATTCAGAATATTGGTCCCGCTATAGAATTAATGGCAGAAGCAGAAGAATTATTTGCTCATAAAAATGCTGTAACGCTTCGTCTAAAAAGTTAGTCAGTTATTAAATTTTAAGGCATTACATTATTAAAAGCAAAAACATAATCACACAACAACTAAAAAACATGTTCAACATAAATAATATTATTCGTTCTAATGTAAAAGCCATGAAAGCCTATTCATCGGCAAGAGACGAATTTCAAGAAATTAATAATAATTTCATTTTTTTAGATGCAAACGAAAATCCATTCGATAATGGATTAAATCGTTATCCTGATCCTTTACAACGAAATGTAAAAGCAGTTTTAAGTCAACTTAAGAATTTTCCAGCAGATCAGATTTTATTAGGTAATGGAAGCGATGAAGTATTGGATTTAATTTTTCGTGCATTTTGTGAACCAAATCAAGACAATGTTATTTCTATTTCTCCTTCTTATGGAATGTATAATGTTTTAGCAAACTTAAATGCTATTGAATATAGAAAATCATTATTAAATGAATCTGATTTTCAACCTAATGTAAAAGATATATTCAATAAAATAGATGATAACACTAAAATGATTTTTCTATGTTCTCCAAACAATCCCACAGGAGAAATAATTAAGAAAGAATATATTTTAGAAATCGTACAAAATTTTGATGGATTAGTGATTATTGATGAGGCCTATATTGACTTTTCTGATGAAAAATCTTGGTTAGAGGAAATCAAAAATTATCCTAATCTTATTGTTATTCAAACTTTATCTAAAGCATTTGGTTTAGCGGGGATTCGCTTAGGAATTTTATATGCAAGTGCCGAAATTATAGCAGTGTTAAATAAGATAAAACCTCCATACAATATCAATCAATTAACGCAGGAAAAAGCATTGAAAATCTTAAACGATTATGATAAAATAAAATTCTCAACTAAAACAATTCTCAATCAAAAGCAATATCTTGAAAGAGCTTTACAAAAGTTTTCTTTTATAAAAAAGATCTATCCAAGCGATGCGAATTTTATTTTAATAAAAGTTGATAACGCCACAGGACGTTACAACGAATTAATAAAAAAAGGAATTGTAATTAGAAATAGAACGAACGATGATTTGTGTGAAAATTGTCTTCGAATAACTGTTGGAACAAAAGAAGAAAATGAGAAATTAATAAGCCAGTTCTTAAGTTTTTAGATTTAGACATAAGACGTAAGTTTTTAAGATATAAGAAAAAATTTAATCTTATAATTTTTATACTTAAAATTTATAACTTATTAAACTTAACCTAAAAAGATTAAATCTATGACAACTTTTAAAATCTTATTGTTTGGCAGAAATCACACAAACTTGTTTTAAATATTTATGAATTAACTAAATCATTTCCTCGAGAAGAAATTTATGGCTTAACAAGTCAAATAAGACGAGCTTCTGTTTCAATTTCAGCAAATATTGTTGAAGGAAAAAAGAAAAAGACTATTCCTCATCAATTAAGTTTTATAAATATTGCAGAAGGTTCATTGGAAGAGGTTAAATATTTTTTAATCTTAAGTAAAGATCTAGAATATATTACACAAGAAAAATATTACGAATTTAAAAAAGATACTGAAGAAATAGGAAAGCTTTTAAATGGTTATGAGAAATTTTTAAAAAATCAAAAACCTTAAATCTTATAATCTTACACCTTAAATCTTAAAAAATAACTTACAGAAATGAAAAAAATACTTTATATAGACCGTGACGGAACAATGATTTTAGAACCGAGTGATTACCAAATCGACAGTTTCGATAAACTAGAATTTTATCCTGAAGTATTTACATACTTAGGTAAAATAGCTAAAGAATTAGATTTCGAATTAGTCATGGTAACAAACCAAGATGGTTTAGGAACTACATCGCATCCAGAGGAAAATTTTTGGCCAATTCAGAATTTTATTATCAAAGCATTCGAAAATGAAGGTGTAAAATTTGAAGCTATTTATATCGATAAAACTTTTCCTCACGAAAATGCTCCAACGCGTAAACCTAATATTGGGTTATTAACAAAATACATTAATAATCCTGCTTACGATTTAGCCAACTCTTTTGTTATTGGAGATAGAATAACTGATGTAAAATTGGCACAGAATCTTGGTGCAAAAGGAATTTTCATTGTAAATGATGAAACTTTAGGAGCGAATGAAATTGTGAATGATGATGTCTTAGATGACGTTGTTGCTTTAAAAACAACTTCTTGGAAAGAGATTTACGAATTTCTAAAACTGGAAAATAGATCAGCTTCAATTGAACGAAATACAAACGAAACAAAAATAAAAATTGAACTGAATTTAGATGGAACTGGAAAATCAGCCATTTCTACCGGAATTCATTTTTTTGACCACATGTTAGATCAAATTGCACGTCATGGACAAATGGATTTAAATGTAAAGGTAGATGGAGATTTAGAAGTCGACGAACACCACACGATAGAAGATACAGCAATTGCGCTTGGTGAGGTATTTTCTAAAGCTTTAGGAAATAAATTAGGTATAGAAAGATATGGTTTTACTCTTCCTATGGATGATTGTTTAGCACAAGTTACTATTGATTTTGGAGGAAGAAATTGGTTGGTTTGGGAAGCAGATTTTAAACGTGAAATGATTGGGCAAATGCCGACAGAAATGTTTTATCACTTCTTTAAATCTTTTACAGATGGAGCAAAAGCTAATCTTAATATAAAAGCGGAAGGAACAAACGAGCATCACAAAATAGAGGCTATTTTTAAAGCATTTGCTAAAGCAATAAAAGTGGCTGTAAAACGTGATTCCGACAAAATGATTCTTCCAAGTACAAAAGGAATGCTATAGCGTTACGATGTGTTTAAGTTAGTCTGTTTGTAAATTCTTTCAAAAAAATAAACACATCACAACTTAAACACTTAACAACATTTAAAAACAAAAGATGATTGCAATAATAAAATACAATGCTGGAAATGTAAAATCTGTCTACAATGCGGTTACTCGTTTGGGATATGATGCTATAATTACAGATAATTTTACAGAAATCCATCAAGCCGATAAAGTAATTTTTCCAGGAGTTGGAGAAGCAAGTTCGGCTATGAAATACCTTAAAGAAAAAGGATTAGATCAAGTCATTAAAAATTTAAAACAACCAACATTAGGTATTTGTTTAGGACAACAATTAATGTGTGAATACTCGGAAGAAGGTAATACAGATTGTTTAAATATTTTCCCAATTAAAGTAAAATTATTTCCTAAAACAGAAATTGTCCCACATATGGGTTGGAATACTATTACAGCATTAAAGTCTACTCTATTCAATAAAGTAAACGAAGCTTCGGATGTTTATTGTGTTCACAGCTTTTATTGTGAATTGTCTGATTATACAATTGCTAAAACAGATTACATTTTAGAATTTTCTGCTGCATTACAAAAAGATAATTTTTATGCGACACAATTTCACCCAGAAAAATCAGCAGGAATTGGAGAACAAATCCTTGAGAATTTTTTAAGTTTATAGAAAGAATACAAACACATGAGAAAAACAGTTTTTACTTTACTTTCAGTCTTTACGATAACTCAACTATCGGCACAAGAAAAAGTATATTTCACGTCAAATCCGGCATTTAGTCCAGATGCAAAAACTATCTATTTCAGCTATGATAGCGATATTTGGAAAGTAGATGCAAATGGAGGAAACGCATCTCGTATAACGGCTTTAGAAGGAGAAGAAACTAATCCCAGAGTTTCTCCAGATGGAAAATGGTTAGCATTCAGTTCTAATCAATTCGGAAATTACGATGTTTACGTAATGCCAATTAATGGTGGAGAGATTAAACAACTAACATTTCACCAAGCAAAAGACGATGTAGAAAGTTGGAGTTGGGATAGTAAAACAATTTATTTTACATCGAATCAGAATAATAATTTCGGGAGTTTTAAAATAGATATTGACGGAAAAACACCTCAACCATTATTTACCAATTATTTTAATACAACCAATGGTTTAGTAGAAACACCAAATGGAGATTATATTTTTACAAACTCTACAGAAAGTGCTAATCAAATTACACGTAAACGATACAAAGGAGAAAATAATCCAGATTTATTAAGTTACAATCCAACTTCTAAAGCATTTAAACAACTAACAACATACAACGGAAAAGATTTTAATGCGACTGTTGATAAAAAAGGAACTATCTATTTTATTTCTGATGAAAATAATGGAGAATACAATCTATATAAATTAGAAAACGGAAAAAAAGAAGCCTTAACAAAGTTTGATACTTCTATTAGAAAACCATTTGTTGCAGCGAACGGAACAAAAGTAATTTTTGAAAAAGATTATCAGTTATTTATTTATGATATCGCTTCAAAAACGTCCAATCCTGTTAATATAAATGTCAACACAAGTAAAGTAATTGCAAAAGAACAAAACTTTGATGTTGCTGATGGAGTTTCATTTTTCGATGTATCACCAGATGGTAAAAAATTAGCATTCATTAGTCGAGGAATTATTTTTGTTTCGGATATCGAAGGAAAATTTATTAACCAAATTACAGATGGTAAAGAACGTGTATTAGAAGTAAAATGGTTAAAAGACAATCAGAATTTAATTTTCAATCAAACTTATAACGGATATCAGAATTGGTTTAAAACTTCTGCCAATGGAAAAGGAAAATCTGAACAATTAACATCAGACTTAAGAAACAATAGAGATATTACATTTAGTCACGATTTATCTCAAGCTGTATATTTAAGTGGAAGAGATGAGGTTAGATTGTTAGATTTAAAATCTCTAAAATCTACAACCATTGTAAAAGATGAAATCTGGGCTTTTCAAAATTCTAAACCATCATTTTCTCCAAATGATGAGTATGTATTATTTAATGCTAAGCGTAATTTCGAACTAGATATTTTTGTTTATAATATCAAAAATAAAAAAACTATAAACCTTACTAATACAGGAATTACAGAAGAATCTCCTACTTGGTCTCCAGATGGAAAATATATTTATTTTGCAAGTGACAGAACAAATCCATCTTATCCAATGGGCATGCAAAAATCTAATATTTACCGCGCTTCTTTAGATTGGTTTGATGAAGCATACAAATCAGAAAAGTTTGATAAACTCTTTGTAGAAGAGAAAAAAGCTGAGAAAAAGGAAAAGAAAGAAGAAAAAAAGGAACTGAAAGAATTAACTGTTAATCCAGAAGGTTTCTTAGAAAGAATAGAATTAGTAACCGATCGTTTTGGGTATCAAACCAATCCTTTTGTATTTGAAGAGGATAAAAAACAACTTTTATTCTATAATTCAAATCAAGATAACGGAAAATTCCAATTGTATAAAAAGACAACTTCGGAGTTTGAAGATGATAAAACAGATAAAGTTTTTAGTAAAGGTGTTGATTACATCATCAAAAATGATAAAAATTTATTTGCTTTGATTGATGATACTGTTTACAAATTTGGCGTTAACTCTAACAGTCCAGAGAAAATTAATTTAAGTTATAATTTTAATAAAAACTTAGCTTCCGAATTTACACAAATGTATGATGAAGCTTGGGCTGGAGTTGAAGAAAACTTTTATGATGAAAATTTTCATGGAATAGATTGGAAAGCTAAAAAGTCACAATACGCAAATTATTTACCTTTTGTAAATAACCGAAACGACTTACGTATTTTATTAAATGATTTACTGGGTGAATTAAATTCTTCTCACTTAGGATTTACTTCTAACGGAAAAGAGGAAAGCAAATATTTAAATTATTTTACGAATGAAACAGGATTAGTTTTCAAAAACGATCAACCATTTGTTGTAGATAGAATTGTAAGAAAATCTCCTGCATTCCTTAAAAATGTTGATATAAAAGAAGGCGATGTTTTAGTTGCTGTAAATAAACAAAAGGTGGACGAAACTAAAAATCGTGAAACCTATTTCACAACACCAAAAAAACTAGATGAATTAACGTTAGAATTCAATCGAAATGGAAAAACTATCACAACAAAAATTCACCCTATTTCTAACACAAGCTTTAGAGGTCTTTTATACGATGAATGGATTTACGAAAATCGTCAACGTGTAAAACAATTAAGCAATGATAGAATCGCCTATTCTTACATGAAAAATATGACATCTAGCGAATTGGATGTTTTCTTGTTAGACATGGTGGAACAAGAAAATAGAAAAGATGGTGTTATTTTAGATTTACGTTTTAATACAGGAGGAAATGTACACGATAAGGTCTTAAACTTTTTATCTCAACGTCCGTATTTAAAATGGAAATACCGTGAAGGACAATTAACAGTACAACCAAATTTCGCCCCCGCTGCAAAACCAATTGTGTTATTAATAAACGAATATTCTTTAAGTGATGCGGAGATGACAGCTGCTGGATTTAAAGCCTTGAAATTAGGAAAAATAATTGGGCAAGAAACTTACAGATGGATCATTTTTACTTCTGGAAAAGGATTAGTTGATGGTTCATTTTACAGACTTCCTTCTTGGGGAACTTATACATTAGATGGTCAGAATTTAGAAAAAACTGGTGTAAGTCCAGATATCTACATCAAAAATACATTTTTGGATAGATTAGAAAATAAAGACCCACAGCTAGAAAGAGCTGTACAAGAAATAATGAAAGAAATTAAATAAGAAGATCTGATTTAAGGCTTAAGAATACTTAAGCCTTATAATCTACTTCTAATGTTATCAAAATAATAAATGATGAGAATTATTCCCGCAATAGATATTATAGATGGAAAATGTGTTCGTTTATCGCAAGGTGATTATAACACAAAAAAAATATACAATGAACATCCATTAGAAGTCGCAAAAGAATTTGAGGATTATGGTATTCAATATCTGCATTTAGTAGATTTAGATGGTGCAAAATCTAGCCAAATAATTAACTATAAAACATTAGAACAAATTACCAATAAAACGAATTTAAAAGTTGATTTTGGAGGAGGAATAAAATCTAATGATGATAGTAGAATTGCTTTTGAATGTGGAGCAAATCAAATTACTGGAGGAAGTATTGCGGTACAAAATCCAACATTATTTAATGAGTGGATTTCTCAATACGGAAAAGAGAAAATTATATTAGGTGCAGATGCAAAAGATCGTAAAATTGCTACACATGGCTGGTTAGAAACCTCTGAATTAGATGTGATAGATTTTATTAACGAATATCAAACACAAGGAATTGAATATGTGATTTGTACAGATATTTCAAAAGATGGAATGCTTCAAGGAACATCGAATGATCTATATAAAGAAATTTTAAAAAACACGAATATAAAATTAATTGCTTCTGGTGGTGTTTCTTCTATTGACGATTTAATAAAAGTAAAAGAATTAGGTTGTGAAGGAGCAATTCTTGGTAAAGCCATTTATGAAGGAAGAATTGAATTGAAAGAAGTTGTTAAGTTATTTGGTTAATACGTTATTCGGATAGAAACTTAATCATTTAAAAACATTAAAATCGTAAATCTAAAATACAAACAGTGTTAAAAAAACGAATCATTCCATGTTTAGATATTAAAGATGGAAGAACAGTAAAAGGTATCAATTTCGAAGAATTACGAGATGCAGGAAATCCTGTAGAATTAGCTAAAAAATATGTTGATGAAGGAGCAGATGAATTAGTTTTTTTAGATATTACTGCTACGCAAGAAAAACGTAAAACATTAGCTGAAATGGTTGAAAAAATAGCAGCAGCTATTAATATTCCATTTACAGTTGGTGGAGGAATTAATTCTGTAGAAGATGCGGCTGTTGTAATAAAAGCTGGTGCAGATAAAATATCGATTAATTCATCGGCAGTAAAAAACCCTCAATTAATTAAAGATTTGGCAGCACAATTTGGTTCGCAATGTGTTGTTGTAGCAATTGATACACGAGATATAAATGGCGTACAAAAAGTTTTTATTAGCGGTGGAAAAATAGAAACCGATTGGCAAACATTAGATTGGGTAAAGAAAGTCGAAGAATTAGGCGCTGGTGAAATTCTATTAACATCTATGGACGGAGATGGTACAAAAGCTGGTTTTAAAATTGATATTACCAAAGCCGTTTCAGATTTAGTTAATATTCCCGTGATTGCCTCTGGTGGAGCAGGAAAAATGGAGCATTTTTCAGAAGTTTTTACTCAAACAAAAGCAAGTGGAGGATTAGCTGCTAGTATTTTTCACTTTGGAGAAATTCCAATTCCAGTATTAAAAAATTATTTAAAAGAACAAAATATACCCGTACGATGAAAATTGATTTCACTAAAAATAATGACGGTTTAGTTCCCGTAATTATTCAGAATTATCTTAATAATCAAGTTTTGATGTTAGGTTATATGAATCAAGAAGCTTTTGATAAAACACAAGAAATAGGAAAAGTTACTTTTTTCTCTCGTTCAAAAAATAGATTATGGACAAAAGGTGAAGAGTCTGGTAATTTTTTAGAAGTAAAAAATATTGCTATTGATTGTGATCAAGATACAATTCTTATTAAAGCAAAACCTTATGGACCAACTTGTCATACTGGTTCTGTAACTTGTTTTAAAGAAGAATCTAACAGAGGATTTGTTTATGAATTAGAACAAACAATTAACGATCGTATAGATTTAGATAATGACCCTGATTCTTACACAAACAAATTGTACAAAAAAGGAATTAATAAAGTTGCTCAAAAAGTTGGTGAAGAAGCAATAGAGGTTGTAATTGAAGCAAAAGATAATAATGATGATTTGTTTTTAGATGAATCTGCCGACCTACTTTATCACTATCTTATTCTATTAAAAGCAAAAGGATTTAAATTAGAAGATGTAGAAAACATCTTAAAAAATAGAGAAAATGGTCCTCGAAGAGAGGATTAATCAATAAAGTTTTTTGAAGTTTAAACAAGTTCAATAAAAAAGGATTGCAAATGCAATCCTTTTTTATTGATTAAATTTTTATAAAATATTAGAAAGCTCCAACAAATTGAGCACCAGCTACATTTTTCAGCTTAGCTCCTTTTGTTACTACTCCACTTCTTCTGTTTATAACATATATGTTTCCATCTTTTCCAATTGGAGATAATGGAATATACACGTTATCACCATATACTAAAATTCCTTGATGTTGGAAGAAATACATATCTATATCATAAGGTAAATTAACTTGAGTAGCTGTTCTTGAATTGAAATCTACTCTTGCTAAGAAACTTTGTGGTTGATTAGTTAATGAAGAAACTGTTGCATTTTCATGAGAATACATTAAATAAGCAATTCCGTTACCTGCATATTTCCAGTTTTCTACTGTTACACCTTTTAATCCTAAAGCTGTATCTAAATTAAATACATAAGAATTATCGTACTCATTGTTTTGACCTATTCTTAAAATATGTCCTCCACTTTGATCTCTAGAAGTTGCTTGATAAACAAATCCATCATCAGATAAGAAACTGTTTAAACTTCTATAACCAGAAGTATCTCCATGACTAACAGTAGACGTAATAACTTTTGGATTTGTAAGTGATGGATAATCTACAACAATAGTCTTAGATCCTAAACGATCAAATGTTGCTTGGTTAACGTTTCCTGTAACAGGATCTGCTTTACGCATCCATGTTCCTATGAATAATTTATCTCCCGCTTTGTTTAAAGTAGGTGAATCCATTCTAAACACATAATGACCTTTTATTTCTTCTTCTGGCGTTAATTTTATTTCAAAAGTTTGATTAGTTTTGATTTGAGGATTTTGTAAATCAATTGCAATAGTATTCGCTGTTCCTCTTGTATATTGATAAACATTATTGGCATCAAACTTATTTGCTACACCTGCAATATTATTTGCTACACCTGTTTTATCATTATCGTATAATTTCCCCCAACGAGGTGCATTTGTTACATAAGGAGTTAAATTAACTCTTGCTCCTTCTTCAGAGTAGTTTTTACCTCCTCCAATTTTATATCTACTAAAAATACCTCCATTGTCTCCATTATAAGGGATTGCATATAAAGTATTTCCATCTGTTGATGTGTACACACGAGATGTTCTTTGTGAAGGCACAAGAAAACCTTCTGCAAAAATGCTAAATTCCTTTTCAGGATTTTTCGCATCTTCTTCACTAATAGCATACACTACCATTCCTCCATTTCCATCTCCTGCAACAGAACCTGCAGCAGATCCTTGTAAAGATCCAGCAACAGTTATCCAACGATTATTTTCTGTTCCTGGTTCTCCTACTTGCGCATTTGGAGTATCATCATCACTACAACCTGTAAATGATACTGTCATTATTCCAAAAGCAAATAATGCTTTTAAAGTAGTCATAAAATGTTTTTTCATTTTGCTAAAATTTATATTATTTTTTAAAGTGAATAGTTTAATTTAATAAAGAATGCTCTACCAGGTTTTTGAACTCCAAAATTGTCAAATGCCTGTTTATCAAACATATTTTTTGCATCAAAACTTACAATAAAGTGTTTATTAGGAAATTGATAAGTGATACCCGCATCCTGAATATTTTGTTGTGCTACATTGAAATAGTTTGTTCCATCTAATTTTCCAAACATGAAACTATTAAACTCATCAATAAATCTATAGTTATAATAAACAATGAAGTTTGAACCTTTTCCTATAAGATTTTTAAATGTGTATTGAGCATTCGTATTCATAGTAAATGTTGGCTCGTTTGGTAATTGGTCTTTGTAATATGTATTACTTTTATCATTCATGTAAGATTTAAACTTTGATAAATTGAACAAAAGTTTAAACTTATCGCTGTAAGAATAATTAAATTCAAAGTCTATCCCTCTAACCATTGTCTGTGCTAAGTTTGAACTAGCATAAGCTTCACTAAGACCTAAATTTGTGTTTGAATAATTGAAGTTTGCAATTCTATCTTTTGTGTCTCTGATGAAACCATTTACAGAGACATCAGCTTTGTGATTTCCTATTTTATAAGGACCTAACTTTAATCCAAGATTATAGTTGTTACTTTTCTCTGGTTTTAGATAAAAGTTATCAAGTTTATTTTCGGATACATCACCAAAAATTTCATTTTCACTTGGCATTCTTATCGCTTTTTCTGCTGAACCCATTAACATTACAGAATTTGCAACTAAGTATGATGCTGCAAAACCATAACCTCCCTCAGAAATATTAGAATTATCGTACTGATTTACACTTACTGTTTGTCCATCAACAACACGAGCAACTGGTCTTGTTCTTTCTATATTCTGACCATAATGTTTTCCGAATAAGGATGTTTTTAATTTATCTTCAAAAGCAGAAAGTTCATAAGAAAGCGCAAAATTATTCTTTGTGAAATTGCTACTCTCTCTGTATTTGTTTTCTACTACACTCAATAACTCATCGTTATCTTTTCTTTCTTGATAAGTAAATAAATGATTAAAAGAAAAACTATGATTTTTATTTAAACGGTAGCTTAAAGATGAATTTGTATTTATAAAATCTCTGTTAATATGTCGTATAGATGCTGCTCCTTGTTGTGCTCCATAAGCAGACCTAACTGGATTCCCAAATCGATCAAGAATTTGTTGGCCATTCCAACCGTAAGCAAATAAATTTGTATCGCTTGTAACTTGCTTATCGTTAGAGTAAATTGATTTTATATTAAGATCTAATCCTCTAGTAAATAAATTATTCTTTTTATAAGTTACACTCGCAACGTTTGTATTTCTAGTTCTGAAACGATCTTTGTACGGACGAACCATAAATTGACCATGCTGTATTTCTTTATATTCGTACGCATTGTTATAACCAACCATAAAACGATCAGCCCATTTTTTCTTTGTAACGCCAATTTCTGTGGCACTCCCGTAAGAATAGAATTTATCATTAAATCTTCTTGCTTTTATAGGATTAATTACACCATTTGGTAAAGTTTCAAAAATACTTCTTCCCCAAACTTTATAATCGTTATCAGAATAATTATAATACATAGAAGTATTAATTGTAAAACCTGATTTCGCTCTGTAATTCCCAGAAAAATTGGCTTGTGTTGTATTAAATGAACCGTAAGAAATTGATGCATTTAAACTATTTTTAGCAGATTCTTTTAGAACAATGTTAACAGCACCACCAAGTGCATCGTTAGCTAAATAACCTGGAACTACACCTTTAAACACCTCTACCCTTTCTATCATTGACGTAGGAATATTGTTTAAATTAAAAGCACTTCCATAGCTTGCCATTGGAATTCCATCTATAAATATTCGGATAGAGTTACCGCTCATTCCATTAATATTAAATTGATATTCTGAACCTAAACCTCCGTTTTGTCTAATTCTAACACCTACAGATTGGTCTAATAATTCTAACGTTTGTGTATTACGAACAGATGCTTCTTTTGTTTCAATAACATTAACTGCAAATCCTTTCTTTTCTAATTCAGATTTTACAGATCTCAATTTTTTAATGTTAACCTCATTTAATCCTATATGAGATGATAGATTAAAAGCTGTATTGTATATTAAATCTTTGTCTTCAACTTTTATAAAGTAAACTTCTTCTTTTTCTTCCTTGTAAATTTTTAGTTGATATTCTCCATTTCCAATATCACTAAATTGGTATTCTCCATTCTTATTTGTCTTGGTTTTTTTAGAACTATTTGTTAAAATTAATTCTACATCTAAATTTTTTAATAATTGGTTATTCTCATCATGTATAACTCCTGAGACTGAGTGTTGAGCATTAACTATAACAGTTAAAAAGAAAAAAAATGTGAAAACAGATTTCTTAAGCATTTGTTAAATTTTGTCAAAAATAGTTTTTATTTGGATTAATTACAAATAATAAATATGAGTTTTATCACTCTAAATCAAATAGATATATTATTTATGACCTTAGTCATAAATAAGCATTTAAACTTTAAAATGTTTAGAATAATTATAAATAATGTTTTATTTTTGAAATCCATTTTAAAATTTGGTCTAAATAAAATTATTACATGAAAAAAATACTTGTTACTTTAATCTTGCTTTCATCGTTCTTAAAAGCGCAGACAAACACATTATTAAATGGTGATTTTTGGAAAAAGAATCCTCCTATTGAAGTTGTGAAAGAAGAAATTTTAAAAGGAAATAATCCTGCTGAAGCAAATGGCGGAAATCATGATGTGGTAAGTATGGCCATTAATAATGGAGCAGATTACGAAACAATAGTATATTTGATTGAAAAACCAGGAAATAGCGTTACAAAAAATACGCACGATGGTAGACAATATATTCACTGGGCTGCAATGAGAGGTGATTTAGAAGTAGTAGATTACTTAATTTCTAAAGGTTCTGATTTAAATAGAACAGATGATAAAGGAGCAACTCCACTTACATTCGCTGCTGGATTTGGACAAAATAATCCAGAATTATTCGAAAAATTCTTTAAAGCTGGAATTAATCCTAAACAAAAATATGCAGATGGTGCAACAGTTTTATTATTAGCGATTAGTAATGATAAAGATTTAAAATTAACTGATTACTTAGTTACAAAAGGTTTATCATTAAAAGATACTGACGATAACGGAAGAACTGCTTTTGATTATGCTGCAAGAACTGGTGATGTTGCTTTCTTGAAAACTTTAGCACAGAAAGGGATTAAGCCAACAGGTAATGCTTTAATTTTTGCTTCACAAGGAACTAGATTTGCTTCTAATAAAATTGATACTTACAAATATTTAATAGAAGATGTAAAATTAAACCCTAATTCTAAAGGATTAAATGGTGAAAATGCTTTACATAACGTTGTAAGAAAAAAAGATCAAACAGAAATTATTAATTATTTAATTTCTAAAGGTGTTGATGTTAATGCAGTAGATAAAGAAGGAAATAATGTATTATTTTCTGCTGCTGGAACAAGTAACCTTGATGTTGTAAAAACAATCGTTTCTAAAATTAAAGATATTAACGCTGTAAACGCTAAAGGAGAAACAGCTTTATTTTCTGCTGTTCAACATGGTTCTCCAGAAGTGATGTCTTATCTAATAGAAAAAGGTGCTAAAACAACTATTAATGCAAAAGATGGAAATTTAGCTTTTTACTTGGTACAATCTTACAGAGCACCACGTCCTGGACAAGCAAGTGATTTTGCTGAAAAATTAGCCATCCTAAAAAATAAAGGTGTAAAATTAAACGCAACAGATAAAGATGGAAACTCTTTATTACATATTGCTGTTGCTAAGAATGATCTAAACTTATTAAAAAATTTAGCTACTTTAAACTTAGATATCAACACGCAAAATAAAGATGGAATGACTGCATTACATCGTGCAGCTTTAATTGCAAAAGATGATGTTATTATGAAAGATTTAATCGCAACTGGCGCAAAAAAAGAATTGAAAACAGAGTTTGATGAAACAGCATTCGATTTAGCTTCAGAGAATGAATCGTTAAAAGAAAACAACGTTAACATCAACTTTTTGAAATAATAAAAATTCATTACGAATAAAATTTAAATATGAAATCATCAATCAAAGCAATATTCACAGCATTATTTATTATAGGTTTATCTATACAAGCTTCTGCACAAACAGCAAAATATAAATGCATGTTACAGATGACCAATTACAAAGGTTTAGAAGCTTATGTTGTTGTATCTTTAATTAGCCCAGATGGACAATACGAAAAAACATTGTACATGATGGGAGCTGATAAACAATGGTACAATGGATTTAAACAATGGGATAAATTCAATAAAAAGAAAAAAGAAAAATTAAACGGAATAACTGGTGCTTCTGTTGCTGCAGGAGATCGTAGTATTACAACTTTCGCCATCGATCAAAGTAAAATGAACAAAGGGTACAAACTACGTTTTGAATCTGCTGTAGAAGATGGAGATTACCATGTTTCTGATGTTGAAATTCCATTAACTACTGCTGGTATTACACAAAAAGTTGAAGGTAAAGGATACATTAGATATGTAAAACTAAGTAAAGCCCAATAATAAAATTCAACATGACATTATCTATTTGGCGCTATGCTCATCTAATATTAGCGTACATATCATTTCTATTTATAACAATGACTTCTATTACAGGAGTCATTTTGTCATTTCGACCAATAGAACAAAAGCTACATCCATACAAAGTAGAACAATTCAATGCCATTACTTTAGCTGAAACGTTACCTGTTTTACAAAATAAATATGGCGATTTAACAGAATTAAATTTAGATAAAAATAATTTCGTTTCTCTTGAGGGTTTTGATGAAGATGGAAATGATTTTAAATTTTACATAGACCCAAGAACAGGAGAAAAATTAGGAGATCCTATCGAGAAAAGTGAGTTTATGAGTTGGGTTATCACCTTACACCGCTCATTATTTTTACACGAAACAGGACGAATAATAATTGGTTTTATGACATTCTTATTATTTCTGATAGCTGTTTCGGGATTAGTTTTAATTATTAAAAGACAAAAAGGCTTTCGAAATTTCTTTGACAAGATTAACAAAGAGTATTTCTCTCAATATTATCATGTTATATTTGGTAGAATATTTCTTATTCCAGTTATCATTATATCATTTACAGGAACAATGATGGTATTAAATCGATTCGAATTAATACCTAAAAATGAAAAATTAAATACTGAAATTACTTCTTCTGCTAATGAAAATACGAAAAGAGTTGAATTAAAAGATTTTTCTATTTTTAAAGAAACGAAGTTAGCGGATGTAAGAAAAATTGAATTTCCTTTTGATAGAGAAGATCCACAAGAATTTTATAAAATTAATTTAACTGGTCAAGAATTAATTGTTAATCAGATTAATGGAAAAGTAGAAGCAAAAACACCATTTTCTAATGCGCAAGCGTTTCTTCGTCTTAGCAGTAAATTGCATACAGGACATATTAATATCATGTGGGCAGTTATTTTAGCTATCTCATGTTTTAGTATTTTATTCTTTATTTATTCTGGTTTTGTTATTACGTTAAAACGTACAAAAACAAAAATTCTAAAAAATAAATACAGCGCAGAAGAAGCCGAAATTGTACTTCTTGTTGGTTCTGAAAATGGTGCTACATTAGGATTTGCAAATAAAATTCAAGTTCAGCTTTTAGCAAATGGAAAAAAATCATTTATGACTCAAATGAATCAGTATGAGCTTTATCCAAATGCAAAACAAATCATCATTTTTACCTCAACTTACGGAATTGGTGATGCGCCATCTAACGCCAATAAATTTGAAAGTTCGATCGAAAAACATCCTCAAAATCAGGAAATTGACTTTACAGTTGTTGGATTTGGTTCTACAGCTTATGAGAAATTTTGTGGTTATGCATTAGAAGTAGATGAATTGTTAGAAAAACAAAAATGGGCGAATCGTTTACTGCCTTTAAAAACAGTTAATGATAAATCTCCAGAAGAGTTTGCTACTTGGGCAACTGAATACAAAGAAAAAACTGATATTCCGTTAGCTACAACACCAGCAATGTATGTTGGAACAGCTCCAAAGCTGAAAGATTTAAATGTTATTTCTACATCAAAAGTAACTGAAGATGATGCTACTTTTAATGTGATTTTAAATACAAAACAAAAATTCCGTTCGGGAGATTTACTAGCAATATATCCAGCAAATGATCATCGTGAGCGTTTATATTCTGTTGGTAAAGTAAACGGAGCATTACAATTGGTTGTAAAATTACACGAGTTTGGTTTGGGATCTCAGTATCTGTATAAACTAAACTCTTCTGAGAATTTTAAAGCGAGAATTATAAAAAATACTGTTTTTCATTTTCCTAAGAAAGCCAAGAAAGTTATTTTAATTGCAAATGGAACTGGAATTGCTCCTTTTCTTGGAATGATAGATGAAAACAAGAAAAAAATTGAAACACATTTATATGCTGGTTTCCGTTTTCATAATACCGTTACAAAAAGCTATGAGAGCTTTTCGAGTAAACAGATTAAGAAAAATCATTTAACTAAGTTTAATATTGCTTTTTCTAGAGAAGAACAAAAACAATATGTAATGGATTTGGTTAAAAGAGATGAGAAATTCTTTGCTGATACCTTACAAAATGGTGGAATAATTATGATTTGTGGTGCTTTAGCAATGCAACATGACATTGAGAAAGTTTTAGACCTTATTTGCCAAGAACATTTAGGAAAGACTTTTGAAGAGTTTAAAATCAATGGACAATTTTTAACAGATTGCTATTAAAATTGTGAATGTTGAGTTCTAAGTTTTAGAACACTAACACCTAAATTATAATTCATAAAATGAAATATCTATTCAGTTTTATATTGTTGTATGCACTAATTCCTATAAATGCTCAAGTTATAGGAATTAGGGATACAATTTTAATGGGAAGTAAATTCAAAATTACATTAGTTGACCAAGACTCAATTGCTGTTGAAAAAAGTATCAACAGAGCAATTAGTGAAATGGTTAGAATTGAAGAATTAATTTCCGATTGGAAATCAACTTCTCAAGTTTCTTTGGTTAACCAAAATGCTGGAATAAAACCTATAAAAGTGGATCAAGAAGTTTTTGATTTAACTGAAAGAGCAATTTACTTTTCTGAAATTACAAATGGTGCTTTTGATATTAGTTTTGCTGCCATGGATAGAATTTGGAAGTTTGATGGTTCTATGGAAAAATTACCATCAGAAACTGAAATAAAGAAAGCTATCGAAAAAATTGGTTATCAAAACATTGTTTTAGATAAAGAAAACTCCACTATTTTCTTAAAAAAACCAGGAATGAAAATTGGTTTCGGATCTATTGGAAAAGGCTATGCAGCAGAAAAAGCAAGAGAATACTTACAAAATTTAGGTATAGCAGCAGGTATTATAGATGCTTCGGGTGATATGACTACTTGGGGAAATCAACCAAATGGTGATCCATGGAAAATTGGAATTACCAATCCATTTAATCGCAATAAAATGGCAGATATTTTAACTTTAAAAAATGCTGCTGTAACCACTTCTGGCGATTACGAAAAATTTATTTTGATAGATGATATTCGCTATTCACACATTATTAATCCTAAAACGGGAATGCCTTCTACTGGTTTAACTGGTGTTACGGTAATTGGTCCAAATGCAGAAACATGTAATGGTTTCAGTACTTCTATTATGGTTTTAGGTAAAGAGAAAGGTTTGGCATTAATTAACCAACAAAAAGACTATGCTGCGCTTATAATTACTGATAATGGGAGCGTTATTAAATCTAAAAAATATAGAAAAATTAAAAAGAAATTAATGAATTAGTTTTTTCATTAAAAAGTGATTTATATTTACTTAAAGGTATAAATTATCTTGTTTTTACTTTGTTTTTCATATTTAGGTCTTGTATGTCATTCTGAACTCGTTTCAGGATCTCATCATTACTTACACGATGTGAAGCTGAAATTATGCTTCGAGAGGCTCAAAAAGACATTCACTATTAATTTATCAAAAAATAAATGAACGACGATTTAAGAACCGAAAAAGAGATTCTGAACGGAAATTTTAAATTAATTACAGAGTTAAAGGAATTTAGAATGAGCTTATGGGTAAATGGTTTTGGAATTGTTGATGGTAAAACGCAACAAGAAATATTGCCATTAAATACTACATTTAATTTAGATGATTTTACAGAACACGAGCATACAATAGAAATTGATTTTAGGATTTATCCTAATGGTAATGTAACTTACAATGTAATTATAAATCCGTTTGAAAAATCTTTTATTTACTTAACAAAAGTGTATGCTTTGAACGATTTTAACCCAACTTTCTTTGAAACTGAATCTTCTAACTAAAAAGGGATTCTGCGTTAGGGATTGAAGTGTAAATCCTTTTATGAAAACGGAGATTATAGAAGTTTTAATAAAAGATTGGAACGTAAAGCCCGACCGAAGGGAACGCCCAAAATTAATCTTCGATTCTGTTTACAAATTGTATTAAACCGTTTAGGCTTTTACATTTTTGATTGAACAATTTCCATTACTTTATCTACCGTTTCTTCTAAATTTAAATTAGAATTATCAACCTCTATCGCATCATCTGCTTTTCTAAGTGGTGAATATTCTCGGTGAGAATCTATGTAATCTCGTTCTTTTACATTTGCAAAGACTTCTTCTAACGCTATTTCTTTTCCTTGTTGTTGATATTCTAAGAAACGACGTTTTGCACGAATTTCTGGTGAAGCTGTTATAAAGATTTTAATATCGGCATTCGGAAAAACTGTTGTCCCAATATCTCTACCATCCATAACAATTGCTCCGTTCTCTCCCATTTTTTGTTGTAAAGCAACACAATAATCTCGTACGGCAGGAATCTCTGAAATTGGACTTACCATTTTAGAAATTTGCATTGCACGAATTTCTTGCTCCACATCTACTCCATTAAGATAAGTGTGATTTTTTTGAGAAGAAGAATCTTGTTTAAATTCTATTTTAATTTCGTTTAAATGTGCAATTAATAAAGGAATATTAATTGTTTGATTTTCGATATAATTTTGTTGAAATGCATACAATGTTACGGCACGATACATTGCTCCACTATCGATATGAGTATAATTTAGTTTTTTAGCAATAATTTTTGACATCGAACTTTTTCCTGTTGATGAAAAACCATCTATTGCAATAATCAAATTTTCTTTCATTTAAAATTGAAACTAGATAACAAATATACTATTTTATGTTTGTTTGGAAAGCTTTTATAACCAAGGATTGCTTCGCCAGTAATCTCTTCCTTGTATTAACCTATCTAAGTTAATCAATATTCCGAAATGATTAGAACCTCCTGAAGCGTGATAATTGGCATGACCAAACTCGAATCGGAATGCATTTACACGAATACCAAACCCATATGTTAGTCCAGATAAAGAACGAACGCCTTCTGCTGCAAGCTCATTTCCTCTTTTAAAGTTATACCCCAATCGCATGTTAAAATCTGAATTTGGAAATAATTCTGCTCCTAATGAAACGTGATCTATAATTTTTCGACCAGTAGAAACTTCTTGTCCATTTTTATTATAAGCCTGCGATATATCAAATTTTTGTAAATCGTGAAGTGAAAATGTAAATTCTAACGGAACATGTTCTAGTCTATGCGAAATACCAAGATTTACTTGTGTTGGCATATTTTCTTTCTTACCATTGTAAGTTTCCAACTGTCCTCCTATATTACGAACAACTAAAGAGACATTAATATTTTTATCGAAATCGTGATAAGAAAGTCCAACATCTCCTGCAATGGCAGATGATTTATAAGATTCTATTGTAGAATTAATGTATTTTACGTTTGCTCCGATTGTCCAATAATCACCAATAACTCTTGCATAACCCAATGTTAAGGCAGCATCGTTTGCTCTGAAATTACCTGTGATATTTCCATTTTCGTCGGTTCCGATTAATTTTCCGTAATCTACATACTGACCATGAATGGAAAGAAAGTTTTCTTGATCTATTTCGTAAACGCCAGAAAATGTTCCGAAATTAACGTCTGCGATGTAATTAACATAGTTAAAAGCAAACTGTCCGTGCATTTCTCTATTCATTAGAGAAGGATTCCACAAAGCCGAATTAGGATCTGCATCCCAAGAAGTTTGTGCATTTCCTCCCAAAGCTGCTTGGCGTGCAGATGTCGTAATATTCAAAAATTCGTATACACGTGTTCCATCTTGTGCAAAAATCAAAGACGATAATGCAACCAACAATATTATACTGAGTTTTTTAAACATTCGGCAAAAATACATATTTGTAAAATAACGGAAACACAAAAGGTTTCGTATGTGATACGTTAAATTTAAAATTTTCTGAAAATTAATGATTACCTTCCTATTAACTAAACACTAGTTATGGAATTTATATTTATTATAATTTTTACTATTCTGATTATTATTCTGTTTGATAAAATAACAAAACTTAAAAGACAAGTTGATTATCAGGAATTTAAAATTAGAAAGCTACAAGAACAGGTTAATTTAAAAGAAAAATCTGGCGATGTTACGGTTCCTAAAGTAGAACCAGCACAACCAATTGCTGATTATAAAATAGAATATCCGAAGCCTTCTACTGAAAAAATACAGCCAAAACAAGAGGCTTCTACTTCTGTTTATCAACAAACTGAAAAGAAAGTAGAACAATCGGTAAATAGTACTACGTTATTTATAAAAGATAATTTTTTAACAATTGTTGGTATTGTAACATTAGTGCTTGGTATTGGCTATTTTGTGAAATATGCTATTGATCAGAATTGGATAAATGAAACGTTCCGTGTTTTAATTGGTATAGTGATAGGATTAAGCATTATTGGAACTGCACATAGAATTAGAAAAAGCTTTGAGGTTTTCTCCTCTATTCTTATTGGTGGAGGAATTTCTATTTTATATTTTACATTAACCATTGCTTTCCGAGAATATCATATTTTTTCTCAAGACATTACCTTTATCTTATTAACCGTCGTCACCTTATTATCTATTGTTTTAGGTTTAATTTACAACAAACAAGTTGTTGCCATTTTCTCTATAATTGGTGGGTTTTCTGCTCCTTTAATGATCAGTACCGGCGAAAGCAACTTTATATTTTTGTTTTCTTATCTCGCGTTATTAAATCTTGGAATGCTTTATATGTCTTGGCGTAAGAATTGGCAAGTTATTTCTTTTATTGCTTTTACATTTTCTTTTGCGTATAGCTTAGCGTGGATAATAGATGTTAAAACACAAATGCAAGCATTATTTTTTATTGTTTTCTATTTAATTTATCAAGCGGCTAGTTTATTTAACTACTTTTCTAAAAAAGAATTTACTGCTTGGAATTGCTTGCTGATGATTTTTAATACAATTACTACAACTGTATTTATAACTCTGGCTTTACAGCTACAACATGCAGGATTAATTTCTATTTTCTTCGGAATACTTAATCTCTTGTTTGCTTTGTATGTTTATAAAACAACACAACACAAAATATTACAAAATACATTAATAGCTTTATGTATAGCGCTTATTACAACAGCAATTGCATTAGAATTTAAAGCCAATTATGTTGCGATTTCTTTTGCAATAGAATCTACTTTGTTATTGTTTTTATGGAAGAAAAGTCACGAAAATATTTTCAAAGTATTTTTCATTTGTTTATTTCCGTTTTTATTAGTGGCTTTATGTGTGAATTGGTTTGCTTATTATGAAACAACTCAACATTTAAATATCATTTTTAATCCTGTTTTTATAACAAGTTTTGTTGTTGCAATATGTTCTCTTTTCAATATCTATTTAATGCAGGATTTTGAAACAGAGGAACGCTTTCTTGGTTTTAAATTAGCTAACTCTAAGTTTATATTTATTCTGACATCTATCCTATTTATCTATTCTGGAGTGGTATTAGAATTAATTTATCAGATAGAACCTTATTTCCATATTCCGATGATTATAAGCTTCGTATTTATCTATACTTTATTCTTTGTTGCAACAATTCTATTGATAAGAAACATTCTGAAACTTAGTAGTTCACTTGTTGTTATTTTACAAATATGTGCCGCAATTTGCTTATTCTTTTTACCAATGATAGCAAATATTCCAAATGAGGTTTTAGAAAAAGAAATTAAATTCTCTACGTATTTAATCTATTTAACATACTTAATACCTAGTGTTTATATTTTATATTTAGTTATAAAAGATACAGATTTTAAAAAATACTTTGTTCCACAAATAGCTGTATTAGCTGCTATTGTGTACATTATAAGTTTCGAGAAGTATAATGTTTTTATGCTTTTAACGCTTAATGATTTGGGTACAAATTTTATCCATCAGCAAGATATTTTCCGATTGATTTTATTACCTGTAATTTGGGCTATTTCTGGTTTTGTTATTATCTATTTAGGATTAAGAAAACAATTAAAAGCTTTTCCTATTATTGGAATTATTCTATTTGCTTTAATTATTCTGAAATTATATTTAATTGATGTTTGGGAAATGAGCAATGTCTTTAGAATAGTATCTTTTATTGTTTTAGGTGTTTTGATTTTGATTACCTCTTTTATGTATCAGAAGTTAAAAAACTTAATGCTTAATTTAATGGATAATCCATCAGAAAAAACAGAAGCAGAATCTTAAGATTCTGCTTCTGTTTTTTAATTTCTTTCTGTTAATAATGCTTGTGCAATTTTTTGAATATCGAGAGAAGAAGGAGATTCAAAAATTTCTAAATGGAAATAAGGAACAACAGCTAATACATGATCAAAAATATCTGCCATGATTGTTTCGTACTCATTCCAAACAGTTGTATTGGTAAACATAAATAATTCTATTGGTAAACCATGTTCTGTAGATTGTAACTGACGAACCTCGAACATCATATCGTTTCTAATATTCGGATTATTGTAGGTGTATGTTTTTATGTATTGTCTAAATAATCCCACATTTGTCATTCTTCTTCCATTCACTAAAACAGTTGGATCAACTTTATTAGACGCATTATATTGCTCAATTTCATTAGAACGATCTGTAATATAATCTTGCAACATTCGGATTTTCTTTAACTCCGTAATCTCATCAGCTGTTAAAAAACGAATAGAAGACATTTTTATATTAATTGATCTTTTTATTCTTCTACCACCAGATTTTTGCATTCCTCTGTAATTACGAAACGAATCCGAAACCAAAGCATATGTAGGAATTGTTGTAATTGTTTTATCAAAATTCTGAACTTTTACAGTTCCTAAATTAATTTCTATTACATTACCATCTGCGCCATATTTTGTCATTTCTATCCAATCTCCAACACGAACCATGTCATTCATTGATACTTGAATGCTTGCTACAAATCCTAAAATAGAATCTTTAAAAACCAACATCAAAACAGCTGAAGCAGCACCTAAAGAGACCAAAAATGTAATTGGTGATTTTCCTGTAATAATAGAAAAAATTAGAATCCCAGAAATAAAGAATACTGCAATGTTTAATACTTGTAAGTAACTATCAATGGGTTTATCTACAAAAGATTTTTTACTTCTAAGAAAATCTCTAAATGTTCTAAAAATGGCATTAAATAAAAAACCTATTGCAATCACCAAAGTTATATCTACAATCTGCATTGCGATATTTATCCAATTAGGAAATCCTTTAAAGATTACTGGAATTGCTTCACTCGCAATAATAATGGGAACTATATGCGTAAGGTATTTTAATACTTTATTCTGAATAAACAAATCATCTATCTTCGTTTTACTCTTCTCTATGAATTTAGAAAGAAGTAATAACAATACTTTACGTAATAAATAATCTATTGCGTACAGCGAAATAATTAATGTAATTGATAAAATAATAGACGTTAAAATGGTTGTAGCATAATTTGACAAACCAATTAATTTTATCATATTAAATGTCCAACTGTATAATTCGCTCTGTAAACCTTTATCTAATATTGTCATTATATTTCTTTAATTTTTTAAAACAAAAATAAGCGTATTATAAAACCTAGACAAATTCTAATTAGTTACTATTATTTATTACGCTTAAGGGATTATGAATTAAGATATAGGTTCGTTTAGCGTTTAGCGTTTAGCGTTTAGCGTTTAGCGTTTAGCGTTTAGCGTTTAGCGTTTAGCGTTTAGCGTTTAGCGTTTAGCGTTTAGCGTTTAGCGTTTAGCGTTTAGCGTTTAGCGTTTAGCAAATTTAAAAACTAAAAGACTTAAGCACATAAAAACTTAAAGCTCAAATAAAAATCTCTTTACTATTTATTTTGATTCAATGCTAAGAATATATTATTTTTGTTAGATTAATCTAACTTTATGTTATCAGATTCTATCGTTTTTGCTTTTAGTCTAACTTTTCTAGCCGGAATAAGTACAGGAATAGGAGCTATTTTATCTTTACTTTATAAAAAATTTAATCCTAAATTCTTAGGGATTATGTTAGGTGTTTCTGCTGGCGTAATGTTATATGTTTCTTTTGTTGAAATTTTATTAAAAGCTAAAACCTCGCTTTCTATAAATTTTGGAGAAAAAGCTAGTTATACATATAGTGTCTTAGGTTTTTTTGTAGGAATTTTTATCATTATGCTTATCGAAAAGCTTATTCCACATCAACATGAAAGTGACGAAATTATAGATGATAAAGAATCATCTGATAAAAAACTTTTACGACTTGGTTTATTTTCTGCTTTAGCCTTATCTATTCATAATTTTCCTGAAGGTTTAGCAACCTTTCTTACCGCTTTAGAAGACCCAACTTATGGAATATCAATCGCGGTTGCTATAGCTATTCACAATATTCCCGAAGGTATTGCTGTTGCTATTCCTATCTATTATGCAACAAAAAGTAGAAAAAAGGCATTTTGGTACTCTTTTCTATCTGGCTTAACAGAACCAATTGGTGCATTAATTGGCTATTTCTTTCTACTTCGTTTTATTGATCAGTCTATATTTGGAATTATATTCGCTGGTGTTGCTGGAATGATGGTTTACATTTCTATAAACGAGCTTATACCAACAGCAAAAGAATATGCTGGTAAAAAACTTTCTACCTTAGGAATTGTATTTGGAATGTTAATTATGGCTATTAGTTTAATCTTATTTTTGTAGACAAAAAAACTTCTCTAGGGGGAGAAGTAATTTTGAAAATGATATAAAATTAACACATGAGGATGATGTTGATGCAAACTTACAACCTATATTGTTTTTTCAATTTAACTAAATATCATTTGATTGTTAAGTAAAGTTAAATTACTTATTTAACTGTAATTAATTTTTTATCTGCTTTCCAAATTCTATATTTCAAAACATAACCTTCTGGAATATATACAACAACAGGTAACTTACTATTATAACGAACATGTAATGTTTGTGCAAAAATCGTTTTCTCTACTTTTTTGTTATCAGCACATCCCATTAATGTCCCTCCTATATCTCCTTTAGAAGAAAATTGATAATAATTATATCCCCAACCTTCAACATCTTTCTCTTGAAAATCTCCCATTAGGAAAAAATTATTACATACATCTACTTGTGCATTCTTACCTACAAAAATTTCTACACGATAATTATCTTCATTCGACATCTTTTTTAGAAAAATCATCTTTTGTTGATAACCATCTACTTTTTGAGGGTACATTGAATAATCATTTTCACTTTTTTGTTGTGCGAAAGATAATGTTGCGAATAAAAGAAATAAAACACTAAATACTCTTGTCATTGATTTCATATACTTATAATTTTTATTGTTTGGCTTAATGAAATAGATTTTTGATTAAGCTATTTTTATTATAAGATGAAAACAAAGTAAAAAGGTTGTTTAGAGGAATGTTAAATTTTAGTGAAAATAAAATCGTTTTGAAAAGAGTAGAAATAAAAAAAGTCACAACTAATGTTATGACTTTTCTTTTGCTCCTCCTCTTGGGCTCGAACCAAGGACCCTCTGATTAACAGTCAGATGCTCTAACCAACTGAGCTAAGGAGGAGTATCGTTATCGATATTGTGATGCAAATATAGAGCATTTTTCATTACTTCCAAATCTTGCAACTACTTTTTTTTGCTTGAAAAACGGCTTAAACAGGCAACTATTTGATAATGAAACAGAAAAATTTATATTTTTTTTCAAGTTTTTTTATTCCGAAATCAAATTAATCTCGTTATTCGTTTTTATTGAACTATTAAAAGCTCACTTTCTATTTTATCGTGACAATTATCTAATGCATTTTTCTCTGCTTTTCCAGCTTTCCAATGAGAAGTGCAATAAAATTCATCTTTCTTCCATTCTAAATCATCTTTAAAGAATGATTTAATTTCTTTTAAAGATTTAGATTCTCCTGCAACATAAGCAAAACGTTTTCCATCTTTTTTCTTCGGAAAATTTTGCATTTTTGTTAATGTATGTAAAGCTGTTCCGCTTCCTACATTTGGATTAATAATCCATTTAAACTCTAAATCAGCTTTTGTTTCAATTTTATGAATATCATTTTCTGTTGGTACCTCAACACAAACAATACCTTTTGTTTTTGATGATAGAGATTCTATAATAGTTGAAATAACAGGTAAACCAGTTAAATCAGCAGCTAAAAAGATGAAATCTACTTTTGGAGCCAATTCTTTCTTTTTAGATTTCATAGAAACACCAATCATATCTCCAACTTTAGCTTCATTTGCCCAACGTGATCCTGGTCCATTTAATCCATGATTAGCAATATCAATAACAACTTGGTTATTTTCTGCGTCAATGTCGCGTAAAGTGTATGTACGAGAAACTGGTTTAAATTTATCTGAAGGTGAAATCCATTTTTTATTCTTCTCATCATATTCAGCATAGTGAATATCACGAATTCCTAATGGTGGAAATAATAATTTACATGTTCCCCCTAGAGTTGTATCCTCAAAAAAGGAAACATCATCATTTTCTAAGTAAACACGAATAAGGTGTGGTGTAACAAATTCTTTCTTTTTTAAAATAAATTTTTCCTTCGCTATTTTAACTTTCTCTCCCATTGGAATCTATTTAGATTTATTCTAATTCAACGCGAATATAATATAAATTTAGATTGAATTAAAATAATTAACATCAATCTAAAAACTTATCTTTTTTTTAACACTATACCTATTATAATAACTCGTACCTTTTAGGTGTTAAAGTAACATCCTAAAAACACGAAGAAGAATGGAATATATTTTAGAAGACATTACACTTGGAAAAAGAACTCTTCCACTTGAAGGCGGTTATAATTGCAGAGATTTAGGTGGATTAATCAACAAAGATAATTCAACGATAAGACAAGGCGTTTTAATTAGAGCTGATGATTTATCTAATTTAACAGATGATGATTTAGAAGTTTTAAACGACTACCCTATTAGAACAATAATTGATTTACGCACCACTTATGAGCGTTTAAAAAATCAAGATCGTATACCAAATAGTTGTAATCACGAAGTACATTTAGATATTTCATCTGGTCAATTTGAGAATTTAGTTAAACAATTTAGAGCTGGTATTGAAAAGCCTAAAGAGTTTATGTGCGATATTTATGAGAATTTTGTACTAGATAAAACATGTCAAGAACAATACAAATTGTTTTTTGATGTTATACAGCATAAAAATAGAACACCTATTTTGTACCATTGTACAGCAGGAAAAGATCGTACAGGTTTTGCAACAGCTATGATATTAGCGGCATTAAACGTAGATTTTGACACGATTATGGAAGATTATTTAGCTTCTAATTTCTTTTTAGAAAAGAAATATGCTTACATGCTAAAAATTGATCCTAACTATAATTATTTAATTGATGTTTTACCTGAATATTTAGAAACATCTTTTAATACAATTAAAAAGAATTTTGGTTCTGTCGAAAATTATTTATCAACTATATTAAGCGTAGATTTAGATTTAATGAAGCAACTTTACTTAGAAAAATAGTTTCATCTAAAAATAAATGTATTAACCTCTTTTCATAAAATGAAAAGAGGTTATTTTTTTATAAAACTATTCTATATTTACAATAATATATATACAAATCACAAACTGTATAAATTAACACTAATACAAATTAACTACTAAAAATGAATTGTAAAAATTGTAACAACGAAGTTCATCTAAATTATTGTTCTAACTGTGGACAACCTGTAAAGCTTAAAAGAATTAATGCATACTATATTCTTCATGAAATAGAGCATATATTACACTTTGAACGTGGAATTTTATACACTATAAAAGAACTTACTTTAAATCCAGGTAAAAGCATAAAAACATACATCACAGAAAATAGAAGTAAACTTGTTAAACCTATTATTTTTATTATTGTAACATCATTAATTTATACGTTTTGTAATCATTATTTTCATTTTGAAGATGGTTATATAAATTACCACGATGAGAAAAGTTCTGCCATAAAAGATATTTTTAAATGGATACAAGCACACTATGGTTATGCGAATATCATAATAGGTGTATTTATTTCTTTGTGGGCAAAATTATTTTTCAGAAAATATGAGTTTAATTTCTTCGAAATTCTAATTCTACTATGCTTTATAACTGGAATAAGTATGCTTATTTATTCAGTTTTTGGAATTCTTCAGTATTTTACTCATTATAATTTAATGCAAGTTTCTAGTGTAGTAGGGCTTTTATATATTGTTTGGGCAATGGGACAATTTTTTGATAAAAGAAAACTTATAAACTATCTAAAAGCTTTCATTTCTTATGTTTTAGGGATATTAACATTCTCTATAACTCTAATTCTTATTGGTGCATTAGTTGACTCTATTCTAAAACATTAATCTTTTAAAAAAGCTATTTTAGTTTATCCGAAAATTTAACTCAATAAAAAAATGTACATTTGTTAAATCAAATCACTTAAGTAAGCAAAAATGTAAAATAAAATTTCTTTAAGACGATCAAAATAAAACAATCCTAAAAATGGGTTTGTTAACTTGTTTAATCTCTAAAAAAAGAAATTATGCTTATTCTTCAAAACTTATCATATACACATCCCAACAAAGATGTACTATTTAGTACAATTAATTTAAAAGTAAATAAAAACGAAAAAATAGCTTTAATAGGCAATAATGGAGTAGGAAAATCTACCTTACTCAAAATTATTGCAAATGAATTAGAACCTACAAGTGGGCAAAAAACTATTGACACTACACCTTATTATATTCCCCAAATTTATGGGCAATATAATCATCTAACTATTGGTGAAGTTTTAAAAGTAGATTCAAAAATTAATGCTTTAAATGAAATTCTAAAAGGAAACATAACAGAAGAAAATTACGCCTTACTTAACGATGATTGGACAATTGAGGATCGTTGCAATGAGGCATTACTTTATTGGAAATTAACCGATTTAGAGTTATCCCAAAAGATGGAAACATTGAGCGGAGGACAAAAAACTAAAATTTTTCTTGCTGGAATTTCTATTCATCAACCAGAATTTGTTCTTTTAGATGAGCCAAGCAATCATTTAGATAATGATAGTAGGCTACTTTTATATGATTTTATTCAATCTACAAAATGTACATTGATTATCGTTAGCCATGATAGAAAATTATTAAATCTACTAAATTCTATCTGTGAGCTAAGTAAAGATAATATAAAAGTATATGGAGGAAATTATGACTTTTATAAAAATCAAAAACAAATTGAATACAATGCATTAACACAAGATATTCATCATAAAGAAAAAGCATTAAAAAAAGCCAAGGAAAAGGAAAGAGATACAGTAGAACGACAGCAAAAATTGGATAGTCGCGGTAAAGGAAAACAAGAAAAAGCTGGTGTTGCTAAAATAATGATGAATACTTTACGAAATAATGCAGAGAATAGTACATCTAAACTAAGAAATGTACATGCAGAAAAAATAGGAGGTATTACGCAAGATTTACAACATCTCCGTTCTTCTTTATCTGCTATTGATAAAATGAAATTCGGATTTGACAATTCTCAACTCCATAAAGGGAAAACTTTATTTAAAGCAATTGATGTAAATTTTAGCTACTCAAAACAATTTATTTGGAATGAAAATTTAAATTTCGAAATCATTAGCGGAAATCGTATTGCATTAAAAGGTAAAAATGGTTCTGGAAAAACAACATTAATAAAGCTAATTTTAAATCTTATTCAACCACAGACAGGTAAAACGTATAAAAATTATACAAACCCTATTTACATTGATCAAGATTACTCTTTATTGAATAATGAATTAAAAGTTTATGAACAAGCACAAAAGTTTAATAGCTCTGGACTAGAGGAACATGATATCAAAATAAGATTAAACCGCTTTTTATTTACAAAAGATGATTGGGATAAACCTTGTCATAAACTAAGTGGAGGAGAAAGAATGCGTTTGTTACTTTGTTGTTTAATTATAAATAGTACATCTCCTGATATTATTATATTAGATGAGCCTACAAATAATTTAGATATACAGAATGTTGAAATATTGACTGCTGCAATCAATGAATATCAAGGAACTTTAATTGTTATTTCCCACGACGATACATTCTTAGAGCAAATTAATATTGAAAAAACTATTATCTTACATTAATTGAAATCCTTATAAAAACACAAATGAATATAAAATTAGATACCATTATTTTTTATGTAAGAGATGTAAAAAAGCTTCAAAATTTCTATGTTGAAAATTTTAATTTAAAAACCATAGAAGAAGATGAAATTTGGGTATTATTAAATGCTGGATCTATTAATATTGGTCTCCATAAAATAGGAGATCAATATCTTGAGAAAGTAAATCTTTATCAAGACTTTGATAATAATACAAAAATTGTATTTGAAATTGATCTTGATATAGAAGCTGCAAGAAATGAACTTATTTCGAGAAAGGTTGAAATGAGAGAGATAAAAACATTCGAAAATTATAATTATTGGCTATGTGATGGTATTGATCCAGAAGGGAATGTTTTTCAATTAAAGTCCAAGAAAAAATAAATTTATATAAAAACAAAGCCTATTCTTAAATGAGAATAGGCTTTGTTTTACTAAAAGTCTTTAAATATTTATTAATAATATAGTTTTATTTTTACATTCATTTTTGTCTTGATACAAAAACGAAAATTAGCTAAACAATGAAAATACAATACTGAAAAATCTAAACAAATTCACTATTTAAAATTCATTCGTTGAATTCTCACTGCATTTAATATTGCTAAAAAAGCAACACCAACATCTGCAAAAACAGCTTCCCACATATTTGCTATTCCATCTGCTCCTAATAATAAAACGATACCTTTTACGCTCATCGCAAGTATTATGTTCTGAATAACAATTTTCTTAGTTTCTCTACCAATTTTTACTGCTGTTCCAATTTTAGATGGTTGATCTGTTTGTATAACGATATCTGCTGTCTCTATTGCAGCATCGCTTCCTAAACCTCCCATTGCAATACCAACATCGGACAACGCTAAAACTGGTGCGTCATTTATTCCATCTCCAACAAATGCAATTACATTGTTTTTATTTTGTTTTAATTGTTCTACTTTTTCAACTTTTCCTTCAGGTAATAAACCTCCAAAAGCAAGGTCTATTTCAACTTCTTTCGCTACTTTTTGTGTTATGGTATCTTTATCTCCACTCAACATAATCGTTTGCTGAACGCCTAAATTTTTCATTTTTTTAATCGCTTCTTTGGCGTCATCTTTTATTTTATCTGCAATAGTAATGTATCCAGCATATTCGTTGTTAATCGCGACAACAACTATACTTTCTACTATAGCATCTATTTCTGATGGATATGAAATTGAAAAATGGTCTAATAATTTAGCATTTCCAGCTAAAACAATCTTATCATTCACATTACCTTTTAAACCTTTACCTGAAATTTCTTCAACATCTATCGCATTAAAGAGTGATGAATGTCTAGTAACAATTGCTTTTGCAATAGGATGTGTAGATTGTTTTTCTAATGCAGCAACATAATCTAGAAACTCTTCTTCATTATATGTTGTTTCAATTTTCTGCACCTCAAAAATACCTTCTGTTAATGTTCCTGTCTTATCCATAACAACAGTATTCACTTTAGCTATTAAATCTAAAAAGTTAGACCCTTTTACTAAAATACCATTACGAGAAGCTGCTCCAATTCCTCCAAAATATCCTAAGGGAACTGAAATAACCAATGCACATGGACAAGAAATAACAAGGAAAACTAAACCACGATATAACCAATCTCTAAAAACATAATCATCTACAATAAAGAATGGAATAACAACCAATGCCAATGCTAAGAAAAAAACGATGGGTGTATAAATTTTCGCAAACTTTCTTATAAATAGTTCTGTTGGTGCCTTACGAGAAGTAGCTTCTTGAACCATTTTAAGTATTTTTGCAATAGAACTATCGTCAAACTTTTTTGTCGTTTTTATTTCAACAACATTTTCTAGGTTCAGCATTCCTGCCAATACAACCTCATCTTTTTTATAAGTAGAAGGTTTACTTTCTCCTGTTAATGCAGAAGTATTAAAACTTCCTTTCGTTGAAATTAATATACCATCTAACGGTACTTTTTCACCAACTTTTACTTGAATAGTTTCTCCGATTTCAACATTATTTGGTTCTATCGTTTCAAAATTTCCGTTTCTTAGAACATGTGCAGTATTTGGACGAACATCTAATAAAGCTTTAATATTTGATTTTGCTTTATTAACAGCCGCTTCCTGAAACATTTCTCCAATTGTATAAAACAACATTACTGCAACACCTTCTGGATATTCACCAATAATAAATGCACCTAATGTTGCAATTCCCATTAAAGAAAATTCATTAAAAAAATCTAGTTTTTTTGCTAATCCAAATGCTTCTTTCCAAACAGGATAAGCAACTAGAATATAGGATATACCAAACCATATTAAACGAACGATTTCTTGTTCTAGAAACCAAGGTAATTTTATTATATATTGAATGATTAATCCTGAAAAAAACACAACTAAACTAATCCCTAGGAAAAGTTTACTGTTAGAATGATTATGTTCGTGTTCATGAGAATGTTCACCCTGAACGTGAATATGATCATCTGTTCCACAACAACTTTTACAATTTGACATAATAATTAATTTACTACGACAAAGTTATTATGCGACTTCTGCAATCAGGTTGCAAAGTTTGAAATAAACCTTAAACTTTACAAAAATCGCAAACGCCTTTTAAGACAAATGATGATTGTTCTGCTTTAAAATTTTGAGGAAGTTCTACTTCTGGAAGATGAATATTTTTTAAACAATATGTTCTATTGCAATCATTACAATGAAAATGTGCATGTGTAAATTCTGGCGTACATTTACAGTTAGATTCGCACAAGGCATATTTTATAGAGCCCGTTCCGTCTTCTATAGAATGAATTAATTTATTTTCTTCAAATGTTTTTAACGTTCTATAGATTGTTACTCTGTCTGCTTGATCCATTTCTATCTCTAAATCAGCTAAACTTAATGCAACTTTAGTATTCATTAATTGATCTAAAACCAACAAACGCATAGCGGTTGGGTTAATAGATCTATTTTTTAATATTTTAGTTAAAACATCAGTTTGCATATCATTAGATTAACGAATGATAAATTTACGAAAAAAGGTAAACAGAAAAAATGATTATTATTTCTAAAAGTAATAATGAGCTTATTTTTAAACTTATATATTTTTATATTTGTTAGATACACTAAGTGATAGTAACAAACACATGAACAACAGAAGAAATTTTATAAAAAAACTAGGAGCATTAGGATTACTTTTAGGTACTTCTCGGCTTTATTTAAATGCTAAATCACCTTTAAATACAAACAAATCTTCCATAAAAGTTAATAAACCAATTGTTTTATCTACGTGGCGTTTTGGAATGGAAGCCAATAAAGAAGCTTGGAAAGTTTTAAATAATAAAGGAACTGCTTTAGATGCTGTAGAGCAAGGTGTAAAAATTGTAGAAGCTGATCCAAACGAACGAAGTGTTGGTTATGGAGGAAGACCAGACAGAGATGGAAAGGTTACACTTGATGCCTGCATAATGGATAATGAAGCAAATATTGGCTCTGTTGCTTGTTTGGAATATATAAAACATCCTATTTCTGTTGCTCGAAAAGTAATGGAAGATACGCCACATGTTATGTTAGTAGGGAATGGAGCATTACAATTTGCTTTGGAAAAAGGTTTCAAGAAAGAGAATCTTTTAACAGAGGTTTCCGAGAAAGAATGGAAAGAGTGGTTAAAAGATACAAACTATCAGTTACCTATTAACATAGAAAATCATGATACAATTGGAATGATCGCCTTAGATGCACATGGAAATCTTTCTGGTGCTTGTACAACTTCTGGAATGGCTTATAAAATGAATGGTCGTGTTGGAGATTCTCCTATTATTGGTGCAGGTTTGTATGTTGACAATGAAATTGGTGCCGCAACTGCAACAGGACATGGTGAAGAAGTGATTAGAATTGCCGGAAGTCATTTAGTTGTAGAGTTAATGAGGCAAGGATACTCTCCAGAAAATGCTTGTAAAGAAGCTGTACATCGAATTATAAAATTAACTAAATCACGAAAGAAAGACCTAAAAAATATTCAAGTTGGTTTTATAGCAATTAATAAACAAGGCGAATATGGTTCTTATTGTATTCACCCAGGTTTTAACTTTGCTGTCTATGATCAAAACGGAAATCGTTTAATTGATGGAAAATCTATAGAAAAATGAAAAAATTAGAAATCGCTTGCTTTAACCTCGAATCTGCATTAATTGCTTCAACATCTAATGCAGATAGAATAGAGTTTTGTGCAGATGCTTCTGCAGGAGGAATTACACCACCTTTAGAAGAGATAGAAATATTAAGAGCCGCAACAGAAAAAGAAATTGTAATTATGATACGCCCAAGAGGTGGAGATTTTTATTATTCTGATGCAGAATTTGAACAAATGAAAACAGAAATCAATACAATTAAAAATCTCAACATTAATGGATTTGTTTTTGGAATATTAGATAAGAATAATGAAATTGACTTTTATAGAAATAAAGAGTTAATTGAACTTGCTAAACCTTATCCATGTACTTTCCATCGTGCCTTCGATAGAACTTCGGATGCTTTAATATCATTAGAAAAAGTAATTGATTTAGGTTTTAAAACAATACTCACATCTGGCTTAAGCAATAATGTATATGAAGGAAAATATACTTTAAAAACTTTAGTTGAAAAAGCGAAAGAACAAATTACAATTATGCCTGGTGGCGGATTACGTTCTACAAATATTAAAGAAATAGACGATAGTACCAAAGCTCAATATTTTCATTCATCTGCTATGATAAATTCTGAAATAGCTGATTTAAATGAGATAAATATCTTAAAAAAACTTATCTCATCTTAATTTTTTCTTCATCAATTTCATTGAGTTCTTGTAACATTACTTCCGTAAATAGTTAAAAAAGAATCACTAGGAATCGATTCACTCAACTTAGCTTGTAGATCCATTCCATTTAATCGGAATTGTAAACTTGCACCAGCAGCAAAATTTATTGAAGTTTCTGCTGTTAAATTATTAGATAGTCCTGTTATTGGTAAAACACTAGAATTATGTCCATAAATATTTATACCTGTCCCTGTCCCAACTGATACTCTACCCGCTATTAAAGCTCTAGAAGCTGCACCAAAGCTAAAGTTTGTATAAAAACTGAAATCTAAAATTGAGCCACTAAACGGTAAAGTATAAAGAGTACTCCAAGCTGTTGTAATAGTAAAATTACCATCAGCAACACCAGAAAGTCCAAGCGCTGCTGCTGGTGTGTAAACTTTATACACATAGCCATTATCATCTATATACAATGGAGCCCCTTTGGCGTAATTAATATCACTTAAACTATTTGTAACATTATTTGTTACTGTAGATAATTTTAAAACTTTGTCTGTTACAGTTGGCGTCACAACATCTAATGTTGCTTGTGGTGTAGAGGTATTTACACCTACTTGTCCTAATCCATATGTAGATAGAACAAGATAAAGAGTAATGAATAATCTTTTCATAGGTTTTATTATGTAGTTTGGTGGTGCAAATATACATAACAAACAATAATGTTAAAAAGTAAAAAAACTTAAACTTGACCTAAAAATTGTTAAAACTCTTTATTAATCAACTGTATGGCTAATAAATAATCATTTATATAAAAATTCAGTATTCTATAATTAGATGAGATAAATCTATTAAAAAGATTTATCTCATCTTAATTTTTTCTTCATCTATTTTATTGAATTCTTGTTACTGTACTCCCATAAATAGTTAAAGAAGAGTCTGTAAGAATAGATTCACTTAATCTAGCTTGTAAACTCATTCCATTTAATCGAAATTGTAAACCTGCTCCAGAAGCAAAATCTATTGAAGTTTGTCTTGTTAAATTATTTGATAGTCCAGTAACTCGTACAACACTAGAATTATACATATAAATATTTATTCCTGTTCCATTGCCTACCATAACTTTACCTGCTAATGATGAGCTTCTTTTAGCTCCAAAACTAAAATTGGTAAAAAAACTGAAATCTAAATTTGATCCAATATGAGGTAAAGTATAAATAGTTTTCCATTCAGCTGTAAGAACATAATTACCATCAGCTACTCCAGAAACACCAACTGAAGATACAGGAGAATATGCTTTATATACATAACCATTATCATCTATATATAAAGGAGAACCTTTTTGGTAATTAATCCCAGCTATTCTATTCGTAGTATTATTTGATACTGTAGATAGTTTTAAAACTTTATCCGTTGTAGTGGATGTTACAACATCTAACATTGCTTGTGGTGTAGATGTGTTGATACCCATTTGCCCATATCCATAAAGAGATAGAGTAAGACAAAAAGTAATCAATATTCTTTTCATATAAGTTGTATTATTTAGTTTGACGATATAAATACAATAATTAATTTATTATTATAAAAATGTCTAAAATTATTTTAGATTAAGTATTTTTTTATTGTGTTTTTGTTACTGTACTTCCATAAATCTCTATAAAAGAATTATTCACAGAAGGTTGACTTAATCTTGCCTGTAGAGTGTTTCCATTTAATTGAAATTGTAATCCTGCTCCAGAATTAAAATTTATTGAAGTTAGTTTTGTTAAATTATTTGATATTTCTTTAATTGGTAGAACACTAGAACTATACGTATAAATATTAATTCCTGTTCCATTTCCTACTGAAACTTTACCTGATATTAATGAGCTTCCTCCTGATCCAAAACTAAAATTAGTAAAAAAGCTAAAATCTAAAATTGATCCATTATGTGGTAATGTATAAATAGTTTTCCATGCAGTTGTAAGAACATAATTACCATCAGCTACTCCAGAAACACCATTTAAATTTGAAGGAGAGTATGCTTTATATACATAACCATTATCATCTATATATAAAGGAGAACCTTTTTCGTAATTAATATCAGCTATTCTATTTGTAGCATTATTTGATACTGTAGATAATTTTAAAACTTTATCTGTTATATTTTTTGTTACAACATCTAATGTTGCTTCTGGTGTAGAGGTATTTACACCTACTTGTCCCACTGCATAAGCAGATAGAACAATACAAAAAGGAATTAATATTCTTTTCATAATAAGGTTTTTGTTTATAATTTTTTGGTGACAGCAAATTTATATTATCAAAAAAAGAACAAACAATAATAAGTATTTATCTTAAAATATTTTGATGTGTATAAGAATAAAAAATAGTAATTTTGGCTCATGCATTGGGAGAATATAATTGGTCAAAAAGAAGTAAAAGAGAAGCTTCAACAGTCAATAAAAGACAATAGAATTAGTCATGCTCAACTGTTTTCGGGACCAGAAGGTTCTGCCACTTTGCCTCTGGCAATTGCATATGCAAGAGAAGTTCTGTCTAATGTAAATAGCGACCAAAGTAACCTAAAAGTAGATAAACTTCAACATCCAGATTTACATTTTGCATTCCCTTACTCAGCAACCGATGCTGTAAAAAAACCTCTGGCAAAATATTTATTAAATGATTGGAGAAGTTTCTTACAAGAAAATGCATACGGAAATTTAACCGATTGGATGTCTCATTTAGGTATAGCCAAAAAACAAGGTGTAATTCCTGTAGATGAAGCGGATGAAATTATAAAAACACTTGCTTTAAATAGTTATGAAGGTGGATACAAAATAATGATTATTTGGCAACCAGAAACAATGACAATTGCAGCAGCAAATAAATTATTGAAAATTATTGAAGAACCTCCACAGAAAACTTTATTCTTATTGGTTACAGAAAGAGAAGATTTACTTTTGCAAACTATTACTTCTCGCTGTCAATTGGTTAAAATCCCAAAATTGTCTCAAACTGATATTAATGATTTCCTGATTAATGAGAAAGGAATTTCTCCACAAAAGGCGCAACATGTTTCATTTTTAGCTCAAGGAAATTTAAGAGAAGCATTACACCAATTAACAGATGATGAGCATTTATTCGACACCTATTTTGTTACATGGGTAAGAAAAGCGTTTATGGCAGCCAAAACACCTACTGTTTTAAAAGATTTGATTGATTGGTCTAACCAAATCGCTTCTTGGTCGAGAAACGAGCAAAAAGATTTTTTAAATTATTGCGCTGAAATTTTTAGACAAGCCTTACTTAAAACTTATCAAACAGATGATTTAGTTTTTTTAGAAATAAATGCAGAAGGTTTTAAATGGCAAGGTTTTGCACCTTTTATAAATGGAGCTAATATAGAAGATATTCTTAATGAAATTAATGAGGCTTCTTATCATATCGATAGAAATGGAAATTCTAAAATAATTTTATTAGATCTTTCTATAAAATTAACACGTAATCTACATAAAAAATAATTTTTTGTAGGTTACTCATAATTAAATATTTGATAAGTATTTAAAAAATATTTAAGTAAAAAATAGTTTATACATTTGAAGATGAATAAACTTAAAAACAACTTACTCTTTAAAGTTATCCTCGCAATTGTGCTTGGAATATTACTCGGTGGAATTATACCAGAAACTATTGGTCGAATATTTATCACTTTCAATAGTTTTTTCAGCGAATTACTTAATTTTCTTATTCCATTAATTATTGTTGGTTTAATTGTTCCGTCCATAGGAAGATTGGGACAAACCGCAGGGAAACTACTATTAGTAACCGTTCTTATAGCTTATGGCTCTACTATTTTTGCGGGCTTACTGGGCTATTCAGCAAGTATGTCTATTTTCCCTAGTCTATTAGAAAATCAAACAGAACAAATAAATTTAGGAGAAAAAGCAAAAGAATTTGCGCCCTATTTTTCTATTGAGTTTCCTCCATTTTTTGCTGTTATGCCAGCTTTAGTATTTTCATTTTTATTCGGAATTGGATTATCTCGTTTACAAGATTCTACTTTCGGAAAATTAGCTGATAATTTCGAGGAGATTATTACCTATTTAATTCAACATTTAATTATTCCATTATTACCTATTTTTATTTTCGGTATTTTCTTAAACATGTCTTACTCTGGGCAAGTTGTAACCATTTTAAATGTCTTCTTAAAAATAATTGGTATTATATTTATCTTACATGTTACACTATTAACTATCCAGTTTATAATTGCAGGAATCATTGCAAAAAAGAATCCTTTAAAAATGATGCAATTAATGCTACCAGCTTATTTCACAGCATTAGGAACACAATCTTCTGCTGCTACAATTCCTATAACATTAGCACAAGTAAAAAAGATCGGGGTTCGGGATGAAATTGCCAGTTTTGCAGTTCCATTATGTGCAACAATTCATCTATCTGGTTCTATGTTAAAAATTGTAAGTTGCTGTTTAGCTTTAATGTTAATACAAGGAATGGAAATTAATTTTATACAATTTCTTGGTTTTATGATGATGTTAGGTATTGCAATGGTTGCAGCACCAGGCGTTCCTGGTGGGGCTATTATGGCTGCAATTGGAATTATTGCTTCCATGTTAGGATTTAGTCCAGAAAACCAAGCTTTAATGATTGCGCTATATATTGCAATGGATAGTTTCGGTACTGCAGGAAATGTAACTGGAGACGGTGCTATTGCAGTAACATTGGACACATTATTCAAGAAAAAAACGATTGATAATTTAACATCCACTCGCTAAGCTCGTTTTTGCACGAGTCGTTAAATCAAAAGTATTTTACAAAAGTAACTTCTAGTAGGAAAGTTACTTTTGTAAAATAATCATGTCATTTTCTCCCCAATAAAAAACGAGCAATATAAATAGTTATTCTTATTTACAAGTTAAACTTTGTACATTTTACTCTTTACATTATACTTTTTACATTGTACATTAAAAAAGATTAATTAGAATTTTTCAGCACTTTATTTCCATTTTTTATATCCTGTAAAATCCATTCTAACTCAATATCCCTATTTTTTCTTCTAGAATCTAATGTTGGTTTTATTTCTTTATTTGGGTAAACGCCATGCCCAAGCTCTATTCTTTGTTTAATTGGAGATAGATAAACTGTTCCTACAGAAATTTTTAATTTAGAATGTGGTAAAGTAAATTTTGGCATTAAGCCAGCCACAGTTCCATTATAATCCCCTCCTGTTTCTTCTCCCACAAAAAAACCTCTTTTATTTTCGTTAAGATTAGCAGCTATTAATGCTGATGCAGAATAAGAACCTCCATTTATTATAACATATAAATTACCATTATAAACCAAATCTTTCTCAATTTTTGTAAAAGAAAACGGCATGTGTAACTCATATTCATTCTCATCATTTTTAAATGTTGAAAAATAAGAATACCCAGAACCAATCCATAAAAATGGATAAGAGGCTACAGGAAAAAGATTATACATCGACTTACCAAATGATGTTTTATTCGCAACAATTTTTTTTCCTAAGAATTTATCAGAATCATCTACTAAATAAGCATACAAATAGTGAGCATCTTTTACAAAACCTCCTCCATTATTTCTTATATCTAAAATTAAATTCTGTACGTTATTATTTTTTATATCAGTAAAAACTTCTTTGTAAAGCCTACGTATTTTCCCTTTTCTAAAATCAGTAATTTTTAATACAGCAATTGTACTATCATTTGTTGGGAAAGTTAGGTTTTTAGAATATCGCTTTGTTGATTTACTATAACCATACTTTTTTTGTTTTAACTTTATTTGACGCTTTACTGTTTTAGAAATAGTATCAACAGGTTTTATACTTTTCTCTTCCTTTGTCTTAACCTTTGGAAACTCTCTAAATGTTTTTTTACTAAGAATTTTATCTCCCATTAAAAATGTCAATTCAACAGAATCCTTTATTCCTTGTTCTAACGTAATATAATTTAGAAATGTTCTGCCAAATAAATTGTTAGAAAATGTTTTATTATTTCCATCTCCATAAACACTTGGTTTATATTTTTTTATTAAATCTTCTACCGAAACATTATCAATATATAAGAGTACAGCTCCCGAATTAATTGGATTAGTTTTAGAAAAATCTTTTACTAAAAAAATAGAATCATTTTCAAAGAAGAAACTATAATTATGGAATACGGATTTAGATTCTTTATATTTCTTTAATTCCTTTTTAGTTAACTTTTTATACAAAGGATAAACATCTGTATGTCCATGTTTTAAACTTCTAAAAATTGGAAATAGTTTTAAATACAGTTCATTTGGAGTTAATGGTTTATTTATTGTATTCTTTAAACTATCAAACTTGTAATCGATTGACTTTTTCGATTGATATAAATCTAGTTTAGCATGATAACGTTTTAATTTTTTGTAAACAAAATCAACATCCTTCTTTAAATCTTTTACAGCAATATCCTCGTCAATATGTTTATTATATTCACGAACAGAAGTACATCCAAAAAGCAGTATTAAAATTAAAAAGAAGGAGAATGTTTTATTCATTTACTTATTATTTACATTTTTACTTCACGATAAAATTGTTGTATAAAATTTTCCATGTAAGCATGACGTTCTTCGGCAATATCTTTTGCTGTTTTAGTATTAATTAACTCTTTTAAGGTAAATAATTTATCATAAAAATGTTGCACACTAGAAGCATTTTTCGACTGATCTTCAGGATTATATAAAATATTTCCTACACTACCCCCGTAAGCAAAACAACGTGCAATTCCAACAGCACCTATCGCATCTAACCTATCAGCATCCTGTACAATTTCAGCTTCAATAGATGTTGGTACATTTCCTTTACTAAAAGACACTTGAGAAACAATTTCATTTACTCGCTCAATTGTTTCTTCATCCACATTTAAAGATTGTAAAAATTGAGTAATTAATTCTTTTGATTTATCAACTCCATCATGTAATTTATAATCTCCGACATCGTGTACCCAAGCTGCTAATTCTACCAAAAATGGATCTGCATTCTCTTTTTCTAAAATCTTTCTCGCGTTTATTACAACTCGTTCTATATGAAAGTAATCGTGTCCTGTTCCTTCTTCTAAGAAGGTTTTTCTAATATAAGCTTGTGTCGCTGTTAAAATATCTTGTTTATTCATGTAATTATATAAAAAACTTCAATAGCTAAGCTATTGAAGTTTTATTTAATGTTTACTAAAAACTTTACTGTTTAACAATTTTTTTAGTTGTAATACCTTTATCCGTTGTTATGTTTATAATATAAACACCTACAGGTAAAGAAGAAACATTTATTCTATCCGATTTTGTTGTAGAAATTAATTTTCCTGTTAAATCTATTACATCAACTTTTTTAATTTTTTCTGTCGTTTTTATGTTAACAATATCTTTCGCTAATGTTGGATAAACAGCCGTAACAGATTTTACATTTACCTCATCAGTATTTAAACTTTCTAATTTTGCTCCCGTAACCAATAATGTATAATCTTGATTTGAAGATTTACCTTCGTGATTAATCAAATCACTTTTATTTGATACAATAATTTTATATTTCCTACCAGCAACTGTATTTTTTATTAGAATTTGTTCTACATTATCTACTGTATTATCTCCTTTTACAGCTGCTCCTGTAACATTAGCTAAGTCTAATTTCCAAGGTAAATACTCCTCATTGGTTTCGGTATCAAAAACTCTAACATCCAAATCATTTACTAACTTAGAAGATATATCATCCATACGACCTAATGTTGATGACATAAAATCTGCCGCAGGATCTATCCAAGAAATTGTAACTTTTAATTCTTCTCCATTAGAAGAAAAAATTTCTTCATCATCTATTCCTGAAATTTTCATTTTTCTATTCATAAAGTTCTCTCCATTATGTAATGCGAGAATTAATTCTGCACTCTTTTTAGCATCCAATAATCCCCAACCATACCAATTATCTGGCCCTTCGAAATTTCCAGCCTCTATAGCTGTATGTATTAATAAAGCTTTTATTTCATCAGAAAAAAAGTAATAGCCAGGATCATTAATCAACTGTCTTTTTAATTGTGTTAAAGCTCCTACTGCTCCAGTAACAATTGGTGCAGAGTAAGATGTACCATTACCTCTAGTTGATGTTGATATAGACGCTGGATTTGTTGAACTAATTGTTGGTGCTATAACACTTGTTCCTACAGCAACCAAATCTGGTTTAATTGCTCCATCTTTACGTGGACCAACACTACTGTAACTTGATCTAATAATTTGAAAAGGAGAGTCTACTTTGTTATCATCTGTAGCAGGTATATCTATTGCTCCAACAACAATAATATTTTTTGCCAAAGAACCATTTCCAATACAATAAGCTCCAAGATAACAATTTGAAGTGGGTACAATTTCTCCTTCAGCAAATGGAACATATCCACCTCCTGCCCAACGGTATTTATTATCTGTTTGGCCAGGTCCAGTTCCGTAATAATTACCAGAAGATTTTACAATAGTAAATTTTGGGTCAGCATACACAATCTTGTCTATAGACTGGTCATTAGATTGATAAGCTCCAGATAATGTTTGATTAGGATTATTCATAAGAGTCGTATTAACTGGATAATAAAATCCTTCTCCTAACGAACCACTTGTTGCAGTCTCTTTTGACCAACCATTATTAACTCCATAAGAATGATTAGAGATATATTCTCCGTATTCTACTATTTTAGAAAATCTATCACCATTAGCTGTATCACTATAACCAGCATGCTTAACTGTTGCTTTTGGTAATACACCCTTAGCTACACCAGGAATTGTAAAAAATGTATATCGCCCTTCTGCTGCTATAAATCCTGCAACATTTGTTGCGTGAGAAGAATTTTGTTGTGCGCCATTTTCTAAATCTATAATTCTACTCATTCCAGCGTTAGCTAAATCTCTAAACTCTCCATGAGTTGCCAAAACTGTTCCTCCATCAAATATAGCAATAGACATATTCTCTCCATTAATAGAAATTCCTGCTATTGCTCCAGACTGTAATTCTGTAATATTAGAAGCTGAATTACTTCTTATATCAGCTGATGTTAATATTGCTATTTCATCTGCAGAGATATTTGATATTACATCTATATTTTCATTTAGAAAGTTAGAGGATGACTTACTTTTCTGATTAAGACTTTGTACATACTCATTCTTTTTTTTCACTTCCGAATGAAAGTCCTTTTTAAGTTCTTCTTTTGTTTGTGCTGTCGCAAAACCATATGACAATACAATAACTGCCAATGATAGTAAATTTTTTTTCATGTTAAAAAGCGTTAATTTTAATTATTGTTACACTAAAATAAACGTTTATTAATAAAAAACATAAGCCCAATCTCTTTAAGAGATTGGGCTTATGAGAAAAATTGAATTATAATTTTACTGTTTAACAATTTTCTTTGTTGTAACGCCTTTATCTGTTGTAATGTTTATAATATAAACACCTACAGGTAAAGAAGATACATTTACTCTATCCGTTTTTGTTGATAAAACTAGTTTTCCTGTTAAATCTATTACATCAACTTTCTGAATTTTTTCTGTTGTTTTTACATGAATAATGTCTTTCGCTATTGTTGGATAAACAGAAGTAATAGATTTTACATTTACCTCATCAGTATTTAAATTCTCTAATGTTATCCCAGTAATTAACAATGTATAATTTTGATTAGATAAAGCATCATTATCATCTATTAAATCTCCTTTATTAGAAACTACTACTTTATATTTTCTTCCCGCGACAGGATTTTTAATTAGAATTTGCTCTATATTATCTACTGTGTTATCTCCTTTTATAGCTGCTCCTGTAACATTAGCTAAGTCTAATTTCCAAGGTAAATGCTCCTCATTGGTTTCGGTATCAAAAACTCTAACATCCAAATCATTTACCAATTTAGAAGAAGTGTCATGTACTAAATCTTCAATTTTTTCTAAAATATTTTTTGCTGCTGGATCTATCCAAGTAACGGTCACTTTTAGTTCTTTATCATTATTAGCAGTAATTAATTTCTCATAGTTTATTCCAGAGACTTTCTCATTTCGTTCAAACACAATTTCTTTATTATGTGCTGCTAAAACAGTTTCTGCAGCTTTTTTAGCATCTAATAATCCCCAACCAAATTTATTATCTGGACCGTCAAACAATCCTGCTTCTTGTGTTGTATGTAATAAAAAAGCTTTTACTTCATCTGAATTGAAGTAATAAGTTGAATCACCTGTTAATAATCTTTTTAATTGCGTTATGGCTCCTACAACTCCTGTTACCTTTGGAGATGAATAAGAAGTTCCACTGCCAATTATATATGAGGTATTATTTGGTAATGTTGGTCCTATTACTCTCGTACCAACAGCTACTAAATCTGGTTTTATTGCCCCATCTTTTCTTGGTCCAGCACTACTATAACTTGAATGTATAATTTCTGATGAAGAAGTCACCTTATTATCTCCAGTTTGTGGAATATCTATTGCTCCAACAACAATAATATTTTTTGCTAAAGATCCTAAACCAATACAGTATGCACCAGTTTGGCAATTATCATGAGGTATTAAATCCCCTTCTTCAAATTTTATCCCATCTTCCTTATATAAGTTATAATTAAAAGATGCATAAGTACCTGGACCATAACCATATTCATTTCCAGCACCTTTTACAATTGTGTAAGTAGGAAATTGATAGCTAATTAAATCAAAATTAGAATCAGCTTCATGGTATACTCCAAATAAAGTCTCGTTTGGTGATGATAAATAAGCTACAGGTGTTGAGAATAATAACCCTTGACCTGTTTCATGTGTTTGATCGCTAATAATACTCCATCCTAACTCTGCTGCATAAGAGTGATTAGATATATGTTTTCCAAAACTCAATATTTTTTGATGAACATTTAATCCATTTATATCATTATAACCTGCACTGCTAATTTTAGTTTTGGGAAGTACACCCTTTGCTATATGTGGTGTTTGTATCTGTTCTCCTGTCTGACTATCCGTTAATGTAACATCTACAAAGCCTTCGCCAGCAATAACACCTGCCACAAAAATTGCATGACTATTTAATTCTTGTGCTCCATTCTCTAGATCTGTTATTCTGTTTTGGTCTGGATTATCTAAATCTCTAAATTCTTGATGAGTAGATAATATTCTTCCTCCATCAAAAATTGTAATCTCCATATTTTCTCCATTTAAAGAAAAACCATTAATAAAACCATTTTGCAAAGCTTCTATATTAGAAGCTGAATTAGCTCTATCATCAATTAATTTATTATAAACAATAAATTGATCAGTTGCTGCAACTATAGTTGTTATATCTCTATCAATTAATTTTCTTAATGATTTATTTTGCTTTTTATTAAAGAGAGCTTCGTTTTTTTCTTTTTGTAATCTAAATTTTTCTAATAATTCTTGCTTATTCTGAGCATAAGAAACGTTAAGTAGAAATGTAAAAAATGTAATAGAAAGTAATTTTTTATTCATAATCATTATTTTTAAAATTATTATTACTAAAATATTAATTTTGGATTCAACAAAAGAATAACGAATACTTTAATTTTAACCATAAGTTATTTTATATCAATACATTAATAACTTAATTATATTATTGTTTTAACCATTTTTATCGGATTTATTATACATAATCAACTTATTAAATCGATATCTAAAACAATTAAACAAGATTTTATTTACCTTTATTTTAATAAAAAATTTATCTTATTTAATTCTCTTATAAATAACCAATCATATCCTCTTTCATAAAAAAATTTAGAAAAACAAATTATACGATTATTAAAATATAAAATATCCAAAATTATTCATATATTTGCACCTCAAATTTGTAAAACGGGACGAGTTCCCACAATAAATTAGTTATATTATGGCTACAAGAATTAGATTACAAAGACACGGTCGTAAAGGAAAACCATTCTTTCACATCGTAGTTGCTGACTCAAGAGCAAAACGTGATGGTCGTTTCATCGAAAAATTAGGTACTTACAACCCAATTACTAACCCTGCAACAGTTGTTTTAAACGTTGAAGCAGCAGTAAAATGGTTACAAACAGGTGCTGAACCATCTAACACAGCTAAAGCTTTATTATCTTACAAAGGTGCTTACATGAAGAAACACTTATTAGGAGGTGTTGCTAAAGGAGCATTTTCGCAAGAAGAGGCTGATAAGCGTTTCGCTGCTTGGTTAGAAGGTAAAGATGCTAAAGTTCAAGCTAAAAAAGACGGTTTAACTTCAAACGCTGCTGCTAATAAAGCTGCTGCATTAGAAGCTGAAAAAGCTGTTAGCGAAGCTCGTGTAAAAGCTGCTCAAGAAGTTGAAGCTGCTGCACAAGCTGAAGAAACTCCTGCTGAAGAAGCAGAAGGTACAACTGAAGAAGTTGCTACAGAAGAATAATTTTAAAGTTCAGACACGTTCCAATGACAAAAAATGATTGCTACTATTTAGGTAAAGTTACAAAGAGACATGGTTTCAAAGGTAATTTAATCATTCATTTGGATACAGACGAACCAGAATTATACGATACTTTGGAAGCAGTGTACATCGAACAAGATGGTACACTGATTCCATTTTTTTTTGAAACTGCACAGCCTTATCAAGGCAATAAATTATTAGTAAAGTTTGAAGATGTAGAAGATGACGCTGTAGATAGATTAATCAACAGAGAATTATATCTTCCTTTAAAATCTTTACCACAATTAACTGGAACCGATTTTTATTACCACGAAATTATCGGATTCACAATTTACGATCAGTCTAATACAGAAGTAGGAACAATAAAATCTGTAAATGATTCTGCTGCACAAGCTTATTTTGAAGTTGATGCAAACGGAAAAGAGATTTTAATTCCAATGATAGACGAATGGATTTTAGAAGTTAACCGCGAAGAAAAAGCAATGTTAGTTCAAATCCCTGATGGTTTATTAGAAATTTATTTGGGATAAGTGTTAATGTGTTAATGTGTTAATGTGTTAATGTGTTAATGTGTTTAAGGCACAACTTAATTCTTAATTCTTAATTCTTAATTCTTAATTCTTAATTCTTAATATACCCTACTTTAATCAAATCATTCCTATCTTTAATTTCAATTAAAACTCCGTTTTTTAAGTAATGATTTCTGGTAGCAATGTTCATTACATAATCAAACTGATGATCTGAAATAATAATTCCTTTATTCTTTGATTGTTCTACAATAAAATTAGAAATTTTATTAATTAATATTGGTGATAAACCAGCAAATGGTTCATCTAAAATACAAAATTTACTATCTGAGAAAAGATATAATTTAACTTGCAGATAGCGCAACGTTCCGTACGATAAATCTTTTACTCTATTCTTTATAATTTCATCAATAACATTGTCATCCAAGAATAATTTTTTTTGGAAATCATCGGTAAAAAACAAGTTGATAAGCTTACTTACTTTTAGGTTTTTTGGAAAATGGTTAAATTGTGTAGCAAATGAGATTCCTTGTTTTATTTCGAATGTATTTTTCTTTACTTCACCATCAATTCGAACAAATTTTTGCTCCGCTGAAGTTGATCCAAATATTACATCAAACAATGTTGTTTTTCCACTACCATTTCTTCCTATAATAGAAACAATATCGCTTGTTTTGACATGCAAAACTATTGACCTTAATATTTTATTACCATTATATGATTTCTGAATGCTATCAATTTCTAATAAAGACATTTATAATATAAATTTAAAATTAGTACTGATATTAAGAACGTTGTACTTACGGATAACGCAAATAATTTAAATTTAGAAAATCTAAAATTTTGATAAAAATAAAAGTCACTTTTTCTGTAATAGTAATAATAACAGTAGGAAGATGATTCTGATATAAATACAAAAAATAAAATATTATCAACAAAACCAAATCCTGAAATCAATACTGTTAATAATAACAATATGATATAAATAAAAAGGTTGACTCGGTAAAAATTAAGAAAAACATAGAATCTAGTCATATTACTTAACATTTTCTAAATGATAAATAAAAAGGAATAAAAAATTTGAATAATTCTTGATTTGGTATTCCTGTTTTAAACTTGACAACAAAAAAATCTATCATCTTCTTATAAAAATAGAAAACAGCAATAGCTAAAAATACCCATCTGTAATCATCAATAAAATAATTTATATAAACATACCCAAAAAGTAAAACCGGTATAGTTATTAAACTGTAAGTAAGCCATTTATTTTTCATAACGTTAGATTAGTTCCTTACAATTTAAAAAAATATCTTATAAATAACAACTGAAAAATAACATCTTTTTAAATGGAAGTAAGAAATTCGTGATTCGAAATTAGTTTTAGTTATATAATCTTAGTTTAAGAAAATAAGATATAACACTACTTTTTACATGATACTTTTTACATGATACTTTTTACATGATGTATGAAAAACTAAATAATGATTTTTTGAAAACTAAATCGATATTAGTACCCAATTTCGTACCTTTGCAAACTCAATCGTAACAAAAGATGGAAGAAGAAAAAAAATCATTGAATTTTATTGAGCAAATCATTGAAGATGATTTAGCTAACGGGATGCCAAAAGAAAACTTACGTTTTCGTTTTCCTCCCGAACCAAATGGTTATTTACACATTGGACATGCAAAAGCAATTTGTCTAAACTTCGGTTTAGGACAGCGCTATAATGCTCCAGTAAACTTACGTTTTGACGACACAAATCCTGACAAAGAAGAGCAAGAATTCGTAGATTCTATTCGCGAAGATGTGAAATGGTTAGGTTTTGAATGGGCGGAAGAACGTTATGCTTCTGATTATTTCCAGCAGCTTTACGATTGGGCTGTAGAATTAATAAAAGAAGGAAAAGCATATATCGACGATCAATCTTCTGAATTGATTAACGAACAACGTAAAACTCCTTTTGAACCAGGTATCGATTCTCCTTATAGAAATCGTCCTGTTGAGGAAAGTTTAGCTTTATTTGAAAAAATGAAAGCTGGAGAATTTGATGAAGGTACACACGTTCTACGTGCTAAAATTGACATGACTTCTCCTAATATGAACATGCGCGACCCTGTTATGTATCGTATCTTGAAACGTCCACATCATAGAACTGGTGATACATGGAAAATGTATCCTATGTACGATTGGACACATGGAGAGTCTGATTATATAGAGGGAATTTCTCACTCATTATGTTCTTTAGAATTTAAAAATCACCGCGATTTATATGAGTGGTATGTGAATAATGTTGAATTAGAAAATCAAGTTCAGAAACCAAAACAACGTGAGTTTGCTCGTGGAAATGTTTCGTACATGATTACGAGTAAACGTAAATTAATGAAATTGGTACAAGAAGGTATCGTAACAGGATGGGACGATCCTCGTATGCCTACAATTTCTGGTTTACGTCGTCGTGGATATACTGCAGAATCTATTAAAAACTTTTGGAATACTGCTGGTGTTGCTAAACGTGATAATGTATTGGATATTTCTTTATTAGAATTTTCGGTTCGTGATCATTTAAATAAAATTGCTCCTCGTGTTTTTGCTGTTATTGATCCTGTAAAAGTTGTGATAGAAAACTATCCAGAAGGACAAGTAGAAAATTTGGAAATTGAAAATAATCCTGAGGACGAAAATGCTGGTTCTAGAATTGTTCCTTTTACAAGAGAGATTTATATAGAACGTGAAGATTTTATGGAAGAAGCTCCTAAAAAATTCTTCCGCCTTTCTTTAGGAAATGAAGTTCGTTTAAAAGGTGCTTATTTTATAAAAGCAGAAAGAGTTGAAAAAGATGCTGATGGAAACATTACAACTATTTTTGCAACTTATGATGCTGAAACAAAATCTGGAAGTGGAACAGAGGCTTCTAAACGTAAAGTAAAAGGAACTTTACATTGGGTTTCTGCAACAGAAAATACACCAATAGAAGTACGCCAATACGATCGTTTATTTACTGTTGAGGCACCAGATGCTGAAAAAGATGTTGATTTTTTACAGTTTGTAAACAACGATTCTTTAGAAATTAAACAAGGATTTGGAGAACCTTCTTTAAAAGAAGCTAAACCAGAAGATCAATTCCAATTTCAACGTATTGGATATTTTGCTTTAGATAGAGATTCTTCTGCCGAAAAATTAGTTTTTAACAGAACAGTTACTTTAAAAGATACTTGGGCAAAAGTAAATAAGTAAGTTTTTACAATGGTCGCAATAAGGATTGCAATGGAAATCCTTTTTTAGAAACTGAGGTATCGAAGTTGCTAATAAAAGATTGAAATGAAAAGCCTGACCCGTAGGGATTGCCCAAATAAATTGTAAGATTTAAATAAAATATAAAAAAGCTCGGACATCGTATGTTCGAGCTTTTTGGTATATTTAAAATTCTCAACCAAAAACTACCTCGTGATGTATCATGAAATAAAAAATTCTATAAAAAATTGGAATGAGGATGATCGTCCTCGTGAAAAATTAGCTAGCAAAGGACGCTCCTCTCTTTCTGATGCTGAATTAATCGCTATTATTATGGGAAGCGGTAATAGAACAGAATCTGCAGTGGAATTAGCGAAAAGAATTTTACAATCTGCTAATAATAATTGGAACGAATTAGCAAAATATTCTATTGAGGATTTATGTAAATTTAAAGGAGTTGGAGAAGCAAAAGCTATTTCTATTATTACTGCTTTGGAAATTGGTAGACGACGAAATTCTCAAGAGATTTTAGAGCGTAAAAGGATTTCTTCTAGTAAAGATGCTGCTATTATTTTTCAGCAACAAATTGGCGATTTGCCAAATGAAGAATTTTGGGTAATGTTCCTTAACCAAGGGAATAGAATTATAAAAACTGAACAGATTTCTAGAGGCGGAATTACAAAAACATCTGTTGATATTCGTGTAATTTTTAAAAGAGCTCTAGAGCTAACAACTACTGCAATTATATTGTCTCACAATCATCCTTCTGGAAATTTAATTCCAAGCCCTGCCGATAAATCTATAACTAAAAAAATAAAAGAAGCTGCCAGTTTATTGGATATTCAGTTGATGGATCATGTTATTGTTTCGCAAAAGAATTACTTTTCATTTTCTGACCAAGGATTAATTTAATTATCTTTAAACTTTTATTGAACAATCGTTTTGAGCAACTATATCGTCATATTTATCGAAAAAAGAACAAATAGAATAGATTATATAATCGATTTTATTTTTAAAGATTTTTTTGGTATTGCGTATAAAATTATTACGGATAGAAATGAATTTATTGAATGTAAATCAGCAAAAATAAATTTATCTCATCTCGTTTTTGATGACGAAATAAATTTTAATATTGATGATATATTACTTGAAAATGATATTAAAGAAGTTATTAATTATGATGATTTAAACGAGTTTGGAAAATGTTTTTTCTGGCTTTCTCGTTACGAAGAATACATAGAAAAACCTCATCTATTTGATAAACATAACCGTTTCTTAGGTTCTTCCTTAGATTATTCTTCTCCGATTGTTGATCTAATTTGTTTAGCAATTCAACAAAAAATAAAAGCAAAATATCCCGATATTATTTTTAAAGAAAGACATTTTGAACAAATTAATACACACGATGTAGATTATGCTTGGAAATACCTTTATCATTCTCCAAAAATAAAAATAGGGTCTCTTATTAAAAAACTTATAAAAGGAGATTTAAAGGCTTTTAAACAGCAAGTAAATGTATTATTAGGAAAGGAAAAGGATCCTTACGATACTTTTGAATATTTAGAGGAATTAGCTAAAAGAAAACAAATTAAAACCATTTTCTTTTGGTTATTGGGTGATTATTCTACATTCGATAAAAACCACAGTTGGAAAAATAAGCAACAACAAAAATTAATTGCTACACTTTCTAAATGGGCGACAATAGGAATTCATCCTTCTTATAATTCTAATGAGAATTTAGATTTATTAACGACTGAAATTAATCGTTTAGAAATGATTTCTGAAGTTGAGATAAAGAAATCGCGCCAGCATTTTATTAAACTTCATTTTCCACAGACTTATCAACAATTGTTAATAAATGGAATTGAGGAAGATTATACAATGGGTTTTGCGAATAGAATTGGTTTTAGAGCGGGAACTTGTACGCCTTTTAAATGGTTTGATTTATCTACTAATCAACAAACATTGTTAACAATATATCCGTTTGTAGCAATGGACGTTTCCTTGAAAAATTATTTGCAATTATCTCCAATGGAAGCCATAAAGGAAGTTAGTAGATTAAAACATGAAGTAAAAAAAGTAAATGGAACTTTTATTACATTATTCCACCAGTCTAATTTAACAGAAAATTGGTCTAACTGGAAAAAGGTTTACGAATCTATATTTGATTAACAAAAAAACAAAAATGAGTTTTTATAAACTCATTTTTGCAACTGTATTTTTATTTGTTAAAACAATTGTATTCTTTTTATTCTTGATATCGAACGTCACAATATTTTGCTGATCTGTAAAGATATCTGTTAATAAACTAGCTTTTACTTCTATTGAATTGATATCTGAAATATTTTCATATTTAAAGAATATTCTCGTAGACTTGTCATTTACTTGGTAACCATAATAAGAAGTTCCTAAAGATTTCCCGTTAATTTTAACATCAACATTATCGTTAACATAAGCTTTCAATTTATTTTCGAAACCAGATTTATTTCCTACATCAGAACCTACTGCTTTCTCTAAATGTGGCGTAAAGGTACGTGCAGAGATATTTAATGTTCCCGTTTCTTGTTCGTAGTCAACTTTTATGTTTGCAGTATGAAAATCTTGTCCAAAAAGATTGAATGCTACGAATATGAAAAGTAGAGAGAATAAATGTTTAAAATAGTTCATCTTGTTTCTTTTAAATATTCAACTCAAATGAAGTGCCAAATATTATTAAAATTTAAAAAAGTTATTCATAAAAATAGAGTACTAATTATTTTATTAATACTCTATTTTTAATTATTATTTTATAATTATGCAGGCCAAATATAATATGGTATTCTGCTTAAAATACAAATTAAACCAATTAATCCGAATACAAATACAGACATCGGAACAATTGTAGAACGTTTAAGTTTCGCATTTGCAATTGTCATAAAAACAACACCTGCAATCATCATCATTGGATGCTCTACAAATGTTAATCTTAATCCAGAATCAGACATAATATTTGAAGGTTCCATTGCAGAAAACTTCATAATATAATAAACTAATCCTACTAACAACTGTACATGAAATATAATTGTTGTAAATAATCCAATTTTTTTAATTGTGTTATCTGTTCTTTTTTTAGACAATGCATAAATTAATGTAGAAACTACAAAAATAACACCGATTAAAATTAAAAGATAAGCCCAACCACCATGAAATTGTTTGATAAAATCCATTTTAATAATTTTAGTTTTTCGTTACAAAAATAACAAACCTTTTCACATTATTACTATTTGCTGACATATATGTGTTTTTGAAACAGTTTTTTAGAGTCTATTTAAATTTTATAGTATAAAATTGTTTATAGTTTATTTTTGAGAGATAAATAAACAAATTTTGTAAGGATAGCTAGAAATTTTTATAAAAAATTTAATGATTTTATAGCCAAAAAGAGCCATAAACAAATAATTAGATGAATTTTAAACAGGCTCTTAGATGAATTAAAATCTTAATTCGTAATTTCGCGCAAAAGAAAATCCGAAATGGGAAAAGATAAAATCAGAAGATTTAACGAAAACAAAACTTTTGAAAATGTAGTTCAGCCAACAAGAGAAGAAGCAACAAATAATTTTATATTAAAAGGAAATTGGAATAAAGATTTTTTTAAGAATGATAATCCAATTGTTTTAGAACTAGGTTGTGGTAAAGGTGAATACACTGTGGCTATGGCACGCAGAGATAAAGATCGTAATTTTATTGGTGTCGATATTAAAGGATCAAGATTTTGGCGTGGAGCAAAAACTTGTTTAGAAGAAGGGATTACAAATGCTGGGTTTCTAAGAACACAAATAGAAATTATAGATCATCTTTTTGCTGAAAATGAAGTAAGCGAAATTTGGATCACTTTCCCAGATCCACAAATAAAATACAGAAGAACAAAGCATCGTTTAACTGACCCTGAATTCTTAAGACGATACAGCAAAATATTAAAAGATGATGGAACTGTTAATTTAAAAACAGATTCTGAGTTTTTACATGGCTATACACATGGTGTTATTCATATAGAAGGACACGAAGTAATTCGTTCTACGCACGATGTTTATCACCCAGATCATTCTGACATTCCTGCAATTGTAACAGATGTACAAACTTACTACGAATCTAAGTTTTTAGAAGAAGGTAAGAAAATTACTTACATCAAGTTTCAATTAAAATATTAAAAAAAACCGCTCCAGATTGGAGCGGTTTTCATTATTAACATTTACATTTCTCTATAACATTACCTTCTGAGAATGTTTTGTTCCATTTTTAAGTGATACAACCACTATATAAATTTGGTTTTTAGTATTTAAATCTTTATAAAAATTATTTTTGTTGATATTATCCCCTTTATAAATTAGTCTACCTGTAATATCTGTAATCGTAATATTAGATATAAGATCATTCGCATTAACTAAAAGAGTAGAATTATTAGTTACTATTTCTACTTTCTTTCGTTTTAAATCATCTGTTGAAAGTGTTTCATCTTTAATTGTTACAGCATAATCTTCTACATCTCCAAATCTAGGATTACCACATGGTGTAATATTTACATTACTTAAATCAGAAATAACTCTCATTCGTAATGGTGTATTAAACACTGCATTGCTAGGAGGTGTAACATCTACTGAAGTCACACTATTATCTCGTGAAATACCATTTTTTGATAAAACCAACTCATCAATTTCTGAAAAAACACCATCATTGTTATAATCAATATATACCTTTGTTGCCAACAAATATCCTGTATCAGAAGTTTTAATGTTTAATTTTGTTGAAGTATTATTCGGAATAGTTGTTGTTGTTTTTGCTAAAACATAACCTTTTGTAAAATCTTTATAAAAATTATTTTCAAGCGTATTATAAGGATTCGTCCAATTATTAATTTCATTAAAATTAACATTCACTGTCCCTATAATAAAATTACCCATCCTTTCATTAGCTGTTGGGCTACAGCTAGGTGAAATAAGTGATACATTATTATCTTTTGCTTGATTGTCTAACACTGGTGAAGTATATAAATTTTCTCTATATCTTAATAATTGAGCCATCGCTCTATCCATTTGTCCAGGTGTAAACCTATTTCTAAAACAATATGTATAAGACATTACATTTTGTTCTGCTCCTACATATGGAGAACCAGTACATTGATTAATTCTTCCTGTTAAGCATCTGAATATATTAACAGATGTATCATAAAGAGAAAGTATTGGTTCTGTATCACATACGCCATCACCATCAATTGTACAATCATTATTTACTGGGCAAACTGCTGGTTTAGTTACATTGATTACATAATCACCATTCTCATCTCTAATATATTGACCATTTCCATCTCTTGCATATTTTCCTTCACCTGCTACATATCCTTGGTGAGGATGAAATACTCCCAATGCATGTCCAAACTCATGCGCTAAAGTTTGTTGTCCTACTAAAGAAGCAGAACCACTCATAACTGTTCTATCATTACTTTGACTTCCTCCAGGAAAAAAAGCATATCCATTAGTTGCTTCTGCTCCCACAGCAGATTTATAAGCTACATAAATGTTATAATATTTTGTCGATTCCCATCCATACTCTTTTACAACTTCTACATCATGTAAACCATTAAAATTAGAATTAGAATTTATACCATATTGAACATAGTTTTCATTACCAGATAAATCAATTCGATTAATTCCATTTGTTGGTTTTCCTTTTGGATCTATTTTCACTAATACTAATTTTACAGGAATAACAGCTCCACCATTCGTCTCATTTAGCATTCTATCTCCTGTCCCATCAAATATTTTATTGGTATAGTCAATCCAATCAATTATCTGTTGATCATTGAGGTTATTTTCAGTTCCTAAAGCATCTCCTTTACTTAAAACATGCACAACAATAGGAATTTCATAAACTTGTCCTTGTTGAATTCTTGAATTTACATTTCTTGAAAGTTCCCCACTTTTTGCAAGTCTAGATAATTCTAAATTAAAACTATCATGTTGCTTTTTAGCTTCTGGATTTTTATTGAAATATTCTTCCATTAAATAATCCGTACCACATTCTAAAGCATTTTCTTGGGCGTAAGCACCGTTTGCAGCAAATAGTAATGCACACAAATAATAAATCTTTTTCATAATTAGGTTTTTAGGTTGATACAAATCTAAAAAAACAAACCAATAATAAGTAACTAATACATAATTAATTAAAAAAAATATCGCTGATATTTTCCTTATTATATATATTGATTTATTAATCATTATCATTAAAAAAATGATACATTTAGATAAATATTAAAAATACATTTTATGAAAAATCAACTTCTATTATCTAGTTTTCTTATTTTTTCTTTAACTACCTATGCACAAGAAAAAGATGGACTTATTTATGCTAAAATGCAAACTGAAAATGCTCTATTTCTTAAGAGTAAAGCTCCAGATTCTATTCAAATTCTCTCATCAAAAAATAATTTATCTGTCATTAATTTTCATCCTATTCTAGCAGAAAAATTACATGATAAATTGGGACATGGACATGGCTATATTTATCAATCATCAAAAGAAGAAGCTATAAATTCATTACACTCGGAAAGAGTTTCAAAAAAAGCAACAGCTTACAATTATACAATTTCTGAAAATGCTTTTATTAATACTATTCTTAATGATGTTGATGAAAATGAAATAGAAAAAAATATACTTTTATTAGAAAATTTTAAAACACGATTTCATACAAGACAAGAGGCCAATGATGCTGTTTTTAAAATGAAAGAAGTTTGGGAAAACTTAATTACTCTATACAATAGAAGTGATATTTCTGTAAAAGTTGTAGATCATATATCAACTCCAATGAAATCTCTAATTTTAACAATTAATGGAACTGAACATAAAGATGAATATGTAATTATTGGTGGACATATAGATTCTATTGTTGGATGGGATTTAAATAGTCAATCTTATGCTCCTGGCGCAGATGATAACGCATCTGGAATTGCAACGATAACAGAAGTTTTACGTGTTTTACTTAAAAATAATTTTAAACCTCAACGTACAGTAGAAATTATGGCTTATGCCGCAGAAGAAGTTGGTTTAAGAGGTTCTAAAGAAATTGCTGAAAAATATCGAAATGACACCAAAAATGTAATTGGTTATGTACAATTTGATATGACAAATTACAAAGGCTCAACAGAAGATATTTTTATATATACTGATGATTATACAAATAAAGAACTTAATAATTTTTTAATGCAATTAATGGATACTTATAACACATCTGGTTTGCATCAATTTACTTATGGTACATCTGAATGTGGGTATGCGTGTTCTGATCATGCTAGTTGGGCAGATTTTGGTTATCCTGCTGCGCTTCCATTTGAAGCCAAATTTGGAGAGCATAATTCTAGCATACATACAGTAAATGACACCTATGCTAACTTAGGTAATTCATCTACACATGCTGCTAAATTTACAAAACTAGGAATTGAATATGTTGTTGAAGCTGCAAAGCAATCTAATATTCTAGCTACAGAAGAAATTAAAAATTCATCTAATACTATCTTTGTTTCGAATAAAGTTTTGCATTATAAGTTTAACACCAATCAATCTATCTCGTTTTATATTGTTGATGCCACTGGAAAACGTATAAAAAATGAAAGTAAAAAATTATCTAATGGAACTGTAGATTTAACCAACCTAAACAATGGTTTCTACATTGCTATTTTTGAAATTGGTGATGGAAAAACTATTTCTCATAAATTTGTGATTAAATAATACAAGATATAATTATAAAAAAAAATAGTCTGTTTAAATTATTAAACAGACTATTTTAGTATATGTTTTATTTGATTTTTCTAATCATTTAAACTTTGTAAGTAAGAAACCCAACCTAACGTTTGATATTCTTTTGCCGCAGTCTTAACATCAGCGGCTTTATAAATTCCACGACCAACAATCATAAAATATTTAACTAAATTATCATAAAAATTTTAAATAACATAATGATTTATTAATATTTAAAATTTCATTATACTTTACTTTTGAAAAAAATAAAAAAAAATGAAACACCAACTCCTATTAACTAGCTTCCTTTCTCTTTCTTTAGCTTTTACTTATGGGCAAGAAAAAGATGGATTTATTTATGCTAAAATGCAAACTGAAAATGCCCAACTTCTGAAGAATGAAGTACCAGATTCTATTCAAATTCTCTCATCAAAAAATAATTTATCTGTCATTAATTTTCATCCTATTCTTGCAGAAAAATTACATGATAAATTGGGACATGGACATGGCTATATTTATCAATCATCAAAAGAAGAAGCTATAAATTCATTACACTCGGAAAGAGTTTCAAAAAAAGCAACAGCTTACAATTATACAATTTCTGAAAATGCTTTTATAAATACTATTCTTAATGATGTTGATGAAAATGAAATAGAAAAAAATATACTTTTATTAGAAAATTTTAAAACACGATTTCATACAAGACAAGAGGCCAATGATGCTGTTTTTAAAATGAAAGAAGTTTGGGAAAACTTAATTACTCTATACAATAGAAGTGATATTTCTGTAAAAGTTGTAGACCATATATCAACTCCAATGAAATCTTTAATTTTAACAATTAATGGAAATGAATATACAGATGAATATGTAATTATTGGAGGACATATAGACTCTATTGATGAATGGGATTTAGATAGTCAATCCAATGCTCCTGGAGCAGATGATAACGCATCTGGAATTGCAACGATAACGGAAGTTTTACGTGTTTTACTTAAAAATAATTATAAACCTCAGCGTACTGTAGAAATTATGGCTTATGCAGCAGAAGAAGTTGGCTTAAGAGGTTCTAAAGAAATTGCTGAAAAATATCGAAATGACAACAAAAATGTAATTGGTTATGTACAATTTGATATGACAAATTATAAAGGTTCTGAAGATGATGTTTTTATATATACTGATTATTATACAAATAAAGAACTTAATAATTTTTTAATGCAATTAATGGATACTTATAACACATCTGGATTGCATCAATTTACTTATGGTACATCTGAATGTGGATATGCGTGTTCTGATCATGCTAGCTGGTTTGATAATGGCTACAATGTAGCTTATCCATCTGAAAGTAAAATTGAAGATGAAAATCCATATATCCATACCGAAGAAGATACCTATAAAAACTCAGGCAATACAGCTACTCATGCTGCTAAATTTACAAAACTAGGAATTGAATATGTTGTAGAAGCTGCAAAGCAATCTAATATTCTAGCTACAGAAGAAATTAAAAATTCATCTAATACTATCTTTGTTTCGAATAAAGTTTTGCATTATAAGTTTAACACCAATCAATCTATCTCGTTTTATATTGTTGATGCCACTGGAAAACGTATAAAAAATGAAAGTAAAAAATTATCTAATGGAACTGTAGATTTAACCAACCTAAACAATGGTTTCTACATTGCTATTTTTGAAATTGGTAATGGAAAAACTATTTCTCATAAATTTGTGATTAAATAATACAATATATAATTATAAAAAAAAATAGTCTGTTTAAATTACTTAAACAGACTATTTTAATATATGTTTTATTTGATTTTTCTAATCATTTAAACTTTGTAAGTAAGAAACCCAACCTAATGTTTGATATTCTTTTGCCGCAGTCTTAACATCAGCAGCTTTATAAATTCCACGACCAACAATCATAAAATCTGTATGGTAATTTTTAAATACTAATTCTGGCGTATTATACTGTTGTCCTTTACTATCTCCTGTAGAAGAAATACTAACTCCAGGTGTAAATAATAATAAATTATCTGGAATTTGACGTTGTGCTACCGCTCCTAAAACATTACCAGATTGTTCTGATACATTAATTGCTTTTGTAAAGTAGTAATCATCTGTTAATGTACCCTTAGAAGACATTTCTACAATTGTTATTACTCCAGTATTATCAAATACTTTTAAAGATTCTAAACCTCCTATTGGATGAACAGTTACTAAATCTGCCCAATCAGAGATTTTATAAATCGATTTTTTAAATTGTAATTCTTGTGTATTTCCGATATCACCAAACTTACGATCTTCGAATAATAAAAATTCTTTTTCGCGAGCAATTTTTCTTAAATCTGTAATTAAATTATCAGAAAAATCTTGAATAATATCTGAGTGTAATTTTAATGCTACAATATGATCTCCTACTTTTTCTGCAAATGCAGTAATTTCTGCAGAAGTAATTAAATCCGCAGACGCAATTAAATTAGATTGTTTTTTTAATGCTAATTCAACTAAACGTTTTCCTACAGGATGAACAATCTTTTTATTCTCTAAAGCAATACGTTGTTTTGCAGGAGCAGCTTCTGGTGGTAAAGCTAAGAAATCTTTAATTTTCTTTGCTTCACTATCATTTAAACGGTGGTAACGGTGTAAAATGTCAATTACTTCGTTAATTGTAAACAATGTTTTTACATTGTAACCTTGTTCTTTTAATTTATCTGACCCTCCTTGTTCTCTATCTAAAACAACAACAAGATCTTTAACTTTTAATCCCTCTCGCTCAACTTGATCAATCGTTTCTAATAAAGACTGTCCAGAAGTAATTACATCTTCTACTAAAAGACAAGATTGTCCTTCAGAGAAAACACCTTCTACCATACGTTTTGTACCGTAACCTTTATTTTCTTTTCTTTTGATGATTAATGGAATATTAGATGTTAAGCTCATTGTAGTAGCCATTGGCAAAGCCGCATAAGGCACACCACAAATTAAGTCGTAGTTAATATCTTCTACTAAATCTAATAAATTGTTTGCTAAAGTTTTTAGTAATTGTGGACTAGACGCTAATGGTCTTAAATCGACATAGAAAGGAGATTCTATACCACTTTTTAAAGTAAAATTTCCAAATTTTATAATTCCAAGCTCGTAGGCTTTCAATAAAAAATCTTCTCTTGGTTGCATTTGTGTAATGTTTGAGCAAAGTTAATGGGTTTTTAAGTGATATAATACATTTTAGAAAAAGATTTTTTCTGATTGAATAAAAATTCAATATTCATACAGTATTGAGACACAAATAATTCATTCTATGGATATTTATAAATTATCTCAATCAATTATGCGACATTTTCAATCAAAACTTCATAAATAAACTTTATTTTTGGGGGATCTTTAGTTTTATCATCAATGAAAAAATATATTTTAACGGTATTAGCATTAGCTAGTGCTTTTGTTTCTGCACAGGAAACACCTTTTAAATTTAAAGAATTGGTTAACAATTCTGCTTTACCAATCATTAGCCAAGGAAAAACTGGAACATGTTGGTCTTTTTCAACAACTTCTTTTCTAGAATCAGAAGTACTACGTTTAACAGGTAAAAATGTAGATTTATCTGAAATGTTTAATGTTCGTTATACTTATCCCGTTAAGGCCTACAATTATGTTTATCGTCAAGGAAAAGCACAATTTAGCCAAGGAGGATTATCTCATGATGTATTAAACTCAGTTCGTCTTAATGGAGTTGTTCCAAATGAAGTATACACGGGTATTACAGGAATAGAGACAAAACATGACCATGAATTGTTCGTCAAAGATTTAAAAGTTGGATTAGATTCTATCATAAAAAATCCTAAACAATATTTAACGAAAGATTGGAAAACTAATTTCGATCAAAAATTAAATAAAAAATTAGGAACTCCTTCAACAAAATTCAAATACGAAGGAAAAGAATATACGCCACAAGAGTTTGCAAAAGCACTTAAAATTAATCCAGAAGATTACGTAACAATTACATCGTTTAAACAAGCACCATACTATTCACAGTTTGTATTACAAGTACCAGATAACTTTTCTAACGGAAATTATTATAACTTACCTTTAGATGAGTATATGAAAGTTTTAGATGAAGCTTTATTTAAAGGATTTACAGCTGCATTTGATACAGATGTTTCTGAAAAAACTTTTTCTAGAAAATATGGAATGGCAATTTGGCCAGCAGAAGGAAAAGAATCTGATTACTTTGTTCAAATTTTACCAGAAAAATGGGTTTCAGCAGACGAGCGTCAAGCTGCTTTTGAGGATTACTCTACAGAAGATGATCACTTAATGCATATTACAGGAATTTTGAAAGATCAATTGGGAAATCAATACTATGATGTAAAAAATTCTTGGGGAACAGATAATGTGGGGAACAACGGACATATTTTTATGTCTAAACCATATTTCAGAATGAAATCTATTGCTTTTACAATACACAAAGATGCCTTATCTAAAGAGGTAAAAAAGCAATTAGGTATTAACTAACACACACAAAGAAACAAAATGAAGACAATAGAACAAGCAATAGAAAAGTTAGACTATAAAGGCTATTTGGACGTAGAAATTCCACAAGGAATCGATTTAATTACTGAAATTAAAAAGCTAAAAGAAGAAAAGAATGCCGTTATTTTAGCTCATTATTATCAATCTAGAGAAATTCAGGATTTAGCAGATTATTTAGGAGACTCATTACAATTAGCTCGTGCAGCTGCTCAAACAGATGCGGATATGATTGTATTTTGTGGTGTACACTTTATGGCAGAAGCTGCAAAAATTCTTAATCCAACTAAAAAAGTTGTTCTTCCAGATACAAAAGCAGGTTGCTCTTTAGCAGACTCATGTTCTGCAGAAGGGTTAAGAGGTTTAAGAGAACAACATCCCAATGCTATTGTAGTAAGTTACATTAATTGTGATGCTGGCGTTAAAGCAGAATCAGATATTATTGTTACTTCATCTAATGCAGAAGTTATTATTAATTCTTTACCACAAGAACAAGAAATTATTTTTGCTCCAGATCGTAATTTAGGAAGATATCTTAACCAAGTGTGTAATCGTAATATGATTTTGTGGGACGGTGCTTGTATTGTACATGAGGCTTTCTCATTAGAAAGAATTGCACAACAAATGACTGAGAATCCGAAAGCAAAATTAATTGCTCATCCAGAAGCACAAGAAGATTTATTAAAATTTGCTCACTTTATAGGTTCAACTTCTCGTTTATTGGATTATGTTGTAGAAGATGAAGCAGAAGAGTTTATTGTTGCAACAGAGGAAGGTATTCTACATGAAATGGCAAAATTAGCGCCAAATAAAAAATTAATTCCTGCTTTAGTACAAGATGAATCATGTAATTGTTCTGAATGTTTTTACATGAAATTATCTACTCTAGAGAAGTTATATTTATGTATGAAATACGAATTACCAGAAATTACAATGGACGAAGAACTTCGAGTTAAAGCTTTAGCATCAATTAACCGTATGTTAGAATTATCTGAAAAAATTAAATAATGGCAATACAAGATGTTTTAGTTATAGGTTCTGGAATTGCTGGACTTTCTTACGCATTAAAAATTGCAATTCGTTATCCTAATGCTAAAATTACAATTGTAACTAAAGCAAACGAAGACGAAACAAATACCAAATATGCACAAGGTGGTGTTGCTGTTGTTAGCGATTTTGAAAATGATAGTTTCGAAAAACATATCGAAGATACATTAAGAGCTGGCGATGGTTTATGCAAAAGAGAAGCTGTTGAGGTTGTTGTAAAAGAAGCCCCAGAACGTATTAATGAAATTATTAATTGGGGAGTTCGTTTCGACAAAAACCAAGACGGTATTTACGATTTAGGACGCGAAGGTGGACATACAGAAAATCGTATTGTACATCATAAAGATATTACAGGATGGGAAATAGAGCGCGCAATGTTAGAAGCAATCAAAACTTATCCAAATATCGAAATATTAACACATCATTTCGTTGTTGATTTAATAACTGAGCATCATCTAGGTAATGATAATCTAGATAAAACAACTGCTTATGGCGCTTATATTCTCGATTTAAAATCGGAGAAAGTAGAACGTTATTTAGCTAAAGTTACACTATTAGCAACTGGTGGCGTTGGACATGTTTATAAAAATACAACTAACCCAATTATTGCAACTGGAGATGGAATTGGTTTAGCGAGAAGAGCAAAAGCAAGTGTTACTGGAATGCAATTTATTCAATTTCATCCGACAGCATTTTACAGCGAATTTGATGGTCAATTATTTTTGATATCTGAAGCTGTTCGTGGATTTGGCGCAAAATTACGTACCAAAGACGGTGAGTTATTTATGCATAAATACGATGAAAGAGAAGAATTAGCTTCTCGTGATATTGTAGCAAGAGCAATTGATAATGAAATGAAATTACGCGGTGATGATTATGTTTATATTGATTGTCGTCATTTAGACAAAGAAAAATTCTTGACACATTTTCCTAATATTTACGATAAGTGTAAAACAGAAGGTTACGATATGTTCACAGAATTAGTTCCTGTAGTACCTGCATCTCATTATTTATGCGGAGGAATTGATGTTGATTTAGATGGAAAAACTTCTATTGATAATCTTTTTGCTGTGGGCGAATGTTCTAATACTGGTTTGCATGGCGCAAATCGTTTAGCATCAAATTCATTGTTAGAGGCAATGGTATTTGGGCATCGTGCAGCATTAAATACGGTAGATAAATTAGAGAAAAATATATTTTCTATTTATGATTTCAATTTCCCTGAATGGAATTCTGAAGGAATGAAAGTGCAAGAAGAATTGGTTCTTATTTCTTATTTAAGAAAGCAATTACAAGCAATGATGAGTGAATTGGTAGGGATTGTTCGTAGTAATAATCGTTTACAAATTGCTCAACAACGCATTAATGAGATAGAAAAAATGGTAAAAGAAATTTATAATTTTTCAATTATTTCGCCTAAATTACTTGAACTAAGAAATTTGGTTGATGTTGCTCAATTAATCATTAATGATAGTATCAATCAAAAAGAAAATAGGGGAACCTTTTACAATAAAAATTTACACTAAAATGAAGCAATTATTTTCACTTTTTATATTTCTGTGTTCAATATTTTTATCTGCTCAACAGCAATCAGGTGAAAATAAATCACCGCTTGCGGTAGCTAAAAAAATGCCGGTATATTTTGGTTGCGAAACTTTAAAAGATAATCCAGCATTAATAAAATGCTTGAATGAAAACTTAAATAGAGATGTACAAAGTCAAATTGCTTTTTTCTCAAATATTGCAGATTATTTACAAATTGAAGAAGCTCAATCTAAACTAACTTTTACCATCGATAAAGATGGGAAATTTGCAGATCTTTCCGCTGATGGAGAAAATCCTATTTTTAATAGTGTTGCACTATCAAGTGTTATTCTTCTTCAAAATAAAATGGATCGTGCAAATGTTAAAATTCAGCCTGCTACAAATGATAAAAACGAAGCTATAAAAACAAGTATGAAGCTTCCTTTGCGTTATGAAGCAACAGATTTGGATAGTAATTTTGATACTTTCCCTTCTTTTGATCGTGTTTTATTTACATTAAAAACAGATGATGATATGATTGAAATTAGAATTGACAAAAATTTTAATTTTAAAACATATGGTAAAAAGAATGACAGAGAATATTATTTAGGTAAATTTTCTAATTTATTCGAAATGGCAAGCTTTGAACCTTATGCAACTGCTTTTGAAAATGCTTTTAAAACTGGATTAATTGACATTACAAAAGGAGATGTCGATGGAAAAGAATACAGATTACAAATCAAGAATTTTTTCGAAAATGATCCAAATTCAGGTGTCTTAATAACGGTTGTTAGAGAAGAAAACGGAACTTGGGCAGAATATTATGAATACAAAACTAAAAAGGAATTTAATCAATCTAAATTCGCAAAATTAACTTACAGATAATGAAAGAATATCCATACATAACGAACGAAAAATTACAACTTTTTATACGACAAGCATTCTTAGAAGATGTTGGTGATGGAGATCATTCTACATTGGCTTGCGTTCCTTACGATTCTGTACAAGAGGCAGAATTAAAAGTAAAAGATGATGGTATTATTGCTGGAATAGAATTGGCTAAAATTATTTTTGCAACTTTTGATCCTTCATTAAAGATAGAAACTTATAAAAGAGATGGAGATCGTGTAAAATTTGGAGATATAGCATTTAAAGTAAAAGGTTCTTCTCAATCTATCCTAACATGTGAGCGTTTAGTTTTAAACTGTATGCAAAGAATGTCTGGAATTGCAACTTACGCAAACGAAATGATGAGCTTAGTAAGTGGTACAAACACAAAAATTCTTGATACAAGAAAAACTACACCAAATTTTAGAATGTTCGAAAAATGGGCTGTAAAAATTGGTGGAGCAGAAAATCATCGCTTTGGTTTATATGATATGGTCATGTTAAAAGATAATCATGTCGATTTTTCTGGTAGTATTACAAAGGCCGTAGAACAAACAAAAGATTATTTAGCTAATCATCATCTACATTTAAAAATAGAAGTTGAAACACGTAATCTTGACGAAGTAAAAGAAGCGCTTGATACTAATGTTGATTTTATTATGTTAGATAATTTTTCGCTTGATGAATTAAGAGAAGCTGTAAAACTTATTGATGGAAAAGTAAAAACAGAGGCTTCTGGTGGAATTACAAAAGAATCTGTAAGAGCTATCGCAGAAACTGGTGTAGATTTTATTTCTTCTGGTGCTATCATACATTCTGCTAAGAATTTTGATTTAAGTTTAAAAGCGATTAAGTAAGTTAGAGGTTAGAAAGATAAAATTTTCTGTCTGTTTGAGTGGTTTTTCGAAATGAAATGAAGAAAAATTGTATCGAGAACTTAGACTAGAAAATAAATTCAGATAAAATACTTTCAACATTAAACAATATAAAAAATTAGGCTAGATTTTCATCTAGCCTAATTCTTTATAAAATGTTTTTCTTCTTTTGTGAATTACAGGATCAAAATTTTTCCAAATTAATTGTGCTTTAGAATTCTCATTTAAGATAGGATTTGTTTCTAATGTCTTAATTCCTCTTTTTATAAAACGGTCATACAATTGTTTAAAAATAAGTGCATGTACTCCTTTATTTTGATAAGCTGGATCTATACCAATTAAATAAAATTCTACATGCGTATTTTTCTTTTGTTCTTGTATAAAGTACCACCAACCAAATGGAAATAATTCTCCTTTAGATTTCTGAAAAGCTTTAGAAAAAGATGGCATTGTAATAGCAAAAGCAATCATTTTCCCTTCTTTATCTTTAACACATGAAACAAAATCTGGATGAATAAATTTTAAGTATTTCTTCTTGTAATGTTCTACCTGTTCTTTTTCTATTGGAACAAAACTTTGTAAATCTGCATATGTAAGATTTAATAAATCAAACATTTCATTCACATAAGGAAGCATTTCTTTTGTAGAGCTAAAATGATAAGTGTCTATTGAATATCGCTTTCTTATCAACTCACACAATTTATCCATCTGATTTACAGATTCTAAATTCTTCAATTCTATTGCGTACTCTAACCATTCTGCCATTGGCTGATAACCTAATTGTTGAATATATTCTGGATAATACGAATGATTATAGGTACCGATTAATGTTGCAATTTTATCAAATCCTTCTGTTAACATTCCAGCTTTATCCATATTAGAAAATCCCATAGGACCTTCTATATAGTTAACTTTATGCACTTTACCAATGTTTTCAACAGTTGTTAATAACGCCTTTAAAATGTTGATATCGTCTTTAAAGACCAGCCATCCAAATCTAATTTTAGATTTATTTAATTCTTCTATTTCTGTCCAATTAACAATAGCGACAACTCTTCCTACAACTTCAGAACCTTTATAGGCAAGGAAAAATTTTGCCTCTACTGTCTTAAAAATTTCATTGTTAGGATTAAAACTTTTTCGTTCATCTTTTTTTATAGGAGGAACCCAATAAGGATTGTTCTTATAAATATCAAAAGGTAAATCGATAAATTGGTTCATTTCCTTTTTCGATTTAACCTCTTTTACATCTATCATTTTTTGTAGTTAGTTTAAATTATGAAGTAAGTTAAGAAGTTTTTTTTATAGTATTATTTTCTCTTGAATAGAATTTCCATTTTTGTCTGTCCCATGAAATAAAATATAATCTAACTTAACAGATAAACCACCTGTTCCACTTTTCTTTTTCAAGAATACTCTGTTTAAAGTCATTTCTTTTCCGTTAACAGTGGTTAAAACAACTGGATGTTTCTTTGCATTCAACTTTAGTATAAGTTGTTGACTAGGATATGAAACTAATGTAAGAAGAAATACATTTTTTTCTTTCTTCTTTATTTTCAAACCGTAAGCTAATTTTTTCTGTATAGCTGTTAATGTTTTTTTCTCTCCATTTGCTTCATATAAAATTCTATAAATATTAACGGGATTTTGTTCGTCTAAATGCTCTTTTGTAGAAAAGATGGCATCATAAACAAAGGTGTTTTTACTTTCGTTATGCTGAATATAAAATAATCTATTAGTAGAAGTTGGTGGGGTAGGATAACCTTTTTGCGCTTGCACAAAAATTGAGAATAAAATTAATGGAAGTAAATAAATGCTTTTCATAGGTTAAAAATTAATATTTTAAGAAGTTACAAAAAATATATAAACCAAATACGATAATTTATATTTGGTTATATAAAAAAAACTCGACTAAAAAGTCGAGTTTTTTTTATTATTGAATTGAATTTGTTTTCTTTCCAAACCTCTCTTTCAAGAGCTCTATAATAATTGGTAGAATTGAAAGTAATGTTATAATTAAAATAACTTTTGAAAAATTATTCTGAACCAAAGGAATATTACCTAAGAAATAACCGATTAAAGTTAAACCTACAACCCATAAAATAGCACCTACAATATTATATGTAATAAATGTTTTATAAGGCATGTTACCTATTCCTCCAACAAATGGAGCTAACGTACGTACAATAGGAACAAAACGTGCAATAACGATTGTTTTAGAACCATATTTCTGATAAAAAGAGTGCGTTTTCTCTAGATGTTCTTCTTTAACAAAGCTTCTTCCGAAAATTTTAATTTTAGTTGCTCTATACCCAACTTTCTTCCCAATGGAATAATTTAAGGTATCGCCTAAAATAGCTGCTAATAAAAGTATTGCAATCATTAACCAAACATTTAAATTGTTTGATTCTTGAGCCGCAAGCATTCCTGCAGCAAATAAAAGAGAATCTCCTGGTAAAAATGGCATAACAACAACACCAGTTTCAACAAAAATGATTAAAAATAAAATTGCATAAATCCATAAACCATATTCTGTTACAAATTCTGATAAATGTTGATCGATATGCATAATAAAGTCGAATAGACTCATTAATACTTCCATAAATTTAGATTAAATTTCTGAAACGTTAAACGCATTTACAATGTGATTGACGCTCCAAGATTGTTTCGTTTTTAACAATGCTAAAATATCAAATCTTACTTCACAATTAAAATTATTTTTCTGAATAAAATCATCTGTTGCAAAAATTAATAATTTTTTCTTTTTTGTATTGACAGCTTCTTCTGGTTCAGAAAAAAAATTAGAAGTTCTACTTTTTACTTCAACAATAATAATTTCGTTATTTAATTGTGCTATAATATCAATTTCTGCCTTTCTGTAGAAGTAATTTCTTGCTAAAATTCTATACCCATTTTGAATAAGATATTTTACTGCGAAATCTTCTGCTTCTTTGCCAAAATCAAAACTAACACTCATTAGAATTTATTTTGTCCCATACAAACGATCTCCAGCATCTCCTAAACCTGGAACGATGTATCCTATTTCATTCAACTTTTCATCTAAAGCTGCTAAAAATATCGGAACTTCTGGATAAACATTTTGTACTGCCTCTACCCCTTCTGGACAACCTACTAAACAAGCTAAACGAACAGATTTTGCTCCTTTGTCTTTTAAAATTTCTATTGCTTTTATTGCAGAACCTCCAGTTGCTAACATTGGATCTACCAAAATAACATCACGTGATTCTAAATCTGTAGGAAGTTTACATAAATATTCTACTGGTTGTAAAGTATCATGATCACGGTAAAGACCAATATGTCCAACTTTTGCAGTGGGAATTAATTGATGAATACCTTTTACCATTCCTAATCCAGCTCTTAAAATAGGAACAATAGCCATATCATTTCCTTTTAATTTATAACCAATAGTTGTTGTAATAGGAGTTTCAACTTCAATTTCTTCTAATTCGATATTACGTGTAATTTCGTAACACATTAAACCTGAAATTTCGTCAACTAATTCTCCAAACTCTTTTGTTGTAGTATTTTTATCACGCATTTGCGTAATTTTTGCCTTTACTAATGGATGAGTAATGACTGTTAAATTATCTTGTTTCATATTGATTTTCTATAAAATGTAAATTTACGCTATTTGATGATATTTTTAACTGAACTTTCGCACCCATTTTCATGGCTACATTATGACCTGTGTGACCAGCAGGAAAATTAAATACCACTGGAACAGATAATTCTTTTGTAAACTGATGAATAATATCGTAAGTTTTTGGATCAAAAGCATTATTAAAATTCTCTGCATTTTCTTCTTCAGTATCCATGTGTGTAAAACTTCCTAAAATAACACCTTTTACTTGCTTTAAAATTCCATTTCGTTTTAAATTCATTAACATTCGATCCACTGCATACCAATTCTCGAACCAATCTTCTAAAAATAAGATTTTATTTGATGGATTTATTATTGCAGAATCACTTCCTAAAAGAGAATACACAATTGATAAGTTTCCACCTATCAACTCTCCTTCTGCTTCTCCTACTTTATTATAAGGATGATTAGTTAAAGAATAATGTATATCCTTACCAAAAAGACTGTCATAAACACTTTGATAAGAACTTGGATGATAAATAGTATCTGCTAATTTTTTTGCTGTAACCGCATGTAAAGTTTGATATCCTAATCGATTAAAATGATTATGAAAAACGGTAATATCTGAATAACCAATGATCCATTTTGGATTTTTAGTAAACTCCGTTAAATCAAGTTCATCAATAATTTTCACAGAACCATAACCTCCTCTAGCACACCAAATCGCTTTTATCTCATGGTCATCTAATGCCCATTGAAAATCCTCTGTTCTCATTTCATCTGTGCCTGCGTATCGATAACCAAAATCATATTCGGCATAAATATTTTTCCCTAAAACTGGAACTAATTTCCAAGATTTTATGAGCTCTATTGCTTCTTCTAATTCTCCATTTAGCATTCGCTTTGCAGGAGCTACTATTGCTATTTTATCCCCTTCTTTTAAAAAATCAGGCTGAATCATTTTACAAATTTTCATCAAAGGTAAACACAAAAAAAAGACGAACTATAAAAGTTCGTCTTTTTATTATTTATAAAATTTATCTTAGAAATTGTATGTTACACTTGCATTCCAAGTTCTACCATTCCCCCAGAAATAACCGTAGTTATCTTTACGAGAAATGTATTGATCATTGAACAAGTTGTTGATATTTCCTCTAAATTTAAGTGATTGACTGTTTGCAATTTTAAATTTGTAAGACATTCCTAAATCTACTGTTGCATAAGGTGCAATAGGAACATTAACATAAGTTTCACCAGCTTTTACTGCATCAACTAAGTCAACATTTTCAAAAACACGAGCAAAATAGTTAAAGTTAGTGTCGAAAGACCAAGCACGAGTTACATTAACTCTAGTTCCCATACCAAAAGTAAATTGAGCTGCATTACCTACAAATGCATTCATTGTACCTGTGTTATTCTCATAACCAGCAACTAACTCTTGTGTATCTGTATCTTGAACTTGGAAATTGTAATCTCCAATATATTTCCAGTTACCATAAGATGTATAACCAGTTACAGTCCAAGCATGAGAAACTTTTGCTTCAAAATCTGCCTCTAAACCTTTGTGAACCTCTGATAAGTTTGTTGCAATAAAACGAACGTTAGAGTGAACAACATCATTAGCATCAGTAAAATCTTGACCATTGTAAGTCATCGATCTGTTATCCCATTCTGTATAGTAAGCATTAAGGTTTACTTTTAATGTACGAGATTTGTAACGGTAACCAGCTTCAACACTTTGTAAAATTTCATTGTTTACTGGTAAATCCTCTACGTATCTTACTGTATTACGAACAAAGATATTATTTAAATATGGTTGACGAGAGTATTTTCCAACATTAGCAAAAATACTGTTTTCACTATCGATATTGAAAGAAGCTCCTGCTTTTAAGTTATATCCAATTTTTGTACGCTCTCCAGAGTATGCTTTTCCATTCTTAAATTTGATTCCTTGCGCTGCTGCAGATTCTGCAGTATAGTTCCAGTTATCATATTTTTCATATTCTTGCCAAGATAATGCTCCTTGTGCAAAAACTGAGAATTTTTCGTTAGCATATTCAGCTTGTCCAAAAACTCCTTGATAGTTGATACGTTCTGAGTTATCAAAACCTATTCTTTCACTATGTTTAGCTTTATTAAATAAAGTATTCCAAGGATTAGTATTAAATGTTTTTGATACTACATAGTCTTTACTACGTTGAGCATTAGATGCAGCACGACCGCTAGCTCCTAATAAATTATTTAATTGTTGGTAGTGCTCTCCTGTATAAAAACGGATATCTGTACCAGCATTAAATGTTAAACCTTTTTTAGTATCATAAGTAAAGTTAGATACTGCTCCGTACCAAAAATGGTTATTTACAGAAGAAGATAAAAGCGTACCATTATTTCCTGAAGAAATACCATTCGCTAATTGTTGATTTTTAGAAGCTAAAACATCCCAATTAATATCTCCATTACTTGTAAATCCTCCGTCAGTATAACCAGCTCCGTTTCCTAAAATACTAGTTCCACCTCCTGTACCAGTAGATGCATATATAACTGTAGATAAAGACATTTTTTCATTAATTGCCCAATCCCAGTTTAAGTTTGCTACCGGTTTATGGTAATAGTTTGTTTTAGCAGACATTGCTTGACCATTATAGAAACCATAGTTAGAGTTTCCAATACGACCTGTCATATCATAACCTGGAGTTGCAACAATTCTCTTATTAACACCATCAACTTTGATGTTACGATATGCTGTCTCCATTGGTTTAGAGTAATTTTGATCGTGTTGTTGTGGCGCACCAAAAATCATCAAGTTGAATGTGTGACGATCGTTTGGTTTAAACCCAACAGAAACAAAGTAAGATTGTCCTTTACCTTCTGTACCACGAGCAAAACTTCTGTGAGCAGACCAGTTATCAAAAACAAAAGAAGCTCCCCACTTACCTTTCATACCTGTATTATATCCTACAGTTTGTTTTTGGTAAGAATCATTTCCTGCGAAATAACGTACGAATCCTCCTTCTTTTTTATCTGTTGCTTTAGTTACAATATTTACAGTTCCCCCGATAGAAGAAATTGCTAATTTAGAAGAACCTAAACCTCTTTGTGCATCAATTACAGTTGCAATATCTGAAACTGATTGCCAGTTAGACCAATATACACTTCCGTTATCCATTCCGTTCATTGGTTGCCCATTTAATAAGAATGCTGTATTTGATTGATCAAAACCACGCATGTATAATTTAGAATCTCCAAATCCAGATGCTTGATCTGCAATATAAACAGATGGTGAATTTTTTAATAATTCAGGAAATTCAACATTTCCTACACCTTTATCCAAAATTTGCTCTCTTGTAATAACTGTAGAAGCAACTGGTGTTTTTCTATTCTCTGCAACATCGATTACTCCTTTACCGATAATTAATGTTTCAGATAAATTTACGTTTTCATCGTTTGTTTGTTCAACCTTTGTAGAATCTGTCGGTTCAACAACTTGTGCGAAAGATAATGATGCCGTTAAGGCAAAAGCTCCTACTAATAAAAGCTTCATTGAGTTTAACCTCATCTTGTGAAATTGTTTTAATAAGTTTACGGGTGCAAAGTTGGGTTGTAATTATCATTAAAACGAAATAAAAGGTTTTTAAATTACGTATAATTATTAAGTAATTAATAATTATTTAATTTTCAATAAAAATATAAAAATGATATATAATTATTCCTATTTAACATAAATATCTATATTTAAACTCAATTTTACATTTTATTAACAATTACTTAACACTACGCAATAAGTATTAACCGAAACAAAAGGAATAATTATAAATAAAAAAATGTATTATTATTCTAAAATAAATATTATTTAGAATCAATTTAAGTAATTTCTTAAACAATAAAAGACGAACTGCTTACAGTTCGTCTTTTATAAATTTGATGATATTTTATCTTTTTATTTAGAAAGTATATGTTACTCCAGCATTCCACGTTCTACCTACAGCATAACCGTCTCCATTTCTATCTATCATATTAAGGTATTGTTCGTTAAATAAATTACGCACATTCCCTCTTAACTTAATAGATTGTTTTCCAAATTTAAACTCGTAAGCTAAACCAGTATTAACACGTGCAAATCCTGGAATTTGTTCTGCTTGGTATGTTTCTCCTCTACGAGAACTTTCAACAACACTAGTAGGATTAACTTGCCCCCATATTCTAGCATTATACATAAAATCTACATCCCAATACAGTCTTTTTGCAAAATTAATTTTAGTTCCCATACCAAATGTAAATTGAGCTGCTTCACCAACATAAGTTCCTGTTAAATCAACATTTCCTCTTTCAAAAAATGTATTATCATCTGTATACTCAGATTCGAATGGTGTATTTCCATCATATTTCCAGTCACCATAAGATGCAAAACCATACACACTAAATACGCGAGATATTTTTGCATCAAAATCGACTTCAATACCTTTATGTACCTGGCCAATGTTTGTATAATACGTATTTATTGGTCTTGTTACGTCAGGTGCATTAATTGGATCTGGTGTTACTTGTCCAGAAACAGCTAAGAAACGATTTGACCATTCTGTATGATAAGCATTAATGTTTACTTTTAAGTTTCTTGTTTTATATTGATACCCAATTTCGTAACTCATGATCTCTTCATTTTTAACTTCTGGATCACGTAAATTAACACTATTAGGTGCAATTACATTTCTTAAGTATGGTTGACGAGAATATTTTCCTACATTAGCAAAAATTGAATTTTCTTTATTAATAAATAAAGATGCCCCACCTTTTATATTCCATCCTGTTTTGTTTACTCTTGCAGAAGCTTGTTCTATACCTCCATAGTTCCAAGCATCAAACTTTTGGTAAAATTGATTAGACACAGCTCCTTGTGCAAAAACAGAAAAAATATCATTTGCATATTCAACTTGACCAAAAACACCTTGGTAGTTTATATTTTCACTATTATCTCTATTTACTCTTTGATCTCTGTTCGCAGAATTAAACAAAGCTGACCATGGATTTGTAGAAAACGCTTTATTAACAACTACAGTTTGTCCATCTGGTCTTTGTTCACTCCATCCATTTAAACCAAACAAATTTGTCATCTGCTGAAAATGTTGTCCTTTATAAAAACGCAAATCGGCTCCTAAATTAAAATTCCATCCTGTTTTTGTGTCATAATTAAAATTAGTTACGGCACCATACCAAAAATGATTATTTACTGAGGAACGTATCGCTCCGTTTGATGCAACATTTCCTATTCCATCTTGAGCTAATAAATTATTATTTTGAATTGCATTGAAATCTATTAATCCATCTCTTCTTGTGTTCATAGCATTACCTATACCAAAAGAACCTCCTCCTGTTCCAGTTGAAGCATATAAAACAGTAGATAGATTAGCATTTTCATTAATTGTCCAATCCCAGTTTAAATTAGCTACTGGTTTATGGTAATAATTTGTTCTTAAATTTTCACCTCTACCATTAAAATAACCGTATGTCGTATTATATTTTCTTCCATACCCCATTTCTTCTGCTGTAGCCCAATCACTAGCTCTTTTGGTTGCAAAGTTTTGACCATGCTGCTGTGGCGCTCCAAAAATCATGAAATTTAATTGGTGACGCTCATTCGGTTTATATCCTACAGATACAAAATAAGCTTGTCCTTCTCCAGATGTTCCTTGAGCGAATGCTCTATGACCTTGCCAATGATTAAATAAGAAAGAAGCTCCCCATTTACTTTTCATCCCAGTATTATAAGCAATTGTTGTGCTCATATAACTGTCATTACCTACATTGTATCTTAAGTAACCTCCTTGTTTTTTCTGTGTCGCTTTTGTAATCATATTTACAGTACCACCAACAGAAGAAATTGCTAATTTTGAAGATCCTAAACCACGTTGAATTTGAACATTCTCCGCTACTTCTGTCATTGCAGACCAATTAGACCAGTATAATTTACCATCTTCCATTCCATTAACTGGTTGCCCATTTAATAAGTAGGCTGTATTTTCGCTACTGAAACCACGTAAAAACATATCAGAATCTCCAAATCCAGAAGATTGACTAGACACATAAACAGAAGGTGTTGTTGTAAAAATTTCAGGAAAATCTACGTTTCCAATTGCTTTATCTTCAAGAGTCGCTCTATTAATTGTTGATACAGCTACAGGTGTTTTACGATCCTCTGCAACATCTATAATACCTTTTCCAATAATTAATGTCTCTGTTAAAGATACGTTTTCGTCATTTGCTTGTTCAACCTTTGTAGAATCTGTTGGTTCAACCACTTGTGCAAAAGATAACGATCCAGCTAATGCGAATACTCCTATAAATAAAAGTTTCTTTGAATTTAACTTCATCTTTTTTAATAGTTTAGATTGTGGTTGCAAAGTTGGGACGTATTTATTTCAAAAACGAGATAAAATCGTTATAAATCGCGCATAATTATACTATTAAAAAAGAATATTTATTTTAATAAAAAAACAGAATAAATAATATCAAATTAATCATTTTTAATATAAATTATTACTCCATTAATAATTTATAGGATTAGTTAATAGCTATATAATATCCTTACAATAAATCTTAAAAGATTCAAAATGAATAAATTTCCATTTATTAAATGGTTGTTATTCCTAAAGGATTATTGTTTAGAATCAATTTAAGTAATTTTTAAAATAAAAAAAGACGAACTGTAAACAGTTCGTCTTTTATATAATTGGATAATTAAATTATCTTTTAATTAGAAGCTATAAGTAACTCCAGCATTCCAAGTTCTACCTACTGCATAACCATATCCATTTCTATCAATTCTACTTACGTATTGATCATTGAATAAGTTACGAACGTTTCCTCTAAATTTAATAGCTTGTTTACCAAATTTAAATGAGTAAGCTAAACCTGTATTAACACGAGCAAAAGCTGGTACTTGTTCTGCTTGATAAGTTTCTCCTTTAAGAGAGCTAGCAACTACATCTTCAGGTGTTACTTGTCCCCAGATTCTTGCATTGTACATGAAATCTACATCCCAATATAAGTTTTTAGTAAAGTTAACTTTTGTACCCATACCAAATGTAAATTGAGCAGCTTCACCTACATAAGTTCCTGTTAAATCAACATTTCCTCTTTCAAAGAAAGTATTATCATCAGTATACTGAGATTCGTATGGAGTTGTTCCATCATATTTCCAATCACCGTAAGAAGCAAAACCATATAATCCAAATACATGAGATATTTTAGCATCAAAATCAATTTCAATACCTTTATGAACTTGAGCAATATTTGTATAATATGTATAAATAGGTCTTGTTACGTTAGGCTCTCCAATTGGATCTGGTGTTACTTGTCCAGATGCACCTAAGAAACGGTTAGCCCATTCTGTATGGTAAGCATTCACATTAACACGTAAATTTCTTGTCTCGTATTTGTAACCAATTTCAAAACTTGTAATTTCTTCGTTTTTAACTTCTGGTTCACGTAAGTTTACAGTATTAAAAGCAAATACATTATCTAAGAATGGTTGACGAGAGTATTTACCTGCATTTACAAATAATTTGTTCTCCGTATTAAGGAATAAAGAGGCACCTCCTTTAAGATTCCATCCTGTTTTGTTAACTTTTACAGAAGCAGCTTCTACACCACCATAATTCCAAGAATCATATTTTCTGTAGTATTGATTAGATACAGCTCCTTGTGCAAACACAGAGAAAATATCATTTGCATACTCAACTTGACCAAAAACACCTTGATAGTTTATATCTTCACTATTATCACGGTTTGTTCTTTGATCTTTACTAGCAGATTTAAATAATGCTGACCATGGGTTAGTTGAAAACGTTTCTGTTACAACTATATTTTGTCCATCAGGTCTTCTTTGATTCCAACCATTTAAACCAAATAAATTTGTCATTTGTTGGAAGTGATCTCCTTTGTAGAATCTTAAATCAGCTCCTAAATTGAAGTTCCATCCTGTTTTAGTATCATAATTGAAGTTAGATACTGCTCCATACCAGAAGTGGTTATTTACAGATGAACGAATTGCACCACTTTGACCAGAACCACCAATTCCGTTAGCTATTAAAGAGTTATTAGTAATGATTTTATTAAAATCAATTAATCCATTTGTTGTTGTACTTGTAGCTCTACCAACTCCTGATGCTCCTCCACCTGTTCCAGTAGATGCATAAACAACTGTAGATAAACTAGCATTCTCGTTTATCGTCCAATCCCAGTTAAGGTTTGCTACTGGTTTGTGGTAATAATTTGTTCTTAAAGTTTTACCCTCACCATTTAAGTAACCGTAGTTATTGTTGTATTTTTTACCATAACCAAATTGCTCTGCAGTAGCCCATTGAGCAGCACTTTTAGTCGCAAAATTTTGATCATGTTCTTGAGGTGCTCCAAAAATCATAAAGTTAATTTGGTGACGCTCGTTTGGTTTATATCCAACAGAAACGAAGTAAGCTTGTCCTTGTCCAGCTGTACCTTGAGCAAATGCTCTGTGAGCTTGCCAATGGTTAACCATAAAAGACGCTCCCCATTTCCCTTTCATTCCTGTATCATAGCCAATAGTAGCACTCATGTAGCTATCATTACCCATGTTATATCTTACATATCCACCTTGTTTTCTTTCTGTTGCTTTTGTTACCATACTTACAGTACCACCAACAGAAGAAATTGCTAATTTAGAAGATCCTAAACCACGTTGAATCTGAACTGAATTTGCAACCTCAGTCATTGCTGACCAGTTAGACCAGTATAAGTTACCATCTTCCATACCATTAATTGGTTGTCCATTTAATAAGTATGCAGTATTTTGGCTACTGAATCCACGTAAGAACATATTCGAATCTCCAAATCCAGAAGATTGTCCAGATACATAAACAGAAGGTGTTGTTGTGAAAATCTCAGGAAAATCCACATTTCCTATAGCTTTATCTTCTATATCAGCTCTTCTGATTGTAGATACAGCTACTGGAGTTTTACGCCCTTCAGCAACATCAATTACACCTTTACCGATGATTAATGTTTCTGTTAAAGATACGTTTTCTTCTTGTTCAACCTTTGTAGAATCAATCGGTTCAACAACTTGGGCGAAAGATAATGATGCCGTTAAGGCAAAAGCTCCTACTAATAAAAGCTTCATTGAGTTTAACCTCATCTTTTGAAATAGTTTAAAAGTTTACTGTGCAAATTTGAGCACAATAAATGAGATGATTGTTAAATTATGGTTAATTATTTAACTTTGTGTTAAATTTATTTAACTATTCTTGTTTTTCATTAAAATAATTAGTATATTATTAAATTATACTTAATAAAAGTAATGATAATTTACAATATTCACATTAAATACTTAATTTATTTAAGTATTTAAAATCATTTAATTAATACTAATTATTGTTTTTCCTACTTATCTATTTTATTAATTAAGAGAAAAATAAGTTATTTAGAATCAGTATTAATAGTTAATTATATAAATATATTGTTAAAATATTATCAATAAAAGGTTTCTTAAGAAGATGAAAACCAAAAATAAATAAAACTCCATATATTTGCTATAGTTTAAAGAAATATCATGAAATTCAATACAAAAGCTATACATGGTGGTCAACATCACGATCCATCAACAGGAGCAGTAATGACTCCAATTTACCAAACATCAACATTTGCTCAAAAATCACCAGGACAGCATAATGGTTATGAATATTCTAGAGGTGAAAACCCTACACGTTCTGCTTTAGAGAATGCTTTAGCATCAATAGAAGGAGGTGTTGCAGGTTTTGCATTTGGTTCTGGTTTAGCTGCAATAGATGGAGTTCTTAAATTATTTAATCCAGGTGATGAAATTATTGCAATGGATGATTTATATGGAGGATCTTACCGTTTATTTACACGTGTTTATGCAAAATATGGATTAAAATTTCATTTTGTAGATATGACAAACGTTGATGCTGTTACCGCATTAATTAATGACAACACAAAAATGATTTGGATTGAAACTCCAACCAACCCATTAATGAAAGTGGTTGATATAAAAGCTGTAAATGACGCTTCTAAATCTAAGAAAGCTGACGTATTAGTTGCTGTAGATAATACATTTGCATCTCCATATTTACAAAGACCAATAGAATTAGGTGCTGATATCGTTATGCATTCAGCTACTAAATATTTAGGAGGTCACTCTGATTTAGTTGCTGGAGCTATTGTTGTTAATTCAGAAAAATTAGCAACAGACGTTCATTTTAATTTATTTGCAACTGGAGGAATTTTAGGTCCTCAAGATTCTTACTTAGTATTAAGAGGAATTAAGACATTAGCTGTTCGTATGGATCGCCATTGTTCTAACGGAATGAAAGTTGCTCAATTTTTAGATAAACATTCAAAAGTTGCTCATGTTTATTACCCAGGATTAGAAAATCATCCTCAACATGAGATTGCTAAAAAACAAATGAAAGACTTTGGAGGAATGGTAACATTCACTTTAACTTCTGGTAAAAAAGAAGATGCTTTCAAAATTTTAGAAAACTTGTCTGTTTTTACTTTAGCTGAATCTCTTGGCGGAGTTGAATCGTTAGCTAATCATCCAGCTACAATGACACATGCATCAATTCCGGCAGAAAAACGTGCAGAAATTGGAATCACAGATGATTTAATTCGTTTATCTGTTGGTATAGAAGATATAGATGATTTATTAGAAGATTTAGAAAAAGTTCTAAACTTAATTTAATCTTACAATATATATATGTAAAAGGGTTGTCTTATAGACAATCCTTTTTTATTTAATGATATTACATTTAAATAACTTAAACTAAAGCATTGTTAAAAATCAACTTTCTATTTTAGATGAAATGAAAAAAAGTTAATTTTGTATTTAAATAGATTTACTATGAATACAAAAGAAACAAAAAAAGCAACTTCTTTAAGATTAAATAGAGGTCTTTACTTAAAAATTGAAGAACTTGCTAAAAAAGAAAATAGAAGTATAAGTAACTTATTAGAAACTATTATTGCAGAAGCTTTAAATTATAATGAACTTAACAAAGAAACTAAAGAAGCTATAAAAGAACTTAAAGAAGGAAAGGGAGTTAAATTTAATAGTGTTGACGAATTATTTAAAAGCATATAATAATGTTTAAAATCGTTGCTTCTAATAAATTTTTAAAAGATTTGAAATTACTCAAAAAACGTAGTAATTCCGATTTTATCATTTTACAAAATTTTTTAAATAATCTTGCTGAACAAGGAAACAAAGGGATTAGTAAAAAACATAAACCTCACAAATTAAAAGGAGAATACAATGGCTATTGGGAGTGTCATGTAAAACCTGATTTACTATTAATATGGAGTGAAGATACCGAAATAATGCTTTTAGAGCTAGTTAGAATTGGCACTCATGCAGATCTTTTCAAATAAAGCCTTAATATTTTTTATATTAAGGCTTTATTTTTGGCTTAATTATATCTAGTTCTAATTATAAAATCAGGAGAAATAACATTCTTAAAAACACTTCTCTATTGTTCTTTTTTGTTGAGAAAATACTTTATATATTTAACTATACACAAAAACACAAAAAAAATGGAATTACCTTTTGCTGAATCATTTCGCATTAAAATGGTAGAAGAAATCTATCAATCAACAAAGGAAGAAAGAGAGAAGTGGATTGAAGAAAAAGACTATAATCTATTCAACTTAGAAAGCGAGAAAGTTTTTATTGATCTATTAACCGATTCTGGTACTGGAGCAATGTCTGATAAACAATGGGCAGAAATTATGACGGGCGACGAAAGTTATGCTGGATCAAGATCTTTTCATCAATTAAAAAATACAGTAAATAAAATTACAGGCTTCGATTATTTATTACCAACCCATCAAGGTCGAGCTGCAGAAAACGTACTTTTCTCTGCATTAGTAAAAGAAGGAGATGTAGTTCCTGGAAATTCTCACTTCGATACAACAAAAGGACACATTGAATTTAGAAAAGCACACGCGATAGATTGCACGATAGACGAAGCATTCGATAGCGAAATAATTCATCCATTTAAGGGAAATATAGATTTAAATAAATTAGAAAAAGTTTATAAAGAATACGGAAAAGAAAAAATTCCTTTTACATTAATTACTATTACATGTAACTCTTCTGGTGGACAACCAGTTTCTATAGAAAACATTCGTAATGTTAGAGAGCTATCTAATCAATATCAAATTCCAGTATTTTTTGATGGTGCAAGATTTGCCGAAAATGCATATTTCATTAAAGAAAGAGAAGAAGAATTTAAGAATGATACCATTAAAGAAATTGTATTAGAAATGTTTTCTAATGGAGATGGAATGACAATGTCTTCTAAAAAAGATGGTTTGGTAAACATTGGTGGTTTTATTGCTTTAAATGATAAAGAGTTGTATCAAAAATGTGGAAATTTTGGAATTATATATGAAGGCTTTTTAAGTTACGGAGGTTTAGCAGGTCGTGATTTAGCTGCCTTGTCTCAAGGTTTAGACGAAGCAACTGAATATTCTTATCTAAAATCTCGCATTTCACAAGTGGAATATTTAGGAAATAAATTAATAGAATATGGTATTCCTATCCAACAACCTATTGGTGGACATGCAATCTTTATAGATGCTGTAAAATTTTTACCTAATATTTCTCGAGAAGAATTCCCTGCACAAACATTAGGAATAGAATTATACAAAGAAGGTGGAATTCGTGGAGTAGAAATCGGAACTATTTTAGCAGATCGCGATCCAGAAACGAGAGAGAACAGATACCCAAAATTAGAATTATTAAGATTAGCCATTCCAAGACGTACATACTTACAAAGTCACATGGATTATATTGCTGCTTGTTTAAAGAATTTATTCGACAGAAGGCATGAAATTTCTTCTGGTTACGAAATTACATGGGAAGCTGATATTTTAAGACATTTCACTGTAAAACTTAAAAAGAAATAAACTGTAAATCATCAGATTAATCTGATGATTTATTATTTTTACAATTATGAAAGATTCTCCTGAAATTCCGATATTGGGTATACAAGATATTCTACCTCTATCATTTAAGAATGTAGAAATTATTCGGCACGAAGTAAAAGGAGAAAGCTCTTTCTCACAACCTCATAAACATAATTTTTACCTTTTATTTCTTGTAAAAAAAGGAAGTGGTACCCATCATATAGATTTTGAATCGTTTGATGTTCAACCGCAACAAATTCATTTTGTTTTACCAGAGCAAGTTCATAATTGGCAACTTGCAGAAGACACGAAAGGTTTCCAATTAATGTTTTCGGAAGAAGTTATTCAGATTGTTCAAAACACTTTTCATTTAACAACTTTATTTTCGTTAAACAATTCTATTATCGAATTAGACGATTTAGAATTCGATAAAATAGAACGCGAATTTGAGCTTCTTTTTGAAGAATTTTCATCTCAAACAATGGATTATTCGATTATAGAAATTAGGACGATATTAATCCTAAAACAGTTCTTAAATTTATATAACAAACAGTATCCGAAAATTATAACTGTAAGATCTAATTCTATTCTTATTAAGTTTGAAAACCTTATAAATGAGCATTTTTCTACTCAAAAAAATGTTTCTTTTTATGCTAGGAAATTAAATATTACATCTAACTATCTAAATATGCTAACCAAAGAGGCCTATAATTTAAAGGCAAACGAAGTCATAAAAAGTAGAATTATTTTAGAAGCAAAACGTTTAATGGTTACAACTTCATTATCCATGAAACAAATTGGTCAAGAATTAGGTTTTCATGATTCTGGTAATTTTTCTAATTTCTTTAAATACAGAACCGGCATAAATCCGAAAGATTTTTACAATAGCTTTAAATAAAGTTCTAATTATAATTTTATGGGCAACTTAACGCGCTTTACACTGTATCTTTTTACTTCGCGGGAATGCTTCGCAAAAAGGATGTCGTTGCAATCGCTGTTGCATAAGAAATCGGAGATTTCTCATCATCTTTCATTACAAATTTTACAATTTGTAACTGCCTTATATTTTCGAAAAGTTAAACGTAAATCCTTTAATATTATAAGTTGAAAATAAAGTTATTTAACTTTTTTAAGAGACATAATTTTAATTAATTCAGAGTGTCATTCTAAGCTTATCGAAGAATAATAAAGAATTTTATAAAATGTTTCGACAAACTAAACATAACAGATCGTTATAAAAACAGGATTATAATTGAAAAATTATAGAATAATTAGTTTAAAAAATTACAACTGTAAAATTGCGTTAGGGGTTGAAGCGGCATCCTTTTGTAGAGCGTTCTAGCGAACAAAAGATACAGCGAAAAACCCGACCTGAAAGGAACGCCCAAAACGTTTCTGAGCAAAAATTTATAATTTTCACAAGTTTTAGACTTATTTTAATAACAAATCTCTCCCGTTTCGTCTCTAATTTTGTAATAGTTAAACAATTAGAAAATGGAAACAAAGAATTCTCAACATATAGATAGAAAAACATTTATAAAAATGTCGTCGCTTTTTGGCGTTGGTTTACTTACTGCATCAACACAGCAATTATTTGCAATGGAAAAAATAGAGAATATGGAAACTTTAAAAAATATAACTCAAATAAAAAATGTTCGATTAGAAATTGGTTTTGAACGCGATGATTTTGAGATTACAGGAACAAAAACTGCTTTATTTAATCTTGATATTAAAAATGGTAAGATTGTTAAAATACATCAAGAAAATCCTTTAAAAGATGCTTTTGATGCAAAAGGATTTCTATTACTTCCTGCCATGAAAGATATGCATATCCATTTGGATAAAACATTTTATGGTGGTCCTTGGAAAGCAAGATCTAAACGTCAGCATTCTGTAGCTGATATGATAAAATTGGAGCAAGAATTAATGCCAGAATTATTAAAAGTATCTGTTGAACGTGCTGGTAAAATTATTGAACTTTTACAATCTCATGGGACAAATTTTGCTCGTTCACATTGTAATATCGAAACAACATCTAAATTAGATTCTTTAAAGAATTTACAAAAAGCTATTGAACAGAAAAAAGATAATTTTAATGTTGAAATTGTTGCTTTTCCTCAGCATGGTTTATATTATACAGAATCATTAGCAATAATGAAAGAAGCGGCTAAGATGAATATTGATTTTATTGGAGGATTAGATCCTACTTCTATAGATGGTAATATGGAACGTACTATGGATGATACCATACAAATGGCATTAGACAACAAAAAAGGTATTGACATCCATTTACATGAAACGGGTGAATCTGGTTTAAAAACGTTTGAATATTTAATAGATAAAGTAAACGAAAATCCTGTCTTAAAAGGAAAAACATTTATGAGTCATGCTTTTGTTTTAGCCAAATTAGATGCTAAAAAACAAGAGGAAATTGCAGAAAAATTGGCTGATGCTAAAATAGGAATTATCTCTACTATTCCATTTGGAAGAACAATTATGCCTATTCCTACATTAATTAAAAAAGGTGTTTATGTTGCTACGGGAACAGATAGTGTAATAGACCATTGGCAACCTTTTGGTTTAGGAAATATGTTACAACGTGCAAATGTAATGGCAGAATTATATGGTATGTCGGATGAGTTTGGTTTATCTAGATGTTTAAAAATTGCGACAAACCAAATAACACCATTAGATGATAATGGAAATGTCGCTTGGCCAAAAGTTGGAGACGAAGCAAGTTTTAATTTAATTGCTGCGAGTTGCTCTGCAGAAGCAGTTGCAAGAATATCTCCATTGGTTGCTCATTTTGATAAAGGCGTTTTAATTTAATTATACAGCATAAAAAAACCTCGAGAAATCTCGAGGTTTTTTTATTTTTTAAACTATCGTATTACCATCTCCAATCACCAGATATACGAAGTGGCGTTTCTAAATTACCTTTTATTAAAGCATTTTTTGTTTCATCTTCCGTCCAAGGTTTAGATGGAATTTCTTTTAAATTACTTAGATTATAAAGTAAATATGTTTCTGTTATTACATTATTTTTTAATCCTTCTTCTTCTACATAATTAAAAGTATCACAATTTGCATGATAACAATTTAAAGCTCCTTCTTTAAATTGGCTATGTGTTAATCCTATAATCGGTACACCTTGCAACATAAATGGTTGATGATCTGAATGTAAATCTACACTTGCAAAAGAAGTCGTTTTAAAGTCTGGAATTATTTGTTGAATATCTTTTGACAAAGTATTTAAAAAAGATAAACTTGAATCCATTGTAGAATAATAGGATTTAGGATTAGTCGTCATATCCATATTAGACATTGCTTTAATTTGGTTGATAGAACCATCTTTCATTGCTTGTTTAACATAGTGCTTAGATCCTAAAAGACCTATCTCCTCTCCCATAAAAAGTACAAACTCTATTGTTCTTTTATTCTCTAAATTTAATTTTTTATATGTTCTCGCAACATCTATCACAGAGAAGCTTCCTACTCCGTTATCTATTGCTCCTGTTGCTAAATCCCAACTATCTAAATGTCCTCCTAAAACAACCTTTTCGTTCGGAAATTCAGATCCTATTTTCTTTGCAATAATGTTGCGTCCTTTCATTAAACCAACATCATTTTTCATTTCTATTTTAGCAACTTCTTTTCCTTTCGTTAAAGCTTGTTTAATTTTTAAACCATCTTCTAAACTAATATTAATTGCAGGTATTTTTATAATATCTCCAGTTACAGATGCTGTTCCTGTTAATAAAATTTCTCCTGCAGGTTTATTAAAGAGAATAATTCCTTTTGCACCATATTTTTCTGCTAAAGCTGTTTTCTCTGAACGGTGAAGATTTTCTATTGTCTTTGGTGTTCCCTCCAACAAGCCAATTGTTGCAAAAACTATTTTGCCTTTTACTTTATCTGTAACTTTCTTATAATCCTCTTCTAAACCATTTCCTAAATCTATTAATTCTCCCGACAGTTTTACATCTGCTGGTGAATGTGCTAATGCAACAGCTTTTACAGGTTGATTATTTACGACTAATGATAACGATTTACGATTCCATCCGTTAAATGTAAATTCCTGAAAAGAAACATTGTATCCATAAGAACGCAATAGTTTAGCAGCTAACTCTTCTGCTTGCTCTCCATTTTTTGTTCCTGTTGCTCGATGACCAATTGTTTCTGTCGCACTTTTTAATTGTTGATAAGCTTCTGCATTCTTCTGTACCTCGTCATTAATCAACTTTAATGTATTATTTGATTGTCCAAATACTAATGATGCAGAGAAAATAGTAAAGGATAATAAAATTTTAGAATTCATATTAATAAGTATTTAAATTAAACTTAGTGAGGATTTTTTGAATTCAGCCTAAAATCATGCACAAAATTTTATAAAAAAAATAGTCCGCAATATTTTGCGGACTATTTTTATATAGAAATGATAATTTATTTCTTAGTGAGTTGGTACAAAACGATCTCTAGATTCTTGTAATAATTTCTCAGCTTGTGCTTTGTCACCATATCCTTCTACAACACAAGTTTTGTTTTCTAAATCTTTGTATGTTTTAAAGAAATGTTCAACAGCTTTTAATGTATGAGGATTCATATCGTTGATATCGTTTAATTGGTTCCAAGTTGGATCAGCAACTGGTACACAAAGTAATTTCTCATCACGACCTTTGTCATCAGACATATTTAAAACACCAATTGTTTTAACTTCGATAACACATCCTGGTACAGTTGGTTCTGTTAAGAAAACCAAAACGTCGATTGGATCTCCATCTAACGCTAATGTATTTTCTACAAATCCGTAGTCTGCTGGGTAAAACATTGGCGAAAATAAAACGCGATCGAAACGAATTCTTCCTGTTTCGTGATCCATTTCGTATTTGTTACGAGATCCTCTAGGGATTTCTATAATTGCATCAAAAGTCATTTTAACTTATATTTAATTTATTTTATTTTTACAAATTCCATCCTAATCCGATTGTCACGCCAAATTTACGAACATTTGGTAAATAATTATAATTTCCTCTCCAATTAAAATCAATTCGGATTGGTCTAATGTTTCCAAAACCAATATTTTCCACACCAAATCCATATTCATAATAGATTTGTTGATTTGGAGCAAAATATTCTACTGTAGATCTATTTATAGCTTTACTTTTTTCAGAAATATTTCCATATGCTCCTCTTAAGAAAGTTACTTCTCTTAATTTTAATTTTTTGATGAATGGGATTTTATTAAAAAACCAACCTCTGAAGTGATGTTCCCAATTTAATGTAACATATTCGTCTGTCACAAAATCATAATAACCTAATTGAGAAAAAGTTCCATAAACTTGTCCATAACTCTCATTACCTGGAATAGCACTCATAAGCGATAATGGAACTCCTTGAAAAGTTTTTCCTGCTTCTACAGTAACTAAAGATCGACCAAATGAACCTACTAATATTGGTTGACTATATAAGAATTGTAATTTATCGTATTCAAAATCTGAATTAATTACACCTTTTAAACCTTTTGTATAACGCAACATGATAGTTGGTGCAAGATTCCCCATTTCACGTCTATCAATACCATGCTGAGAAAACTTAGCTCCAGGACGAGCAATGATAGATGCACTTAAACTAGAGTTTGTTAATGTTTCTTTTATCCTACCATCTTTTTCATAAGCAATAGAAAAATATTGCGAATCTGCTGGTTGTATAAATTGATAATTTCCATCTAAACGAAATGTAACATTTTTCCATGGGTCTATAGATGTGTAAACATTCGTTAAATTATTATTACTTAAAAGCTTATTATCTCCTTGATTAATAATTGATGAGGAAGCAAAACTTCTTGTCATTATTCCATCAGAAGATGTTAAAGTAGCAGCTAATTGCTCAACATCTCTTTTAGTTCCTATTCCAACTTGAAAACGATTGACTTGGTTAAACATGTAACGAAAATCTGCTCCATATTTAAACTTATCATCTTTAAAACCATATGCTACAAATCCTTGTGCTCGCCACATATCATTCTGAGAGAAATATGTTCTTGCTCCAGCTCTTAATCGTACTCCTTCTATTTGATTATATCCAAAAGAAGGGTATAAATTACCAATATCTATAACACCTACATTATAATATCCAGACCCAAGTATCTCTACAACTTTAACAATGTTATTAAATTTAGGAACTTTATTTAACTGTTCTAATGTTTCATAAATTCCTTCTTGATTTTTTGTTAGTGCTTCTGGTCTGTTTTCTTTCCAAAATTCATCAGACTTTTCATTAAGTGAAAAATTCGTAGGATCTAGTCTTTCGGTATAATATTTTTCTGGATGCTTGGTTTCAAAATCGTAATTATAATAATTAACTGTTTTATGAGCAAAAATTCCTTTTCCATCTTCTTTTTTACTCAATATTGTCATATCCAACATTGCATATTCTTTTTTCGGATAAAATATGCTATCGTTAGGTATATCGAACTGTAAATTCATAAAGACATTACGAACGAAATTGACATTAATATCTTTTGTTGTTTCCATAACAACTTCTTTTACTGCATAATTATCTTTAGCAATAAACAGCTCACCTTTAAACGTAAGTTCACCTGCTCTACGAGGATAATATTTTATTCGATAAACCTCTACACCATCAACATCTATTGTATCTTTTAATTCATAATCATAAACCGCAAAACCATCGCTTGCTATAGGACTTACAAATTTTATATTTAAGATATTTACTCTATTATCATAAATGTCAACATCTTTAAAAAGATTTTTTACCATAGATGCTACCATCTCATTTTTTTCGAATCCAGATGTTTTATTAGCAACTAACTCTCTTCTTTCTTTTGTTATAGGATCATTAGTTCCCGAAACTTTATAAATAGCTTCGTTTAAGAAAGCAGGTAAAAATGTTTTTCCGTTAATTGAAGATGTATCAACTTTTTCGAAAACGAATTCCATTCCACGAAAAATTTTCTTTTTCATGAAAGTTGAATCAATATTACTAATATCAAACTGTAATTTTTCGTATTCGTCGTACTGATAATTTGAAGTAAGTTTTACTCCATTCTTTTTTTTATGTTTCCAAACTTCACGTAAAATAGCGTAAGCAGGATTTTCTTTCTTTTTAAGACGCTTCTTTTTTGCTGATGAAACTACTGCTGTTTTTAAATCAACAACATTTCCTTCCTCTATATCATCATCATTATTATCAATAAATAATTGTGCTGTGAAATTATAGTCTATTTTTTTCTCAAGAACAAAATTTGCTATTTCGTAACCAGATTTGGATACGACTAATTGTGTAGAATTTTGTGAAGACTCTATATAAAATGTACCATCTGAATTTGATGTGGCACTAATTTTTAATTCTGGTAATTTTATATCTGCATACGGAATAGGTTTTAACGTTTCAGAATCGATTACTCTCCCTTGAATTTTTACTTGAGCATTAATTATTGCGCATAAAGTAAAAAATAAAGCTGCTATATAACTTTTCATTAATAAGACGTAGTTAAAAAAAATAAAGCCTAGCAAATTATATGCTAGACTTTACAAATATAGATGTTTATCTTATATTAATGTTATTTATACATAACTGATTTTACAGCTTCTACAACATCTTTTGCATTTGGTATCCAAGCTTCATATAAGTTTGGTGCATAAGGTGCAGATGTATCTTTTGTTGTAATACGCTTAATTGGTGCATCAAGATAATCGAATGCTTTTTGTTGAACCATATAAGTAATTTCTGAAGCAACTGAAGCAAATGGCCAAGCCTCTTCTAAAACTACTAAACGATTTGTTTTCTTTACAGATTTAAAAATTGCATCGTAATCTAATGGACGAACAGTACGTAAATCGATAACCTCTACACTAATTCCTTCTTTAGCTAATTCATCAGCAGCAATGTATGCTTGCTTAATAATTTTACCAAAAGAAACCAATGTTACATCAGTACCTTCACGTTTTATTTCAGCTTTACCAATCTCTATTGTATATTCTTCATCTGGCATTTCCATTTTATCTCCATACATCTGTTCAGATTCCATGAAAATAACTGGATCATTATCTCTAATTGCAGATTTAAGTAATCCTTTTGCATCATATGGGTTAGATGGAACGATTACTTTAAGTCCTGGTACATTTGCATACCAGTTTTCAAAAGCTTGTGAATGTGTTGCTCCTAACTGACCAGCAGATGCTGTTGGCCCTCTAAAAACGATTGGACAATTAAACTGTCCTCCAGACATTTGATAAATTTTTGCAGCATTATTGATAATTTGATCAATAGATACTAACGAGAAGTTGAATGTCATATATTCTACAATAGGACGACATCCAGTCATTGCAGAACCAACTGCAATTCCAGAGAAACCTGCTTCTGCAATTGGAGAATCGATGACACGTTTTGCACCAAATTCGTCTAACATTCCTTTAGAAGCTTTGTAAGCTCCGTTATATTCTGCTACTTCTTCTCCAATCAAGAAAATAGATTCATCGCGACGCATTTCTTCACTCATTGCTTCAGCGATCACCTCTCTAAATGTTTTTATAGCCATTTTATGCGATTTCTTTACGTAATTATATTTTTTCCTAAAGCAAATGTAATAAAAAACTTATGAATTATAAATACTCTCGTGTACGAATAAAAAAAATCCCAAAATAGACAGAGCTATTTTGGGAGATTATACTTGAAATATTTATTTATTTTTTAGAACCTCATTTTACTTTATACATTTTACTTTGTACATTTTACTTTGTACAAAAAATCATTACAATACTTTTCTTCGATTTGTTGTTAGCTTATAAATTGTTTGAATATTAAACACAAAAATTGCTATAAAAATTAAACTATAACCCATTATTTGTACAAAAGAAATTGACTCTTTGTAATAAAAAATTGCCAGTAAAAAATTTGTGATGGGATTAAGGTAAATTAACACTCCAACTGTTGAAGAATCAATTCCTTTTAAAGCAAAATTATTTAAGAACATAGGAATAATTGTAAACATTACAACAATCATCATTATACATCTGTAAAAGATAGGTTCTTTTGGTATTTCACCAGCAAATGTAAAAACCAATGGCAACATTAAAACAGCAACAATTAATAACTGTGTCATTAATAAATTGAAACTATCAAAAATTTTCAAACTCCTTTGTATAATAATGTAAAGTGCAAAGGAACAAGCTACTATAAGACTATAAAACAAGTCTATAAAATGACCTATAGAAAGAATTCCACAAGCAAGGAGACTAATAATTACAGCCAACCATTTTACTTTTGTAAGTTGTTCTTTTAAAATAACAAACGCTAAAACAGTTGTAATAATTGGACAAACCAAATAAGATAATGATGCTGCTTGTACACTTATATTATTCATTACAATAATAAATGACAACCAATTGGTCATTAATATTAACGACCCTCCAATGATTAGTGTAGCTAATTTATTTCTTTGTTTTTTTTCTAAAGAAGAAAATAATTGCCAGTCTTGTTTTATTTTTTTCCTTCTAAAACTAACATTAATAATAACCAAGAAGAAAACTGATACGTATAATCTAAAAAATAAAATATCCAATGGCGGGTAACTTGCAATAGGTTTTAGTCCGAAACTAAAAAATCCCCACATCAAATATGTAATAATTGCTGCAAAAATATAATTAGACTGTTTCATTTCCTGAGTATCAATTTTTACAAATGTATTGAATATACAAATCTGAATTGATTATTTTTGTTTTTTATTTTACATATCATGGAGAACTTATTTACAGACGAATATTTTATGCGAATTGCCTTAAAAGAGGCGGATACAGCTTATGAAAGAGATGAGATTCCTGTAGGGGCTATTGTGGTATGTAACAATAAAATTATTGCTAAAGCACATAATCTAACAGAAACATTAACAGATGTTACAGCACATGCAGAAATGCAAGCTATTACTTCTGCTGCAAATTACTTAGGAGGTAAATATTTACAAGATTGTACACTTTATGTAACATTAGAACCATGTGTAATGTGTGGTGGTGCCTTATATTGGAGTCAAATATCTAAAGTTGTATATGGTGCATCAGACGAAAAAAGAGGATTTAAAAGTAAAATAGGAGAATTACATCCAAAAACTCAAATTATTTCTGGTGTTTTAGAAAATGAATGTAGTGAATTAATGAAAAGCTTTTTCTTAAGTAAGCGCTAAATATTTTTCAAGATATTTAATACGTCATCAAAATGTTCTATATAAGCCATATGTCCACCATCAAATTTATAAACATGTACATTTGGAGTTTCGGGAATGAGTGTTAAAAACAATTCTGGATTAACAGTTTCGTCATTCATTCCAACGATAATATAAATCCCTCCTTTAAAATCATATAAAATTGATGAACGATTAGGACGTTCTCTCATTCCTTTTAAAGCAGAACAAACTCCTTCAACAGGTGTTTTTAGAGCAATATTTTTAACAAATTCTATTTCTTCTTTATATTTTTCTCTGTGATGTTTCGCAAATAAATTAGGTATACTTAAATTAACCAAACCTTTTAGATTTTTCTTTGCAGTTTCACAAGCTTTTAATCGTTGTGCTTTTTTAGCATCATCATCTGGCAAAGTTGAAGAATTAATTAAAACTATATTATCTACTCTATTTGCATACAAATCTGCAATTGCAGCTACTACATAACCTCCCATAGAGTGACCTATAAAAGTCGCTCTATCAATATTCAACTTATCTAAGACGGAAATGACTTCTTCTGTCATATAGTCTATTGTATTTATATCATGTAAATTTTCAGATTTCCCATGTCCAGGTAAATCAATTGTTATTATTTGATAATTATCTTTTAGCTTGTTAATCAAATTATTCCAAATTTCTAAACTCTCTAAAAACCCATGTAAAAAGACTAAAGTTTCACCTTTTCCAAAAAAATTATAATATAACATACTAGTTTGGTTTAATTTTTGCTAATCAAATGTTTACAATTTTATTACAATGAGGAGATATAGTCCTATCATCATATTATGCACTGCGATTGGATGCGCTTTTACCTTAAGTAGAGTGTACCAACCCCAACGTGACGCTCAACAAGAGCAAAAAAATTCGAATTCTGATAACAAAGATATTGCACTTTCTTCTATAAAAGAAAGCTTTAATAATCTTTTAAATTTTGATGTAAGTCTAAGAAAGACAAAAAAAGAACATCACACTAAAAATTCTAATCAAACAAAGAACACTCAAATTACTTTTGATACTTTAAAAAAAGATGATGTTAAATCTGCTCCTATATTAATGCTTGATGATTTAGTGAAAAAGAATTTTTAAATTCAACTAATCACTATTGTAGAGATAAACCTAAAATAATTACATTTACATCTTAATTTTCTGAAGCATGAGATGGACTTTTATTATATTTACTTTAGCTTTATTTTTTTACAGTTGTGAAAATAAATCAACACCAACAATATACCCAAGTAAAATTGGAGTAGATAGTGCTTATCAGACTCTAGCTTTAAAAAACAAAAAAATTAAAGAAGAAAAAATTCCTCAGAAAAAAATACTTAAAACAAAAGTAGCTTCTTTAAAAAAGCCTTCAACAAGTACTTCTGCAGTTACCACATCTGATAGAATTATACCATTTAGCAAAGATAATACGACACAAAATTTAGTTATTAGTTACGCAAAAGCAAATGCTGAAGTAACTAAAATAGCTAAACAAACAAATACATTTACTTTTGATTCAGATTCAGCTAAAAAAGTTTGGATAAAAATATCTGCTCAAGATTCAACAGCAAATATTAGAATTAATCATATAAAAGGACCTGGCGATACTATAAAAGGAGGACCATTTGGAAAAGAAACAATTTTTAATTTACCTGCGCGAGGAATTTATCAATTTTCTGTTTCTGAAAAACCTACAAATAAAAATCCTTATGCTGGTAAATATAAAGTTGAATTAAAACTTTTATGGAAGTAAATCTTATTTATAATATAAAATATAGTTAAGAGAATAATTTCCAAATAATTCTTGTTTTGCCAAAATAGAGTTTTTTTGATTCTTGAATTGAATAAATACATCTGATTTCTTTTTTGTTTTAATTAAATCAAAGTATCCATTTGCTTCAGCACAAAATAAATTATCATAACTAGATTCAATTCCTATTAAATAATTGTTTTTATCAGACGATTCTATTGTGAAATTTACAGGGAAAACATATTTCCCATTATAGTTTTTATCTACAAGAAACCATTTATCATTTAAAAGGTTTTGACTCTCATTTCCTTTTTTTGATATAACTGGTTTAAAATAATATATTTCATTACAGAAGTTTTTATTTTTCCCTTTAGACTCAAACAAAAATTCTATTGCAACAATTTCTATTTCTTTCTTTTTTGGTAAATGCAAATTAGACAGTAACATCATTCCTCCGTTTGTATGATCTGTTAATCGTTCTATCTTATTAAATTTAGGACGAAACGTTTCATAATTTGAATATGAAGTTATTTGCACCTCATCTAATGAAATTGATAAGGTATCTTGAGCGAAGAGAGTTACTGAAAAAATAAAGAATAATATAAACTTCATTTTGTAAAAATAAAAAAGGTTGCCCACTTGGACAACCTTCTTTATATTAAGCTTCGCTTTGATTAGTGAGCTGGAGCTGCTTCTGTTGTTGCTGGAGCTACTGCTGCAGAATCAACTGGAGTTACTGCTGCAGAATCAACTGGAGCTACTGCTGCAGAATCAACTACTGCTGTTGCAGAATCAACTACTGGTGCTTCTTCTACTGGTGCTTCTTCAGTTTTCTCTCCACAAGATACTGCTCCTAATGATAAAGCTGCTACTGCAACTACTGCGAAAAATTTTTTCATCTTTTTAAATTTTATTGATTAATTGTTATTATTTAACAAGTCAAATCTAAGGTGATTTTAGCACTGATAATCAAAAAATAGTTGTAACTATTTTGTAAAACTGTTTTTATTTTACAAAATACATTAATACAATCACTTAACTTAAATAAATTCCGAAATTATGAAATATAAATACATAAAAAAACCTCAAAAATGAGGCTCTTTTTATTGTATTTTATATTGCATTATTATTTTGCAACACTATTTTCTAATTTAAATTTTTCAATCTTATTAAAAATTAAATCTAATCGTAAATTATGAACACTTCCTATGTGCGAAGTCTGGAATTCTTTATGTGGAATATAGGTACCATTTTCTACAGATAATCCTACTTCTCTATAAGCATCTCTAAATGGCGTTCCATTTTTAATTGCTTCATTAATATTCTCTACAGTATAAATAGGATCATATTTATCTTGATTCATATAATCATTCTTTATTTGAAGTTGCGGAATTGCAAATGTCAAAATATCAATAATATTATCAAACTGCATCATCGGTTCAAATAAAATTTCTTTCAAGATTTGATAATCACGATGGTAACCACTAGGTAGATTATTTATTGTAATAATAATATCTGTTGGTACTGCTTGTATACGATTACAATGCGCTCTAGTTAATTCAAAAACATCTGGATTTTTCTTATGTGGCATAATAGAAGAACCAGTTGTCATTTCGTTTGGTAATTTAACAAAACCTAAATCTTGAGAATTATATAAAACCAAATCATAAGACATTTTAGATAATGTTCCTGCAATCATTGCCAAAGCTGTCGCAACAGATTTCTCTGTTTTACCTCTTAATATTTGAGCACCTACAGAAGAAACTAAAACTTCTGAAAAACCTAACTCTTGTGTAGTTTGTAAACGGTCGATTGGAAAACTTGTTCCAAAACCTGCACCAGAACCTAAAGGATTTTGATCTGAAATTTTATATGCAGCTTCAAAAAAATACAAATCATTAAGTAAACTTTCTGCATAAGCCGAAAACCACATACCAAAACTACTTGGCATTGCTGCCTGAAAATGTGTGTAACCTGGCAACAAATGATTTTTAAATTCTTCTGCTTTCTGAAGAAATATTTCAATTAGGTTGATAATTTTTTGGGTAACTTGTTTTAAATATTCTTTTTCAAAAAGTTGAATCGCAACCAAAACTTGATCGTTCCGAGAACGAGCTACATGAATTTTCTTTCCTGCATCTCCAGTCTTTTCTATTAAATAAGCTTCAATTTTAGAATGTACATCTTCAAAGCCTTCATCAACATTAAAATTATTATCTGCTATTAATAATAAAATTTCATCTAATGCTTGCTGTAAAGCGTCATTCTCTTCATTGGTAATTAACCCTGTTTTCGCTAACATATTTGCCTGAGCCTTAGAAGCCAATGCATCATGCTTTGCAAGATAGACATCTAATTCTCTATCCTTACCAATTGTAAATTTCTCGATTTTATCATTAATGGTAAAACCTTTATCCCAAAGTTTCATATTTATGAATCATAAATTAAGGCGCAAATTTAATAAATTAATGTATAATATTTCACTAAATATTCAAAAATATTAATTTTAATGAATATTTATACAAATATAAATTATTTTAATCATTTTTGAGAAATCATTAAATGATTAATACTTATTTAGATGATTGATTATTGATTTTTCAGATTTTTAACTTAATAATTCAATTTCGTAAAAAAATATTAAAAAAATTATCAAGTTGACATTTTTAAGAACACTTATTTTTTAACTTATATTTTTTAGATTTAATAATTTATGAAAGTGGAATTTAGGTCTTTTTTATAATTGTTCTAAATTATTAAACAATAACTAAAATATATCATACTTTGATGAAAATTCATTACCATAAACGTAATTTTGTGAATAAACTTACAATTTAAATAAATTCATCGATTATGGCATTTCACAAAAATCAAACCAAAAGAAGGACTTAACGAAATCTCGGTACTATGATCCTTTTTGAAAACAAGTACCATAACGCCACTTCGAACAGTCAAATAAAATATTCTATCTGTACTTGAAAAGTTTCGAAACTAGAAATAAAACATACGTATTGTTTTGAAGTTTTAGAATGTTATAAAATGCAGATAACAATCATTAATATAAAGTATACAAGTTGACTAAAAAAAGTTTTATACACTTTTAAAACAACTTACTAATAAAAAAGATTACAACTATGAGCCTTTACGAGGATTACATCAAAGAAATTGAAGAAAGAAAAAATGAAGGGCTTAATCCTAAGCCAATAGATGGTGCAGAATTATTAAGCGAAATCATCGAACAAATTAAAGATTCAGATAATGCACACAGAGCAGAATCTTTAAAACTTTTTATATACAACACATTACCTGGTACAACTGCTGCTGCAGGAGTTAAAGCGAAATTTTTAAAAGAAATAATTTTAGGAGAAGCTACTGTAGCTGAAATTACTCCTATTTATGCTTTTGAATTATTATCTCACATGAAAGGAGGACCTTCTATTGAAGTTCTTTTAGATTTAGCTTTAGGTAATGATATCGAAATTGCAAAACAAGCTGCTGCAGTTCTTAAAACACAAGTTTTCTTATACGAAGCAGATACTGATCGTTTAAAAGATGCTTACACAAGTGGTAACGAAATTGCTAAAGAAATCTTAGAAAGCTATGCTAAAGCAGAATTCTTTACAAAATTACCAGAAGCTCCAGAAGAAATTAAAGTTGTAACATACATTGCTGCTGAGGGTGATATTTCTACAGATTTATTATCTCCAGGTAACCAAGCACACTCTCGTTCTGATCGTGAGTTACATGGAAAATGTATGATTACGCCAGAAGCACAAGCAGAAATTAAAGAATTACAAGCTCAACATCCTGATGCAAGCGTTATGTTAATCGCTGAAAAAGGAACAATGGGAGTTGGTTCTTCTCGTATGTCTGGTGTTAACAATGTTGCTTTATGGACAGGAAAACAAGCAAGTCCTTACATTCCTTTCGTAAACATTGCTCCTATTGTTGGTGGTACAAACGGAATTTCTCCAATTTTCTTAACAACTGTTGATGTTACTGGTGGTATCGGTATCGATTTAAAAAACTGGAAAAAACAAGTTGATGAAAACGGTGAAGTTGTTCGTAACGAAAATGGAGATCCTATTTTAGAAGAAATTTATTCTGTTGCAACTGGAACAGTTTTAACAATTAATACGAAAACTCAAAAATTATACAATGGTGAAGAAGAGTTAATTGATATTTCAAGATCATTAACTCCTCAAAAAATGGAATTCATCAAAGCTGGTGGTTCTTACGCTATCGTTTTTGGTAAAAAAATTCAAACATTTGCTGCTGAAACTTTAGGAGTTGAAGCTCCTGTAGTTTTTGCTCCATCAAAAGAAATTTCAAAAGAAGGACAAGGTTTAACAGCTGTTGAGAAAATCTTTAACAGAAATGCTGTTGGATCTACTCCAGGTAAAACTTTACATGCTGGTTCTGATGTACGTGTTAAAGTGAACATTGTAGGTTCTCAAGATACTACAGGTTTAATGACATCTCAAGAGTTAGAAGCAATGGCTGCTACAGTTATTTCTCCTACTGTTGATGGTGCATACCAATCAGGATGTCACACTGCATCTGTATGGGATAAAAAAGCACAAGCTAACATTCCTAAGTTAATGAAATTTATGAATGACTTTGGATTAATTACAGCTCGTGATCCTAAAGGAGAATATCATTCAATGACTGACGTTATTCACAAAGTTTTAAATGATATTACAATTGACGAGTGGGCAATTATTATTGGTGGAGATTCACACACACGTATGTCTAAAGGTGTTGCTTTTGGTGCCGATTCTGGTACAGTTGCATTAGCTTTAGCTACTGGAGAAGCTTCTATGCCAATTCCAGAATCTGTAAAAGTTACTTTTAAAGGAAGTATGAAAGAACACATGGATTTCCGTGATGTTGTTCATGCAACTCAATCTCAGATGTTAAAACAATTTGGAGGTGAAAACGTATTCCAAGGTCGTATTATCGAGGTTCATATTGGTACATTATTAGCTGATCAAGCTTTTACATTTACTGACTGGACTGCTGAGATGAAAGCGAAAGCTTCTATTTGTATTTCTCAAGATGAAACATTAATCCAATCATTAGAAATTGCAAAATCTCGTATCCAAATCATGATTGATAAAGGAATGGAGAATAAAAACAATGTTCTTCACGGATTAATTGAAAAAGCTAACAAACGTATCGAAGAAATTAGATCTGGTGCTAAACCAGCTTTAACTCCAGATGATAATGCTAAATATTACGCAGAAGTTGTTATTGACCTTGATATTATTGAAGAGCCAATGATTGCTGATCCAGACGTAAACAATGCAGATGTTTCTAAACGTTATACACACGATACAATTAGAGATCTTACTTACTACGGAGGTGATAAGAAAGTTGATTTAGGTTTCGTAGGATCTTGTATGGTTCACAAAGACGATTTAAAAATTGTTTCTCAAATGTTGAAAAATGTTGAAAAACAAAACGGAGAAGTTAAATTCAACGCTCCATTAGTTGTTGCTGCACCTACTTACAATATCATCGACGAATTAAAAGCTGAAGGTGATTGGGATTTATTACAAAAATACTCAGGATTTGAGTTTAGTGATTTATTACCTAAAAACACTGCTCGTACAGAATATGAAAACATTATGTACTTAGAGCGTCCTGGTTGTAACCTTTGTATGGGTAACCAAGAAAAAGCTGAAAAAGGAGATACTGTAATGGCTACTTCTACTCGTTTATTCCAAGGACGTGTAGTAGAAGATAGAGATGGTAAAAAAGGTGAGTCTTTATTAGCTTCAACTCCAGTAGTTGTTCTTTCTGCAATCTTAGGTAGAATACCAAATATTGAAGAGTACAAAGCTGCTGTAGAAGGAATTAATTTAACAAAATTCACTCCTATTTCTACTAAATAATCAAGAATTAAAATTGATATAATACAAGAGCGTATCCAACTTATGGATACGCTCTTTTTTATTGAGGAATTTCTAATTTATATTTAAAATGTAAAAAAAGATTATAAGATGAGTATTTCTTAATTCTTAACCTCTAACTTTTAATTAGAAAATTAAATCAATATACGTTAGATAGAATCGTTTTAAATTGGGAAACTTTAAACTAAATTTCACACAATGGCATGATAAAAGTAGTAAATTGTAGTATAGATTTTTACTAATAAAATTGAATTTAAATTAATTATTATGGCATTTGATATAGACATGATTAAAGGCGTTTACGCTAAAATGCAAGAACGTGTTGATGCTGCTAAAGCTATTGTAGGACGTCCTTTAACCTATTCAGAGAAAATTTTATACGCGCACTTATTCGACGGTCAACCAACAGCTGCTTACACAAGAGGAGAATCTTATGTTGATTTTACTCCTGATAGAGTAGCTATGCAAGATGCAACAGCACAAATGGCCTTATTACAATTTATGCAAGCTGGTAAAGTAAAAACAGCTGTACCTTCAACTGTTCACTGTGATCACTTAATTCAAGCAAAAGTTGGAGCAAAAACAGATTTACAAGAAGCAATAAACAAATCATCAGAAGTTTTTAATTTCTTAGAATCTGTTTCAAATAAATATGGAATTGGATTTTGGAAACCTGGTGCAGGAATTATACATCAAGTTGTTTTAGAAAATTACGCATTCCCTGGTGGAATGATGATTGGAACGGATTCACATACACCAAACGCTGGTGGACTAGGAATGGTTGCAATTGGTGTTGGTGGAGCTGACGCTGTAGATGTAATGGCTGGTATGCCATGGGAATTAAAAATGCCAAAGCTTATTGGTATTAAATTAACAGGTGAACTTTCTGGTTGGGCATCTCCAAAAGATGTTATTTTAGAAGTTGCAGGTTTATTAACTGTAAAAGGTGGAACAGGTGCAATTGTAGAATATTTCGGAGAAGGTGCTGAATCTTTATCTGCAACAGGAAAAGGAACAATTTGTAACATGGGTGCAGAAATTGGAGCAACTACTTCTATTTTCGCATACGATGATGCTTCTGAGCGTTATTTAAGAGCTACTGACAGAGATGATGTTGCTGATGCAGCAAATGAGCTTAGAGCATATTTACGTTCAGATGATGAAGTTTATTCTAATCCAGAAAATTTTTACGATCAATTAATCGAAATTAATTTATCTGAATTAGAGCCTCGTTTAAATGGTCCTTTTACGCCAGATTTAATGACACCTGTTTCTAAAATGAAAGAAACTGCTGCTGCTAATGGATGGCCAATGGATGTTGAATGGGGATTAATTGGTTCTTGTACAAATTCATCTTACGAAGATTTATCTCGTGCAGCTTCAATTGCTCAACAAGCAATAGACAAAGGATTAGTTACAAAATCTTCTTTCGGAATTAACCCTGGTTCTGAACAAGTAAGATATACAGCAGACAGAGATGGTTTCTTAAAAACATTTGAAGATTTAGATGCTGTTATTTTTACAAACGCTTGTGGTCCTTGTATTGGACAATGGGATCGTGAAGGAGCAGATAAAGAAGAAAAAAATACAATCGTTCATTCATTCAATCGTAATTTTAAAAAACGTGCCGATGGAAATCCTAATACATATGCCTTTGTAACTTCACCAGAAATGGTTGCTGCAATTGCAATCTCTGGTCGTTTAGATTTTAATCCATTAACGGATAAATTAATCAATAAAAATGGCGAAGAAGTAATGTTAGATGCTCCAAAAGGAGAGGAATTACCAGCAAACGGTTATGCTTATGAAGATAACGGTTACCAAGCACCTGTAGAAGATGGTTCTAATGTAGAAGTTATTGTTAATCCAAGTTCAGAGCGTTTACAATTGTTAGCAGGTTTTAAACCTTGGAATGGACAAAACATTACTGGAGCTAAATTATTAATTAAAGCCTATGGTAAATGTACTACAGACCACATTTCTATGGCTGGTCCTTGGTTACGTTTCCGTGGACATTTAGATAATATTTCTAACAATACTTTAATTGGAGCTGTAAATGCTTTTAACGAGGAAGTAAACTCTGTAAAAAATCAGTTAACTGGTGAATATGGTCCAGTTCCAGATACTGCAAGAGCTTATAAAGCTGCTGGAGTTCCTTCTATAATTGTTGGTGACGAAAACTATGGTGAAGGTTCTTCTCGTGAGCATGCTGCCATGCAACCTCGTCATTTAGGTTCTGTTGCTGTATTAGTTCGTTCTTTTGCTCGTATCCACGAAACGAATCTTAAAAAACAAGGAATGTTAGCCTTAACTTTTGCAGACAAAGCTGATTATGATAAAATACAAGAAGATGATATATTCAATTTCTTAGATTTAACTGAGTTTACTCCAGGAAAACCACTTAAAATAGAATTGGTTCATGCAGATGGTTCTAAAGATATAATTTTAGCCAACCACACTTACAATGAACAACAAATTAAATGGTTTAAAGCTGGTTCTGCATTAAATTTAATTAAAGCACAAGAAGCATAAATTTAAATTATACATTATATTATCAATACAATCCCATTAACGAATATTATGTTAATGGGATTGTTATTTTATATTGATTTATTTTTTTATATTAGAGTAATCTAATCAATAACTTTACTTTATGAGGTCAAGGCTCTTACTTTTTTTATTTCTTTCATTTTCTTATTTAAATGCACAATCATTATTAGATAATGCGATTAAAAATTTAGAAAATAGTTATACTCAAGAAAAAGTTTACCTCCTATTAGATAAAAATGAATTTATTGCTGGCGAAAATAATTGGTTTAAAGCATTTGTTTTTAAAAACTATCAACTAACAGATATTTCGACAACATTATTTGTTGAATTATATGACGATAAAAAGAATTTAATCGACAAAAAGCGTGTTTTATTAATTAATGGACAAGGCGATAGTAGTTTTCAATTAAAAGAAGATTTACAAGAAAATATCTACTACATCAGAGCATATACAACCTATATGACAAATTTCTCTGAAGACTATCAGTACATTAAACCAATTCCTGTTTACAATAAAAATTCAACAAGAAAATTTGTATTAAATGATAAAGTGAAATGGAATGCAGAATTATTTCCAGAAGCAAATACATTTATAGAAAATCAAACTACAAAATTTGCCGTAAGATTATTTTCTAATGGTTTAAAACCATCTAAATGGTCGGGTTATGTAATTGATAAAAATAAACCTACAACTAAATTGGTTGAATTTGAAAACTATGATGAAAACGTAGCCGATTTTTATTTTAAAGCTGAATCTAATAAAAATTATGAACTAGTTGTTTTAGATGAAAGCGGGAACAAACAAGCAATTGACTTTCCTAAGCCACAAAAAAATGGGGTAAAGCTTGAAGTTATTTTACACCAGAATGAAGTTAAGTATCGTTTAAAAGCATTTGACATTTCAAATTCATTAAAAAATTATAAAATAGTTGCAACACTAAATAATCAATTAGTTTATAAAGCAGAGATTAAACAAAACACGGAACAATTATCTAATGGAATTCCACTAAATAAAAAATTGAATGGAATTTTACAAATCTCTATTTTCAACGAGAAAGATCAGTATGTTTCGAGTCGATTAATTTTTGTTCAACCAAATAAATTTTCGAAAAAACCTCAACTTAGTTTTGATGTCAATCAAAATAAAAGAACAAATAATTCAATTCAGATTATTAATCCTACAAGTAGTAATTATGCTGTATTAATTAATCAACTGCCAACTAACGAGAATTTATTAAGTGCTCTTTGGTTAACAGAAGATTTAAAAACATCAATCCAAAATCCTAATCAATATTTTTCTGAGGAAACGAATCTAAAAGCCTTAGATGCTTTATTAATTTCTGAAAAATGGAAAAAGTTTAATTGGAGCAGTTTAAGTTCTGGTCAACATCCTTTAATTAAGAATAAACCAGAGCCTTATTTATCTTATAAAGGTCGAGCTATAAAAAATGGTCAACCTATAACCAATTCAACCTTAAATTTCTTTATTAATTATCCTGATTCTAACAAAGAATTAGAAATGGTTGAAACTGATGAACAAGGGAATTTTTATTTAAAAAATATCATTTCAGAGGATGATTTTTCCATCAACTATTTTGAAAATTCTGCTCAGAAAAAATCAAAAGAAGAAACTTTTTTAAATATTTCGCTTGTCCCTTTAAACAACTTTGTTCCTTTAAAAAAAGAATTACCTCAATCTAATTACATTTTATCAGAAAAAGTAGTTGATGAAAATATTGCTTCAACTTATAGAGAACAACTTGAAAACAATAAGAAAATTGAGTCTAATAAGATTAGATTAAAAGAAGTTATTATTAGAGCTGAGAAAGAGAACAAAACAAAAAAATTAAACGACGAATTAGCAAGTTCTTTATTTAAAGGAATGTTTGATACAACATTTGATTTTGTAAATAACGATTACAATGTTCAGTCTTATCGAGACATGGCAGATTGGCTAAATGGAAGAGCTGCAGGAGTTACAACAGATCAAAATGGAGTTTATATTAGAATGTCACGAGCGAAAATATATATTAACGAAATGGAATCTGACTTTGAAGCATTTAAAGCTATCAATCCAAATGATGTTGCCATGCTAAAAGTATATAAAAATGCAGGCTTAATAAGCAATGCTGTTGCTATTTATACAAGAAGAGGAAATCATGTTTCTCCAGATTCTTCGGATTCTAAAAATTTATTTATAGTTAATGGATACAATAAAAGTGCAGATTTTCTTTCTATTGATGATTATGATAAAATTTATAAAAAAGTCCCAAGTGATATGAGAGAGGTTTTATACTGGAATCCTAACTTTTCTACAACTAAAGAGAATGAAGAAATTATAGAATATTACAACAACGATAATCCTAAGAATTATAATTTAACGATTATAGGTTTTGATAAAGATGGATTTCCTGTTTTTTATGAAGGAAAGATTAATTAAAATCTTGCTTGTACTTGTACACTTCCCGTATGTATAGGTTTATTTGTTTCTGTTTTTCGTCCATCGTAAGAAATGTTAAGCTGTAAAAAACTTGTAATCTGACGTTGTAATTGCAATTGCCAAACAAAGTTATTTCCGGCACGCAAACCTTCCATCATCTGGTTTCCTACAACAGATTCCTGATTACCTATAAATTTATTATTGATATAACTAAATGTTCCTAACAAGGTCATTTTTTCGGAATTATTCCACTGAATTTCTGTTCCTAAATCAGATTGATTTAAGCGTTCATTTCCTGTTGTATTTTTCTTATTCTGATAATTATAAAACAAAGATGCTATAATAGATTTATCTGTTTGATAGGTTATTTTTGGCGTTAATTTTATATTATTCAACTTGTATCTTCTCGTTGCAAATAATTCCGAATCACTTTTTATTGACATCAACTCTGTATCGAAACTAGCAATTAAATCTTGTAGAACTTTATATCTTGTTTGCAATAGAAAACTATCAGAATCGCGGTATTCTGTTCCTGTATATACATAGGTTTGAGATTGCTGTTGATTAAATATAAAATTAGTAGACCATTTATATTGTGTTCCTTGATTATAGAAAATAGAAGAACGTATATTTCTTGTTTTACTTAATAGTTTAGATGATTTTGTAAAAGGATTCCATTCAATTACCATCCCATCTTTACGAAGGGAGTTTGATGCAGAAATATTTTGTAAAAACATCCAACGATTCCAAAATTCATTATCAGAATTAAAAACTTGTTGTGGACGAAATCGTAAAGTGAAATTAAATAGATTTTTATTCGTTTTTAGATATTCTATTGTATTGGTATAAACACGGATATAATTAGCCTGATCTATAAATTCTGCCACCTCAAATTCATCTAATTGTTCTATTCCATCTGCATTATAATCTGTCCATTTATATATCCCCATTCCATCTGCAACTTTTATGTACTGAAACTCGCGTTGAGGCTCTACTCCACTCCCTACTTCATAATCAACATTTAACTGTAAACCTTGATTAAAAAATGCTTTGTACCATTTTACATTTCCAGTTACAAAATCTTCGTTTGGAGAATCTAAGTATTGATAGTTTACTTTTCTGTAATGAAAATTAAAACTTAATTGATGCGTTTGTTTCTGAATTAAAGTTGAATTTAAAATAGCTCCCGTACTTTGTTGAATATTCTGCCAATTCCCTAAACGAACAGAGTCATCTTGTCTTTTATAAACAGTTAAATCTATCTTATGTCCCAGAGAATCTGCAAAGCCTCCTTTCAACTGAAACTCATTCCATTTAAAACTTAAATCAGATTTTTTAGCATATGTAAAATCATCTATATCATTACTTTCTCCCCATACACGTGCTCCAACCCAAAACTTCTCTCCAACTTTTCTTTTTCCATCAACTATGTAACGAGAAAAGTTCGTATTCTGCAATGTAGATTTTGTTGATAGTAAATTAGCTTTTGCTACTAATTCATCTTTCTTTGTTATAAATTTTGTTTCAATTTCATTTCGGAAACCTTTGTATAGGCTAGAATTCTCTAAATAATCTAATTTATATTGCGTTGTTAATTTATCTTTCCAAGTTGCCGCTATTTTAGCTGTTACAAAATTTTGATCAACACCAATTAATTCATTCTCTAAATTAAAATCACGTGCAAACTCTACTGAACGTAAACGTTCTGCACTTTTATAATTTTTATTGATGTAACTCCATTCTAAGAAAGGAGTAATTTTCCATTCTTTAAACTGAAATTTCTTCTCTCCATAAATTCTCGTTGCTAAACCAGAATTATTATGATCGTCTATAGATGAAAATAAATTTTGATCATAATTACTCAATCCAAAATTAAATCCAACATTCCCATTATTCTTTAATTGATATTGACCATTTAATGTATAAATCTGTAACTTTTTAGGAGAAATTAAACGCTTTATTGGTTCATAATCTCCTTGTAAAATTCCAGAAATTGGTTCTGTATACTGAAAAACTTTCCCGTTTTGATTTGCATTTGCCTGACGATAATTTCCTTGATTTGGTCCTACATAAGTAAAAACAACCTGGTACAGCTCATCGCTCTGATTAGTTGAATATTCAAAAATATCCAAACCATTTAAATTTACTTTTCTATATAAAATTTTGTTCGAATCATAGGTTGCTAACTCAGCAGAAACAGCATACATTTTATCTACGTCATTTCCTGCATTAGAAAGAATTTCTTTTTCATCGTTCGTTAAATCATTTCCAAGCGAATTATTTTTAGAATCTTTTTGAGAATAAAAGAATCCTGATAATTTCAATCTTTCCGATTCATACTCAGCTCCACCATATAATAAAACCTGAGAATAATTTCTAGAGTTATATAAATACTCAACATTAATTCGAGTATTTGCTGTGATTAATCGGTTTGTAGTAAAGGAAATCTCTCCCGTATTATAATTAATTACATAATCGTTTTGTTCTCCTCTTTGCAATAAAACACCATCAATATAAACTCTTTCACTTCCAGAAATAATAATCACATATAATTCATTATTTCTACCAGAAAGCCTGTAAGGACCTTGATTTCCATCTTGTCCTATAAAATTTACACGCATAAACTCTCCTCGTGTTATACTTCCTGTTGCAAAAATATTGGTTGTAGATTTTTCTTTATCTAAACGAGTGGAAAGTTGTAAACCCGTAACTTTTTGATTGAATGGATTAAAATAATCTCGTTCTTGATTGGTATTAAGATCAATATGACCAGCTCTAATTTTAGAATTTTTACTAGCTAATTCGATGTAAACCTTATCAAACTCCTGAAGATTTTGTGTATAACCATCTGATTCTATTGGGACATTGTTATCAGCAATTGCAGCATTCACTGTAATATCGTCTGATAATTTCCCTGAAAGTTCTAGATCTAATGAAGATTGCACAGAGGCACTTTGGTTGTTTCCGAAACGAATTCCTCTAACCATAGAACCTTTACTATTTAATCCGCCAAAAACATCTTTATTTTCTTGATTTGATTTTACTTCTATTTGATGAAAAATATCAACTGGTTTTTCTTCATCAACAATTATATTGGGATTTTTTGCATAATAAACTGATTCTGCTAATTTAGGATTAACAAAATAATTTATTTTGACCATTTGCAAAGCCAATGATGATTGAAAATAAATTTCATTTCTCTCAAAATCAACTCTATATAAATCTTTAGAAATTGGAATTCCAGCAGAATCAAGAATCTGGAATTTCTCTTGAAGTATTCCTTTTTTAGTAAGTTTTATTGTATCCGTAACTCGAACAGAATCTTGGTAAAAGTTTGGATTTTTCCAATCAAATTTTTGTGCATGCAAAAAACTGCTCGCTATCAAAAAATATAGGAAAAATAAAACTCGAAACTGCAAAAGATTTTTACTGAATAACGTAAGTTTTAAACAAAAATTTCATTTACAATGAAAGCAATCTTTCGATTTCTTTCATTACACCTTGTTGATTATCATCTTTTGCAACAACAACCGCATTTTCATTCCCGTATGGTTTATATCTTTCTAAGAAACTTTCAGACTTAAATAAACCTATTGTTTTCGTTGGTGCAGCACAACTTAAATGCATCATACCAGAATCAGCAGCAACAACAATTTCGCAATTATACATTACAGCAGCAATTTCTCTAACATCTTTACTATAAAATTCTGGTAATCGACGTTGTAACATGGAGATATTTTCGACTGGTAATATTTCGATTAAATTATATTCTTCTGCATACTTTGGGTAAAAAAGCTCATAAAAAGTTGTCCACCATTCTTCACTATAACATTTTCCTCCGGTAGCGAATGTAAAAAATGCCAACGTTTTTTTATCAGAATTTTTCGTAACTCCTTCTAATATTTCTTTTCCTTTCTCTATTTCTTTATCCGTTAACTGAATATTTAAAGAAGGAACATGATTTACATTTAAAGGATGTCCAAATAATTCTAAGAATTTTCGAAATTGATAAACAGGATATTGAGCTTGATGTAACTGTATCTCTTGTTTTGTATCTGATATAAATTCGTCTCCGAAAAGTTTATATTTCGCTCTTGCTAAAGAGGCTGAAATTTTTCCAGAAGAAGATTCTTTTTCTACGTTAATTACTAAATCGTATTTCTTTTTCTTCACTTTAAACCAAACGTTTAAATAATTTCCAAACTCCTTTAAAGGTTTTTTAGGCAATTCTATTATTTGATTAATTTGTGGATAGTTTTCAAAAATAATTGGAGTAACTCTACCTTTTACAAAAAGATCTATTTGTACTTGTGGATTATAAGCAATAATTTCTTGAATTAAAGGAGTAATTAATAATGTATTTCCTAATCTATGATTTGGTCTACTTACAAGAACTTTATCTAGTTTTAAGACTTCATTTTTATTAATTTTATTTAATGAATCTTTACCTATTCCTCCTGTTAAGCTACGCATTATTTTGCGTCTATACTGATTAACCTTTGCTTTAAAACTCATAAATTTAGATTTTAAAATTGCTTTATAACTTGGCTACGAAGCTATGTAATCTATTGAAGAAAAAAAATATTTTTTTCTAATAAAAAAGACCTCAAAATGAGGTCTTTAAAAAATTATTTTGTTTTCGTTGGACGAACTTCTATTTTACTTGGTAAAACATTCGAATTCATTCGGAATAAATCGACAATCATCTGTCCTAAATCCTCTGGCTGTATTTTCCATGCATCAGCATCATTTGGCTTATGATCATTAAAATGAGAAGTTACAGAACCAGGCATTATTGTAGTACATTTTACGTCTAATTCTCGTAAATCTAACATCGCAGCTTGCGTAAAACCTACAACTCCAAATTTTGAGGCATTGTAACCTGCTCCATTTGCAAAGAAATTTGTTCCCGCTAATGAAGAAATCGAAATATAATGTCCTTTTGATTTTTTTAATTCTTCTACAGACGCTTTTAAACTATGAAATACACCTGTTAAGTTTGTATCAATCATTGCATTCCAATCCTCTAAACTCATTTCGTAAACTGGTGCAAATTTTCCTAAACCAGCATTTGCAATTACAAAATCTAATTGCCCAAAATTTGCAACAACATCAGCAACAGCTTTTTGTTCGTCTTCAAAATTACGAACATCAGATTGGATTGCTAAAACGTTCTGATTTCCTAAAAGATGCTTTGCGTTTTCTGCATCTTCTAAATTACGACCAGAAATAGCCACTTTAACGCCATTTTCTACTAAAGATTTTGCTATTCCAAAACCTATACCTTTTGTACCTCCCGTTATGTAAGCTACTTTATTTTCTATGTTTTGCATTGTATTTTATTTTTGATTTAACCAATTCCATTTACCATCTTTTCTATAGATAAAACCACCTTCTTTTGCATTATCTTGATGCACATAAATTGCATCATAATCTAATGTAGTAATTTCACTTTTAGAAATTCCATTTAAATTTCTTTTAATTCCATTTTTAGAATTTGACCAAAGTGGCGTTCCTTTCGGAATAACCGTTAAAATAGCAAAATCATAATTCTTAATTTTAAAAGGATCTTTATCTCCTCCCAAACCATAAATCTGACTTCCTGTTTTACGATTATCTACAATATATAAACGTACATTCCCTTTTGTATCAATCATTCTATATAAATAATCCACTACTCCATCTCCAAAAAAATCTCCTTTTATTGCAAAACATTGGTATGATTTTGCCAAATAAAAGTCATTAAATGCTGGATGAGAAGCTATTTCTTTTTCAAATTGATTGATAAAATTTTCTTGAGTTATTAAATAACCACTAAACGCATATACATATTGATTTAAAAGATCCTTATCAACATCTTCATCTAATAAAATACGAGTTGAAGAAGCTTCTATTTTAACCCAATTCCCATTAATAACTTTTCCATTATCTCGGATAATAAGAGCATCACCTTTTTCTAAAACTTTTACGGGATATCCGTAAGGTATTTTTCCTATTTTTTTACCGTTAGGACCTAATCTAACAGACAAACCTTCTTGTGCAATTACTTGATGTATTTCTTGCGAAAACGCAAAAGAACTCATCATTAAAATGAATCCTAGTATTATTTTTTTCATGCTGCGAAATTAAGAACCTTCTATCAAATAAAGCATAATGCCTATTTATTATTTTTATATTTATTTTCTATTGAACACTAAAAATTATGTGATTAGATTCTTTAAAAACTTAATTCAAGTAAATCGTTTTATTTAAAGTTTGGTTTTCTTTTTTCCACAAAAGCTGTTGTTCCTTCTTTAAAATCGTCTTCATCAAATAAGTTTCCGAAACTTTTAATTTCTATATCAAAACCAATCTCTTTGTCAGAAGCATTAATTGCTGTAATAGCATGACGAATTGCAACCGATGAATTTTGAGTAATCTTTGTAGCTATTTCTTTTACACGATTAATTAATTCTGTTTGTTCTACAACTTCATTTACTAAACCTATTTCATAAGCTCTGTCAGCAGAAAACATTTCGGCTGTCATTATCGCCTGCATTGCTCTTCCTTTTCCTATTAATTTTGGTAAACGTTGTGTTCCTCCATAACCTGGGATTAATCCTAATGTTACTTCTGGCAATCCTAATTTAGCATTTTTAGATGCGATACGAAAATGAGAAGCCATTGCCAATTCTAATCCTCCACCTAATGCAAAACCATTTACTGCTGCAATTACTGGTTTTGTAAATTTTTCTACTTTATCAAAAACATCTTGCTGCCCTTTCGCTGCTAATTGCTCACCTTGTTTTCCATCAAAACTTGCGAACTCTTTGATATCTGCTCCAGCAACAAAAGATTTTTCTCCTGATCCTGTTAAAATTACAACACGAATTGAGTCATCTACCAATGCTTCATCAAAAAAATGAGATAAATCTTCTAACAGATTTTTATTTAAAGCATTTAATGCTTGTGGGCGATTTAATGTGACTAAAGCAATTTTATTTTCAATCTCAACAATTAAATTCTCGTATGTATATTCCATTTGTTTCTGTTTTTTATTTCTATAAAAATAGTAATTGTTAAACGAACTAAAAATTTATCAAAAAATAATTTGCTTAAATAAAAATCATTTATACATTTGTCACAATGAAAACATTAATTGCAAATAACTGGTGGTGGTTTATCGGACAACAAAACGTTGGTTCGTAAGACCTCTATGTAGTTATATGTAGAAAAGGCTTGTCGGAACCGACAAGCCTTTTTTTGTGCTCTAAAATCAAAAATATTATCATGAATTTAAATTTCACTATACAAAAAGAAACTGTTTTAGCAGATTTAATAACACCTGTTCAACTTTATTTAAAGTTGAGAGATATTTATCCTAATGCATTGCTATTAGAGAGTTCTGACTATCATTCTAAGACAGATGCCAACTCATTTATCTGTCTTAATCCGATTGCTACTTTTAAAGTAACAAACGGAATTGTAAAGGAAACTTTTGCAAATGGAGAAACAAGAGAATATCCATTAAATGGACAAGATTTAACAACAAAGTTTAAAGAATTTACTACTCTTTTCAATGTTGAGAATGGAGATGATTTGTTAATTAATGGATTGTTTGGATATATAGCTTGGGATGCAATTCCTCATTTTGAAACTGTAAAATTTTCTGCAAAAGGAAATGAAGCAACTATCCCAGAGTTTTCATATTCTTTCTATCAAAACATTATCATTTTTAATCATTTTCATAATGAAATTCAATTCATAGAATTTCAGAATAAGGAAACAGTTTCTAACTTCTCAGATATAAAAAGTATTGTTTACAACAAATCAATTGTAGAATATCCTTTTAATGTAGAAAGTGAAATAGAATCTAACTTAACAGATGTTGAGTTTAAAGAAATTGTTTCTAAATGCAAGCAATCTTGTTTTCGTGGAGATGTTTTTCAGATAGTTCCATCAAGACAGTTTAAACAAAAGTTTTCGGGAGATGAATTTAATGTTTACCGAATTTTACGTTCAGTAAACCCTTCTCCCTATTTGTTTTACTTTGATTATGGAAATTATAAAATATTTGGTTCTTCGCCAGAAGCTCAAATTATCATTAATAATAATCATGCAGAAATTCATCCAATTGCAGGAACTGTTCGTAGAACTGGAAGTCCAGAATTAGACAAACAATTAACTGAGCAACTAATAGCAGATCCAAAAGAAAATGAAGAGCATGTAATGTTAGTGGATTTGGCTAGAAATGATTTAAGCAGAAATTCTGCTCATGTAGAAGTAGATCAATACAAGGAAATACAATATTTTTCTCACGTTATTCACATGGTTTCTAAAGTTACAGCACAATTAGATCCTACAATTAATACAATGAAAGTATTTGCAGATTCTTTTCCTGCAGGAACACTTTCTGGAGCTCCTAAATTTAAAGCTATGGAGTTATTAGATACTTACGAAAATCAAAACAGAGGGGTTTACGGAGGAGGAATTGGTTATATTGGTTTCAATGGAGATATCAACATGGCAATTGCAATCCGAACTTTTGTTAGTAAACAAAATACTTTATTTTTTCAGGCTGGTGCTGGTGTTGTTTCAAAATCAGTTGAGGAAAATGAATTACAAGAAGTTAATCACAAATTAGGCGCTTTACGTCGTTCTATCGAAATCGCCCAAAATCTATAAAACATGAAAATTTTAGTTATCGATAATTACGATTCTTTTACATATAATTTAGTACATAGTATAAAGAAATTTGCGAATGATATTACAGTTGTTCGTAATGATGAAATAAGTTTAGAAGAAGTTAATCAATACGACAAAATATTACTTTCTCCTGGTCCTGGAATTCCCGATGAGGCGAATCTTCTAAAACCAATTATTGAAAAATATGCTTCAACAAAATCTATTTTTGGAGTTTGTTTAGGTCAGCAAGCAATTGGAGAAGTTTTTGGTGGAACATTATTAAATACTCAAGAGGTTTTTCATGGAATAAAATCGGATGTAAAAGTGATTAAAGAGGATATTTTATTTAAAAATCTTTCAAGTGATTTAGAAGTTGGTCGTTATCATTCTTGGGTTGTATCAAATGAAAATTTTCCTGATGAATTAGAAATTACAGCAGTTGGACCTAAGGGAGAAATAATGGCATTACGTCATAAAAAGTTTGATGTTAGAGGTGTACAATTTCATCCAGAATCTATCTTAACACCAGATGGAGATGAAATGATAAGAAACTGGTTAGAAGCTTAATTATGAGAAAATTATTAAATTTATTATTCGAAAATTATACGCTTACAGAAGATGAAGCTTATAAAATAATGGTCGAAATTTCAGAAGAAAAATATTCTCCTATAGAATTGGCTTCATTTCTTACTATTTTTAATATGCGTAATATTACACTAGATGAGCTAAAAGGTTATCGACGTGCATTATTAGATTTATGTATTAAAATAGATTTACCAAAAGATGCTATAGATATTGTTGGAACTGGCGGAGACGGAAAAGACACCTTTAATATTTCTACTCTAAGTAGTTTTGTATTAGCTGGTGCTGGAGAAAAGGTTATTAAACAAGGAAATTACGGTGCTTCTTCTGTAAGTGGTTCATCGAATATGCTAGATAATTTTGGATATAATTTTACAACAGATCAAGGACAATTAAAGAAAGAAGTAGAAGAAATTGGTATTACATTTTTACATGCTCCACTTTTTCATCCTGCATTAGCAAAAGTAGCTCCTATTAGAAAAGGTTTAGCAGTTAAAACTTTCTTTAATTTAATGGGACCTTTGGTTAATCCTGTTCAGCCTAATTTTCAGAATTTAGGAACTTATGATGTAAAAACTGCAAGATTATATCATTATGTCATGCAAAATTCTGGTATAGAATATTCTATTTCAACAGCATTAGATGGATATGATGAAATATCATTAACTTCTCCTACAAAAGTTTATAATAATTACGGAGAATTTATTTTAGAAAGTAAAGATTTTGGTTTAAATACATTATCTGCCGAAGATATAAGAGGCGGAAATTCTATTGTAGATAATTCGAGAATATTTTTAAATGTTTTAGAAGGAAATTCAACACAAGCACAAAAAGAGGTTGTTTTGGCTAACTCAGCTTTGGCTTTACAAACTATTTATCCTTCTAAAAATCTAATAGAATGTGTTGCAATTGCAAATGAAAGTTTAGAAAGTAAAAAAGCATTAAATATCTTCACAAAATTGATTCGATCATGAAAACAATATTAGATGAAATCGTTGCTCAAAAACGAAAAGAGGTCAAAGAAAAACAACAAATAACTTCAATAGAAGATTTCAGAAATTCAGAAAACTTTATTCTTCCAGTAATTTCAGCTAAAGCATCTATTTTAGATGAATCTAAATCTGGAATTATTGCAGAATTTAAACGTAAATCTCCATCAAAAGGATTTATTAATAAAGATGCAAACGTAAAAGATATTGTTACTGGATATGAAACACACGGTGCTTCTGTTGTTTCTGTTTTAACAGATAAAGAATTTTTTGGAGGAAGCTTTGAAGATTTACAACAAGCAAAAGAGGTTTTGAATATTCCAATCTTAAGAAAAGATTTTATTATTGATGAATATCAAGTTTACGAAACTAAAGCCATTGGTGCAGATTTAATGTTATTAATTGCAGAATGTTTAACAAAAGATGAAGTGTATAATCTTGCTAAAACTGCAAAAGAAATAGGATTAGAAGTTTTATTAGAATTGCATTCAGAAGACCAATTAGATAAAGTAAATGACTTTATTGATTTAATAGGGATTAATAATCGTAATTTAAAAACTTTCGAGGTTGATATTGAAAAATCAAAACAAATTTTAAAGCAATTACCTCAAGATTTAATAAAAGTTGCCGAAAGTGGAATTTCCGATCCAAAAACTGTAAAAGAACTACGTAAAGCTGGTTTTCAAGCATTTTTAATTGGAGAAAATTTCATGAAAAATGAAAATCCAGTTGAAGCATTTCAAGAATTTACAAAACAATCTAAATGAAACGTTTTCAAGTAAAAGTTTGTGGGAATAATAATGTAGAAAATTTTAAAGCATTAACTCTTATTGAACCAGATTACGTTGGGTTTATTTTCTATGATAAATCGAAACGATTTGTACAAGATGAATTACTATTTAATATTTTTCCAAATGCGGAAAAAGTAGGTGTTTTTGTTAACGAAACTATCCAAAATATTATTCAAAAAGTAATAGATTATAAGTTAGATGTTGTTCAGTTACATGGCGATGAAACTGCTGAATTTTGCGAAGAATTAATTTCTACAAAACACCAATGTTTATTAACAGATGAGAATTTTCTAGATTTTAAAATTTGGAAAGCTATTGGTATAAAAAACAAGGATGATTTTCAACAATTAACAGCTTATCAACAAGTTGTTGATAGCTTTGTATTTGATACTAAATCTGACGATTACGGTGGAACAGGGCGTAAATTTGAATGGGAGTTGTTAACAAATTATCAGTTATCAACAACCTTTTTATTAAGTGGTGGAATAAAATTAGAAGATGCTCTTGTTCTTAAGAATTTTCAGCATCCAAGGTGTATTGGTTTTGATATAAATAGTGGATTCGAATCAGAACCAGGAATAAAAAAAATAGAAGAAGTAAAACAGTTTATCGATACAATAGATGGACGAATTGAACAAAATTAAAATGAAGATGAAATACGAAGTTGACGAAAAAGGATTTTATGGTGAATTTGGTGGAGCTTTTATTCCAGAATTACTTCATCATAATTGTGAAGAATTAGCAGATGCTTTAGATAAATATGCAGAAACAGACGAGTTTAAAAATGAGTTTAATCTTTTATTAAAAGATTATGTAGGACGACCAAGTCCATTGTATTTTGCTCCCAATCTTTCTAAACGTTACAATACAAATATCTTATTAAAACGAGAAGATTTAAATCATACAGGAGCTCATAAAATTAACAATGCAATAGGACAAGCGTTGTTAGCTAAACGAATGGGAAAAACTAAAATTATTGCAGAAACTGGCGCAGGACAACATGGTGTTGCAACTGCTACTGTATGTGCTTTATTAGGTTTAGAATGTACTGTTTTTATGGGTGAGATTGATATTACTCGTCAAGCGCCAAATGTTGCTCGAATGAAAATGTTAGGTGCAACAGTTATTCCTGCTACTTCTGGAAGTAAAACATTAAAAGATGCAACTAATGAGGCTATTCGTTATTGGATTAATAACCCAGAAACGTTTTATATCATTGGTTCTGTAGTTGGACCTCATCCTTATCCAGCAATGGTTACGAAATTTCAAGCCATTATTTCAGAAGAAATAAAAAGTCAGATGAAAGAAAAATATGGAAAAGAAAATCCAGATTATGTGATTGCTTGTGTTGGTGGTGGAAGTAATGCTGCTGGAGCTTTTTATCATTTTTTAGATGATGATGCTGTGAAATTAATCGCTGTTGAAGCAGCAGGATTAGGTGTTGAATCTGGAGAAACAGCTGCAACCACAATAAAAGGAACTGAGGGAATTATACACGGAAGTAGAACTTTATTAATGCAAGATAAAGATGGTCAAATCGTAGAGCCATATTCTATATCTGCCGGATTAGATTATCCTGGAGTTGGTCCGTTACATGCTCATTTATTTAAAACTGGTAGAGCAGAATTTTTAAATGCAACAGATGATGAAGCATTAAAAGCTGCTTTTTTGTTAACAAAAGAGGAAGGAATCATTCCAGCATTAGAATCTTCTCACGCTTTAGCCGTATTAGAAAAAGTAAAATTTAAACCGCAAGACATTGTTATTCTGAATCTTTCGGGTAGAGGTGATAAGGATTTAGAAACGTATATGAAAGTTTCCGAAAAATATTCTTAAAAATATTTGGAAATCTCGCAAAACTAACGTTAAATTTGCACCCACGATAAAGAAATCTATCGGGGTGTAGCGTAGCCCGGTCATCGCGCCTGCTTTGGGAGCAGGAGGTCGCAGGTTCGAATCCTGCCACCCCGACTAAATTTTCTAATTTAGAAGATTGATAGAATATATTTATTGTAAGAATGACCGAATCGGGGTGTAGCGTAGCCCGGTCATCGCGCCTGCTTTGGGAGCAGGAGGTCGCAGGTTCGAATCCTGCCACCCCGACAAGTTTTTAATTATAAAAATTTTGGATCGGTCCAGTAGCTCAGCTGGATAGAGCAACTGCCTTCTAAGCAGTAGGTCTCAGGTTCGAATCCTGACTGGATCACAAAATTTATTTGAAATAAATTGAGGAGAGGTGCCGGAGTGGTAACGGAGCAGATTGCTAATCTGTCATCGGGTAACCGATGCCAGGGTTCGAGTCCCTGTCTCTCCGCATATTTATTTTATCCTTCGGGGTGTAGCGTAGCCCGGTCATCGCGCCTGCTTTGGGAGCAGGAGGTCGCAGGTTCGAATCCTGCCACCCCGACTAAGGAAAAACTTAAAAATTTAAAGTCCTTTAATCATTTGATTAAAGGACTTTTTTTATTACTACTCCTATCATAATAATGAAATCTTATAAGTATTTTTATAATACATCAATCAAGATAACATGAGAGATTTACAGAAGATAGATATTGATCTATTTCAACAATTAACAGATGAAGAATTTATTGAAATAAGAAAGAGTTTTCAGTATACCAAGTATCATAAATCAGAATTCTTGATAAATGAAAACGAAGAGGTTGAATACATCTACTTTATTTTTTCTGGGTTAGTAAAACTTTCTTATGTGACTAAAGACGTAAAAGAACACATAGTATCTTTTGCTTATGAAGGTTGGTGGGAAACAGATTTTAAAGCCTTTTACAAGCAAACAAAAGCAACATTAACATTACAATGTTTAGAAGATTCTGAAATTTATAAGATAAGTTATAAAGACTACTTTCATATTTTAGAAAAATATCCATTATCTAATTATTTCTTAGATAAGTCTATTAACGGGCATATTGCCAATCAAAGACGAATCTTATCTTTACTTACGCTATCGCCTAAAGACAGATACGAACAATTTATAAAGCTATACCCGTCACTTCTTAATAGGATTTCAAAATCTATACTTTCTTTATATCTTGGTGTTTCTAGGGAAACGCTTAGTAGATTATATAATCAACATAAAAAATAAAAGTGATTTCGGTCACAGCACTTTTCCATTTACTTGTTAGAATTTTGTTTTTATAAATTAAAACAATACAAGATGGAAAAAAATATTATTAATCCTTGGACATGGCAAGATGCAAGAAACTATGTACAAGCTGTTGAAGTAAAAAATGTTGAAGGCACTCTTTATATTTCTGGTCAGACTGCTATTAATGATGAAGGAGTTTCTAGTGAAGAAGATATGCGTTCACAACTTATACATACCATTCAGAATTTAGAGAAAGTAATCTCTGAAACAAAATATGAATTGAAAAATATTGTACGCTTAAATATTTATACAACATCTAATCCAGAGCTTTTTGAAAACTTTGATATTATACAAGATTGGATTAGTAAAAATCAGATAAAACAAGCTTCTACTGTAATGGAAGTTCATCAACTTTTTGATTCTTTGAAAGTTGAATTAGAAGCAACTGTTGTAAGATAATATGATAATACGTCTAGTTGTAATTTCAAGTAGACGTGTTTTTACTAAAAATCATTTTAAAGAATTAAAACCCGCTGAATAATCAACGAATAGTGAATATTAAAAGCTATTTTCTCAAGCAATTTTAAATAAAAAAATAAACAAGAAATATCTATTAATTAAGTGATATTTTTTCTAAATTGCCCCAATGAATCAATGCATTTTAGGGAAGAAAGAATCATCAGTATCATATATTTTTGCTTTAGTATTTATATTGTTGATGATTGCAGTAGCAGTACTATTTAAAGATCGTGAAATTATTTTACCAGAAGTCGCAGCTTTAACAGTTGGTATTTTTACATTTAGAGAAGATAAATGGATTCAGCGTCCTTTTCATATCTTTTTACTTCCGTCTATTACTGCTATACTAGGGTTTGGTATTAATTTTTTACCAATTCTATTTTCTTTAAAATTATTGATTGTTTTAATTGGAATGTTACTTACGTTACGATTATTTAAAAGTCAATTGGCTCCAGCATTAGCAACTGGGTTATTACCTATTGTTACCAATGCGCACTCTTTTTTATTCTTATTTGCAATTTTTGCTTTTGTATTGGTACTTTATTGTCTTATAAAAGTATTAAAAATAAAACCTATTGAGGATTCTGTTCCTATCATATACATTAGTCATAACAGATGGTTAATAGCTATCTGTGTCATTTGGTTTTTAATTGCTTACTTTTTAGATTATGTGTATTATTCTGCAATTCCTCCTGTAATTGTAATTGCATTTGAATCTTTAAATCACCCCTCATTAAAATTAAATGTTCGTTTAAAGCGTATCTTAGCTTTAACTGGAGCAAGTCTTATAGGTTGTTTAACTATACAATATTTAGATAATCTAATTCTAGCAGGATTAATTGATTTACTTTTGGTAGCTGTTCTTTTAAAAGTTATGAATTTACGTTTACCTCCAGCATTTGCAATGGTACTTTTACCAATGATAATGCCCAAAGAAACAATTCTTCACTTGACACTAGCTACATTTCTAATGTCAACTTATTTTATGATTGGAATTTACATTATTCAGAAGAAGAAATACCCAAATCCTATTGATTTATAATTAAGATAACATTCGTGCATCATTTTTTTATTAAATTTGCATATAAACCAACTCTTAACTATCAATGAAAAAAATTATTACTCTCTCTACAATGTTTTTTGTATCAATATTATTTGGACAAGGCATTAAATTTGAAAAAACAACATTTAATGAAACTTTAAAAAAAGCTAAAGAAGAAAATAAGTTAGTTTTTTTAGATGCGTATACAACATGGTGTGGTCCATGTAGAATAATGGATGAAAATATTTTTCCTTTAGAAAATATTGGTAACTTTTATAATTCCAATTTTATTAATTTAAAAATTGATGCCGAAAAAGGTGAAGGTATTGATATTGTTAAAAAATATAATATTAGTGGATATCCAACTCTTTTATTTATTAATGGAAATGGAGAGGAAATTTACAGAAGTCATGGAGGCGATAATGAAGAAGATTTCATAAAATTAGGTGAAAATGCATTGAATCCTTCTAACAATTTAAAATTACTTAAACAAAAATATGATGATGGAGATAGAAGTTCAGAATTATTATTAAAATTAGGAAGTTCAATTTATAATACAGATATTAAATTAGCTGAACAAATAGCTAAGATGTATTTTGAAAAACATCTAGGAAAAAAATTATTAGATGATGAATTACATTTTCTATATAAAATTAGTTACCACTCGAAATCTCTTGTTTTAATCCCAATTTTAAAAGATAAAAAAGAGGAAATAGATGCTGAATTTGGAAAAGGATATACAGATAATCAAATCTATGAAATTAAACTAAAAAACGCAAAAGATTCTTCTTATAATACAGAAAGTTCTTCTTATGATTATACTAAATTAAAGTCTATATATCTTGGTTTTATGGATGAAAAAGATGCTAATTTGAACATTGGAAGAATAAATTTAGAAGAAACTTTAAATAAAAAAGATTATAAAACATATGAGAAATTAGCTTTAGAAATTTATAAAGATTACTCAGAAGTCGATCCAATGGAATTGAATCAAGTTTCTTGGATGTTCTATACATATGTTTCTGACAAAAATTCCTTAAACAAAGCTATAGAATGGGCTAATGCTTCTCTTAAAAAAAATGAAAATCCTTCTAATACATATATAATAGCTAATCTTTATAATAAAATAGGAGATAAAAGAAATGCAAAAATCTGGATAATTAAATCAATAGATTTAATTAAAGTATCTGGACAAGAGTTTCCTGCAGCACAAAAATTATTAGATTCATTAAATTAACTTAACTATAAAAAAGCTTTGTAAGATTATTTTACAAAGCTTTTTTATAATTATTTGGTATAAATCTTTGATAATTCCTTCGGATTTTGATATAAATAATATAAAAGATTACTTAAGTCTTCTAGGGTATTTCCACCAAAATTATTATTATCACTTTCAAAAGTATTTTTAAGCTTAGAAAATGTTTTATCAGAATTTTTCTTGAATTTTGTTTTAGCTAATTCTTCTTTGGTTTTATTTAAACTATCATAATAAACTGATAAGTTATCTACGTGATTAATGAAATTATACGTCTCATTTGCCACAAAGTAATTAAGTAATATTTTTTCTTTGTCAGAAACTTTTAAATCTTGAATAGTTTGTGCTTCACTTCCTAACCATTGAAATGCTTCAAGACCAATAGTTGCTGCATTTTTTGTTACAATCATCATTGGAATAGGCTCTGCATTTGCAATTTTATTACGTTTAAAATCTGTTAATTCATTTAAACTAGATACATCACCTGGATTAGGAATAAGACAAACTAAGTTGTAATCGCACTCATTTCCTAAACTAGCTATTTTTTCTATTTCAGTTAATACATCATTAGGAGTATCATTGTTTAAATTATCAAAGTTTATAAAATAATTATCTTGATAGCTTTCTTTAAAAGCAGCTAAATCTTTATAGTTTTTTTTCTCTGTATTCCATATTAAGTTGAAATTGAAAGCGTAAACATTTACAGTTTGTATGGCTTTACTGTCTGGTTTTTCATCTACAAATTTTTTATACAATTCTATTTTAGGTGATGAAGTATCATAATCTGTCAATAACGTATAAATAAAACGATATTCTGTAGGTACTTGGTTATTTGTAATTGTTGTTTTATATTTTTTCTCGATTGCATTTTTAAACTTTTCTTGATATTCTATAAAGTATGATTTTTTAGTATCATTCATCATAAAATACACTTCTAAAGCAGATATTAAAGCAATCTTCTTTCCTAACTCATTGTCATTTGACAGTAAGTATTTCTCGAACGTAGCGTACTCAATTCCTTTTTCTTGTGTTTTAGATAGTGTTGTATCATCTGAATAGTAATTAAATGGTAAAGAGTATAAGAATGGTCCATCTGCAAATAATTGGATAGGGAATATCACGACCAATATGATTACTAAAAAGTATTTTTTCATTTCTAAAAATTATAAAATTGCTTAATAAAATTAATGCTTTTTTATCAAATAAGTATTTTTTTTAACTTAATACTGAATTCTAATTAATTAAAATAGTGTAAACTATTATAAATTTTTATATTTTTCAGAAAAATTTATAAATAATATAACATATATACTATTAAGTGGATCAAAAAGAAGTTATTGAAGAAAAACAGTTGAAAAGAGGATTGAGCAATCGCCATATTCAATTAATTGCTTTAGGTGGAGCAATTGGAACTGGATTATTTTTAGGAATTGGACCTGCTGCTGTACTTGCAGGACCCGCAGTTATCTTAGGATATGCTATTGCTGGTATTATTGCATTTTTTATTATGCGCCAATTAGGAGAAATGGTTGTTAACGAACCTGTATCGGGAAGTTTTAGTCATTTTGCTTATAAATATTGGGGATCTTTTCCTGGATTTGCTTCTGGATGGAATTATTGGATTTTATACATTCTTGTAAGTATGTCAGAATTAACCGCAATTGGAATATATGTACAATTTTGGTGGCCAGAAATTCCTTTATGGGCTTCTAGTCTATTCTTTTTTATTGTAATTAATTTACTTAATCTTGCCTCTGTAAAAGTATATGGAGAAGCTGAATTTTGGTTTTCGATTATAAAAGTGGTTGCAATTTTAGCAATGATTATTTTCGGAGTTTATTTATTATTTAGTGGAACTGGTGGAGAGCAAGCTACTATTAACAATTTATGGAATAATGGTGGATTTTTTCCTAAAGGTATTTTATCTGGAAATAGTGAAAGTGGATTTAAAGGATTACTCGCAGCAATGGCATTAATCATGTTCTCTTTTGGTGGATTAGAATTAATAGGGATTACTGCTGCAGAAGCAGAAAATCCGGAAAAAAATATTCCGAAAGCAACTAATCAAGTTATTTATAGAATTTTAATATTTTATGTTGGTGCTTTAGTTATCCTTTTTTCTTTATCTCCATGGGAAACAATTACAGATAAAAGTAGTCCATTTGTAATGGTATTTAATAACCTTAATACAATAGATGTTAATTTATTTGGACAAACAGTCGCTTTTTCTAAAATAATTGCAAATGCTTTAAATCTCATTGTATTAACTGCTGCATTATCAGTTTACAATAGTTCTGTATATAGTAATAGTAGAATGTTATATGGTTTAGCCGAACAAGGAAATGCACCAAGTTTTTTAAAGAAATTAAATAAAAACTATGTTCCAGTAATGGCTATTTTAGTTTCTTCTTTATTTGCAGCGATATGTATTGTTATTAATAAAGTTATTCCAGAAAGTGCTTTCGAAATATTAATGTCTCTAGTAGTTTCAACGTTAGTTCTTAATTGGATGATGATTTCGTTTACACATCTTAAATACAGAAAACAAAAAAGTATAGAAAATGTAAAAACATTATTCCCTTCTTTTATGTATCCTATAAGTAATTACATTAGTATTTTATTTTTAATCGGAATTTTAGTGATTATGTGGTTTACTGGATTAAAAATGTCTGTAGAATTAATCCCTATTTGGATTTTAATTCTCTATGTATCTTACTTAGCAGTAAACGCAAATAAAAAAAAAGAGTAATTAAATATTAATATAGAATTTATAAAACGTCCTGAGTTAAATTAGGACGTTTTTTTATGATAATAGAAAACGAATTTTGTTAAAATTAGAATCAAATAATTTTAGAATTACACGCTGTTTTTTAGTTTTTTTTATCATAAAATCTAATCAAACTTTTTTATATTTATAATAAGATAAATCAACCAGAAATGGATAAAAAATATTTAAGATCGTTAATTTTTAGACATCTTGACGGACTTGTTACAGCGCCAGTTTTACATCATTTGGCTAAAAAAGGTGTTTTACATTACATTGTAGAAAAGAAAACTCTTTCATTATCAGATTTAACTGAAGAATTCCAAGCAAATGAAGGATATTTAAATGTTGCACTTCGTGTTTTAGCTTCTCAGAATATGCTAGAGTATCATGTTGATAACGAAACAAATTTAGTAGAAATAAAAACAAATAAATATTCGGATAGAGCATTTACAAACATTGATATTTACAATGATCTTGCGATTTTTCTTGCAGAGGAAGAAGTATTAAAACAAACAGATTTTTCTGATGAATTCTGTAAAAAATGGGTAAAGTTATTCGACGAATATAAATCGTATCTTAATACAAGTAATAATATAGATACACAAGAAAAGCCTTTACATTTTCAGATTTGTAAACATATAGAAGGTGTTTTAGTTGGACCTATAATTGTTAGAATGGGTATGAGTGGCTTATTTCATAAATATTTTATGGAAGCCTCTTTTAGTGCAGATGAATTTCATAAAAATCCGCAGTCATTTGAGAAAGTATTAGAACGTTTAGTACAATTAGGTTGGTTTTTAAAACACGATAAGAATTATAAATTTACAGAAGTTGGTCTATTTTTCGCAAGACGAGCTACTTCTTATGGAGTAACCGTTTCTTATTTACCAACTTTATCAAAATTAAATGATTTATTATTTGGTTCTGCTACAAAATTAAGAGAGATTTCTGAAGGAGAAGACGAAGAACATGTAAATAGAGAGATGAATGTTTGGGGAAGCGGAGGCGCACATTCTACCTATTTTAAAGTTGTTGATGAATTTATTATCGATATTTTTAATCGTCCTATTGAAGAGCAACCAAAAGGAATTTTAGATATGGGATGTGGTAATGGCGCTTTATTACAGCATTTGTATGATGTAATTGAAAGACAAACACTACGTGGAAAACATTTAGACGAATATCCTTTATTTTTAGTAGGTGCAGATTACAATCAAGCAGCATTAAAAGTTACACGTGCAAATCTTATTAAAAATGATATTTGGGCAAAAGTAATTTGGGGAGATATTGGAGATCCTGAACGCTTAGCAAAAGATTTAAGAGAAGATTATGCTATTGAGTTAGCTGACTTATTAAATATAAGAACTTTCTTGGACCATAACAGAATTTGGGAAGATGTACAAGATGTAAAAACAAATAAAATAAGCACTTCTACTGGAGCTTTTGCTTTTAGAGGAAAGCGTTTGTCTAATAATGATGTTGAACAAAACTTGTTAAATCATCTAAAAAAATGGAGTCCATATGTTGATAAATATGGTTTATTATTAATAGAATTACACACTATATCTCCAAGCTTAACAGCAAAAAATTTAGGTAATACCGCTGCTACAGCTTATGATGCAACACATGGTTTCTCGGATCAATATATTTTAGAAGTTGACGTATTTCATAAAATTTGCAAAGAAACTGGATTAATTCCAGATCGATCACTTTTCAAAAAATATCCAAATAATGAACTTGCAACTGTAAGTATCAATTTACTTAAAAAGAAATAAGTCGTTATTTTAAAATAGAAATAGAGCTATCCAATAAGGATAGCTCTATTTGTTTATAACCTTTCTACAAATCAGAATCCACTCAGAATAATCAAAAATTGTAGTTATTTAAACTTTTTTAAATAATTGTAATGCACAAAAAAAGAGAGCATCCAAAATGGACACCCTCATTTTTATTTTATTATTTAAAACGAATTATCTTAAAGCAATCTTAGCTTGACTAATTTTAAATCCGTTTTCGTAAACATTAAATGTATAAACACCTTTTTGGAAAGTTTCATTTTCCCAATCGAATGTTAAGTTTTTAGTTTGACCATTTGTATAATCAAAAGAAATTGCATCAGAAAAATTAGCTGTATCACCAGATCTTAATTCAATTTGTCCTCCTTTTGCATTTCCGTAGCTTCCTAATGTTCCATCTGGATTATAAATTGCTACGTATAATTTTTTGTTTCCAGACTCTGTTCTAGAGTTTCTATCAACGTCAAAAGAAACACGAATTTTATCAATTCTTTTAGCACGAGTTTTCTCAACTTCTTTTCCACTATTTCTAACTCTAATACCAGTTATTTGTTGATTAGAAACAGATAAAGTAGAACTTAATTCGTTTATTTTAGTTTTATTGATTGCGTTGTCTTTAGAACGAATATTTTTTTCTGATTCGTAATTATAAGTCAACTCTTTATTGTTTTCTCTTAAATTACTATTATCTGAAGTTAATGCTGCATTTTGACTATTTAATTCGTTTACATTACGGACTAAAATTGCATTTTCTTTTTGTAAACGAGCTACTTCAGTTTTGTAATTTTTAACACTTCCTTCTAGATCATTAATCATTTTTCTAGCACGGTTCATTTCTTCTGCCGTTGGATTGTCTTTGTCTAAAATTTCTTGAATATCTTGATTCTTTAACTGAATCATTTTTTCTTTATCGCTTAATAAGTTATTGCGATCCTCAATTCTAGCTTTGTATTGTGAATAATCATTCAGAATAGAATCATATTGTTTACGAATTTGGTCTTTCTGAGCAGTTTCATTTTTTAAAATATCAGAGTTTAATGATTCATTTTTCTCTAATGTCCCTATTTGATTCGCTTGATAAATATTATACCCTATACTACCTGCTAATAATACTCCTACTAATGCTAAGGGTAGTATTAAACCACCTTTACCATTATTTGACGGTTGATTGTTTTGTTGTGATTCTTGCATCTTAAAATTATTTTTTTATTGATAATTAATGCCTAAGAAATTATTATACCAAAATTTTTAGTTTGATATTTTTTAACATTTTTTTTAGATTATTTTGAGAAGAAAATGAATATTTATTCAGTTGATAAACATCCATTTATTGAGGCTTTAACATGAAAAAACACTAAATTTCTGTCCAAAAAATTAAAAAGGCTAATTCTTAAAAAAGAATTAGCCTTAAAATTATATATAAAGTAATTTACTTTATTATTTATTAAATGTACCTGTATAAACTGAAGTTAGTTTATCTAAAGAAATGTATTTTTTTAATACGTTGTTTACATCACTTACTTTTAATGCATCAATTTGTTTTTCTAACTTATCATAATCATCAAAACTAATTCCGTTTAATAAATAGTTGTTAGACAAGCTTAATAATGTATTATCTGTTCCTAAAGAAGTTGTACGTCCATTTTTCCAACTCACAATATTTGTTTTTAACTCATCAGCTGTAAAACCATCTTTTATTGCTAAAGAGATTTCTTCTTTTACTGCTTTCTCTACAGCGTCACGTTTTGTAGGGTTTAAAAATGCATAGTATGACCAAGAAGCTACATCTGTTTTTACATCTGTAGGAATAGAAATATAAGATCCTGCTCCATAACTTATACCTTCTTTTTCTCTTAGACGCATAGGAAGACGTGCTGATAAGAAACCTCCGCTTCCTAACATCTCATTCATCATTACCATTGCTGGATAATCGGCACTTTCTTTGTTCATTTTAAAACTAACTTGCCCTACAGCTGTTGCGTTTTCTTTATCTGGAATGTTGTATAGTTTATCTTCTTTTTTAGTTGCTGTAAATGTCTGATAAGCTTTTTTGTATGTAGACTTACTTGTCCATTTACCAAAAGTATCATTCAATAATTTTTCAACTTTAGCTTTATCATTTGTACCTACAACAGAAACTACTCCATTCTGAGCTCCAAGAATATTTTTGTAAAAGTTAACTAAATCTGCTTGTTTTACTTTTTGTAAATCTGCTTTTAATTCTGCAAATGATGGTGTATAAAATAAAGAAGATTTAGGGTAATTAGATGTAATACGGCTAATCTCATTAAAAGCTAATGCTTGCGGATCATTTGTATTGGCATCTAAATATGTTACATACTCGTTAAGTGTTTTTGCTAATTCTGCTTCTGGGAAAGTAGGCTCAGTAATAATCTGACGAACAATATCCATTGTTTTGTCTAATGAGTTTTTATATGTATTAATAGATACAGATAATGTTTGCCCACTAAATCTAAATCCAACAGATGATTTTAATGCATCTAATTGATCCTTGATTTGTTCTTTTGTTAACTTTTTAGTTCCAGACATTAATAATTGAGCTGTCAATTCTCCAATTGCACCTTTACTCGCTAAATCCGTCTCATTAGAAACAGGTAAATTAAATGACAATACTACTTTTTCTCCTTTAATTTCTTTGTCAATAATTCCATATTTTAACCCATTGCTTAATTTACCTTCTGCAAAATGAGCTTTTAGGTTTTTAATTGAAGCCTCAAAAGGTTTAGCTTCTTTTTCAACTGCACGCCCTTTATAATTAGAAACTAATTCTGTAATATCCTTATTCGTAAACTCATTTGGTTTTACCCTAACCTCATCTTTTGTAGGAATAAATACACCAATAGTTCTATTATTTACTTTAAAATATTTTTGAGCAACTCGTTTTATATCTTCTTTCGTTACTTTTTCTATATTATCTCTGTATAAAAATCCTAAACGATAATCACCAGAACCAACAATTTCTGTTAAGTTAACTGCATAATTAATCGTGTTATTTTTATCGTTTTCTATACTTTTTATAATAGATGCTTTTGCTCTTTGTACATCTTCATCTGTATAGTTAATTGTTCCGATTTTGTTTAATTCTGTACGTATATCAGTCTTTACCTGCTCTATATTTTTATCTTTCGAAATCTCTGCTCCAAAATAATAAAAACTTGCATCACGAACTTCTGGTGAATAAGCAAAAATTGCTGCTACTTTGTGTGTATCAACTAATGCTTTATATAAATAACCTGATGGATCTGAAGTTAATATTTTGCTTAAAACGTCTATCGCTGCGTAATCTTTATCGCCGTAAGGTGCAACATGGTACATTGCTCCTACAGATTGACTATCTCCTGCTCTTTTTACTTCTACAAATTTTTCTCCATCTTGTGCAGGTTCAACAGTTTGTATTTCATCTAACACACGTGTTGGTCTAGGAATAGAACCAAAATATTGATTAACAAATTCTATCACTTTTTTCTCATCAAACTTTCCTGCAACAATTAAAGTAGCGTTATCTGGTTGATAATATTTTTCATAGAATTTTCTTAATTGAGGAGATTTTACACGTTCTATATCTTCTTTAGAACCAATTGTAGATTTTCCGTAGTTATGCCATAAATATCCTGCAGAAATAATACGCTCCATTAAAACACTAGTAGGATTATTTTCTCCGATTTCAAATTCGTTTCTTACAACAGAAAATTCTTTATCTAAATCTTCTTGTTTTATCGTTGCATTAATCATACGATCTGCTTCCATTTGTATACTCCAACGTAAATTTTCTTCGTTAGATGGAAAGATTTCATAATAATTTGTACGATCGTAATACGTAGTACCGTTGGCATCACCTCCTTTATCAGATAACATTTTCTTGATATCTCCAAGGTTTTTAGTCGATTTAAATAACATATGTTCTAATAAATGCGCCATTCCTTTTTCGCCATAGCCTTCATGTTTAGAACCAACATTATAAACAATATTTACAACTACATTACTTTGAGATTGATCTGGAACTAATAGAACTTGAAGCCCATTCCCCATTTTATACTCTTTTATTCCTTCTACTTGAGTAACAAACGTTGCAGATTGTTTTTGTGTCTGTGCTGCTACATAACTTGTAGAAGTTAACACGAATAGTAGTGGTAAGCTTAATAAAATTTTCTTCATATTTTCTTTGTTTATAGATAAATTTTAGATTAGATTTTAACTTATCAATATCACTAGTCGTAAATTGATAGATGGAAGTTACAAATCTTTTTTTTAAATTTGTTTTGCAACAAACAAAAGAAATGGAAACACAAGAGGTAAATAAGATTACTTTCGAAGAGTTTAAAAGCCAAATTATTAGTGATTATAGGACGGCGTTTATGTCTCGAGAAGTAAGTCTTCTTAGTAGAAGAGAAGTACTTACAGGGAAAGCTAAATTTGGAATTTTTGGTGATGGAAAAGAATTACCACAAATTGCAATGGCAAAAGTGTTTAAAAATGGAGACTTTCGTTCTGGATATTACCGAGATCAAACATTTATGTTTGCTATTGGTGAATTAAAAACATCTGAATTCTTCGCGCAATTATATGCACTTACAGATATAGAAAAAGAGCCAGCATCTGGTGGTAGACAAATGACGTCTCACTTTGCTACTCGTTCTATAAATGATGATGGTTCTTGGAGAAACTTAACACAACAAAAAAATTCTAGTTCAGATATTTCTCCTACTGCAGGACAAATGCCTCGATTATTAGGATTAGCACAAGCATCTAAATATTACAGAAATGTACCAGAAGCTGATACAGAAAATAATTTTTCTGTAAACGGAAACGAAATTGGTTTTGGGACAATTGGTGATGCAAGTACTTCCGAAGGTCATTTTTGGGAAGCTGTAAATGCTGGTGGTGTTTTACAAATTCCTATGATTATTTCTATTTGGGATGATGGATATGGGATTTCTGTTCCTGCAAAATATCAACGTACAAAATCTAATCTTTCAGAATTATTATCTGGTTTTAAAAGAAATGAAAATGAAAGAGGATATGAAATCATCACGGTTAAAGGATGGGATTATCCTGGATTAATAGATGCTTATTCTCGTGCAGAAAAATTTGCTCGTGAGCACCATATTCCATGTATTGTACATGTACAAGAATGTACACAACCACAAGGTCATTCTACTTCTGGTTCTCATGAACGTTATAAATCTGAAGATAGATTAACGTGGGAAAAAGAATTTGATGGAATTACAAAATTCCGTGAATATATATTAGCATTCGCTGATCATTCAGAAGAAATTATTTCTGCTGATGAGTTAGATGAATTAGAAACTAAAATAAAGGCTGAAGTAAAAGCTGCTCAAAAACAATGTTGGGAAGATTACTTGAATCCAATTTTAGATCTAAAAACACAAGCATTAAATTTATTAGAAAAATTATCTTCAGAAAGTTCTAACGCTGCATTTATTGGAATAGAAATAAACAATTTAAAAGCGAAAAAAAGTCCTTTTAAACGTGATGTTTATAGTACTGTTCGTAAAGTTATTCGTTTAGTAAGACAAGAAAATTTAGCTTCTAAAAGTGCTTTAATTTCTTGGTTAGATGAAAAATTTGAGAAAGAAGAAGAAACTTATTCATCTAAACTAGTTTCGGGTACAGCAATTAAAGTTGAGCAAGTTTCGCCTACTTATGATGAAAATCCTGAGATGGAAGATGGACGAGTAATTGTTCGTAATAATTTCGATAAATTATTTGAAAAATATCCTAAAGCATTAGTTTTTGGTGAAGATGCAGGAAATATTGGAGATGTAAACCAAGGTTTAGAAGGTTTACAAGCAAAATATGGAATAGATCGTATTTCTGATACAGGAATTAGAGAAGCTACAATACTTGGTCAAGGAATTGGTTTAGCAATGCGTGGTTTACGTCCAATAGCTGAAATCCAATACTTAGATTATATCTTATATTGTTTACAAGGTATTTCTGATGATTTAGCTACGGTTTTATATCGTTCTTGTGGAACTCAAAAAGCTCCACTTATTATTAGAACGCGTGGACATCGTTTAGAAGGAATCTGGCATTCTGGTTCTCAAATGGGAGGTATTTTAAACTTAGTTCGTGGTGTAAATATTCTTGTTCCTCGTAACTTAACAAAAGCAGCTGGTTTTTATAACACATTAATGCAAGCAGACGAACCTGCAATTGTTGTTGAAAGCTTAAATGGATATAGATTAAAAGAGCCTACACCAACAAATATTGGTGAATTTACAACACCTATAGGAGAAGTTGAAGTTACAAAAGAAGGAAATGATATTACTTTATTAACGTATGGTTCTACATGGAGAATTGTAATGGACGCAGCGAAAGAGTTAGAGCAATTAGGTATTTCTGTTGAGGTGATTGATGCTCAATCTTTATTACCATTTGATATTAAAAATGATTTAGCGAAAAGTTTAGCAAAAACAAATCGTTTAGTTATTGTTGACGAAGATGTTCCTGGTGGAGCAAGCGCATTTTTATTACAAAATATTTTAGAGAATCAAGGTGGATATTTCACACTAGATAGTGCACCATTAACTATTACTGCAAAAGCTCATAGACCAGCTTATGCAACAGATGGAGATTACTTCTCTAAACCATCTTTAGATGATATTGTAGAAAAAGTTTATAAATTAATGAGTGAAGCTAAACCAAACGAGTTTCCTTCATTATTCGAATAAAATATATTCTAGATCTGAGAAATTAGATTTTAGAAATAAATTACAAAATATAGTTTAGCGTACATTCTTTAAAAGAATGTACGCTTTTTTTATGATAATAATTATTAGCTGAAATTCAGTTTTTTATACTAAATTTAATTACAATTAAACAATAATAATTCATGAAAAAAATAATTACATCCTCTCTGCTCACAGCAACCTGTATTGTAAATGCCCAAAGTTGGCCAAGTGTAAAACCTCCTATTGCAGAAAAGCAACAACACATAAGAACTATACACGGAGATAAAGTTAATGACCCATATTATTGGATGATTGATTACTTTAAAAAAGGAAAAGATTCTACAAAAGTCGTCAACTACTTAACTGCAGAGAATAATTATTTAAATGAAATGATGAAAGATACAGACACTTTTCGTGAAAAACTTTTTCAGGAAATGAAAGGCCGTATCAAAGAAAAAGATGAATCTGTTCCTGTTTTTAGAAATGGTTATTATTATTACTCTAAAACAGAAGAAGGAAAACAATATTACAAATACTGTAGAAAAAAAGGAGATTTATCTGCTCCAGAAGAAGTATTAGTTGATGTTGATGAATTAGCAAAAGGACATAGTTATTACGCTGCATCAGGTTTTAGTATTAGTCCAGATAATTCTAAAATGATTTATGGTGTAGATGACGTTTCTAGAAGACAATATAAATTATTCTTAAAAGATTTAAAAACTGGTAAAACAACAGATTTAGGAATTAAGAATACTTCTGGATCTGCAGTTTGGGCAAACGATAATAAAACAATTTTTTATACTTCGAAAAATGCTGAAACATTATTATCAGAAAAAATTAAACGTCATACTTTAGGAACTGATGTATCGAAAGATGCTACTGTTTACGAAGAAAAAGATAAAACAAATTATATTGGTGTAGGTAAATCTAAAAATGAAAAATTCATTATGATTTATTCTGGTGCTACCACTTCTTCGGAGACTCGTATGTTAGATGCGAATCAGCCTAATGGAGAATTTTTTGTTTTTCAACCAAGAATGAAAAATGTTTTATATGATGTAACTCCTCTTGAAGATAAATTCTTAATCACAACAAATAAAGATGCGCTAAATTTTAAAGTAATGGAGACACCTTTAAATAAAACAGGTGTTGAAAATTGGAAAGATTTTATTCCACATCGTAAAGATGTTTTAATGGAAGGAATTAGCGAGTTTAAAAATTACCTTGTTTTCAGCGAAAGACAGAACGGACTTTCTCAATTAGTAATTTATGATAGAAAAAGTGGAAAAAAAGAATTTCTAAAATTTGATGAAGCTGCTTATACTGTTTATCCATCTGGTAATCCTGAATACAATACAGATAATTTTAGATTTGGTTACACATCTATGATAACTCCTAGTTCTCAGTACGAACAAAATTTAAAAACAGGAAAAAGAACATTGTTAAAGCAACAAGAAGTTGTTGGTGGTTATAACAAAGATAATTATGTAACAGAACGTTTATTTGCAACAGCAAAAGATGGCACAAAAATTCCTGTTTCTATTGTGTACAAAAAAGGGTTCGAGAAAAATGGTAAAAATCCTTTGTTATTGTATGCTTACGGTTCTTATGGAAGTTCTATGGATGCCACATTTAGTAGCGGAAGATTAAGTCTTTTAGATAGAGGTTTTGCTTATGCTATTGCACACATTAGAGGAGGACAAGAAATGGGAAGACAATGGTATGAAGATGGAAAAATGATGAAAAAGAAAAATACATTTACCGATTTTATAGATGTTGGCGAATATTTAGTTAAAGATAAATATACTTCTCAAAAACATTTATATGCTCAAGGTGGTTCTGCTGGTGGTTTATTAATGGGTGCTATTATCAATTTAAAACCAGAATTATGGAATGGTGTAGTTTCTCAAGTTCCATTTGTTGATGTTGTAAACACTATGTTAGACGAAAGTATTCCTTTAACAACTAACGAATATGACGAGTGGGGAAATCCAAATAATAAAGATGCATATTTTTATATGAAATCTTATTCTCCTTATGAAAATATTGAAGCTAAAAATTATCCAAATTTATTAGTAACAACTGGATTACATGATTCTCAAGTACAATATTTTGAACCTGCAAAATGGGTTGCTAAATTGCGTGATATAAAAACTGATAAGAATGTAGTATTACTTAAAACTGATATGGATTATGGACATGGTGGTGCATCAGGTAGGTTTGATTATCTAAAAGACGTAGCAATGGTTTATGCTTTCTTATTAAAGTTAGAAGGAAATATTAAAAATTAAACCTCTAAAATAAAAGTATATAAAACGCATGATCTTTACTAAAAGACATGCGTTTTTTTAATACTGAAATTGTTTAAACTTATTTAATAATCTTGTTTTTAGTAAGATCTGTCATGTTGAGCTTGTCGAAACATTTTATAGAACTCTTTACTATTCTTCGACAGGCTCAGAATGACACGCTGAATTAATTAAAATTACATCTCTTTAAAAGTTTAAACACTTTTACTCAAAAAAAAAGACATCGCATTACTCTAAAAGAATAATACGATGTCACCATTACAAAAAAAAACGAAAAAAATTATTTCTTTAGATATAAAACTTTCTATTCATTAAACTCTATGATTAATTTATTAAATACTTTATTTACAGAAGTAATCACACATGGAGCTGATGACGTTAAATTACTTCCATTTGTATCATTCCAACGTCTTGCACAGTCCCCCCCTACACCTATAATATGAGTAGATCCTTCAATACCATTATGATTATTTGGTTCACCAGGATAAAAACGATGTTCAGCAGTTGAAGGGCTTGTTCCCCAATTTATTCTAAATTCTTCACCTGTAATCCATCTAAATCTATTTTCATTACCAGGCTCAGCTATTTTATTATAACCTATCCAAATATTATTCGTTAAATTATAACCTGATAATATCTCAGAATAAACCCAATCTGTTTCGGCATGACTAGTTAAAGTAACCAAATAGCCTCCTAAATTTCTTGCAAAATTAAAAGCATTAAACCAACTAATTCCTCCAGATAGCTCATAAGCACAATAGTGATGTCCATTCCCTGAATATTGTTTACAACCTAATTCTGTTACTGTAGTTCCTCCTGGGGCAGTTGGTGGAACTACTTTATTGGCTACAGGCTGAGGTTCATATCCTAATATTGTAGAATTAAAACCACCACTATAAGATTCTCCGTTTTCTAAACTATTTCTAGAGACTTTCTTTATATTACCACTAGCATCAGCAACTAATACATAATCTATATCATCTCCTTGTGGTAAAGTTCTTACTCTAAGCTCTCCATTTATATCAAGAGTTTTTGTAGGATCATTAGTATTAATTCCAATTTGGCTAAAACTAAAAATCGAAACAACAAGCGCCTGAGCGCTTAGGTAGTGTTTTTGTTTCATAAATAAGGTTTTTGTTGTAATTATTAAGTTAATATATATTTAAAAAATAAGTCATAGAAACTAACTTAAAGGCATCCTATATTATTTTTAGAATTAATATGATGATACCATTAATTAAAAAACAAAAAAATTATTAAGATTTAATTTTTTTATTCATTAAACTCTATGATTAATTTATTTATAATTTTATTTGCTGCAGTAATACTTCCTGTTGTACAGCCAGCGGCCGCAGACGTATTATTTCCATCCGTATCATTCCAAGATCTAGCACAACTACCTCCCGCACCTATAATATGTGTAGATCCTTCATTACCATTATAATTATTTGGTTCACCAGCATCAAAACGGTGTTCTGCAGTTGCTGGATTTGTTCCCCAATTTATTCTAAATTCTTCTCCTGTAATCCATCTAAATCTATTGGTATTACCAGGTTCAGTTATTTTATTGTAACCAATCCAAATATTATTCGATAAATTATAACCTGATAATATCTCAGAATAAACCCAATCTGTTTCGGCATGACTAGTTAAAGTAACCAAATAGCCTCCTAAATTTTTTGCAAAATTAAAAGCATTATACCAGTTGATTCCTGTAGATAAATCATAAACGCAATAGTGATGTCCATTCTGTGAATATTGTTTACAACCTAATTCTGTAACACTAGCTCCTCCTGGCGCGGTTGGTGGAACTACTTTATTGGCTACAGGCTGAGGTTCATATCCTAATATTGTAGAATTAAAACCTCCTTTACTATAAGCTCCTTCGCCTTCAAAACTATTTCTAGGGATTTTTCTAATATTCCCATTAGTATCAGCAACTAATACTTCATCTATAACATTACCAGATGGTAAAGTTCTTACTCTAACCTCTCCATTTACATCAAGGGTTTTTGTAGGATCATTAGTATTAATCCCAATTTGTCCAAAGCTAAAAACTGAAACGGCAAGCACCTGAGCGCTTAAGTAGTATTTCTGTTTCATACATAAGTTTTTTTAGTGTTATTATTTAGTGTTATAAATATTTTTTTAAAAAATATTTATCTTAAAGCAAACCTTTTTACCAAAACACATGCCCTTTTTGTATTTTTACAATAAATAATTATAAATGAGATTTTACACTGTAATATTCTATTTTTTAGCAACATGCATTTTTGGTCAAGTAGAAGAGATTAATCCGCCGAGAAACATCAAAACACTTCAGGTGTTTAACCCACAAACAAATGATAATACACCTATCATACGATTAAATTCGGGTGAATATCTATTCTTTTTGTTTGATGATTTAGATGCAGGCTACAAACGTTATCAATATTCTATAGAACATCGAAATGCAGATTGGACACCATCTAATATTTTTCAGTCAGAGTTTTTAAATGGTGTTAATACAGATTATGCAAGAATACATAAGAACTCATTTAATACTTATCAGCGCTATACTAACTATCAAATAAAATTTCCAAATGAGCAAATGAATATAAAACTGCCAGGAAATTATATTATAAAAGTATTTTTAGAGAATGATAACAATCCTATTCTTACACAACGTTTCGCTGTTTATCAACCCATAACAGATGTTGGTGTAATGGTTTCTCGTTTTAATAATCCTACAAAAAAAGAATTAAATCAACGATTACAGGTTCAGGTTGCTAGCGGAACACAAGATTTATTAGAAGTTCCTGATGGAGCAAAATTATTTCTGATGAAGAATAATAATTGGAAAGAAGGTTTCTTTATTAATAGACCTACATTTTCAAGATCAAACTTATTAACATATAGCGATACAAATATTTTATTTAATGGTGGAGCTGAATACAATTGGTTCGACAATAAAAATTTAGAAGTACCAAGTTTAACAACAGAAAAAGCTTTTAGAAAAGATAGCGTATTTCATACTGTTTTACGAGTAGACATTCCGAAATATAATTTACCCTATGATGATTTTCCTGACATAAATGGAAATTATTACATTAGAAATAACCGATTTGGAAATGAATACATTGCAAATTCAGAAGCAGATTATTCTTGGGTTTATTTTGCTTTAGATGCGTTCGAAGATCAGAATGGGTTATATGCACCTTATGTGGTTGGAGCGTTTAACAATTGGAAGATTGACGAAAATTCTAAATTAGAAAAAGATGATTCTGGTCTTTGGGTAACTGAACTATTCCTAAAACAAGGTTATTACAATTATCAGTATGTCGTAAAAAATACAAAAACTGGACAGATAGACCCTACTTATGTTAGTGGAAGCTTTTGGCAAACAGAAAATCAATATCAAGCATTATTTTATTATCGCCCATGGGGGCAACGATATGATGTTTTGATGGGATATGGATCTGGAAATTCAAGAAATTAATCAATAAAAAAACCTTCTAGTTTAACTAGAAGGTTTTTTTATTGATTAATGTAGAATATAATATTTAAATACTGATGATTAAAATTTTCTTAATTTATTTAAAATCAAATAAAAGACTATCAAATAGAATCTTATCTTTATAAGATCAATCACAAAATATAAATATGAAATCATTCGTAAATCATCCAAAAGATGTCGTAAAAGACGCTATTGATGGAATTTTAATTAATCATAAATTAGCAAAATTAGATCGTTTCCCAGAAATAAAAGTTGTTGTACGCAAAGACTGGGACAAATCTAAAGTTGCCATAATTTCTGGTGGAGGTTCTGGACACGAACCTTCTCATGCAGGATTTGTTGGTGAAGGAATGTTGACTGCTGCTGTTTGTGGAGAAATATTTGCTTCGCCATCTGTTGACGCTGTTCTGTCGGCTATTATTGCTGTAACAGGACAAGCAGGATGTTTATTAATTATAAAAAACTATACTGGTGACCGTTTAAACTTTGGACTAGCAGCTGAACAAGCTCGTGCAATGGGTTATAAAATAGAAACTGTTATTGTTGGAGATGACATTGCTTTAGAAAACGAAGTAAATAAAAGAGGCATTTCGGGAACTGTTTTTGTGCATAAAATTGCTGGTTATTATGCTGCGCAAGGAAAAAGTTTAGAAGAGGTTACAGAAATTGCAAACACAACAATTAAAAATACAGCGTCTGTAGGTTTAGCTTTAAATGAATGTCAATTATTTGATGGACAAAAGGAAATAAGATTAAATGAAAATGAAGCTGAGCTTGGTCTTGGAATTCATGGAGAACCAGGAGCTGAAGTAATTAAGTTGGATTCTCCTGATAAATTAATGAGTTTAATTACAAGTAAAATTGAACAGCATTTTAATAATTTATCAGATAAATATTCTGTTTTAATTAATAATTTAGGAACTGTTACACCTATTGAAATGAATATTTTAGCCAATTCATTTACTAAAACAAGTCTTGCAAAACAAACAACATATATCGTTGGACCAGGATTGTTTATGACTGCTTTAAATATGAATGGTTTTTCTATTTCTGCCATAAAATTAAATCCAGAAATAGAAAAAGGTTTATTAGCAGAAGTAGAACCTAGTGCATGGATAAAAGCACAGAAATTAACTTCTATTTCTATTGTTGAAACACCAAAATTAAAAGAATTAATTCCTTTTAAAGCTTCAGAAAATGAACATGTAAAAGATATTATTTTATCTGCTGCAAATACATTTATAGCCATCGAAAAAGAAATTAATGAATTAGATGCTAAAGTTGGCGATGGTGATGCGGGAGCAACTTTTGCCCTAGTTTCTAAATCGATAATTAATTTAATTGATCAACTACCTTTAAATAACATTACTGAAACTTTAGAAAGCATCGGACGTATTTTTTCTAGAGAAGCCGGTGGATCTAGTGGTGTATTAATGTCAATTTTATTTATTGGAGCAGGAAATTATTACGAAGAAGATAATAATATTGGTAAAGCCTTACTTAGTGGTCTAAATAAAGTAAAAGAATACGGAGGTGCTAAAGTTGGTGATAGAACAATGATTGATGCTTTAGAACCTGCTTTTAATCTATTAGCAGAAGGAAAATCTATTGCAGAGGCTGCGAAAGCTGCAAGAACTGGAACAGAAAGTACGAAAGAAATTAAAAAAACATTATTTGGTCGTTCTTCTTATATTCCAGAAGAATTATTAAAAGGAATTCAAGATCCCGGAGCTGAGGCTATGGCAAGAGTTTTTGAACAATTGACAAAATAATATCATTAATAAAAATCCCATCAACTCTAATTTATTCTGTGAGTTGATGGGATTTTTTTATTCTTCTAATTCCTCTAAAATTTGTTTGATCTGTTCTAGTGGTTTTGCATATAATTTCTTTATCCACCATCTCAACATCCATATGCATATTACGGCATATATAATTAGTGTTGAAATAATATATACATATAATTGCCAAAGCGTATCAAAATGTAAAAAAGTCTTTTTTTCCATGTATACAATTCCAAAAAACATAACAATTAGAATAGAAATAATGTAACTATATACCTTAAATATTTCGATAGAAAATTTATAATTGTAATAAAACCAATTGATGTTTTTAAGAGAATTGTATTCTAATTTATAAGAGTTTCTATAAAAATTAACCAATATTCTTAGTGGAAGAATCATGATAAATACATAGCACATAATTACAAACCAAACTAAGGGTGTTGCAATATCAAAAATAAATGGATAGAGTAATAAAAGAGGAAAACTTGTTAATTGAAAGAAAAAATCCTTTCTCATTACTTTTCTAACTTTATCTATAATTGTATTGGCTTCTTTATGATTTTCAAAATCTTTATTAATTTTAATATCATCAGAAGATTGTTCTTTCCATTGTTCTTTTAATTCATCAAAATTCATAGCCATAAGTTTTTATGATGATTTGTATTTTTTCTTTTGTTCTATTTAATTTTACGCGAGCATTAACTTCTGTAATACCCAAATTAGATGCAATTTCTTTGTGACTTTGCCCTTCTAAAAAAAGAAATATTAACGCTTTTTCTACTTTATTTAGCTCATGAACAGCTTTATAAAATAACTCTAATTGTGTTTCTTTTTCTAGCGTATCTGTTTCATCTACTTTATCTAGATTTTCTAAAAAAGTATAACGATCAGATTTTTTTTTCTCTTTTTTGAAATATGTTAAAGCTGTGTTTAATGAGACACGATACATCCAAGTTGAAAACTGACTTTTTGATTGAAAACGTTCATAAGATTTCCATAGTTGTAAAACAATTTCTTGAACCAAATCATTTTGATCTTCAATATCATCCATATACATTTTGGAGACTTTATGCAAAATCCCTTTATGTTGATCTATCAGATTTAAAAACTCTTGCTGTGTTTTCAAAATTATTATTTTACTTTTTTCAATGGAATTTGTTCGTCATCAATAAATAACACACAGTTTAAACCAAAAAATTCTTGTATAATATTAGCTTTTATTCTCAATTTATTTCCTTCAGAATTTTTTAAATGTCCTGTAAGAATAGGAGAGGAGAAATAATTTACTTGAAAATCTTGTAGTTTTTCATTTACAAATAACTTTTCTCCTGCGAACCAATTATTTTCAATTCTAATCACATTATCTTCTAAAGTTGCTTCCCAAATAGATTTCATCTTTTAATTATTTTAGTGTTTATTAGTTAGTATACAACTAACTATAATGTTACATAAATTTTAATAAAAAAATTTAAAACTTCATCTTAAGCCAAATTGGTAGACTAAATTCTCTTAATAAATGGGCGAATTGATAGTCTTTATAATCTTCTTTTGTTATCCATGCTATTTCTTCTATTTCGGCGTCTATCTTTATTGTATTTATAGAATTTAAGTGTACATGAAAAATAGTCGCGTTTACTAATGTATTTTCTTCATTAACAGCATTTGTAGTGTAAGTTCCTAAAAAAGATACTTTATGTAAGTTAATATTGATATTTATTTCTTCTTTAAATTCTCTTTCTAAAGCTTGAATTGGTTTTTCAGCACCGTCAATTTTCCCACCAACCATTTGGAAATAAATTGATTTATTTTTTCTTACAGCAAGCATTCTTCCCTCATTATCTGTTACCAATGCATTGGCTAAATAAAGATTCTTCATATTTTTTTATTAAAAATCTAAAGTATAAAAAAATCTGCCTCAGAACTGAGACAGATTAATTTATCACTTGTTTTATATTTTACTATTTAGAAGACAAATATTTTATTGCTTCATTTAGAACTCTATCAACAAAAGTTGTTGGGCTTGTTTGCATTGCTGTTAATTCTTCGTTTGTTGGTGGAGTGACATAAATATCTGGTCTTACACCAATTCCTTCTATTACTTCTCCTTTTGCATCTTTAAATGCCATTAATGGCATATAGAAATTTAGTCTACTACTAGCTACACCATCCATTAGTCCTCCATTAAAATCATCAGAAATACCTAATCCTGCCGTTGCTCCAATGCTATAATCTCCTATACTCATCACGTGATTTCCTTGAGATTTCAACATTAGAGTGGTAATTTCTGACATACTCATACTTTCCTTATCTGTTAAAATAGCAATCGGAATTGATGAAGGAATATTAAATTGATGTGGATTTGTTCTCATTTCTATCCAAGGTGTATAATTAAATTGTCCATTTCCTTCTTTTGTTCTCTGATAACCAAAAATCTCATTCTTCGTAATAAATCTATCCGAAAAGAAACGAGCATCTAAAACCAATCCTCCATCATTACTTCTTAAATCTAAAATTAACTTCTTAATTTCTCCACTATGTAGAGGGTTTAAAAATTGTTTATAAAATGGCACTTTATTAAGAGCATTATAAATATCCATCTGAAAAAGACCAAGAGCGTGTCCAACCATTACATGATTATACATGTTATTTCTAAACCAAACAATATACTCCAATGTTTCATAAGTTAAGACCGATGTATAAACAGAGCCACTTTGATAATCAACTAAGTTGTAAGAACTATCTAATGCTTTAGTCGCAGCATTTACAAATTGATCTGAAACGATTTCTGTCGCTTTAAATTTTGTTATTTCATTATTAAATGTAGCAACCTCTTCTGATTTTGGAAATTTGTTCCACTCATTTAAAAGATTAACTGTAAAATCTCTTACTTTTTTACGTGTAGCAACATCTTGTATTGAGTTTAATTCTTTACTATTATCTATTTTATCAACTGTAAGGTATAATCCTCCTCCATTATCAGGTGTAAGATATTTATCTTTTAGCTGAATTTGAAATTTATTTGCTAACTGAAAATCAGAAAATGCAAAATAATATATATCCGAATTAGAGTTTAAATATCCACCTATTGCAAAATCTTCTGAAATAAAAGAACCAGGAAGTACTCTATCTTTCATATAACCATATTTACTTATAAAAGGATAGGTATTATTTTCACTTTCTTGGGATAACATTCCTCCACTATACTTCGTATAATCGTATGAATTTTTATTATTTTTTTCCAGATAAATATTCACATAAAAATGCTTGTCGATAATTGGATCTATTATTTCTTGAAAATACTGTTTCGCTTTAAGGTAATCTTCATATATCTCTTTTTCGTCATCTGTAGCTCTACCGAATGTTTTTAATGCCTTAAACTTAGGTGAATATTCACTGTAAATGCTATTCCAATTCATCCCATCTCTTCTTTTTTGCTCATGGAAATAATTATAACGTTGATCCATAGTTGTCCAAAAAACATCAAACAGATCTGAATAGGATTTAATATCTTGAATTGTATATCGTGTAGGTTCTGTTATTGATAAATCATCATTATTTACACAAGAATTAAATACTAATATAGAAGATAGTATAGATAATCCTAAAAATAGGAATCTTTTAATTGCTTTTTTCATAATTTTTGATTGTTAATTAAATTTATAAGTAAGACCAGTTGATAACATATAAGAATTAATCGTCATCTTTTGATTTCTATTTATATTATCTTTTTTTATATCAGACAAACCATATTGATAATTGTAAGATACATAAACTCCAAGTTTATTAAATGAATATCCTAATTGAGCTTGTCCTTGAAGTCCATATCCGAATCTTCTTAAATTATTTTCATTCTCTTTAAAATCGTACTTATCAGAAACTTTCACATGGTTATGAGATCCATCAGGCTGTTGATCAAAAAAAACAGGATATTGCCCTTCTCTTTTCATCGACAACCAATAATCAGTGTACATTCCTCCTGCCACTTTAATCCAAACCCCATTAGATTCATTAGGATTGTTAATTAAATATCCACCAATAAGTAATGGTAAAGAAAGGAATTCATTGTCATATTTTGTGTACCAACCAGCTCTTGCACCAGTTCTAGTAAACTCATAATTCTTTTGCAAATAAGAAAATCCACTGGAAATGAATAAGCTTTTAAAAATTGATAGTTCTGCTGATAAATTGGCTCCGAAGCCATAACGACCAATATACTTAGAATCTATAAGATTAGATAAATTAGTATTAAGTGAAGAATATGTATACCCAGCATCTACATTTAATTTAAGTTTATTCTGCGCAAATAAACTTGTACTAAAAAATAAAATACTAACGTATAACACATTATAAAATTTTCTTTTCATTAGGTAGTGAGTTAAATTTAATAATTGTTAAGTTCTACAAATATATCTTTTTTTTCTAAAAATTATGTTAAAAATCAAAAACAGATAAGTTTAACTAATTAAATAACAATACATTAAAATAGAAAATAGATTATAATCTAATCATTAAAAAATCCGTTTCAAAAAAAATGAAACGGATTTTTGGTGTTTTATTTATAAGGTTAAATATTACTCCTATTTATTATTTAGAAGACAAATATTTTATTGCTTCATTTAAAACTCTATCAACAAAAGTCGATGGACTTGTTTGCATTGCAATTAATTCTTCGTTTGTTGGTGGCGTAACATAAATATCGGGTTTTACTCCAATTCCTTCTATCACTTCCCCTTTTGCATCTTTCATTGCTAATAATGGCATATAAAAAGTTAATCTACCACCTATCGCATCTCTTGTTCCTCCATTAAAATCATCAGAACCACCTAATCCTGCTGTTGCTCCTGCACTGTAATCTCCAATACTCACAACATCATTACCTTGCGATTTCAACATTAATGTCGTAATCTCCGACATACTTGCACTTCCCTTGTCTGTTAAAATTGTAATTGGAATATGTGCTGGTATACCAAATTTATGTGGATTTGTTTTTGCTTCTACCCAAGGCGTGTAATTAAAGCGTCCATTTCCTTCTTTGGTTCTTTGATAAGCGAATATCTGGTTCTTCGTAATAAATCTATCTGAAAAGAAACGAGCATCTACAACAGCTCCTCCTCCATTACTTCTTAAATCGATAATAATTTTCTTAATATCTCCTTTATGTAATGGATTTAAAAATTGTTTATATAAAGGTCCTCTATTAATAACAGCTACCGCAGCATCTTGAAATTGTGGTAATCTATATCCCCAAGTTACATGCGTGTTCATTTCTGTTATAAACCAATTTAAATAAGGAATAGTTTCTGTTGTTGTAACCGAAGCATACGTTGAAGAACTTAAATAATCGATTAATGATCTTGATTTAGTTAAAGCATTTTGAGCTGCTGATGTAAATTGATCAGAAACAATTTCCGTCGATTTAAACTTAGCTATTTCATCATGAAAGGCTGTTACATCTGTAGACTTTGGAAATTTATTCCATTCATTTAAAATATTTACTGTAAAATCTCTTACTCTTTGACGAGTTGCTGGATTAGTTATAGCATTTAAAAGTTCACTTTTATCTATTCTCTCTTGTGTTAAAACTAAACCATTTCCTTCATCTGGACTTAAATATTTATCATTTAAGTTAATTTGATAGTTTTGAGATAATGAAAACTGAAGAAAAGAAAAATAATAAATATCGGGATTAGAGTTTAAATATCCTCCTAATGCATAATTAACAGAGTTAAAAGAGTTAGGAGCAAGTTTACTTCTCATATAGGGATATCTCATAGCAAACGGATATCTGTTAACTCGTTCTTCGCTTATCATTCCTCCATAAAAAGTAGCTGTAAAATTAACCCCATTACTTGTTGCTGGTAATGCTATTTGTACATTGAAGTGCCGATCTATAATTGGATCTATAATTTCTTCGAAGTATTGTTTTGCTTTTAGAAAGTCATCATTTACTTCTTTATCGTTATCTGTAGAACGACCAAACGTTTTTAGTGCTTTAAATTTTGGAGAATATTCTCTGTAAATAGCACTCCAATCCATTCCGTCTCTTCTTTTTTGTTCGTAGAAATAATTGTATCGCTGATCCATAGTTGTCCAAAAAACATCAAATAAATCTGAATAAGATTTAATATCTTGAGCTGTATATCGTGTAGGTTCTGTAATTGCTGTATCGTCATTATTCACACAAGAACTTAATAAAGTAAAAGATGATAACATTGATAAACCTAATACTAAAAATCTAGTTTTTATTTTTTTCATAGTTTGTGTTTTTTAGTTGAATTTATAAGCTATACCTGCAGAAATCATATAAGAGTTTCTAGTCATCTTCTGATTATCACTAATGTTATCTTTTGTCATATCAGATAAACCATATTGGTAATTATATGAAGCAAATACATCTATCTTATCTAACGAATAGCCTAATTGTACTTGTCCTTGTAAACCAAAACCTAATCTTCTTAGATTATTTTCATTTTCCTTGAAATCGTATTTATCAGAAACTTTTGTGTAGTTAAAAGTTCCATCGGGTTGTAACTCAGAAAAAACAGGATATTGTCCTTCTCTTTTCATTGTTAACCAATAATCCGTATACATTCCTCCTGCTACTTTTACCCAAACACCGTCAGACACGTATGGATTATTAATAATATATCCACCAACAAGTAATGGAAGAGATACAAAGTCGTTATTGTACTTTGTGTACCATCCGTCTCTTGTTCCTGTTCTTTCAAATTCATAATTTTCTTGTAAATAAGAAAGTCCTGTAGAAACAAATAAACTTTTCCAGACAGGTAACTCTACAGAAACGTTAACTCCAAAGCCATAGCGACTATTGTATTTGGAATCTACTAGATTTGATAAATCTTGATTTAATGAGGTATAAGTATAACCTGCATCTACTCCTAGTTTAATTTTTTTTTGTGCGAATAAGCTTGTGCCTAATAATACAGCACCAACGCATAACACATTGAGAAAAGTTTTCTTCATAAAAGAGATGATTTTTTAATAGTTTGTTAATATTAATTTAAATGTAATGAATAAAATATTAAATTTTCTTAATCAAAACCTCCTCACAAGCAATACATAATCATTTATTTAGCTAAAAAATAAACATTTAATTAAATAGATAATTTATAATTTTCTATCTATCAATAATTTGAGTTATTAAAATCAATTCCAAATAACAACATGGGTTAATTTTATAAAATTTTGTTAAAATCTGAAATAAGTTAAAAAAGATGACAGTTTTTATAATCTTAAGTTTATTTAAGATGCGAAGCTGATATACAGTAGAATAAACAAAGATTACTGAAATAGATATAAGGTTTAAGTTATCTAACTTCGTTTTATATTATTTTAACCGCAAAGGACACAGAGAGTGCTAAATATTCCCATAAGCTAAGTAAATATATAAATGATGTTTCGACAATTTCTTAATCTATATTAAAACTGAATAATAGAAATAAAAAAAGCCTCACAAATTATTTTGTGAGGCTTTAAAAAGTTGGCGATCCGGACGGGACTCGAACCCGCGACCACTTGCGTGACAGGCAAGTATTCTAACCAACTGAACTACCGGATCAGTTTGTTTTTTTATTATAATTTTCTTGATCGATCTAAAATAGAAAAAAGAAATAGATGCGATCCGGACGGGACTCGAACCCGCGACCACTTGCGTGACAGGCAAGTATTCTAACCAACTGAACTACCGGATCAGAAAATTATAAAATAATATATTTTTTAAGATTTTTAAAAAAATTGCGATCCGGACGGGACTCGAACCCGCGACCACTTGCGTGACAGGCAAGTATTCTAACCAACTGAACTACCGGATCAGAAATTATAAAAAATATATTTTGTAAAAGAACGAAACTTTTTGCGATCCGGACGGGACTCGAACCCGCGACCACTTGCGTGACAGGCAAGTATTCTAACCAACTGAACTACCGGATCAAAATCAGTACTGATTTCGGATTGCAAATATAGGCGTAATTCTGAACTTTCCTAAATTTTTTGCAAAAAAAATCTCGTAAATTTAACTTACGAGATTTTTACATTTCATTATCAGTAATTTAAATGAATTATAAAATTGCATTTAATTTTTCTACTAATTGTTCTTTTGGTACAACACCAACAACTTTATCTACAACTTCTCCATCTTTGAAGAATAAAATTGTAGGAATGTTACGGATTCCATATTTTGCTGCTATTTCTTGGTTAGTATCAACATCTACTTTCCCTATAACTGCTTTTCCTTGATATTCCGTAGCTAGCTCTTCGACAACTGGACCTACCATTCTACAAGGACCACACCATACAGCCCAAAAATCTACCATTGCTGGTTTTCCTGACTCTATAATATCTGATGCAAATGATGCGTCTGTTACTTCTACTGCCATAATCTTATATTTTTTATCTAATCTTGTGTCTACAAATCTACACAAAATTTTAGTTCATCAAAACTTAGGTTTATATAATCTGTCAATTATACAATAGAATAAACGTATAATTAATTTAATTTAAATGATATTTCTTGCAGTTCATCAAGTTCTTGAAGCAAATCTCTGCAAATGTTAATTTTTAATTTATTTGCAGATAAGTCTAAATTATTTAGATGATCTTTAGGATCGATTAACTGAATTCTTAACGATTTGTCTCCTTGATATTTGAACATTATTGTTGATAATTTAGTCAGAACCTCCTCAGAAAAATCATTTACTTCAATTTTAATCGTCATTTTCTCCGATTGCTTCTCAACAATTTCATTTAGCAATAAAATATTTGTAATGTTCTTGTAAACTCTTCCTTGTGTAACGTTTCCGTCTTTGTCTTTAAATTCTTTTTTCGTTATACTCAATTTCAAATTCAAGAACATATTTTCTTGCATGTAATGTCTGTACTTTAAATAATCTGAACCAAAAACCATAATGTCCATCGCATCTGTATAATCGCTAAAAGTGAAAATCCCAAATTCGTTTCCATTCTTCGCTATTCTGTGCTGAATATTCGACATCATTCCACAAATTGAAACTTCTTTATTTGCAAATTGATCTTCGTTTGCATTAATATCAGAAATGCTACAATTAGATGACATTTTTAACTCGTGTTTAAAGTCGTCTAATGGATGAGATGAAATGTAAATTCCTACTACTTCTTTTTCTTTAGAAAGTCGTTGTAACATGTTCCATTTCTCGCAATCTGGTAATGCAGGAACTACATCTTCTATCACAGAGTCTCCTCCGAAATCTCCAAAAAGAGATGTTTGAGAAGAGTTTTTCTGTTCTTGATAATTTCCTCCGTACTTAATTAACTTTTCTAAGTTTGTAGTGGTATTCTCTATATAAAAATAGCGTCCTCTATGAAATTCAAACGAATCAAAACCACCCGCTAAAACTAAATTCTCTATTGTTTTTTTGTTAACAGTTCTTAATTCGACTCTTTTCACGAAATCATAAATATCCGTAAAAGGTCCATTCTCTGTTCGTTCTTTAATAATAGAATTTACGGCAGCTTGTCCCACTCCTTTTACTGCTCCCATTCCGAAACGAATCTCGTAATTCTCGTTTACGTTAAACTTAGTAATAGACTCGTTAATATCTGGTCCAAGAACATCTAATCCCATTCGTTTACACTCTTCCATGAAAAATGTAACTTGTTTTATGTCGTTCATATTATTAGAAAGCACAGCAGCCATATATTCGGCAGGATAATGTGCTTTTAAATAAGCTGTTTGATAAGCAATCCAAGCATAACAAGTTGAGTGTGACTTATTGAAAGCATAAGATGCAAAGGCTTCCCAGTCTGTCCAAACTTTTTCTAATACTTTAGGATCATGTCCTTTTTCAGCAGCTTGTTCAACAAATTTTGGTTTCATTTTATCCAAAACTGCTTTTTGTTTTTTACCCATTGCTTTACGCAATACATCGGCATCACCTTTAGAGAATCCTGCTAGTTTCTGAGAAAGTAGCATTACCTGCTCTTGATAAACTGTAATTCCGTAAGTTTCTGCCAAGTATTCTTCCATTGCTTCTAAATCGTAAGAAATTGGTTCTTCTCCATTTTTACGACGAACAAAGGATGGAATATACTCTATAGGTCCTGGACGATAAAGGGCATTCATCGCAATTAAATCGGCAAAAACTGTTGGACGAAGATCTTTCATATACTTTTGCATTCCAGGTGACTCATATTGGAATACTCCAACTGTTTCTCCTCTTTGGAACAGTTCATATGTTTTTACATCATCTATCGGAATTTCGTCGGCATTAATTTCAATTCCAGTTCGTGCTTTTATCAACTTAATGGTATCTTTAATTAAGGTTAATGTTTTTAAACCTAAAAAGTCCATTTTTAATAATCCTGCGCTTTCAGCTACAGAGTTATCGAATTGTGTTACATATAAGTCAGAGTCTTTTGCTGTTGTTACAGGAACGAAATTAGTAATGTCATCTGGGGTAATAATTACTCCACATGCATGTATTCCTGTGTTACGAACAGACCCTTCTAAAATTTTAGCTTGTTGTATTGTTTCTGCCGCTAAATCGTCTCCGTTAGATAAACGTTTCAGTTCATTAACAGCTTCTAATTCTTCTGGCCGAAGCGCTCCTTTTAGTGCATTTTCATCTAAATTGAAGATTTTAGCTAACTTCATATTCGGAATTAATCCTGCAACTCTGTTGGCATCAAACAAAGGTAAATCTAAAACACGTGCCGTATCTTTTATAGAAGATTTCGCTGCCATTGTACCATACGTGATAATTTGAGCTACTTGATTTGAGCCATATTTATCTATCACATAATCCATAACTAATGAACGTCCTTCATCATCAAAATCGATATCAATATCGGGCATGGATACACGGTCAGGATTAAGAAAACGCTCAAAAAGTAGGTCGTATTGTATAGGATCTAAATTGGTAATTCCTAAACAATATGCTACTGCTGATCCTGCTGCTGATCCACGACCTGGACCAACCGAAACGCCCATTTCTCTTGCTGCTGCAATAAAATCTTGTACAATTAAGAAATACCCAGGGTAACCCGTTTTCTCAATTGTTATTAATTCAAAATCTAAACGTTCTTTTATATCGTCTGTAATTTCTTCATAACGTCTTTTTGCACCTTCGTACGTTAAATGTTTTAGATAGGCATTTTCTCCTCGTTTTCCTCCATCTAAATTATCTTCTTCATGAAGAAACTCTTTTGGAATATCAAATTTCGGAAGTAATACATCACGATAAAGTGTGTATTCTTCTATTTTATCTATTACTTCTTGAATATTGACAATTGCATGCGGAACATCCTGAAACAATTGTTTCATTTCTGCTTCCGACTTAAAATAATATTCTTGATTTGGTAAACCAAAACGAAAACCTCGTCCACGACCAATTGGCGTAGCTTGTTTCTCTGCATCTCTTACACATAATAAAATATCGTGCGCATTAGAATCTTCTTGCTTTACGTAATATGTATTATTTGTTGCAACTAATTTTACATTATGTTTATTAGCAAAGGCAATTAATGTCTGGTTAACGCGATCTTCATCTTCTTGACCATGTCGCATTAACTCGATATAAAAATCTTCTCCAAATTGATCTTTCCACCAAAGTAGTGCTTCTTCTGCTTGCTTTTCTCCAAGGTTAAGAATTTTATTTGGAACCTCACCTTGTAGATTTCCAGATAAAACAATTAAATCTTCTTTGTATTCTTCTATAACAGATTTATCTATTCTTGGTACATAATAAAAGCCATTTGTATAAGCTTTAGAAGCCATTTTTGCTAGGTTATGATACCCATTTTTATTTTTTGCAAAAATTACAATTTGGTAACCATTGTCTTTTTTTGTTTTATCTAAATGATTTTCACACACAAAAAACTCTGAACCAATAATTGGTTTTATTTCAACTTCTGTAGGTTCTTGTCCTTCTGCTATTAATTCTTCGTTTTTAGCTCTGGCAGCTTTGTTATGATTCTGCACTTCTGAGTTAAAATGAAATGCACCCATCATGTTACCATGATCTGTCATTGCAACAGCTGGCATTTTATGTTTTGCTGCTTCGGCAACTAAATCTCTTACAGAAATTGTAGACTGTAAAATAGAGAATTGTGTATGATTATGAAGATGAGCAAATTTTGCTTTTTCAAACTTTTCTAAGATTTCATCAGAAATTTCTACAAGGTCATCGTCACCTTCTTCTTTTGCTTTTTTCTTCGCAATTGTTTCAGAAGCTTTTTTAAGGTTGACATGATTTAAACCAACTGGCTGAATATTCGTCTGATTAATTTCGTTGAAACGAACAAAATAATCATCTTCGACTTCTAATTCAGATTTTGTAAAAATTCTTTTACGTATTAATTCGAAAAAGCATCGTGTAGTTGCTTCCACATCGGCAGTAGCATTGTGCGCTTCTCCAAATGGAACACCAAATAAATATTGATGTAATTCTGTTAACGTTGGTAATTTATAGCGACCTCCACGTCCACCAGGTAATTTTAATAATTCTGCTGTAACTTCTGTACAGGTATCTAAGACAGGAATTTCGGTTAAGTTATTTTCATAATTTAAACGATAAAATTCGGCTCCCATAATATTAATATCGAAACCTAAATTTTGTCCAACAATAAATTTAGCTTTTCCTAAAGCTTCATTAAACTTGTCTAGAACTTCTTTTAAAGGAATACCTTTTTCTGTAGCTAAATCTGTAGAGATTCCATGAATACGTTCAGAATCATACGGAATATCAAAACCATCTGGACGAACCAAATAATCTTGATGCTCTATTAACTGTCCCATTTCGTCGTGTAACTGCCATGCTATTTGTATACATCTTGGCCAGTTATCAGAGTCAGAAATAGGAGCATTCCAATCTTTAGGAAGACCAGTTGTCTCTGTATCGTATATTAAGTACATTGATTTTGTTGTTTGAGTATGCAAAATTACGAAATTCTTATCATAAGATTTCGTTAAGTTAAATTACAAAAGATGCACTTAAAATCCTAAAAAAGTTATGCAGTTTCTGCTTAAAAAAATAGCGCCCCAAGTTGGGACGCTATCCTCATTTAACAAACTACTTGAATGATTTTACTCCAGTCTTTATTATGGGATTTACAACAGCATCATTACAGTTAATTAAATTAACACGTAAGTACTGAGCATCTCCATAATTACATCCCTGGCGTTTCGTTTGAATCTTGATAACTAATCTACCTTGGTATTCGTTATACATTCTATCTATTTCGTAATAAGCCATATTTGAACCATAATGGCTGAATTTTAATTGTGAGTTAGGTATATCATTTACAGAAACAATACTTAAAATAGGATTGCCTTGACTATCTACAATTGGCTGTCCTTGCTCATTTCTTAATTGTTCTCCAAATTCTGTAACTTCTGCAAATGAAACATCATAAGTTGTACAATAGTCCATTGTTTGAATGGCTAAATAATCTGCGGCACAAACTGTTGTTATTTGCTTTGGATCTGTTTGTCCTTCGAATAACATTTGAGGATTTATACGAACATCGTATACATAGAATTGATTTCCTAGATTAACATTTACTGTATTAAACTGTTCTATTTGAACTTTATCAAAAGGAATTGAAATTGGTGAAGAAATCACAATTTTCTGACCTTGTGTTAGTCTTAATAAACCTAAATCTAATAATTTAAATTGATCTAAAGTTTGGGTTCCTACTTGTGTATCTCCTAAATAATATTTTATTCTATAACTTGATAAATTAAGAAGTCCCAACGTAAGTATACTCGCATTTTCCGTCCCTAAAGTAATTTGTACTTGGTCGCCTGGACGAGCATTTTGACGAAAACGTACATTTAGAAACTGTTGATTAAGAACACCTGCTGTTGTATTAAAAACTGCAAAACTATTGTAATCATTATCCACTGCATAATAAGGATAATTTACAGTTGATAATGCTGTAGCTAAGTTTAATCCTGCAGTTGTATTTCCCCAATTTACATCTTCCACAAATTGATTTAACGTAATTGGGCTGTTCACTACATTTACTCCATTCTGAGTAGCAGGATATGCTACGGGAGGATTTACAGTTATTGGATTATTATTTGCGCATGAATTAGTTCCAGGATTAATTTCAACCTCATCTTCAATGTAAGCATGAAAGACAGTTGCTTGGTCTGCTACACCTAATAATGAACTAAGTATAATACGAACACCATTATAAGGTACAGAAGCACCATTACTAGCAGCAGGAATAAAAGAATATTCGAACACATTATCACCTTTTAATAAATCTAATAATCCTCCTTTTACAGAAAAAGTATTTCCAGAATTTAATGTGTTTGAAGATGTATTAATTGCTGCTAAACTAGCTGCATTACGACCTACAACAGAAATTCCTCCTATTAATTTTAAGACAGAATATTGTTCTCCAAGTTTTATTGTTACTTTCTTATTTCGTAACTCTTCACCCGTATACAATGTTCCATCTGGTTTTGTAAAATATAAATCTATACCGACTGTTCCAATACCTAAAAGAACAACTCCTCCTGCTAAAGTCGCATATTGCGAGCGATCTCCGTTTACTGCATTACCAGCATTATTCACGGCACTTAAACCAGATGCCCAACCATGCTGATTTGTCGCATATCTTCTTTGCTTCGTTAAGTTACAGTTATTTAAATCATATACAATTAGTTGTAAAGTTGCAAAACTTTCACAACCAGCTAAAGTACCTCCAGTACTTGTTGTTGTCGCTTTATATGTAAAATAATATTCTCCTTTCGGAAGATTTGAAATTACTCCTGAAACTATATTTCCTGCTCTATCTGTAATTTGAAAAGTTGATGGTAAACTTCCTGTAGCAGTTGGTAAAGTAAAGTTTGTTCCTTGTTGTATAGCAAATGAATTTCTACCATCTGGAAAAGAAATAATATTTTGCTGTTGCACTTGTACAGTAACAGCAGGCGAATAATCTAAATTCGTAACGCCTCCTAAGAGAGTTGATCTCGAAAATTGTCTTCTAACTAAAATTGTCTTTTTTAATCCATTAATAGTTATTTTATTTCCTCCATCAATTAAGAAATCTACTAATACTTCCCCAGCACTTTCATTTGTAAAGTTTCTCCATGTAGCTCCGTTATCAGAACTCAATTCCCATGCATAGGCTGTAGTTACTCCTAAACCTCCTGCAGCAGTTCCTGCCACAAGATTATTAACTGCAACAGAACCATTGTAACATGTATTCGCTCTTTCTACTGCTATAGTTCCTGGATTAAACGTTTGTCCATAGACCAATCCAAAAACTAGCAACGTAAAAATGCTATAAATATATTTTTTGATACTTCCATTCATATTGTAATAATTTTTAGATTATTAAAATGATTAACTTTTGCTAACTATTTATTTTTTATTACAATGTTCATAAACGTACCTGTTCTTATAATTGAATTGCTTTTTACTTTATATTTCAAAATACCATTTGCATCTAGTTTAATCTCTTCAAAAACATTTGGATCTGCGTAGGTAACAAAATAATGATATGAAGTGGCTGGTTTAACTAAAGATTCTAATGTATCGTTTGGTGTAACAACTGTTCCTACTGGTAAACTAGGATTCGTAGGATCTGTAATACTAGATATTATTGGAGTAGTAAATTGATTTTTATAAAGGTTATATAAATTAACAATGTATTCTCCTCCTACGTATGTATAATCTGTATTTGTTGTGTCTACTATTCTTGTATCTGTTGTCGCTGTTGGTAAAACGACAGATGGCATGTAAAAGAATTTTGGTGGCGCTGCAATCGAAGTTTCTGAAACATTTTGCCATCTAGTTCCTGTAAAATAATAGAACCCTTCAGTAGCCATCGCATTGTCAGGTGTACCTGAAGAAACATCATCAATAAAAACTAATGTAGACTTTTCTACATTCAACATAGATTGCGCTCTTTGTCTACTAACTCTTGGAATTAAAATTCCTTCTACGTTGGTTAAACTTCCTGTCCTATTTGTTGCAACGACATCTAATGTTGCTCTTGGATTTTCAGTTCCAATACCTACCTGCGCGTAAGTACTTAAAGAGATAAAAGTTAATACGATAAATAATAAATGTTTCATCATGATCATTTTTTGTTAGTTAGGTTTATATCATTATTAAAAATGGAATCTATTTTCAAATAAACAATAAAGTATAAAGTTCATTAAAAAATTTGAAAAATAAAAAAAAACACACCAAAAAGTGTGTTTTTTTTATATCCTATTGATTTATAAACTAAATCTATCTCAAACTACCTCTGCTACAACGAATGTACTTCCTCCGATATAAATTAAATCGTGTATTTTTGCATTACTTTTTGCAGCATTTAGTGCTTTATAAACCGAATCAAAAAAATGTTTATCTTTTATTTCTTCTGGAATAATTTTATACAGTTCATCTATACTATATTTTCTAGGAACATCTGGTTCACAAAAATAATAAGTTGCTTTTTTAGGAAAGAAATTTAGAATTGATGTTACATCTTTATCATTAACAAATCCTAATACCAAATGCAATTGATTATATGATTGTTCATTTAATTGTTTTGCAACCTCAACCAAACCGTGTGGATTATGTGCGGTATCTGCAATAATTAATGGATCATGACCTAAAACATCCCAACGTCCTCTAAGATTAGTATTCTTAATAACGTTTAATAAACCAGCCTTAATGTTATTATCTGATATTTCCCATCCTTTCTTTTGCATTTGCTCTATAGCAGATAAAACAGTTCTCTTATTTTTAATTTGATATGTTCCTTTTAAATCTGAAGGTAAATCTTGAAAAAATTTATCTTCAACAAAAATAATTTCTGCATTTCTATTCTTTGCTACTTCTGTAAAAACTGGTTTTGTTTCGCTTGTTGTTTCACCAATAATAACTGGGGTATCGGGTTTTATTATTCCAGCTTTTTCAAATGCAATTTTATCTAATGTGTCTCCTAAAAATTGTGTATGATCTAAACCTATATTAGTTATTACAGCTAATTCTGGTAAAATAATATTTGTTGAATCTAATCTTCCACCTAATCCTGTTTCTATAATTGCTATATCAACTTCTTGTTGTGCAAAATACTCAAAGGCCATTGCGATTGCAATCTCAAAAAAAGAAGCTTTTTGATTGATAATTTTCTCTTCATGCTTCTCAACAAAATCAATCACAAAACTCTCTTCTGCCATTATTCCATTTACACGAATTCTTTCGCGAAAATCTTTAAGATGCGGAGATGTTGTTAATCCAGTTTTATAACCTGCTTCTTGAAATATTGAAGCCAACATATGAGATGTACTTCCTTTACCATTTGTTCCTGCAACATGTATTGATTTAAATTTCTTTTGCGGATTTCCTAAGTATTCACATAAAGCTGTTATATTGGTTAAATCTGCTTTCATTGCAGAAGCCCCTACACGTTGAAACATTGGTAAATTTGTAAACAACCAATCGATTGTTTCTTGATAAGTTTTCATCTATTCAAATAAATTTACACGAATATACAATTCATCTCCATAAAAAAATCGAATTTCTCAAAAGAAAAATTCGATTTTTAATATGTTTTATCTTGATTATTAATTAGAATAATCTTGTTTATTCTTTAATAAAACTTTCAATGTAAAGAAACCAACAACCGCAGCAGTTAATGATGCTACGAGAATCATTAGTTTAGCTTCGTTAATATAATCTGGATCTGTAAAAGCCAACATCGACACAAAAATAGACATTGTAAATCCTATTCCACCAAGAATACCAACACCAAAAACACGTTTAAAATTAACCGCAGTTGGTAATTCACATAAGCCTAATTTTACAGCAATAAATGTAAATAAAGTAATTCCAATAGGTTTCCCAATTACCAATCCTAAGAAAATTCCAGATGCTAAAGGCATACTAAAATGTTCTAAACTTCCACTATCTATTGTAATAGCAGTATTCGCTAACGCAAACAGTGGTAGAATAATAAACGCAACTGGTAAATGTAAAGCGTGTTCCATTTTTGCTGATAATGACTTGGCATCATCTTTATCAAATGGAATTGTAAATGCAACTAGAACTCCTGCAATTGTTGCATGAATACCAGAGTGTAACATAAACCACCAAACGGCAATACCACCAACTATATAAAATATACTATTTTTAATTTTTGCTTTGTTAAGTGCAAATAGAACTAATAGGATTGCTATAGCAATTCCGAATTGTGTAAAATCTAATGGTAATTCTGGATTTGGATAAAACAAAGCAATTACTATAATTGCTCCCAAATCATCTATAACAGCCAAAGCTGTTAAAAATATTTTTAAGGATAAAGGAACTCGTTTTCCTAACATTGTAATGATGGCTACTGCAAATGCAATATCTGTTGCCATTGGTATTCCAAATCCACTTATTGTATCTGTTCCATTATTGGTTAAAAAGAAAATGAATGCAGGAATTAGCATTCCTCCAAGTGCAGCAAATATTGGTAAAGTGGCTTTTTTTATACTAGATAATTCTCCTACAAATATTTCTCTTTTTAGTTCTAAACCAATCAAGAAAAAGAAAATTGCCATTAATCCATCATTAATCCAATGCGATAAATGATGTCCAAAGACATTTACTTCCCAAATTCCATGATACGATGATGCAAATGGTGAATTGGCTAAAATTAATGAAAATAATGTGCAAAAGATTAAGATGATACCTCCAGAAGTTTGACTTTTGAAGAAATCTTGAAAAAGTTTAGTTGATAGCATGATATTTTTTAAAGGTTATCCAAAAATACTAAAAAATTTTCAAAACCTTTTGTTGATACCATTTACTAAAATTAAAAATTCTTTCTATTATTAAAATTAAAATGAAAGGAAAAATTAAAAGATAATAATAACCTGATTCATAAATTATAAATAAGCTAAAAATTAGAAAACGAATATGTTCTAAATACGGAACCCATCTCTTCTGTTCTAATTGTGCACCAATATTAATTAATGTGATTAAAACAAAGGCTGTTCCTGTTAATAATGTTAAACTGTCAAGAGAGCTATAAAAATATGTCATTGCTAACATTGTACTAAATGCTACAAAAACCTGAATATTTAAATAAGTCTTAAACGGAAAATGATAACCATCCTTTTTATTCTTTGATAGCCATTTTTTTTCTATCTCTGGTCTAATATCCTGATCCATTACAGCAGGGCTACCGAAATAAATTTTTAATTTTCCTTTTATTGTTTGCTGTCTTTTGGCTGCTTCATACAATTCTAAATAATAATGAAAATGTTGCCACAAGAAACTATAACTTTTAATAGGATGAGTTAACCCATAGTTGGGCTTTTCTTCTTCTGCCTGAAAAGTTCCAAATAATTTGTCCCAGAAAACAAAAACATCTCCATAATTTTTGTCTAGATATTTTTCATCTGATGCATGATGCACACCATGTAATGATGGTGTTATTAATATATGTTCTAGCCATCCTAATTTACCAATTACTTGTGTATGTGTAAAAAATGAATAAACACCATGAACAACCAATATCGCCATTACCAAACTTGGATGAAACCCAACAAAAGGAAGAACACACCAAAATACATTACGTACAATTGCTTGTAATGTCGTAATGCGTGCTGCAACGGTATAATTAAATTCTTCTGATTGATGATGTACAATATGTGCTCCCCAAAAAATATTAATTTCATGTCCTAAGCGATGGTACCAATACCACACAAAGTCTGTTGCTAAAAGCATTACTATCCAAATCCACCACGTATTGGGTAAAGTAAATAAACGGTAATTATCGTAAATAAATATAAATAGTTGATAAAAACTTCCCGTAATAAAGAGGTTAAGTAATCGTTCTGCAATACCAATGGAAATGTTAGAAATAGAACTTTCATATTTAAATACATTTTTCATTTTCTTACGCTTTGCAATCTTATACTCTAACCAAACAAATAAGAAAAAGGCTGGAATTGCAAATGCTAAATATGCTGAATTTTCCATAATCTATGCGGATAAAAATTGTGTCAAAAATTTATTGAATACATGTGGTTGCTCCATCATAGGAACATGTCCACAATTATCTATATACTCTAATCTAGAATTAGGTAGATGTTGATAAAACTCTTCTGCTACTTCTGGAGGCGTAACATGATCTTGTTTCCCCCAGACCAATAAAACAGGTCGACTAATTTTATGTAAAACATCTTTTAAATTTTGTCGTTTTGCATCGCGCGCAATTGCAATAAGTGAAAGTGCTTTTAATGGATTATTTGCTGTTGAATAAACGTCATCTACTAGCTCTTTTGTAATGACCTCTTTGGTTTCAAAAACTTCTTCTACTTTAGATTTTATATAATCGTAATCTTTTACTCGAACAAAAGAAGCACTTAGTGTATTTTCGAATAATCCTGAACTACCTGCTAAAACAAGTTTTTCGAAGTTATTTGGATTTTTTAACGCATAAAGTAATGCGACGTGTCCTCCAAGTGAATTTCCGATAAGAATAGGATTTACTATTTTATTTTCTTTTATATATTTTTCAACATAAAATACAAGCTGTTCTAAAGAATTTCTACGAACAGAACGATTGAACAGAGGTAATTCTGGTGCATAAACGTTATATTCTAAACCTATCGTTTCAATAACTGTTGACCAATTACTAAGACTTCCAAACAAACCGTGAAGAAGAATAACATCTCTTTTTGGAATTGTATCCATAGTTACATTTATTACTTATTATGCAACAAATGTAAAAAAATAATTTAAACTCTACTTAATTAATAGAGTTTATATATTATAAACAATTCCACTACTATGATCTTTACTTGCTCCAGTAACAGATGCTAAACAATTTATTTGGTTATTACTTTTTCTATATCCTAGATAAGCAAAAATTAATGCTTCTTTAAAATCTATTAAATAACTATCTGGAATAATAATTTTTGTTGATACTTTACTTTTTAATAGCTTGATAAGTAGATCATTTTTAGCACCTCCGCCAGTTATCAACACATTGTTGATATCGTATTGATTAAAGCATTTCACTAATTGATCTACTTCATGAGAAATACAACTAATTAACTTATCTTCAGCAGAAATCTTATAGTTTTCAACAATTGTTAAGAACTCGTTTTCTATCCATTCAAAACCTAAAGATTTTGGTAAATCTTGTTGATAAAATGGAAGATTATTTAATTCATTTACCAAATCTAAATTTACATTTCCTTTTGCTGCTAATTGTCCTTCACTATCATAGTCAAATCCTAATTGGTTCGCATAATGATTAAGAACAATGTTAACTGGACAAACATCAAAAGCTATTCGCTTTCCATTTCTATTCATCGAAATATTAGAAAATCCACCCAGATTAAGACACGCATCATATTCAGAAAATAATAGTTCATCTCCAATTGGAACCAAAGGTGCACCTTGTCCTCCCAAAACAACATCTTGTGTACGGAAATCACAAATTACTTTTTGTTGACAGCGCGAAGAAATTGCTGCTCCATTCCCTATTTGTAATGTAAAGTTTTTTTGTGGCTGATGGAAAATAGTCTGCCCATGAGATGCAACAAAATCTATGTTTTTTATTTGATATCTTTTCATAAATTCTGCTACTTGCTCTCCTAAGTAATACCCAAACTGAATATCTAGTTCGCACAATTCCATTGCAGAAATTGTAAAAGCCTCTTTTAATTGATTTCTCAATTCTGTGGAATATTCTATCGTTTCAGCATGTAATATCTCAAAAGAAGTATCCGAATCAAAACGAACATAACAAATATCTAATCCATCTAAAGATGTTCCCGACATTAGTCCTATACAAAAAGTAGATTTTTCCATTGAGTAAAGGTAATATGTTTTTAGACACAAGACTTAAAGTTGTAAGATATAAGTGATGTTATGAAGTTTGCATTTTAGTTTAATAAATAAAAAGTACAAAATTGAGCTTGTCGAAACATTTATAACTCTATTCTTCGATGGGCTCAGAATTAATCAAATTCATAATCTAATAATTCGATGTAGGGATTCCCTTCAATATTCAATAACTTACAAAAAGCAGGCTCTGTTTTGTATCCGTTCTCTTTTAAATGGATGATTTTTTTTCTAAAATCTTCACCCAAATGTTGTAGAATTTCATATTCCTTGAGCATGTGCAAATATCCATTTTGATTATTTGTAGGAATTGATGAAGCATAAATTTCAAATGGTAAATTATCTATTGTAAAATTACTCACTAAAATTCTCTCTGATTCTTTTTCATTTACAGTGACACTAAAATCATCGAATTGTTGAAAATGTAAAAGGATTATATCTTGAAGTTTTTCCACATTATTTGTTTGCAAAATTATATCTACATCACTGTTCTCTACATCTATATTAATCGGAATAGTTCCCACCACAAGTGGATCATAACCTTCTAATTTTTGAAGAATATTATATTCTGATATGATTCGAAAAGTCTTTTGCTGAAGTGCATTTCCTTTTTCTAAGTATGCTATAGCTGTAAAATCTATATTTTCCATTTGGGTAGGTAACTAAATCAATCAAAAATAAATATTAATTATAAAAGTAACAACCTCGTTATCGTAGACATAAACTATTTATGTTCTGTAAAGAATCGTAACATTATTTCTAATGAATTTTCGTTGTGCATTTTTTCTCCATTTTCTATAGATTCTTTTGTTATGATAGCTGCTCGTTTTCTCATTTCAGATTCATAGTTTGAAATAGCATCTTTTACAGAAATAGCATCTATGGCTGTTAATTTCTCACTTAATTTTAACGCATCTAACATCGCCATATTTACACCTTCGCCAGCAAATGGAGGCATTACGTGAGCAGCATCTCCAATAAGTGTAAGGTTTGAGATTGTTTCCCAATTTTGATTAAGCGGCATATAACCAATAGATCGAGGAATAAAAGATTCTGTTGTGTTTTCTACTAATTCTTCCCAGCTTTTATCCCATTCTTTGTATTCTCCTCTAAACCAATTTAATATTTCAGTTTTATTAGAAAAATTTAGTTTACTATTTTTTATCCAATCTTCATCTACTTTTAGACTTAAATAGAAACCAATTTCTCCATTTCCTTTTTGTCCTATTAATATATTTTTCTTATTTCCAAAGGCCATTATTTTACCTCCATTCAATTTCTTATAGATGACAGGTGAATGTTTTTCCGCATCATATATTGTCCCTTCAATCATTGTTACGCCAGAATAAATGGCTTTTGTATCTGTGATATATGAACGTATTTTAGAGTTTGCACCATCTGCACCAATAACAATATCTACGTAAACAGGAATATCATCTTTAAAATTTAATAACCAACCGTCATTATGTTTATCCATCGAAATAAAATGTTTATTCCAATGCACTGTTTCTTCTCTTAAAGATGCTAGTAAAATTTTTCGAAGCTGACCTCTATCAATCTCGGGACGAAAATAAGGATCATCAAAATTGGTTTCAATTGATTTATGATCTTCATCAAACACAACATCTCCTTTATCATTCATTATTTTTGTTCTATCAGCACCTAGCATAAAATTTGCTTTAAATTCTTCTAACAAATCTGCTTTTATAATTGCTGCCAAACCAGAATCTTGATGTAAATCTAACGGAGATCCTTGTACTCTTGCATTCTTATCGTAATCACGTTCATAAACATTTACGTTTACTCCTTTTTGTTGTAAAAGACGTGCTAATGTTAATCCGCCAGGTCCTCCTCCTATTATTGCTACTTTTTTATCTTGTAATTTCATATTTGTTTTATTTACAACAAAATTACTTAGACCGAAGAGTAGAAAATTGTATAAATCGGTCGTTTTTGTTTATTCTTAAATCTTTGGGAGAAACTCCTGAAAGTTTTTTTACTTCTTTTATAAAATGAGATTGGTCGGAGAAGTTTTCTTCTGGAAATAATTTCCCGTCTTTTATATGTTGAAATGAAGATCTAAATCGAATAATTTTACAATATGTTTTGAGTGATATTCCAAATCGCTGATTAAAATAACGGTTAATTTGACGAGCACTCCATGAAACCTTTTCTGATATTTCTTGTACTGTAATTGCTCCATTTGTAGCATAAATTAAATCAAAAAGTTTTTGTTTTCTATTATCTACATCTTTAGGAATAAGCTCTTTTATTTTGTTTGATGCTTTTAAGTAAAACGAATCAAAATCTTTTAAATCATTCTCATTAAATGACCAATAATCATGGGGTAGAAACTCTGCATAATCTAAATATTCTGCAATAGAATTTTTAAAAATATATTCGACTGCAGTTAATTTAAAACTAATAGAAAAGATAAGTGTACGGGCTTTTAGTATTACTCGATCTGGATATGTTTCTATTCCCGAACGAATAATTTGTAAAGGTTCTGCATCTGCTTTAAATAAAGTTAAATCTACTCTACCATCTGGTAAAATGATCATTTCTTTATCTTCGTCTGAATTATTATGTAAACACCAAAAATTCTCAACAAAAGCTTTTATAGCATTATCTGGTTGAATTGTTTTATACGCTATACTTGTCATCGTTACATCGATTATATAGTATAACTAATTTATAAAATATTAGAATGCTTAGAATAAAAAAAGAGTTTCATTTTATACACAATTATTATAAAGCTATATTTAGTTATAAATCAATTTCAATTATAAAAAACATTTAAAGAACAAAAATATTAGATAGTGGTTTATTTTTTAATTCTTTCTTTCTATTAAGAAGTTTTTGTACATAAGTATCAAACTTCGTGAAATTTTCAAATTCCTTATCAACATCATTACCTCCTGTATATATTAAAGTTATAACTTTATTATTCTTATTTTTTAAACTAAAATGATATTCTGAAGAACCTCCATGCGTAACATAAAAATTTTTATTTTTTAAATAAATTTCTGTATCTGTTGGGTAAGAGTTTACATATTTGGTATATAAATTTTGAATTGAATCAAATTCGTTCTTAGATAAATCAAACTTTATCGTATCATCTTTTTTATCGTAAAAATGAGTTACATACTCAGATTTAGGATATTTAATGTAGATATCGTTACTTAAAGATTCTTTTATATGAATGTATTCAACAGGTTCTTTATTTGCATCACATGAAATAAAGAAAAGAATAGATAATAACGTTAATATTCTCATTAATAAAATTTAGTTAAATCTACTCTATTTATTCTACAATTCTATTTTTATTGTTTCATCGTATTTTTTTAATCTATTAAGGAAAGATGGAATATCTGTTATAATGTTATGAACATGATTTACACCGTAGCTTACTTCATTTTCTAAAAGATAATAAGCCATTTCAGTTGCTACATAAGCTGTAATTTCTGCTTCACCATTTCCAGAGACTGAAGATTCATATACTTCTCCTTTATAGTTTTCTACAACAGCTTTCACTGCAAATAAATCACTACCAACATTCAACTTACTAAACAACTTAATACCAATATTTTGAATTACTTTATTCTTAAATAGGATTGTAATTCCTACCGTTCTTAACAACTTTATCAACAATGTTAATAACTTCGAATCAAAAGCCATTCGTGTAATAATTTGTTCTGCATTTATTGTTTTAGAGAGTGTATGTTGGTCTGAAAAATTAAATGTGTAAAATGTTCTGCTTCCCAAAAGATTAGATTTTTTAGAAAGTGTAAAACTTTTTACAAAATGAGAAAAGTTGTGAACTTTATAAGTTGAATGTAAATTATCAAAAGTCCAACGATAAGCGGCATCACCATGTTTTTCTCCGATACCTAATAGAATTAAGATATCTATCAATTTTATTTCATTAAATTTATTTGCACAATGTTGTGCTAAGAGATTTGTAATTCCTGGCGCCAAGCCAACACTTAGAATTAAAGATGAAGAATTAAGTTTAGCTTGGTTATTTAAACGTTCAATTTTTTCAATAAAATTGTAATCAGCGGTAATATCTATATAATGAATTCCTTCTGTTATACACTTTTCTACAAAATTCGTATTCTTCTGATCGATGCACATTACAACTAGCATTACTTGTTTTAATAATGCAGAATCTTCTCCTTTATCAATATCAAATTCATAAGGTACAGATCCATTCAGAATACGATCTGTTAGTTTTTTTGCTTTGTGAAAACTTCTACCCGCTACAACAACTTTATTTAAGTATAGCTTAGCTAAATGTTCACTTACAATAGAACCGACCTTACCATATCCACCAATAATAAGAATTTTATCTCTCATTTTATTTTACGTTTAAATTGATGTAAAATTCTAAAAACGAAGAAAAAATTTTATTATACTATTCACTAAAAAAGTTGCATGATTTGTTGATTCATGCATTAAAATATAAAAGAAAAAATATTTATTTTACTTCTTCTAAGACCTTTATATTTTTGTTTAGCTTTAATGCTTCTTCTCCCCAAGATGCAATTGCATGAAGTAAAGGAATTAATGTTTTTCCAAAATCTGTTAATTCATACTCAACTTTAAGAGGTGGCTTACTTGTATATACAGTACGTTTTAATAATCCATCATTTTCTAACTCTTTTAGCTGAAGACTTAATGTTCTTTCTGTAATATTTTGACATTCTTTTCTTAATTCACTGTAACGTTTCTTTTCTATTAAATGAATAAGAATTACAGCTTTCCATTTACCACCAATAAACTTCATTGTTAGACTTGTGTTACATGGATATTTTTTATCATCTATACTATACATCTGTTACTATCAATTTTGACCGTTATTGCAAATATACATAACTATATTTAGTTTTGCTACTATAAAAATTATAGTATAAAAAACATCACATTATGAGCTTTTTAGATTTAGCAAAAACAAGGTATACAGCCAAAACTTACTCAACAGATAATAAAATTTCTGATGAAAAAATTAATCTATTAAAAGAGATTATTCGTTTAAGCCCTTCTTCAATTAATAGTCAACCATGGAAGTTTACATTTGTTACAAACGAAAAAATGAAAGAAAAATTTGCAGCATCATCTTATTGGAATGGTCAAAAAATAAATGAGGCTAGCAATTTAGTTATATTTAGTGTTCTTGATAACATCGATATTTTTGAGAAACAAATTAATGAGCATCTTAACCAAGGAAGTATTAATTATTACAATGAATTTGTAAAAGTAAAAGGTGAAAACGAAATAAAAGCATGGTTAAAACATCAGGTTTATCTTTCTCTTGGATTTTTTCTTTCTGCTTGTGCAGAGCTTGGTATTGACAGCACGCCTATGGAAGGTATAAAAAATAACGAGTATGATGATATTCTACAATTAGAAAACTACAAAACTTTGTTTGCAGTGGCTATTGGTTATCGAAATACTGAAGATTCTAATCAACCATCTTTAACTCCTAAAAGTAGATTACAAATGACAGAAGTTGTTCAAACTTTATAAAATTAGAAATCAGAAGTTGAAACATACACTTTCGATATCAATTCTTATTAGTTAAGTTAACGAGTTATGAAATGTATACTTTATCTTTATATCACATTAATTAAACATTCTACTAAAACTTTAAGAGATGATTTTAGATACTTTACTAAAACAAATAGATTTTATAAAAGAGATAGACAAAATCAAATATATCCAACGTAAAACAAAACTTTTTAATAGCGATCGTCAAGAAAACGATGCAGAACACAGTTGGCATCTAGCAATGATGGCAATTGTTCTTGCTGAACATTCTAATGAAAAGATTGATATATTAAAAGTATTAAAAATGGTATTGATACATGATATTGTAGAAATTGATGCTGGCGATACTTTTATTTATGATACAGAAAAAAACCATACAAATACAGACGAAGAACGATTGGCTGCTCAACGTATTTTTGGAATATTACCTAAAGAGCAAGCAGAAGAATTAATTGCTATTTGGGAAGAGTTTGAAGCTAGTGAAACTGCAGAAGCAAAATTTGCTAAAGCAATGGATAGATTAGAACCTTTGTTACAAAATAGTTCTAACAATGGTGGTACTTGGAATGAGCCAGGCGTAACTTATAAAAAAGTATTTGCTAAAAAAAGTGCGATAAAAGAAGGTGCAGAAAGTATTTGGCCATATGCGGAATCATTATTAAATGAAGGTGTAAAAAAAGGAATTTTAAAAGATGAGCGAAATTAGCTTTGTTAATATTTATATTTTTTTGGAGTTAATTTTAAACAAGACTTACATAAAATGTAACGAGTTAATACTTGAATTAAAATAAAGAAACCTCTTTTAGCAATGCTAAAAGAGGTTCTCGTTTTTATGTGTGTGTGTAAATGTTGAACCAAATAGGTTCCATGACTAGAATATAAATCCTATTCCTGTTTCTATAATGTGATTAGTAGGTTGTAAATCTCCTACTGCAACACTTGTTCTATATTGATAATTGGCTTTGAAAACAATATTTTCTTTTGTATTGAAATTGAATCCGAAAGTCCAAATATTTAAATTATTCTCTACTCTTTCTAAATTTCTTAAATCAGGATGAATTTTATGATGCGTATTTAAACGTTCGTAACGAGAAAAAAGACTAAATTTCATTTCGTGATTATCGAAAAAGAAATTCTTTTTATGTTTTATTGTTCCTGTTTTTCTTATGTAAGGTAAAATATCACAACCTACTTCGAATAAGTAACCGTAAACATTTTTCCCTAACACTTGTCCATTACTTCCATTATCATCTTGTGTTAAGTGGTAAATTTTTTCCGTATCTCCCAACTCTCCGTAAACACCTACAGTAACAAAACGAAAGTTATTCCAATCGTATTTAGCATAAGCTGTAGTTAAATTAATTTTACTTTTTAATTCTACTTCTTTTCCGGCAATTTCTACTTTTTCTCCTTGACCAGAGTTTCCATAATAACCAGAAGCAGATAATGTAAGGTTTTTAACTCCAGTATAATTTATTTGAGGATTTATCGCAATAGACTTTGGTTGAGCAATTCTCATCTCTCTACCTTGTCTAATCCAAGTTCCGCTTAAATAATTTTTACTTATTAATCCTTGAGATAATCCAAATGCATAACTCCAATCTTTCGAAATATTTCCATAAAACATAGCTCCAAATTCTATCCAAGTACTTGGTACTATTATTCTTTCAACTTCTGAACGGTTGACTGAATAAAACATAACTGGCTCATCGTTGTTATTTACATACCCAATCGTTATAGGATAAAAACCAACACGCGCTTTTAAATAATCTTTCCATAAATAATCAAAGTAAGCTTCAACCATAATTTCATGATGAGTTTTATTTGAATTGTCATGTAAAAACTCCATCATAAACTCGGAATTCCATATTAATTTATCGGTAATTCTATAACCGAAAAAAGTCGAATATCTATATAAACCTGAATAAGATAACTCTAAGTCTCCTAAATCTGTACTACTCTTTTTTTGAAGAGGAACATAATTAAACTCTCCAAACCCACTAATGGACCAACGTTTCTTTGAAAAGAAAATTTTGGAGGCGGCTAAGCCTAATCCTGGTTGTTGTTGAAATTTAAATTTTTCAGTTTCTTTGGTAATTGTGTCTTCTTGTGAAGTAATTGCTAAGTCTGGAATGCTATCTGTTTTTACAATAGTATCCTTTTCTATTTGACCGTAAACGTGACATAGAGAAAGCATAAAAACAAATAATCCGCAAATTATTTTGTTCATCTTTTTTAAGTTTTGGTTAGGTTGTTTTTTTTTAGAAAAATTATTTTATTTTTTCTGAGTTGCAAACTTATAAAAAAAGATCGAAATAGAAAAATAAAAAAAATGTAAATCACTGATATTCTTTTAGTTTAAAATAAAAATTTCATTTTAAAAACCGCTATGTTTCTCTAATAAAAACCTAAAGTCGTTTACAAATAGATAATATATTATTCAAAAAATATTAAAAGTATGAAAATAAAAAATTGATAGAATATTCTTTATATCATTTAAAACGATACAATTAGAAAAACATATTTAAAATGAGGAGATAATATCTTATATTTGATATATAATTTTACAAACAACAAACATGGCACAAGATGTAATCTTTGATTTAATTGAAGAGGAAAAAGAAAGACAATTAAATGGAATTGAATTAATTGCTTCAGAAAACTTTGTTTCTGATAATGTAATGAAAGCGATGGGTTCTGTTTTAACAAATAAATATGCAGAAGGATATCCTGGAAAACGTTATTACGGAGGATGCGAAGTTGTTGATGAAGTAGAAACAATTGCAATAGAAAGATTGAAAGCTTTATTTGGTGCTGAATATGCTAACGTTCAACCACATTCTGGTTCTCAAGCAAATGCAGCTGTTTACTTAGCTTGTTTAAAACCTGGAGATAAAATTTTAGGTTTTGACCTATCTCACGGAGGACACTTAACACATGGTTCACCTGTTAATTTTTCTGGTATTACGTATCAAACTTCATTTTATGGGGTAGATAAAGCAACAGGAAGAATTGATTATGATGCAATGGCTGAAACTGCACGTAAAGAGAAACCTCAAATGATTATTTGTGGAGCTTCTGCTTATTCTCGTGATATAGATTATGCTAAGTTTCGTGAAGTGGCTGATGAAGTTGGTGCTTTATTATTAGCAGATATCTCTCATCCATCTGGATTAATAGCTCGTGGAATTTTAAATGATCCAATGCCTCATTGTCATATTGTAACAACTACTACACATAAAACTTTACGTGGACCTCGTGGTGGAGTTATTATGATGGGGAAAGATTTTGTAAATCCATGGGGATTAACTACTCCAAAAGGAGAAGTGAAAATGATGTCTCAAATTTTAAATGGAGCTGTATTCCCAGGAACTCAAGGTGGTCCTTTAGAGCATGTTATTGCTTCTAAAGCAGTTGCTTTTGAAGAAGCTTTGTCTGATGGTTACATGGAGTACATTGTTCAAGTTGTAAAAAATGCTAAAGCATTAGCTGCTGCATTAATTGCAAAAGGTTACAATATTGTTTCTGGAGGAACAGATAATCACTGTATGTTAATTGATTTACGTAACAAAGGAATTTCTGGTAAACAAGCAGAAAACGCATTAGTTTTAGCTGAAATTACATGTAACAAAAATATGGTTCCTTTTGATGATAAATCTCCGTTCGTTACTTCTGGTATTCGTTTAGGTACTGCAGCAATTACAACTCGTGGTTTAGTTGAAGCAGATATGCAAACAGTAGCTGACTTTATTGATGAGGTTTTAATGAACATTGATAACGAAGAGTTAATTGATACAATTGCTGATAAAGTAAATGAATTTATGAGCAGTCGTCCATTATTTCAAATGAATTAAGATTTAATATATATAATACAAGAAGAGAGTATTCAAGTTGTTGGATACTCTTTTTTTATTGTTGAAGTTTTTCCATCTAAAACACTCATCAATAAAAAAAAGCAACTCCAAAATGAAGTTGCTCCGTATTTAAAATAAGATTTGTCGTTTATTTTTAAGCATTCAATGCCTCTGCTCCACCAACGATCTCTAAGATTTCGTTTGTAATAGCAGCCTGACGAGCTTTGTTGTACTGAATCTTCAAACCTTTCTGTAACTCGCTTGCATTGTCTGTTGCTTTATGCATTGCAGTCATACGCGCACCATGTTCAGAAGCATTCGCATCTAATACAGCTTTAAATAATTGAGTTTTTAATGTTTGAGGAATTAAATCCTTTAAAATTTCTTCTTTAGAAGGATTAAAGATATAATCTAACTCGGCTTGATTTGCAGTTTCTGGAGATTTTTCAATAACAACTGGTAAAAACTGTTCATCTTGAACAATCTGTACTGCTGCATTCTGAAATTGATTGTAAATAATTCTGATTTGATCAAAATCACCAGCTTCAAATTTCGCTACTAAATCCTCTGCAACTTCTGCTACATCTGCAAAATTTAAATTATCCCAAATGCTAGATGCATTTTTGTAGATAGTTTGTGTTTTACTATAAGTATCGTTTGCTTTTTTACCAATAGTTAAAAGCTCAACATGTTTACCAGCTAATTCACCAGCTAATAAAGCATTTACTCTTTTGATGATGCTTGAGTTATATCCTCCACATAAACCTCTATTTGAGTTTATTACAACTAAAAGTACTTTATTTACTTCACGTTGTTCTGTTAATGCACCTCCCACTTCAGCTTCTAAAGTAGAACTTACATTTTGTAAAAGTTCACGTAATTTATCTGCGTATGGACGTAACTGTACTATAGAATCTGTAGCACGTTTTAATTTTGCAGCAGATACTAATTTCATAGCACTTGTAATCTGCATAGTAGAACCTACAGAAGTAATACGTGTACGTATATCTTTTAAATTTGGCATAATTCTATTTGAGATGAAGGATTAAAAGAAACTTAAAAGTTAAAAACAACTTTCAAGTTTCTTTTTATATTTTATTAATATTTAGAAGTTGTTTCTGTAACAACTTTCTTCAATACTTCTATAATTTCGTCAGTCCATTTACCTAAACGGATTGCTGTTAAAGTGTCTGCGTATTTGTTTCTCATTAATTCAACAAAATCAGCTTGCCATTCTTTAACTTGGTTAACTGGAACATTTTTCAATAATCCGTTAGTACCTGCATAGATAAAAGCAACTTGCTCTTCTACAGAAATAGGAGAATTAACACCTTGTTTTAATAACTCAACGTTACGCTCACCTTTTCCAATAACATTCATTGTAGCAGCATCTAAATCAGAACCAAATTTAGCGAAAGCTTCTAACTCACGGTATTGAGCTTGGTCTAATTTTAATGTACCAGATACTTTTTTCATTGGTTTTGTTTGTGCAGAACCACCAACACGAGATACAGAGATACCTACGTTAATCGCTGGACGAACACCAGAGTTGAATAAATCTGACTCTAAGAAAATTTGTCCATCTGTAATCGAAATTACGTTTGTTGGGATATAAGCAGAAACGTCACCAGCTTGCGTTTCGATAATTGGTAATGCAGTTAAAGAACCACCACCTTTTACGATACCTTTCATAGATTCTGGTAAATCATTCATTTGAGCAGCAATACCATCATCTTTGATAACTTTAGCAGCACGCTCTAATAAACGAGAGTGTAAGTAAAATACATCTCCAGGGTAAGCTTCACGTCCCGGTGGGCGACGTAATAATAATGATACCTCACGGTAAGCTACCGCTTGTTTAGATAAATCATCATAAACGATTAATGCTGGACGACCAGAATCGCGGAAAAACTCTCCGATTGCAGCACCTGCCATTGGAGCATATACTTGCATTGGAGCAGGATCAGATGCATTAGCTGCAACAATCACTGTATATTTATCTGCACCATGATCTTGTAAAGTTTTTTGAATTCCTGCAACTGTAGAACCTTTTTGTCCTACTGCTACGTAAATACAGAAAACTGTTTCACCTCTATCGTAAAATTCTTTTTGATTTAAGATTGCATCTAAAGCAACAGAAGTTTTACCTGTTTGACGGTCACCAATGATTAACTCACGTTGTCCACGTCCAATTGGAATCATAGAGTCAATAGAAACGATACCTGTTTGTAATGGCTCGTTTACTGGTTGACGGTAGATAACTCCAGGAGCTTTACGCTCGATAGGCATTTCATATAATTGACCTTCGATAGGACCTTTCCCATCGATAGGATTTCCTAACATATCAACAACACGTCCTAACATTCCTTCTCCTACGTTAATAGAAGCAATTTTGTTTGTACGTTTTACTGTATCCCCTTCTTTAATTCCTTTTGAAGGTCCGAAAAGTACAATACCTACGTTATCTTCTTCAAGGTTTTGTACCATTCCTTCTAATCCGTTTGAGAATTCTACTAATTCTCCGTATTGAGCATTGTCTAACCCGTAAACGCGAGCAATACCATCCCCAACAGTTAGAACGGTTCCAACTTCAGCTAATTCAACTGCAGAATCAAAGCTTGAAAGTTGTTGTTTTAATATAGCTGAAACTTCAGCTGGATTTATTTCTGGCATTTCTGAAATATTTAAAATTTAGGAATGTATTCGTTTTTCGAAAAATCTTTTTTTAATGTAGCTAACTTAGTTTTGATTGATGAATCTACTTGATTATTTCCAATTTTCAAAACGAAACCACCAATTAATGATGCATCTACTTTGTTCTCTACTTTTACTTGACTACCTACTGCTAATGTTTGTTTAGCTTTAGCAATAATGTTGTCTATTGTGTTTTGATCTAATTGAACAGCTGAAACAATTTCTGCTGTAACAATATTATTTGAGTTATCATAGATTGCAATAAATTGTTCTGCAATTTTAGATAAAATATTTTCTCTACCTTGACGTACGATCAATGAAATGAATGTTTGAGTAGTTACAGATAAAGATTTAAAAACTTCTTTTAAAGCAACCTCTTTTTTCTTAGCATCGATAATTGGAGAATTTAAAAAGATTCTTAAATCTTCGTTCTCTTTAATAGCTTTGCTTACATCATTCATTTCAGCATACACTACGTCTGTTTGCTTTGCTTCGTTAGCAAAAGCCATCAAACCTTTAGCATATCTTTGTGCTGCTCTGAATCCTGCCATGATTAATTAAATTTAACTTGATCAATAACATCATTAACTAAAGATTCTTGTGCAGATTTATCTGACAATTCTTTTGTTAAGATTCTTTCAGCAATTTCAATAGATAATTGTCCAACTTGATTTTTGATATCAGCCATAGCCGATGCTTTTTCATTTTGGATAGCCGCTTTCGCGTTTTCAATTAATTTGTCTGCTTCTACAGTAGCAGCATTTTTCGCCTCGTTGATGATATTTTCTTTCATTTCACGCGCTTCTTTCAAGATTGCATCACGTTCAGCACGAGCTTCTTTTAAGATTTTCTCGTTTTGAGCGTTTAATAAAGCCATCTCTTCTTTCGCTTTTTTCGCTGCGTTTAATGCATCCTCAATAGATTGCTCTCTTTCTTTAACAGCAGATAAAATTGGTTTCCACGCTAATGATCTTAACAATACTAATAAGATGATAAATACTACCGCAGTCCAAAAAATAAGACCAACTGAAGGTGTAATTAAATCCATTGTTTATATGTATTAAATTTTATTTTTTTAATTAATTTTTTAATGAATTAGCTTCAACAACCAACCGTTACTGAAGCTAATTTAAATTCAAATATTATCCGTTACCTAATAACGCAACTACGATACCAAATAAACCTGCACCCTCGATTAAGGCTGCTGCGATAATCATAGCTGTTTGAATTTTTGAAGCCGCTTCTGGTTGTCTAGCGATTCCTTCCATAGCTGATCCACCGATTTTACCGATACCTAAACCAACTCCTAAAACTGCTAAACCAGCTCCGATTGCTGCAATACTTCCTGTCATGATAATTGTATTTAATTATTAAAAAATTATTTTATTGTTCTTTTGTTCTTAATGATGATCGTGTTCTGCTACTGCTGTTCCGATGAATAATGAAACTAACATTGTAAACACAAATGCTTGTAATGCCGCTACTAATAATTCTAAACAGTAGATAAATAAAGCTAAAGGAATAGATCCTGCAGACATTGCTTCTGTTTGGAAAATAAAAATTAACGAGATTAAAGACATAATGATGATGTGACCTGCAGTAATGTTCGCAAATAAACGAATCATTAAAGCGAAAGGTTTTGTGATAATTCCAATTAATTCAATTGGAGCTAAAATTAATTTTACTGGAACTGGAACTCCTGGCATCCATAACATGTGACCCCAATAACCTTTATTTCCTGAAAAATTAACAACGATTAAAGCAATAAATGCTAAAACAAATGTAACTGCGATATTTCCTGTAACGTTTGCTGCTCCTGGTAATAACCCTAATAAATTATTAATCCAGATAAAGAAAAACAACGTTAATAAGTAAGGCATGAATTTCGCGTATTTTTTCTCTCCAATATTTGGAATTGCTACTTCGTCACGTACAAAAATTATGATTGGTTCTATGAAACCAGCAATACCTTTTGGTACAACATTACCTTTTTTGTAGTTAGATGCAACTGCAGAGAATACTAAAATTAAGATTACAAATGATAATAACATTGATGCAACATTTTTAGTAATTGAAAAATCTAATGGTTTTTCATTTTCTAAATGAAGAGCTCCTTTCTCATCTACATGAGGATGGATTGTCCCTTGTGCATCTGTTTTGTAGACTTTTTCATGAAAATTAATGTAGTAATTTCCATTGCTTTCAACAACTGCTTCGTTGTGGTGAAATTTAGAAGACATAAAAACATTTAATCCATTATTATCCCATAAGATAACTGGTAATGGAATAGTAACACTTTTTTCTCCTTCTCCCCAGAAGTGCCAATCGTGCGCATCAGCAATGTGGTGCATAATAACTGGTACTGGGTTAAATGTAGATTCGCCAGCTTTCACTTTAGCAGCTTCTTCGTGGCTTTTTACTTCTTCACTTTTAATTAACTCCTCAAACGTTTTTGGTAAATTCTCGTGCGAAGTTGCTGTCGAAGCAAATCCGAAGTTGAAAAGTAATAAAAACGCTAATAACGCTGAAAATTTCATGTATAATTCCTTTGTTTCTAAATTGCGTGCAAAATTATAGTAAATTAACCACTTACCAAAGTCAAATGCTAAAAATCATTAAACTTTTTTTAACTTTAAATTAATTAACCGAATAAAAATTAAAACTTCGGCAAGCAAAATTACAAAATAACTTATAATTAATTGTATGATATTTATTTTAATTTCTTGATTTACAACAACCAATGCTAACACAACTGCCATCTTAGCAATCATCCCTCCCATAAAGGAAAAACCAACATATTCTGGGTATTTTACTTTAATAAAACAACCCATTTGTATAATCATTAAAGTAATTAATCCAATTATTAAATACATTTTTGGAACAATTAGCGGATTTTCGCTAAAATTAAACTGAAGTACAATTGCGTAATGAATGACACAAAAAATTGTCACCATTAACACAAAACTAAATCCAAGTAATAAAAACTTTTTTATCATTCTTTATTTTTTTGGTAATTGTTTTAGCATTAAGTATAATGCTACAAAAACTCCCAGCAAAGATAAGCCAGCTGTGAAGAATGGCTGATCTGTTTCGTATTTTTTATCTAAAAAATTTCCTAGCCAAGCAAATAGCGCAATCGTTACTGCCATCTGAATTCCCATAGCAGAAAATTTTAAATATTGATTGACTCCTTCTGTCTTTCGTTCTTGTTTCATAAGTTTTTGTAATTTTGCAAAAAATTTTATCGTGGTAAAGATAGGAAACATAGAGTTACCAGACTTTCCTTTGTTGCTTGCTCCAATGGAAGATGTTAGCGATCCACCATTTCGTCGTTTATGTAAGATGCACGGTGCAGACCTTATGTATACAGAGTTTATTTCATCTGAAGGTTTAATTCGTGACGCTATAAAAAGTCGTCAAAAATTAGACATTTTTGATTATGAAAGACCAATTGGTATACAGATTTTTGGTGGAGATGAAGAAGCAATGGCAATGTCTGCAAAGATTGTTGAAACTGTTCAGCCAGATATTGTTGATATTAATTTTGGTTGTCCTGTAAAAAAAGTAGTCTGTAAAGGTGCTGGTGCTGGAGTTTTAAAAGATATCGATTTGATGGTTAAATTAACAAAATCGGTTGTAGAAAGCACGCATTTACCTGTTACAGTAAAAACTCGTTTAGGTTGGGATCATGATTCTATTAATATTGATGAAGTTGCACAACGCTTACAAGATACTGGTATAAAAGCATTGGCTATACACGGAAGAACTCGTGCACAAATGTACAAAGGTCATTCTGATTGGTCGCATATTGCCAGAGTAAAAGCAAATCCAAATATTGAAATTCCTATTTTTGGAAATGGAGATATTGATTCGCCTCAAAAAGCAATCGAATACAAAGAAAAATATGGTGTTGATGGGATTATGATTGGTAGAGCTGCTATTGGTTATCCTTGGATTTTTAATCAGATTAAACACTACCGTGAAACTGGAGAAATTTTACCAGATCCAACTATTTACGAAAGAATGGAAGCTGCTAAAAACCATTTAGAATGGGCTGTAGAGTGGAAAGGTGAGCGTACTGGAATCTTAGAGACAAGAATGCATTACACTAATTATTTTAAAGGTATTCCGAACTTTAAACCTTATCGTACAAAACTTGTTACACAAGATAATTTAATCGATTTGGAAAAAACATTCTCGGAAATAGAATCTGAATTCATTCCTACATTAGAGGTTAGAGGTTAGAGGTTAGAGGTTAGAGGTTAGAGGTTAGAAACCTACTAAAATCTTTAATTCATGTAAAGCATAAATAAAAGCCTTGTCAAGATTTAGTCTTGACAAGGCTTTTTTATTTCATTTGACAAAATACAAATTACGATTAAGTTCAAAATATAAACTCTGATAAATTTAATCGAATACTAACTTATAATTCTATAATTTATCAAAATGCTCGTTAAATAATGCCAATTGATTTCCTAATGCTTTTCTCCAATAATCTGGATTATGAACCCCAGGTGACTCTATGTAAAGATGCTCTACCTTTTCTTTTGTTAAACGTTGATGGAAATCTCTATTCATTTCAATCATTTCACTGTCTTCAGTTCCACAATCAATAATATAATATTGCGCATTAGCTTTCATTTGTCCAATCTTATTAAAAGTAAAATATTGACTTGGTAACTTCTTTAAATCTCCCAAAACGCTATCTACTTGATAATTATGATAACTTGCTCCAAAGCGATTAAAATCTAATGCTCCACAAACACTTCCTACCGCAGAAAATGTTTCATGTTTAGCCAAACCGATACTTAAAGCACCATAACCTCCCATACTCCATCCTAAAATACCTCTAGAATTTTTATTTCTTTCTGTTGGATAATTTTCATCAATATAATGAACTAATTCTTCGCCAATAAACGTTTCATATTGAGATTTTGAATCTATTGGACTATCAACATACCAACTACTGTAATTACCATCTGGCAGAATATAAATGGTTTGATATTTTTCGGCTAATTTTTCGAGATTAGGAATATCATGTTCATAAGCTCTTTCTGGTGAAGCACTAAAACCATGCAGTATATAAACTGTTTTATACTTTTTTTCTTTTTGTAATTTAGGTACAATAATTATTGTTTTTACATCCTTATTCATCTTATTGCTATGAATATTTTTACGAACAACTTCTTGTGCTGAAACTGTTATAGCCATTACTATAACTAAAAGCAAATTATTTAATATTTTCATTTCTTTTTGTTTTAAATACTAGTCAAAAATAATTTTAAATAAAAAGTAAAACATTTACATATGTTGATAAATTTATAATTTTAATTCTTTACGTATCCTACTTAATTGTGTTGGTGTAATGCCTAAATATGAGGCTATATGATGTTGTTTTAATCGATTAATTAACGAAGTGTTTTTAGATAACTCTTCATATCTATGCTTTGCTAAATCAGTTTTCAATCCAATCTCTAGTTTTTCTTTTTCAACTACCCAGTTTCTCTCTAAATAGTTAATCTGAAAAAGTGCCAAATCATGACATTCATAAAATAATTTCCTAAACTTCTCTGCCGGCAAAGAGATTAACTCTGTATCTTCTAATGCAATTATACTAAAATCACTTGGTTTATTTTCTATAATAGAAACTGTTGAGGCAACGAAACTATTTTCCTCAAAAAAAATCTTATAAATTATTGTTCCATTTTCATTGAGTGTATAATAGCCTAAAAGGCCTTTTTTTACAATGTAATAATTAGATGCTAAATCTCCTTGTGATAAAACAATTTCGTTTTTATTATAGTGATGTGTATTGCAAATTTTTAATAATTCGCTTTTGGTATTTTGAGAAAGTGTATAATAATCATCGAATTGATTAAGAAAAACTTCCATTTAATTTACTCTTTTATATAAACCAAGATATAAAAAAATCGTCTTATCAGGAATGATAAAGACGATTAATTAATATAATAAAAATTTAAAAAAATTATAAAGTTTCTAGTATTATAGTTTTTAGAACAGATTTAGCCATTCCAGGAGTAAGATAAGTTGCATTTAAAACTCTTCCTACAGCTAGTGAGCCTGTACTATTAAAATTTCTTCCTCTACAAGCAAATTTTGCTACATGTACTCCTACTGCCAAATTACTTAAGGTAACATTCATGTTATAAACTCTGTACCCACCTGCAGTTGTGTTAATAGCATCTGTACGTACTGCTCTTAATTTATCATCAACAAATACAGCACATGCATAACTCGCTACATCACTATTATCTCTTTGCGCAACAGTTTGCGCTGCGAAATTTACCTTATTCGTTGTTTTTTTCACTTCAAAATTGGTTGTTAAACCATCAATCACTAACCATTCGGCTGAAATATCAGAATTTTCAAGATATGGAGTTGTCAACCCTTGAACAAGCGTTACCCCAACTTGATCATCTTGAACATATTTAGAAGATAAAACTAATGCACTAGTTCCTGCTGGAACTCTTATATCTTGCCATGAAGCAGGATTTGCTCCGTTAGAAGCAACTATTTGTCCACTAACACCAGTATTACCAGCATCAGATTCGCTTCCACCAAGAGACAACTGATTGAGAACATTCATATCTCCATTAACATCTAACATTGCATTAGGTAAACTTGTACCTATCCCCAATTGTGCTAATCCAAAAACGGGAAGAAATAAAACTGTAAAAAATATATTCTTAAGCATATGTAATATTTTTTATTAATTAACAACATTTAAAGTACTAGCAGGTGTTTCAAAAACCTCTACACGAAGAGATGATTGTGACATAAAATCATTGATATTAGCTGTAGTTGCAGATTCAGGTATTCCTATCCCAAGATTTCCTGTAAATCCTCCGTAATTACTTCTTCTAGTACAAGCAATTTTTATAACATGAGAATTACTAACTGATAAAGGTTGATCTGTAGTTGCTAAAATTGTGAAAGTCCTAAAAACACTGTTACCAGCTGTAGTTGCTTGATAAAGATCAACTGTTCTAGCTCCAACCAATTTATCATCAATAAAAACTCCACATGTAAAATCGACTCCGTGGTATTGTGCAGAAGAGTTTATTTGTGCAACTGCTTCAAATAAAACAAAAACTCTGTTTACAGGATTAATTACTGAAAATGTTTGCGTTAAATTTGAAATAACAGACCATGATGTTGGTAAAGCCATATCGTAAGTTACAGGAGTTGTTCCTGTTAATGTTGTTGGTCTAATTCCAACTCGATCACTATATGAATTTGCAAATAACATGTAATAACGTCCCGATTTTACAATTGGAAGACGAAGAGATCTCCATTCTGGTGAGTTACCTGCTCCTCTTGAAACAAGTAGATTGGACATTCTACCTGTTTGTCCTTTATTTGTATCAGTCCCTGACGTTCTAATATTTCCTCTTATTGTTACTCCTCCTTGTACATCTAAAGATGCTCTTGGATTTATTGTATTAATTCCTACTTGTGCAAATGAATTTATTACAAATGATAATACTATAATTGATAATACTTTTTTCATATTTAACGTACTGGTTCTAATAATTCAATTTTAATAACTGATTGTAACATGAAAGCATTTGAAATTGCTGAACTTGTTATTGGTCTACCAATTGCAAATTCATAAGTTCCAGCCGTGGTCTGTATTCTTCTACAAGCTACTTTAAAAACATGATTTGCTACTGGTAAATCATCAACAGAATAACTTAATGTATAAACTCCTTCGTTATTTGCGTCTTTTCTATGAACATCTAATAATTCATCTCCACGAAAAGCCACTAATAAATCATTTTGAAAAATACCGCACATATACTTTACTAAACGATTATCTGTAATTGTGCTTGCTCCAGAATTAGATTCTACACCAGTTTGAAATATTAACGATAGCGTATTCCCCTCTTGTTCAACTAGTATAGTAGTTTGTAATCCTGGTATCTGTACCCAACCATTTGTACTAATATTTTCTCCTAATGTACTAATATACGCAGCTGGAGTATTATTCGTGTTAGCTGAAAAATTGATTCCTGTACGATCAAATAATACTTTTGTATTAACTAATTGATAATCCCCTGCTGAAGCAAATGGAGTATTAACAGATTTCCATGTAGGCACTGCACTATTTCCACTAGATACCAATACTTGCCCCGCTGTCCCAGCATTTCCATTTACAGAAGCTGTACCTCCTACTCTTAATTCTCTTCTTAAATTAAGATCTCCTGCTACATCTAAAGTAGTTTTTGGATTGTTTGTTCCAATTCCAACTTGTGCAAATACTAAACAACTTGAAATCCCAAACAATAAAATAAATGTATTTTTCATCAAAAATTTAAATTATTATAATCGCAATTATTCTAAAACAAACAATGTGTATTCGCAAAACAATCGCTTTTTATTTATCGATTTGAGTAAATATAATTATATTTTAATTTAATCTTAACTTTTTATTATAAAAAAATTATGAATAAAATCTAACGATTTAAATATCTAATATTAAATAAAATAACCTTTTAAAAAATAGAATTTCTACTTCTTAAAAGGTTATTTTTATTCTGTTTGTTAACAAAAAAATTACTTACGAATAAATTATTCTAGCATAGTAATTAGTGCAGAACTAAATTTTATTAATGTAAACGTATAAATCTGTCTCTTTATCTAAGGCTAATTTTTTACGTATTCTATACTTTTTACCTTCTACCGCTCTTATAGAAGACTTCGTATAAGATGCTATTTCTTTTGTAGTGATATTTAATTTAACAAATGCACAAATTTCTAATTCAGAAATAATCATATTTGGAGCTAACTCTAAAAGTTTTATTTCAAAATCAGGAAAAACAGATCTAAATTCAGATAAAAAAATAGGATTATTTGTTATTGCTAATTGTTGTAATTCTTTTACTGAATCTAATGGAACTGGTAATCTTTCTAGAACTTTACTACTCTTTTCTTTTATGTGAAGCAATTTAGCCGTTTGTAATTTATAGATAAAATAGACATTCATGGTAATAAAATAAACCAATTGAAAAACTTCATTACCTCTTCTAAATTCTATATCATTAGTTGTTAAGTTTTCATTTCTAAACAGATTATAATCTGTTGATATATTTAGTATGATTTGAAAAGCGATAATAAGAAAAAGTATAATAATATAATTTTTATCCTTATTTAAATTAAGCACTACTGGAAAGGTACCTACTAAAGTAACATAAGATAAAAAAACCATGGCTGTTGGTGAATAATAGGAATCGAATATAAATATTAGAAAGCTAACACCAAACAAAATGCAAAAACGAAAAAAAGTATTATTTTTTATTTGGTCTTTTAAATATATAAATACAATAAGTAATATACATAGACCTAAAGATATATAAATATGAATAGTTTGGGCGAAAAAAATATCTAAAAGGAATACAATTATTAATAACGCTAAAAACGAATAAATATATTGATTAAGAAGTTTTCCTTTAATAAAAATATCTTGTGGCATATAAATAAATTTGACTATTAAATATCTTAATCTATGATTCTATTTATTAATTTCGTGTTTCGTTTTTAGTGCGTAAAGTGCAAAAGTTCCGAGCCAATGACTTCCCATATAATCATCATTCGTAATATTATTCAAAGAGTAATTAAGATGATTTAATGCAATACCATTCAAATGTTTTAATGATGGTAATTTTTGTTGAATTTTAAATAGCGCGGTTGCTCTACTAAAATTTAAACCATCCAAATGTACTAAATGACCATCTGTCCTATCAGAAACAACACCTGGTTGCAAATCAAATTTCTTCTTAAACATTTGAGGTAAGAATCCCTTTAACCAATTCTTGTAATCTTCTTCATTTTTTACCTTAGACATAACTAAAGCTTCCTCTAAACAAGGAGACAAAAAATCAGACCCACTAGGCTCAAAAGCTATATTACATTTCACATCTTTAGAATATAGTCTATTTACATTTTTAATAATCACATCTTCAAAAGATTTATCACCAACAGAACGAGCATAATCTAAAGACAAACTTAATCCAAAAGCAGTATTATCATGTGTTCCTGTTCTAATTGGGTAAACCAACTTTGGTAAATATTCTTTATACCTTGTAACAATTAAATCACTTAATGGTTTTAAGTTATTTGCCCAAATTTTAGCGTCCTTATCTTGCCAATTATTTAATTCCATTTGCAACATCAATAACCAAGCCCAACCATATGTTCTTTCAAAAGATTTGTTATTTCTATCATTAAAAAATGACATTTCAATTTCGACATTCTCTTTTGTAATTAAATGGTTTAATTTATTCCTTACACTATTATCTTGATCTAATTCGGGAAAGTCTTTCATTAAATTTATAATAGACCAAAATCCATGTACAGATGAGTGCCAATCAAAACAACCATAAAATATAGGCCGAAGCTGTTTTGGAGTCTTTAAATCCTCTTCACTTCCTATTACATTTCCAAGTTTATTTGGATACTCAACTTCAATACAATGATTAGGTAAATCAAATATTTTTTTAGCTTGTTCAATATTCAAATTTTGACCAAATATTGATGCGGAAAACAAAATAGAAAGCGGGATAAAGTACTTCATCTGAAAAATTTTCCCTAAATTAATAAATATTCTTTATTCTTAAAAATTCAATTATTTCAACTTATTCATACAAAGAAGCATAAAAAAACACCTCCATTTTGAAGGTGCTTTTTTTTATATATTTTTTTTTAACTAAAAATATTCCATTTAATTCCTAGCTGAAATTTAAATCCTCTATATGGAACATTAGATGTTGAAAAATAATCTGGTTGTGAAACAAACGATGCATTTAAATGTTCTCCTCTAATATAAAAACGCATATTACGAACTTTAAAGTTAACAAAAACATCTAAAATAGGATATGCACCTATTCTTTGAATTGCTGCATTTTGAATAGCAAATTCATTTAAAACTGGATTATAAGTTAATCCTCTATATTTTGAAAAATATGTAGCATTTATTCCAGCTTGTAATTGTGCATTTTTATTAAATAATTCTCCTTGCCAGTATAATGTTTCTCGTATTAAGAAATCTGGTAAAGGCATTATATCTTCATTTTTTGATACTTTCTGATATTGTAAAGTAGAAACTAAATTAATATTTCCGAAACGAAGGTGATTTTCTCCTTTTAATCTAAAGTAATTGATATTATCATTTAACTGCTTATAAACTAAATCGGCATCTAAATAAACTTTATTATCTATATTATAAACAGCTCCTTCTAATGTTGTATTTAATTTTTCTAAATTCAGTTTAGCAAAAAGTTTTTGAATATTTTCTGTCTGAAACTGATTCGCATAATTAAAATTTGCATAGAAACTTTGATTATAAATAGCATTTAAAGACGGAATCTTAGATTGAATTAATGCTCCTGCAGATAATGTATAACCTGCAATTGGTGTAATATCTAAAACCGCATCTACATTGTAAACACTTTTATAATTGTCACTTTGCAAATACTCTACATTTCCGAAAAGCTTTAATTTTTCATTCCAATCAAAATTAACTTTTCCTACAATTCCAAATAAGTTTTCTTTAATTTCTCTTGGGTTATTTACATCGTAAATAACATTACCATTTGTATCTTCTAAACGAGCAACCAAAGGTTGTTCTGCGAAAACTCTTAAACTCTGAAATTTAACTCCAGCTTCTATTTGTATACGATCTGTCCATTGAAAACCTGCGGTTGTAACATTGGAAAAATCAGTTGAACTTTTTAGACTAGACGTTCCTATTCCTTGGATTATTGGAGAAAAATACAACTGTGCTGATGGAGATGAATCTTCGTAACGGTATTTTTGTTTTTCGTACGTTACTGTATTCTTTAAAAGAATTGGATTAAAATAAGTTGAATCTTTTTCGTTTAATTTTCTTAAAATACCATACGAAGCATTAACTTGAATTCGACGTGCATCAAAATCAGACTTTGCTGTTTGAGAATTTACTGGAATATTACGAAGGTTAGATAACCTACGTTCATCTTGCAAAATAAAATCATTAATATCGCTTATTCCTCCATTTTCATTATTCTTTAAATTTTGTGCTGCGTAATGCCACCATAATTTAAAGCGTTCTGATTTGGTTTTATAATTAGATGAAAATACAAATGTATTATTCTGTGCTTTTTCATTTCTGAAACGTCCTTCGGAAATTAAACCTCTATAATGAAAAGTATAATTAAATTGTTTATTGATATTATGCGAGAATGTTGATGATAAGAAGTTACCTTCTTTTACACCATTTTCATAAATAAATTCTGTGTAAGGTGTTTTTACATCATAATACTTTATATCATCTGCAAAATAGTAGTTATACTTTTTTCCAGTTGGTAATAAGCTTGTAGAAAACGGCGTATCTTGATATTCTAAATCAACTACAGCCCCACCAACATTTGGGAAAAATAATTTTCCAAACGCATCTCTTCGAATAAAATTCTGATTATAAAAGTTTTTGATACTTAATGTTGTATCAATAATTTCTGGCTTTCTACTATTTGTCCAAAATTTATAATCCTCAATTTTTGTTTTGAAATATGTTACAGAATCATTTGTAGATGATCCTTTTAGCGGTTTTAGAATTCTAGTAGAATCTGTTTGTGCCTCAGCATAAACTGATCCTAATAAAAATAAACCAATGATTGTTTTTTTCATCCTCTTGAATAAATCCTTACAAAAGTAATCTAAAATTAAAATATACAAAAAACCCACTTATAGCTAAGTGGGTTAAAAATATTATAAATATCTCTTAAAAAGAGTATGTTGTTCCTTCTGATCCATCTTTTAATTGAATACCTAAAGCACTCAATTCATCACGAATTTGATCGGATAAAGCCCAGTTTTTATCAACACGTGCTTGATTACGCATTTCGATTAGCATTTTTACAACACCATCTAATTTCTCAGAGCTTTCGTTAACATCGTTAGATTCTAATCCTAAAACATCACGAACAAAACCATTCATTAATGTTTTTAATTTTTCTAAATCTTCTGCCGTAATATTCTCAAAACTATCTTTGATAGAATTAATCATTTTTACTGCATCAAATAAATGAGCGATAAGAATTGGTGTATTAAAATCGTCATCCATTGCTGTGTAGAACTTCGTTTCTAACTCAGAAATATTAACTGTAGACGTTTTCTTTGGTGTAATATTTTCTAATGTTTTTAAAGCTTCCATTAAACGGTTATAACCTTTTTCAGAAGCCAACATTGCATCATTAGAAATATCTAAAACACTTCTGTAATGTGCTTGTAAGAAACAAAAACGAACAATACTTGGGTGAAATGCTTTCTCAAAGAAATTATTATTTCCAGTCATTAATTCCATTGGTAGAATGTAATTCCCTGTCGATTTACTCATACGTTGACCATTCATGGTTAACATATTAGCATGCATCCAATATTTAACTGGATCATGTCCATTACAACCTTTTGCTTGAGCAATCTCACATTCATGATGAGGGAATTTAAGATCCATTCCTCCTCCGTGAATATCGAAGAAATCTCCAAGATATTTTGTACTCATTACAGTACACTCTAAGTGCCAACCAGGAAAACCTTCTCCCCAAGGAGAAGTCCAACGCATAATATGAGCAGGTGAAGCATTTTTCCAAAGAGCAAAATCTACTGGATTTTTCTTTTCTCCCTGTCCATCTAAATCGCGCGTATTGTTAATTAATTCCTCGATATTACGATTACTTAATTCACCATAGTTTAAGCCTTTTTTATTGTAAGCTTCTACATCAAAATAAACAGATCCGTTTACTTCATATGCAAAACCTAATTCTATTAGCTTTTCAGCTAATTCTATTTGCTCTAAAATATGACCTGTAGCTGTTGGCTCTATTGTTGGAGGAAGTAAATTAAATTTTTCTAAAACATGGTGAAAATCTACAGTATATTTCTGTACAATTTCCATTGGTTCTAGCTTCTCTAATTTTGATTGTTTTACAAAACGATCATTTTCTACATTACCATCATCTGTTAAATGTCCAGCATCTGTAATATTACGAACGTAGCGTACTTTATAACCTAAAAATTTTAAGTAACGATAAATCATATCAAAAGACATAAATGTTCGCACGTTTCCTAAATGTACATTGCTATACACGGTAGGACCACAGACATACATTCCAACATTATCTTGATTAATAGGTTCGAATATTTCTTTTTGTCCTGATAAGGAATTATGTACTTTTAATTGATTTTCTTTTACCATTTTTAAGGGTTTATTATTTTAAACATTAAAAGGAGTCTTCATGCCAATGTAAGCAATAAACTCTTTTCTTAATTGTTCGTTGTCTTTGAAAGCTCCACCATATTCAGCAGTAACTGTACTAGATTCGATGTCTTTTATTCCACGTGAGTTAACACATAAATGTTTTGCATCTACAATACATGCAACATCATCTGTACCTAAAGCCTCTTGCATTGCTTTTACAATTTGCATTGTTAAACGCTCTTGTACTTGTGGTCGTTTTGCATAGTATTCTACAATACGATTCATTTTTGATAATCCGATTACTTTTCCTTTCGAAATATAACCTACATGTGCTCGTCCAACGATAGGTAAGAAATGGTGTTCGCAAGTAGAATAAACTACGATATCCTTTTCAACTAACATTTGGTTGTAGTTATATTTATTTTCGAAAGTTGACATTCCAGGTTTGCGTTCTGGTAATAATCCACCAAAAATTTCTTTCACAAACATTTTTGCTACTCGTTTTGGAGTTCCTTTCAAACTATCATCTGTTAAATCTAATCCTAAAGTTTCCATGATATTACGGAAATCCGCCTCTATCTTTTCTACTTTTTCTTCTGCAGACAATTCAAAAGCATCATCTCTTAGAGGAGTCTCTAAGTTTGCTGACATATGATCGTCTCCTATTTCGTCATGAAGATGTTTATCACACATTACATAAAAATTTCTGCAAATTTATAAAAGATAGCGATATAAAACCTTATCAAATATCAATAATTACCTATAGTATGATTTCTATTATTTATAATAATCCCGAAAACGTTATATTTGGCATATCCAAAATTAAAATACAATGACAAAAACTTATGGTATAGACTTTTTATCCTTTGAGGATTTTAAAGCAATTGATAACGGAAAAAGTACCATTAATCTTAATGAAACAAGTAAAGAACAAATTATAATATCTCAACAAAATGTTGCTAAAATAATTGCTTCTGGACAAACAGTATATGGAATAAACACTGGATTTGGACCTTTATGTGATACTAAAATTTCGGAAGAAGAAACACGTCAACTACAACACAATCTTTTAATTAGTCATGCTGTTGGTGTTGGTAATCCTATTAAAAAAGAAATTTCCAAAACGATGTTAATAGCAAAAGCTCATGCATTATCTAAAGGATTCTCTGGTGTTACTTTGGAAGTTGTAGAACGTATTCTATTAATGATAGAAAAAGATATTATTCCTGTTGTTCCAGAAAAAGGTTCTGTTGGTGCATCTGGAGATTTAGCTCCACTATCTCATTTATTTTTACCATTAATTGGAGAAGGTAAAGTATGGGAAGGTGATAAAATTATTACAACAAAAGAAGCCTTAGCAAAACATCATTTAGAGCCATTAAATTTATCTGCAAAAGAAGGTTTAGGATTAATTAATGGTACGCAATTTATTTTATCTCATGCACTGCATGGACTAAAGAAATTTGAATATTTATTAAACTTAGCAGATGTTGTTGGCGCTCTTTCTTTAGAAGCTTATGAAGGTTCTGCTAGTCCTTTTAAAAAGGAATTACATGAAATTCGTGCTTTTAAAGGAACTGTTTTAGTTGCTGAACGAATGAGAAATTTATTAAAAGATTCTGGCATCGCTTATTCACATCAAGATTGTGGTCGTGTTCAAGACCCTTACTCTTTACGTTGTATACCTCAGGTGCATGGAGCTTCTAGAAATGCTTTTTTCCATTTACAAGAATTAGCAGAAATTGAGCTAAATTCTGTTACAGATAATCCTATTGTTATTTCTGATGAAGAAGCTATTTCTGGTGGAAACTTTCACGGGCAACCCTTAGCTATGGCATTAGATTATGCTACAATTGCTGCATCTGAATTAGGAAATATTTCTGATAGAAGACAATATTTATTAATTGAAGGTAAATATGGATTACCAAAATTATTAACAGAAAGTTCGGGATTAAATTCTGGTTTTATGATTCCTCAGTATACTTCTGCGGCTCTTTGTACAGAAAATAAAACATTATGTTTTCCTGCTTCTGCAGATAGTATTCCAACTTCTTTAGGACAAGAAGATCACGTTTCTATGGGAAGTATTTCTGGACGAAAATTTAATCAGGTTTTAGATAATGTAGAACGTATATTAGCAATAGAATTAATGTATGCTTGTCAAGGTTTAGAATTTAGACGTCCAAAAAAATCTAGTCCTTATCTAGAACAAGTTTTCGCAAAAGTTCGTACAATATGCCCTAAATTAGAAGATGATCGTTTAATTGGTGATGATATCAATAATATTATAGATTTATTACAGACTGATGATTTCAAGGATTTAATTATGAATTCGTAGTAATTGATTATAAAATAAGTTTAATCCATCAAGTGTCATGTTGAATTCATTTCAACATCACATTTAGTAAAATAATAAGGTACAACTAAAAAATAAACATGCTTAGATTTGATAAAAAATCATTTTTCATTGCAAGTATCATCTTTATTATCGAGGTGATAATTGCATTGTATGTAAGAGATAAAATTATTCGTCCATTTGTTGGTGATATTTTGGTTGTGATTTTTATTTACTATTTCATCAAAGCATTTATCAATATAAAACCTTTATATATTGCTATTTTTACTCTAATTTTTTCTTTTGTAGTAGAAATATTGCAATACTTTAACTTTATAATATTAATAGGATTGGAACATAATAAAGCTGCAAAAATTATTTTTGGAACATCATTCTCATGGATAGATTTACTGTGCTACTTTATTGGGTTTATTATCTTATTTTTTATTGACAAAAAAGAACTGACAAAAACCTATAAATAAAAACTCAAAATGACATTTCAAGAACAGATACAACAAGGAATTCCTTCTATTTTACCTGTTAAAAAAGAAAGAAATAATAATGTAAGTCACGCACCAAAGCGTAAAGAAATATTAACTGATGAGGAGAAAAAATTAGCAATTAAAAATGCTTTACGTTATTTTGAACCTCAACATCATAGTACATTAATTCCTGAATTTAAACAAGAATTAGAAGAGTTTGGACGAATATATATGCATCGTTTAAAACCCGATTATGAAATATTCGCAAGACCAATAGCAGAATATCCAGGAAATTCTGAACAAGCAAAAGCTATTCAGTTAATGATTCAGAATAATCTAGACCCCGCTGTTGCACAACATCCAGATGAATTAATAACATACGGAGGAAATGGAGCTGTTTTTCAGAACTGGGCTCAGTATTTATTAACAATGAAATATTTGTCTGAAATGACAGATGAACAAACATTGGTTATGTATTCTGGTCATCCTATGGGTTTATTCCCTTCTCATAAAAATGCACCTAGAGTTGTTGTAACAAATGGAATGGTTATACCTAATTATTCTCAACCAGATGATTGGGAAAAAATGAATGCTTTAGGTGTTTCTCAATATGGACAAATGACTGCTGGTAGTTACATGTATATTGGTCCACAAGGTATTGTACATGGCACTACAATTACAGTTTTAAATGGTTGTCGCAAAATAGACGCTGACGGAACAGCTGGAAAATTATTTGTTACAGCTGGTTTAGGTGGTATGTCTGGTGCTCAACCAAAAGCTGGAAACATTGCTGGTGTAGTTTCTGTAACAGCAGAAGTAAACCCTGCTGCTACTTGGAAAAGACACGAACAAGGTTGGGTAGATGAAGTTATTTCTGATTTAGATGAATTAGTTTCTCGTGTTCGTAAAGCAAAAGAGGATAAAGAAGTTGTTTCTATTGCATACAATGGTAACATTGTAGATGTTTGGGAAAAATTTGATAAAGAGAATGTTTATATTGAACTTGGCTCAGATCAAACTTCTTTACATAATCCTTGGGCTGGTGGTTATTATCCAGCTGGATTATCATTTGAAGATGCTAATAAAATGATGGCGGACAATCCAACATTATTTAAAGATAAAGTACAAGAAAGTTTACGACGTCATGCCGATGCCGTTAATAAACATACTGCTAAAGGGACATATTTCTTTGATTATGGAAATGCATTTTTATTAGAAGCATCTCGTGCTGGTGCTGATGTAATGGCTGAAAACGGAATAGACTTTAAATATGCTAGCTATGTACAAGATATTATGGGACCAATGTGTTTTGATTTTGGATTTGGACCATTTCGTTGGGTTTGTACCTCTGGAAAACCAGAAGATTTACAAAAAACAGATAAAATTGCTTGTCAAGTTTTAGAAGAAATAATGAAAGATTCTCCTGTAGAAATTCAGCAACAAATGCAAGATAATATTACTTGGATAAAAGGTGCACAAGAAAATAAATTAGTTGTTGGTTCGCAAGCTCGTATTTTATATGCTGATGCTGAGGGACGAATTAAAATTGCAAAAGCTTTTAATGATGCTATTTCTAAAGGTGATATTGGAGCGGTAGTATTAGGAAGAGATCATCATGATGTTTCGGGTACAGATTCTCCTTTCCGTGAAACGTCTAATATTTATGATGGATCGAAATTTACAGCAGATATGGCGATTCATAATGTAATTGGTGATAGTTTCCGTGGTGCTACTTGGGTTTCTATACACAACGGTGGTGGCGTTGGTTGGGGAGAAGTAATTAACGGAGGTTTCGGAATGTTATTAGATGGTTCTACTGATGCTGAAAATCGTTTAAAATCTATGTTGCATTGGGATGTAAACAATGGAATTGCCCGCAGATCTTGGGCTAGAAATGATGAAGCTATTTTTGCTATAAAACGCGCTATGAAACAGGAACCATTATTAAAAGTTACTTTACCTAATTTGGTTGATGAGAAATTGCTTTAATTAGATTTAAGACATAAGTTATTAGGTTCTTAGGTTTTTAAGTCTTTCTTAATTCATTTAAGGTTTTAGCAGGCTCAATGTGACAATGGAAAGTAGAAAGTGAAAAAAAATCTAAATTCTAATTTCTAAAATCTAAAATCTAACTTCTACATAATATAAAAAAACCCTCGCTTGTTCAGGGCGAGGGTATATATAGTTAAGTGTGTGCTTTTTTTTACTTCAAATAAAAAATAAATTAAAATTAATTAATATCTATAATATTCTGGTTTGAATGGTCCTTCAACCGGTACACCAATGTATTCTGCTTGTTTTTGAGATAAAACTTCTAATTCAACTCCCAATTTAGCTAAATGTAATTCTGCAACTTTTTCATCTAAATGCTTAGGTAAAGTATATACTTTATTTTCGTAAGCAGATGAGTTTGTCCATAATTCGATTTGCGCTAACGTTTGGTTAGAAAAAGAGTTAGACATTACAAAAGAAGGGTGTCCTGTTGCAATTCCTAAGTTAACTAAACGACCTTCAGCTAAAATGATAATATCATTTCCGTTGATGTTGTATTTGTCTACTTGAGGCTTAATTACATCTTTTGTATCTCCGTAGTTACTGTTTAGCCAAGCCATATCGATTTCATTATCGAAGTGACCAATGTTACATACTACAGTTTTGTCTTTCATTTTTAAGAAATGCTCTGCACGTACAATTCCAAAGTTACCAGTTGTTGTAATAATAATATCAGCTGTAGCAACAACTGTATCTAATTTTTTAACTTCGTAACCTTCCATTGCAGCTTGTAATGCACAAATAGGATCGATTTCTGTTACTGTAACAATAGCTCCAGCTCCGCGGAAAGATTCTGCAGTTCCTTTACCTACATCACCAAAACCACAAACTACAACACGTTTACCAGCAATCATTAAATCTGTTCCACGACGAATCGCATCAACAGCAGACTCACGACATCCGTATTTGTTATCGAATTTCGATTTTGTTACAGAATCGTTTACATTAATTGCAGGCATTGGTAATGTACCTTTTTCCATTCTTTCGTAAAGACGGTGTACACCTGTAGTTGTTTCTTCTGATAATCCTTTGATCTCAGCAACTAATTCTGGGTAACGATCAATCACCATATTCGTTAAATCTCCACCATCATCTAAAATTAAGTTTAATGGTTTGCGATCTTCACCGAAGAATAATGTTTGCTCGATACACCAATCGAATTCCTCTTCGTTCATCCCTTTCCAAGCATACACAGGAATACCAGCAGCAGCAATTGCAGCAGCAGCATGATCTTGTGTAGAGAAAATATTACATGAAGACCATGTAACATCTGCTCCTAAAGCAACTAACGTTTCGATAAGTACAGCAGTTTGGATTGTCATATGTAAACAACCCGCGATGCGAGAACCTTTCAAAGGTTGAGCAGCTTTATACTCTTCACGGATAGCCATTAACCCTGGCATTTCCGCCTCGGCCAACGTAATTTCCTTTCTTCCCCATTCAGCTAAAGAAATATCTTTAACTTTGTAAGGAATGTATTGCGTTTTTGTATCCATCAATTGATATATTTAACTAACTTTTAATTTTATTAAATTTATAAGATACAAATTTACAAACTAATTTACGATTATAAAAATGCCAGTCATTGATTATATAAACGACCATAAACATACTCGCATAATTACTTGGGATGTAAGCGAAAGTAATGAAGAAATGTTAGAGTATCTTCAACTGAAGGATTATAGAGTGGAGAAATTTCATAATCTTCGCCCAAAACAAGCACGTGAATACCTAGGATTAAGGGCTTGTTTAAAGAAATTGGATTTAGATTATGATGTGCTTTACGATGAAAGAGGTAAGCCTTATTTGCCCACAAATAAAGAAATTTCTATTACCCATTCTTACGGATTAGTTGCTGTTGGTGTTAGCGAATTTAACATAGGAATTGATATTGAATTATCTCGTCCGAAAAAAATTCTTAACATTAAGCATAAATTTGCTCGAGCAGATGAAATAGAGTGGATTCCGAAAGATGAAGAAATAGAATTTCTGCATATTATTTGGGGAATAAAGGAAGGACTATATAAATTGAATGGCGGAAATTTATGGAATTTCTTAAATCATTATCGTATTGAAGAATTTGATTTAATAGAAAATAAACCAATTGTTTGTTGGATTTCTGATGAAGTAAAAAGTAGAAAATATCATGCTTTTTATAAAATAGTAAATGAGCATTATTTAATTTGGGTATTGGATTATGAATAATTTTATAGATTATATATTAGCTCCTTATAAAACATATTCTACATTAAATATTGTTTTAGAAATTATTGCTACCTTATTTGGAATTATATCTGTTTACTTTACTTATAAAAGAAATATTTGGGTTTACCCTACTACTGTAATCTCTACTTTTATATTTATCTATTTATTTTTTAGTTGGGGTTTATATGGTGAAACCATTATTAATTTTTACTATACAGTAATGGCTATTTATGGTTGGATTTTGTGGCAAAAAAATCTTGAAGAAGACCATATACATGTAGATGTCTTTTGGGCTAATAAAAAAGAATACTTCCTAGCTTCTATTCTTTTTATAGCAAGCTTTTTATTTATTCTAAGCATTTATTATTTCCGCCCTGTTATTCAGAATGGTTTTGATTGGAGTTATATTAATCAATGTAAGTTTCATTACTCACCGATTGATTTTATAGATGCTACTGTTACAGCTACTTTTCTTATCGGAATGTGGATGATGGCAAGAAGAAAAATAGAAAATTGGATTTTTTGGATTGTTGGTGATATTATTATGATTCCATTAATGATTTATAAAGGAGCTGTTATAACGTCTAGCCAATATGCGGTTTTACTAGTTTTATCTGTAATTGGACTAATAGATTGGATCAAAGTTTACAAGTCCACTCGACAAGAGATAATATAAATGTCTCAAAAAATCATTATTTTAGCATCAAATTTAAATAACTGATAAAAAACTAAACGAAAAATAAGATGGAAAATCAACAATTTTATAACGCAAACCAATTGGTAGCAGATGCTACGAATGTGGAAAGAGCTAATTTTTACAAACACACGTATGGTCATGTTGCTGGAGGTGTTCTAGTTTTTGTAATTATAGAGTCGTTATTATTACAAATAGACCCATTGGTTACATTTATGTTGAGTTTAACACATGGATATCTTTGGTTAGCTTTACTTGGTGGTTTTATGGGAATTACTTGGGTAGCACAAAAAATGGCTTACGGATCTTTATCTAAGTCTAAACAATATTTAGGATATCTTTTATATATTATTGCTGAAGCATTAATATTTGTTCCTATGCTTTATATAGCTTTATACTATGGCGGAACTTTTGTTATTAAACAAGCTGCTGTTGTTACAGGAGGATTATTTGTAGGTTTATCTGCAATTGTATTTCTTACAAAAGCTGATTTCTCTGTTTTAAGAGGAGCTTTAACAATTGGATTCTTCTTAGCAATAGGACTAGTTATTGCTGGAATGCTATTCGGATTCGATTTAGGATTATGGTTCTCTGTAGGAATGTGTGCATTAGCTGGTGGAGCAATTTTATATAACACACACCAATTAAGATATGAATTTGGAACACAACAATATATCGCTGCGGCATTATCATTATTTGCTTCATTAATGTTATTGTTCTGGTATATTTTAAGAATTTTTATGAGCAGAGATTAAGTATAAAAACATAAATAAATTGTATATTGAACCGTAACATTTATGTTACGGTTTTTTTTATAAAATAAAATTATGACAGATAAAGAAAAAGAAGACGATAGAATACAATCTCCATTCCGACCTAAAGACTGGAACGAAATTAGAATAAATGACTCTTGGGCATTATTTAAGATTATGGCTGAGTTTGTAAATGGTTACGAAACCATGTCTAAAATTGGTCCTTGTGTTTCTATTTTTGGTTCTGCTCGTACAGTAGAAGATCATCCACATTATAAATTAGCAGAAGAAGTTGCTTACAACTTAACAAAAATAGGTTTTGGCGTTATTACAGGTGGCGGACCAGCTATTATGGAAGCTGCAAATAAAGGTGCACAGAAAGGAGGAGGTTCTTCGGTTGGATTAGGAGTTACATTACCTTTTGAGACAAGTTTAAATAAATACATCGATCGTGAATACGAAATTAATTTCGATTATTTTTTCGCACGTAAAGTAATGTTCGTAAAATATTCGCAAGGTTTTATTGTAATGCCAGGAGGTTTTGGAACGTTAGATGAATTATTTGAAGCCTTAACATTAATCCAAACAAAGAAAACAGGTCGTTTCCCTATTGTTTTGGTTGGTACAGAATATTGGAAAGGATTAATAGATTGGTTGAAAAGTAGAATGCTAGAAGAAGGTTATATTTCTGAGAAAGATTTAGATCTTTTCCGATTGGTTGATACAGCAGATGAAGCAGTAAATCACATCAAAAAATTCTACGAAAAATACAATGTAAAATTGAATTTTTAAAAGTGCTAATGTGCTAATGTGCTAATGTGCTAATGTGCTAATGTGCTAACAAATTTAAAAATTCACTACAATTAAATTATAACTTAAAGTGAAATTCTGAAAAGGATTTTGCATCGAAAAATTAGTTATTTTGTCATTCAGAGCTTGTCGAAGAATAGACAAAATAATTTCAAAAAAAGTATAAAAAATAACCCAATATCTCTTTTGAAATATTGGGTTAAATTTTATTAATGATTTAGATATTTACTTCTTAATTAATTTTGTTGTTGTTTTTCCTTTGTTTGTATTTAAAACAACTAAGTAAACTCCTTTGTTTAATGAACCAATATTAAATTGATTGTTTGCTATAAAAGATCCATTAAATTCTTTTACTAATTTTCCAGAAATATCATACACTTTGATATCTTTTGCTGCAACATTTAACCTAAAATAATTCGTTGCTGGATTTGGAGTAACGACAATTTTATCAGAATTAACAATCTTATCATCTGTTGATAAAGTCGCTTTTTGATTTCCGAAAATTCTAAACTCACCAGGGTTTAATGTAACCGTGTAAGACGAATTTGTATTTGTTGGTGTTACAACTGTTTCATCCATTAAATTATACCAATTTCCTAAATATGGGAATAGTGGTGAAATATTCTGAGCAGATGTTTCAAAGTTTGCAATTACTACAACATCTTTCAATTCTCCATTACTTAAATTATCATTTTTAATGTGAATTCTTGGTTTTAAATCTCCAGATGTAATTGTATAATCATCTGTTTCGAATACTTTATTATTTAATCTTAATCCAATAATTTTTGCCCAAACATCGTACACACTTTGTCTATTCGTGTTTTCTAAATAACCAATTTCAGCAGGAATAGGTTTTGGATCTGTACGACAACCATCGCTAATTGTACTATTTTGACAATGGTTAATTGAATATTCATATCCTAACTCTCCAAATTGCCAAAACATTTTTGGTCCAGGAATCGTAAATAAAACTGCTGCTAATGCTTTTTGTCTTTCTAATGAAGTATTTAAATCTTTTACATTATATGACCCATTTGTTGGTCCATATTGTAAGTTTTTAAACATCATACGTTCTTCATCATGGCTTTCTGCATAACCTACTAAATGTTTCTTTGTAAAACCTTTTACAGAATGTTTTAACCAATCAAAATTACTATCAGATTCATATCCCATTGTATTTTGATTGTAATTATTTGTTGCTTTTCCCCAAAGCATAATTCCTTTTCCTTCGTTTATTCTATAATTTGCCCATTCTGTTTCCTCTTGTGCAGAACCGTTATTTCCTAAATGCTCAAAAATAACATACGAATTAGGATCTACTGCCCATTGATTGTCTGCATATTTCTTTAGAATAGCCACACGATCTGCATGATATCCATTTGTACAATTTTCATCAGATGCAGAACATTCTTGTGTAAATCCTTTTGTTAAATCCCAACGAATTCCATCAATCTTATATTCATTTATCCAATGTTCTATTGTACGATTTACATAATATTGAGAAGGTGCTAATTGATGATTGATATCGTAACCAACATTGTAACTATGTTTAGCTTCTTGATTAAGATATGGGTTTTGTGCATTTGGATCTCCAAAACCATCTCCTTCTGGATCATTCATCCACATTCTTACTAAAGGCGAACGTCCGAAAACGTGATTTAAAGCTATATCTAAAATAACAGAAATTCCATTTTGATGACATAAATCTACAAACTCTTTCATTTTAGATGCTGGTCCATAAGCTTTGTCTAAAGCTAAATGATACGCTGTATTGTAACCCCAAGAAATATTACCTTCAAATTCCATTACAGGCATAATTTCTATTGCATTAACATTTAAATTTTTAAAATAATCAAAATCATTGATTAAAGATTCCCATGTTTTTGCAGTATTAAAATCACGAACTAATAATTCGTAAATAATTAAATTTTCCTTATTTGGTCTATCAAAATTAGTTACTTTCCAATTGTATTTTGTTTGATTAGTCTGTAGAACAGAAACCTCAAATTCTTGTCCTGCTGGATAAACAGGCATATTAGGATAAGTTGCTGATGTTATATATTGATCATCGTAAGGTGAAAGTACTAATGTAGAATACGGATCTGCTGTTTTTACACCATCACTTGTTCTATATTGAAAAGAGTAAACCTCGCCTGCATTTAAATTATTTAGCTCTAACCAAAATAAATCTTTATTGGTTACATCACGGTTCATAACATATTCATTCGAAATTTGCCAATTATTAAATGAACCTATTACATGAATAAACTCTTTATGAGGTGCATATAAAACTAAATAAGCCTTTGTAGGATCATTGTCTACATAATTAATTCCTTGTTTTAAGTTTGCAGGAATTGCAGTTTCATTAACCGTTGGTTTTACAAAAACTTGAAATGATTTTGATATTATTTGTCCTGCATTTTCTGCTGACAATGTAAAGTTCTGGCTATTTATAATTGGATAAGTCAAATTAAAAGTAGAAATATTTGTAGAACTTCCTACCTCTGTTCCATTTGCAGTTAATTTCCAATTTGCAGCTTTAGTTGCAGTTGCATCAATTGTAAAACTGGTTCCTGAAGCAACATTTGTAATCGAATTTTCTAATGGATTATTTAATGTCATTCGGAACGAACCTACTTGAATAGTATAATCTGCTGTTTGTGGTGATCCACCTGCTCCTCTAAAAAGAATGTTGATCGCCGTAATATTTTGATTAGAACCAACATTATAAAATTGATAAATAGAAGTTGGAATTTCTAATTTATAAGTTGTTCCAGATACATACGTTAATTTTGGTTGTACATTATCTTCTCCCCAATTTCCAATTACACTTTGCCAAGCTTGTCCATTTACAGTTACACCTGTATGTGCATAAATAGTACCTGAATAATTTTCTAAGCCAGTACCTGCTTTATCAAAAAAAATAGTTGCTGGTTGATTAGCTTCTATAACAGACGGACTCGTCGTAATTTGTGCCTTTAGAAATATGACTAAAAGCAACATCATAATGGATAAAATGTTCTTCATTTTTTTGTGATTTTTTGTGATTTTTTGGTAAAAAAAGCCATTAAAAATTAAATTTTAATGGCCTTTAAAAATTGATTATGATTGAGAAATAAAATTTCTATTGTGCTTCAGCTGAATAAGTAGATTTATTAAAGTTTGCAGTTATTTTATAAGTTCCTGCAGTTATTTTAATATTTCCTCCATTCTCATTCGTTAATACTCCAGGTGTATCAGTTCCTCCGTAACTTACATCCCATTTATCATTTTGGCGGAATTTGTATTCTCCTGTTTTCATTGTTACAGTTGTAACCCAAGAATCAATTGTTCCATCATACATTAATTTTGTATCTGGACCATCCCATCCATTTGGTGTAGCATCTCCTACTAACCCCCAAGAAAACTCTTCAATCTTATATGTTAGATCATTAAGATTCATTGTTATTTTGTAAGTTCCAGTTTTTGCTATTTTAATATTAGACCCTCCTTTTTCTAGAGTACCGTCAGCTCCATTATCTCCGTAATCAAAATCCCATTTGTTATCTTGACGGAATTTAATTTCACTATCACCTTTTAAATCTGTATAAGCAACAAGTACATTTATTACTCCAGATTTCCAAAATTGAACATCAGGACCATCCCATCCATTTGGAGCGGCAGAACCAACAATTCCCCAGTTTGTAGACAAATCTGTTGGATAAGCAGTAATTGTAATTGTCTGTACTGCCGAAATTAATTGTTGAGATTGTTGTGTTCCTAAAGTAGAAACAACACGGTAAATTAATTCTTCTGCAACATTAGGAGCAATTCCAAGTTCAAGAACTTTTGTATTCAAATCCTTGTAAGAAGTTGAAAACTCTACTGCTGTTGAATTTGTTGTTAATTGTACTGCTTTAGCAAAAGCTGCATCATCTTTAGTTGTAATTTCCAACGTATATCTTGGAATAACATTTAAACCATACTCAGCCTTATTCCATTTAAATGTATAAGTTGAATCTAATTTATCCTCAGTTAAAACTAAGCTCGCATTATCACTTGGTGTAGCAATAACAGCTGCATCATAATCCGCAGGATTTACTTTTAACAAATCGTCATCCGAACAACTTGTGATAGCAAGACCACCGATTATAGCGATTGATATATATTTTAAAAATTTTTTCATTTTTTAACTAGATTTTAGTAACCTGTATTTTGTTTTAAGTTTGGATTAATCGCAATCGCATTAAATGGTAATGGGAATAAATTACGATGACCTTCTACATTAGTTCCTCCAGCTACACCACCTTTAAATGGCCAGTTGTAGTTAGATGTAAATCGATTAAAACGAATTAAATCTGTTCTTCTTGTTCCTTCCCAATATAACTCTCTTGATCTTTCGTCTAAAACAAAATCTAAGTTAATAGATGTTACATTACCAGAAGTATTTCCATAACCTCTTTCTCTTAATTTATTAATGTAAGTAAGAGCTAAACCTGTATCACCTCCACCACGTAAAGCAGCTTCAGCATAATTTAAATACATTTCTGCAACACGAATAATTGGTAAATCTGTATCAACAAATTCTAATGTTGCATCAGTTCCATTTCCTCCTGTAGAAGTTTTGTTAGAGAATTTTCTCACAGCATATCCTTCTGCGAAAACACCTACGTCCTGAATCTCGTATGTTTGTCCCGCTGTAAAGAACATGGCACGTTTATCTCCCCAAGCGATTGGATTGTTACTTCCATCTCTTTGTGTAATAGACGCATCAAATTTACTTACCAATGCTTTTGTAGTACGAGGTCCTCCCCATCCTCCATTTACACCAGACTCAGAAGGAACCATTTGCCCTCCAATTGCTCCTTTAACTAAAAATGTTGTTCCTCCATAACTACGAGAATAGTTTCCGTCAAAGTTTAAAGCAAAAATAAATTCATTTTGTGCTCCATTGCTATTGTTATCAGCTAAGAATAATTCGTCATAAGCAGAACCATTACCGTTAACATCTGTCGTATTTAATACATAACCAGATTCTATTGCTAATTTAGCATAGTTAGCAGCGTCTGTATATTTGTTTTGGTTTACCCAAATCTCAGCATTTAAATATAAACGAGATAATAATGCATAAGCTGCAACCTTATCTACACGTCCGTATTCATTTGATCTTGCTGCTGCTAAATCATTTTCTAAGGCTTTTAATTCACTTTCTACAAACGTATAAATCTCTTGACGATTACTTTGTGTTGGTAAAGCTGTTGTAACTTCTGTTACCAAAGGAACATTTGCAAATAAATCTAATAAATTGTAGTAAGCGTATGCTCTTATCCAACGTGCTTCTGCAACATATTTTTTCACTTCCTCATTAGATCCTGCTAAAGGTGCAGCATTTGTAATGAAAGAGTTTGTAAAAGATACTGTTTGTGCTAAACGGAAATACATTCCTTCGATAAAAGGATTACTTGCTCCCCAGCTCATCGCATGCATATTAGGTATACCAGCATCTCCCCAACTTACAATAGCTTCATCTGTTGTAAATTCGTTTAATGTAAATAACATACGAGAAAATTGTGATGCTCCTTCATCTATTCCTGTAATATCAGGTTGACCATCAGGACCAGCTTGTCCTGTAAGGGCTAAAGCAGCATATAATTTTGCTAAAGCATTTTTAGCTTGTGCTGGATCAGAGAACACTTGGTTTTCTGAAATTACATCGGGATCAACTGGACTTAAATCTAAATCATCATGACAAGAAAAAGTTGATAATGATAAGAATCCAATTAATAATAATTTTGATATTTTAAGTTTTGTAAATTTCATTTTGTGATAATTTTAAAAATTAACATTTAAACCAAATACGAATGTTCTTGGTCTTGGGTAGAAGTTATTATCAATTCCTTGAAAAACCTCTGGATCAACACCTCTATAGTTCGTAAATAAAGCAACATTTTGTACTGCTCCGTACATTCTCAAATCCATTCCTTTTACAGCTTGTGGAATTGTGTATCCTAATGTAATATTATCAATACGGAAGAATGATCCATCTTCTACATAATGATCACTTAATAAGTTTTCATTTGTGATGTTAGAAAAACCTGTTCTGAAGTAATCTGTATGTACATTAGATAAGAATCCTTGTCCATTTCCTGTTGCTTTTGCTACATATCCTTTAGAAGATGCTGCATTGTTGTAAACGTAATTTCCTAAACTTGCACGTCCAGATACTGCAAAATCCCAGTTTTTATATGTAATGTTTGTATAAACACCCATTGTGATATCTGCAAATGGACTTTCTTTTGCGTACTTATCATTTTCGTTGATAACACCATCTCCATTTAAGTCTTCAAAAGCACCTTCAATTGGTTTTCCGTTTGCATCATAGATTTGTTTATAAACCCAGAAACTGTAAGCTGGTAAACCTTCTTTATGAATTTGTACGTTTGTACCAGTTCCTCCATCAATTCCACCAACAATATTATCATTTGTTAGGTTTACAATTTTATTCTTGTTGTATGCAATGTTGTAACCTACAGTCCATTTAAAATCTTTTGTTTTAACAGGAATAGCATTTACACTAAACTCGATTCCTCGGTTTTGCATATCTCCAATATTCTTATCTAATTTGTTAGAGAAGTTTGTAAATGGATCTACGAATACTTGTGCAATAAGATCTTTTGTTTCTCTTTGGTAATATTCTATACTACCAAATAATCTATTATTAAAGAATCCATAATCAAGACCAACATTTAATGTATTCGTTACCTCCCATTTAATATTTCTATTAATTGCGTCTGGTCTGTATGTCGTATAGAAATCGTTTCCAAATTGGTATTGTGCTGTTGCTAAACTAGCTGTATATCGTGTTAAAAACAGATAATCTCTCAAACTATTAACATTTCCTACTTGTCCGTATCCAAAACGTAATTTTAAATCACTAACAGTAGTAGATCCTTTTAAAAATTCTTCGTTTGAAATGTTCCATGCAACTGCAGCAGATGGGAATAATCCTAGGCGATCATCTGGATTTAATTTAGATGATGAATCTGCTCTAAGTGTAGCTGTTAATACGTAACGATTATCATAGTTATAATTTACACGTCCAAAGTAAGACAATAATGTACTTTGAAATGGATCATAATTACCTATGGTAGTTAATCCATTATAGTCATACTTATTAACATCAAATTTTTGATATTCATATCCAACTACAGCATTAATATTATGTAAACCAATTGATTTATTATAATTTAAATAGAAGTTAAATAACTTATTTGTTAATTCTTGATTATAAGAATCTCTTTGTCCATTCCAACCTTCAAGTTGACTTGGCAACGCATAATTAGAAATTTTTCTTCCATTTGAGTTACTAATATCATAACCTACGTTAACTGTTGCAGTAATGTCTGGGAAGAAATGTAATTTATAATCAGCTTTTCCATTAACTACAAAACGTCTAACTTCTGATGTATCAGAATACTCATTTAATAAAGCAACAGGATTGTTTGGTGCTAAATTATGTTTTCTGAATCCTCCTTTACCATCTGCTATATTAACGACAGTGTATCCTTGCCAAGATGTAAGAGAATTTCCAGGATTACCTGAATATACACTTTGTGTAGGATCAAATTCTAAAGCTGCTCCAATTGCACCTTTATTAGCAAAAGTATTTTCAATGTAAGATCCACGTGCATTCACTTCAATTTTTAAATGATCATCAAAAAATGATGGATTTAAATTAGCAGATAATGTTGTACGTTGAAGGTTATCACCTCTCAAAATACCATCTTGATCTGTGTGAGAAATAGAGAAACGAGATGGCATAAATCCTCCTAAATTTCCTGTAGCACTAAAATTGTGATCAATTCCTACTGCTGTTTTATAAATCTCATTTTGCCAATTTGTGTTTGCCGTACCTAATTGTGCAATCTGAGCAGGTGTTCCTACTTGATTAACTAATGTACGGAACTGATCAGCACTCATCATATCTATATTCTTAATCGGATCATAGATAGATGTTGTTGCATTATAATTGTATTTGAATTTTTTCCCTTTACCTTTTTTAGTTGTAACCAAGATTACACCATTCGCCGCACGAGAACCGTAAATAGCAGTTGCAGAAGCATCTTTTAAGATTGTCATCGACTCGATATCATTCGGATTTAAGAAATCTAATGGGTTACGAGATCCTCCAATATTATTTTCAGATAATGCAATACCATCTACAACATATAATGGCTGAGATGATAATGATAATGAACTATTACCACGAATGATAATATTTTGCCCTTCACCCGGTGCCCCTCCACCAGATGTTACATTTACACCAGCTACTTTACCAGTTATTAATTCTTGTGCAGAAGTTATAGACCCTTTATTAAAGTCTTCTTCTCCAATTTTATTTACAGATCCTGTTATATCAGATTTTTTAGCTACACCATAACCAATTACAACAACTTCTTTTAAAGTTGCTGTTGAATTCGCCATGCGAAATTGCAATTGAGTTTGACCAGCGTAAGTGAACTCCTGATCATCAAAACCAAAATAACTAATTGTAATAATATCACCATCAGTCGCTTCTAATGTAAAGTTACCTTGTTCATCAGAAACTGTAGATTCACCTGATGTGATGTTCATAACATCAGCACCAGCTAACACTGCATTATTTGTACTATCGTAAACTGTACCTTTAACTGCAGTTTGTGCAGATAAGATAGCAGGGCTAGATAAAACTAATGCAAGAAGAGATTGTTTTAAAATCCTCATATATTTTCACGTTTTGTTTCGTTAATTTTAATTTATATTTTTACTTCTCAATCCCAAATGTAAGATGTTTAATTGATTGATTGTGTATAGCGTACACCGATTAATGAAACGAAAACGTTTTCGTGTTAATAAATAATTAATTTATTACCTAACAGTTGTTAATTTTTAATAAAAAATGCGGAAATTAGTATTCTACCTAAAATGGTTAAAGTAGATTATATATTATGAAAAAGAATTTAACGTTAAAACAAATCGCCAAAGAATTAGATGTCTCTATATCAACAGTTTCTAAAGCTTTAAAAGACAGCGAAGAAATTAGTGAGGCTACGAGAAAAAAAATTCAGGCGTTTGCAAAATTATACAACTACAAACCAAATAATATTGCTCTAAGTCTTAAAAATAGAAAAACGAAAACAATTGCGGTGATTATTCCCGAAATAGTTCACGATTTTTTCGCTATGGTAATTAGTGGGGTTGAAAACCTTGCAAATCAATACGGTTACAACGTTTTAATTTGTTTATCAAACGAATCATACGAACGAGAAGTTATCAACATGGAGATGCTTGCTTCTGGTAGTATAGACGGTTTTATCATGTCTTTAGCGAAAGAAACACAAGCAAAAAAGGATTATCACCATATAAAAGAAATCATTAATCAAGGAATGCCGGTTGTAATGTTTGATCGTGTTACACGTGAAGTTTACACAGATAAAGTAATTATTGATGATGTACTTGCTACACAAGAAGCAATTCAATATTTTATAAGCAAAGGAAAAAGGAAAATTGGATTCATTACAACACCAGATTACATCAGTGTTGGGCGCTTAAGAACCGAAGGTTATATGAGAACTTTGGAAGCGAATGGAATTGATGTTGACGAAAATCTAATTCTTAGAATTGAAGACGAAACAAATATTGATACTGTAATTGAAGAATTCTTCGAAAAAAATGAATTTAATGCTGTTATGGCAGTAAATGAGCTTTATGCAGTAAATGTTTTAAAGACAGCTTTAAAAAGAGGATTAAAAGTTCCCGAAGATTTAAATATCATTGCTTTTACAGATGGTGTAATCTCAAAAAATTCTATTCCTAGTATTTCTACTATTAAGCAAAATGCTTTTAAAATGGGAGAGATTGCTGCTAAGCTTTTAATACAAAAATTAGAATCTGAACACGAGAACGAACATTACATTACAGAAGTTATAAGTACAGAATTATTACACCGAGAAACTACAACGATTTAGTAAGGTTTTTTAGGTTAAATTGTTGTTTTTGTAGCAATAATACCAAAAAAAAGTTTTAACATTGTAACCAAATCAAAGCATATTTTTACTTCTCAAAAAACGAAAATATAGTTTTGATAAGCTGAAACGCTTATCGTAAATAATTAATTATAATTACGATAATGGAAAAGCGTAGATTAAGTTTCTGGGAAATCTGGAACTTGAGTTTTGGATATTTAGGTGTACAAATGGGATTTGCTTTGCAAAATGCAAACGCAAGTAGAATACTTAGCTCATTTGGTGCAGATGTACACGAGTTATCTTGGTTTTGGATTGTAGCTCCATTAATGGGATTGATTGTTCAACCTATTATTGGACACTATTCTGATAATACATGGTCTCGTTTTGGACGAAGAAAACCTTACTTTTTAGTAGGAGCATTACTTGCTTCAATAGGATTAATTCTTATGCCACAAGCAGGTGCTTTTACAGCACTTATGCCAGCATTGTGGATGGGAGCCGGATTCTTAATGATTATGGATGCATCATTTAATATTGCAATGGAGCCTATGCGTGCTTTTGTTGCAGATATGCTTCCGTCTGACCAAAGAACTTTAGGATATTCTGTGCAAACAGTTATCATTGGTTTAGGTGCTGTGGTTGGTTCTTGGTTACCTTACATTTTAAACAATTGGTTAAATGTATCTAGTACAGCAGGAGATGGTGAAATTCCATTTCATATAATATTATCATTTATTATTGGCGCTATAGCCATAATAATAACTGTCGGCATTACTATTCTGTCTACAAAAGAATATTCTCCACAAGAATTAGAAGCATTTGATAAAGCAGAAGATAAAACTCCTGTACAAGAAGATAAAACTAACCTTTCTCAGATTCTTGTAGATTTTGGTAATATGCCAAAAACAATGAAACAATTAGGATTAGTTCAATTCTTTACTTGGTTTGCTTTATTCGGTATGTGGGTATTTGCTACACCAGCAATTGCACATCATGTTTATGGCTTATCGCTTACCGACACACATTCTGCTACTTACCAAAAAGCAGGTGATTGGGTTGGAATTATTTTCGGTGTTTATAATGGAGTTTCTGCAATATTTGCATTTTTCTTACCAGCAATTGCATTAAAATTGGGTAGAAAAACAACACATACAATTTCTTTATTAGCTGGTGGATTAGGATTAATTTCTATTTATTTTATCAGTGATCCGAAATTATTAATCGTTTCTATGATTGGTGTCGGAATTGCTTGGGCAAGTATTTTATCTATGCCTTATGCAATATTAGCTGGTGCAATTCCATCAAAAAAAATGGGTGTATATATGGGAATTTTCAATTTCTTTATTTGTATGCCACAAATTGTAAACGCCTTACTTGGTGGTCCAATTGTAAAATATTTCTATAATGGTAATCCTATTTTTGCTATTGTAATGAGCGGTGTCTCATTAATTGTTGCAGCTCTTTTTGTAACAAGAGTAACTGATGTGGATGAACCAACAAAAGCATAACTTATTTTGAAAACAAAAGCATTTATATTTGATTTAGATGGTGTAATTGTAGACACTGCAAAATACCATTTCTTAGCTTGGCAAAAAGTAGCCAATTCTTTAGGAATAAACTTCACACACGAAGATAACGAACTATTAAAAGGTGTTTCTCGTGTTCGTTCATTAGAAATTATTCTTGGTTTAGGTGAAAATGTTGAAATCACTGAGGAAAAGAAAAATGAATTATTAATTAAGAAAAACGAAGATTATTTAGTTTATATAGATAAAATGGACGATTCAGAAATTCTTCCTGGAGTTATGAAAGTTTTAGATTTCTTAAAAGCAAATAACCAACCTATTATCTTAGGTTCTGCTTCTAAAAATGCTCGTCCAATTTTAGAAAAAGTAAATATCCTTCACTACTTCGATGATATCGTTGATGGTAATGACGTTACAAACGCAAAACCAGATCCAGAAGTATTTTTAGTAGGAGCAAAAAAAGCAAATCAATCCGCAGAAAACTCAATTGTTTTCGAAGATTCTGTTGCTGGAATTGAAGCAGCAAACATTGCTGGAATGACAAGCATTGGAATTGGAGAGGCTTCTGTTTTAAATGAAGCAAAATACAATTTCAACAACTTTACAGAAATCACAGAAGATTTTCTGAATGAATTAATCAATAAGTAAAAAACATCAATACAATATTTTAATAAAATGAATCAAGATTATATCATCCCAAATGCATGGTCAATTATTGAGGAAGGATTTGAAAAAGATCGTGTAAAATCTTCTGAGAGTTTATTCTCAATTGGAAATGGAGCAATGGGACAACGTGCTAATTTCGAAGAATTTTATTCTGGCGATACTTTTCAAGGAAGTTACATTGCTGGAGTTTATTACCCAGATAAAACAAAAGTTGGTTGGTGGAAAAATGGATATCCAGAATATTTTGCAAAAGTATTAAATGCACCTGTTTGGATTGGAATTAACATCGAAATTAATGGTGAGCAATTAGATTTAAATACGTGTAAAGAAGTTAAAAACTTTCGTCGTGAATTAAACATGAAAGAAGGTTTATTAGATCGTTCTTTTACTGCTATTTTACCTTCTGGTTTAGAAATTGAAGTTAATGTTCGTCGTTTTTTAGCTGCTGATTTAGATGAATTAGGTGCTATAAAATATGATATTAAACCATTGAATGGTGATGCAAAAATTGTTTACAAATCTTTTGTAGATGCTGGTGTAAAAAATGAAGATGCGAACTGGGAAGAAATTTTCTGGGAGCCAATTACAACAGAAATAAAAGGTGAACAAGCTTTTGTACAAGCTCGTACATTCAAAACACATTTTAATGTGGTTACATTTATGGAAAATTCTTTTTCTGTAAATAATGTAAAGCAAACTATTTCTCCATCTGCACAAACAAAAACAGAATGGAAAGTTGAGTTTACTTATGAGTTAAATGTAAAAGCAAATGAAGTAGCAACTATTCAAAAATTTGGAGGATATGTAGTTTCTACAAATCACGAAGAAAATGAATTAATTAATGCTGCTGAAAATGTATTAGCACAAGCGAACGAAATTGGTTATGAACAATTGTTAACAAACCAAAAAGCTGCTTGGGCAAGAACATGGGAAATGGCAGATATCACAATAGAAGGTGATGTAAAAGCACAACAAGGAATTCGTTTTAATATTTTCCAATTAAACCAAACTTATTCTGGTAAAGATGCTCGTTTAAATATTGGTCCAAAAGGATTTACTGGAGAAAAATACGGAGGGTCTACTTATTGGGATACAGAAGCCTATTGTTTACCATTTTACATGGCAACAAAAAATCAAGAAGTTGCTCGTAACTTACTAATGTACCGTTACAATCAATTAGATAAAGCAATAGAAAACGCTGAAAAACTTGGTTTTACAGATGGTGCTGCTTTGTATCCAATGGTAACAATGAACGGAGAAGAATGTCACAACGAATGGGAGATTACATTTGAAGAAATTCACCGTAATGCAGCAATCGCTTTTGCTATTTTTAATTATACTCGTTTTACAGGAGATCAATCATACATTCCAGAAGCTGGTTTAGAAGTATTATTAGGAATTGCTCGTTTTTGGAAACAACGTTTCAACTGGTCTAGTGACAAAAAACAATATGTAATGTTAGGTGTTACAGGACCAAATGAGTACGAAAACAACGTAAACAATAATTTCCATACTTCTTATTGTGCACAATGGTGTATGAATTATGCTTTAGAGCAAATAGACCATGTAAAATATAATAATTCAGAAGATTTTGTTAGAATAGTTAAGAAAACAGATATTACAGAAGTAGAACTAGCTGATATGAAAGAGGTTGCTTCTAATATTTATTTTCCTTACAGTAAAGAGCATGGAGTATACTTACAACAAGATGGTTTCTTAGACAAAGATTTAACGCCTGTTTCTGAATTAAGTAAAAAAGATCGTCCTATTAACCAAAAATGGTCTTGGGATAGAATCTTACGTTCAGCTTACATTAAACAAGCCGATACGTTACAAGCTTTTTATTATTTCGAAGATCAATTTTCTAAAGAAGAATTAGAAAAACATTTCGATTTTTATGAGCCATTAACAGTTCACGAATCTTCTTTGTCTCCTTGTGTTCACTCAATACAAGCGGCAACATTAGGTCGTATGGAACAAGCTTACACATTCTACTTAAGAACTTCTCGTTTAGATTTAGATGATTATAATAAAGAAGTTCACGAAGGATTACACATTACATCAATGGCAGGAACATGGATGTCTATTGTAGAAGGATTTGGAGGAATGCGTATTAAAAATGATACATTATATTTTGAACCACGTCTTCCAGAACAATGGGAGGAGTTTACATTCAAAGTTAATTTCCGTCATCAAATTCTAAAAGTTATAGTAAATAAAGAAGGTACAACTTTCGAATTAGAAGGAACTGAACCATTAGAGGTTTATGTTTTTGATGAGAAAGTTACTGTACAACCTTCTATTTAATAAAAAATAAGAAGCACCTTGAAGGTTTCTGCTTTCGAGGTGTTTTTTTATATAAATGAGTAATAATTGATGAGTAATGAGAAATTAAACTTAAAGCTCATCCTCAAAACTTAAAACTCAAAATTTAAAAACACATGAGAAAATTACTTCTAGCAGCAACCTTACTTTCATCTTTTGCTTTTGCTCAAATTCAAAAAGTAGAACCTATGTTTTGGTGGAAAGGAATGAAAAATCCTGAAATCCAAATCTTAGTTTACGGAAAAGATATTAGCAAATATAATGTCGAATTGTCTGATAATATCAAAATAAAAGATATTCAGAAAACGGAGAATCCAAACTATGTTTTTGTAACAGTTAATACAAATGAGGTGAATAAATCTTCATTTAAAATTAACATTAAAAAGAAAAACAAAATTGTTGATTCTTACACATACGAATTAAAAAATCGTGAAACTAATTCTGCGAATCGTAATTCTTTCACATCAAAAGATATTGTTTATTTAATTATGCCAGATCGTTTTGCAAACGGAGACGAGAGCAACGATTCTAAAAAAGAATTAACAGATAAAGCGAACAGACAAGTACCAGATGGTCGTCATGGAGGAGATTTACGTGGTATAATTAATAACATTAATTACATACAAGATTTAGGTGCAACAGCTGTTTGGTTAACTCCTGTTAACGAAGACAACCAAAAGCAACATTCTTACCATGGTTATGCACAAACAGATTTATACAAGATTGATGCGCGTTATGGTACAAATGAAGAGTACCGTGAATTATCTCGTGAATTGAATAAACGCGGAATGATGTTAATTCAGGATTATGTAACGAATCATTGGGGATCATTACATTGGTTAATCCAAGATTTACCAGCTGCAGATTGGATTCATCAATTTCCTGATGGTGGAGAAAAAGGATTTAAACGTTCTAATTACCGTACAACAGCACAATTTGATTCTAATGTATCAGAAATTGATAAAAAAGAAGCATTAGATGGTTGGTTTGATAGTACAATGCCAGACATGAATCAAGCCAATCCATTGGTATTAAAATATCTTACACAAAATGCTATTTGGTGGATAGAATACGCTGAACTTGGAGGAATGCGCGTGGATACATATCCATATAATGACAAAGAAGGAATGGCTAAATGGGTGAAAGCAATTACAGACGAATATCCAAAATTTAATGTTGTTGGTGAAGCTTGGATGCATTCTCCTGCTCATATTTCTTATTGGCAAAAGGACTCTAAAATTGCAGAAATAGACAATTACAACTCTTATTTACCATCTGTAATGGATTTCCCTTTGTACAATGCAATTCCAAAAGCAGTTTCTGAAGAGGAATCTTGGGACAAAGGAATGATTAGAATATATGATAATTTCACGAACGATTTCTTGTATCCAAATGTGAACAATATGTTTGTTTTCATGGAAAACCACGATACAGAGCGTTTTAATGAAATTACAAATGGTAATGTAAACGAATACAAGTTAGGATTAGCTTTAATTTCTACAGTTCGCGGAATTCCACAAGTATATTATGGAACTGAAATTGGTATGCGTGGTGATAAAAGTAAAGGTGATGCAGCTATTCGTCAGGATTTTCCTGGTGGATGGAAAGCTGACAAACAAAATGCATTTACAGATAACGGAAGAACTGCAGAACAAAAACAATTTCATGATTTTACAGCAAAATTATTTAATTGGAGAAAAAATAAAGAGGTAATTCATTCAGGAAAAACAAAACATTTCATTCCACAAAATAACGTTTATGTTTATTTTAGATACAATGATAACGAATCTGTTATGGTAATTATTAATGCTAATCCAGAAAAACAAACAATTAAATTGAATCGTTTTGCTGAGGCATTAAATGGATTTACATCTGGAAAAGATATCATTTCAGACAAAAATCTTTCAATTAGTCAATCAGGAGAAGTTACTATTGAAGGTAAAACATCAATGATTATTGAATTAAAAAAATAAGCCATGAAAAAATTAACAACAACTATATTTACTTTGTTTGCATTAGGACTACTTCATGCACAAACAATAGAGTCACCATCAAAAGAAGTTAAGGTAAATTTCGAATTAACTAAAAATGGACAACCATCTTATTCTGTAACCTACAAGGGAAAAGAAATTGTAAAACCATCTACACTTGGAATTACATTAAGAGATAAAGAAGCATTAGACAACGGATTTAAAGTGGTTAACTATACAACAAAATCTGTTAATGATACTTGGCAACCAGTTTTAGGAGAATATAAAAATATACAAGATCTTCATAACGAAGGAAAAATTGAATTAATTCAGCCTGCAACAAACCGTCAAATTAATGTAACATTTAAAGTTTTTGATGGAGGTGTTGCATTTAGATACGAAATACCTCAGCAAGAAAAACTAAATCATTTTAGTATTACAGCAGAAAAAACACAATTCAATTTAACAGGAGATCATACTGCTTTTTGGTTACCAGCAGATTATGATTCTCAAGAATATGTGTATACAAAAACAAAAATTTCAGGAATTGATCACAGTTTAATTGATATGGGAAATGGTATTTCTCTTAAGTCAATTGCAAAACCTGATGCTGTACAAACGCCATTACAAATGAAAACTGCAGATAATATTTATTTAAATATTTTTGAAGCTGCCGTTGTTAATTATCCTGTAATGCATTTGGCAACTAACAAATCAACGTATCAATTTGAGTCTATTCTTGCACCAAGTGCAGTTGGTGATGTAGCTTTTTTACAAACTCCTTTCAATACGCCATGGCGTACAATAATGGTATCAGATGATGCTAGAAATATTGTAAGTCAAGGTCCTCAAATGATTTTAAATCTTAATGAACCATCAAAAATAAAAGATACTTCTTGGATTAAACCAATGAAATATGTTGGTATTTGGTGGGAAATGCATGTGGGTGTTTCTACATGGGATAGAAAAGGATCTCAGAATGCACAAAACCAATTAGGACAAGAAGCTATTAAATTCCCTCATGGAGCAACAACACAAAACACAAAACGTTACATTGATTTTGCTGCTAAAAACGGGTTTAATGGTGTTTTAGTTGAAGGATGGAATACTGGTTGGGAAGATTGGGCTGGTAATTGGAAAGATGAAGTTTTCGATTTTACAACACCTTACGATGATTTCGATATTAAATCTATCGCTGATTATGCAAAAGGTAAAAATGTAAGTATGATTATGCATCATGAAACTTCTGGTTCTGTTTCTAACTACGAACGCCGCTTTGATCGTGCAATGGAAGTGATGAAAAAATACAATTATCCAGCTGTTAAAACTGGTTACGTTGGAAGAATTATTCCAAGAGGCGAATTTCATGATGGTCAAAGAATGGTTAACCATTTTAATTGGACAGCAGAACGTTTTGCAGAAAATAAAATCTTATTAAACTCACACGAAAGTCACCGTCCAACAGGATATCAAAGAACTTACCCAAATTATATTGCAGCAGAAGCCGCACGTGGAAATGAGTTTAATGCATGGAGTTATGGAAATCCTCCTGCTCACGAAACAATTCTACCTTTCATGAGAATGTTAGGTGGACCAATGGATTATACGCCTGGTATTTTCGAAATAAAAATGTCGCATTATGATCCGAATAAAAAAGAACAAGTACATACTACTTTAGCAAAACAATTGGCATTGTATGTAACTATTTATTCGCCTTTACAAATGGCAGCAGATTTACCAGAAAATTATGAACGTTATGCAGATGCATTTCAATTTATAAAAGATGTTGCTTTAGATTGGGACGATAGTAAATATTTAGAAGCTGAACCAGGAGAGTATTTAACTGTTGCGAGAAAAGCAAAAGGAACTCAAAATTGGTTTATTGGTGCAATTACGAATGAAAATGCGAGAAAATCATCAATAAAATTAGATTTCTTAACTCCTGGAGTTAAGTATGAAGCAATTGTATATGCTGATGCGAAAGATGCTCATTGGGAAAAGAATCCAAAAGCATATCAAATTAAAAAGATAAAAGTAGATGCCAAATCAACACTAAAATTAGATTTAGCAGCTGGTGGAGGAACAGCAATTTCAATAGTTCCAATTAAATAATAAAATAAAAGTCACAAAACATAACAATAATGAAAAACTTCAAGTTTATACTAGGTTTAGGAATTGCAATGATGAATATTGCTTATGGACAAGAATTAAAATCTCCTAATGGAGATTTTGTAATGGATTTTTCTTTATCGAAAGATGGGCAACCAACTTATCAGTTAAATTATAAAGGAAAAGAAATTATTAAGCCAAGTCATTTAGGTTTTGAATTTAAAACAAATTTGAACCAAAAAAGTTTTGAATGGAATGATAAATCAGAAGCTGATAAAGCCAAAGATTTAGCTAATTTCTTATCAGGATTTAAAATCATTGATACAAAAACTTCAACGTTCGACGAAACATGGGCACCAGTTTGGGGAGAAGTGAGTAAAATACGTAATAACTTTAACGAGTTAGCTGTTACTATTTCTCAGCCAAAAACAGATCGTAAAATGATTATTCGTTTCAGAATGTTTAATGATGGACTAGGGTTCCGTTACGAATTTCCTGAGCAAAAAAATCTTAAATATTTTGTCATAAAAGAAGAGCATTCTCAGTTTGCAATGGCAGGAGATCATACTGCATTCTGGATTCCTGGAGATTATGACACACAAGAATACGATTATACAGAATCTAAATTATCAGAAATTAGAGGTTTATTTGACAAAGCTTATATTGGAAATGCTTCTCAAAAAGCTTTTTCTAAGACAGGTGTTCAGACTGCTTTAATGATGAAATCTTCGAACGGATTATACATCAATTTACACGAAGCTGCATTGATTAATTATCCTGCAATGAGTTTAAATTTAGATGATAAAAATTTAGTTTTCGAATCTTGGTTAACTCCAGATGCATTAGGAGATAAAGGTTATTTACAAGCACCTTTCAATACACCTTGGCGTACTGTAATCGCAAGTGATGATGCTAGAGATGTTGTGGCATCTAAAATGACATATAACTTAAACGAGCCATCTAAAATTAAAGATACATCTTGGATTAAGCCAGTTAAGTACATTGGTGTTTGGTGGGAAATGATTACAGGAAGAGGTTCTTGGGCATATACAGATGATTTCTCTACAGTAGAATTAGGTGTTTCTAATTATGCTAAAGCTAAACCAAATGGTAAACATGCTGCCAATACAAAACATGTAAAAGAATACATCGACTTTGCTGCAGAAAATGGATTTGACGCTGTTTTAGTTGAAGGTTGGAATGAAGGTTGGGAAGATTGGTTCGGAAATCACAAAGATTATGTTTTTGACTTTGTAACACCATACCCAGATTTTGATGTAAAAGAATTACATGCTTATGCAAAATCTAAAGGTGTAAAAATCGTTATGCATCATGAAACTTCAGGTGCTATTCGTAATTACGAAAGACATTTAGATAAAGCTTACCAATTTATGCAAGACAATGGTTACAATGCTGTAAAAAGTGGATATGTAGGTGATATTGTTCCTCGTGGAGATTATCATTACAGTCAAAATGTTGTTAACCATTACCAATATGCATTAGAAAAAGCTGCTGAGTATAAAATTATGGTGAATGCACATGAAGCTGTTCGTCCTACAGGAGTTGCACGTACATGGCCAAACCTTATTGGAAACGAATCTGCTCGTGGAACAGAGTACCAAGCATTTGGTGGATCAAAGCCAAATCACGTAACAATCTTACCATTTACTCGCTTATTAGGTGGACCAATGGATTATACGCCTGGTATTTTCGAAATGGACATTAAGAAAATGAATCCAAATAACGAATCTCATGTAAATTCTACATTAGTAAACCAATTGGCATTATACTTAACAATGTATTCTCCATTACAAATGGCTGCTGATATTATTGAGAACTACAAAAGATTTCCAGATGCATTCCAATTCATTAAAGACGTTCCTGTAGATTGGCAAGACAGTAAATACTTAGAAGCTGAGCCAGGAAAATATTTAACTGTTGCACGTAAAGACAAAAACTCTAACAATTGGTTTGTTGGTAATGTGAACGGTGTAACACCTCGCACAACTAAAATTAAATTAGATTTCTTAGAGAAAGGAAAAAAATACGAAGCAACAATCTATGCAGATGGAAAAGATGCTCATTATAAAACAAATCCACAATCTTACAAAATAGAAACGAAGAAAGTAACTGCTAAATCTACTTTAGATTTAACATCGGCTGCTGGTGGAGGTTTTGCAATTAGCATTAAAGAAGTTAAGTAAGTTTTAAGTAATAAGTTCTACGTTTTAAGTTTTAACTTAGAGCGTAGAACAAAAAACGTATAACGGAATATGAAAAAAATACTTTTCACAATAGGATGTGCAAGTTTGTTCTTATCATCTTGTTCAAAAACAGTAGTTGAAGGCGCTCAAGAAAACCAAAAACAATCTTTTGTTTGGGAAGGAGCAAATGTTTATTTCTTATTAACAGACCGTTTTAATAACGGAGATAAAACAAATGATGTTAATTACGGAAGAACAGAAAAATCTGCAAAATTAAGAGGTTTTGAAGGTGGAGATTTACGTGGTATTATAAATAAAGTTGAAGATAATTATTTTTCGGATTTAGGAATTAATGCTATTTGGATGACGCCAATCGTAGAGCAAATTCATGGTGCTGTAAATGAAGGTCAAGGTGCTACTTATGGTTTTCATGGATATTGGACAAAAGATTGGTCATCTATTGATAAAAATTGGGGTTCTGAAAAAGACTTACAAGAATTAGTCGATAAAGCTCACGCAAAAGGAATCCGCATTATGTTGGATGCTGTTATCAATCACACAGGGCCAGCAACAAAAGAAGATGGTGTTTTTCCTGCAGATTGGGTTCGCGTATCACCACAATGTAATTACGATTCGTATAAAACAACTGTAGAATGTACATTGGTAGCTAATCTTCCAGATATTCTAACAGAATCTGAAAGTGATGTTATGCTTCCTCCTCAACTTTTAGCAAAATGGTCGAAAGAAGGTCGTTTAGATAAAGAAGTTGTAGAATTAAATGCCTTTTTTGCGAAATATAATCTTCCGAAAGCTCCGAAATATTACATCATGAAATGGTTATCTGATTATATCAGAAAATATGGAATTGATGGTTACCGTGTAGATACAGTAAAACATACGGAGGAAGAGGTTTGGAAAAAATTTGCAGAAATCTGTCAAGATGCTTTTGCAGAATACAAAGCAAATCATCCAACAAAAATTTTAGATCAGAATAATTTTTATCTAATTGGAGAAGTTTATAATTATACTATAAATGATGCACAAGAGTTTCCATTTCCAGATAAAAAAGTTAATTATTTCGAAAATGGATTTGATACTTTAATTAATTTTGATTTACGTTCTACACAAAAAGAGACATCTCAACAAGTTTTCAATCGTTACAACGATATCTTACAAAATGAGATGAAAGGTAAATCGGTATTGAACTACATTACCTCTCATGACGATGGCTCACCTTTTGATAAGAATAGAAAGAACACTTGGGATGCAGGAACAAGATTATTATTAACACCTGGTATTTCTCAAGTTTATTATGGTGACGAATCTTCTCGTCCATTAGAAATTGATGGTGCAGATGGTGATGCTAATTTACGCTCGTTTATGAATTGGGATGAAATAGAAAATAATGCTGATAAAAAAGCACTACTTCTTCACTTTCAAAAATTAGGTCAGTTCAGAAGAAATCATCCTGCTGTTGGAGCTGGTAAACATACAGATTTACAGAATGATCCTTATATTTTTCATAGAAAATATGAGAATGATGAAGTAATTATTGCTTTAAGTTATTTCCGTCCACAAAAGATGATAACTGTAAGTAATTTATGGAAAGATGGAACAAAAGTGAGAGATTTCTATACAGGAACAACAGCTGTTGTAAAAGATGGATATGTTGTAATGGATACAAATTCTGATATTGTTTTATTAGAAAAAGTAAAACAATAACTTTTAGTACATTTTTAATTAAAATCACTTAAAAAATATAAGAATGATAAAAAAAATAATCGGATTAAGTTTTGCAACTGCATTAATTTTAACGAGTTGTAATTCTAAAAAAGAAGAAAAAGTTGCTGATAAACAAGAAACTTCTCAAGATGGTATTATAACTCCTTATACAGCAGATATGGCAGAAAATGCTGTATTGTATGAAGTAAACATTCGTCAATTTTCGCCTGAAGGTACATTTGCAGCTGTAACAAAAGAAATTCCTAATATTAAAAAATTAGGAGTTAAAATATTATGGTTAATGCCAATTTATCCAATTGGAGAAGAAAACAGAAAAGAAGGTTTAGGTTCTTATTACTCTATTAAAGATTATAGAGGAATAAATCCAGAATTTGGAACTGCAGAAGATTTAAAAGCTTTAATTGCAGAAGCTCATAAAAATGGTATATATGTCGTTTTAGATTGGGTTGCTAACCATACTGCTTGGGATCACCCATGGGTAAAACAACACCCAGAATGGTACGAAAAAGATAAAACAGGAAAATTACAATCTCCATATGATTGGACAGATGTTGTTGCGCTAGACTTTAACAATAAAGAAATGCGTAAGCAAATGATTGCTGACATGAAATATTGGTTAGATGATTTTAAAATCGATGGATTCCGTTGTGATATGGCACATGAAGTTCCGACAGATTTCTGGGAAGAAGCAAAACCTCAGTTAGCAAATGGTCGTGAGATTTTCATGTTAGGAGAAACAGAAAATGCAGATTTATTAGTAAATGCTCTTGATGCAGCTTATGCTTGGGAATTGCACCATATTATGAATGATGTTGCAAAAGGTAAAAAGAATGTTTCTGCTATTGACACGTATATGGATTCTATTCCTAAGAAATGGCAAGCAGATGATTATAAAATGATTTTTACATCTAATCATGATGAAAACTCTTGGTCAGGTTCTGAATACGAAAGAATGGGAGATGCTGTAGAAACATTTGCCGCTTTATCTTATGCATTACCTGGAATTCCTTTAATTTATAACGGACAAGAAGAAGATTTTAATCGTCGTTTAAAGTTCTTTGTAAAAGATTCTATAGATCGTAATCCAAATGCAAAAATGCGTGGTGTTTATGAGAAATTAGGTGAATTAAAAATTACAAACGAAGCTTTTAACGGAGCTAAAAAAGCTGGTTCTTATGAGCGTCTTAAAACATCTGATGATAAATCTGTTCTAGCTTTTAAACGTAAAAAGAATGCTACAGAAGCTTATTTTATTGCTAACTTAACGAAAGCAGAAAAAGAAGTGACTGTTCCTGTTTCTGGTATTTACAAAAACTTTATGAACAATAAAGAAGTAAAATTAGATCCAAAAACAAAACTTAAATTAAAACCTTGGGAATATTTAATCTTGGTTCAGAAATAACAATAAAAAAAGCGTCTCAAATGAGACGCTTTTTTTATATATGCCATGTATTCTAAAAATTCAAAATATATAACTTTAATTATAATAAAGAATTAATTACCAACTAGCAGTTTTTAAATTTCTAGCTTGGTGATATATATGTAAAATTTTTGAAAAAGCTACTTATCCTTTCCCTCTAGATTATAATCTAAAAACTATCAGTTATCTATTTATAACATTTAACACATAACAATTATTTAACACATATAACACCTTTATTATTAATTAATTAATAGTTTAATTTAAAAATAACCGATCTTAAGTACTTAATTCTTGTTAAAGAAAAATAACTTGAATAATTTCGTTAAAGAAGTTGAAAAACGGCTTCATTAAAACAATCTAAAATTATTAAAAATGAAAAATTTAGAAAATTTAAATTTACAAGAATTAACTATTCAAGAACAAGTTAAAACTGAGGGGGGAGAAGCAATCTTTGCAGTTTGGGGAATAGGAACTCTTCTTGCTGGACTTACTTCAGCTGTTACAAATCATATAGGTAATGGTTTAAATGTAGGAGACAGATTCAATAAAGATGTAACGGTTGCATTTGGAGGAAGTTTCATTCACTAAAAATTAATATCTAACGAATAGTTAAAAATCTCTGTGTATTTGATACACAGAGATTTTTTGGCTATTATAAATAATATCAAATATTAAAGAATATTCGCGTAGTTGTGTAAAATTATACGTAGTCAAGAACAAGTTAATGTTGAGGGAGGTTGGATTGGTCCTGCTTTTCTTGTTGCTGCTTGGGAAAACGTAGGAGATATTAGAGAGGCGCTTACTGATGGATATAGAGGAACAACAAGATATTAAAAGATTTATTTTAGCAATAATTGTATTTCTAGTAACATATTATTTTATGGAATACATTCCATCTATGATTAGATATATTTTTGAAATTTTAAAAAAACAATGAAGGCTTCCCAATTTTTAGGAAAATAATTAAGTATAATAATTCATTTTGAACATCTTTTTAATTTATACAATCAACTTATTTTATAATTTTAAAAAATTGGTGTGTTTTACTTAACCATTATCCTTATAATTTAAACATCTTGATATTAAACATTTAATCT